>NZ_JBOZGL010000031.1:0-1360 GCF_050846855.1 Priestia sp. TGN 0903
GCACTTAGAACGCTCTCCTACCACTGACATCAAAGATGTCAATCCACAGCTTCGGTGATACGTTTAGCCCCGGTACATTTTCGGCGCAGAGTCACTCGACCAGTGAGCTATTACGCACTCTTTAAATGGTGGCTGCTTCTAAGCCAACATCCTGGTTGTCTAAGCAACTCCACATCCTTTTCCACTTAACGTATACTTGGGGACCTTAGCTGGTGGTCTGGGCTGTTTCCCTTTTGACTACGGATCTTATCACTCGCAGTCTGACTCCCATGGATAAGTCTTTGGCATTCGGAGTTTGACTGAATTCGGTAACCCGTTGGGGGCCCCTAGTCCAATCAGTGCTCTACCTCCAAGACTCTCACAACATGAGGCTAGCCCTAAAGCTATTTCGGAGAGAACCAGCTATCTCCAGGTTCGATTGGAATTTCTCCGCTACCCACACCTCATCCCCGCACTTTTCAACGTGCGTGGGTTCGGGCCTCCATTCAGTGTTACCTGAACTTCACCCTGGACATGGGTAGATCACCTGGTTTCGGGTCTACAACCACATACTAAACGCCCTATTCAGACTCGCTTTCGCTACGGCTCCGCCTTATCAGCTTAACCTTGCATGGGATCGTAACTCGCCGGTTCATTCTACAAAAGGCACGCCATCACCCGTTAACGGGCTCTGACTACTTGTAGGCACACGGTTTCAGGATCTCTTTCACTCCCCTTCCGGGGTGCTTTTCACCTTTCCCTCACGGTACTGGTTCACTATCGGTCACTAGGTAGTATTTAGCCTTGGGAGATGGTCCTCCCAGCTTCCGACGGAATTTCACGTGTTCCGCCGTACTCAGGATCCACTCAAGAGGGAACGAAGTTTCAACTACAGGGTTGTTACCTTCTTCGACGGACCTTTCCAGGTCGCTTCATTTACTTCGTTCCTTTGTAACTCCGTATAGAGTGTCCTACAACCCCAAGAGGCAAGCCTCTTGGTTTGGGCTAATTCCGTTTCGCTCGCCGCTACTCAGGAAATCGCATTTGCTTTCTCTTCCTCCGGGTACTTAGATGTTTCAGTTCCCCGGGTCTGCCTTCAATATCCTATGTATTCAGATAAAGATACTGTTCCATTACGAACAGTGGGTTTCCCCATTCGGAAATCTCCGGATCAAAGCTCACTTACAGCTCCCCGAAGCATATCGGTGTTAGTCCCGTCCTTCATCGGCTCCTAGTGCCAAGGCATTCACCGTGCGCCCTTTCTAACTTAACCATTAGCGAATAAATGGTACAACATAAAGTTGTGTTATTTATTGGTTTGATTAAAGAAAAGTTTCACTTTTCCTCAGCAATTACTGTTATCTAGTTTTCAAAGAACAAT
>NZ_JBOZGL010000032.1:0-1289 GCF_050846855.1 Priestia sp. TGN 0903
GGGACTGACCCCTGTTTTTGAGACAGGGATCAAAACACCTTTTAAACGACCAGTTGCCGATATTGTACCGGTGACTGGTTGTTTAGTTTTGTTTGAATACGGGCATTGTTATAATACGTAATATAGTTTTTGACGGTTTGCTCTACGATGGTGGTCGTAGTATATGTCAACTCGTCAAGGTAGAACGTTTCAGACTTTAGCGAGGAATGAAACGATTCGATAGAGGCATTATCTGCGGGAGTCCCTTTGCGGGACATACTCATGGTAATGCCTCTTTCTTTGATTTTTTGTTGATAAGCATACGATGTGTACACGGAACCTTGATCGCTATGCAGCGTGCATCCTTCAGGCAAAGAAGGAAGTTGACTTAACGTATCTAAAACAAACGCTACGTTTTGACAATCACCAATGGAATACGCAATGATTTCTCCGTTAAATAAATCCTGAATACTTGAAAGATACAACTGTTTGGGTCCAAAAGGCAAGTAGGTAATATCCGTCACTAGTTTTTGAAGAGGACGATCAGCTCGAAATTCACGATTTAATACATTCTCTGCAACCTGATAAGGTTGCCCTGTTCGCTGACGTTTCTTCCGTTTTACGCGACATTGCCAACCATACTTCTGCATGGCACGCTGCACAAACTTATGATTCATCTTCATCGTTCGATTGAGTAATGCTGTAATCTTTCGATAGCCATATCGAAACTTGTGTTTATGACATTGTTCACCAACTTGTTGTTCCATCCATTTCTTTAATGTATCCCGTTTTGTATGTTGCTTCCAACGATAGTAAGTGGATCGAGGGATATTAAGATGTAAACAGATTTGATAAATAGGCACCTGACCTTTTAGCTCTTCCACTGTGTTTACTACAATTTCTGGTACCACTTCCTTTCCAATTCCTTGTACTTTTTTAAGATCTCAATCTGTTGCTTTAACTGCCGGTTCTCTGCCTCTAACTTAGACGTCTCGCTTTTAAATTCAGGACCTTTTCCATATGAATACTGCTTGCCTACAGGCTGTCCAAATCGATGCATTTCTCCATTTTTATACCATGTCATCCACGTTTTCAATTGGGTATGATTACGAATATTCAGCTGTGACAATACTTCTTTTACAGGTATACCAGCTAATCTCATTTCAATCGCTTTTAATTTTATTTCTACCGGATAACTGACTCTTGTCCCCATAGAAAAAACACCTCCAAGTTATTGTTAGGTACTACATACCCGTTTTTTAACTTAAAGGTGTTTTTTATTTGTCTCACTCTAGGGGGTCAGTCCCTTA
>NZ_JBOZGL010000033.1:0-1121 GCF_050846855.1 Priestia sp. TGN 0903
CGCGCCTCTCGGAGCTGCTGGCCGGTGATCATGTCCACCACGGTGACAGGAAAAATCGGGAAAGATTCGGGGTCATGAGGAAAGAGTAGCCGCTCAGCAGGGAAACACATCCTTGTAATTACGCGGCGTGTCGCCTAGCCAGCGCCAGTTTCGCACGTGATTCCTTTTCCTGCTTGACTTCTTTCCTGTTCTTTCCTGCTCTCTTCTTATGGAAGCAACCAGACTCGTGAACGGGGCGGCGGTCGCCGCTCTCCGCAACGCGGTAGGGATGAAGCAGGTTCGCCTCGCCAAGGACGTCGGAGTGTCGGGCGCATTCCTGTCCAACATCGAGGCCGGACGGAAGCAGCCCGGACCCCAGACCGCACGCGCGCTCGCAGACGCCCTCGGCGTCCCGCTCGAGGCCATCACCTACCCAGCGATTCGCCGGACGGTGGCAGCATGAGCGCCACGCTCGTCCCCTTCGCCTACGGCGATGCCACTGTCCGCGTCGTCACCATCGACGGCGAGCCGTGGTTCGTCCTTACCGACCTGTGCAAAGTCCTCAGACTCGGCAACGTCAGCATGACCGCCAGCCGCATCGCCGACGATATGAGGGGTGTCACTCAGATTGACACCCTTGGCGGCGCGCAGCAGATGACCATCGTCAGCGAGCCCGGCATGTACGAGGTGGTCATCCGCTCAGACAAGCCGGAGGCCGCGACCTTCCGCCGCTGGATCACCAGCGAGGTCTTGCCCTCCATCCGCAGGACGGGCGGCTACCGGGTCGAGTCGATCACCAAGCGCGAACTGGCGCTGATGGTCGTGGAGGCCGAGGACGCCCGCGAACTGGCCGAGCAGCGTGCCCGTGAACTCGCACCCGCCGCCCGCGCATGGTCCACCATGGTCGCCTGCGCCGGCGACTACGCCGTGGACGAGGCCGCAAAGGTGCTCTCACGCGACCCCGCGATCAGCACCGGCCGCAACCGCTTGTTCGAGACGATGCGCGAGCAGGGCTGGATCTACCGCTCAGGGCATCGCCAGCAGTGGCACGCCTACCAGTCGCAGATCGAGTGTGGACGGCTGGCGCAGAAAATGGCGTCCGGCCCGTTCCTCAACCACCGTACCGGCGAGTTGGAGCTGCC
>NZ_JBOZGL010000034.1:0-1052 GCF_050846855.1 Priestia sp. TGN 0903
GTCGGTGCGCTGCTGGTACTGCTCCCACGACAGGAGCGGGGACGGTCTCCACGGGTCCGGGTCGCGGTCCTTGCCGACGAGCCCGTCGAGGCCACGCCGGTAGTGCGACACCTGCACCATCGCCGACGCAGCCAGCCCCTCTGTGTTGGTGGTCTGGTCGGGGGGCATGAGCACCAGATGGTGATGCTCCACCCATGAGCGGGACGGCATCCGATGCCATGCCGCGAACCCGACCTGCCGACACGCCCTCAGCACCGCCTTGCGCTGCGGTGGGGTGAGGTGGTGGCGGATCGACAGGTCGACCACGCCGTCTCCGGTGTGGGTCGAGCCCGAGTAGGGGCTGCGTGGCTGCCACGACCCCTGACCGGGGCGGATGATCCACCCGTCCCGCCAGCCACGGAACTCGGGCATCGCGGCAGCCAGCCGCTCGGCCTCGATCAGTGCGTCCCGAGTGCGGGGCGACAGCAGGGAGCCGCGCCACGTGATCCGATCAGCCATCATCACACCTCGTAGGTCATCGTGAAAAACAGCGAGTCGCCCGACGCCCACCCACCAGGGTTGTTGTTGGAGATCCGCCCGGACGGGATCAGCGCAACCACACGGCCAGGGCCCACCGGCCTCACCGTCAGCGGATACTCAGACCCGCCACGCGCCAGCCACCCCACGCCAGCGACCATCGCCCAGGCCCTGGCGTTGACCGGCATCGACCACACCCACGCCGCCGACCCGAGATTGGTGGTCGAGCCTCGCCCCATCGACACCGAGGCGTGCACCAGACGCCCCACCTGCATCCAGCGACCCTCCAGCGTGCCGTTTCCGATCGAGAGGGTGGTGCCGTCGCTCTGCGACCACGCCACGGCGTATGACGACCACGACGGAGACAGCGACGACAGCGCATTTTCGGTGCCCTGAGCCAGCAGGGCCATATCTGCCGGGACGTTGTTTGCGTCCGCCAACTCCGGCGTCCGGAGTCCATAGATCGGTGTGGTCGGCATCCCGTGCCTCCTTAGATCGTGGTGATGAGAGTGACCCGTCCAGCGTCGGGACGGTCA
>NZ_JBOZGL010000035.1:0-787 GCF_050846855.1 Priestia sp. TGN 0903
AGCGCTTGTTGTACTGGGAGCTAATCACGTCCTGTTTGTTGCCGGCAGAGATGGTTTAGATGAAATTAGTGCCACGGCCGCCACGCCAATCAGCCCTGCAACCTCCGACTTCGCCCGACCCTTGGGCATCGACAGCACGCCACGAGAGATCAACCGACGCCCCGACGCCGGTTCGAGCTCGTAGGCGTCCACGATGAAGTCAAACATCTCGTCATCGAACGTCAACGGCTGCCCCTCCACCGGCCCAGGGCCATGGCAGGCATACGCCTCGAGCCAGTCGATGACGGCATAGCCGAGAGAGCACTTCTGCCCCTCGAACAAGGGCCGGAACATCAGCCTGCGCGCCGCTTCCGCGCCCGGTCAAGGCTCGACACCTTGCCGGCGGATGCGACCGACTCCACAGACTTCTGATAGGCACCCCTCGGACCCCGATACTGGGGCCGGCGACCCTCCACGTCTGGCAACCGCAGCGCGGCCAATAGCTGCTTGAGGACCGTGGCCGTCGCGTTCGCCTCACGCAGCGCCGAGTTCACGACCAAGCTGGACACTCCGTTACCGTCCGTCTCAATCGACAGCAGCACGTCATGCTTGCCACGGATCGCCGCATCCAGAGAATCGAGCCGATCCTTTGCCCGGCACGCCTCCTCCAGTTGCACCAACTGCTCCGGCGTCAGCTCGAACACGTCCGCCACGCCACGCCACAAAGCACGCCCACCATCCGCCAACGAGGCTGGACACGGGGCCGGGATATGGGGCTCGTCAGACATGCTCAACACCTCCAGCGTCG
>NZ_JBOZGL010000036.1:0-706 GCF_050846855.1 Priestia sp. TGN 0903
CTCCGACGTTGAAACGGGAGTCGTCACCCGAGCCGGGGTGAGCGTCGTGCGTGTCCGCGACACCGCGACCGGGCACCACGTCACCATCTCCGCCGACCTCGCGGACTCCGACAAGGCCCGATACAAGCGGCTCAAGTCGCCAGCCGTCGACGCCAACGGCAACCCAGCACACCCCAAGTTCAAGACCAACATCTAAGGAGCCCCCATGTCTCTCACTGTTTTCAATCCCGACGGCGTGGAGGTTCTCGAGAACTCCGCCGTTATCGTCGCCCCCGCTGTCGCGGACCTCGACAAGCCGACCGTCGCCGAGTACAACGCGGGCACCGCCATCGAGTGCTCCATCAAGTCGTTCGGCATCTCCACCGACGTCTCCTACGCCAGCTCGCAGTACCTGTGCGACAAGGTCGCGAAGAAGCGCGTCGGCAATCGCGAGCGCAACCTCGAGCCGCTCACCATCAAGATCGGCGACCCCCAGGCGGAGACCATTTCGGAGAAGTTCGTGGAGGACTCGGTGGTATACCTGATCCACCGGCCCGGACTGAAGCACACGACCCCGGCTGCAGCATCGCAGAAGGCTCAGGTCATCAAGGCTCGCGTCGCCGCCGTCGATCTCGTGCCTATCGGTGTCGAAGAGGGCTCCGTGTACGAACTCCGCGTCGCGCTCGCCGTCGAGGGTCGCAACTCCGGCCTGTTCGTCACGATCGCG
>NZ_JBOZGL010000037.1:0-701 GCF_050846855.1 Priestia sp. TGN 0903
GGATGGCCTCGTCGCGGGTGGTGTAGCTGGTCATGGTCTGTCTCCTGTCGTGTGGTCGGTGGTGGCTCAGTAGCCGTAGGGGTCGTCGTCGATGATGTCCGTGCAGTCGCAGCTATCGATGTGGCACTCCGTGACGGACTCGCCGCCGACCGCGCTGGCGAAAGCCTCGCCCTCGGGGGTACGGTGCGCGGGGAGGCTGTGGTAGACGATGCCGAGTTGCGCATTGGCGGCCTCCCAGAGCTGGCGGGCGAGGCCCTCGCCGCGGCGATCCTCGCGGGTCTCGATCTGCATGACCTCGGCGTCGCTGATGCTGACGTACAGCTCGGAGGCGATGCCCTGCTCGTCGGAGATCTCCCAGATGTGGTTGGCTGTGTCGGTCTCGCTGTAGTAGCTGCCGGTGCGGTAGGTGATCGTGGCGTTCATCGTGGGTTCCTTTCCCTATCTGATGTATCCCAGTATACACATGTGGGTACCGGTATGCAAGAGGGGATCGAGAAAACACCGGGGAGATTTCTTGGCCGTGCATCTAGCGTGCATTAGTGATGCGGTCCCATGCGGTCTCATGAGCACTCCTGCGGACCGATGCAGACAACAAGAAGCCCCTGACTAGGTATGTCTCCTAGTCAGGGGCTCCGACGTATTGTGCGCGAGAGAGGAGTCGAACCTCTCCGCACTGAGCGCAAATATCCGATCCTCTCGCC
>NZ_JBOZGL010000003.1:0-695498 GCF_050846855.1 Priestia sp. TGN 0903
ATTGTTAGGTACTACATACCCGTTTTTTAACTTAAAGGTGTTTTTTATTTGTCTCACTCTAGGGGGTCAGTCCCTTATCGAAACGGGTCTTTTATTATTATTTTTCTGAATCAGAGCGAAACTTTGTGCTGACAAAAATGATAATGGCTAATAGAATCACAATTGGCAGCCAAATAATTTCAAATTTATAAGCAGGCTCTGCAAGTGCGGCGATAACAGCGCCAAAGCAGTAAAGCACAAGAGACAGCGCGCGAAGAATCGCATCGGTGTTAAACGTTTTGCGGTAGCGAGAGCTGCGAAAACGTGCCGTTACGTCTTCAAAGAAGTTAGCAAGCGTCCCTGTTAATACAGTTGTAGAAATTCCGGCTACGCCAAGCTTTCGAGCAGCCGTTGTTTGAAGACCCATTGCTGAGCTTAATAAGAAAATAAATAAGTAAGTTAAGTGTAAAGAAGGAGAAAACGAAGATAAAAGTGCAAAAACAAGTAAAATCAATCCTTCTATTCCAAGGGCAATCGTTACGGCTTTAGGCCAAAACGTTTTTTCTTTGTTTCCAACTAGGATTGCAGCTCCTACAACTCCTACAATAAAACCTCCTAAAGCTGTGAGGGAATGAAAAACAGTTGTTTCAAGCGAGTTTCCGATTGCTAACCCAAGCAGCACGATGTTTCCCGTCATATTTGCAGTAAAGATATGGCCAAGGCTTAAGTAGCCAATCACATCGACGATACCTGCTGTTACGCAAAGAACGAGCAAAATAATGTTTCGATAAGTAGAATTCGTCACGGTAAGTCATCCTTTCTTTTTATACCAACTAAACAGTTTACCGTGAAGAAAAAAATCTGTCCAGAGAGTTGTCCTACAAATTTTCAAGTGTGTCCCACCCAAAAGCCACTTCAGATAGAGATGTACCATCAATGATAACGTCGGCGCGATCGATTCTTTTTCCGCCAAGCGCTTCATAAAATTGACAGGCGCCGTTTTGTTCAAAAGCCCATGTGAGCATCGCATGTATATCACGGTCTACAAGCTCTTGCGCTATTTTATGCATAAGCGCTTTGCCAATTCCTTTTCGCTGATGCTCTGTGAGTAAATACATGGCATACAGTTCTCCGGTATAGGAAGGATGCTTGTTGGTTCTTTCTTTACCATAAGAAGCAAAGCCTACGATTTGACCGTTTTCTTCTGCAACGAAAACAGAATTTGATTCCAGCTGCTTTTTCCAGATGGCTTTTCGTTTTTCAGCGTTCAACGAATGTAAAAAAGAATCCGGAACAAGTCCTTTATAAGTCGATTTCCAGCTTTCTACATGTACGTGGGCAATGCCCGCTTCATCACCAATTCTCCCTTGACGTATCATCTGCTCACCTCGTTTTTTTCTATATTTTAACATAAATTTAAAGGTGGTATCCCCGCTTTTCCGTTTTCTTTGTATATATATAGTAGCTATTTTACATAACAAAGGAGATGACGTAATGAGTAAATTATTATTAAAAGATCAGCCGTTACTTGTACTGCCGGCTCTTGCAGTCAAAGTAGGGGTGAACGGAGCGCTGTTTCTTCAGCAACTTCACTACTGGCTTGAAAAAAGCGTAAACGTCCAGGACGGATATACGTGGGTATACAATACCAATCAGCAGTGGCTGCAGCAGTTTCCGTTTTGGTCGCTTTCAACGATTCAACGCATCATTTCAAAGCTTGAAAAAGAAGGGTTAATTATAAAAGGAAAATACAACCGCTCTAAATTTAACAACACGGTTTGGTACCGAATTGATTATGAGCAATTAGAAAAGCTTATGCCAAGCGATGAATTTGAAGAGCTCGAAGATGTCAATTTGACAGAAAGGGCTAGTCAAATTGAAGCAGCGGAGCCGGTCACAGTGAAGGCGTCATTAACAGAGACTACAGCAGAAAATACAACTCAAATAAAAAAAGAAGAAGACGCGCATGACGCTTACGTCCAAACGTTGGAAGCTGCTTTTATCGCTAGAAGAAACCGAGGGATGTATCCTTCAGCCAGTGATTTAAAGCATATGTACGAAGTCGCAAAAAGCGAAATACCACTAGAAACGGCACTATCAGGACTGCATGAAGCATTCGATCACTACGTGCCTAAATACAGCGGTGATACGATTCGAGCGTTTGCCTATATCAAACAGCATCTTTTTCATAAGCATTATGTAACATCACAGCGTACGCTAGCGAGTCAACAGACTGAAAAGCCGATTTCCTACGTCAATAAAAAGCGTGTAGTTCGCAGAGAATTGACGCCGGATTGGCTAAGAGAAAATGAAGAGGCAGCGCCTTTAGCTTCAGCTTTTAAAGACGATGCTCACTTTGAAGAAGAAAAGAAAAAGCTGGCAGAAAGTCTTCGCGAGCTGGAGCAAGAATTAAAAAATAATTGAAAATACCACTGGACTTTTATAAGATAAAAGATAGTAAACCTTTTGAAGACGAAAGGTTTACTTGGTAAAAGAAAAGCGGCTTTTAAAGAAGGTGCGCCATAAACGTGATAAAATTTTTGTTTTTGCTGTTCATGCCTACAATCTTTGTTTTTTTCGGTTTGTGGCTTATCCAAAATGTGTTGGTAACATTTGTTTGCTTTTACGGCTGGATGTTTATGATTTTATATGCGAATAATAAAATTAACTTTAAGGTAGCGCTTACAAAAAAATCTCTGTATGTGGGAACTCTGAGCGGAGTTCTATGTGCCGGTGTGATAATTGGAAGCAGCCTGCTTTTTTCTGGTAAAATCTTTCATGTGGAAGATATGCAAGCGGTTTTGCAAATATGGGGATTTAGCGGGTGGAAAGTTGCCGTTTTAGCCGTCGTTTTGATTTTTATTAATCCTGTTTTAGAAGAAATATATTGGCGGGTGTATATACAAAATAAAGTGAAAAAGCATGTTTCTATACTTGCTTCAAGCACTGTCACATCAAGCTTTTATACGCTTTATCACGTATTCATTATCCTTCCTGTTTTTGTATTTCCGTTTAATATGATCTCGGTAATAGGCGTCTTTTCAGCAGGTATGATGTGGGCGTATATAAGAGAGCAATATGGTATCAAAGGGGCCATCATCAGTCATGCGCTAGCGGATGCGGCGATTATGATTGTATACGGATTATATGTAAGATAGTGGTATTATATCAAAAAACCATGAATCGTTATTCATTTATAACTTGTTTTCATGGTATAATAACAATAATAGTAAAATTTTATCAACACATTTGAATTGAAATAATGTATACTTGTAATACAAAGATTGAAGCGTTTACATAAATCGGAATACACATAGTTAATCTGGGTCCGATGAACACTAAAAAAAGAGAGAGAGATAATTACTTGGAGGAGGAATAGAAGTATGTTTGTACCTATTGAGCGTAAAAAAGTATCTAGTCAAGTGCTTGATCAATTAAAGAAGATGATTAAAGAGAAAACGTTCCCGCCAGAGTCTCGTTTACCGTCGGAACATGAACTGTCAAAAATGTTTGGAGTGAGCCGCGCACCGATTCGTGAAGCGCTAAGCGTTCTTTCTGCCAGTGGATTGATTGAATCAAGACAAGGCGGAGGAAGCTACGTAAAGCGTGTAAACTTAGTGGGCATGCTTGATCCAATGACGTTTGAAATGGTTGAAGCAGATCAGGTTCTTGAACTAATTGAAATGCGTATTATCATTGAGTCGCAGGCAGCAAGCCTAGCCGCGCTGCGCCGCACAGATGAAGAACTGATTGAAATTAAAGAATCGTTAGAAGCATTTAAAAAGACGGTTCATAACAGTGAAGAAATTGGACATGAAGCAGACTATCGTTTTCACCATGATATCGTGAAAGCAGCTCATAATTCATTCCTTCTTCATGCCGTAGAAGATTTAGGGCATTTATATCGAAAAGCGCTTGCTTATTCGTTAAATAAAAGCCAAAAAGAAAATCGCAAGCAAACGGATGCTGACCATGAACGCATTTTTGAAGCGATTAAAAATGGAGAGCCAGAAGAAGCAGCAGAAGCGGTTCGTGATCACTTAGAGCACGTTCGCCAAAAAGTAATGGTATCTCAATAATAAAAAAACGACAGCCCGAGTGGCTGTCGTTTTTTATTAATCAGACCATTCATGTGAGGAAATAGCACACGATGAAAACGGAAATTTATGCTTAAGCCGGTGCAAATGTGCCGGCTTTTTTGTGTGTGAAAGGAGAAAATATCTAATTATACTCTTTAATCATCAGAAAATACAGTATTGTTAATAATTTTACGACGTGGTATTTTATTAACAAATGTTACTTTTATTTACATACTTATGTTAGTAAATCTAACATTTATAGAAAGAGGAGGGATAAGATGCTTTCATCAAGCGTCGGATATTTGATTTTACTGATTTTTGGAGGAGGATTTACGGCCGTTACAATTATGATGCAGCGCCGTCAAGGAAAGGAAATGACGGCTGAGCAGTTCAGTACAGCCGGAAGAAATGTAGGCGTTGGGCTGGCGAGTGCATCCATTATCGCCGCGTGGACATGGGCCGCTACGTTAATGATGTCTTCATCCACAGGCTATCAGTACGGAATTAGCGGACCGTATTGGTACGCAGCGGGAGCAAGCATTCAAATTTTGCTGTTTGCCATTGTAGCGATTAACCTGAAGAAAAAAGCACCGAACGCTCATACGTTTTTAGAATTTATTGCACAGCGTTTCGACGTGAAAAATCATCGTTTAATGCTTGGCTTTGCTCTTATGACAAATATTATTGTGACCGCCATGGTTATTTTAGGAGGAGCCATTGCTTTAAACTCTCTTACTGGGATGAATATTTTTGTTGCCGCTTTTTTAATTCCTCTTACGTTTACCATCTACACCATGATTGGCGGTTTAAAAGCCTCATTTGTTGCTGATTATTTTAACACTGTTTTTATTTTCATTATTTTATTTATTTTTGCTGCTGCCGTCTATTATAAGTTCGGCGTAACAAGCGTGTACGAAGGGCTGAAAAATATGCCTTCGTCACAGCATATGCTTACGATGGCATCGGTGCCGGGCCTTTTGTTTGGGATGATTAATATTATCGGGAACTTCGGTACGGTCTTTGTGGATCAAGCTTACTGGCAGCGTGCCATCGCAAGTAAAAACAGCGCTGCTTCAAAAGCGTATATTTACGGCGGAATTGCCTGGTTTTCGATTCCCTTTGCCGTTGCCACTTTCCTTGGCGTAAGTGCCGCTGGTCTTGGAATTGCGGTTGATTCACCAGATTCCATTGCACCCGTTATGGCGTCACACGTGCTTGGAAATCTAGGTTCTATTTTGTTTTTAACGATGCTGTTTATGGCAGTAATGTCGACAGGAGCGGCTGAATTAACGGCGATCACGAATATTATCGTAACGGACATCTACCTGCGTTCTATCAACCCGAAAGCAAGCAGTAAAAAAATCTTAAGCACGTCGCGAAAAGTGACGCTTGGCTTTGGGCTGGCGATGGGCGTGTTTTCCATTTTACTGTTTTACTTAGGAATTAGCCTTGGGTTTGTGTATATGGCCATGGGTATTTTCGTCAGCGGAGCCGTTATTCCCGTCACGCTTGGACTGATGTGGAAAAAAGCGACGAACACAGGTGCATTTTACGGCGCGCTGTTAGGAATGATCGGAGGCGTTATCGCATGGAACACATCTGCTTACGTGATTAATGGTCACATTAATGTGGAAGCCCTTGGCGGACTGTATCCAATGCTTATTGGAAATTCTACCGTTTTTATCATCAGTGGGGTCATATCAATTGGACACGGCTTGCTTGCTAAAAAAGAATTTGACTTTGATGAACTAAAAGACAAATTCAAAAGCTTTGATGAACATGGAGATGAACCATTAAGGGAGGAAGTGGCGTATGGATCCACAACAACAGTTAAATAAAGACGCAAAGCTATGTACGCGCTGGGCGCTGGGACTTACATTCTTATTTGTCCTCTTGTTTCCAGGCGTGATGTTTTTAACGGGCTATCAATATACGCTTTCCTTTTTTAAAGGTTGGACGTATCTGGCGTTTGGCTGGCTGATTATCGCAGGGATTTGTATTATTGTCGGGCCTGTGGTGGAGTTCGTGAGGGAGAAGAAGGATAGCGCTTTAAAATAATAGATTTCATCAAAGAACAGCTTTTCTTTTGCAGAAAAGCTGTTCTTTCATTAATTACTTATATTGGTCTAGAATTCCTCTCCAACTTACACACCCACCGGTAATACTGCACCACCATCCAAAACAACAGTGGATTTAGCAGAAGCGAATACCACCACGTCCACCATCCGTAGTGAAAATAACCCCAAGGAGCAGGGAGAAGAGCCACTACTTCATAAAGTAAAACAGCAACCGACCAAAATAAAATATAGGCGGCTTTTTTTGTGAGTTTCCCGGCAAGGGGATAGTAGGTAAGAAAAAGCATGTTTACAGGCGGAATGAGAACAGTATAGGCAAAAATACCTTGCCAGTCCGTCTCTTGTGTAAAATACCAGTAGCCGTGAAATTTGAAATTAATGAAGACGTCAAAGATATGCTGAGCAGCAATGGTGAACATCCAAATGTGTACAATTTGATTTGCTGTGAAGCGCTTGTTTGTTTTAAAAGCAAGAACGTTAAATACTAAAATAGAAAGAATTAATCCAATCATATTGGTTCTCCTTTTGGCTTCTTGACTATATTGTATAATTTTAGGAGATTAAATCCAATAGAGAAATGGACATACTACGAATTTTCTGCGGTCTTTTTCACAGTGACGGACTGTACTTTTTTTCGATTTCTTAAAAATGCGATCACTAGTAAAAAAGCAGGAATGACAATTTGAAACGGAAGGTGTAAAGTGAACGGAATGATGTTTAACCCTTCATATATATGTTCGAAATAGTTTTGAGCAAGAGACAATGAATAAAACAAAATGACCAAGCCGATTGGAAATACAAGCGGTGACGGGTTTTTAAGCTCAAACACGTGAGAAAGACCTAGCACGGTGGCGTAGAAAAACAGACCGATTTTAAAGAAGCCGCCAGTAATTAAAGCCACCATGAAAAATACATCAAGCCGCTCTAAAAACCCTGCAAATTGAATGCTTTGAACGGTGCTTAAAAGTGGAAAAGCAGACCTCGACGTTAAGGTAACGCCCAGCACACCTATATTCACAATCATTGTGATCATAAGATTAATACCGTTTAACGTGATTGCGCTGAATACAATCAGAGCGGTCTTTTTCACATTTTTTGTATACGGGAAAATCATGGAAAATACAATCACTTCACCAAAAGGAAAATAAAGCGTTTGGCTGTAGGCAACTTTCAGTACCGGCACAATGCCGTTTTCAAGCATGGGCTTTAAGTTTGAAAAATCAAGAAGGCCAGAAACAAAGATAAGAATAAAGCCAGCGACGGCGAGTATATAAATGAAGAAAAACAGCAGTTCTGCCGAACGTGCCATTACTTCAATTCCTTTATGAATCGTATAGATAATTCCGAGCATCAGTAAAGCGTTCACCATAAAAAGCGGCGTATCGGGATAGACGAAAGTGAGAAGCATCGCACCGAAATCGCGCAGCACCCGCGCGGCTCCATTCGCAAAATATAATACATAAAGAAAAGCAAGTATGCGTCCCGGCACTTTTCCAATAATTTTTTCGATATACTCCGTCAGCGCTAAATGCGGATAATAGCGGTGCAAGCGATAATACATAAAAATGAGTGCGTAGCTGCTGATCATACCAACTAAAATAGCAATCCAAGCATCTTGCTTAGCGTCCATAGCTAAGCCGACTAAAAAGGCACTGCCAATCTCAAAGAGCGTAATTAACACAAACAGCTGCCATCCGCTGATTCGAGCTTTTTCCACTATCCATCCGCCTCCTTTTCTACAGCTAGTATGCGCTTTTTAACGTGGAGCATATGCATCATGTAAGTAAAGAGTTGGAAAGAAAATAGGGATATTTTGTTAAAAAATAAGTACGCTAGCCGAAGATATAAGAGAAAAGTGCGTAAAAGGAGAGAGAGCGTTGGATTTATTTGCAGTCCGCTTATTTACATAGTGGGAAGACGCTATCGAAAAAATCCTTCGGTTTCCAAAAAAATATCATACTAACGAAAAAAGCCTTTTCTCTGCAAAAGGCTTTTTTCTATAGCGAACATTTGTGCTATGATAGAGAAGCAAGGAGGATACAGCATGAAAGAAAATCATCAGTTTACCATACATACAGATAAAGAAAAGCTTGATATAGATGTCATCTACTCGTACCTTCATCATGAATCATACTGGGCAAAAGGAATTCCGCTTCATCTTGTTCAAACATCTATTGAACATTCCGTTTGTTTTGGCGTCTATGATGAGTGCGATAAACAAGTAGGGTTTGGACGGATTATTTCAGATTTTGCGACGTTTGCTTACTTGGCGGATGTGTTTATTCTTCCGCACGCGCGAGGCAACGGCCTTGGAAAAGCATTGGTACAAGAAATGATTCGCTATCAGCCGATTCAACACGTACGAAAAATTTTACTAGCGACAAAAGATGCTCACGGTTTGTACAGTCAGTACGGATTCAAAGAAGTCAAAAACAAACAGCTGTTTATGCAAATTTTTAAAAAAGGCATGTACGAGCGGGCGCTTTATTCAAAAGAAAATAAAATACTGCCTGGAAAAGAGGGATAGGTATGGCTGAAGAGTTACGTAAAAGCGTATTTAATGAAGAGTTGATTACGCACTTAAGCGATACTTTTTCACGTGAAATGAGCTCATTTGATCAAAAAGCGTTTCATGAGCTGGTTTTTCAACAGGACTGGGAAAACTTAGCGCTGAAAGAGCGCATGAGAAGAATTACGCTTTCCATGCATGAAGTGCTGCCGGCGGATTATGAAGAAGCACTTCATATTTTATATAAAGCGGCTCCAACGGTAGGAGGGCTTCAAGGCACGGTTTTTCCAGATTACGTGGAACTATACGGATTAAACGATTGGGAAGCTTCCATAAAAGCACTCGCGTTTTTTACGCCGTTTTCCACATCAGAATTTGCGGTGCGTCCATTTTTAATTCAAGATCAAAAACGAATGCTCCAGCAAATGATTGAGTGGGCAGGAGATGAAAACCATCATATTCGCAGATTAGCAAGCGAAGGGAGCCGACCTAGACTTCCGTGGGGACAATCAGTACCTGCGTTAAAGCAGGATCCAAAACAAACGCTGCCGATTTTAGAGCAGTTAAAACGCGATGAATCGCTCTATGTCCGCAAAAGCGTAGCCAATCATTTAAACGATATTTCGTACATAGAAAAAGATTGGATGCTTGATGTGATGAAAAGCTGGTACGGAAAAGACGCTAAAACCGACTGGATTGTTAAACACGCGTGCCGTTCACTGCTGAAAAAAGGCGATTCTGAAGCTCTGTCTCTTTTTGGCTATGGAGATGACCCAGGCGTAACTGTCACAGGTCTTGGCTTACACCCACATACGATTACAATCGGTGATAGCATTGACTTTTCATTTGAGCTATCCGTGGAAAAAACCATGCCGCTTCGCATAGAGTATGGAATTCATTACGTAAAAGCAAAAGGAAACCGCACTCAAAAAGTGTTTATGCTAAAAAATGTTCAAGCAAAAGCAGGCCAAACGCTTACCGTCACAAAAAAGCATGCATTTAAAGATTTAAGTACAAGAAAACATTACAGCGGTACGCATACGCTTTCTGTTATTGTAAACGGAGTGGTAAAAGCAGAAGCGGACTTTGTGATCGAGTAGCTCTTTCCTTATGGAGAGAGTTTTTATTGAAGAGTTTAACTATATGAAAAAAGGAAAGGTCGATGTGCACTACGATCTGGGTGCGACTGTTAAAAACAAAGAAATGCCTCTCGCTCCTTCCGATCAGAAATTAAAAAACCTCCAAAAAGTTGCGAGGCATGGAAAGCTCGTCATTACAAGAAATAACAAAGAAATTGGTCGATATGATTTAGAGACGTTAGAATCTGTAAAGAAATGATCGATAGCTGCATGGAGTATGGCAGCTAAATTACGGACAGTGGGGGCTCAATGAAGGGCTAAAGTTTATAGCAGTTCATACATAAAAGAGAGGCTGGACCAAATGTATTTTAGCCGAAGGGAAAAATGAACCATTGATCAACATGTTTGATTAGGGGTTCGTTGTTTTGTTAGGGTGAATGAACGTATATTTCATGTGTTTCATTCTTTCTAGCAGTTGATTGGAGGGTAAGGCGAAGACTCCTGCGGGAAAAGCGGGACAGGTGAGACCCCGCAGGAACGCAAGCGACGAGGAGGCTCATCGGTCGCCCGCGGAAAGCGAAGCCTTGCACGGAAATCAACTGCGGTTGAACAAGAAGTCCGAATTGTTAATCCAGATTATTTGTCTTCAGATTGAATTGATTCTGCTATGTCTCAATCCTTTTTTATATAAATGCACTCATTTAATACATTAAAAATAGTCAAAAAGGTTCAGCTCCCTTATCTTGAAGTTATTCCCTTAAACGGTATAATTATTTATGTAACATTTTAAATATTTAAAAAATTTAAAATGTCTAATCAAGGGGATGGGGAGGAGTAAATGAATGAAAAAAACTGTAAAACGAACGGCCGTGCCGGCGATTTTGTCAATTGGATTATTGCTGTCGCCGCTTGCGGTACAAGCTGAGATGCCTTACTACGGAAAAGACTACAGTCAGCCGGAAAAAATTAAAGCGCTTTATCCAGAAATAAAGGTGGATGAAGCAACGCCGGCATTTCTGAAAGGGCAAGACGCATTTACGACTCAAGAAGAAATGATGAGGTATGTTCAAACGCTTGCTCATAAAAGTCCGTACGTAAAGCTGAAGATTATCGGTAAATCACAGCAAGGGCGAGACATTCCAGCTCTATATTTTTCGAAGGAAAAGAAGTTTGCTGATGGAAAGACATCTAAAAAGCCAACGATTTGGCTTCAAAGTCAAATTCATGGTAATGAACCGGCAAGCGGTGAATCCGTACTCGCCGTTGCAACGCGTTTGACAGAAGACTTTGGAAAAGATGTGTTAAATAAAGTCAACATTGTCATTGTGCCGCGCATTAATCCTGACGGATCTTATGCATTTAAACGTCAGCTAGCAAATAATTTAGACGGAAACCGCGATTACATAAAGCTTGAAAGCCCTGAAGTGCAGAGCGTACGAGCTGAATTTAACCGTTTTTCACCAGAAGTCGTCATCGACGCTCATGAATATACGCCTTACAGCAGCGGATTTAAAAATATCGGTAAAGAAGGCGTGTGGAAGTATCACGATATTTTACTGCAGTCCGGTCGAAACTTAAATATTCCGCAGAACATTCGCGACGTGTCGGATGAGCTGTTTGTGAACAGTACGCTTACAGCCATTGAAAACCAAGGATATTCAGGAGAAGTATACTATACGTCTCAAGTGAATAAACAAGGGCAGCTGGAAGTAGAAGAAGGCTCAGTTGAACCGCGAATCGGGCGAAGCTCACTAGGCTTGTATCCATCGTTTTCATTTTTAGTCGAAAGCAGAGGAATCGGCATTGGCCGAGAAGATTTTCCGCGGCGAGTGAGTGCGCAAATTGCTACACAAGAAAAGCTGATTACACAAACAGCCAATCACGCCAAACAAATTAAAGCGCTGATTGCCAAAGAAAAAGCGGCGCTTGTCAAAAAAGGAAAAAATGCAAATGATCATGATCCAATTGTGGTGAACAGTGAAAATAAAAAAATACCAAACTCTACGTTAGAAATGGTTGATGTGGAAAGCGCGTCTGTTAAAGAAATTCCTGTGACGTACTACAGTGCAAAGAAAGCAACGCCGACGCTTGTCCGCGAGCGTCCGACTGCTTATCTTTTAAAACCAGGACATGAAGAGTTAGCAAAAAAACTGCAGGGACAAGGAGTAAAAGGATTCAAGTTAACGAAAGAAACGGCTCTTTCAGTAGAAGCGTATAATGTCAGCAGCCGCATTGAAAATGAAGTCTACGAAAACAAACCAAATGTAGATGTGCAAACAATCGTCAAGTCGAAAACGGTGACGTTCCCAAAAGGAAGCTACGTCTTTTTAACGTCTCAGCCGCAAAACAATTTATTGTCTCTATCGCTTGAGCCGGAATCAGTGGACAGCTTCACAACGTTTGGGTATTTGCCTTCAGAGGTAGGACAAGAACTTGATGTTTACCGGTTTACGCGTTCCATTGAAAAATCGCCTTTGCAAAAAGAATCTCGTAAATAATGAAAAAGCGTGGAGCTTGGCTTCACGCTTTTTCATTATGATCACGTGACTGCTGTCGGTTTTTTCTTCTTCTAGAAAAGAAATAAATAAAAAAGCCGGCTAATACAAGAAGTGTAATAAGAAGAATACTAGTAGGAAAGTAAAGAGAGCCTATCTGAATGCCCAAGTAGTTTAACATTATCATAACTTCCTTTCTTGATAAAAAATGGTTTATTTTACTAAATACCCTTATAAGCTAATAGAAAACGTTTCAGCTGTTTTAGTAGGGAATGGATTGACTCTGTGCGCCAACAACCACGACATGACCTTGTCTCATCTCTTCTATATACCGGTTTGCCTCCCTGTTAGATAAGCCGAGTGAAGCCATCTTTGAAAGAAGCTCATCTTCTCTTGAAAGAAGCATATTGACCGCTGTTTCAAAAATACCTTGCTCTGCCATTCTGTACTTTTTTGTATGTGTTGCCTCCGTTAAATGCTGAGCCCATTCTTTATCGTAGGCCAGCAGATAAATCTCTTTGCTTGTAAATCCTTTCTTTAAAAAAGAACGGATGACGCAGACTGCCTCCTCTTGGTTTTCTGCTACTTGAATGTGTTTCATACACGAACCAAACCTCCTGATAAAAGATATTTCCGAAATACATCTTCTACTCATCATGTAGCCTTTGTTTCCAACTTTAAACTTGTTTTCTATGAATTTTCTCAGATAGTAAAAGAGAATAGAAACATCATAAATTTTCAAAAAAAGATGTTTGAACTTCAAAACAGAAGGCTAAACCTAGACTATACTAAAAAGTTCCATCAAAAATAGGAGGAGATTAAAGTGAATTTACAAGATCAACAAACACAAGGCCAGCCCGAGCAAACGCAAGACCGCCAGCCGGGTATCGAAAGTGAGATGAATCCTCTCCCTATTTATGAGGATGACAATTACATTGGTACAGGAAAATTAAAAGGAAAAGTAGCGCTGGTTACCGGGGGAGACAGCGGAATTGGACGAGCTGTATCCATTGCTTATGCGAAAGAAGGAGCGGACGTAGCCATCGTTTACTTAAACGAACATAGCGACGCCGAGGAAACAAAAGCCCGCATTGAAGAAGAAGGTGTAAGATGCTTGCTGATTGCAGGAGACGTAGGAGACGAATCATTCTGTAACGAAGCGGTAGAAAAAACGGTGAGTGAGCTTGGAAAGCTTGATATCCTTGTGAACAATGCAGGAGAGCAGCATCCAAAAGAAAGCATTAAAGAAATTACGAGTGAACAGCTTGAACGAACGTTCAAAACGAACTTTTATTCATACTTTTATTTTACGAAAAAAGCGCTTGATTATTTAGGAAAAGGCAGTGCCATCATTAATACAACGTCCATTAATCCTTACCGCGGGAATCCTCAGCTGATCGATTATACGGCGACAAAAGGTGCAATTAACGGCTTTACGCGCAGTATGGCGCAAGCGCTTGTCAAAGACGGTATTCGTGTGAACGGCGTAGCGCCGGGACCAATCTGGACACCGCTTATTCCGTCTACTTTCTCAAGTGATAAAGTAGGAGAATTCGGTACAGATACGCCTATGGGCAGACCTGGGCATCCTGTGGAGCACGTAGGCTGTTATGTGCTGCTAGCTTCAAATGATTCATCTTATATGACGGGTCAAACGCTTCATGTCAACGGCGGAGATTTCATGAACACATAATTGCTTCACCTATTATAAAGGAGGAGAAAACGATGGGAGAGCGCCAGAAAATATCTATTTCAAATGCACCAAAAAAACGAGATGAAACGGAGCAGCGTGTAACAGATCAAGACGAAACGTTGTTTGAACGTTTCAAAGAAGAAGAAACAGTGGATCCTATGCCAATGGAAGATATAAGACTTGAACAAAAAGAAGAGAAAAATAAAACGAAAACAAAGGATGAATCGGGTTCTGAAAACATTCATCATCGAAAATAAAAAACAGCCTTCTAAGGCTGTTTTTTTATCTGTGTTTCTATATTAATGAGCATTAGAAGCAATGACAATTTTTGAATCATCTTCTAATGCCTGAGCAAGATTCGATTTAATTCGTATATGGTCAAAATTTAAACCAAGCTGCATCGCAGTAGTGGCTAATTCAGGACGAATGCCCGATAAAATCGATTTAACGCCAATTAAATCAAGCGCATTTATCAGCTGAAACAGCTCGTGCGCGACCATTGTATCGATCATCACCACGCCTGACAAATCAATATACAAATGAGAGATTTGCTTCTCGGCACACTGTTTTAACGTGCTTTCTAGGATCATTCTAGCCCTTGCCGTATCAATATCTCCGACTAACGGTAAAAGAGCCACGTCTTTTTTAATCACAATAACAGGTGAACTTAATTCATGAATCATTTCCTGCTGAGAGCGAAGGCGGTTTGAGGCATATTCCTGCGCTTCTGTGATGAATTTCAAAATAATAATATCAAATACCCGTACTACTTTTTCATTCCACATATCGATATGCTGCTGAGTGATGTCATCATGAAGTTCTGCAAATCGGCGAATATACTCACAGTATTGTTTGCGGACGTTCATAAATTCTTTAATAATACTTTGAATGGGGGTTCTGAGATGCTGTTGGTCTTTGGCAACTTTATTTAGCCACGTGTTAAAAGAGTCAAAAAAGCTTTTTTCATCTTCTATAAAGACGTTGCTAATATATAAATGAAATTCATAGTTTTGCGCTTTTAAGCGTTGAATGACGTCAGGATCATTAGAGGTATATACGCCTTCAGAAGATGTTTTATCCAAAGATTCATACCATTCTTCCGTCATAGTTGGTGCGCTTTCTAGCAGATAAGAACGTAAAGCGATATCTTTCTTCACTGTTATTCTCCTCTCAAACTGATAAAACATGCGCAGGTGCGCAACGTATTTATTATAGCATCTTTTTTATAAAGATGGATATGAAATGTATGTTTATTTTGCGTGTGAGGTTTTAAGTGATTGTATATAGGGAAAAATTTTAATAAAAGGGGAAAGAGGGAAAGTATGAATACCGTGACGAGCGATCAGTGGAAATGGTATCAGTTTGATTTAGAAGAAGCCGATGGAATAGCTGATATAATCAAAGACTATCAGTATCCAAGAGATGAATGGTTTTGCCATCAGCTTCAAAAGAAAAATTCTAATCATATTCAAGTAGATGTAATAGGAGAAAGTGAGCTCATTTATGGTTCACTGATTTATCATAAGAAGTCGTTTGATCAAAAAAATTACGATTCGTTTCATTTTTATATTACTGAGGAATTTATTATAACGGCAGGAATCGATTTGAAAATCCTTGAGGACACCAATCATGAACGAATGATTGAACGCATGAAGCAGGCTGCTAATACAGCGGAAAGTTTTTTTATTCTTTTAGGCGAAATTATGAAAAAACACTTAAATGGGTTTGATCAGTTTGAAAGTCATTTCAGAGAGCTTCTGTGGGAAGTGCGCCATAATAATAACATCGACGTGTTAGATGACATTCATAAAGCGCGCTATGACCTGCTTATATGGACAAATCTAATCAGTTCTGTTCGAGAAGTTACCATGGGAATCGAAGAAGCGTTTCATAAAAAAATTAACCAAACGATTCAATATCAGCGGATGTGCAAAAAAATCGAAATCGGCTTAACGCTAATTGAACAATATCAAAAAGAATTTGACGCGTTAATTAAATTAGAAGAAGTTGTGTCGACTCATCGAGGAAATGAGATTATGAAAGCTTTAACGCTGCTGACAGCCATCAGTACGCCTTTAACGGCTTTTGGAGCCCTTTGGGGAATGAACTTTAAAGGGATGCCGGAGCTTGATTGGAAGTTTGGCTATATCTATGCACTCATTTTAATCGTTCTTTCGACCATTGCCATTTATCTCTATTTACGAATGAAAGGATGGACGGGCGATCTCTTAAAAGGAAGAAAAAAGAACTCATTTTTTAAATAAGCTTTAATAAAAGAGGTTGAGACATAACGAAATGAATCCAATCAACTGCTAGAAGGAACAAAATAGATTAAACTATATTCACCATCACAAAAAACGAACCACTCATCAAACATGTTGATGAATGGTTCGTTTTTCACTTTGGCTAAACTATTTTTGTCTCAGCCTCTTTGTTGTTTGTTATCCTCGCCTCCACGTCGTAGGCTCACCTGAACGAAGGCATCTTGGGAATAAATCGTTTTCTTTTAGCTTTACTTGATTGCCGTTTTCGTCGGTATAGCGACCGGTTTGCGGAACCAATTCTCCGGTTGAAAAGGCATCATCTACGGGCTTCCACGTCGTTGATTCACGTGTGTGCGGGCAAGGTGTAAAAAGATCATCTTTTTGAAAAAGTTTAATTTCACCTTCCGCACAAATGTAAGCGCCCGATTCTGGTACAGCTTCACTCGTTCGATAAATGTTCTGGACGGTCTTCACACGCATCCAACCTTTCGTTTTCTATTTAGTTGTATTTTAGTGTCCCTGTTGTGGCGTCCATGTACGTACGGTCTTCTATAATATCCGAGTCGTCTAGCTTTCTAAAAGGAGCGCAGTAGCAGACAACACCCGTCTCGATTTCAATTTCTTGAAATCCGTATGCACGGCAAAGGTATTCACCGACAGCGCTTGGAGATGGATGCGTATCCAACTCATCTAATGCTTCGTTAAACATCGCTAGAAATTCTTTTTTCGAAAACTGCTTCTCATGATGCAGTGTTACTGGGTCTCCAGAATCTGTTCCTTGTGCTAACGCGTAAAAATACATCATCTTCACTCCTTATATATAGTCGTGCTTTTTATGAAATATAGAAACAATGATTGTTAGTAAGTAAATTCCCTTAAATAAACAAAATAAACGCATTTGGAAGAAAACGGTTTCTTTATGATTGTTATCTTAGAGAGAATTTAGTGCTATCAGCGTTTGATAGCAAGCTGCCACAGGGTGATAATCGGCTTTAGGAGCCGGGCTTTTTTTCGAGCTGTAGCGTTCGTTTTGTTGATTTAACAGCTGATACCAGCCTCCATATGTGTGATCGATAAAGTGTTTCTGACAGTAGGAGAACAGGGCGTCGTATGCTTTCCAATATCCGCTGTCTCCGGTTTTTACCCCGAGCAGTGAAGCCGCAGAAATGGCTTCGGCCATCACCCAGTAGTTTTTATCCGGGTCAATGACCTCTTCTTGAGGAGACAGCGAAAAGTAAAGACCTCCGTACTTAGCATCCCAGCCTCGGTTCCAGCCCTTATCAAACAAATACTTTGCACGTTCTGTCATCCAGTTTTCCGAACGGTGCCGATCAAGCCATAAAAGCAGCTTGCTCCATTCAAACTGATGTCCTGGTATAAAGCCGTACGGACGAAATTCATCTTTTGTATCGTTTTTATTGTAGTCCCAATCCGGCTGCCAGTCTGTATCATAATGCTCCCAAATCATGCCGCCAGATCGTTCAGCAAGCTGCTGAGTAACGCCTTTTGCAAGCGCGTATGCCCGGTCTACGTATTTTTTATCTCTTGTTGCTTCAAAGGCAGAAAGCATCGCTTCACACATATGCATATTTGCATTTTGGCTGCGATATAAAGAAGAAGCTGACCACGATGCGTCCCATTCGTCTCGGTAAAAGCCGTGCGCATCTTCCCAAAAGTACTTTTCCATCACGTCATAGACCTGTTCAATTGTTTCTTTTGCTTCTAAAATGCCGGCTTGGTACGCGATGGAAGAAGCTAAAAGAGCAAAAGCGTGGCCATATGCTTGTTTAGAATCATCTTTGACTTCTCCGTCATCGGCTATTTCAAAAAAATACCCGCCGTGCTCTCTATCATAATGGTTGTTTTGTAGAAAACGAATGCCATGCTGAGCTGCTTCTTTGCACCAATCCGGTCCGTCTAAAAGAGCCCCTACACTGAAGATATAAATAAAGCGCGCCGTACTTACCAAGTGCTTTGAATGCATGTTGTTGACGGTGCCGTCGTCGTAGTATTCATGGATATACCCGCCGTTTTTTTGGTCAATACAAGCGGGGTAGTAGAAATGAAGCGTATCAAAAATATGCTGTTTTAATGTGTGAGGTTTTCGAAACGCAGTTGAGGAAAAATCCGTTGCCGTGTTCATTTTATCACCATCTCAATCTTTGTTTTTAATTGTTTTTTACCCTAAGCCATTGGTAGTAAACGTAAGGGTTTTTTTGCTGTTTTTGCTCTATTATTCTATTTTTGTTGAAAATGTATCAGTTTGGAAACAAGTTTGAAATATTTTGATATACTTTTGACACGATTATCCGGTATTCTAAAAGTACGTGCTAGCTGGAACGAACAAATGTACAGAGCCTCTAGACGTCAAATGATTTTATTTAGTGTGGCTAGTTTAAGATTGAGCTTAAACATCGGATCCTGTTTTCACTTAATCTATTAAACTGGCAACATGTATTTCTATTATATTTTGCAAATGAGGTATAAAAAATGACAGAAGTGAACAAACAAAGATTTTACAAAAAATTAGCGGTAACAGGTCTTGCTTTTACACTTGTAGGAGCTGGAACTCTAGGTCTTCATTCCTTACATTTTACGGGTGAGCCAACTGTCGCAAGCGCAGCAGCGGAAACCTATACAACCACGGCGAATTTAAATATTCGAAGCGGTCCATCGACGTCCAACGCGATTATTGCGACAGTTAAACAAGGCACACAGCTAACGGTAGTTGGACAAGCAGCAAGCGGCTGGCTTAAAGTAAGCTATCAAGGCAAAACGGGCTACGTAAGCAGTGAGTATGTTAAAAAGTCAGCGAGTTCAACGACCAAAACTTATGTAACAACGGCAAATTTAAATATTCGAAGCGCTCCATCGACGTCAAGCGCGATTGTTGTAACGGTCAAACAAGGCACGCAGCTAACGTCGACAGCACAAGCAGCGAACGGCTGGCTAAAAGTAAGCTATCAAGGCAAAACGGGTTACGTGAGCACGCAGTACGTAAAAGAATCAACGGGTTCTTCTGAACCGGCTCCAGCTCCAGCTCCGGAGGCTTCTGTCTATGTGGCAACGGCGAATTTAAATGTTCGAACAACTGCTTCAACTTCTGGTGCGGTTATCGCAACACTGAAAGCCGGCACACAGCTCGACGTCACGGGTAAAGCAGCAAACGGCTGGCTGAAAATTACGTATCAAGGGAAGGTTGGCTATGTAAGCGGTCAATACGTACGAGCATTAGCTGGGATGAAAGTGGTTTCGAACCCTGAAAGTATACAAGTTGTTGTGAATAAACAAAACAAGCTTCCGGAAAACTACGTTCCGAAAGATTTAGTATATACAACGATTCCGTTTACATTCAAAGAACAAACGGAAAAGAAAAAAATGCGCAGTGAAGCAGCCGCTGCTATTGCACAGTTGTTTGCGGGTGCGAAAAAACAAGGCGTTACGCTTCTTGGCGTATCAGCTTACCGTTCACATGCAACGCAAAGCGCGCTTTTTAGTTCGTATGTTCAACGAGACGGTTATGATAAAGCGGCAACTTATAGCGCACTGCCAGGCACGAGTGAACATGAAACGGGTCTTGGAATTGATGTAACAAAAGGAGACGGCACATGTGCTGCTCAAGACTGCTTTGGCGGAACAAAAGAAGCAGCTTGGCTCGATGCCCATGCAGCCGAATATGGATTTATTATTCGCTATCCAAAAGGGAAAGACGCGGTAACCGGCTATAAATATGAGCCGTGGCATTTGCGCTATGTAGGCAAACCAGTGGCGCAGGCGATTAAGAGTAAAGGCATTACGCTTGAAGAATATTACGGAATTAAGTAGGTTTAAAAAAGAGGCTGGAATAAAAGTAGCTTAGTTGACGGAAGATCCGAACGCGTTTGATTTAGAATCAAACGCGTTCGGATCTTTTTATTGTTGTGGTAAAGATAGCTTTCATGTATGTAGGTGCTTCTAGTGGTTTGTTATGCCTCAATCTCTTTTATTTTTGTTCATCATGTTTACCCTTCTTGTGAAGGAGGGTAGGTAATGATACAAAAGAACTACTGTTTGTACATTTAAAGTTGAGTTTGTGTGTGAAAAGATCTAGTGTATATTTCATACAGAAGTGTAAAGTACAGGGGGCGTTCATCTGTGAAAAAACGAAGGAGATGCATCCTATCATGTTGAAAGATCATATGTTTGAATTTTATTTTGATCAAATGAATGAGCTGGTTTTTTTGGCGGAAGTAAAGAACCAACATCTTTATTATAAAAAAATGAATAAAGCGGCTGCTAAGCTTGTACGGTACCAAGGAGAAGCGGGCATGCGGCTAGAAAGCGTACTCCCTGAGCGGGCGTATCACTCTCTTTACCCTTACTATATAAAAGCGATGGAAACAAAAAAGCCAGTTACCTACCATGACATAAATACCTTCTCAGATGAAGCTGAAGCGTTTGAAACAACGCTTACCCCCATTTTTGATGATGCCGACAATAGTACGCACTTATTGGTGATGAGTAAAAATATCCAAAAGTTAAAAAAAGATTTAGCCCAAAGTATGGAGCGGTATAAGTCGCTTTTTATGAACCATGAAAACGCCATATGTATGATGGATTTAAGCGGTAAAATTGTTCAAGCAAATCCTGCCTGTGAGCAAATGTTCGGCTACGATACGCAAGAGATCATCAATAGTTCTTACATGCAGCTTCTAAAAGAGCTGAAGATTGATGTCCGTGCTTTGCCTTTGCATCACATCATATACGACCAAAGCTACAGCAAAGAAATCCAAGCATGGCACAAAGAAAAAGGAATGATTTATTTATATGTTACAAACGTGCCCATCATCGTGGAAAATGAATGGATGGGTATTTACTTGATTGCTCAGGACGTTACAAAGGAAAAGACAGCTGAAATAAAGCTGGAAAACACGGTGAAAGATTTAGCAAACATGAAGTATGCCCTTGATGAGTCCGCAATCGTAAGCGTCCTGGATCCATATGGAACGATTAGGTATGTCAACGATATGTTCTGTACGATATTTGGCTATGAAAAAGAAGAGCTAATTGGACAATCATACGAGTTATTTGATGTAAGCTATGATTTTCGGGTTCTTGAAAGTATTGGCCAAGGAAAGGTTTGGAGAGGGCAAGTCAAAAGCATAACAAAAGAAGGCGTCATCGTGTGGAGCCATAAGACCATTGTTCCGCTGACCGATATTCATCACCGAATCTCAAGCTACGTGCTGATTCAAACTGATATTACTGCGCAAAAAAACCTAGAAAATCAGCTGAAGTTTAAGGCATTTCATGACAGTTTGACGGGGGTGCCGAATCGAATGATGCTGCAAAAACAAGTGCAGGCTGCGATCGAGCAAAAGGAAAGATTTGGCCTGCTGTTTTTAGACTGTGATAATTTTAAAGAAGTGAACGATCAATTTGGTCATGATATTGGCGATGCATTTTTAATTCAGTACGCGCATCGGTTAACGTCTTGCATTCGCACATGTGACGAAGTGTATCGCCTTGGAGGGGATGAATTTGTTATCTTGCTTCGGCACATTGAAAGGCGCGAGGAAATTCAGCAGATCATGGAACGAATTCACCGAGAGCTTCAAAAAGAATGGAGTATTGAATCCTGCATCTTTACGGCTACATCGACCATTGGAGCCGCTTATTATCCAGAAAACGTAGGATCGTTTCAAGAGCTGTTAAAACAGGCGGATCAAGCGCTGTACGAAGGAAAACGACAGGGGAAAAATAACGTGAATTTCTATAAAAAAAACCACTCTGTAGCCGATTCTATAGATAAAGAAAGTATTGTTTAATATAGAAAGGGAGAAATATGAATAAACATAAATTAATGGTTGTTTTATCAAGCGGAGCAGTGATACTTTCTCTGCTCATACATATCATTCATCGTATTTGGCCGATGGAGATGTCCGGCATGTCGATGGAACATAATTCAACGCCAGGCGAAGTGTCACTGATCTTTTTGATGCTTCCTATTGTTTTTCTTGGTGTGCTGCTTGTGCTGTATGTTAAAAAGCATGAGCTAGTACCTGCGTTTGTGACGCTAACGCTGACGTTTTCAAGCATCAGCACGATTGTAGGCGGAGGAGGAATGGTCGAGTATCATTTTTCAATTTTTATGGTGATAGCCATTCTTTCCTACTATGAAAATGTAAAGCTTTTATTGTTAATGACGGGTATTTTTGTCATCGAGCATCTAGTGGGATTTTTTGTTCCATTTTTCACGCCGATTATTTTCGGAACGTCTTCTTATTCCTTTTCGATGCTGTGCCTTCACGCGGCGTATTTGCTTTTTACATCAGGGGCGACCGCTTGGCAAATTACTTCAAAGAAAAATTATACAAAACAGCTTCAGCAGCAAAATAAACAAAAGCAGCACGTCATTTATGACATGATGAAAAAACTGCATGAAACGAATGGTCAGGTAAGACAAACGGTTGCTGACTTAAAGGAAAGCTTAGAAGAGTCGCAAGCAGCGAGTCATCATACGACGGCTTCAATGCAAGAGCTAGCGGCAGGAGCGGACCAGCAGGTAATAATGGCTCAAAAAAGCAGTGAGTTTCTAGAAGAGATGACGCAAGGCGTAACCAAAATAGCCGAGGCTTCAGCGGCAGTCAGCGAAGCTTCTGATCAAACAGCAAATGAAGCCGTGCAGGGAAAAGAAAAAATTCAAGAAGCCATTCAACAAATTCATACAATCGATTCTTCTGTTCAGCATGCAGCTAGCGTTATTCATCAGTTAAAAGAACGTTCTGCAGAAATCAACGATATTATGAGTGTGATTTCAGGCATTGCTGCACAAACAAATCTACTGGCGCTAAATGCTGCAATTGAAGCAGCGCGCGCAGGCGAACATGGTAAAGGGTTTGCGGTCGTAGCAGCGGAAGTTCGCAAACTTGCAGAACAATCCAATCAGTCAGCCGAACAAGTAGCAAGACTCATTCAGCATATTCAGCAAGAAACGTCTCAAGCCGTAGCATTCATTCAATCAGGAACTGCTGATGTAAAAAACGGTATTTTACTAGCCAACGAAGCGGAAAATGTTTTTAATCGAATCGCCGACGCATCTACGTACGTTCATGAACAAATTCAGCAAACGGCTGCTTCCGCACAGCAAATAGCAGCGGGATCTACGCAGGTGCTCCATGCCGTCAGCGAGATGACCTCTTTTGCGAACCAATCAGCCGCAAGCAGCAGCAGCATTTCTTCTGCTTCCGTGCGTCAGCTGCAATCGCTGCAGACTATCGACCAGACGGCGGAATTTTTAAGTCGGTTAGTTGAAGAGCTTGGCAGCGTAACGGAAAAGTTAGCGAAGCAAGCGTGAGTGAGGTAGAGCAGAAGATGACGTAGACGTACATAATTTTTAGCCTCTTCATTAGAAATACGATTCTCTTATTTTCCAGTTATATGTGATAAAATGGAAGGATAAGTAATTCGTTTTTCATATGGGGGAATGGCATATGGATAGAATGGAAGAACTTACACAGGCCGCAATGAGTGGAAATCATGAAGAAATAAAAGTTTTGATTGGTGAAAACCCTGCACTTATTAATGAATTTAATTCAGACGGATGGACACCGCTTCACTTAGCCTCGTATTTTGGGAAAGAAGAAACTGCAAAACTATTGCTATCATTAGGAGCGAACATGAAAGCTCGGGCGAAAAATAGCAATGAAAATATGCCGCTTCACGCAGCTGTTGCCAATAAACAGACAAAAGTGGTAGAGATTTTATTACAGGGCGGTGCAGACAGCAACGCCAAGCAAAGCGGCGGATGGACAAGCCTTCACGAAGCTGCCCTGCTCGGCGCAGAAGACATCGTCAAACTTTTAGTTGAAAACGGAGCTCAGATTCAGGTGAAAAAAGATGATGATCAAACGCCGCTTGATGTAGCGATAGAGAATGGACAAGAAAATGTAATAAATCTATTAAAAAATTATGTAAATACCAACGCTTAAAAAACTTTCTGCCTTTAGATCACTGAATTTAGTATAAATCCCCTTTTTTGAGATATGAAGCTATCTGCAAAAGGGGATTTATACTTTTCTCTAAAAGCTAATGTTCCATTTGTTTAGTTATTTGTTGGAGAAGGAAATCTTGCTGCTTCAAAATGTGAGCCATCTTCGGATGTGACGATTGTACCGGCTATGCTGCTTTGAACAAAAACTTCAACGCGGTCTCCAGCTTCTAAATTATAAATAGTAGACACGGATACCGCATTAACAAACGGTGTGTTCCCGCCAAAGAAATCGTTATCGATAGCGATAGCGGTTGTCCCATTTACACGTATTTCAATGCGAGTTCTATAATCTAGCATCTGGTCGTTAGGAGAGAATCCAATTGTAGCAATGATGGAATATACGCCATCTTTTTTGGGGCGGAAGGTAGAAGTAATCGGGTTATATTCATTTGCTAAATCAAATTGTTCAGTGGGGAAAACGGCTTTTACAAACGTATTTGCAGGAACATTTTGAGGCATCGTTAAATTGAGCGCTCTAAATGCTGACTCCCGCGTGCTTCCTTTTTTGTCTTTATCTTCTTTACATTTAGAAGCACAATCATGTGATTCCTCATAGAAATCTTCTGCGCGTCCATAAGTCCAAACTTGTGATTCTTCAGAGCTATCTTCTTCGAGACCATAAGCCCAGCCGCGTGCTTCCTCAGGAGCATCTTCTTGATGTTGCTCTTTCTTATTGTTAAGGGAAGCTTTCTTCTTGTGAGGATAAGATTTTTCTACATAATATTTATCATCTTTATCATTGTAATGGAAATAATACTTTTTTATAATAATCACCCTTTCTTTGCAGTACTCTATACTGTATTCACTCATAGAGGAAATGTTTGGATACTTGTCCGACAACTTTAGAACTGTGTTTTTTAATAGCCACTAGTAACTAATTTTGAATGTAGAAGTATTTGCATCATAAAAGACACCTCGTTCAAACGAAAGTCGAAGAGGTGTTTTTATTCGAAGAGTATTCGATTCGAGAGTCTACTCATAACCTGTATGTAAATGTCACTCTATTAGTCAACAGGGTGTACTTTTATAGCGCTGGGTCCTTTAGCTCCTTCTTGGATTTCAAACTCTACTTTTTGTCCTTCTGACAGGTTTTTATATTCCTCACGGTCGATTGCATTAGAGTGAACGAACACTTCTTTTGATCCGTCCTCGGGTGTGATAAATCCAGATCCTTTTGGTTCATTGAACGATTTAACGGTTCCTTTATGTTTGCTCATTGATAAATCCCCCTTATAAGTATAGAAATAATTTCTTAATAGGTTTTTACCCAAACGCTGAAATCTCAATCATTTTTATGATCGTTATACCGATTAGAAGAGTCGGGAAAAGCAAATAGGGAGGGCTTAACAATTTTTTCATTTCAGTTATATTTTTATATTGTCTGTGATATAACTATTGTTATAAAATGTAATCGTTAATTCTGCTAACTAAAGGAGATAAAGAAAAAAATGAGGGATGAGTTGTTATATATAGGGAAGAAAATTATCGATAATAAACAGGAATTAGCGATACAATTTTCTGATCTGATGGACTCTGAATATAAGCGGAAGCTTGTTTACCATGAAGAAAGTGAAGTTTTAAAATGGAGAGCAGAACTCATTGAGTATTTAGGCGAGTCGTTATTCGAAGAGCACTCGGTCGTTTTAAAGAAAATCATTCAGTGGGGTACAGATATAGGAAAAGTGGCTGTGGAAAACGGACTTTCGTTGAGTCAAACGTTAAAATCACTCGCGCTGTTTCGAACAGTGATATGGGGTGTTTTTACAGAAGAGCTGCAGCAGAAGCAGTTTGCTCCTATTACGATGCTTGATGTAAGTAAAAAAATTGATCCGATGCTTGATCAGCTTAATCATATATTTGTCGAAATTTACGAAGAACATAATACCGAAACCATAAAACGCGCTTATGCAGCGCTAGAAGAATTATCAGTTCCCATCGTTCCTCTTTCTGAAGGAATCGCTGTGATGCCAATCGTTGGACAAATTGATACGCATCGTTCGCAGCTTATTATGGAAACGGCTTTAGAAAAAAGTGCTCAGCTGCAGCTGAGTTATTTAATATTTGATATTTCAGGTGTTTTGATTGTCGATACGATGGTAGCGGACAATATTTTTCAAATTGTAAAAGCTTTACAGCTTATCGGTACTAAAACGATGATTACCGGAATACGTCCGGAAATCGCGCAAACCGTTGTTGATTTAGGCGTCGATTTTGGAACAATCAAAACAAGAGCGACGTTAGAAAAAGGTCTTGAAGAAATAGGCTTCAGTAAACTGCCAGAAAATCCGCAAAGAAAACCAAACAAATGGACTTTTCAATAAATAAAAAAAGTAAGAAGCTTAGACAAAGTATGTTAGTTGAAGTCAAACCCGAACCATTAATTTGATTGATGGTTCGGTTTTTTTTGTTGTTATGGTTGTTGTTATGGTGAACGTAGGTTTCATGTATGTAACTGCTTCTAGCTGGTGATTGGAGGGCAAGACGAAGACTCCTGCGGGAAAAGCGGAACAGGTGAGACCCCGCAGGAGCATAAGCGACGAGGAGGCTCACCGGCCGCCCGCGGAAAGCGAAGTCCTGCACGGAAATCACCAGCGGTGTAAAAAGCAGTCCAACTCATTTATCTCATTTATCTCATTTGTTCGTCTTTCGATTGGGTTGATTTAATTATGTTTCCACCTCTTTATTTTCTCGTGTCTCTAAAAAATAAAAGAACGGCTTATATTACGAAAAATTTAAGGGGAAGTCACAGCGTCACATGTTACATTCTTTGTAAAAAGGGGTACTGGTAAAAAGAAGCATTTCAAGCGCTTTTCAATTACATTAGCCGTCTAAAATTAATTAATTGTCAATTTCGAATAACATAAATTATTTAAATACTTAGACAAACAAATGAGGAAAATATATACTTATTAGTGTTGTCACGAAAAGATAAAGGGGAGAAACAAGGATGGATATCAAACGTCAAAACGTTGATTTTGGTAACTCAATTTTTCAAACGCTAGTGGATGGTTATTACTATGAAATTCCTACAAACGTAGTAGAAATCACAAAAGATCAGGCAGAGGGGCATTTTCCTTCAAGTGTAAATGAACCGGAATTACTTCTTCAAAATTTACTGATTTCTACCACAATTGAAGGAGTAGAAAAGTATTATTTAGTAGGAGACGCCGCAGAGAAACACGTGCTAGGCAATATCCATATTAATAAGTTACATAATAAAACTGAATCTGATATTCCTTATGTGATGTTTTTAGCTTCAGTTGCTTATTACAACATACTTAAAGGAAAAGACAAAGAGGATAATCATGTGACGATTAATTTTTTCTCGACTATGCTTCCGATTTGGCTGCTTAAGAAAACAAATAAATTCAGTGAAATGCAGCAGAAGATGGCCGAACGTTTTCAAGGAGAGCATACGGTAACGGTATTGACTCCTGGGTTAGAAAAAACGGTCACTGTGAACATTGAAACGAGCAAATGCCGTATTGAAAGCGAAGTGGCTCGCTGGGCGATCAAAAAAGATTTTGAATTACAAGATAGAGAAGAAGCAAATGCATTCAAACATTTTGAAACACTAATTGTAGATTTGGGCGGAGGTACGGTTGACCTGGCACTGCTTCCTGCAGGGCTTCAAGCTCCTAAAAGCAGAAATTCGTTGAAGTGTCTTACGGATATTTCATATTTGAAGCATATTGAAAAGCTAAGAAATGAAAAGCTGCTTGAGTATTTTGATGATGTTCGTTCATTAGAAGAATTTATTATTGCCAATATCCATAAAGCAAAAATGGAGCAAAGAGACGGCAATAGCGGGAAAAAAGTAGATCTCACGGAGCCTATTCACGCTTCGCTTAGAGAATACACGCAAATTTTATTAACAAAAGTTGAAAATCTATTTCCATCGCCAAAAGATAAAGTCTATAAATATATTTATATTGGAGGACTGGCTCCTATCCTTCAACAGTTTATTGCAGAGCAGATTGATAACATGTACGGGGAAGAAATCAGAGAAGAAAACCATCTTTTCTTGCCGGAGACACGAAAGTTAAATTTATACGGTCTTGAAATTTTAAGCAGACATGAAACAAACGCAGCGGTTCACGCTTAAAAAGGGGGAGCATACATGAGTCATCAACACACTCGCCTTAAGGAAGCGCTAGACGATTGGTACGGTCAGCTAAGCTCCCAGGTGGCTGCACCATTTTACTTATTATCAAATGCGTTTCTAACAGCTGGGAATCTATCAGCAGATATGATGGGAGCAAGGGGAAAGACCGTAAGTAATAGAGATGAACATGCAAGTTTTACAATTGAAACTGCTGACATTCCGTCAGAAGTGTCTTCATTTCTAAAAGAAAAACAGCAGGCAAACGAGCTGCAGAACTATATAGTGAGACTCATACAGCAAGACTTGCAAAAAATGAATAAAAAAGATGAAGTCGAGTCGCTCGTTCATTCACTTCGAAAAGAGCTGCTGGGCGAAATTGACTTGCTAAAACAAGAAATGAATTCACGTTTTGCTGCAAATCGTGAGGAGTATGAGTCCAAGCACTCAAATGAACTTCAGGATTATGTAGCGAAGCTTGTGGAACAAAACGGGCAGAAAGACAGCCGCGAAGAAGATTTTCAATCGTTAGTTCATTCATTGAGAACCGAGCTGTTAGGAGAAATTCACTTGCTTAAAAAAGAGCTTGGCTCTGCATCAGCTCCTTCTTATAAGCAGCTGAAACCCGTTACGGATGAGGAAGAAACGTTTAAAGAAGGTCAGTTAATTAAAAGTGAAAAAGTGACCGGAACCATTCAAGAAGATATCGATGTAGATTTTTAAACAGAAAGTAGAAAGTAGAGGCGTGATATGCCTCTGCTTTTATTATTTTTCTATTAAAAATGGAGCTGGGGCAAAAGTATTTTTGCTAAAGGAAGATCCGAACGAGTTTGATTCTTGATTGTGAATCCAACTTGTACGGAAATTAACAGCGGTCCGATGTAAAAGCTTTAGCGTATACATCATAAATCTTTTTGGTTTCTTTTTAGCTTTTTTTGAAAATATAAGCAAATATCAAATGTAACGATGGTACAAATACTGCATTTTATCATAAACCAAAATAGAGCTTCGTTTATGCCAAATCCGCCAATCGAAGCTTTTAGTTCATTTAGCTGCCTGAGAATTAAATTTATGTCGTTTTCATAGGCCACAGTAAAAGATTTAATCACAAGCATGGTCATAATGACTGCTTCTACCGATATATATAGAACTTTTCTTGCTAGTTTAAGGGAAGGATTTACGTTTGATTTAGGAATTTTATAAAATAATTTCATCGCCCGTTTGCCTTTCAGTTATTTTAAGCTGTTTAAAAAGGTTCGTTTATTCTATAATTCTTTCTTTGGCTATAAAATCCTTTATGTATAGCAAGTTAAAAAAAGCTCGCTAGAAAAGGTAGTACACCGATTTTCTAGCGAGCTTATGTTAGTTAATGTTCTTCAGCTAAGGCATTTGCTTTTGTCACATGAACTGTGCCAAACGGATGGTTTGGAGGAGCGTAGATGGAGTAAAGCTTTAGCGGAGTGGTACCCGTATTAGTGAGATCATGCCACGTTCCGGCAGGGATAAATATCGCATCATCATCGTAGACTTTTCGTTTAAAGGTTAGGTTGTTTTTACTTTTGCCCATTTGAACAACGCCTTGCCCTTGTTCAATGCGCAGGAATTGATCAACGTTAGGGTGGATTTCTAAGCCGATATCTTCACCGGGCTTGAGACTCATTAGCGTCACTTGTAAATGTGTTCCCGTCCATAAAGCAGTGCGGTACGTATTGTTTTGCTTTGACGCTTCATTAATGTTAATAACAAATGGCCTTGGTCCGTAGTCCTTTAATTTACCGTTTCTTTGTTGAAACTGTTCGCTGGTGTGATAGTGATTCGGCACATAATAACTATATGGCTGCCAGCCATAGTACACTGGGGTCTGCCACTGATGATAATAAGGTGCATAGTGCATACTCATTCTCCTTTTCTCGTTTCATTTTTCTTTTCATCCTATGCTTTTGTCAAAACGGTTGATACCATTTGCCTTTTTGTCCGCGGTCTTTATCCACTTATTTTTTGCCCAAATCATGTAATTAATGATTTCTCTGAGCTCTTTGATTGTTTTTCGGTGGTTAAAAAATACTTTCATCACTTTAATACGATAATTCAGTAAAAAATATATCGTATGAAAACGTTTTATTTGATATAATTTTAGAAGATGAAAATTATTTTAAAGGGTGACGTTCATTGAAAGAAAAAAAACTTCAAGAATTAACTGAACATCTTAATAATTTATTCAACAATTTAATTCATGGATCTATCACAGAAGGTGAATTTAATGAGCTGTCCGAAGAGCTTTACAGGAAGCAAACGAGGCTGCGCTATGAGATAGAGTGTGAGAAAGGTTCGTATTACCGAGAATATTTTAAAGGCTAAGGCTTTGTATTAGACTGCTTTATAAGAAATAAGAAAAGACCTCCATTTAGGGGGCCTTTTCTTCACTTCTAGTAGTAAGGGGAGTGATACTTTCTATTTCAATAAGTATATTAGTATATTTACTTCATAAAAAATACAGCTGTTGAAGGTCTAAAACTCGCTATTCACCCCCAAAAACCTGTATGATAGGTTTAAGATTGCCGCATATGAGATATATGTATAGTAAAAAGGGGTGATGAGCTGTGAAGTGGTATAAAGGAGTTGTCATGCAAGTCTTAATGACAGAAATCGAAACAGCAAGAGAGCACATGGTTATGTTGGGACTTACAGAAGGTCTTACAAGTCGTAATACAGTTCGAATCAGTCAAACCCTGGATTATTTATTAAATGAACTAAGTAAAGTGATGGCCGCAGATTAATCGTATTTTATATATAAATGAAAAGAGCTGCTGATTTCACGGCAGCTCTTTATAAGTTGCCTTCACGTTTGCTTTAATGTTTATGATACTATTTATACAGTTATCTCATAGCAAAGAAAATAGCGGATTTGATTATATATATCGTATAGTAGAAACCTAGAAGATGAGTTGAAAGCACCCTTGAAAAGGGAAGCTTAGATACATAAAGCAAACGCCGTACTAAGAATGGCGATGGAGGGTATAGTGGAATGGAATATCATATTAAAGAGGCCGCTGCAAAGGTAGGGCTGCCTACGCATACGCTTCGATACTACGAGCAGCAAGGGCTTTTGCCTTTTATAAAAAGAGACGAAAACGGAAATCGTATTTTTAGCGAGTCGGATATCGAGTGGCTGGAATTTATTATTTGCTTACGAAAAACAGACATCTCTCTTTTAGAGTTACGTAAAATTGTTGAATTAACACAAGAAGGTGATGATACAATCGGTTTGCGCAAGCAGATATTTGAAAAGCATAGAGAGAAAATGATGGAAAAACAAAGAGAGCTGGACGCAGCTTTTAGAAAAGTGGAAACGAAAATTGACTACTATGATAAATTAGAGCAAAAGTACCGGGAAGAGCTTTCATCTAAAGCCTAATTTACCGTTTGTTTTTTATTTTATAAAGAAATAAAAAGCGGGCAGCTAATCCAATTAGCTGCCCGCTTTTTTCTAAACTTACAGTGTAGAAATGTCAATAACAAATCGATAGCGAACGTCGCTGCGAAGAACGCGCTCATACGCTTCGTCTACTTGATTTGCATCGATAACTTCGATCATAGGAGCAACGCCGTGTTCAGCCGCAAAATCAAGCATTTCTTGTGTTTCACGAATGCCGCCTACAAGTGAACCCGCAATGCTGCGACGTCCCATGATAAGGGAGAATACGCTGTATTGATCTGGGTTAGCAGGTGCGCCCACGTTAACAAGCGTTCCATCTACGCGAAGTAAAGATAAATATTGATCCACGTTTAAGTTAGCAGATACCGTGTTTAAGATAAGATCAAAACGACCAGCTAATTCAGTAAACGTCGTTTCATCACTTGTTGCAAAATAATGATCTGCACCAAAGCTTAGTGCTTCTTCTTTTTTATTGTTAGAACGGCTCAATACCGTCACTTCAGCACCCATTGCATGTGCAAATTGAATCGCTACATGTCCAAGGCCGCCCATTCCCACGATCGCCACTTTTTTGCCAGGGCCAGCATTCCAGTGCTTTAATGGAGAAAATGTTGTAATCCCTGCGCATAGAAGCGGACTTGCTGCATCCATACTTAAGTTATCAGGAATACGAACAACGAATCCTTCTTTTACGACGATTTTTTGGCTGTAGCCGCCGTATGTAAGGTTTCCATCGTAATCCAATGAATTGTACGTTTGAACAACGCCTTTTGTACAGTATTGCTCGTCACCGTTCACACAGTACTCGCACTCTCCGCAAGAGTCAACGAAACATCCAACGCCTACGCGATCGCCAACCTTGTATTTTGTTACGTTTTCGCCAACTGCTTCAACTACTCCTGCGATTTCGTGACCAGGAACCATCGGGAACATCCCGCCGCCCCACTCATCAAATGCACTATGAATATCAGAGTGACAGATACCGCTAAACTTAATATCAATTAAAACGTCGTCTGCTCGCAGTTCTCTGCGTTCAATTGTCGTATTTTCAAATTTTGCCTTTGCGTGCGGTGCACTTAAAACACGTGATGTTGTTGTATGTTGATGATTATTACACATAAGTAAAAACACAATCCTTTCGTATTAAACATAACCAGTTGCTACTAAACGTGCATTCACTGACTACGCTTGATGTATTTAAAAACTACAATACTAGCTTAAACGTTAAAGTCGACTTTAAAGCAAGAGTTTTTTGAAAAAAATTTCGTTCTATGACTTTATGAAAAAAGGAAAGGAAGGAATAGCATGGCAGCTTTCTATCTATGTTTAGTTAAAAGAAATTCTTCAAGGGTGCGAGCGGCAGCTTGTTCATCAACTCCATTTGTCAGCAGTGTTATTTCATCTCCTTTCTTAACAGCCAAAGCCATTACCTTCATGATGCTTTTTCCACTTACACATTTTCCATCTTTCGCAAGAAAAATATCACTTTGAAACGAACACGCTTCGCGTACAAACAAAGCTGTATGTCTAGCTAGAAGTCCACCGGAAAGTTGCACCGTTATTCTTTTAATTAGCATAGTGTTTCCCCTTTTTTGTATTTTAAAAACTATAAAACTAGCTTAAACGTTAAAGTTAACTTTAAGGCAAGGGGGAATTTGGATAAAAGAGTCATTTAAATGACGGTAACTAAAAGTAAATACAGTAGACATGTTCAGAAAGGTTAAATAAGAACTTATTGTTAAAGGAATTTCCACGTTCTAACCAGAAAAACAATATATATCATTTTCTGGAGGAATACGATGAAAGAGCTAAAAAGGTTAGAACCGCTGCAAGCAGCTGCACAATTTATTTCTAAGCATTATCCTAATTGTCAAGGCGCATTACTCGCCGGAAGCGTAGTAAGAGGAGAGGCTACACACACGTCTGACCTTGATCTTGTTATTTTTGATGATGATTTTCCTTCTTCTTTTAGAGAGTCACTCATTGAATTTAGATGGGCCATTGAAGTTTTTGCTCATAATCGGACTTCATACCAAGTCTTTTTTAAAAGCGACTGTAAGAGGGCTAGACCTTCACTGCCAAGAATGATTTCCGAGGGAATTATTTTAGTGGATAAAGGAGTAATCCAGTCTATAAAAAAAGAAGCGAAACACTTACTTGAAAAAGGCCCGGAAAAATGGTCGGAAGAGACGATTAGATTAAAAAGATATTTTATAAGCGATGCGTTGGATGATTTAATCGGTTCTTCAAATACAGGTGAAGCACTTTTTATTGCCAACACGCTCGCTTATATAACGCATGAATTTGTGTTAAGAACAAACGGTCATTGGATCGGGGATTCTAAATGGATTGTCCGGTCTTTGAATCACTATAATGAACGCTTTAGTAAAGAGTTTGTAGAGGCATTTGATACCTTTTATAAAACAGGGAATAAAGATAAAGTGATTCAACTGGTTGATAAAGTGTTAGAACCATATGGAGGCCGGCTGTTTGAAGGATTTTCACTGGGGAAAGAGAGAGCCAATCAGTAGCATAGTGCTTATTATAACCCCACTACTATTTCTTTCTAGTAGTGGGGTTTATTTTTTGGAATATTTTCATATGCTTAAAGAGTTTGTCCGTTATCAATCGTAAACACTTGGCCCGTCACGGACTCTTGTTTTAACTGAAAAAGAATAGCATCTGCGATATCTTCAGGAGAAGAAATGCGCTGAAGAGGCAGATTTCCTGTAAGCTGATACATTTTATCTTCGTTGCCAGACCACCACCTTGTGTCGACTGCACCAGGAGAGATGCAGTTGACTCGAATATGGGGTGCCAGTGCAATCGCTAACGATTTTGTCATCGTATGAATCGCTGCTTTTGTTGCTGCATAAGGAATAGACGAGCCAATTCCAGTTGTGCCGGCAACACTTCCTACATTAACAATCGCTCCTGACTTTTGTTTTTTCATATGTGGAACGGCTGCTTTTACACAGTGAAACATGCCTTTTACGTTTATATCATATAAAGAGTCCCATACGTCATCCGTTGCAGACTCTAAGTCATGCATCGGGATTTGAGCAGTAATACTAGCGTTATTCACTAATCCATCTAACCGTCCGAATTGTGCAATCGTTTGATGAATCATTTCATTCACTTCATTCTCGTTGGCTACATTCGCTTTAAAAGCAAAAGCCATACTTCCTTTTTCTAAAATTTCTTCCACAGCTTTTTTAGCTTCCTTTTCTGAGTTGCTGTAGTTTATCACAAGTTTTGCGCCTTTATCGGCTAGCTTTAAAGCCGTTGCTTTGCCTACACCAGTGCCTCCGCCTGTGATAATAAATACTTTGTTTTTAAAATCGTTCATTTCTCTTAACCTTCCTTTCTCTCAACATCTTTTATTATATCTTCGATAAAAAAAAGGATATAATAGGTAATACTAAGAGAGGTATCATTTAAAATGATATCAGCGGAGGAATGGAAATTGGAAAGCCAAGACTTACGAATTTTTAAATGTGTGGCAGAAACAAAATCACTATCAAAAGCCGCCGAGGTATTAGGATATGTTCAACCGCATATCAGTCAGCGCATAAAAAAATTAGAGGAAGAGTTAGATACTAAATTACTGACACGCACAAATAGAGGAGTCACGTTAACGGATGAAGGGGAAGCTTTGTTTAACTATGCACAGCGTATTTTACTGTTAATGGAGGAAGCTAAAGCAGAAGTTAATCCGAATAAGTTTAGAACATCTTTAATCATTGGTGCGTCGCAGACGGTTTCTGCTAGTAAAGTTCCAGCTTTATTTTCGTCTTTTTTGAAAGAACATCGGGATATTGAAGTTAAAATCAAAACAGATAGAAAACAAGTCTTGCAAGAAATGCTTTCGTACGGGGAAATTGATGGACTTTTTCTTAGCGGTACCTATAACGGGGCTCAGTTTGAAAGAGTTTATCACTATGCAGAAAAGGTGGTACTCATCTCACCTACGTCTGAAGACATAGAAGAAAAAACCTCACCAATGCTGCTCATCAATAGTGATGTAAACTGCATCTATAGAAACAGACTAGTAGCGTTTTCAAAAGAACATCATACACATAAAGCCAACATGATGGAATTTGATTCATTAGAAGCGATTTTACAAGGTGTCCGCGATGGACTGGGGATGAGTGTAGTCCCGGCTAGCGTAGTAAATTCTCGTGGTGATATGAAAAGAATTGAATACGAAGAGCTTGCAGAAGACGTTCAAATTGATTTTATAGTAAAGAAAGGGAAGCAGCGCTCGCAAAGTCTTAAAAAGTTTATTCGTTTTTTAGAAAGCCTATAGATTCTCTCCTCCCGTATCACTAAAAAGAACCCTTAATGCCTGAAATGCGCTTCAAGGGTTCTAGCTTTCTTATGTTCCAAAGATTATGCAGCTAATTTTCTACATTCATCCGCGCATTTCAAGCAAGCCTCTGCACATCTTTGACAGTGATCATGATCGTGTTTCTTACACTCATTTCCGCATTTTTCGCAAATTTCGGCGCAAACTCCAGCCAGTTCAGCAACGAAAGGCGTTCCTCTTTCTAAAGCTTGTTCCAAATATCCGCACATATCTGCACACTCTCTGTCAAAGCGAATACAGTCCACCATCATACCCACATTTTCTTCTTTTAAGCAAGCATCAAAACATTGGTTGCAGGCACTCATACATTCATGCAGCGTTTGAATAACAGTTTGATAATTTTCGTTAGACATTGTAAAATTCCTCCTTATTTTTCTTCTCCCTATTACATTAGACTATCGTTTAGTTTATTAAACCTAATAAAAGATAACAGCATTGTAAAACTTATTAAGTAATGAGCAGTTTCTCTTTTTTACGTTTAGATATAGGGGTAGAGGGTATGTAGGTGATAGATAAATCTTAAAGGAGTGTAGCACATGAGCTGGCTAGAAATACTTTCTTATATAGCTATTACAATCGGAATTATTCAATTTTTAGTTATTACAATCGACGTGATCAGGCATCCGCAGATGATGTTTGTGATGAATATTGTGTGGCCTATTACGGGCCTATATTTTCCTGTCGTCGGGATATGGTTTTACTTTAAATTAGGCCGTAAAGATCGAAAGAAACACGATCACGCTCATGATTCCTCTGAACATATGCATCATAGCCATGAAGATCATCATGAACACCATCATAGTAAGAAGCCTTTTTGGCAAAGTGTTTTTGTATCTACGACCCACTGCAGCAGCGGGTGCTCGGTCGGAGATTTAATTGGCGCACCAATCGTATTTTTAACGGGATGGACGATTGCCGGAAGCGTACTTTTTGCAGATTACGTAGTGGAATTTATTCTTGCTTATATAGCGGGAATTGCTTTTCAATACTACGGCATGAGTATGAAAGATAACGGCTCAAAAGATGAGCTGAAAAATGCGGTAAAAGCAGATACGTGGTCGCTTATTGCGTTTGAAATAGGAATGTTCGGCTGGATGGCTTTATCACATTATGTCTTTTTTGCACAGGCACCCAAACCAGACAGCGCGGTCTTTTGGTTTATGATGCAAATCGCCATGATCATTGGCTTTTGTACAAGCTATCCAGCGAACTGGGTACTTGTTAAAAAAGGGGTAAAGCATGCGATGTAATTTTATTTGGAGCTGCTGCTGCTGATATTCTATAGATTTAAACTTTAAGGATGGGGCAGAATAACATGAACTTCAAGTTTCGTAGAAGAAAGGAATTCATTCTAACTTAACAGGAGGAGATTGGATGTTTGATTACACGGTAAAAACCTCGAAAAGCCTAGAAGAAGCGATTAGTTCTCTAGAAGAAAACTTAAAAAGCGAAGGGTTCGGTGTTTTGTGGAATTTCGATTTAACTGCAAAGCTACAGGAAAAAGGGCAGGACTTTCATACACCGTTTACAGTATTAGAAGTGTGTAATCCGAAAGAAGCTCAGCGTGTTCTTTCGCAAAATCTTTTAGTAGGATATTTTCTCCCTTGTAAAATGGTTGTATATCAAGATGAAAGTGAAACAAAGATTGGCATGCCTAGGCCTACGGCTATGATTAATATGCTTCATAATGGAGAGCTCCAAACACTAGCAGAAGACATCGAAACAAGATTAATACGCTGCATTGATCAATCTGTATAAGTCCTGTGATTCCGAGAAAGAAAATAACAAAACAAAAAGATACCTTTACGTAAGGTATCTTTTTGTTTTCTAACTTTATTAGGGTATGAGGAGTGGAAACGAAATTTTTGATACATGAATAATTTGCTTTCAGATGCCTAATCTAAAAGCAGACTGTAATAAAAAGGATGATATTATGAATTTTATTTGGCAATCTGTAATCTTGATTTTATCGGGAATATTATTACTAAGAATAGCGGGGAGGAAATCGATTGCTCAAATGACGCTCGCTCAAACGGTCGTTATGATTTCCTTAGGTACCATCATTGTACAACCTATTGTTGAGAAAAGTATGCTAAAAGCCATTGGCGGGGCAGCAATTTTTGTTCTTGCTATTTTAGTTTTAGAGTACTTACAATTAAAGTTTAATGGATTTGAAAAATTTCTGACAGGTAAATCTAAAATCGTTATAAATAACGGTCAATTAGATACTAAGCAGCTTAAAAAATTACGTTTAACCGCCGATCAATTAGAAATGAGATTACGAAATGCAGGTATATCAAACATAAAAGATGTTAAAATCGCCACAATCGAACCAAATGGACAGTTAGGATACGAACTTCGAGAAGATGCAAAACCTTTGACTGTAGGGGACTTTAAACAGTTGATGGAATTATATATGTCATCTTTTTCTCAAACCAGCGTGCCTGCGCAAGATTTACATAACAAAGTGTCGTCTAAACCTTCTTCAAATATATTTGAAGAAATTAATCACCATTCTAAACCGAATCCTAAATACCTTCAGTGATATAGTCACTAAAAAAAGACGGCCTTTTTACCGAATAAAAGGACGTCTTTTTTACATGTGCTTTAGTTATCTAAGTAACGGTACAAAGTCGTCTTGCTTATACCTGTAGCTTCTGTAATTTGAGCAATCGTATAGTTTTTACTCCAGTACATGTCAAGTGCTCGGTGGACGTTATAGTCAGGTTTTTTTGGCCGGCCGCCGCTTTTTCCTTTTGATTTTGCTTCTTGAAGACCGGCTTTTGTGCGTTCACTGATCACGTCATGTTGAAATTCACCAATACGTTTAATGGTACTGAAAAAGGTTTTTCCTTGTTCGGTGGATGTATCAACGTCATCCAAAATCGATACAAAGTGAACATGATTATCTGAAAGATATTCAATTAATTCAATAAGGTGCCGAGTAGAGTCTGCAATGCAGTAAAATTTATACACAACGACTGTATCGCCTGGCTGAAGTGAAGCTACCATCTCATCGAATTCTACTCTTTTTTTTATGGAATTTGTTTTTTCATGATAAATTTTATCGCAATTAAAAGGCTGCAACGCCTGTAACTGTTTGTCCAAGTTTTCATCTTCGCTATATGGACGGGTATAACCAATAATCACTACACCATCTCCTGCATGGATTGTTTATTTATATTTACCTATTGTACCAAATTCCTTCCGCTCATAACATTTCTTTTCAGTATAAAAAGAAGTATAGTTCCAAAAAAGATCGTTTTTGGAACAAAAAGTGATAGACATTTTGGTTTAGGTCTGCTAGAGTTTTAGTTGTTAACAACGTCTCGGCTTCTATGAGAGTTGGAAGCCACTTATATAAAAAAAGCGAGGTGACAATATGGATAAAGACACCATCAAATTGATTCGGAAAAGCTACAATTTGAATCAGCGGAATTTCGCTGAAAGAGTAAACTGCAGTTTTTCACTCATTGCATTAGTGGAAGTTGGGAAGAGGAGGATTACAGAGGACTTAGAAAATAAAGTGAAAGAAGCGTTTGGATTAAATGAGGAAAAAATAAAGAAGCTGACTTCATCGTTTTAATAAACGTGTTTCATGTACGTAAATATAATACTTGAGGAAGATGGGATATGTTGGGCTGTTTTCACTCATTTTTTTATATATTAAAAGTACCATAAACGTTCCATTTAGGTGCTATTTATTTTCTATTTTACTACTTTTATTGTCCAAAATCTAGAAAAGCGTACAGTAAACGTTTATGACTATAGAGAGAAAGGTGTTTTTGGTTATCATGTTCAATAAATTAAAAGTGGAGTGGTTTGGCAACGTGAAAGGAGATATTCTTTCAGGTATTGTCGTAGCACTTGCGCTCATTCCTGAAGCTATTGCATTTTCTATTATTGCCGGGGTAGATCCGATGGTGGGCTTACACGCATCTTTTTGTATCGCCGTTGTGATGGCCTTTGTAGGAGGGCGTCCTGCGATGATTTCTGCAGCTACCGGCGCGATGGCCCTGCTGATGGTGACACTCGTAAAAGAGCATGGAATGGAGTATTTATGGGCAACGACTATTTTAACGGGTGTGATTCAACTTCTGTTTGGCATCTTTAAAATTGCTCGCTTTATGAAATTCATTCCTCGATCCGTGATGGTAGGATTTGTGAATGCATTAGCGATTTTAATTTTTATGGCACAAGTTCCGCATTTTGTAGGAATCTCAACGATGACGTATGTGTTTGTGGCGTTAACTCTTGTTATTATTTACGTTTTACCGCGCTTTACAAAAGCAGTGCCTTCGCCATTAGTAGCGATTGTCGTCATGACAATTGTAGCTATTTTTGGAGGATTTAATTTGCGTACAGTAGGAGACTTAGGAGAAATTACAAAGTCACTGCCGGTGTTTTCTATTCCTAACGTTCCTTGGAATATGGAAACACTGTCCATCATTTTTCCGACAGCGCTAGGATTATCTATTGTCGGATTAACGGAATCGCTGCTGACGGCATCGATTGTGGACGATATGACAGATACGTCTAGTAATAAAAACCAAGAAAGCAGAGGGCAAGGAATTGCGAATATCGTCGTTGGTTTCTTTGGCGGCATGGCCGGCTGTGCGATGATCGGTCAAACCGTTATCAATGTAAAATCAGGCGGACGCGGTCGTTTATCAACGTTTGTAGCGGGGATATTTCTTATGTTTCTCATCTTGGTGCTAGGGGACTGGGTTGTCAAAATTCCAATGGCTGCACTAGCAGGGGTCATGATTATGGTATCGATCGGAACATTTGATTGGTCTTCACTTCGTACGCTCACAAAAGTTCCTTTAACAGATACCGTCGTGATGCTTGTGACGGTGATTACGGTTGTAGCAACACACGATTTATCCAAAGGAGTTATTGCAGGTGTTATTTTAAGCGCAGTTTTCTTTGCGGCTAAAATTTCAAAGCTAGATGTGTCAGCAAAAGAATCCGAACATCGAACAGTTTACAAAGTAAAAGGTCAGCTGTTCTTTGCCTCTGTAGAAGACTTTGTTAACTCGTTTTCGTTTGCAGAAAAACAAGATTTAATTTTAATTGATTTTTCAGAAGCGCATATTTGGGACGACTCAGCCGTAGCGGCCATTGATAAAGTCGTATTAAAGTTAAAAGAACAAACGTCTGCTGAAGTGAAGCTGACAGGTTTAAATGATGTAAGTGAGGAGCTGCTTCAAAGGTTAGCGACTTACAACAAGTCAAATGCAAGAGCATCAGCTCATTGATAGGGGGACAATGAATGTATCAAAAAATCTTGTTAGCTGTAGATGGATCAGAACATTCAAAAAGAGCCGCGGAGCATGCGATACAAGTTGCTTCTTTCATACCGCAATCAAAAGTAGAAATTATTTCGGTTATTGACTTATCAAAGGCGAAAACCGAAATTTTACACGGAGAGCTGAAACAAAAAAGACAGCAAGCGCTCGAAGAAATAAAGAGCTGCTTTGAAAAGAAGCAGATAGCGCATCAGCTTAAAATAGAACGCGGCGACCCGGGGCCAACCATTGTAGCCTACGCCAATAAAAACAACTTTGATCTGGTGGTAATAGGAAGCCGAGGCTTAAATTCTCTTCAAGAAATGGTGCTAGGCAGCGTCAGTCATAAAGTAGCTAAACGAGTACACTGTCCGGTTATGATTATTAAGTAAACGAACGTAGTTATTGTAGGTGCAAATCGCAGATGATTTGTACCTTTTTTGCGGTTAAATATAGAAGTTAACGTTTATAAATCATCACTGACATGTATGATGCTTTTTATCGTATACACATACTCGTAATAATCTACCAAGGACTTTTGTTTTTGAAAAAAGAAATAGTTTATAAAAAATAAAAGGAGTAGATTCTATGAAAATTTCCTTTTCACATTCTATAGAAAACGTTGAGTGGTCGAGAATGAAAGAAATTTATCACTCGGTAGGATGGACGAACCATAATGAAGAAAAAATTAAAAAAGTATTTCAATCAAGCAACGTAGTAGCTATTGCTTATGATGAAGATAACATAGCAGGGTTTGGCAGAGCTCTTTCAGACGGGGTGTTTAATGCTGCGATTTATGATGTTGTGATTGATGAGCACTATCAGAACAAAGGAATTGGCCAGCAAATTATAGAAAACCTGCTTGCTCAGCTTAATGATATTTCCTGCATTCACCTTGTTTCCACAGCGGGTAATGAAGAGTTTTATAAAAAAGCAGGATTTCGTAAAATGAAAACCGGCATGGCTCGTTATTTAAATCCTTCTTTAGCGGAAGAATATTTAGAATAAGCTATGGCTAAGACTGCTGTTTATATAAATTAAGTCTATATGTCATTACAATAGAATCTCTTATTTTTATCTAAAACGACTATTATTTATCAAAAAAAATATAAAATTTATTGTTTTTCGATAAATAATCATTGATTTCCTTATATATACATGGTAAATTAATCCTAACAACAGTTATGGAGGATGTTTACATGAAACGAACAAATGGTTATCGAATTCTTTTTTATCTGGTCAACACTTTATTTTGGTTTAATATTTTTGTAGCAGGTATTATGGGAATAATGGTTATTTACCTTCAGTTTGACGACTCGATCTTACAGAACTCATCTTTTAATTTATCATTAGGAAAAGGATTGTTTGATGTTAAGCTGAACGAAATTCCGGATACAAAATTAGTCCAAATTTGGATTGTAGCCTTATTGATTTCTTGTTTTTTATCGATTGCAATGCTTTGGAATTTTAAAGTATTATTTAAAAATGCAGCTAAGGGAATTATCTTTGTTTCAAGCAACACAAAAGCTATTTTTGCAACAGGTATTATCTTTTTAATAGGATCGTTTGCGGCTGGAATTCCCAAGTTTTTTATTGCTGCTAAATTAGCTCCTTTATTAAATCTTAAACATGGAACTATTACTATTTCGTACTCAATAGATGGTATTCTGTTTATAGCAGCCGTTTTTATCCTTCTTTTAGGGGCATTCTTTAAAAAAGCAGTTGCAATTGCCCAGGAAAGTGAACTTACTATATAGGAGGTCAGAGATGATTAGAGTCAATTTAGACGTCATGATGGCCAAAAGGAAAATATCTTTAAATGAGCTAGCAGATCGAGTTGGGATTACCAAAAGCAATCTCTCTATCTTAAAAACTGAAAAAGCGAAGGCCATACGCTTCACTACGCTGGAAGCCATTTGTGAAGTGCTAGACTGTCAGCCAGGGGACATTTTAGAATATGTACCAGATGAATAAAAAAAGAGGACGTAGATAAAATCTATGTCCTCTTTTTCTTTCTGGTGTTGAGAATTTATAATTTGTATATTTCAATTTAGTACTATATGGTATTATTTTCTTTAGTTAGGAGGGTATTTGAAATGAGTGTTTCCAAAGAAAATAAGCCGATTTTATTAACCGTTATTTTGCTGGCAGCTGCGTTTGTAGTGTTTTTTGCGAATCGGATATTCCCATCAAATTCAATTTTTCCAAGTAGAAGCGGTGATTTGACTATTCCGCTGTGGCTGTTTTTTGCCATAGACGTTGGTTTTATTGTGGCGTTAGTTTTAGGAGTTCGAACGAAAAAGCAGAGGGTTGTGTGGTTTAGCATTATCGCAAACAGCATCTTTTTTGTGTTGCTTTCTGCTTTGATGTTTTTATTAGCGATTGCAAATGGAATTTCTGAGCCGTAAGTTTATTATTTTTATTATAGGTGAATGATTAGGATTTAGAGAGGTTGATAGATATGATGATAGGCGGTCCTTTACTGATTGCCCTGCTGCCAGGTGTACTTATACTCATGTTAACTTGGCTATTCAGAAAAATGAAATGGAACAAGGTCATTAGAATGATTCCTTCCATGCTAACCGTTATTGCTGCCGCTGTTCTTCTTTATATTGGCTATGTAGAGGTAAGAGGCTTTGAAGGCGCTAGCTATTTGTTTTTATCTGTATTTTTGCTTTTATTCGCAGTGGTATCCTATATCTTAGCTAAAAAACCTGTACAATAATTTTTATAAACTTTATAAATTCTTTATAAATCCCTCCTATACTACGTGTAGGGGGGATTTAAGATGAAAAATATTATTTTAGAGGTAAAGAGCGTTTCAAAAAAAGTGAGACGTCGTCACTTAGTAAAAGAAGTATCGTTTCAAATTGAGGAAGGAGAAATATGCGGACTGCTAGGGCCAAACGGAGCTGGTAAAACAACGTTAATTCGTTTATTGACGGGGTTGATTAAACCAACTGGGGGAGAAGTTTTTATTACTAATAAACCTATTGTTTCACAAAGGAAAGAAGCACTGCAAAGCGTTGGTGCGATTGTAGAGTCACCCATCTTTTTTCCTTATATGACGGGAAAAGAAAACCTGACAAATTTAGCTCGCCTGCATCCATTTTCAACAAAGCAAGAAAGGCAGAAAAGAGTAAAAGAAGTGCTTGATATTGTGGGATTAACCGGCAGAGAAAACGATAAAGTTCGAACGTATTCTCTGGGAATGAAGCAAAGGCTCGGCATTGCTCAAGCGCTCCTAGGCGACCCGGACCTGTTGATACTAGATGAGCCAGCCAACGGCTTAGATCCAATGGGCGTACGTGAACTGCGCGAGCTGCTTTTTACCTTAAAACGTGACTATAACAAAACGATTTTAATCTCTAGTCATTTACTGGATGAATTACAGCGAGTATGTGATCAAATTGTGGTGATGAGAGAAGGAGAGCTAATGTGGGACGGCGCTTTAGATCAGTTAGCATCCGGTAAAAATCTTGAAGATGCGTTTGTAGAGCTGGTGTCGCAATGAAGGAGCTGCTAGTAGCGGAGTGGGAGAGACTTTGGAAACGAAAAGTGGCGTGGCTGACTTTTTTATTAGTACCAGTTGTGCTGTTAGTTGCTTCTTCTTATCTCCAAAAACAAAATGGAGCACTCACAGTCGATTTACCGCAGTATACGTTTGCGGGAAACTTTCCTGTACTGAGCTTAGCCGAAATGTTATTTACCGTTTTTAATGCCATGTTCTTAGTTTTTATTACACTCGTTGTTACTGAAGAGTACCGATCAGGACAGCTGAGAATGGTCATGATACGATCGTATTCGTTTAAAGAAATTATCCTCGCAAAAGCCGCAGTGATTTTGCTGTTTAATTTACTGTTTTTTATCACGTATTTTTGTATGAGTTATGTGATAGGCTTTCTAATGTTTGAACATCCGCAAAGCTACTTTGTATTTTATCACAGCCATGTCTTCAACATAAAAGAAGCGCTAGTATATAATCTTGCATTCTATGGGTATGCCTATTTAACGACGATTGCGATATGCTGTGTGCTGTTTTTTATCTCTGTTATTAGTAAAACGACTACTACGGCTGTTGGAATTGGGGTTGCTTTTATACTAATCTCGTTTTCGTACCCGACTTTATTAACAGGATTTAAGCAGTGGATGAGTGAAGAGCTCTTTGGACAGCTTTTCTTTACTTCTGTACCGATGATTCAATGGCAGGGGATCACAGTCATGATGGCAGAAAACCCGCAGTTTGTAGGCTGGAATTTCGGCGTTTTAGGTTTTTATATTTTATTTTTTGGCGGTTTAACATATGTAGCTATTCGAAAAAAAGAATCGTTTCTATAAAAGGAGAGAAGACATGATGACAGGACTTTTTATCAGTGAATTAGAGCGAACGTTTAAACGGAAAAAGACAGCAGTGGTACTAGGTGTGTACATAGGATTACTTGCTTTTATTTGGTTCTTTTTCTTTCAAAGGGGAGGCATTTCATTTTTTGATGCGGCTCATGACGTAAAAATTGATTCTTTAAATTCAGCACCACTGCTTCTTCGAGACCTATCGTTTGTGATTACGTTTATTGTTATTCCTATGTTTGTGGCAGATAGTTTTAACGGCGAGTACACGTCCGGAGCGCTACGTATGGTATTAATTCGGCCGCATCATCGTTTGAAGCTGTTTTTTGTAAAGTGGGCAGTTCAATGTTTACTAGTTTTTATTATTCTTTGTATTACGTGGGTAGTGGGGACATGTCTTGGAAGAATGGTTATGCCTCATGTAAATGAAACCACATTTTTAGGCGGACATACGCTAGGGACTTTAGGGGCGTTACTATATTCGTTGAAATTTTACGGCATTTGTTTTTGCATCTTTATAGCGGTTATTAGTATCGGGAGTATCCTGAGTGTTCTTATGCCTAATTCCATTTTATCTTACGTCGCAACCATTGGTGCTTTAATTGGAAGTGTGTATGTGTCAGATAAACTAAGCTTCTTTTTCTCCGTAACCGATTCTGTTTTTCATGAATTAAGCAGGCCAAACTCTGAATTTTTAGTGAACCTATTATTTCCAATTTTGCTTATTAGCCTTATAATAAACCTATTCGTATGGAAAAAGAAGGAATGGGTAGGGTGAGATGGAGATGAAGCAAACAATTTTACTAGTGGACGACGAAAAAGACATTATTTCATTTATGAAAGATGCGCTCCAAGATGAAGGATATGAGGTGGTGTTTGCTTACGAAGGGCAAGAAGCGTTAACAAAGTTAAAAATAAATCCAGACTTAATTGTGCTGGATGTGATGATGCCAGGCATGGACGGCTTTGCACTTTGTGAAATGATCCGAAAAAGCATATCATGCCCCATTATCTTTCTAAGCGCTAAACAAACGGAGCAGGACCGAGTAAAAGGACTATTAGTGGGTGGAGATGATTACTTAGTTAAGCCTTTTAGCATGAAAGAACTAAAAGCCCGCATTTACGCCCATCTGCGCCGAGAGCAGAGAATTAACAGTAACTCCTATAACAGGCTTCACTTTGGAGAGTTAACCATTGATTTAAATGGCTATCAAATTTTACATAGCAATGAAGTAATTCCGTTTACTTCAAGAGAATTTGAGATCATTCATTTCCTCGCTCTTCATCCAGGTCAGGTTTTTACACGCGAGCAGCTGTATGAAAAGGTGTGGGGCTATGACGCGGAAGGAGATTCGTCTACGATTACGGAACACGTAAAGAAAATTAGAGCAAAACTATTAAAATATGACGAAACGCCTTACATCTCAACCGTTTGGGGAATTGGTTACAAATGGATAAAATAAAAAAATGGATGAACCGGGCGACGTTAAAAGCGCAGTTTGTGTTATCCTTTCATTTGATCTTGGTGTACAGCCTGCTTGCGACGCTTTTAACGTGGGGCATTGTGATTGCAGTAAACTGGTTTCTTATGCCCGGAGCACTGAATCCCGCAAATTATTATGAAAAACAAATTCCTGATATTCTTCAGTTCGTAAAAGAAAAAGAAGATGCGCTCCTTTCAAGAGATGCTAAAAACCAAGTAGAAGCGGTGATTCCGCTAGAAGGAATGGATTATCAAATTATAAATAAAAAAGGGCAAATTGTGTATGGGTCCATGTCCACTTCATACATAAAAAATAAACGGGATTTTTACTCTCAGGTCAATACCAATATCCGCTCAGGTAAATATATTATAAAAGTTTATCCGCTTTTTAATTCAAAAGACGAAGTAAACGGGGCGATTGCGCTAAGATATCAATTAAATATGGCTTCTGCTAATCCGAATATTAAATGGATCGTTGCGCTTGTCACATTTGTATCGCTAGCCAGCCCGTTTCTTTACTTTTATTTGTTTGCTTATTTGTTTGGAAGACGATTTAGCAAAAAAATTGAACGGCCTTTTAATGAGCTGATGACCGCAGCTAAAAATATTCAGCATAATAATTTAGATTTTTCGCTGTCGGTCACTCAAGACGCCAAAGAATTAAGTCAGCTGCTTCACGCCTTTGAAGAAATGCGAAAAGAATTAAAGCAATCGTTAGCTAAACAGTGGCAGCTAGAAGAAGACCGCAAAGATATGACGGCTGCGATTGCGCATGATTTACGAACGCCTCTTACGATTATTCATGGACATACGGAAATTTTAGTAGAAGGAAGCAAAAGAGACCCGGAGAGGCTTAATCGATATTTACATACGATTTACACAAATACACAGCGTTCGATTCAGCTATTAAATCAGCTGCAAGAAGTATCTGTGATCGAAAATCCGGGCTTTACCGTAAAGAGAGAGCCAATCGATATAATCTCATTTGTTCATGAGAAAGCAGACGAGTTTCAGCTTTTATGTCAAAAAAAAGAGATTGCCTTTTTATCTTCGGTTAGTGAAACAGAAGCATCAAGTCAATTTTACGGAGATCCTCAGCGTATTTCTCAAGTGCTAGATAATATCATTACAAACTGTATTCGCTATACGCCTGAACGAGGGGAGATAGGGTGGAATACCGTCATTCATCATAACGAAGTAATCTTTGAAATACATGATACGGGTCCCGGCTTTGCGTTATCGAACAAAGAGCAGGTGTTTAAAAAGTTTTACAGAGAAGATGCGTCGAGAACAAGCGGCCACGGAAACTTAGGGCTAGGTCTTTATATTGCTCATTCCATTGTGAAAAACCACGGAGGAAGCATCACGGTCGATAATAAAGAGACGGGAGGGGCATTATTTAAGATTGTTCTTCCGATAAGGAAAGAGTAAATGCGTAAAAAAAGAACCCTCAAAAAAGAGAGTTCCAAAAAGGGTAAGTAAGAAAGAAATGTACATGTTCCTTTGGGGGGACTGCATCTGTACAGTGAAATTTATACCCGGTATACACTTGTTAAAACGTTGAAAAATAAACCAATCATGTAAAAAATAGATGAAATCAGCTTTTAGCATTTAAAAAAAGACTGCAAAACGGCGGTATACCGTATTCTGCAGTCTTTCTCTCGTTTATTTGCTTAAAAATTCTCTCATAAATTCATTCACTTTTTCTGGCTGCTCATGTTGAGGAGCATGTCCTACACCATCTAAGCGGTGAATCGTTACGTTTGGAACGTACTCTTCAATTCCATCTAAATTACTATTTTCAAACGCTTCGTCCGCATTTCCCCATACAATTAAAGTTGGAGATTCGAATACTTTATGCGGCAGTGCTACAGGTTTATGAACGCGCTCTTCAAACGGGTAAAGTGAAGACGCACGGTAGTAGTTAAGCATGGATTTCATTGCATTCGGCTGGTTCCACGCCTCTACGTATTTAGCTTCTTCTTCTTTTGTTAAATAGCCTTTTTTGATACCGGGCTCCGTTAGCATGTTTCTTAATTTTTCACTATGATTTGCAAGTAGCTCATCCTGAGAGTTTGGCTGTTGGAAAAAGCTCATATAGCTGCTTGCTTCTCGTTGAGCAGGATTTTCAGCAAGCTCTCTTATAAAGGTGTAAGGGTGCGGTGCATCAAACATCACTAAATTTTTGACATACTGCGGATATGTATAAGCGAATGCCCATGCAACAGCGCCGCCCCAATCATGCGCCACTAGCACACACTCTTTTTCACCAAATGCTTCAATTAGCTGTTTTACATCTTCCATTAGAATGGGCATGCTGTAAGAAGAAATTTCTTCTGGCTTATCTGATAAGTTATAGCCTCGCATATCTACAGCTACCACGCGATAATCTTTGGAAAACTCTTCTAACTGATGGTGCCACGTGTACCAAAAGTAAGGGAATCCGTGTAAAAACAGCATAAGCTCGCCTTCACCTTTTGTTACATAATGAAGATTTACATCATTTACTTTTACATAACCGTCTTTAAACATGTTACTCATCCTTTCGCTTTTAACCTTTATTATAGAAAAACTTTACTCTTTATTAGTTGATGTATCAAACAATAAGGTTTCCTTGCGCGATAAATGAGCTATAAAGCTCTCTTAAAACCCTTATTTTGGTTATTATTTATGAAATATAACCTCGATATTCCTAGGATGTACGCGATGCTTTATCTGGCTCATGAGAAGAAAATATTTATAGAACGCTAGAAATAAAGAAATCGCGTTTGTAATGAATACAGCAAAAAGGCTCTCTAAAAGTACTTTATAGAGAGCCTTTTTTTAAAAATCACCGGCCTTGGCAATTCCTAAATTAGATTCAAAGTCAGTAATGTATACACAGGCATTTGTATATTTATCATAGGAATTATAGCGAAAGTTTCTGCTTATATTATAACCTCCACTTATAGGTTTATAGGATTGAATCGATTTAATTTGATCGTTAAGAGACAAATCAAAATTATGAGTGGCTTTTTTTAATTGTTCGAGCTGGAGCTTTGTATAACTGTCGCGGTGCTTTTGGATTTCGTCTTGCATGAGCTCTATTTTATATTTAGATGCGGTGTTGATATGATTGATCGCAGGCCCCACATCTTTTTTTATTTGTGCTTCGGAAGAATGAAAGTGTTTATCATCAAATGAGTCTAACACGTTACTGCTTTCTTCCGAAGTTTTTGTTGCATCTATAACGTCATGCATATTGTTCATGAGCGTAACTTCATAGATCGTCTTGCTTGAATTGAATTTTTTATAGGATGTTACATACTCTTTTTCTGTTAAAGTATCTACGTCTTTTGCTAAGTGGGCTATGCTTTTTTTTAGCTCGCTATCACTTTGTGTTTCTACTTTTGACGTACTATTAATAGACGCAGACAGCAGGTTAAAATCATTTTTGTAGCTTTGAAACGTTTTATCTTCTATCTTTCCGTCATTATTAATTAAGCGTTCGGACTCGTTTTGCAGAAATTTCAGCTCTATGGCCAGCTCTTTTTTTGCCTCGCTTCCATCTATGCTCTCATTGTTTGAAGTTGTGTGACTGCACCCCATTAATCCAAGCGCCAAAGCTATCGTAATGGTCCCAGTTGTTATCTTGCTTATGTTCCTCATGTTGAAACTCCATTTCTCTTTGTTTATTACTTACTTATAAAGACTATATCATATAAATGGAATATTTATCTTTATATACTATTAAATGTTACATTTTGTATAGGTAAACTTAAAAAAGTATTATAATGGAATTTATAAAAATAGTACTAAAAGAAGATAAAGGTAATAGAAAAATTAATTATGCATTTATACTTTTTTACTATTAATATGACGTCTAAAGGAGGAAATCAATATGAGTGGAATTGCTAAAACCCCCGAACCGCCTTATTATGCCGTTATTTTTGCTTCTGAAAGAACGGAAGGCGAGAAGGGTTACGGAATCATGGCAGACAAAATGGTAGAGCTTGCATCTAATCAAAAAGGCTTTTTAGGAATAGAAAGTGCCAGAGATCAAGACTTAGGCATTACCATTTCGTACTGGGATTCTTTAGAATCAATCAAAATGTGGAAAGAAAACTCAGCCCACCGTGCAGCCCAGCACAAAGGAAAAACAGAATGGTATCAAACGTTTTCGCTTAGAGTGTGCAAAGTGGAAAGGCATAGCTTTTTTAAGATGTAGAGCGTATATGCTTAATTGCTTTAAAAAGGGGAGAAGCCGCTATGTTTTATGGCGTTATAGGATTTATAGCCGTTTTTATCACTTTGTGTTCGATAGAAGCAAAGCTAAGAACGATTGTTAAACAAAATGATCGAGTGATTGAATTACTTGAGAAACAGAATAGAGAGTAAGAAAACGCTAATGAACTCACCGTTTATAGTGTCATCTCCTGAGTTTAGTTAAGGGAGATGTTTTATTTTAAGAGTGCATAAAAAAAACCTCAGTAGGAGGTCTAGTTATTACTTTTTAAAAAAGCACTTATAACAAGCTCACTTACTGTCGTATGTCATCTAGAGGCTGTATTAAAAGCTAATTATAAGGTAAGGTTATATCTATCGTTTCACCAGGAAAGACGAGCTGAACTTCTTTATTTGTTACTTATGATCGTTCAATTAATCACCGTATTTTTTTCTGTAGGTAAGAAACGTTATCAAATATATAACTGAAATCATCGTTAGAAATATTAGCGGCGAAATGCCAATGCCATCATAAGAACTTTTCCCTTGAAAAGTCCGATAAATGGACTCTATAACTTCTAAAATCAGCATACCTATAACTACCACAAATGCGTATGATTGAGCCTTCGTGCTGATAAACTTCTTCCTTTCATCACCTTTTCGAGAAGATGATGTAACAAAAATCAAAATACCGCAAACTAACAGGATGAATGAATACACAATTTTAACCCAATCCATTCTTACTCCTCATTACAATAAATGTAAAAATCTTTTTACATTGTAAATTATTTGTATAGAAGAATTGGTAAATAAAAAATGATTTTATAACACAATGTCACGCTACAAAGTGACTTAAATCAACTCCATTGGTAAAATGGAAGTAACAGGAATTTTTGTGTTTCACCAACTAAAAGTGAGGTGGGTTATTTGGTTCTTCATAAAAAAACGGTGTCTCTGGTCGCTCTTTTTTTACTGCTGTTAGTAATAAGTTCAAATTACGTGTTATATCATTCTTCTTTTGGACTTCAGTCGTTGCCTGGTAATTTCAACGGAGTAGTAGTAGGTTCTATTTTAGACTTAAGCCTTGTGGCTCCGCTCTTATTTCTAGCTTGGCAGCGTAAGTTCAGTCTAAAATACTTTATTGTATTAATGGCTACAGGCCTTATTGCTGCGCGTTTTATCATTCCAAGTGAATACTTGGCTTCTTTTCAGTCGGTTATGTGGCTAGGAGTTGGCATAGAAGGAGTACTCATTTTATTTGAACTTTCACTGCTATTTATGCTAGTCAAAAACGTACCGCCTATCTTAAGAAGGATCAAATCAAGCTCTTTACCGCTTTTATTTTCCTTTTCGCGGGCTGTAAACGAAAAGTTCTCCAAACAACCGTTTATACACGTACTGTGTTCAGAAATGCTGATGTTTTACTATGCGTTTGGAACGTGGAAGAAGCAGCCGAGTACTGAAGAGAATACGTTTACTCTGTATAAACGCTCAAGTTTTGTCACGTTTCAAATTATGATTATTCACGCGATTGTTATTGAAACATTAGGGCTTCACTGGCTGCTGCACAATACGTCTATGACTCTTTCAATCGTTTTACTGATCCTTAATATTTACAGTATTGTTTTCTTTATAGGAGATATTCAAGCATTAAGGCTTAACCCTTTACGAGTTGAAGACGACCGTATATACGTTTCGTTTGGCTTAGCCAAGCGTATTGAAATCTCTTTTAAAGATATTGAAGAAATAATAGAAGACACTCACACCCTCGAACAAAAAATACCTAACACTACGATTGAATTTATCGCACGTGATTTTGAAACCGTGCATCCTGATCTCTTACTAACATTAAAGTTTCCAGTTGAAGCAACACTTTTTATGGGAATCAAAAAGAAATACAAGCAGGTAGCTATTCGTGTAGATGATCCTCATGCGTTTAAGAAAATAATTAAAGAACGTTTGGAGAAAGCTCAGAAGGGCTTAATCTAGGATTCTAGAAAGCTAGGACCAGATATATAAGGTCTTTTTGCTAGTGATCAGCTACTGGACATAAATAGTGAAGTGTTAGCTGTATTTTAGTAAAATGGAAGTAATAGGTAATTCGATAAAGGGGGATAGTGTATGGGAATTTTTTTTAGAGGAAAAGAGAAGTATTTAAACTCTATAGAATGGCTATCTGAAAACTCAATCCATTTAAGCAAACCAACTGAATGTACGCCGCAAGAGTTTGAATTTCTCCGTTATATCGTAAAAGGTAAGAGAGTTGTGTGGTTAGGAGAAAACGGTCATAACATAAGAGAACATAATATGATGAAGTCAAAAATAATAGAATTTCTACATAAAGAAATGAATTTTACCGTAGTGGCATTTGAAAGCGGCTTGGCGGAATGCCATAGTGCTAATGAGTTAAAGGAAGAGTTTACAGATGAAGACTTTTTAAAAAACGCGATTTATTCTTTATGGGCAACAAAAGAAAATCTGTCTTTGTTTCAGCTGATGAAAAAATCAGATTTAAGTTTAATAGGAATCGATATTAATCCTTCTTCTAATCCTGATCTTTTCGTAAAATTTGTTCAGCAGCTGAGTCCCGTAGTGTCTAAAGACGTGATAGAAAAGATCGAATACATTGAGGCAGGCGTATATAAATGGTACTACCAGCTAGGGCAATATAAAGCGAGAAGAAAAAAAGTCCCAGCAGAAATGCTACATGAGTTTGAAGAGTTTAAAGAAAAAGCAAGCGCAGTGATAGGAGATTTAGAAGCTTATCTACATGAAGAATACGTTTTGCATCTTGAAAATCAAGAGCTTGTATGTAAGTTTAAAATGATTATTCGATGTCTGCAAAATCGCTTATATTTTATTAACCATATTCACCATAACCACCGAACCTATAAAAAAGTAAGAGAAAAAAGAATGAAAGAAAATCTAGAATGGATTTGCCAGGAGCTGTACCCTGACGAGAAAATTATTATTTGGGCCCATAACCTTCATATTTTTAAGCAATACAAAACGTTTACGGGATTTGAACCTCTAGGAGCAATTGTCTCTAGTAAAATAAAGGAACAGTCTTATTACTTAGGCTTATTTATGTATGAAGGTGAAATACATACGGATACAGGGCAGCCATATAAAATAGAGAAGCCGCCTAAAAAAAGTCTAGAAGATTACATGCATCAAGTGCGGTCACCGGCGTTATTTACGGATTTCTCACAGGTTGAAAAAAACTCAGACAACAAATGGATATTCACTAAAACGATCTTTTTAGAAAGCGGTACTATGCCGACTTTATTTGTACCGCGTAATCAGCTAGACGGTGCTTTACTCGTTGAGTCTGTTTCTCCGCCCGAGTATCTTAAACGGAGTAAAAATAAATAAAAAATCGTAATGAACAAAGAAGAGGTGCACATTGAAAATCTATAAATTTAGTAAAAAACATGGCAAAAAAGTAGAAAAATATCAGTCGAATTTAGCTACTTACGTAAAAATGATTCAAACAAACGAAGCAGCTACGATCGGTTATATGTATATAGACGGAGAAGGAACGGTAGGATATCACGAAGCGCCTATACCTCAGTTATTTATCGTAGTCGAAGGTGAAGGGTGGGTAACAGGAGAGGATCAAAGACGAATTTCGATTAAACGTGGAGAAGCAGCACTGTGGGAAAAAGGAGAATGGCATACGTCGGGAAGCGAAGAGGGCATGGCGGCCATTGTCATTCAATCCGAGGCTTTACAACCCGAAGAATTTATGGAGGTAAAAGAGCATGCTTAGATAGAGTTATCCAAGCATGCTGATTTTTTATAGAACTTTAAACTTTTTAAGAGCAAATTCAATTCCATCTTCACCCGATTTTTTCGTTACAAAATCTGCGAGGCTTTTCAATTTATCAGATCCGTTGCCCATCGCAATTCAAAGGCCGGCTAACTCTATCATATCAATATCATTTTCTCCGTCTCCAAATGCAATAGCCTCGGATTGATGGATGTTAAAATAGTCTAAGACCTTCAGGATAGCTACCGATTTTGTAATTTCTTCTTGAAGAACACTTAAGACAAAAGGGTGCCACCTTTTAAATAGTAAATGAGGAAATCGCTGTGCATAGTGCTCGGCGGTTCTGTCATCACCATACAAGCACATTAAATAAATATCTTCATCATAAATACGCTCATTCATTTGAGGATAATCATTGAGCGATAGCGTTTCCTTCAGGGCTTTTAAAATATTATCATCTTTGATTCCGTTCATGCTGAGCTCTTTTGTGTAAAATGAAAGGCCGTGATTTTGGGAGGCTGCGTATTCAAAGACTTCGCGCGCAACGTCCTTATCCATGGACAGCTTATGAATAACTTTTTCATCGTGTACAGTAAACCCTCCGTTTGCGGTAATGAGCGTATCTATACCTAATTCTCTAATTTCTTCACAGAGAGATAAAGGCCTTCCGGTAGGGGCTACGATTTTTAATCCTTTGTGCTTTAAACTTTTTACAATCTCTCGAGTTTTGGTGGAAATAGTCCCGTTTTCGTGATGAGTAAGAGTTCCATCTACGTCAAAGAATACAATTTTATAGCTCATAGTAATCTCCTTATTTAAACAGCACGCTCTTTTTTTACATTTACAAGCAGTAGCGAACAGGCAAAAATAGCACCTACATATAAAAACGCCGAAACAACCGGTTTATGTAAAAAAGCAGTATGATTGTATGAAGAGTCATACAAATAGAGAGCGGCTAAAAATAGAAAAGGCAGTAGTTTCTTCATGCTGTCACCTCCTGGTTTTATTATACATATTTTCCTTGTATTTGTATGTAATCTTAATAAGAGTGATAGAATAATAGTATTTTACATAAGCAAAGAGAAGTGACGAATATGACTGTACATCACTATATAGGATCTCCTTATGAATTGCCTACAGGAAGTTTTGGCACAAAAGAAACGCTGGTGCCTTTATCCGAAGTTTCTTCCTTTAATCGAAATTCAAAGAAAGAAAAGATAATTACAATCTATGAAAAAGAAGAAGATGCGTACGGTATTAGTGTTAATCGTTTAACCGACGGGTATAGCGACATCAAGCACGTATTCACCTTGCCATATATCTATGAATTATCTTGTGATACACATCCTAAATCGATAAGAGAGTTATTTACTTATATTGAAGAACACCTTATAGAGGGCTGTTACATTGAATTATACTCTTGCTTAGACGGAGGTGAAGCGGAAGAAAAAGATTCAAGTCTAGATATGAGTATTAACTTGAAAACGCTGTATTTTGGAAAGTATTATAAATTAGACAAAAAGAAGTATATCTATGAATTAGGGGAAATGTTCAAATTTGAAGACAAACAATTTGTAGTGGTGGTGAAATGAGTGGGTTAGCCTGTAACCTTTAGATAAGAGTTATAGGCTAACCAGTTTAGGCAGACTAATATTTATAAAAAAGGCTTAATATACGGAAGACTCAAACCAAAATAAATAACAAACGACATAAGCAAGTAACAGCCAATAACACTTCTTCTAAAGGGTGTAGAAGCTTTCTTCAACCAGCCCCAGTGCTTATCTTCATAGTCAAAAATAAAGTAATCTAAAATGATGGATAGCGTGATAATAACCGCAATTAGTAACAGGCCCATATGTATCCTCGCTTTCGGTTTATGAAATTATTACCATTTATAACAATATACCTTATTATTCCATTCATTACAAAGTAATTTTCTATAAACGGTTTATTGACACTACTAGATTATGGTAAAATTCACAGAGTATAGTAGGATCATTTTTAAAAGAAAGATGGGAAGAAGTTGGATGTCGTAAAAGAAGTGAAGCTATTAAAATATCAAATGAGTCTCATGAAGCACATGATTAACGCAGAGGAACATCCTTTTTTTATGTTTGTGATTGATCATGAATTTGAAGAAAATCAAGTGAAGGTATTTTTAAACATGCTAGGTGTGTTTAGCTGTCGAATCAAAGGTGAAGACATTTCTACCTTTTATCAAAATGATCAGCTGTTCTCTCAATTTAATCTTCCGTTGGATAAATTATATGCGTCAGAACAACCAACTTTAGAGGAATTAAAATCGGTTGTTGCTAAAATCTTTTATCAGGAATTTGAACTAGAATATTTATTGTGCAGTTTAAAGAAGCAGTGTATTCAAATGGAAGTGTGTGACTTTTTATTGCAGCGTTTAAAAATAGATTTGAAATAAATAATTTAAACTGTTTTAAACAGAGAGATTTCAAATAGAAAGAAGGCTAATTGGAGTGGCACGAATCATTAACTTTTGGTCATTTATTTTGTCGTTACTGTGGGTTGGTTTATTTTTCGTCGCTTTTAATCACCCTTCATTATTAAATATAAATTTTTGTGTAGCGATTATTCTATTTTTCACCGGCATCGCAGGGTTCTTTGGAATAAACAATTGGGTATCGGCTGTGAGAAGTATTTTGACAGTAGTAATTAGTGCTGGATTAACTCTAGTGACGGGATTTATTATCTTCATCGGCAATCTTTTTTCATAGCACATACATAAGAGGTACAAGGAAAGGTTCTCGTGTAGAGAATCTTTTTTTATGTACATGCAATTATCTAGAAAATAAAAATGAAAATACAAAAACCTTTTTATAAAACGCTTCGTCTAAGAACAAGAAAGGAGAGGCAGAAGTGAAAGAACTAACCGTAGAATGGATACACGTACAAGACAAAGAACTAGTGATAGATGAAATTATGGATCGATATGGACAGGAAATCTTGCAGCTGGCTTACTCATATGTAAACAGCGTAGCGGTTGCGGAGGATTTGACGCAGGAGATTTTTATTAAATGCTACAAAAATCTTTACAAGTACAGCGGTAGATCCAAGTTTCGGACGTGGTTATGGCAAATCGCAATTAACCACTGTAAAGACTTTTTAAAAAGTTGGTACAACAAAAACATCATACCGGCGACAGACTATTTTCCAAATCATATAAGTGAAAAAGAAAACATAGAGGAAGCTGTTATTCAACACGAAGAAGACCACGAGCTGATGTCAGCTGTTATGAAGCTGCCTACCAAATATAAAGAAGTGATTTACCTCTTTTACTATGAAGAATTGTTAATTAAAGACATTGCGCTCGTAACCAAAACCGGAACGAATACAGTAAAAACAAGGCTGAGGCGTGCAAAATCACTTTTAAAAGAAATGCTGGAGGAATGAGTCATGGATAAACGTCTTAAAAATCTTAGAAAAACGATGAATCGTGAAGTGTTTGCTCAGCTGAAATTTACAGAAAACCATAAGAAAAGCATTCACGAAAAAATAAAGCAAGAGACTCATAGCGACGAAGAAATTCTGATTGCTATGATGCAGCTGCTTGTGCAGGAGAAAACGGGCTATGAGTTAGTCAGCTTACTGCAAAGCCGAGGAATTTTAAACTTTAAAGAAAACGAAGGGGCTTTATATGTCATCCTGCATCGACTAGAGCTAAAAGGTATATTGACGAGCAGTTGGCAAGAAGACGGAGCTAAGTTTTATCAATTAAATAAAAAGGGCTGCAGGCTACTTAAAAAAGTGGAAGAGCAGCCATTATCTAATCAAATGAGTCTTAAAGAAATATTTGAGGGGTGAAGAAGGATATGAGTGAACAAAGAAATTCATTCTTGGAACAAGTGAAGGCACAAATAAAATCAAAAGAAGCCAAGGCATTTGTTTCTGCGGAATTGCATCATCATTTAAACGAAGTAAAAAGCTATTGGCTGCAAAAAGGGATAAGCGAAGACCAAGCAGAAGCCAAGGCTGTTACTCAAATGGGAAATCCCATCAGCATTGGTCAAAGTCTTAACCGTATTCATCGACCGAAAGTAGACTGGATGACCTTAATTTTATTTGTAGCTGCTCTTCTTTTAGGGTTTCTGCCACTGCTGTCCCAAGGGTATATGAATGATAATCATTTTTCTATGTATAAGGCTATCTTTGTAGTTTTAGGTGGGGTTTTAGCTCTTGGCATGATGTTGATAGACTATAGAAAGATGGCCAATAAAGGATGGATGTTCTATTTATTAGGTACTGCACTCTTATTGTTCCTCACAAGGCATTTTAACACCGTCGTAGACGGTCAAGCTGTTTTTAAGTTAGGGCCTTTAAAAATGGAAGGTTTAATGGCCATTCCTTTTTTCCTTATGGCATGGGGAGGGTTCTTTCAAAGCGATCGCTTTAAAATGTGGAAATTTATTCTTTTGTTCATTCTGTCATCGTATTTCTTTTTACAATTCAGCCTTACAACGCTCTTTATATATGTAGCCATGACCTTTACGATGATCTGGTGGAGTAAGCTAAATAAAAAGAAAATAGCCATTGTCCTAGGAACTGGCTTTGCGTTAGTCGCTGCTTGGGGCATAATTGGATGGATGACCGTTGCTTATTATCAGAAGTATAGAGTTCTTTCATTTTTAAATCCCTATAACGCTGAATATTTAACATCCAAATTTGGACTCTTAGAAATACATCATCTATTTGTGGGTGCAGGGTGGTTTGGCAAGCATTCATTTGCGGATCAATTCATCCCTGAGGCTCATACTAACTTCGTCTTCTTAAGTTTTACGTATTATTACGGATGGTTATTTGCAGCAATTCTTATTGTGGTTCTTTGTTTAGTTGCTCTGAGAATTATGTTTATTGCTCGAAATCTAAACGATACGTACAGCAAGCTTTTACTAGCAGGAGTTGTAATGGTCTATACTGTACAGCTAGTTGGGAACGTAGGAATGATTGTCGGATTCTTTCCTATGACAAACATGTCACTGCCCTTTATTAGCTATGGATTGATGCCGATCTTGTTAAATGCTTTCTTAATTGGAATTGTGTTGAGTATTTATAGACGTAAGGATTTAATGGTTACAAACACCTTACATGGTAATCAGCAATAGAGTATAGATCGTGAGACTTTAAGATCTGTTGCTTTTATGAGCAAATAATTCACTTCATAAAAACAAGTAAAACAAACGCTGACATCCAATTGTCAGCGTTTGTTTTATATCTAGAGCGGTTATAGGTTTTTTAATTCTTTGAGGTAGTTTCTCGGTTTTCATATATTTTCTCGACAATTTTATACGTAACACCAGTTAAAACAGACAGAATTAGCACCTTTCCTATAAGGTTAAGACCATAGTTATATTTTAGATAGTCTAATAGTACGGCATATACGAATACGCAGATGCCTAATATGACATGTTTCATAAAGAACTCCTTTATTGTTGACTTAATACGTCGATATTTTAACGTATAGAAGAGGGCTAAATCGTTAGCCCTCTTCTAGGTAAGCTTGTTCAGTGACCAGCTGTTTTTTAACTCAGCTATTTACATTTAAAAGAATAGTCATTGGTAATTGGATTATGTATTTCTACTATCGCATCTCCGCCGTTATCATAACATTTTGAGGTGAACGTTTTTATTTCTGTACTATTAAAATAGCTAGAACAGTTAATCAACACAGAGATGACTAGCAGTAAAGTAAGTAGAACAATTATGATTTCTTTTATTCTGGATTCAACGATAGATTTAATTTTGTATTCTCCTTTGCAATTTCGCGTAAGTGTAGTAACGATGATTAAATAAGTAACGTTTACATTTTAGGAGCTTGATTTTCAACTGTTTGAAAATCAAGCTTTTATTGTTTTACATAGAAATGTGAATAATTCTATATAAACTACGTTTTTATTCCATTGTCGTTCCTGCAAATACAAACGTAATAATTCCTAATACGAAGAACAGCTGAGAAATCACGCCTACTATACTGCAGATCAGCCCGGCAATCGCGAGTCCTTTACCGCTTTGATTGGAAGCAGCTATTTGATTTGATGCTTTTTTGTAGAGGATAATGCCGATAATACCTGTAATAAACCCGAGGATTGGAATAAAAATGGACAGGATACCTAGAGTTAGAGAAACAATAGAGTTGGTGTTTACTTGAGGTTTTGTATTAGTTTCCAATAGTTTCACTCCCTATGAATTATATTTTTTGATTATACCATAAAAAGGAATAATATCCTTTTTGCTAATAAAAGTAGAAATTTTTAGAATTATATGTGTCCCAGTATATTGTCTATACGTCATTTCATCAAAATGTATAATGACATGTACAAAAAGAAACTTATTTTTTGACTCCTATAAGGAAATCGGTTTTGTGGGCTACATTAGATTAAATCTGCTTCATAAAAATATTTAACCTAAAATAAGGAAAATATGATACAATAATCCATAAGCATGTGAATAAATGGAATTATTTATACCGGATGCTTTAGTGTATTTATCATTTGCGATCATGACAGCATTCTTTGTACATGCTGCTATTAAACTAGCTACATTTCAAACAATACATAAGCACGTTTGCCTGCAGCAAAAAGACATGTATCTCATACAAAACGTAAATCTTTTACGTGCTCAGGATCTTATATGCTGCGTGTATCATAAATTTAAATTTATACATTCTGTTCAGAGACAAGAAGCAATAGGTGAACAAGACGATGAAGGTCCTTATTCGCCAGTATTTTTTTCGTTTAACTAAAAAAATACTGGAGGAATATAAATGTTAAAACATAAAAAGAAGCTTTTCTTTATTGTTGTTTCCATTTTTCTACTTGCCGGATGTGATTCAGCAAACGTGATTCAAAGTTCGCACACTCACTTTTTTGATCACTATTTTATTTATCCTTTTTCACTGCTCATTTTGTTTATAGGAAATACGTGGCTTCATCAAAGCGTTGGCTTTTCAATTATGCTTGTGACGGTGGGCGTACGTATGCTGCTGGCGCCTTTAAACATTCTTCAATATAAAAATCAGCTGAGCAATAAACGTATACAGCCTCAGCTTCAACAGCTAAAAGAGAAGTACAAAGATAAGGATCCTGAGAGTCAGCAGCAATATCAGCGTGAAATGATGGAACTGCTTAAAGAAAATGGAGCTAACCCGCTGATGGGATGCATTCCTTTACTAGTTCAGCTTCCAGTCTTTTCAATTGTGTACTATGCGATTAGACGAATAGATGAGATTAGCGCATCGTCCTTTTTGTGGCTAGATTTAGGGCACTCGGATCCCTATTTTATTCTTCCGATCGTTGCAGCGGTTGCTACGTACTTACAGGGAAGAGTTATGCAAACAGGCGTAGATGGAATGAATTCATCCCACGCACTGCTAGCCCAAATTCTTTCGCCTGTCATGGTCCTTTCTTTTGGGATATTTTCACCGTCAGGTCTCGTCTTGTATTGGATGACGGGCAGTTTGTTTATGATCTTTCAATCTCTTGTATTAAAAAAGGTTTTTCGAGAAAAGGCAGTGCTTGAAGCAAAATAAAGAAATTAAAAGGTTGCTTTGCTTGGAGCAGCCTTTTAATGAAAGGAGGGGTACAGTGAAGAAATACATCATTTCATTCGGCGTAACAATTGGCACCATAGCACTTTTATTTTTTATCGGAAATACCTTTCATATTTCGTTGCTTTCAGTTCAGTGGATTTATGTAAATGAACCGGAAAATTTTCAAATGGAAGCAAAAGGCGGTTTAATACCGGTAGCCGTTGGACTTATTCTTGGTTTTATAACAGACTACGTATTAAGTGAAAAAGAAAAAAAGCAGGGTCATCAATTATAGTGAAGAAAAAAGGATCTTTTATAGGAGATCCTTTTTTTATTTGCGCTTTTGATAAATGGATAGGATAAGAATAGTACAGGCAGATGTTGTCATACATATTACGATTATAAAAAACAAACGAAGGAGTAATAAAGCTTTAGGTTGTCATCGACTTTTTGTAGTTTACTAGCTATAATTGGTAGTGAATATTCATTTTTGTAAAAAAAAGGTGATATTACGAATCATCATAGCGATTAGATTACACTAACTACTAATAGAGAAAGTGAAGTGAGCAAATGACAAATCTTTTAGAAGTTAGAAACATGGCAAAATCGTTTGGCCAAAATGAGGTTTTAAAAGATGTTTCATTTCATGTACCTCCTGGATCGATTGTAGGATTTATTGGTGATAACGGAGCAGGGAAATCGACGACGTTTAAGGCGGTACTAGGACTGGTTTCAAGAGATAGCGGTACGGTCGAAATATTTGGTGAAGACAATTTAAATAAAGATGCGACGATTAAAGAAGACATTGGAGTCGTGTTTGATGCGATTAATCTGCCGGTTTCTTTAACGATAAAACAGTTAAACAACGTTTTTAAGAAACTATTTAAATCTTGGGAAGAAGCTGATTTTCACCGGTTGATTCATTCTTTTTCATTGCCAGAAGATAAAAAAATACATACGTTTTCACGCGGCATGTCGATGAAATTATCTCTAGCGGTAGCGCTGTCTCACGGTGCTAAACTATTGCTGTTAGATGAAGCGACAGGAGGATTGGATCCTTCGTCTAGAGAGCAGATATTAGATGAATTAAAAGCTTTTGTCAGCGATGGGAACAGCGGAATACTGCTTTCATCTCACATTATGAGCGACGTCGAAAAAATCGCGAGCCATCTTGTTGTGATTAAAAACGGTGAAATTTTATTAAATGAAGAAAAAGAGAAAGTGTTTGAGGAGTACGCAATTGCCGTTATGAAGGAAGAACAGCTGAATGTACTTCCTGAAGATGTAGTAGTGGCAAAAAGAACGTATGATACGTCTGCCCGTGTACTCGTATCAGATAAGCATCAGCTGCCAGAAGGAACTGTAACTGAACCGATGTCGATGGAAGAACTAAGCGTGCTTTTAACAAGGAGTGAACGATAAATGAAAGGTCTATTGTTAACGAACTATTACCTCATTCACCGAAGCTTTTTGACTTACACAGCGCTCGCCATAGTTATTTCTGCAGTCATCTTTTATTTTGCTGATCCTTCATTTTATCGTATTATAGCGATGTTAATTATTTTATTAATGGCAATGCCAGCGCTTGAAGTGATCAAACTAGAAAGCAAAACCGGCTATGACAAATACGTGCTTACCCTTCCAATTAGCCGGAAAAATGTGGTGCAAAGTCACTATATTTTTTACTTTTTAATTGTCGTCAGCGGAACCATCCTATCTTATGGTGTTTTCTCAATGTATTCGCTTATTTCCAAGAGTGCAGTAGAGAATATAGTAAATATCGTTTCGTTTGGTACATTTATCGTACTTTTCGCCGGTGCAATTGCTTATCCGCTTCTTTATGTATTCGGGGCAGAGAAATCTGACGGAATAGTACTTGGAGGTGGAATGGGCGGCCTTTTCGTTGCGATTGCTTTACAAGGAGTTGTTGGGTATATAGTTGAAATATTAGCAGCATCCAGCTTACCGATCGCTTCTTCTTTGCATGTTCCTATCTTATATACTCTTTTGGGGATGGTAATGTATATTGCTTCTTACTTTATTGCGCTGTTTATCTACCGGAAGAGAGAATTTTAGTATGAATTGATTTTGAAGTAAATACTACAAAGCGTTCTTTAAGGTTATTTATCATCAAATAATTCAAACAAAAAAACAGCTAGAACATTTGATAAACTAAGCAAACAAGATCTCAAAAATATAGCTGATATTATTGGTGATCAAGCTTAACTTATTAAGGTTTTCACAAAAGTTAATTGTGTCCTCTAGACACATGTATTATAGTAAAAGATGCAGTTTTAAAATGGGAAAGGAGATTATATGGGGAATTTGTTTAAACGTGCTTCAAACGTATCAAAAAACGCTTTTATTGCTACACTGATTTTGTACATAATTATTGTAGCGTGTTTTATTCCGTCAATTGTATTTGCAGGAGCTTTCTTTGCTATAGTAATTAAAATAGCAGCAGCACTTTTAATCTTAGTAACAATCCTAGGAATGATTTATTCGTGCTTCATTAAAGGCGGCCAAAAATTTCTTTTTTTACTGTTACATGCCGCTTCTTTATTGATTGTTTTGTTTAGTATCTCTGCTTTTATGCTCGCTAAAAGCGCTGAGTTGACATAGTGAAGAGGAATTACATATGCAAAAAGGCAGGAGAAATCCTGCCTTTTTTATTTTTGTATGATTTCAAGAGGACTCGTATGTTCTAGGGAGGCGCCGCTGACTATTTGGCTAAACTTGTTTAACAAGAAGAAAAGAAGGAAAAGGAAGAAAAAGGAGATGTGATAATTTGGAAATAATCATAGCTGTGACAGCGGTTATGGGTTTTCTTTTATCTTTTTACCTTTTTTATTTTTACCCTGTTATGAGTGAAAGAAAGGGGAAACCTTTGAGTGAAAGCCAAACCTATATGATAAGAGGGCTAGCCGTAATCGTTCTTTTAGCCAGCGCTATAGCGGGAAGTCATTTTACCTAAACAGGATTGTGCTATTAATCGGTGCATCTCTTAATTGCTGACAAATAAATCGTATGCTGCGACTATCAAGCTAGGCGGGGTGAAAAAGAGGGGAGGCTAATACAATGAAATGGTACAAGCACGCGCTTATTCCTTTAGCTATAGGCTTTTTAAGCTTTGTGTGTTTTATCATTTATAGTAAGGCAGCGGCAAATCCGAGTCTTCAGCTGAACCAGTCGCTGTTTATTTCGATTGGTATAGGTATTGGAGCAGTTCCAGTATCCTTTTTTGTAGAGTATCAAAAGAACAAAGAAAATAAAAAGTTTCATAGCTGAGTTGTTTGCCGAATGTCTCTTAGATCTTTAGTTTGTTGAAATGGATGTGATAATCTGTTTATTCTTGTGAAGATTGGTTTGTTTGCCTTCGTTATTTTACTTCACATTTCCTTTCGAAAACTGGTTTTGTATGCCCATAAAAAACAAAAGAAATCCCCAAAAGAAGGGCGAAGGATATTGATAGAAGGAGTTTTGGTTATTTTGATTATCCTGTTATCCATTTTAAACTTTTTAAAGTATTACTACGGTGGTTAAAAAGGGCGGGCATATGTATTTTATATCTGTCTAGTCCTCGTCGATTAACCCATTGGTACCTCAACACTAGACTAGGAAAGTTTTTTAGGTGATCAATTCTGTAATGCATGAGATTCAGATAACCAAACGTCTCATGGATTCAAATGTAATTAAGTCAATGGGCATCGTTATGTAGTTGACTCGTTCATTCTTCTAAACTGTCAAATTGTGTTGGTGAAATTTTACACATCTCTCGGCTGGACCCGATTAAAGAAATAAAAAGCCACTAATTACGATCAGTGGCTTAGAGAAATCTTCATTGTTGATGATTGTTATTGCTGTTCCGATTTAACCAGAATTTTAACTTGGTTTTTTTCTTTAATCAGGCTTTCAAACCCTTCTTCAATTACATCGTCTAGAGCTATCTTTTTCGTTACTAACTTTTCGGCTGAGAAGTAGCCTTTTTGCATAAGAGACAATACTGCTGGGAACACGTTACGATAGCCAATGATTCCTTTAACAGTTCGTTCTTTAATTACAATATCATTCGGTAGAATTTCTGCTCCTTTTTCCCATATGCTAACGATAATCGTTTCTCCGCCAATTCCCGTAGATTGGATGGCTTGACGTAATACAATAGGTACGCCTGTTACTTCAAATGATACATCTACGCCACCGTCAGTTAATCTAGCAATTTCGGCTACCGTATCTTCAACTTCAGCAGGATTAATGATGATTGCTCCTAATTCTTCTGCTTTCGCTTGTCTTTCTGGAGATAATTCAACTGCATAAATATCGGTTGCACCTGCTGCTTTCAACGCTTCAATGACAAGAAGTCCAATTGGTCCACATCCAAATACAGCAACTTTGTCTCCGGCTTTCACTTTACTTGAACGTACTGCATAAAGAGCTACTGCCGCTGGTTCTACTAGAGCACCTTGTTCATAAGATAAATCATCTGGAAGTTTGAATAAAAGTTCTTCGTCTACTGCGACATATTCACTAAGACCGCCACCGCCTCCGGCTAAACCTAAGAATCCCATTTGTTCATCTAGGTTATAAGCACCTTGGTGTCCGTGTGTAGCAAAGATTGGCTCAACAACCACACGATCACCAACTTTATAATGGGTTACACCTTCTCCAACCTCTACTACTTCACCTGAGAATTCATGTCCAAGCGTCACTGGAGCAACCTCATTAGTGAGAGGGTGCGGTTTATCAACTGGAATAAAGATGGGACCACCTAAGTATTCGTGCAAATCACTACCGCAAATTCCACACCATTTAACTTTCATTTTTACCTGACCAGCCTGTACAACTGGTTCATTTATTTCTTCAAGACGAATATCTTTTTGATTATGCCATCTTAGCGCCTTCATATACTCCATCTCCTTGTGTCATTTCTTTTACTATATCTATCAGTATACAACCAGATATACTTATGGTAAATTTAGTTAATGTTAACGATTGTTAAGTAATACTTAACTAAAAGAAAAAGAGGGCATTATGAATATTGAACAATTAAAACATATAGTGGAAATAGATAAAACGGGTTCACTAAAAGAAGCAGCAGGTAACCTTCATATTACGTTACCTGCATTAAGCCAATCTATAAAAAATTTAGAGAAAGAACTAAATATAATGATTTTTCATCGTTCCAGAAGAGGATCTATTCCAACTGAAGAAGGTCATAGGTTAATTGAAAAGGCCAGCGCTGCTTTATTGAAAATTCAAGAATTTATGGATGAAGCAGAAGCGTATACAAATACAATGAATGGTGAAATAAAGATTGCAACCTACCCAGGACCAATGGAGATTCTCGTTCGCTTAATAACAGAAATTAAAAGAGAATATCCGAACATAAAGGCTTCTGTCTATGAAAATAGCACCGAGTATATTATAGATAAAGTTCTAGATGGGGAAGTAGATGTAGGTTTCATTACTTATACAGAAAAAGAAGAAAAAAAGTATCGGAACTTGGTATTTAAAAAGTTATTGGATGGTCATATGGTAGCTGCAGTAAATAAGAAGTCGCCATTAGCCAAACAAACACTCATTACTGAAGAGATGTTAATTAACCAGCCAATTGTTTTATATAACGACAAGTATATTCAGGAATTTATGAAAGGTTTTAGTTCACTGCCATGTGATATCTTGTTTACTACCAATAATGTAGATACAATTCGTCATACATTGGAAAATAATACGGCAATAAATATAGGATTTGACTACGCATTTAAAACAGATGCTGGTTTATCTAGAAGTGATCAATATGTAGTCGTTAACTTTGCTCCTCCGCACTATAAAACTTATTCTTTTGGGTATTTTTATAACGCCAATAATGGGCTTTCTAGAATAATAAGAGAATTCTTAAAACGGATTCACAGAACTATAGTAAATAATGAATGATAAAGAGTGAAGGTTAAAAAGAATTATTTCAGAGAGAGGGAAATATGTGAAACGTCATTTAACTTTGCTTTTATCGTTATGTAGCAGTTTGTTCATTTTTTTATTGTCCCTGTTTCAATGGGATTTAGATGATCGTATAGGGAAATACGTAAGTCCATATATATGGTTATTCTTTGTCCTTCCTTTCTTTTTATTACTAACGCTGTGGACATTGATTTATCTCTTTAGTAGTAGAAAGTGGCTACCACTGGTTATTCAAGTGATAACCGTTGTGCTGTGGTTCTTCATTCCGTTTGAGCAGCTTAATTTAGACATAAACTTTAAACTCCATCAGCAGAAAAGAGAAGAAGTGGCAGCTCACATACAAAGTGGCGTCTTGAAAGCCGATGGAGTCGACTACCCATCGCTCATTCCTTTCTCCAATGAACCCGACAACTCATCGCTAATTGATCTACCGAAAGAGTATGCGAGTGTGTCCAGAGGTCGAGATGATGTTGCAGTAGAAACCAAAGGAAAGGCAATCTCCGTACTTTTCTTTACAAGCAGTGGACTATTCGGGCATTTCTCGGGTTTTGTGTATGACCCAAAAAACCGTAAACCTTCATCGGGCGATTTTGGTATGAAGTTTGATGAAATAGAAAAGATACAAAGAAATTGGTATTATATATCTTATTAGTAAAAATAGGGGCTTTGAATTATGATTCAAAGCCTCTGTCTTTTAGTGTTCACGTTTGTAATTAATTGGCCTTATGTAACCGAGCTTCCTATGAATTCGAATATAGTTAAACGAATGGAGGTAGGCGTGTCGTCTACTTAAACTTAAAGATTTTTAAACACAGCCTGTCCACATCCATTCATTCTATCGTTACTATAGGGTCTAGTTATCTTGCTTTATTTACAACAAAGAACCGCATTTTATCTAAAAAATAACTAAAAGAATAAAAAGTAAGAATTTTTAAGAAAATTTTAATAACTGTCTAAGAAACTTCTAATTTCCTCTTTATTTTTTTGTAAGTTGTCTCCTTTAAGATAGAAGTAATCGAGTAGCCCACCTTATTTTGAGAAAGCTCAATAAGGTTGTATGACGAAAATACGAATGGGTAACCTCACTACTTAAAATGGAGGCTGATGTACACTTATGAATCTAGAGGTTTTTCGAAATTACTCCTTGCAGCATTTGAAGAAAGATATACTATCGGGTATTGTTGTTGGCATCATAGCTATACCTTTAGGGTTAGGATTTGCGATAGCTTCTGGAATATCGCCTGTTACAGGACTTTATACGACGATTGTAGCAGGATTGTTAATTGCTATTTTAGGTGGATGTAGGTTTCAAATCGCTGGACCTACGGGTGCGTTTGTTCCTGTTTTATTAGGAATTGTGTTGCAATATGGCTATGAAAACTTATTAATTGCCGGCTTTATGTCAGGGATTCTCCTCATTATCTTTGCGCTATGTAAAGTAGGAGCTTTAATCAAGTATTTTCCGTCTTCTATTATTGTAGGATTTCAGTCAGGAATTGCGCTGATTATCTTTAGCGGGCAGATACCAAACTTCCTTGGGCTGCACGCGATTGACAAATTTCAGTTTTTTCATTTGAATATAAAAGAGATCTTTGGTAATTTACACTTCATTAACATCTATAGTATCGCTACAGCAGGATTGTGCTTAGCTACGATTTTAATAGTTCTTTACTTTTCACCAAAGTCGCTGGGAATGTCCTATTTACTTGGAATTATTGTATCAACGGGCTTGGCATCTTTTTTCTTTTCCAATCAGTTTGAAACAATTGGTTCGATTTACGGAGAGATACCTCGTCATTTCCCGGCGCCAGCGTTTCCAGATATAACAGTGGAGAGGGTGGTCACTCTTTTACCTTCTGCGTTTGTAATTGCTGTACTTGTAGGGTTACAGTCTTTGCTGACAGCTCGCGTTGCGGATGAAATGACAAAATCAAAGCACAGCAGCAAAAAAGAACTGATCGGTCAGGGAATCGTAAACATGGTAACGCCGATGTTTTCAGGTATTCCTGCAGCAGGAGAGATTGCAAGAACCGTTACCAATATTAAAAACGGCGCTTCATCTCCAATTGCAGGAATCACGCACGCTATCTTTGTGTTGATTGTGCTGCTAGTGCTTGCTCCGTATGCTTCATACGTAGCGCTTGCCAGTCTCGCCCCAGTTTTGATGGTCGTAGCGTGGAATATCAGTAAAAAAGAACAGTTTGCAAAGGTGATAAAAGAAAAATCATTTCATTCACTGGTTTTACTTACGACATTTTCGTTAACAGTGTTTACAAACTTGACAATTGGAATAGCCGTCGGGTTGTGCTTATGTGGTATACACTTTATGGTGAAAAAGAGCCGCGAAAAACAAAAGCTATTAAGAAAAACAGGTTAACGTAAGGTAGAATAATACGCGAAAAACCCCCACTGTAAGCTTGCACAGTGGGGGTTTTTTATAATATTTTAATTACTTTCCTTCAAACCAGCAGCGGGCGTTATCAAAAAGCATATGCTGAATCTGCTGTTCCGTTACGCCTTTTCTTTTTAACTCAGGCACGACTTCTTCTAATACAAAGCTCATCGACCATTTTGGAAAACGTTCTTCAATCACGCCTTCTGGAAACCAGTCCATTGTACAGCAGTAGTCTTGTGAGAGAAACATGCGGTTTGAATAGCCTTGTTTAGCTAACTGGATGACCGTATTATTTCTGTTTTCAGTTGAACATTCTCTAGTCAAGCCGTAGCGGTCCATACCGATAAAAGTACCTTGCTTTAATATGTTTGAAATATACTCAAGGTTATCTGTATCTCCCGTATGTCCAATCAGAATTTGATTTGGATTAGCACCTTCTTCAAGTAAGATATCAAGCTGTTTTAAGCCTGTGCCGCTTGCCGGATGTGAATGGGTCATAATCGGCACGCCCGTTTTTTTATGAGCTCGTGCGACAGCGCGCATTACTTTTTCTACATCAGCCGTTACGCCAGGTGCATCCGTAGCGCATTTTAGAAAGCCTGCTTTAATCGACGTGTTTTGAATGCCGACTTCGATATCTCGAACAAACAGGTCTGTCATATAGTCAATGCTACGAGTTTGAAAGTGAGTAGGGATGTAGTTATACGTATAAATTCCTGTGGCTGCGATGATTTGAGTGTCCGTTTCGCGGGCAATTTTTTCAATAAAACGAATATCGCGCCCTTGTTCCATCACCGTTGGATCACAGATCGTGTTGACTCCGAGCTTCTTTGCACGATTTACTTGTTCGACTGCTTTTGCAACTTCTTGTTTCTCATCATATAAATGAGGAAACTGTGCGTGAACAGATTCAGAACGAACGCGCATATGTTCGTGGATTAACGTTAGCCCTAGTTCTGACGAATCGACTGGGCCTGTTACAGAATTGATAAATGTCATAGTATGATTCCTTTCATAATCTACCTGTAAATCAAACAGCGGATGATTAGGTACAGTTTTCATATAATCTGTTTTTATATATAGACTTCTGTTATAAAAAACACATATTGCATTATACAATATATATGTTGTCTTACACAACACGCGAGACTTTTACTCACTATGACAAAAAATCCTTCTTTCCAAACAGGAAGAAGGATTAGTTATATTGATGATTACCCAGCATTTACACTGTAATTATCACCATTTAATTTACGGAATTTTAAATAGCTGCCAACTCTCCAAATAACAATATATATAAAGGCTAGCGTCATCGTTAAGACCGCGAAGTCTATCGAATCTAACCCTTTAAAGTACTGACTCAAAGCCATTCTTATGAAGATAATAGCAATAATCACATATTTAAAATTTTTATTTGGCTTTGAGTAAATGAAGCCGTCTTCTCTTACTTCATAGTCTGTTTGGCTAAGCATAATAAGTCCAAACACAATACCTAATACACCAGCAATCAGCATTTCCCAGTAGGGTGGTAAGTGAAAGGGCTGGCCCGGTATGTGCATCAGTTGACTTAGACTAAGAGAAAATGCAATTAATATGAAAAAAATAGGTGCTAATATACCAAGTCCATTCTTTTTAATGGGCTTATTTTTCTTTTTCATCTTTCTCCAAATAATGAATCCAATAAGAGCGATAACAAATAGATAAATCAGTAGCATTTCCATCGTCAGTTTGCCTCCTTTTTTATTTCTACGTTCTTACAATCCACTATTTAGTATAAACAATAAAAGGATGAAGATAAAAGTGCATTCTTTCATTTTTTACACATGAGAATTCTCACTATTTTTTAGGGGTATCGTTTTATGGTTTATACGTCTCATTACTGTTTCTTTCTTTTTTACCACAATATGTTAGAATTATAGAAAACGAGAAAACGTAGTGCAAACAAATTTTGTTTACAAGCTGCCACAGTTATAGAGGTGAATGAGTTGAGGCTAGGAAATCAATTAAAAAAATTAAGAGAAGAACAAAAAATGTCAGAAGAAGAGGTTGCTGAACAGCTGAGTGTATCGGTACAGCACATACATAAATGGGAAGGTAATCAGAGCTACCCTGATATCCAACAACTTTTAAACTTAAGCGACATCTATGGAACAACTATTAATGAGTTTATTAAAAATGATGCTGCGTTACAAAACAGAATAAACATTCAGGAAGAAGAAAAAGAAGACGACGATAAGCTGCTTCACCCAGGCTTTTATATCGGAATTGGCCTCATGTTTTTTGGGAATTTTCTGAGTCTCATCATCGGCAATCTTATGATTATGATGGTGACAAACATCGCTGGAATGTTAATTATCTGTTTTTATAAAGAAATCTTAAAGCTTTTGAAAGGTGTCAAAAAAGATTTTTATGAACAGAAATAAAAAACAATGTTATGTAATAACACAAAAACGATGAGGTGTACAAGGTGAAAGAGTTAAATTTAAATTTTATGACCATCTCTTTTTTATGTTTAATCAGCTATTACTTATTTCGGGTGGGAGCATACGCTTTAGCGAGAAAATATGTAGATAAAACGTCTGAGGGAAGTGTTTTGAATTGGGCTGTAAATGTACTCGTGAGAGGCGATAAAAAAATGGGGTTCAGTGATTACGTCACATGGGCAGGTTTTTGTGCATTTTTGTACCTTGTGTAATCACAGTAAAAAAGGAGGAACGATCTTCTTATTTTAAAAGGAAGAAGCGTTGCCTCACATGGTCTTTGAGCTTGAATGATAAAAAGGTGAAAACATATAAAATCCTTAAAACGAATATAGGTTATCAATGAAACCTAAAGTAGAAAGGTAGTGTAGTGATGATCAAGTCAAAGCTTTTATGGAAAGTTATTGGCCTAGAAATCTTAGTTATCTTTTGGTTTGTGGTAAACGGTGCATACGTGAGCATGACGCATCCTACTGCACATTATCTTCAGTTTTTAGGAGTTGTCCCTTTAGCAATAGGAATAGCTTTTTATCTAACAAAAACAAAAAAATGGCAGCATTTTTTCTCCTTTCAACAAAACATGTCCTTTAGAACAAGAATCCTCTTTCTTTCTCCGCTTCTTTTGTATTTGCTTATTATCCTCATCGGGAACAAAGGTGTACACGGAAGTTCCACTGTTGATCTTGTTCTTATTTTGCTTACCCAAACTCTAGTCATAGCATTTGTAGAGGAGATGGTATTCAGAGGATTTATGCTGAATTTGCTGTTATCAAAAAGCTATAAAGTAGCGGTTCTTCTATCATCGTTCCTATTTGCCTTTACGCACAGTTTGAATATGTTAAGCGGTCAATCGGTAGCAAATACAATTTTTCAAATTTTATTTGCATTTGTTATTGGGTTGGTCTTGGCTTTACTGATCGTTAACGGTCAATCGATTGGAGTGACGATTGTATTTCACGGCTTAAATAATTTTCTCCAGTTTACAAGCCCTGTCAACGCAAATGATTCTTTATTTGTCAATTACGCGCTGCTTCTATTTTTAAGCGGATATGCCTTTTATTTATGGAATCGAAAATCTACTTTATCTGTTTCTCAACATCAGGTTAGTGGCTAATTAAAAGAGGTTGTGACAAAAGTAGTCTAGTTGAAGGTGAATCCGAACAAGGAATGGAGATTCTTGATGGAGAATCAAACTCGTTCGGATTTTTTGTTATTGGGATGAACGTAGATTTCGTTTATGTGGGTACGTGCGTCTAGCGGTTGATTGGAGGGCAAGGCGAAGACTCCTGCGGGAAAAGCGGAATAGGTGAGACCCTGCAGGAGCGTAAGCGACGAGGAGGCGTACAAAGATCATGGAGGAGTGGACAAAGCGCTATGTCTGTATCCTTATGATTATTATGAATACTGGAATAACATCATCCAAAACCCTGTTAAAATCGCGTTGTTTGGAGAAAACATCACAACCGTTGGATTAACAGAAAGAAACGCGCACGTCGGGGATATATTTGCATTTGGTGAGGCTATTATTCAAATATCTGAACCTAGAAATCCTTGTTACAAGCTTGCTGCAAAATACGAAGTGCCGGATATCGTCGTGAAAATGAGAGACACGGGCTATACAGGGTTTTTATTTCGCGTTTTGAAAGAAGGCATCGTCTCCGTGAGAGATGAGTTGATCCTGTTTGAAAAAGATCCGAACAAAGTGTCTATAGCAGCAGTTAATGATGTAAAATTCAAAGACCGGTTTAATAAAGAGAAGCTGGATAGAGTTCTGCAAGCAGACGCATTGTCAAATAGTTTAAGACAGGTCTTTTTGAAACAGTTTCGTTCTGAATAATAGTGAAGGTGGAGTTTTATATAAGTGTACATTCTATTATTACGTTTGTTCAGCATCGAAAGTGCACTCACTGCCCTTCGTTACCTCCTTCAAGTCGCTTTTTAACACACTAAAATAATTATTCCTATATTTAAAGTGTGAAGTGCGTTTCTTTTTCGCGTTTTTATTTAAATTTACTGAGGTTAATTCTAAAAAAGTAATATAAACAACGTAGGAAAAAGCATAAAATCTTAATTTAATAGGGTTTTATGCTTTTTAAAATATTCAATAAAATGATGGGTAAATCATACCTTACAATTCTGATAAAAATAATATAAATTATAATGTATATAGGGTAGTATGTTTACAGAATTTAAAGGAGTGTTTATGATGCCGTTTAGTTATGTTTCTCACTTATATTGTCCTAAATGTAAAAAAGAATATAGTCCAAAAGAAAAACATCAATTATGTGAATGTGGCTCACCGCTATTGGTAGCGTATGATTTAGAGAGATTGAAAGCTAACTTGACTCCAGAAGATGTTCAAAGCAGGGAACCAAATTTATGGAGATATCATGAGCTGCTTCCAGTAGAAGATCCTAAAAACGTCGTGTCCTTAGGTGAAGGGATGACTCCGCTTATAAAAATGCCTAAGCTAGGGAAAGAAATGGACATTCCAAACTTATATATGAAAGATGAAGGCATTATTCCAACGGGATCATTTAAAGCTAGAGGCGCCGCTGTGGGCGTGTCAAAAGCAAAAGAACTTGGCGTTGAACAGTTAGCGATGCCTACAAATGGAAATGCCGGAGCTGCTTGGTCGCTGTATTCGTCACGCGCTGACATAAAAGCAACCGTTGTGATGCCAAAAGATGCGCCTGTTATTACACGAAATGAGTGTGCTGTCGCTGGAGCTGACCTTTACTTAGTCGATGGACTCATCAGCGATGCAGGGAAGATTGTTGGTGAGGCTATTAAAGCCTGGGGTCTTTATGATGCTTCTACGCTTAAAGAGCCGTACCGAATCGAAGGTAAAAAAACAATGGGCCTAGAAATTGCTGAACAGTTTTCTTGGAATCTTCCTGATGTGATTTTATATCCAACAGGAGGAGGCGTTGGCTTAATTGGAATCTATAAAGCGTTAAATGAGTTAAAAGAGCTCGGCTGGATTAAAGGTGATCTTCCTCGTTTAGTTGCGGTACAAGCTGAAAACTGCGCACCTATTGTAAAAGCATGGAATGAACGAAAACAAGAATCTGAATTTTGGCCGGATTCTTCAACCATCGCCTTTGGTATCAACGTACCAAAAGCAATCGGGGACTTTCTTGTTTTAGAAGCCGTATACAATACAAATGGATGTGCAATTGCGGTCGATGAAGATAAGATTGTGGAAGAACAAAAAAAGGTTGCGCAGCTTGAAGGATCGTTTATTTGTCCGGAAGGTGCGGCTACATTTTTAGCTGCACGCCGTTTGCGAGAAGAAAGCTGGATTAAAGAAAACGAAACGGTTGTTGCTTTAAATACAGGGCTTGGAGTTAAATATCCAAATACGGTAGATATTGAAGTACCAATTTTAGAGCGAAATGGCAGCCTTACTAAAAAATAAAGCAAGTGAAAAAATAGATCTCCGTCTAAGTGGAGGTCTATTTTTTATGTCATCGCACACTCACGCTTATTTAATGTAAATAATTGTAATAAATGTGAATCTTTATGTTCAAAACTATATGAGTGAATGTAGGTTTAAAGTTTGTCTTAGAGGGTATCTAAGAGAAGAAAGAGGATATCTTTCAATTTGGAAAAACAGCTTGGTAAGGAGGTTGAGCGAGCATATTACAAAGCTTGAAGAATATGACAAAAGCAGCGCTGTAAACCAGTTTGCTTTTACGGTAGAAAACTTCCATGAAGCCACGAACCACGATAGGGAGAAAGGAGCTGAATTTTTATCCCCCGAACCCAGCCAACTCTTGAAATTTTGTTCTAAGGGCAGAATCATACACTGTTACAATTATTAGAACGAGCTTTATAATTTATTACTAAGTTTACATAATTTTTGTAATGAAAACCGTGTATTCATTGCAAAAATGAAGCTTGTATCTAATGGGTTGTGACAATAATTGTCAGGTGATCTGAGTGGAAATTATGATCCGTGAATTGTACGTTGAAATGAAAAATTATTTTATTTTTAATTAATTTCTTTATCAACGATTATTCTTTAGCATTTTTTCTCTAACCCCTTTAGCAGCAACCTTTTTTATATTTACCGCCAGATGAATATTTTTTGTTTTTTACTTAAAAATAAGTAGTGTTCCAAGACAGTTACGTATGAATTACAGTAAGTCAAATTTGACTTTACTACTCAGTCTTGTATAATCGTATACCGCGGAGGTGACGTGATGAAATGAAGTTTAACAAGAAAAAAATTAACGTCGTAGATATTGACAAAGCTAAAAAAAGCGTCTTTGCTACAGGAGTAGGAAACGCGATGGAATGGTTTGATTTTGGCTTGTATTCATATTTAGCCGTGATTATTAGTCAAAACTTTTTTAGTGCAGTTGAAAATGATCAGCTCAAATTAGTATTCACATTTGCCACATTTGCGATTGCCTTTTTAATGCGTCCATTGGGCGGTGTTATATTCGGTAAAATTGGAGACAAGTTAGGAAGAAAAGTCGTTTTAACCACCACCATTATTTTAATGGCCTTCTCCACATTGCTCATTGGTTTATTACCTACATATGACCAAATCGGTATATGGGCACCCATTCTTTTATTAATTGCACGAATCATTCAAGGTTTTTCAACTGGTGGTGAATATGCTGGTGCGATGGTGTATATTGCAGAGTCGTCTCCAGATAATAAGCGTAATATGCTTGGAAGTGGACTAGAAATCGGTACACTTGTTGGTTATATTCTTGCTTCACTGCTAGCTAGCTTGCTGTTTATTCTTCTGTCGGATAAACAGATGGCCTCATGGGGCTGGAGAATTCCCTTCTTATTAGGATTGCCTTTAGGACTTATTGGTTTTTATTTACGAAGAAGTTTAGGGGAAACACCTATTTTTGAAAATGAACTTTCTAACGAAGACGAAGTGGAAGAAGAAGGCTTCCTCTCTATTTTAAAAAATCACAAAAAAGACGTGTTTGTTTGTTTCGTAGCCGTGGCTTTCTTTAACATTACAAACTACATGCTATTATCTTATATGCCTTCTTATTTAAATGAAATTATTGGTTTATCAAACACAGTTGGTACGGTATTAATTACGGCAGTTATGATTTTAATGGTGCCGCTTGCCCTTATGTTTGGAAAACTGAGCGATAAAATCGGAAACAAGAAAGTTTTCTTAATCGGTTTAGGCGGATTGAGCTTACTGTCAGCCTTTTCGTTCTATTTAATCAACTTAAATGGTTTAGTCTTTGTTTCAATCGGTATTCTTATTCTAGGTATCTTCCTTGCCACGTATGAAGGAACAATGCCTGGAACGCTGCCAACGATGTTCTACACAGATATTCGCTACCGAACATTAGCGATTACGTTTAATGTTTCAGTTTCTATCTTTGGTGGAACGACGCCATTAGTTGCGACATGGTTAGTTCACGCAACGGGCAATCACTTAGCTCCAGCGTTCTATTTAACCATCGTGAGCATCATCGGATTTTTCGTAATCTTGTTCCTGTTCGCGAACACGGCAGGAAAATCACTGAAAGGTTCATACCCTACAGTTGCTTCTAAGTCTGAGTACAATGAAGCGGTTGAAAATCCAAAAGATTCATTATGGTGGCACACAGAGCAAACAGAAAAATAAAGTAAATAATAAGCAGCTGCTACATTCACTGCTGTGCAGAATATGAACACTTAAAAAAATCCTTCTCTTTGTATAGCAAAGAGAAGGATTTTTTTGCCATACAAAGACTTATCTCATTCCCTGTATTTGCTATCTGCGATTCCGTATGTTACGATTAAGTTAATTATTTTTGTTCGGTATAAGATTGAGAGAAGAGAAATCTCTTCTATAGAATTTTTTATCTTAAGATAGTATGGTTGGACAAGGGTAGTAATACAAGCGTGGAGTATTCCACACCAGGAGGCAATATTATGGAACAAGGTACAGTGAAATGGTTTAATGCAGACAAAGGCTTCGGCTTTATTGAAGTTGAAGGCGGAGACGATGTATTCGTACATTTCAGCTCTATTCAAGGTGAAGGCTTTAAATCGTTAGAAGAAGGTCAAAAAGTAACGTTTGACATTGAACAAGGTCAACGCGGAGCACAAGCTGCTAACGTTCATAAAGTAGCATAATTAATCCAACGTAAAAAGACTCCACATAGGGGTCTTTTTGCTTTGGATTCTAATAATTAAAAAAGAAATCTTCATTGGACTAGCCGTTGGAAAAGGTTGCTGACTATCAGAATGCTGATAACGTCTCAAATATAAGCTGCACATTATATTTCCCGATAAATAAAGTTAAAAATTTAATTGTTTTTGATATAAGAGAGGATGAAGGATATGACTATAAGCTTATTTGCTAATGGAGAAACAGTAAGTATAAAAGCATCTAATGAAATAGTGATCATTGTAAAAAGTCAGTATGTGAAAAATATGAAAAGATATTCTTATACAGTTGATAAATATCCAAGTACATTTTTCTTTGAAGAAGAGTTAATGAAACACGAATCATAATTATTTATGAAGAAATATTGATTTATAGTTTGGATTACGCCAATACTATGCTATACTGAGTTTACCATTTGTATTACCGATTACTATTTTTGTATTAATAAGCCCTATTCCTCAGTGGATAGGGTTTTATTATTACATTTTCAAAGTAATGAAAAAGACAGACTCCATGGAGTCTGTCTTTTTCTATTTATGATGGATTACGCTTTTTGAACGTTAGTAGCTTGAGGGCCGCGTTGACCTTGTTCTACTTCAAATGTAACTTCTTGACCTTCGTCTAAAGATTTGAAGCCTTCGCTTTGGATTGCTGAGAAATGTACAAATACATCGTCTCCGTTTTCGCGTTCGATGAATCCAAAACCTTTTTCTGCGTTAAACCATTTTACTTTACCTTGTTCCATAATTGTTGCCTCCTAGTGTGACACGCACACATTGTGTTACTATCCTTGCTCAAATCTATAGACGAAAGTTATGTAACTTATCAATCTTTGCCGAACAAAAATAATTCTTCTTAAACTTAACAGAAATGATGACGTATTGCAAGGATAGAGTCTGTACAGCTAGAAGTTCTCCTTTGTCTATTTTTCACTATGTGAGCTAAAAACCGATACGTAAGCCTCCTCAGTTCAAATAAAGAGAATGTTTGTGGTACACTTAAATAGTAAAAAACATTTAAAAGCGAGGAATTATATGAACACAACTAAAAAACACCACAGGCCTAAGCGCCTAAAAATTGCTTTCCGAGCACTAATGGTCATTATCGGAGGGATTATTGCAGCTTACGGCTTAGAAACTGTCTTAATTCCAAACCACGTTTCAGATGGAGGAGTAACAGGCATTAGTATCGTTGCTTCAAACCTATTTGGCTTACCACTAGGAGTTCTCATTGCCGTTATTAACATTCCTTTTGTATGGTTAGGGTATCAACAAATCGGGAAAAGTTTTGCTATATTTTCCATCCTCGGAATCGTCTCACTAGCTGTCGGGACAAGCCTCATGCATCATACTCCAGCGATTATTGAAGGAGATACACTACTCGTAACCGTTGTCGGCGGTATTATCCTTGGTTTTGGAATGGGAATTGCACTGCGTAATGGCGGCGCGCTAGATGGCATCGATATGCTAGCTGTACTGCTTTCTCGAAAACTGCCGTTTGGAACAAGTGATCTTATTTTGTTCTTAAATGCGTTTGTCTTTATTTTTGTTTCATTAGTATTTGGTCTGCAAGGCGCGATTCTTTCTGCAATTGCATACTTTATTGCATCCAAAGTTATTCACATCGTAGAAGTAGGTCTAAGCGGATCGAAAACCTTCCAAATTATCACTTCTCAGCCTGCGTTAATGGTAGAGACAATACGTGATCGTTTAGGTCGAAGCGCTACATATAAAGAAGCTTACGGCGGATACTCCCATGAGAAATTCAAGGAAATCACATGTGTAATCAACCGCTTGGAAGAAAGCAAAATGAAAGAAATTATTAATGAAATTGACCCGACGGCTTTTGTTACGGTATATGACGTAGCCGAAGTTAAAGGCGGTAATTTCCGAAAGAATAATATTCACTAACATCATCAATACATTGTAAGAACACTCTACCACATCCTTTTTTACTTAGGCGTGTAGAGATAAGAAAAAGCAGCGTGATGTTTTACATCCGCTGCTTTTTTATATCGTAAAATCCACATGCTGAGCGGAGGGTTTTAAAATCGGATATGCTGAAAAAGTGAGACGGTCAGAGTTAAAGTAGATAGGGTACCTGCATACATTCACGTAATGATTTTTCCTTTGTGTTTCTTCTTTGGAAACTTGACAACAGCGTTCCATATTATAATAGAAGCAATTGTTACTCGGAAAAGCCACATACAACTTCTTCCGTCGTCAAACAGCAGACTCAGATAGCCTACGTGTACCATATGTATTTGTATTCACTTTCCTCTCGTGCTGTATTTAACAAAGCCAACAGAAAAAATCTCTGAACGTAGAAGAACAGAGATTCAACAGAATGATGATTCTTATATCATACAAAGGATGACTTTTCCTGTCTCAGAAAGGTCATCTTTATCGTACCACCACCAAGGACTTGGCGCTGTGCGTTTTCTCACAGCGAGGGAAGAAAAACTCTGCTATTGTATAGAGGTCGGAGTAAACTTTCTTAATTATGTACGCTTCTTTCATATGTATCGAACCTGCTGACTAAGATCAGCAGGTTTTTTTTGTTACCAGCTAGCTATCATCTTCAAGGGGGCAAGACCGCTTAATCTTTATAGACAAATAGACTTTATACCATTTTACCCATACGTAAAATAGGTTAAAATAAAGGGGTGAGGCGTGGAGAAAAAAGAGAAGAGTTAAATAAAAGGTATTTAACATCATAATCACAAGCTTGATGAGTGATTGTACTAAATGGTGAACGTTGAAAGGGGATACATAGTTTTGAACACAAAATATCTAGATTTACTTGCACAAAAGTATGATACGGAAGAAAAAGTGGTAACCGAAATTATTAACCTTGAAGCTATTCTTCATCTGCCAAAGGGGACTGAACATTTTGTCAGTGATTTACACGGCGAGTATCAAGCTTTTCAGCACGTGCTGCGAAATGGTTCAGGGAATGTAAAAGAGAAAATCAAAGATCTTTTTAAAAATGTATTATCTGACCAAGAAATCAATGAATTTGCGACATTAGTGTATTATCCTGAAGAAAAATTGCCGTTGATTAAAGCGCAGTTTCGAAACAAAAAAGAACTGTATGAATGGTATAAAGAAATCATTGACCGTATGCTTAATCTCATCTCGTACGCTTCTTCTAAATACACGCGCTCTAAACTGCGTAAAGCATTGCCTGAGCAATTTGTGTACATCATTGAAGAATTGCTGTACAAAACGGATGAATTTACAAATAAAGAACAGTACTATACAAAGATTGTTCAGCAGATTATTTCTTTAGGGCAAGCCGATAAACTTATTATAGGGCTTGCTTATACGACGCAAAGATTGGTTGTGGACCATCTGCACGTAGTAGGGGATATTTATGATCGTGGACCTGAACCGGATAAAATTATGGATACGCTGATTAACTATCACTCCGTTGATATTCAGTGGGGAAACCACGATGTGCTATGGCTAGGCGCTTTTGCGGGCTCGAAAGTGTGCCTTGCCAATATTATTCGGATCTGCGCGAGATACGACAATCTAGATATTATTGAAGACGTATATGGCATTAACCTAAGACCGCTGCTTAACTTGGCGGAGAAATATTATGATGATAATCCTGCTTTTAGACCAAAAGTAAGCTCGAGTGACAAACTATCCGATCACGAGCGACTACAAATTACGAAAATTCATCAGGCCATTGCGATGATTCAGTTCAAGCTTGAAAGTCCGATTATAAAAAGACGTCCTTTCTTTAATATGTCAGAAAGGCTGTTGCTTGAAAAAATTGATTATGATAAAAATGAAATTACGATATACGGAAACACGTATCCGCTAGAAAACAGCTGCTTTGCAACGGTTAACCCCGAGCAGCCTGATCAGCTATTAGAAGAAGAAGAGCAGGTAATGGAAAGAATGCTGCTTTCCGTGCAGCATTCGGAAAAGCTGGCGAGACATATGAAGTTTCTGATGAAAAAAGGCAGCCTTTATTTGAAATACAACGGAAACTTATTAATACACGGCTGCATTCCTTTAGATGAAGAAGGAAACATGGAAAAAATGACGATAGAAGATAAAACGTATGCAGGCCGTAACTTGCTTGATGTGTTTGAACATTATTTACAGGAGGCTTTTGCGCACCCTGAAGAAACGGATGATTTGGCAACAGATATGGTCTGGTACCTATGGACAGGAGAATATTCATCACTCTTTGGGAAACGCGCCATGACGACGTTTGAACGATATTTTATCAGTGATAAAGCAACGCATAAAGAGAAGAAAAATCCATACTACTATTTACGGGAAAATGAGGAAGTCTGCCAAAACATTCTCGCAGAATTTAATCTGAATCCTGATCACGGTCATATTATTAATGGTCATACGCCTGTCAAAGAAATCGAAGGAGAAAACCCGGTCAAAGCAAATGGAAAGATGATTGTTATTGACGGCGGTTTTTCAAAAGCGTATCAATCCACGACAGGTATCGCTGGATATACATTATTATATAATTCTTACGGCATGCAGCTAGTTGCTCACAAACACTTTAATTCAAAAGAAGAGATTTTATTAGAAGGAACGGACGTTTTATCCGTAAAGCGATTGGTTGATAAAGAACTAGAAAGAAAAATGGTTTTAGAAACAAATGTCGGAGAAGAATTGTTAAAAGAAATTTCGATTTTAAAAGATTTAAGAAAATATCGCTATAGTTAAAAATACGAAAAGAGCAGGATGCCTAAAGGCTCCTGCTCTTTTTTACACGGTCATTTCCCAGTTCGACATTTCCAGCCAGTGCTCTTGTTCACGATAATCAGGCATAATTTTCCCGACAAGACGCCAAAAGGAACGATCATGATTCATGTGAACCATGTGGCACATTTCATGAACGACTACGTAATCAATGACGTGCTGCGGTGCCATTGCCAGCCGCCAGTTGAAGGTTAGCTGACGCTTAGAATCACACGTGCCCCACGCTTTTTTGCTATCGGAAATCGAAATGGATCGCGGCTTTGTTTTAAAATGTTTTTGATAGGAGGAGATACTTTTGGTTACGAGCGCTTTACATTGTTGATAGTAAAAACGTTTGAGCGCTTGTTTTATCGCTTCATCGTCGTGCTGATTGACATAAATCTGAAGCGTGTTCGCTTCAAACACTACATAATCCTTTGGAATGGTCGAATCGTGATGAATCTGTATCGGATAGTTTTTTCCTACATATAAAAAGCTTTCTCCGTGTTCATAGACTTTTTTCTTGGGTCCATGCGTTCTATCTTTCATTTCATTTATTTTTTGCTGAATTAATGCCCAGTTGTTCTCTAATAACATACGTACTTGTTCAGTAGAGGTTCCTTTAGGAGCAAGGACTTCGACCGTTCCGTATCCGTCTACTTTAATTGCAAAAGAACTTCGGTTTTTATATCGTATTTCATAATGGATACTCTGATTTGAAAAAGTGTGTATCATGTTATCCTCTATATTGTACGGTTAAGCCTCTTAGGAATTTTCGAGCAAAATTCTCTTTGCACGGTTTGTAATTTTTATGGCCTTTTTTTCGTAATAAAGCACCTAATTCTGCTTTAGATACACGTATTCCACCGTCGTCAAATACTTCTAACATCTCTTCGCTTGTTAGGGATAAAGCGATCTTCACTTTCTTTAATAAGACATTATACATATTTTGATTGCTCTGAACCGGCGCTGGAGGTGCTTGTCCTGGTTTAGGATCTTGTTTTCCTCTTTTAAAGGTAATAAAACCGTTTAAAAAAGAATCTAACATACTGTTCGTGCACGGTATATGATCGTCCGCATGAACTGCATCCTCGTCTTCTGCATCCGGTGTTCTCGTAAGGATTTTTAATACGTCTTCTTTGGTTACATCTTCTCCGCCAAGATTAAAGATCTCTACCATTTCTGTATTTTTTAAATCCAAGGCATATCGTAATCTAATTAAAATATCGTTATTATCCATTCTTGCTCCTCCTATAACTTGCTTGCTGTATGTAAAAATTATGACTGCCACAATCTGAACGGACTTGGTCAATATCAGTACAATTATAGTAACAGGTTCCGCTGGAATTCTAAGTTATTCCATTCATTTCTACAAACATATAACTTCTCATATTTATCAGCCTTCGTCAACTCTTGAAAAAGAACGATTTGCTCATATTATGTCCGAACAGACACTTTGCCATAACAAAAATTAGGAGGTGCAGTCTGCTAAAGGAAGGAGAGGCAGCTTTATTTTTTTAAGAACGGATAGGACAATTTTTGAAGTTAGCGGATCTCTGTGTGCTGCTAGAATGATATACCCTACTAAATAAATAGTTTTACATATTTATTTAGTATCCAAATAGGAGTATGATAGTAGTAAAAAAAGAAAGAGGTCAACAGATGAATTCAACATACTCACCAAGAGAATCAACCAAAATCAAAGCTTTATCCATGCATGCGCTTTTTATCGCACTGACGTTTGTAGCGACAATGTTTATCAACATCAAGCTTCCAATCATGGGTAACGGAGGCCTCATCCATTTAGGCAACGTTCCTCTTTTTATAGCGGCCTTTATTTACGGTAAAAAAACAGGAGCCATCGCCGGCGCTTTTGGAATGGGGTTATTCGATCTGATCTCGGGCTGGACAGCATGGGCACCGTTTACGTTTATTATTGTAGGGGCTATGGGCTTTTTAGCAGGTCTTATCTCTGAAAAAGCACCTGGTAAAAGAGCACTTGTCAACACACTGGCAGTTGTTGCTGCGCTGATTGTGAAAATCGTGGGCTACTATTTTGCCGAAGTGATTCTTTACGGTAACTGGATCCTTCCGCTTGGCTCTATACCAGGCAATGTGATGCAAGTTGTTATCGCCGGTATCATTGTCGTTCCGCTTGTAGGGCGCTTAAAGAACAGAGCGGTACAAATTTAATCCGTCAATCGTAAGTCGTTTTACCATTATCCTATCCTTAAGTGATATACTTGATAGATATTCATCAAGTGAAAGGAGCGGAAAACACCATGAAATATCTAAAATCACAGATGAAGCAGCTCATTAAAGACAATCAGGAACTGCAAGGTAAGCTGAATGGACTGATGAAAGAGCACAGCCTTGAAAAAAACTTTGCTCTTAAAGCTCTCTACCATGCAGAAGTGGCTGAAGGCGGGAAATATCAGCTTGCTTATCAAGCATTAGACGCACCGAAAAAGTAATGGCCTTGTTGCTCATTCGTATATTTCTTCATAATAAAAAGGCAGCCGAATCGCGTATTTGGCTGCTTTTTTTAGCAAATAGAATGACGCACAATCATCTTGGTGTTTGTACAACTTCTTTTGAACTGCTTAACTCTAGATAAATAGGGTATGTAAAAATTAAAGATAGCTATCGTTCTAATCATATAAGAAAAGAGGAAAATAGCGATGACCGTATCTGCTTTAGAACAAGCAAAAGTAGAATTACCGAATGGAGAAACAGTAAATTACCGAATGAAAAAAGGCGGAAAAGAGGTGCTTTTGTTAATTCACGGAAACATGAATTCTTCCCTTAACTGGGATGTGTTAATGAACGAACTGCCAGAACATATCACAGCTTATGCCATCGACCTAAGAGGGTTTGGAGACTCCACTTATCATACACCTATCCACACAATCAAAGACTTATCAGATGATGTCAAACTGTTTGCAGATGCTTTAAAGTTGTCTGCTTTTACAATAAGCGGGTGGTCATTAGGAGGAGCAGTTGCTATGCAATATGTGATTGATCATCCGAATGATGCCAAAAATTTAATCCTATTAAGCTCCGTCAACATCAAAGGCTATCCCATTCCAAGAAGAACGTTTCTAGAACTGCCTATTCCTAACAATTTTATACAAACCAAAGAAGAAGTAAAAGAAGCATTTAGAATGGTAGAAAACGCGAAAGAAACAAAAAACACATGGTTTTTAAAAATGATGCTGCGTCAATTTTTATATACAAAAAATAAGCCGTCTGCTGATCAATTTGAAAAGTATTTAGAAGGAACGATCAAGCAGCGCAACTTAATTGATATCAATTACGCACTCATGAGATTTAACATTTCAAACGATTTTAACGGGGTTGTTCAAGGAACAGGAGAGGTGGAAAGAATCACGATTCCTACTATGGTTATTCAAGGAGATGAAGATAAGATGGTTTCAACAAGAGATGCATCTGACATCGCAAAAGGCATAGGGGAAAATGCAACGTTAAAAATCATGAAAGGTGTAGGCCACTGCCCGTTGTTAGATGATTTAAGCAGTTTAATGGACTTATACAACGCTAAGTTAAGCAGGGCTTAGGAAAATTGCCATTCTCCTTAGTAACAGAAGTTTTATTATTGCTAGATGCAGCATGTTCTAAATTAACATTAAGAAAAGAAAGCTGTTTTTTGAGGAAGCTGACAATTAGTAAAGAAAATAAGCAAAAAAACGTAAGGTCTTTTGAAGGTGCTTACGTTTTTTATTGATGCCACTTATCATATTGAATGCTGCTTTTCAAAATAAAGAAACAGATTGGTAATCCATTTTGATAGCACTATCACCCCGAGATAAAATACAAATAAATAACCGTAAGTAGCCCATTCATGCAGCTGGAAAAAGCCGATCCCTGTTAATAATGGTTTGAAAATAAAAGCAAAAAATAAACAAAGAGCCGTTGCATATAAATAATAATTTTTATGATGGTTGATCGTCCATTGATAGAGAAGCATAAAAGCAACGGGAATAAGCGAAGCATCTAGGCTAAAGCTTACGGGTATGATTGTGTTGATTTGGTAAGGATACGTCCACAGCCCGTTATAAACTCCAGCGGTGTCACTATAGTGAAACCAAACGTGCACGTTAAATCCATAAAACCCTAAGTGAAAGGCTTTTTTTCGATCAATAAAAAAATAGAGAATGACTAAAGGTAAAATAAAAGCGCCCAAGGTCACCCAAAACTGCCAAGAGCCTGGAGTGGAGTAGTGATGCCAATATTCAGCCCACGTTTTGGAGAGATCTTCCTGTATACTATGTATTTTTTCAAGATATTCCTTTTGATTGGTTGTCAACGTGATCCATCCTTTTTAAGTAAGAAAAGTTTTTTATTTTTAAACTGCCCTTTTCTTAAGGTTTGGATACCTTTCCCTGTTGAGTTGTTTGTATTTTTCTGCACGTAAAACGATGTATGTATTCGGTTTTATCTGCATGCTTACGTCGATTTTGCTGCTCGGAGAGGCCGTTTATCAGCTAATTATCTAAAAAGCAGTTAAAGTAACTGCTTTTTTCCATTTTTATGAAACTTTTAGCGCGTTTTTTACGTATAAAAGGTATCAATAAAATAGTAGCAACAAGGAGTGATTTTTTGTCTGAAGAAAAGAAAAAGACAGATTATCTAGGGGTAGGATTAGGTTTAGGTGTTGCAATGGGGGCTTCTCTTGGAATGTTGATGGATAATATCGGGTTTGGTATTGCGATTGGGACATCATTAGGCGTTGTTTTTGGAACGACGATGAATCAAAGAAACAAAAAAGAATAAAGTTCAGAAGAAAGGAGTGCAGAATGAAATATTTTGACGAAGCAAAAGAACTATGGTTAAACTATGTTCCGAGAAATGGGCAGTCGGATATCGTAGAAGGCGAGGTCATCCGAGCCATTGAAAAGCTTCGCTGTGAAGCTCAAGGCAACGGAAATGCCAATTGGGACGGCGGATTTGAGATGCTAGTGCTATATATACTAGACGTATTAAATGACCCGGACGTATTCAGCGCAGCTATGTTAGCCGAAATAAAAGCCGATGTTCACATCTTGTTCACTTCGGCAGAAGATCCATACTTAGAAGACGACGTATACGATCGTTTAACCGACCGCGTCATTGAGTGGCATATAGCCAAAGGCGGACCTATCAAACGAGAAAGAAATCCTCAATTGTATAGATAAACGTGAGAAATGAGCTGTTTTAAACAAGCTCTTCTTTTTTGAGTTCCGGGAGCTTTATTTAGCCAACAGCTATCTAATTGCATCATGTGCTAAATAAATACATGTAAAAAATCGGCGGTTTACATCGCACCAGTGTAGCATAAACTTCTTAAAAAATCGATTCATAAATGGTTAAATGTTTGCTGACCTCCATAAAAAGTTCATAACTGACGCTGTTGCAAACGCGTATAGTATTATATCTTTTACTAAATAAGAGATAAAGGAGAAGCGCCGATGTATATTCCAAAGTATTTTAAAGTGAATGATGAACAAATCATGTATGATTTTATTGAAGATAATGGATTCGCCACTTTGTTTTCGTATCATAACGAAAAGCCTTATGCTACTCATTTGCCCCTGATGTTAAACCGGAAAGAAAAAGCTTTATACGGACATTTTGCTCGTCCGAATCAGCAGTGGAAAGATGCTGAAAATCAAGATATTTTGATTGTGTTTCAAGGGCCTCACTGCTATATTTCACCGTCTTGGTATGAAACGAATCAAGCTGTACCAACATGGAATTATGAAGCTGTTCACGTGTATGGAACGATGAAAATGATTGAAGAACCAGCAGAACTGCTTGGGCTGCTGAGGAAGATGGTGGAGAAATATGAAAGTCCGAGCAGTACATATACACTAAATGACGTTGATCCTGCTTATATGAATGGTTTAAGTAAAGGAATCGTTGGATTTAAAATCGATATCACTAAAATGGAAGGCAAACAAAAGATAAGTCAAAATCATTCAGCAGAGAGACAGCAGCTAGTTATAGAAAAATTAGAGCAGACGTCGCGTGAAAATGAAAAGAAAATTGCAGCCCTGATGAAACAAAATGTGCAGCGCGCGCTTAAAAAGTAAGGGCTAGTTAAAAGAATGATCTATTCGGTAGCTTAAATCCAAAAAGAAACTGAATATGTTTTTAGTTTCTTTTTTTATGTCCACAGTACTTTTCTTGTTATTGACAAACAGGCTGTATATCCTTTAAAATTATCTTTAATTAAAGATAATTAAATTAAAGATAATTTTAAAGGAAGTTAAAAAATTTATATATTATGAAAAGAGGCGGATCAGATGGAATTGTTAGGGTTGCATCATGTATCTATTCTGACGGGGAAAGCTGAGAAAAACTATCAGTTTTTCACTAAAGTTTTAGGCATGCGATTAGTAAAAAAAACGGTGAATCAAGATAACACTCAGTCTTACCACTTATTTTATGCAGATGGAGAAGGGACCCCAGGAACGGAAGTAACGTTTTTTGATATTCCAGGGCTTGCAAGAACACATGAAGGTGCATCTGACATTTCGACTGTGTCGCTTCGCGTTAAAAGTACGGATTCTCTACACTTTTGGAAAGAACGCTTCGAGCAGCACGGAGTGGAATATGAAGAAATAGCTAAACGAGCTAATCGTGATACATTAGCATTTAAAGATTACGAAGGTACACGTTTGCTTCTTGTCGCGGACAACGGTGAAAAAGGGGTAAGAGCAGGCGTGCCGTGGAAGCGCGAAGACATTCCGTTAGAACATGCGATCATCGGCTTAGGACCGGTCACGCTAACGGTGGGCACGGCAGAACCAACAGTCGGTGTACTAACAAACATTATGGGATTTCGCTATGTAGGTTCTTATCCATCTTTTGCAGAAAATCAAAAGGATATTTTGGTTTATGCAACGGGTGAAGGCGGAAGCGGAGCCGAAGTTCATATTGAAACGAGACCCGATTTGCCGAAAGTTCGCTTAGGGCGCGGTGGCGTTCATCACGTTGCCTTCCGTGTGCCAAATGAAGAAGAATACAATAAGTGGGCAACTCGATTAAATGAAAACAGTCTGCCGAATTCCGGTAAAGTAGAACGATACTATTTTAAAGCACTTTACTTCAGAGAACCAAACGGCATTTTATTTGAGTTATCAACGGACACACCTGGATTTGCGACCGATGAACCGCTTGAAACAATGGGTCAAACATTAGCGCTGCCGCCATTTTTAGAGCCGAAGCGCAAAGAAATTGAAGAGAAGCTGAGACCTCTAGATTTGGACGAAACGCTATAAGGTTTGCAGCGATTAAGACATGAAAAAACTCCAGTATTTATACTGGAGTTTTTTAGGTTAACAATCATCGTGATGGAAACCGAAACCACATGCACCAATAATAATGAGTAAAATAAACAGTACGATGATAATGGCAAAACCATTACCTCTGTGGCAAGGAACGCTATATCCACATTCCATATATCCATAGTCCGGCATTGTATATCCGCAGTGTGGAATCATATGGTCATAAGCAGGAGCAGCATAGCCGTGGTGAGCCATAGCAGGTGAGAACGGCATATTTTCATTAGAACTAAAAGGTGCGTTTACGTTATTATGCATTTTAATATCTTCCCTTCATTTATAAAACTTTTATAAAGCTTTGATAACTTATTCATATGTTCGAAGGTCCTCATATGAAGCTTATTCACAGCCCAATTATGGTTGATTAACTATATTTTATGGTGAATGGAAATGTTGAACTTAGTTTTACAATGCTTGTGGCCTTATAAGTTATGTCAGAAGGGAAGGGGGTTACCTGTTCTAAATTTTATACCGCTGTTTCTAGAACGGGTTATGAGGAACGTTTTGATTTTCTTAATTCTATATCGTATACGTACCCAAGCTTTCGATGGTTGATAACATCTTCAGGGGTTGTATTCCAAGGATACATCGGATCTCTAAAGTTTTGACCAAACGGCCCGTTTTTCATCGGCAGATAGTTTTGATTGCGGTGAACAATTTGCCATACAGCCCAAATACGATCCACATTTGCGTGGTGTAAAAAGAAGACAGGATCATTCGGAGCAGTAGGGACAACGCCCATCTGTCCGCCAACCCAACGGTGTACACGATTGTGAAGCTGCGGCCCGTTAATAAATCCTTCAAGCTGATTACGAAAGCTGTTTTGGCTGGTCATATCCCAAGGCGGCGTATCATATTGAGTTATTTTTAAAGCTTTGAGAACATCATCTCGAGTAGGGAGTGTAGGTGCCTCTTTCGTTGCGCCCAAATTACGTTTTAACCCTCCGGAAGGATTTCCTTGTTCATCGATCGTCGTCCAGCGCCCAGCTGCAAATGGCCCGGTATCGACGATAAAATCCTTTTTGGGATTTCCGTTTCCGCCCATAAAATCTGCGTTCCAAATTGCTGATTGTGATGGATCCTGCAGCTGTGCATCCGTTTCCCATTCCCAATAAGGAAGGGTTACTTCTGGATTGATCGACTGGAGGTCACGTTCGAATCGCAAAAGGTATTCACGATGCCACGGCAAAAAAGCAGAACTCATATGTGCTGCATTTCGATCGCTGCCCGGAGGAGTATGAAATTTACCTGCTGCACCATGCCAGGCTACATAGCGGTCATATATTCCTTTTTCCTTTAGTATTAGCACGGCACGAATAAAATCTCTTTTTTCGGTGTCTGTAAGATGTAATACGTTTTTTCTGACTTTATATTTGTTACTCATTTTTAAACCTCTTTCTTAAAAAAGAAGCAAAGGACTGTTTCTTTTTTATATTTAGAATATGTCCAAGAGGTAAAAGTGCTACTGTCATATCTCCAAAATTTAACAGTCTAAAGTTGGGTTTTTTACATATCAAATAGACTTTAAATCAATTATTAACTTTCTAGAGCTGTAGATAATGAGAAGAGGTATAATGAAAAAAAGCAGGCGTGGGCCTGCTTTTTCATTGTATATATTAGGGTTAATGACCTATTGGATACATGGTCGTTACACTGTAGTCGTAGTCTTTGCCTCTGTAGTCGGTATACACAACTCTAACTTCTTGGTTTAAAGAACTAATATATTTTTCTTTAACGTAATTGCCAGATTTATTATTGGTGCCGTCTTCACCTTCGTTAATGACTTTTTCGGCAATAGACATGGCTTGTTTTTCATTTAAATACTTGCTGAATTGGCTTTTACCATGGTAATTGTCCGCTCCTGGTTTTTGCATATGCGCGACAATGTGGCAATATCCGTATTTATCATTTCCTTCTTGTAAGACAAGCTCTTTGCCGGTAAATAACCTGTCGCTTTGAGTCTCTGCAGAGCATTCGTTGCTTGATGTAGTGTCCGATGTACTCCCCGATGTACTGCTGGATGTGCTGCTTGAATTTTCATGCTGCTGAATGAGGGAAATAGGCGAATTGTTGGTAAATACAGCGATGAGAGCAATCACAAGTGCTACAATGGTGTATAGTATTTTGCTGTTTTTAAAAAAATCCATTCCTTTATGCGTCTCCTTTTTGAATCAACGTTAAAATCAAATCAACTTTCTTTTCTAGCTGATCGATTAAGTTTTGTTTTACTTGTTCTGATTGTAATAAAGCGCTTCTTAGTTCGTCCATATCTTTTTGCATATACGCACGGTTTTCTTTTTCTTGCTGCAGCTCTTTTTGAAGAGCGTGTATCGTGGACAGCAATTCTTTATCTTGGCTCATTTCTGCGTTCACCGCCTCTGTATTGATAAAAAGCAACGTATGCCCACTATATAAAATACCACTATCTCTGCTGTAAATCGACTATTTGGATAGGAAATGAACCCTCCCGGGTGAGGTTTTAGCAGGATATTGCTAGTTGAGAGGAGAATAGTATGGTTTACCGTAGATAGATAAGCTGCGCAGAAAAGAGGGAAGAAAATGTTTCCGGAATTAGAGACAAAACGGCTGATATTAAGAAAAATTGTAGAAAATGATGCGGGTGAGATTTTAGAATGCTTTTCTGATGAAGACGTGCTGCGCTATTACGGGCAAAAATCTTTAGAATCGATTGACCAAGTGAAAGGGATCATTGAGAATTTTTCCAAAGGCTACGAAGAAAAGCAGTTGATTAAATGGGGGATTCAGCTAAAAGGAAACGAAAAGCTGATTGGCACAATAGGGTTTCAAGAGTGGTCTTCAGAGCATAAAAAAGCAAATATAAGCTATGCTCTTTTTCCAGAGCACTGGAACAAAGGATACGCAACGGAAGCCGTTCATGAAGCGATTTCTTATGGCTTCCACGAACTTCAATACAATCGCATAGGAGCGATTGTATTTACGCAAAATAGCGGATCTATCGCTTTGTTAAGCAAAGTAGGATTTAAAAAAGAAGGGACGTTAAGAGAGTACCTATATCAAAACAATATCCCGTTTGATACATATGTTTATTCGCTGCTGCGCGGGGAAGCAAAGATATAATTGTAAGCACAAAAAAAGGAACATGGGGAGATGTTCCTTTTTTTGTGCTTATATTTGTTATTAGAACGTACGTGCAGCTTCTTTAGCGCGAGCAATACCGTCTTCTTTAATTTCTTGTGCTTTATCTGGCATTGCAGCCTGTCCTTCTACAAATAGGCTTCCGATAGAAGGAACCCCAAAGAAGTTCATCATAATGCGCATATAGCGGTGACCCATTTCTAGTTCACCAGCAGGGCCGCGAGAGTAGATACCGCCGTTTGCTTGAATATGATACGCTTTTTTATCTGTTAATAGACCTACAGAACCTTCTGCTGTATATTTAAATGATTTTCCAGCTACTGCTACAGCATCTAAGTATGCTTTCATCACTGGAGGGAATGAGAAGTTCCACATTGGTGTAACAAATACATATTTGTCCGCTTGAGCAAATTGGTCACTTAACTCGTTTAGGCGAGCAACTTTGCGCTGTTCTTCAGAAGTAAGTGTATCAAATTCTGCGCCGCTTCCAAGTTTGCCCCATCCGCTGAATACATCGCCGTCGATGTGAGGGATATGCTCTTGATATAAGTTAACGTGAACAATCTCATCCGCTGGGTTTACTTCTTTATACTCATTAATAAATGCATCTCCCGCAGCCATACTGAATGATTGCGTAGCATCGTTAGGGTTTGCTGTAATATATAATACTTTTGCCATAATTCTTTTCACCTTTCTGTTTTCAATATATAAATGTTGTTTTATGAATTAAAGATAATATGTTCGAAAACATCTACTACGTTATTAATAGTAACTTACGTAACAAATTTAGTCAAAGGTTTTTTATTAGGTTTTATCATGCTCAAAAACATTTTTAAGAGTATTACGCTTTTGGGTTTTATGGATGAATCCTTTAAAAATAAGGGTTTTTTCAGTTTGGAGTGTGATTTTAAACGTTATTTATCTAGAGGAACTATCTTTTTTTGAAGATGGATAATTAAAAAAAAGAAAAAGAAAAATTATATATTTTTGTTTCATGCGTTATTAATAGTAACAAAAAATAACAGCGTTTAACCGTTTGTTTAACATATATTTTTAGCGCAAAACGAGACAGAAAGAGAGGAATATTTCAAGGGAAATATAATGTAGCGAAGAGGAAAGAAAAGAAAAAGACCCCGGTCAGCTTCGAGGTCTTTTTGATTCTTATTGAATTTAAAACGTTTTGGCCATTGAATGTGCTTTTTGGAGTGCTTTTTCTTTAATTTGCGGAATTTGATCCGGGAATTTTACTTGCCCTTCAATAATAATGCTTTCAAACGCTTCAATACCAAAGAAGTCCATCATGATTTCTAAATAGCGGTGGCCCATTTCTCTTGCCATTTCTGGGCCTTCTGAATACACGTCTCCGCGGGACTGAATGTGAATTGCTTTTTTTCCTTTAAGCAATCCCTGAGCGCCTTCTTTTGTATATGTAAAGGTTTTACCTGACACGGTAATCGCATCGATGTACGTTTTCATGATCGCAGGAACGGAAAAATTCCACATTGGCGTGACAAAAATATATTTGTCAGCAAGTACGAACTGTCCGCCTAGTTCGGCTAACCGTCCCACTTTTAATCGTTCATCCGTTGATAAATCCTGGATGGAGGAGTGAGAACGAAGCTTTTTCCATCCGTTAAATACGTCTGCATCTAAGTATGGAATATCTGCTTGATATAAATCTAAATGAACCACATCATCTTCTGGATGTGTTTGCTTATACACGTCAATAAATTCTTTCCCTACAGCCATGCTAAGCGATTCGTCTTCAGCTAAAGGGTGTGCAGTAATATAGAGAACATTTGCCATGATGCTCATCCTTTCTATGGAGTAGTTTTATTAATCTTGGACCCAGCTTTCTGCCCACTGGCTAATCGGTCCTAGTATTTTACCTAACTCTGTTCCTTTTTGAGTCAGCGAATATTCAGAACGAATAGGGCGGTCGGGAATGACATTTCGGACAACGATTCCGTGGTCTTCAAGCTCTTTAATCCGTTCTGTCAACAGCCTTCTGCTTAAAGCTGGTATACTTTCATTTAATTCACTAAAGCGTTTAGGACCGCTCATAAGCACATAGATGATTAATCCTGTCCACTTCTTGCCAATCAGTTCGAAACTTTTTTCTACTTTAGGTTGAATATCTTTTGGTTCGTCCATATTACGTATCCTCCTTCAAACAATATGGATGAAAAATAACTTATGCATTTATTGTAACAGAAAAAGCATAAAAACATGTGGAAACTTTGGGTGAAGCAGGGTGAAATGAATAAATTCACTAATGTTTGTACCTTGCCTTTTGTTTTATAAAAACTTTTCACACATAGGCTTGTCACAACATATGATGTACAAATTCTCTTTAAGAAAAGGTGGTATGGTCATGGCAGGAGTTATTAACATCTGTAACACGAGAATTAATGGTATGGCAAGAAACGGATCGATGAATTTTGGAGAAGTTCTTCACAACGGACACACAGCGGATGTTAAATCTGTTGGAATCAACTCAACCTATGGAGACATTTCAGCTGCTTGTGCGCGAATGAAAAATACAAATATGGATGCAGATATATTTGATCAAACGGCTGTTGCAAATATTGATGGGGTATATGGAAATCAGCTATAAAAGGAAGCTGCTTATAACACATGAAGTTGTAAGCAGCTTTTTTATACTGAGAAGTAGAACACTTATTTATGATAAGAGAATATGTTTCTAATTCAATAGAACGATCTACTAAAGTTCCCGAATCTATTATATACGCCTTTTCCAAAAAAAATTATATATTGTACAAGCACCCGGTCATTTATTGAATAGTATATAGAGGAAAAACAAAGAAAGGATGATTAAAATAGAATTATATGATTCCTATTACAACCGTTCCGATGGAAAATACTATATTAAAAAGAAAAAAAAGAGTCCAAATCCCTTAAAAGAGACCAAAAATAAAATAAATAAAGCAGACCATTCATTATATAGTATGAGTATAAAAAATAATCATAAACAACCTATTAAAGTGAGTATTATTATGCCTACTTATAATAAATACCACCAAACCTCTCTTTCGCTTTACGGTTTATCTAAACAAACGTTTCCCCACGCTCAGTATGAAGTCATTCTAGTGGATGACGCTTCTTCTGACAACACACCTAACATTTTAAAAGAAGCTGATGTCCCGTTTAAATTTAAATATATTCGCATGAAAAAAAATAAAGGGCGTTCCTCAGTACGTAATATAGGAATTAATCATGCTGAAGGAGATCTTTTAATCTTTTTAGATGGAGAAATGCTGGCTCCTCCTGCTTTTATTGAAAATCACTATAAACATCATGTGCATGAATCCAACCTTGTGGTTACCGGAGCTATGCATTATGAAGGAGTCTACACGTTTATTATGCCAGACTATAATGAAGATCAAGTGGCTCATTTAAAACAACTAGTAAATAACGATGCTGAGTATAGAAGATTGTATGAAAACTATGAACAGACGCAGCAGCATTTAAATGTTCCTTGTCCTCTTGTAACAAAAGAAGATATTGATACAAACCGTTTTCAACGTTTATCCTTTCCTAATCGCTATTTCCTCAACAGCGGGCTAAAACATTTCGGAGAGCGACTTGAGGGATTTACGCTACCTTATATTGCATTTTTAAGTGGAAACGTATCAGTGAGAAAAGCGCAATTAAAGAAATCAGGCTATTTTGATGAGACTTTTGTCGGCTACGGGGCAGAAGACTGGGAGCTTGGATATCGTTTATATAAGAATGGTGCACAATTTGTTTTAGATTCCTCTACGGTTGCTTATCACCAAGAACACGGTATGTCTAAGCGAAAAGTAAAAGAACAGTGGGGAAATCACTATCGCTTCGTTAAAAAACATCCCAATATAGACGTTCTTATCCTCTCTCTTGAATGGAAAGAGCTTCCGTTTATGCATATGCATAGAACATTAGTTGAATATAAAGCGCTGGAGCAGCGTTTTCCTGATGAATATAAGGAATTTAAACATGCTTTTCGCGTCATGCTGTATAGAATCATTGAATATTTAAATAGTGGACAGCCCGTGACGAAACTTTACGATCTCCCAGGAGGATCAGAGGAAAGAATAAAAATTATTCAGCAGTTCGAAACACTGCGTCCTCGCGGATTTGACTACTTGGCAAGTTCTTTTGAACAAATCTATTACCTATAGTGGTTATCACATTCAAAAGCAGCTATAACATCAACTCGTGAAAATTGTCCCGCCGTAAAAACCCCCTCAGCTTACGCAAAAAAAATTGAGGGGTTTATTTCTATATCTATTTTATATAAGGGGAGAAAACATGAATCAAAATTCACCAAAGTACGTTGCGTTAACGTTTGATGATGGCCCCTCAGCTTACACGGCTGCAGTTTTAAAAGTTCTAAAAAGATATCATGTACGTGCGACCTTTTTTGTCGTTGGTTCGGAAGTAGAAAGATTTCCAAAGCTGATCCAACGTATTCATAGAGAAAAGCACGTAATTGGAAATCACACGTGGAGTCATCCTGATATTACAACTCTTTCTAAGCATGAGTTGTGGAAAGAAATCATTTCTACAAATGCTCAAATAGAGAAAATCATCGGTTATTCTCCCAAGCTGTTTCGTCCACCTTACAGTTCGATAAATGATACAGCTCTTGCTGCCATTAAGGAATTGGGAATGACGTCTGTTCTATGGAATATAGATAGCCAGGATTGGCGTGAAGAAGATCCACTGGCCATATGCAAACATACGATTAAAAATCTACAAGAAAAGAATCTTATTATCATGCACGACGGGGATCGGTATGGCAGCGGAGCGCGGGACCAAATTGTTGCTTCATTGCCGAAACTCATTAAGTATTTAATAAAGAACGACTATCAATTTGTAACGGTTCCTGAATTTCACCGAGTCGCATACAAGATTGAGGGTTGGTCTTAAGTAGAAAAAGGAATGGTTCTTAGCCATTCCTTTTTTAGATGTATGAAATAAGATAAAATGGATAAGGATTACATGTACTAGGTTATAGAAAGACTAGATAGAGAAACGTGTTTGAGAAATGAGGAGTTTGCGGTGAGAGTAGTATAAAAGTATTTCAACTTATAGAGAGAGTGATCGTTAAAGCATGTGGTCATCATAAATAAAATTGGAAAAAAATGAATCTTTTTAGGGTATGATTCGTACTAGTAAATAGATACATAATTTTGATGAAGAAAAGAGGTAATACATTGAGAAACAAAGGTTTGATCGCTACGATTGTTGTGTTAGTGCTTATTGTAATTTACGGAATAAGCTCTTACAATGGCCTCGTTAGCGCAGAGGAAGATGTAGATAATAAATTTTCCCAAGTGGATAACCAACTAAAAAGACGATCTGATTTAATTCCTAACTTAGTGGAAACGGTAAAAGGCTACGCTAAGCATGAACAGGAAGCAATTGATTCAGTCACTCAGGCAAGAGCGCAGCTAGCGGGAGCGAAAACGCCTGAAGATAAAGCTGATGCAGATCAGCAATTAAGCGGCGCGTTAAATCGCCTGCTTGTAGTGGTTGAAAAGTATCCGGATTTAAAAGCAAATGAAAACTTCAGAAGCTTGATGGATAGCTTAGAAGGAACGGAAAATCGACTTGCTGTAGCGCGTAAAGACTATAATGATGAAGTTGCAAAATATAATAAATCCGTTAAGGGATTTCCTAAAAACATGTTTGCGCGCACGTTTGGGTTTGATGAAAAATCATATTTTGAAGTAACAAATGAAGAAAAACAAGCGCCGAAAGTTGATTTCGGGAGCGATAAGTGATGAAATTTCTTGCTTCGTTTGCTTTATTATTATCTCTTTTATGTAATACGGTAAGCGTTGCTTTTGCTGCACCTGATATCCCAAATCCGGTAGGCGATATTTACGTTCAAGATTTTGCTCATCTGTTAAATGACCAGGAAAAAGCGGATATCAATCAAATGGGCAGAAAGTTAGATGATGAAACGAAAGCTCAAGTAGCGATTCTTACGGTGAATTCATTAGGTGATTCGGATGTAGAAGAGTACGCAAATGAAGCGTTTCGAAAGTACAAACTCGGTGATAAAAAGCTGAACAATGGCGTTCTTATTTTGCTCGCTAAAAAAGAACAAAAAATCCGAATCGAAGTAGGGTATGGATTAGAAGGAGCTATCACCGATATCAAATCTGGAGAAATCATTGACTCTTATGCTATTCCTAACTTAAAAAACGGCAAATACGATACGGCGCTAGAAAGCACATATAAAGCTGTTTATAACCAAGTCGTAAAAGAGTATGATTTAGGAACAGATTTTGAACAAAAAGTGCCAAAAGCAGCTCCGCCTTCTGATAGCGGTGTTCATTTCACAACGCTTCAAACGCTGCTGATTGCAGCTGTTATTGTGGGCTTGCTTATCCTTGACTTTGTCTTTTTTAAAGGAGCCATCACTCAATTTTTGCTAAACTTCCTTGTCATGTTTGGAGGAAGAGGCGGCGGAGGTGGCGGCAGTGGAAGCGGTCCTCGCGGAGGGGGAGGCGGCAGCTCCGGAGGCGGCGGAGCAAGCCGAGGCTGGTAAAAAGGTAAGAGTTAAAAGAGGCTGAGATAAAATGAGGTTAGTTGAAAGAAAATCCGAACGTGATGGATTCTTGATTGAGAATCCAACGCGTTCGGATTTTTTGTTTGGATGGTGAATATAGCTTTCATATCTTCATTCAGTTCCTTCTAGCAGTTGATTGGAGGGCGAGGCGAAGACTCCTGGGGGGAAAGGCTCACCGGCCGCGTCATGAGCGGTTCAGCTCATGTATTCTATTTGTACTCATTTAGATGAAATAATTAGGGGTATCTCAACCTCTTTTTTGCTTTGTATGCCTATATCTTAAAAAATAGATTTTTTCCATTGTATAAGCATAATCAAAAAAAATTAGGGAACTAAGAAAAAAGTTAGAGATTTACAAATAAAAAGGAAGGTTTTATATGAATACATTTAGATGGATAGCGGCAAGAAAACAGCTCTCTCCTCGTGCGTTTAAAGATGAGTTAACTAGTCAAATCTGGTTTAGTCCCTTAATTTATGCTTTCTTTTCGGTTCTTTTAGCTGCACTAACGCTGTTTCTTGACTATTATTGCAAAGTAGGAGAGAAGGTTCCTTCATTTTTTTCAATCAACATGGATTTAACCAATACGTTAGTGAGTACGATTATGCCCGGAATTTTATCGATTACGACGTTTACCTTTAACTTAATGCTCGTTGTGTTTACATCATTTGCAGCTCAGTTTTCTCCTCGCGTGTTAAAAAACTTTGCTTCTTCAAAATCTACTCAGCGAATTCTGGGCATTTTTATAGGTAGTTTTTTATATACACTTTTTGTCTTTCTATTTTTAAACAGCTCTCAAGTAGACGGATATTTTGCGATTCCGTTTGTGACGACAGCCCTTTCTGTTTTTAGTGCGGGCACGTTTGTCTACTTCATTAATCATTCTGTTAAGTGGCTGCAAGTAAATCATATGACTCAATCGATGAAAACAGCGTCCATAAAAGCGATTAAGACAACGATTCGCGAGGAACTGGAGATTCATCGAACGCAGTCTAGTCATAGCGAACAATTTTCCTTTCCAGAAGGAGAGAAAAAGCCGGTATGTATTCAAACATCTGGCTATATTCAAACATTGAACTATAGCCAATTGATTCACTGTGCCAAAGAGCATAATTTAGTGATAAAAATGGAGCGTGAAGTAGGGGATTATGTGCTCAGCGGAACCGTATTGTTTTATTATTGGCATAGAGATTCGACGGAGCAAGATGAAATGGATTGCACCGTCTTTCACCAATATATCCATGTAGGGAAATCCCAGACTGATATTCAAGACACGACGTATATTATTACCAAGTTTGTGGAGATGGCGATTAAATCACTAGGAAATGATGACTTCAAAACGGCAGTTAACTCCATTCACCAAATTAGCGATATTCTTCGGGAAATTTGTGCCGCGAGTCAATTTTCTTCTTACTTAGTTGATGATAAAGGCGTGATACGAATGGTGATCCCTGACAAAAAGTTTGAGGACTTTTTATATGATGGATTTGCTAATATCCGGCACTATGCGAGACGGAATATTATCATTACGATGGAGCTGCTCAAAACGCTTGGAAATCTCGCTGAGGCCATTGGGCCAGCTTATTATGACGACATCTGGGAGTTTGCCGTATACATTTCTAAAGGCTTTGAAGAAGAGTATTTATTTGTTCAAGATAAAAAATATTTTTTACATATTCTTTGCGATTTAGCGGTTTCCACAAAAAAAGAAGAGCAGTATGAACAAATCGCCAAACAAATGAAAGAATAAAAAAAAGCCGAAGTCAGACGCTGACTTCGGCTTTTTCTTTATTTATTCGAACGTTTTAAGATGCTTTTAGCATGTGAAAATGTATCAAAGCTTGCTTTTCCGTGATACGCACCCATTCCGCTGTCACCAACGCCGCCAAATGGAAGGTAGTGAGATGTCATGTGATTAATTGTATCGTTAATAGAACCGCCGCCAAATGACACGCTGTTTAAGATGTGATCTTGGACTGCTTCATCTTCAGAGAAAAGATAAAGTGCCAATGGTTTTGGACGTTTTACGATTGCTTGGATTACTTCTGAGATTTCATCGTATACGATGACTGGAAGAATTGGTCCAAAGATTTCATCTTGCATCACATTGTCTTCCCATGAGATGTTGTCAAGAACAGTTGGTTCAATAAACAGACGAGAACGGTCCGTTTTGCCTCCAAAAACGATATCTCCGTTTGTTAAGAAGCTGTTAAGACGATCAAAATGCTTTTCGCTCACTACGTGAGGGAAGTCTAGATTTTGTGAAACATCTTCGCCGTACGTTTTTGTTACGACTTGTTTTAGGTTAGCTAGCAGCTCGTCTTTTACATTTCGCTGAACAAGAATGTAGTCTGGCGCTACGCACGTTTGGCCAGCATTTGCAAATTTACCGCGCGCAATACGTTTAGCTGCTTCTTCAATATTAGCATCTTCGTGTACAATTGTAGGACTTTTTCCGCCTAGTTCTAGCGTAACAGGCGTTAAATGTTTAGCTGCAGCTTCTGCTACAATTTTGCCGACCATTGTACTTCCTGTAAAGAAGATGTAATCAAAGTTTTCTTTTAGTAAAGCCGTGCTTGTTTCCACTTCACCTTCGACTACAGTCAAGTATTCTTCAGGGAAGTTTTCATTAAACATCTTAGCAAGAAGGCTTGACGTATGAGGTGTTAATTCAGAAGGCTTTAACACCACGCAGTTACCTGCAGCAATCGCGCCTACTACTGGTGATACAGCAAGTTGGAACGGATAGTTCCAAGGTGCAATCACTAGAGCTAAACCGTATGGATCTTGATAAATGTAGCTTTTTGCTCCAGCGTGAGTAGATGGTGTTTCTACTTCTTTTGGCGCTGCCCATTCTGCAAGATTCTCAACTGCAAAGTCGATTTCGCTTAGTACAAGACCCACTTCTGCACGTTTTGCTTCCATTTCTGGTTTGTTAAGATCAGCTTTTACTGCTTTTAAAATGTCGTCTTCATGACCCACAACAAGTTCTCTTAATTTTTTTAGCGTTTCGATACGGAACGCAACGTCTTTTGTTTTACCGCTGTTGAAGAATGAAAGCTGTTTTTTTGTAAGTTCTTGATAGTTATTCATCAGAAAGTCTCCTTTTACTTCACATTTTTAGCTCTTTACTTATTGAATAGAACTAGCTGCTTATTTCCAAGTCGTAACCGTATTGACCGGTAGACGGTAAGAAGCATGGCCTTCGCTTGCTGCTTTTCCGATTGAGATAAGCATAATTGGAAGATAACGTTCTTTATCTAGACCGAATGCTTCTGCGATTAAGTGTTTTTCGTATCCGCCGATTGGATTTGTATCATACCCGTGAGCACGAGCCACAAGCATAAGCTGCATAGACACAAGACCTGAATCGATCAGCACGATGTCTTTCATATCTGCTTTTGGCATGTTTTCGTAAATCGGCTTAAAGAAATTTAGCTGCTGTTCTTTAATGTCTTGAGGCATATAGCCCAGCTCTACGGCCTTGCCGAAAATCTCATCTGCATATTCAACGTTATTCATATCACCAAACACGGCAATAACAGCTGAAGATGTATGAACTTGTTCACTGTTAAATTTCGCAAGTTCAGCTAGCTTTTCTTTTCCTTCCGGTGTTTCAATTACAACAAAGCGCCACGGCTGCATATTAACAGAAGAAGGAGCGCGCATAGCTTCTGTAAGAATTTCCTCCATTTCCTCACGGCTAATTTTTACTGAAGGATTATATTTTTTAATTGAACGACGTTTTAAAGCAATTTCGTTAAAGTCTTTTGTAGTCATAGTCATTATTCCTTTCTTTTTAGGCGTTAAACTTATTTATTGTCATTTCCATATTTTTGATTGCGGACAATTGTTTGATATATCAATAATTGATACATCAACAATATAATACATTGATTTAAGAATTGCAAGGGAAAAAGTTTAAACTTTTGAAGTGGTGTGAATTAGAAGTGTGAAGACTCATTCTCCAGGGAACAAACAACTACAAAGAGAGTAAGGAAAAAAGAAATGATAAAAATGATCAAACAAAAAGTTTGACTACTTTATCTCTCTTGGTTACGATAAGTAACGAAAAGGAAGCAAAATTGAATTTACTGCTCTTTAAATGAATGACAGTTTGACAAAGAAGAGATAGAAAAATGTTTATTCTCTTTTTAAAACCTAAACTGTATTTGTAATTAGTACAGTATAACAAGACATATTAAACAGGAAAAGTAGGAGGACTTCAAGATGTATACAGATTTAAAAGATAAAGTAGTAGTTGTAACAGGCGGATCAAAAGGATTGGGTCGCGCAATGGCCGTTCGTTTTGGTCAAGAGCAGTCAAAAGTGGTTGTAAACTACCGCAGCAACGAAGACGAAGCGCTAGAAGTAAAAAAAGAAATTGAACAAGCTGGCGGTCAAGCAATTATTGTTCGAGGCGACGTAACAAAAGAAGAAGACGTTGTGAACCTTGTAGAGATAGCTGTTAAAGAATTTGGCACATTAGACGTTATGATTAATAATGCTGGTGTTGAAAACCCGGTTCCTTCTCATAAATTATCATTAGAAAACTGGAATCAAGTAATTGATACAAACTTAACGGGCGCGTTTTTAGGCAGCCGCGAAGCGATTAAATATTTTGTTGAAAATGATATCAAAGGAAACGTTATTAACATGTCTAGCGTTCACGAAATGATTCCTTGGCCATTATTTGTTCACTATGCAGCAAGTAAAGGCGGCATGAAGCTAATGACAGAAACATTGGCTCTTGAATATGCACCAAAAGGAATCCGCGTGAATAACATTGGACCTGGGGCAATTGATACACCAATTAACGCTGAAAAATTCGCTGATCCAGAACAGCGTGCAGACGTAGAAAGTATGATTCCAATGGGCTACATCGGTAACCCGGAAGAAATCGCGTCAGTTGCAGCATTCTTAGCATCATCACAAGCAAGCTATGTAACAGGTATTACATTATTTGCGGATGGCGGTATGACAAAATATCCTTCTTTCCAAGCGGGAAGAGGTTAATAAATAGAACTGAACAAAAAAAGACCTCGGAATATTCCGAGGTCTTTTTTGTATGTAATAAATGTATAGGATATTTACCAAATATTGAAACTTTTGTTGAAGTGCTACGTATATAAGCTAACGACGAATAAAGGACGTGTTGATATGCTCCCGGAAACGATTCAACAAAAAGTAAATCAATATAGAGATTTTTATATCAGCTTAAAAAATGAGCTCAAATGGAAAGCGGCAGATCACAAGCAGTTTATGGCTATCGCTTCTATGTATGCAGTGAAAGGTAAATCGCTCGAGCTTCAGGATTACCTCGAGTTAAGCGACTATATCAAAAATCAAGTAGGGATGTTTTCTACGTTAAAATCATCACAGCGTTTTACAATAGCAGCTATGCTTGATACTCGCTATGAGAATCCAAAAGAAACGTTTCATGAGTTTCTTGACGTATATGATCAATTGATACAAGGCGGATTTACGAGAGGCGCGTTTACGTACATTGCGGCTTCGGCTATGCTGTCGAATGAGTCAAGCCGAAGTCATAAAGAAATGGTCCGAAGATCCGCAGAAATTTATCAAGGCATGAAAAAGAAGCATCTTTTCCTTACTTCAAGCGGCGATGTACCTCTTGCCGTTCTATTAGCTGAAACGAGCGAGTCTACTGATGATCTCATGCATGAAATTGAACACTTCTATACAACATTGGCGCAGCATGGATTTAAAAAAGGAAATGACCTTCAATTTTTAAGTCATATTCTCTCAATCGATAAAAATTTAGATGCAGATACACTTATTGAAAGATGCGTATCAGTAAAAGAAGCCTGTGAATCGGCAGGTATGAAAGTAAAAGCGATGCACTACCCGGCCATTGGCTTATTAGCACTGTTTGAAAAACCAGAAACTGAAATTGAACTTATCCATGAAGTAGTGAAACAGCTAAACGCAGACAAGCTTTTTAAATGGCAGAAAGACATCAATGTTATGCTGGGGGTTAATTTGGTTATCAGTGAAAAACTGAAGGATTCTAGAGTGGTCGAAACGGGCATCTATACAACGATTGAAACCATTATTCAAGCTCAGCAAGCAGCTATGCTAGCGGTTATTGCGAGCACTTCAGCAGTTGCTACTACGACTACTACTTGATAAATTAAAGAGCTATAAAAGAGAGAGGGAGACATAACTACATCAATCTAACCTAAAGATGAATCAGTGGGATAAATAGCCCGTAGATTGCTTATAACATCGCGGTTGATTTCCATGCAAGGCTTCGCTTTCCGCGGGCGGGCGCTGAGCCTTCAATCAACCGCTGGAAGCAACTGCACATATGAAAGCTACGTTTACTATATCAATGAAAAAATCCGAACGAGTTTAATTCTCACCCAAGAATCAAACTCGTTCGGACCTTTCTTCAACTTAAATACTTTTGTCTCATCTTCTCTCTTAAAAAGTATAAACCTCGCCATCATCTGGAACAAAGACGCGGGACGCCATATCTTTTTCGTTGATAAAGCTTTTTAATTCTTCTCTTGATAGGGTCCAGTGATTGACAGCTTCCATATGGACAGAAAGAATTGTAGCATGAGGGGCCGCTTTGTGTACTTCGTAAATATCTTCTTTCCCCATCACAAGAGAACCGCCTTCTAAAAACTGATTATCGCCGCCGTTTACGACAATGACATCCGGTTGATGGGTGTTGATTTCTTCTTCAACAACGGAATACCATACCGTATCTCCAGCTACATAAAGCGTTTTTTCGCTCTTGTGTTTAAAAACAACGCCGCATACTAAACCAGTACGCTTTAAAATTTCTCCTCTTCCGTGTTCACCTTTTGTTTTGGATAATTGGATGCCTTCAAAGACCGTGTTCTTTGTTAGTACTTCTACATTTTTAAAACCATCAGCTCTTACTACTGCGGCATCTTCTTCATTTTGAACGAACATTTTGATATCGTTTGGCAACGCCTGCTTAGCGGCATCGTCAAAATGATCCAAATGAAGGTGAGTGAGAATGACGGCATCAATACCCTCAATAATCTCTTCAACGGATAACGGCAGGCTCACTAAAGGGTTGTTTTGATCTTGTCTGATCGAATTTGGGAAAGGAGGGTACGTGCCTTTTTCCGCTAACATAGGATCAATTAAAAACGTTTTTCCCCCGTACTCAACAAGTAAAGTAGCATTTCGAATGTGTGTAATCTTCATCTCTATCTCTCCTTTTTTTGATCTACCTCTAGTTTATAGGATGAGCTGTTTTCAAATACATAAACAAAATCAAGTCTTTTCGCACTTTTACTTGATAAATGAAAGAATAGTACTCAAAAGAAAAAAGAACCGAAACAGTGCTGTTTAGGTTCTTTCTAAGATTTCTTTTATTTCTTTATATACACGTACTTGGTTGCGTCCATGTTGTTTGGCAGCGTACAGGGCGATATCTGCTTTATTCAACAGCTCATCTAACGTTTCATTTTCTTGTTTTTCCGCTTGTGCTACTCCAAGACTTAGCGTAACAGAAATGGTTTTTTCATTAATCAGTAAGGGCTGAGTCTCGACGTGACGGCGAATTTGGTCAGCAAGCGTTTCGCCTTCAGATAAAGTATGGCCCTTTAGCGCGAGTACAAATTCTTCACCGCCGTACCGAGCAAAAAGGGCTCCTTGTGATAATACGGACTGGCAGGCTTTTACGACATGTACAAGCACCTGATCGCCGGCATAATGACCATACGTGTCGTTCACTTTTTTAAAATAATCAATATCAAGTAAAAGAAGTGTAAAAGAAGATGCGGACTTTTTTGCTTCATCGAACGCTTGCTTGCTGTGCTGAAAAAATGCCCGACGATTATAGATTTGCGTCAGCTCATCGTAATAAGCTTGATTTTCAAGCTTTAGCTGAAGTCTTTTTAGCTCCGTGATATCTGTAAAAATAAGCAGCAAGCCGTGACTGTTGTTAGCATACTGCAAAGGAGAAGTGCGAACTTGATACGTATACGAAGATTGATCTTCAGAAAAAAGCTCCAGTTCATGACTGCTTTTTGCATTTTCTAATGCAAAAGGAAACGAACGGCCGGACAGCGTCACCCAAATATCAGCAAAATGTTTTCCAAGCATCGACTTTTTAGCTGCGGAAACATGTTTTTAGACGCTAGATTAAATTCAATTAATCTATAGCTTTCATCGAGCACGACAACGCCGTCATTGATGCTGTTAAATATCGCGTCTTTCGCAACGGGCATGACTGTAAACATACGCGATGAGTTAATGGACCATAAATATAAAAATGAAGAAACCCATAAAACCATCGGAACTGGATCAATTCCCTGCGGCGTAAAGCCCATTAAATAGATAAAAGCTGTGACGATAGGGACTAATTGACCGACCATTAATGAAATTAACTGCAGGCGGTAAGCTTTGGCTGTTTCTTTCCAGCGGTAAACGGCGAGCAAAAAAGCAACGAACATAGACGAAAAGATGAACATGCCGTGAATTGTGTACCATGGTCCAATTTCTTGATGAACGTAAGGAGCACCTAGAACGGAATCAATTTCAAACACTCGGTAATGAAGGTGATGCCAGTCATTTGTTGCGACCATAATCAAACTAATAAACGGAATGATAAAAAGGGCGAAAATATGTTTTTTTCTTACCTTTATGCCGACATACTGCATAACAAACAGCAGTCCTGCAGGAGGCGAAAAAGGCATGCCCACGTATTGAATAGCGGTCCAAAATTTCATTTCTCCGAGGTTAACGGATAGTAAGCTAAACGCCGCACCCATACAATAAATAGAGGTGAAGCCTGTATGAAGAATAAATAAATGGGCAATGTTAGCGTAGTGGTGACGCTTAATAAATACGTAAAAACATAAGTATAGATTAAGAACACCGGACGTACAGATAAGCGTTATATAAGCTGTTAAATCTAAATTCACAATTGTATCCCTCATTAAGAAAGCATTTTTAGTTAAATGTAGCACAGTTGAAATGAAATGTGGATATTTTATGTAGGAATTTAGTAGTGTTCGAGATGGTAGAGGGACTATAAGGGTAGGTCAAGACGAGGGAAAAATGGTGCCTAAACAACAAGTAATTGAAACGAACGGAGAAAATTTATCTTCAGCTACAAAAGTCAAAGTTTCTCAGTAAAAAAACACATGCCTGAAAATACGCGATGTCCTTCATCTGCGTGTCTTCAGGCATATTTGTATTTACAGTCTATTTAAGTTCACCGTTTTACAAAGATGCCACCTGCATTTTTTTCTGTCTAAAGAAGACCCAATCTGTAAATCCGATTTCTTTAAGACGCTTTTTTACCAATTCAAAGTCGTCGCCAATACGCTCCGGATCATGAGCATCGGAACCAAATGTAATGTGTACCCCGTAGTGCAGGGCTCTTTCTAAAATATCGTCTGCAGGATACCAGCCTCCGCAGTCTTTGGTTTTGCCTGATGTATTCACTTCTATAGCAATGTCATGTGCCGAAATCACTTTTAGCGTCTGATCGATTACAGCTGTCTCGATAGAAGAAAAGGAGGGATAGAATCCTTTCATGGCATCAATATGGCCAAGAATCTGAAACATTCTGCTTCGGGCGGACTCTTGGATCAATTGATAATACGTTTCTTTCGTGCGCTGTTTTTCTTTTTGAGAAAGTCCTTCCCAGCGCGTTTTATGAAAGATACTGATTTCATCAACTTGATGGACAGAGCCGATTATGTAGTCAAACGGATATTTTTCATAGTGGCTTTGATATATTCCCGCATGCTCAGGAAAGAAATCAGACTCCACGCCTAACAGCACTTCAATTTTCTCTTTATATTCTTCTTTTAGTTTCAAAATCTCAGCTACATATCCGGAGAATGCGCTTTTTCCCATCGCAATGTGAGGATACGGCTGCTCTTCTTCGCTCGCAAAATAAGGAGAATGATCCGAAATCCCAATAATATCAAGGCCTTTATCAATAGACGCCTCTATATAATCTCGAATCGTTCCGCGAGCATGTCCGCATCGGTCGTGATGGGTATGAAAATCAAATTTTAACTCAGCGTTCATGTTTCATCACCTCTGTCATCTTTTTGTGTGGTGTATAGAATATTCTACAAAGAAACAAAGTATCCCTCGTAGAAATGGATGAAGAGAATATTTCTTGAATTTGCGGGTGATTCATCTACTAAAAAGAGTGTACAGAAACAAGTTATTTTATTTAATTTGCTGTAAAAATTGAATTGGAATCCGTTCCAAAAGTTACATTTGATTTGGCTTATTAAAACGCATATACTACTCATACACGATCTGAAATAACGTTCAGGTAATCGCTGCATCATTTGATGTAGAGGAAAGTCCATGCTCGCACGGTGCTGAGATGCCCGTAGTGTTCGTGCCTAGTGAAAAAATAAGCTAGGGCAGCTTGGCTTATAGCTTAGCTGACGGCGGGAAAAACCACCTAAGTCCTCGGATATGGTCGAGTATCCCTGAAAGTGCCACAGTGACGAAGCTTTGCTGGAAACAGCAAAGGTGGAACGCGGTAAACCCCACGAGCGAGAAACCCAAACAATGGTAGGGGAACTGTCTCGAAGGAATTTAACGGAGAGACGGACGGTTACATGCGTAATCGTAGATAGATGATTACCACCAGAGTACGAGAGTAAAATCGTTTGCAGTACAAAGGTACAAAACATGGCTTATCGAACGTTGTTGAAACAGAGACTGACTATATAAGATGTAACCAAAACAAACCACTGGGGTTTGTTTTTTTGTTTGTTATTTTTTAACCATAGTATGAGGACTCGAGGTATATGGAAATACATATTGCCTAAATTGCTGTATAGTTTACTTGTACCTACTAAATATGGGGAAAGGGAGAATATCGATGATTAAGAAAATGGAACATACGGCAATTATTGTTGGAAATATGGATGAAACGATTCACTACTACGGGGATATGTTTGGCTTTAAAGTTCGCCTTCAAGGCTCTACCGAAAAAAGAGAGATGGCTTTTTTGTATCTTGAAGAACAGCCGGGTATTGAAATTGAGCTCATTCGAGATATTGATCCGATTGGCGAGTATACCAATAGCGGGATTGTTAACCATCTTGCCTTTACGGTAGAGGATATAAATAAGGCGATTCAACATTATAAGAGCAAAGGAATTGAATTTTTATCATCTGAGCCTCAGCCAACGCTTGAAGGCGGACGAATGATTTTATTTCACGGACCTAATGATGAATTGCTGCAGTTAGTAGAACGAGTTAAATTCTAAAAAAGTCTACTTTAAGGGGTACATACAAGAAAAAATGTGTTTTAGATTCTCAAAAAAGACCTTTCTTTTAGTGTGATAGAAGGGTCTTTTTGCTGTGTAGTTACTATGATATCTTAGTTAGCTTTTTAATAATCCCCTTACGTTTCATAACAAATCCTTCTTTCTGCTAGAAAATGATGATCATAAAATTTTAATAAGAGCCGTATACAGCAGTCATCAAGATGAACTAAAAACATCCTCGAGTATGTTTCCATTTTTTATCGTAACACCTGCTATTTATAATGTATAATTCATTATAATCATATTTTTCATACATCTATGTAATGGATAGAATGGTTGATAAGGAGATGGTACAAAGTGGAATGGCAGCAGTTTAAATATTTTCAAACGCTAGCACGTACGCAGCATATGACGCGCGCCGCAGAAGAGCTGTTAATTACGCAGCCTGCGCTCAGTCGTTCAATCGCTCGTTTTGAAGAGGAAGTAGGAGCACCGCTATTTGACCGGCAAGGACGTTCCATTATATTAAATCAATATGGTAAAGTTTTTTTAAAGCGTGTAGATAACATAATGAAAGAATTTGATAAAGGACAAGAGGAAATTCAAGCGCTGCTAGATCCTGAAAAAGGGCAGGTGTCACTTGGATTTTTACATACGCTCAGCACGGATTTGATTCCAGATTTAATCGCTTCGTTTCGCAGTTTATATCCTAAGGTGAATTTTCAGCTGAGGCAAAGTCCTTCGCACGTGCTTCTTGAACAGCTGGAGCTCGGCGAACTGGATCTTTGTTTGATTGCGCCGATGGAAGAGAAATCGTTCATTAAATGGCAGCATCTTTGGAGTGAAGAGCTGTTTGTAATCGTACCGAAAAATCACCGGTACGCTGATCGTGAATGTATTGCACTAGAAGAAATTGCTGAGGAATCATTTATTCACTTAAAAGAAGGCTTTTCTCTTCGTCTTACGTTTGAGCAGTTATTTGAAGAGTCAGGAAGAATGCCTCACATCATGTTTGAAGGAGAGGAAGCTGATACCGTAGCGGGACTAGTAGGAGCCGGCTTAGGAATTTCTATCCTTCCAGATTTACACGGAATCGATCAAAGCAAAATAGTGAAAATCCCATTAGCTAAGGCCAACTGCCACCGAGTCATTGGACTAGCATGGATTGAAGGAAGATATCTATCACCGGCTGTTAAACAGTTTAGAAACTTTGTTTTACATAAATTTAATGATCAGAAATAAAGATGCTTCATGGCCTAGGCTTGTTTACAAACTTAGTCCTTTTTTCGTTGGAATAATCGTTTTAAAATCGATCTCTTTTTACCTACTACGCTGCTTTCTTTTGAAGCTTCTACTAATTCTGAAATGGCCTGCTGTTCACGCAGACTTTTACGCAAAGATTGAATAAGCTGCTTATCTTTTTCCTGAAGAATTTGTTTTGTATCAGGCTCTTGTTGGGGTGGAGGCTGTACCGGCTGTTCGGGAGGTGTCGGCTGCTGGTCATCCGCCTCGGGCTGGTCAGCTGCTTCTGCTGTGTTCTCTTTGTCTTCGTCTAGAGACACGGCAGCTTGATCCTTGCTTGTAGTCAAAGAGAATTCTTTTTGCAGTGCTTCATTGATTTCTTCTGCTTGACAGCCTTCATCATAAAGCTGCTTAATTTTCAGTAAAACGGTCGCAGCTGCAGCTTCATATTGTTTTGGTCGATGATCTTCTTTTTGTATAAAGAAATCTTCGAATTTATCTATGTATCTTCTGATAGTTGAAGTAGGAATACTCGTTTCTTCAGATAACTCTTTTACACTAAGCCATTTTGTCATTTTCTCACCACTTTTTAAATGATTACTTATTCGTCAGCATCAATTTGAAATTGTACTAGTATCTACTGTTTATCTTATCATGTAACGCTTCTACGTACTTTGCTGTGTTGATTTCTGTAACGTTTTTATAATCACAGTGTCATAAATAAGGGATAAGCTGCCACTCGCGCAAAGATTTGCTAGTTGAAGAATAGGAAATACAAGCATTTACCTGAAGAATGTTGCACAATGATGAGCGTACTTCTTATGTATTATCTTATAATGTTGCTGAAGAAAAATCGAGTGATTACTTCACGGTTTATTAATTATGGTAATGTTGTACTAAACAATAAAAGGAGGGACAGCATGAGTTTTACAGAGCGAGCAGTAGCCCTTATTAAACAAATTCCTCGCGGAAAAGTCATGACATACGGACAAATTGCCCGCCTAGCTGGGAGTCCTCGAGGTGCAAGGCAAGTGGTAAGAGTTTTGCATTCGATGAGCAAAAAACACAAACTGCCTTGGCACCGAGTGATCAATTCTAAAGGAGAAATTGGATTTAAAGACGAAGAAATGCATGTTGTTCAAAAGCTTTCACTCGAAGCGGAAGGAATACTCGTTTCTTCAGAGGGAAGACTTGATCTTAAACTCTATCTCTATGAACCTGACGTGCATAAATAACAATTGAGATAAATGATCGAGTATGAATTGCTTGTTACACGCCTGTTGATTTCCGTGCAAGACTTCGCTTTCCGCAGACGGCCGATGAGCCTCCTCGTCGCTTGCGCTCCTGCGGGGGCTCATCTATTCCGCTTTTCCTGCAGGAGTCTTCGCCTTGCCCTTCAATCAACGGCTAGAAGCACCTGCATTTACCCTATTAATAAAAAAATCCGAACGAGTTTGATTCTCCATCAAAAATCAAACTCGTTCGGAACTTTCTTCAACTAACTTATTTTTGTTATTTATGTTTTTCAAAAGCGAGCTTTAATCCAAACCCGATTAACACGACGCCCGTTGCTTTATCCATAAAGCGCTGCACGCTAGGTGTTGTAAGCCATTTTCGTAAATAGTTAATAAAAAAGACGAATACGAAAAACCACGTGATAGCCAGGATCGTATACGTTATTCCCATAAGAAGCAATTGAAGCGTTACGTTTTGATCGCTTTGAACAAATTGAGGTAAAAAAGTTAAGAAAAACACGGCTACTTTTGGATTAAGTACATTTGAGACAAGGCCTTGACGAAAAGCGGATGTTTCTTTTGACTTTTCCTCTTTTACAGAAGAAGATGCATTGCTTTTTTTAGAAAGGAAGGCCGAGATGCCTAAGTACATTAAGTAAATGGCTCCTGCGTATTTTACGATTTCAAATGCCAAAGCTGACTGAAGGAGAAGAGCCGATAAGCCAAACGTGGCGGCGAGCGTATGAACTAAAGAGCCGCTCGCTAAGCCTAATGCCATTTTATAGCCGCCCGTTTGTCCGTCTGCCATCGTTCGTTTCGTGATAAGGGCGGTATCGATACCAGGGCTCATAATAACAAACAATGTAAGAACCAAAAAGGTCAAGATGTCATTCATTTTTTTCTTCCTCCTCGCTGTGATAAAATTAAAATATACTTTATTTATTAAATATAATTTAACACACTTAACTCAGTTTATTAAGTTTAATTTAATAAAATTAAATATAATTAAACATCTTTTACGGAGGAATCATCATGGAAAACATAGATATTGGAAAAAAAGTAGAGAAATTTCGAAAAGAAAAGGGACTAAGCAGTCGTGAATTAGCAAAATTAGCGGATGTCACGCCGTCTATGCTAAGTCAAATTGAACGAGGGTTAGCTAATCCGTCTATTTCAACGCTTAAGATTTTAGCTAAATGCCTCGACGTGCCTACTTTTAGCTTTTTGCTTGAAGACATAAATACCTCTCATTTAGTCGTACGGTCAAACGAGCGTAAAACGATGAAGGTAAAAGAGTTAACGTATTCGCTAGTATCACCAGATTTTACTGGAAATCTAGCTACGGCGATTATGGAAGTCCCTCCCATGATGTCTTCATCTGAAACTCCTTTAGCGCATAAAGGGGAGGAAGTGGCATACGTTTTAGAAGGAAAAATTAAAGTGTATTTGGACGAGGAAGTATACGTGCTAGAAAAAGAAGATAGCGTCAAAATCCCTTCGCATCTTAAGCACAAATGGGACAATCCGTTTGATGAGAAAGCCGTTATTTTATTTTCCGTTACGCCGCCGGTATTTTAAATTTATTAATAGGTGGTATGCTAGTTATTCTTCATTATCGGGTACTTTATTATATAAATGTGATAAAACTATCATGTTTGTGAGAGTAAACAATTGATAAAATAGAATTGTTGGTAACCTCTACCTAAGAGACTACATACTAAATACTTTTTGGAAAGGTGTTGAAAGGTAATGAAGAGATGGAAAGAGATGTTTTACACTTCAAAGCTTAAAAAAATGATGCCTGCACTGGCTCTATCATGCGCGGCGGTTGTAGGCTTTTCAAGCAGCGGAGTACAGGCTGAAACGGTGAAGTGTCAAAAACAAGAAACTAAAAGTGATCGAGAGTTTGCTAAGCTTGAAGAAAAATATGATGCGAATCTTGGCATTTATGCATTAGATACCGGTACAAATAAAACGGTAACGTATCACCCGGACGAGCGTTTTGCTTATACGTCTACTCATAAAGCGCTTGCTGTCGGTGCACTTTTACAGCAGAAATCAATTGAAGATCTCAACGAGCGAATCTTTTATACGCGCGATGACCTTGTGAACTATAACCCTATTACAGAAAAACACGTGGATACAGGCATGACTCTTAAAGAACTCGCGGATGCATCGCTTCGCTACAGCGACAATACGGCAGGGAATTTAATTCTGCAGCAGCTGGGCGGACCGGACGGATTTAAAGAAGCTTTAGAAAACATAGGAGACGATGTAACGCTGCCTGAGCGGTTTGAGCCCGATTTAAATGAAGTGAATCCAGGAGAAACCCACGATACAAGTACACCAAGAGCACTTGCTGCAAGCCTTCAAACGTATGTACTTGGACAGGCACTTCCTGAAGACAAACGTGCACTTTTAACGGATTGGATGAAACGAAATACGACAGGGGATGCCTTGATACGAGCGGGCGTGCCAAAAAGCTGGGAAGTAGCCGATAAGACAGGCGCAGGCTCCTACGCGACGCGAAATGATATTGCCATTCTTTGGCCGCCAAACGGAGATCCAATTGTTCTTGCGATCCTTTCCGATCGTACGGAAAAAGATGCGGAGTATCATGATAAACTGATTGCAGAAGCGGCTAAACAAGCGGTCAAGGCTCTTAAAGTTACTCATAAATAAAAAATGGATAATAGTAGTTTAAATGTAAAAAAAAGATTGAAAAGATTGATAGAACATTCTATTATTAATGAGACAAAATATAGGAAGGAAGTATCTCTTATGAAAAAGATTTTTCCAATTGTTCTATCTTTCGGTTTATTAACAAGCGTATCTTTTGGCATGGTTTCAAACGTAGATGCGGCAGCTAAATCTTACAAAAACTGTACCGAATTAAACAAAGACTACAAAGGCGGCGTAGCTCGTGCGGCTAATGTAAAGAATAAAGGCGGCAAAACAAAGTACAAACCGTACGTATCAAAAGCACTGTATGATGCCAATACAAAGCTAGATCGAGATAAAGACTACATTGCCTGTGAAAAATAAATACTGAGTGACTCATCCAAGCGCTTATTGTAAGCGCTTGGATTTTTTATTATCAACTTTTGTTTGTTACGAACTGAGGTCAACAATTAGTCAAGTTGCACAAATTAATATCAGAAAATTCACATAAATAATGATGAACTTACACTGCAATTCGTATACACTATGTACATGTTAAGTTAACTTACATTTGATGTTAGGTTAGGGCGTGGAATCACCATAAAAAAGGAGTTGAGTGTATAGTGTCTACAAATGCAACAAGTACCGTTATAGAAGAGGTACATTCTCATCAAGATAGGGGTCTTGATCCGTCACTAAAGCCAAAAGCGGAAAGTGATCGAAAGCTAACACCGCTGTCCTATATGTTTATGTGGATTGGAGACGGCGTTAATTTAGGAAATATGACGCTTGGTGCGAGCTTAGTAATTGCGGGTACAGCGGTATTAAATCTTTTTCAAACGTTTGTGGCAGCCATTATTGCCATTGGTATTATTTCTACTTTTTTTGTGTTAAACGATCGAATTGGCTATAAGACGGGTATACCGTATGTGATGCAGCTTCGAATGTCTTTTGGAATAAAAGGATCCGTCATCTCGTCTCTTTTACGAGGTATTCCAGCTATCATTTGGTATGGTTTCCAAAGCTGGACAGGCGGTACAGCTTTAAACGAAATTGGTAAAATTGTGAGCAAAGGGTCTTTTGACAATCTTGTTCTTTGTTTTATTATCATTCAACTGCTGCAAATTGTTCTTTCGCTGTACAGCTTCCACGCGGTTAAATGGGTAGAGATGCTTGCGTCAATCATTATATTGCTTGGTCTTGTGTATGTATTTGGTGTTCTTTTAACGTCTCATAGTGAAGTAGTAGGGGAGAAGTGGGTACATACAAAAGGTTCGTGGGGACTTCCGTTCTTTTCTTTCATTATGATGTTTATGGGTAATTATGCGGCGATTTTTCTAAGCGCAGCCGATTACTCCAGAGAGCTAAAGCCAGGCATTAGCGACAAGAAGCGCGGATTTTTATACTTTACACCGATTCTAGTAGCCTACGGATTCGTTCTGACAATCGGAGCAATGCTTGCTTCTGCTACGGGTATTTCCAATCCAGTTAAAGCGTTCGCGGTTGTAGTCGATAATTCGTATATCACTGTTGCTGTATCAGCATTTATTGTGATTGGCGTGATTGCCGTAAACATGGTGGCAAACATTATTCCGCCTACGTATGTCATTACGCTGCTGACAAAAGCAAACTATAAAGTAGCGGTTACGATTACCGGGCTGCTTGCCTTTTGCTCGTTCCCTTGGGTGCTTGTTCAAGATTCATCAGCTGCAGGTCTTGGTTTGTTCATTTTGATTTACTCTGCTTTTTTAGGGCCGATTGTTTCTATTTTACTAGTCGATTACTATATTTTACGGAAGCAAAAAGTGAATGTAGAGGAATTGTATCAAGAAAAAGGGCCGTTTTCCGGCTACAATCCGTGCGCCATGCTTGCGATGCTCATCGGTGCAGGCGCTGCGTTTATTGAAGTTGATTTAGGCTGGATTATAGGAGTAGTAGTCGCAGGAGTTGCGTATATTCTTTTAACGAAATTCGCTTTTAAACAGTCAAAGTTCAAAAAAGGAACCATCTTTGAACAATAATATTCAATAGATAAAAGTCTTTGCTTACGGCAAAGGCTTTTTATGTGTCTTTTATCGCGTCAGAGCAAATCTCTTTGTCTAGTTTCCTAAAAAGTGGGTAAAGTAAAGAAGAGTAAAAAGTAACCTCTATTAGGAGTTGCTTTGAACAGGAGCGCATCTAATGTATCGCATCAATCACAGCTTAAAGGAGAGGGCAGAGTATGTATGAATTTAGAGTGTATACTCTTCGAGATGGAAGCGAAAAGGTAATTAAAACGCTGAAACATGAATCGTTTGCGGATGAAATTCAACGAGCGGGAATTAAGCAAACAGAAATTGCGCAAACACAGCTAGTAGATAAACCGAGATAACGTATTTGCATTTATTTTTACACGTTTTAAAAAAGCCGGGTTCCTGTGTCTTCACGCAGGTACCCGGCTTTTCTGATTTCTTACAGTTCTTCACCGTTTGTTTCAATCACATGTTTATACCAGTTAAAAGAATCTTTTTTGTAGCGTTTCATCGATCCGTTTCCTTCGTTGTCACGGTCGACATAAATCATCCCGTATCGTTTTTTCATTTCGCCTGTTGTAAAGGAAACAATATCAATAATTCCCCACGGCGTGTAGCCCATTAAATCAACACCATCGTACGTTACAGCTTTTTCTAACGCTTCGATGTGCGATTTTAAATATTCAATTCGCGATGCGTCATGAATGGAACCGTCTGCTTCAACCGTATCGATGGCGCCAAATCCGTTTTCTACAATGAATAGCGGAATTTGATAGCGGTCGTAGAAACGATTTAACGTATAGCGCAAGCCCGTTGGATCGATCGACCAGCCCCAATCGCTTGATTTGATATAAGGGTTTGCTACGCCGTTTGGCAAGCCGCCGTTTACGATATCACCCGTGTTATCAGCTTCAACGTCGCTTTTAACCGTTGTGGACATGTAATAGCTGAAGCCTAAATAATCGACTTTTCCGTTTCGTAAAATTTCTTCGTCGCCTTCTTCAAACGGAATATGATAGCCTTCTCGTTCAAATTCTTTTAACGCGTAGCTCGGGTAATAGCCGCGAACTTGAACGTCAGGGAAGAAGTAGCGCTGTCTCATTGTTTCTTCTGCTAACATCACGTCTTCAGGGTTTGAAGAATACGGATAAATTGGCACATGTGACACCATTGCTCCGATTTGGAAATCTGGATTAATTTCTTTTCCTTTTGATACGGCAAGAGCGCTTGCTAAAAGTTCATGATGTCCCGCTTGATACATCACTTCTTTTGCATTTTCACCAGGCTTTACAGAAACGCCTGAGTTCGTCCATAGAAATAGAGGATTGTTTACGTCCATTTTATTGTTGATTTCATTAAACGTCATCCAGTACGTGACTTTGTCTTTGTAGCGGTCGAAACAAACTTCAGCGAATTTCACAAAGCAATCTACCACTTTTCGGCTTCTAAATCCGCCGTATTCTCGAGCTAAATGCAGAGGCATTTCAAAGTGAGACAGCGTAATAACCGGTTCAATCCCGTGCTTTAACAGTTCATCAAATACATCGTCGTAAAATTTTAGTCCTTCTTTGTTTGGCTCAGCTTCATCGCCTTTAGGGAAAATACGGCTCCAGCCGATAGACGTTCGCAAACATTTTAAGCCCATTTCTGCAAACAGTGCGATATCTTCTTTGTAGCGGTGATAAAAATCAATCGCTTCGTGATTTGGATAAAATTTATCATCTTCCACTGTTTCAGTGATTTGTCGCGGTACACCGTGCGCACCTGCAGTCATAACGTCTACTACGCTCGGTCCTTTTCCGCCTTGATTCCATCCACCTTCAAATTGATGAGCTGCTAATGCGCCGCCCCATAAAAAATCTTTTGGCATTTTTGTCATCGTTAGTTCCTCCTTATTTCACTACGGTAAATAATGTTTGATTCAGTCCGCTATTTTCAACATCTTCAACGATTACTTCTCGGTAAGCGTTTGAATTTGTGATAATAACCGGTGTAATCGTTTGTAACCCTTGTGTTTCAATAAATTCTTTATCAAATTCAATTAGTAAATCGCCTTTTTTAAACTTTACACCGTCTTCTACGTGCAGGGTAAACGGCTTGCCGTCTAACGTAACGGTATCTAATCCAATATGAACAAGCAGCTCAACGCCGTATTCTGAACGAAGGCCGATAGCATGCTTTGTTGGCGCTACCATGACTACCGTTCCGTCAAAAGGTGCATAAAGCTTGTTATCTGAAGGATCAATCGCTAATCCTTCTCCCATCGCACCTGAGCTGAATACTTCGTCCGGTACGCTAGAAAGTGGGATAACTTTCCCGCTAAACGGTGCGCTGATCGTTTCTTCATTTTCGTTCGGGTTGCTGACAGCTACTTCGTTTAAAGGAGCAGCAGCAGCAGCTTCTTTTGCTGCGTCTTCTCCGTAACCGAATACTTGAATAAGCACAACTGGAAGAATAATCGCAATAGCACATCCAATTAAAATTCCCCAGATTGACATCGGATAGTCTTGGCTGATGCCGTTTACAATGGTCAACGGTCCAGGCAATCCTGCGTAAGCAAAGTAATATGGGTGAAAGAAACTTGCTACAACGGCACCAATAGCACCTGAAACGCATCCAAAGATAAACGGCTTTTTAAAACGTAAGTTTACGCCGTAGATAGCTGGCTCTGTAATACCAAATAATCCTGTTATTCCGGCTGATACGCTTACTTTACGTGCTTCTTGGCTTTTTGCTTTTAAAATAACCCCAAGCACCGCTCCAACTTGAGCTACTACGGCAATTGTTTGATACGCTTGAAATGAATCTCTGCCGTTTAAATCAAAGTTTGCAAGCACCATCGGCGTAATTCCCCAATGTACTCCAAAGATGACAACAATTTGCCAGAAGCCACCAATGATTGCTCCAGCTAAGGCAGGTACGTTTTCAGCTAAAAAGTTATAGCCGTGAGCGATTCCGTTAGCTCCCATCGTTGTAACGGGGCCAATGAGTAAAATCGTTATAGGAACCATAATCACCATACATAAAAACGGAACAAACAGCGGTCTAACCACTTCATGAATGCTCTTGTTTAGGAACCTTTCAAGGTAAGACAAAATCCATACTAAAAATAAAGGCGGTAAAACAGAAGAAGTATAGATCGTTTCGGATAAGGGAAGACCTAAAAACGAAATGCTGCTTCCGTCGGTAATTTTGGCCGCCATTTCTGCCCATGTTGGACTGACTAATGCGGCACAGCACGCCACTGCGATGTAGGTGTTGGTTTTAAAATGCTTGGATGCTGTGATGGCAATAAAGATAGGTAAAAAAACAAACGGTGCCCACGAAATAAAGCTTAATACTTGATAGGTGCCCGTTTTGGCAAAGCTATCCGAAAACAAATTAATTAAGATTAACGACCCCTGTAAAATTCCTGCCGCTGCTAAGATATATACAAATGGTGCAAACACAGCGGACATTGTAGCAATCACACGGTTTAAAATCGTGCCTTTGTTTTCAGTTTGCTCCTCTGCTGTATCCAAATTTACTAAACTAGCAAATTCTTCATAAACGTCTCCTATGTGCTGTCCAATAACGACTTGAAACTGCCCGCTGTTTTCAACAACCGTAATGACACCAGCCATAGAAGACACCTTACGTTTGGCTTCTGGCTTCGAGCGCTTTAATACAATTCGCAGCCTCGTAGCACAGCGTGTAGCGCTTACGATATTTTCTTCGTCACCTACTGCATCTAAAATATCTGCTGCAAGCTTGTGATAATCTCTAATTTTCCCTCCCATATGTTCAACCCCCTTGTTGAGTATACGCTTTCAGTATAATTGTACCGATACAATTTATCAATACCCAAATAAAATAATAATCAATAAATAATTTAAGTTTATGGGATGGAGTTAGATTATGGTATAATCGTGTTATTCTTGAGACAAATTCAGTAAAGAGGTATAGCTATGATCAAATACCAACAAATTGCAATTGAAATTGAAACCTATATTGAAGAACACAAGCTTCAGCAAGGAGACAAGCTGCCGGTATTAGAAACGCTGATGGCACAATTTGAGGCGAGTAAAAGTACGGTAACAAAGGCCTTAGATCTATTAGAGAAAAAAGGCGTTGTTTTTCAAGTAAGAGGAAGCGGCATTTTTGTCCGTCGTCATAAACGAAAAGGATATATTGGCTTGCTTTCCAATCAAGGATTTACAAGTGAACTTGAAGATTTTCAGTTAACGTCGGAAGTAATTGAGCTAGATGTACGGAAACCGACGCAAGAAGCGGCGTTAAATTTAAACATAGAAGAAAATAGCGACGTCTATTATGTAAAAAGAGTACGGTATATTAACGGCCAGACGCTTTGTCTGGAAGAATCGTTTTATAATAAGTCCATCGTTACGTACTTAAATAACGAAATTGTTTCTCAGTCTATTTTTCATTACATTAAAGAAGGCCTTGGCTTAAAAATCGGGTTTTCTGATCTATATCTTCACGTCGGCAAGCTGAACGAAGAAGAAGCAAAGTACTTAGGATTAAAAGAAGGCGATCCTAAATTATTTATTGAAACACTTTTTCACTTAGCGAACGGCCAGCCGTTTGACTTTTCAAAAGTGACATATAACTACGAACAGTCGCAGTTCTTTTTACAAGCAACGAGTCATGTTTTATAAAAAAGTGCCCGTCTCTCAATTACTAAGGAACGAGAGGCAGGCACTTTTTTTCATTTCTTTGATAAAAACATGAAAGAAGATAAAGATTGTAATAAATAGGAAATTAATATACGATAAAATGGTTACAAGGTTTATAGAAATAAGGAAATGAGGTGCTAAGTTGAAAAAGATGCTGAGCTACCTTATTCCAATGCTTTTTATGTTTAGTTTGCTTTCCATGAATTTATTTCAGCCGACTAAAGGCGATTTTATCGCTGTAGGTGTGATATCGATTCTTGCAGGTGCTGTAATTGGTTTTATAATAAACATAGGTTATGCAGTATTAAAAACAGCCAAAAGTAAGGTGGAGTAAACTGATTAGAGGCGGTGGAGGTTTTGAGTGAAAGTATCATCATTCAGCCATATGCTAGTAAGTATCAACAAGAAGTAGTGGATTTAATTCTTCCTATTCAGCAGCAAGAATATCACATTCCAATAACGGAGAAAGATCAGCCCGATTTATTTAAAATCGAAAGCTTTTATCAACAGGGCAACGGAAACTTTTGGGTTGCTGTTTGCAACGAAAAAGTAGTGGGAAGCGTAGCTTTAATAGACATTGGAAGCCGCCAAGTAGCGCTACGGAAAATGTTTGTAGCCAAACCTTATAGAGGAGCCACCTTCAAAACAGCTCACCGTTTATTGCATACAGCCATCGGGTGGGCAAAAGAGAGAGAAGTGGAAAGAATATACTTAGGAACGACGTTACAATATAGGGCTGCGCATCGATTTTATGAGAAAAATGGATTTCAACATATAGAAAAAGAAAAGCTGCCTGCAAATTTCCCAGTGATGAACGTAGATAAAAAGTTTTATACATATGAGGTATAAGCTTAGCCTTTATGCAAAATCATATCGGTTAGTGTAATGAACGATAGCGATGTGTCTGTAGCAAAGCATCTAAAAAGACGGTCTATGTATATTAGACCGTCTTTTTAGATAGCTTGTTTATGAGTATAGAAGATAACCCAAACGGCAGTGAACAGCTCAACGTTACAATAAGGATTCGCGGAAAGAGACTAAAAGCCGATATTCCGTCACTTAGCAAAAATAAAGTTAATACGGCGAGTGCTCCCACGATACCGAAAAGAAGATATAGGATTAGTTCAATTAATATTTTAAATGAAGCTATGTATTTCATGATGTTTGCTATAGCTATTGAACAAGGGATGCCTACTATAATAATAAATGGAGCGGTAAGATACACACCAATAAGCAAAGTCGATAAATAATCTACTATACTTGTATAGCCAAGGGAATTTAATTCAAATATTTCGATGCAAACCACACCGCCGCATATCGATGAAATAATAGTTGAAAGTATTCGTTTAATAAGCTTCACAGTCGTTCACCTAGACGTACTTTTTTATATAGAATAGCAAGGTAGTCTGAAAAATACTAGCATCTATTAAAAGAAAAGTGGAAATAGTGTTGGGGCTGCTATAAGAAATCTTATATCTTAGCTTCATAACAAAAGCCGTTAGGTTCTTATCTAGCGGCTTTTACTTTGGCAAAGTCTCTTGGTAATGAACTCTTTTTTTAAATAGCAAATCGTCTAATTGAGCAATTAAAATCCCCGCAATCACAATAATAGAACCAACAAGGTCTTTAAGCGTAAACAGCTCATGCAAAAAGAGAACGGCAAACAGCGCAGCAAAAATAGGCTCTGTTGCAAAAATAAGTCCTGTGTGAGTAGGAGTTGTGTAGCGCTGCGCAATGGCTTGACAAATGAATCCAATCGCGCTGCAAAGAACGCCAAGACCTAAAATCGCAATCCATGATGATAACGTAGTTGGAATGCTGGGGTGTTCAAATAAAAAGCTGCAAGTCAGTGCAAATAATCCAGCAAACCCTAGCTGTAAAATGCCGAGTGCAATTGGATTTTCATTTTTCGTAAACGTGCCGGTCAAGGTAATATGAATGGCATAACATAGCGCCGTTCCGATGCAAAGTACATCACCAGTATTCATATGAAAGGAGTGCTTTAAAGTTAACACACCTATACCGGTTAGGGTAACAATAACTCCAAGTCCAATCGGCCAAGAAGGAAGCTTCTTTACTAACAAACAGTTGAGCAACGGAACAAAAATGACCGTTAAACTGACAAGAAATCCGGCATTTGAAGCAGACGTCATGCTGACGCCAAACGTGACAAACGAAAAAACGGAAAATAGTAAAAAGCCTAAAATAGCTGATGATAAAATCGTTTTGCGCGTGATATGTAGTAAAGGCTTATAGAAAAACAGTCCGGCAATCAAAAAAGCAATTAAACATCTGAGTGCAATGATAGTAAATGATCCGAGCGAACCCAGCCCCATTTTCATAAACACGTACGACATGCCCCAAAATACATTTACACCAACCATCATCATATTTGCTCGCGTGCGGTAACTCACGTTCAACCCTCCATTGTTTATGATGTACTCACAGTATACAAAGGAATTTGATATTAATAAAATGAATCTTTATAATGATGAACATGAATTAAATTCATGTTAAGGTGGGATAAAATGAGCTTAGTGAAATATGAAATTTTAAACAAAGTAGCTGAAGTGAAAAGCTTTACAAAAGCGGCAGATGCGCTGGCACTCACGCAGTCAGCGGTCAGTCATGCCATTACAAATCTCGAAACAGAATTTGGATTTTCGCTTGTGAATCGAAACAGATCAGGTATTACCTTAACAACAGAAGGCGAAACGATGCTTCTTGCCATTCGGAAAGTGCTGCAAGAAAATGAAAAAGTTCATCAAGAAGCAGCCAGTCTCTTAGGTCTTGCAAAAGGAACGATTAAAGTTGGGATTTTTAAAAGCGTATCCACCAAGTGGCTCCCTGAAATTATTCAGCTGATGGAAAAAAGCTATCCGGCCATTCAAATTCAGCTAAAAGAAGGCGATTATCTTGAAATTGAACAGTGGCTGCTGAGCGGAGAAATAGACTGCGGTTTTATTAACATTACGCATTCAAGTCAATTTCATATTATCCCTTTAAAAAAAGACCCGCTGCTGTGTGTCGTATCAAATCAAAGTGCTTTGTATCATCAAAAAAACGTTTCCTTTAAAGATTTAGAGAAAGAACCGTTTATTATGCCGACATACGGCGGATATCATGATATTAAGCAATTGTTTGAAGAACAGGGGGTTCAGCCTGAAATTCGCTTTGAATTAATGGATGAAAGTGCTATCCTATCGATGATTACGTATCACTTAGGCATTAGCATTTTACCTGAAATGCTTTTGGATTCTATCCCGCAAGAGCTGCGTGCGATTCCATTTCAAGTGGACAGCTACCGTTCAATTGGTCTAGCTACTCGTTATCATCTTTCACCTGCAGCTAAAAAATTTGCTGAAACAACGCAAGCATGGCTGCAAAATTCGGACAAGTAAGAGATTATTTATAAAGCAAAATCGGTTAATTCATAAGACTCTTAGGAACTAAGAGCATCTTTGTGCTATAATAAAGCTATACAATTACCTATTAGTCATCATTGATGACTAATTTTTTTTGGAGGATAATATGGAAGATTTATTACAATTAAAGAACAAGAACATTGTGATTATGGGAGTTGCCAACGACAGAAGTATTGCTTGGGGTGTTGCAAAAGCCCTTCATCAAGTAGGAGCAAACTTAATTTTTACATACCGTAAAGAACGTTCACTAGGAAAATTGAACAAGCTTTTAGAAAAAAATGAAATTCAAGCATCATTAATTGCTGAATGTGACGTAAACAGCGACGAAAGTATTGAAGCAGCTTTCAAAAAAATCGGAGAAGAAGCAGGCACAGTTCACGGAGTGATTCACTCTGTTGCGTTTGCTCACTCAGAAGATTTAAACGGTGAGTTCATCAATACATCAAGAAGCGGATATGCATTTGCTCAAGATACAAGCGCTTATTCATTTATCGCCGTAGCGAAAGCAGCGAAACCTCTTATGACAGAAGGCGGTTCTCTTGTAGCGATGAGCTATCTTGGTGCAGAGCGCGCAGTTGAAGGCTATAACGTAATGGGCGTAGCAAAAGCAGCGCTTGAGTCTTCAGTAAAATACTTAGCATTAGACTTAGGGAAAGACAATATCCGCGTAAATGCGATTTCAGCAGGCCCAATTCGTACACTTGCAGCGAAAGGCATTTCTGACTTTAACCAAATTCTTCACCATGTTGAAGAAAAAGCACCTCTTAAGCGTAACGTAACGCAAGCAGAAGTTGGCGACATGACGGTTGTATTACTGAGCCACCTTTCACGCGGCGTAACGGGAGAAATCGTACACGTGGACGCTGGTTATAATATTGTAGGTTAATTGCAAAACACCTTCTCAAATGAGAAGGTGTTTTTTTGTGGGAAATTCAGAAATCTATCGTTTCCTCTATTAAAAATTATGAGTCAAAGAACAAGCATCCAAGCATTTTTCCTGCGAATGAATAAAATAGATAGACACACAAAGAAAGGATGATTACGATTAAAAAAGATGATAAATATCATGTAGAAAGATCTTATTCTTCTAAGAAACATCACCATAGTTCTTGTCCACAAGACAAGCAAGGAAATACAAGAGACTCAGCGTTTCGTGCTCTTAACCTTACAAATCAGCCAGTATCAGCAAACACGTCTGTAAAAGTTTCCTATCAGTTTAAACAGTTTGATTTAGCAAATGAATACAATCCCGTTACGTCTGTTTTTCGCCCCAAAAAAGATGGCGTATATTCCCTTGTTGCTACAATTGGATTTCTTCCTAATGATACGACTGTCGATTATCGAGCGCGCGTAGAAATTCGTGTCAACGGCACGGCGGTTATCGCAATTGATAACGATTTCTTTGGTGGAAACACTATATTTGTTAACGTAGTATCGGTCTCTACTATTTACAATTTAGAAAAAGGAGATCGAGTTGAAGTCTTCGCGGAAAGTAATGTTGACGGCACAATTGTCACAACAGAAAATGTGTCGCATTTCGAAGCAGCAAGATTTCCATCTCCTTCCGAATAAAGAGCTATATGCATCTTTTGGTGTAAAGAAGTCGAAAAAAACAAGTTTAATACAAGCTGACAAAGGAAGCAGACTTCTCATAAGAAATCTGCTTCTTTTGCTTATATTCATTTAAACGTTTCTTTTAGATTTTTCTCAGCTTTTTTCATAGGAAGGTAAAGGAATACGTGTAAAGAAAGACCAATCACGGCAGTAATATTAGCAATAAGGCTAATAATAAAAAATATCCATTCTATACTTCCAGATAAGTTTATGCTTCCGCTTATAAGAGAAGAGCTTACTCCTATAAGTAAGATAGCCATTAATAAAGGTAAGTTTTTAACCAACTGAAATCCTCCTGGATGTTTTATATTGATATTACCATATAAAAACAAAAGTGTTATGTAATTCATAATTAATCAAACGCCTATATATTTTAAAATAGATAAGCTCTAAATCCTAAAAAGAACATATGATGTGGCAAAGGAAAAGGAGTTGAAGAAACATGCATCAAGGACAGCAACAATATATTCCATGGGAACAATGGCATCATCAGCATCCGCACGGCACGTGGAATCAATGGCATCAGCAACATCCACATGTACCTTGGGAACAGTGGCACAAACAGTATCCGCACGGCACATGGAATCAATGGCATCAACAACATCCATACACACCTTGGAATCAGTGGCACCAGCAGTATCCGCACGGTACGTGGAATCAGTGGCATCAGCAAAATCCATATGTGCCATGGAATCAGTGGCACCAGCAGCATCCACACAGTTCGTGGAATCAATGGCATAATATTTATCATCAAAGCTAATCAGCTTTTTACCACAAAAGATCCAGTTCTCCTTGGGAACTGGATCTTTTGTGTGTAGACGTGAATGATACAGTAAGCTTATTTTCTAGTCATTTATATGAGCCCAGGTGATGCATGAAAACGGAAAAGTATGTTTGATCTATAGGGTAGGGGGTACACACAATAAAGCAGGTTAAAGAAAACATTCATGATTCCTAAGCTGTATAAAGTGGATTGGTTCATATGAAAGGATCCATGTAAATAAGCAAAATCAACTATAATTTTCTCGCTTGACAATATACCTGTAGGGGTATAATATGGAGTATGTAAACAACATCAATTCGATAGCAAGGCGGTGATTGTTATGCTTTATATAGCAGTATTGTTGCTTGCTATTTTATTTATTGCATACAGACGTTATTATCCTGTTAAAGGAATACAGTGCATACGGAAATCTGAAGCAAAAGAACTTGGGCGAACGATTGTAGATATTCGCCATTACCATGAAGTTCATGATTCTAAGGGGTTAGTTATGCCGTATGCGTATCTCAAACGCTTTTATTCAGAAATTCCACAGGGCAGCGTTCATCTGATTGCCGGAGATAGAGTGGAGTTAAATTTAGGCGTACGGTTCTTACGAAAAAAAGGTTTTGAAGTACGCAGCTATGAGTTAGCAGCGTGTAAAAGTAAAGGAAAGAAAGGGGTATTCGATTATGGAGTATAATCAACAAGTGAAAAATCGCATGCGCCGAATTGAAGGGCAGTTAAAAGGCGTGCTTAGCATGATGGAACAAGGAAAAGACTGCCGAGACGTCGTGACTCAATTATCTGCTGCAAGAAGTGCCATTGATCGCACAATGGGAGTTATTGTGAGCAACAATCTTGAGCAGTGCGTCAGAGAAAGCCTTCAGCAAGGAGAGCCAACGGAAGGTTTAGTGAAAGAAGCTGTACAGCTGTTAGTGAAAAGTCGTTAATAATTGTCACCTTGTTTAAGGTTGACGAATATCATTATTTAGTATAATATACCCTTACAGGTATATGTATATAAAAAGGAGAGATAAATACTATGAAAATTGATCAAGTTTTAGATGCAAAAGGATTAGCGTGTCCAATGCCAATCGTAAAAACAAAAAAAGGCAATGGATACTTTAACAACAGGTCAAGTATTAGAAGTGCAAACGACAGATAAAGGTGCTAAAAGTGATTTAACAGCTTGGACAAAATCAACAGGACACGAGCTTATTGATTTTAAAGAAGAAGGCAGTACATTTATCTTTTACATTCAAAAGAGCTAATTTTTTTGGAATTAAATATACCCCATGGGGTAAGAGGAGGAACAACATGACTGAACAAAAGAAACGAACAACAATTGTATTATTTAGCGGTGATTATGACAAAGCGATGGCAGCTTATATTATTGCCAACGGAGCGGCTGCTTATGACCATGAAGTGACAATATTCCATACGTTTTGGGGATTGAATGCGCTTCGTAAAGAAGAAATGGTGCCGGTGAAAAAAGGATTTTTAGAAAAGATGTTTGGCAAAATGATGCCGCGCGGTGCGGATAAAATGGGCTTATCTAAAATGAACTTTGCAGGTATGGGACCTAAAATGATTAAAAACGTAATGAAAAAGCATAATGCTCTAACGCTACCGCAGCTTATCGAAATGGCACAAGAACAAGATGTGAAGCTAGTGGCTTGTACGATGACGATGGATCTTCTAGGGTTACAGGAAAAAGAACTGTTAGATAATATTGAATATGCGGGCGTAGCGGCGTATTTAGCCGACGCAGAAGACGGAAACGTAAACTTATTCATCTAAAAGATAACTCATGAAGCGAGGGTCAATATGATTGTCAATGCGCTTATTATCGTTTTTCTGCTGTGGTTTTTGTATCAGCGTTTTGCAACAGTAAAAGGTATTCAGCAAATAGCCACAACGGAGTTAAAAGCAAAGTTAAAAAATAAAGATAACCAGTTTATCGATGTGCGAACACCACATGAATTTCGTACCAAACATATTAAAGGGTTTCGAAACATTCCTTTATCAGAATTGCCAGCGCAAACAGGTCAGCTTTCAAAAGACAGAGAAGTAGTCGTTATTTGTCAAAGCGGAATGAGAAGTATGAAAGCAAGTAAGCTGTTGAAAAAGCAAGGTTTTATAGCCATTACCAACGTTAAAGGCGGCATGAATACGTGGAGATAAATCAAGAAGGAGGAGACGCAGCGTGAAGACAATAGCAGCACAAGAAGTAGAACAGCTAGTAAAAAAACAAGAACAAATTCACATTTTAGATGTGCGTGAAGTAGAGGAAGTAAAAATAGGTAAAATTCCAAACGCGTTAAATATCCCGCTTCCTTTATTAGAATTTCGTATGCATGAGTTAGATAAAGCAAAGAATTATATTGTTGTCTGTCGTTCTGGTGGCAGAAGCGGAATGGCAGCTCGTTTTCTGGAGCAGCAAGGCTACAGTGTAACGAATATGACCGGCGGCATGATGGAGTGGAAAGGGGAAACGGTCTAATTTTTTTAGATAAAAATATACCCCTATCAGTATTTAAACCAAGGAGGAAAAAGAAATGATGCAAGCAAACTTCGTATTAGATGCAAAAGGGTTAGCATGTCCAATGCCAATCGTAAGAACAAAGAAGAAAATGAATGAATTAGAAGCAGGTCAAGTGCTAGAAATTCAAGCAACGGATAAAGGCTCTACCGCTGACTTACAAGCGTGGGCAAAAAGCACAGGTCATGAGTATTTAGGTACCGAGGCAGCAGGTGACGTTCTTCACCACTTTCTTCGTAAAGGCGGAGCTGAAGAAAACGTAACGCCAATTCCTGAAATTTCATTAGAAGAATTTGCGAAAAAAGTAGAGAATGATGAACATCTTCACATTTTAGACGTTCGTGAAGTAGAAGAATACGATGAAGCTCATATTCCAGGCGTGGTTCATATTCCGCTTGGTGAAGTAGAAAAACGTTTCAATGAGTTAAATAAAGAAGATGAAATTTATATTATTTGCCACTCTGGAAGACGAAGTGAAATGGCAGGCCAAACGATGAAGAAGCAAGGATTTAAGTACTTGGTTAATGTGGTTCCTGGTATGCGTGACTGGACGGGTAAAGTAGAATAATCAATTGAGCATAGCGAATTAAAAAAATTTGATAGTTTATATACCTAAGGAGGTATTTTAATATGACAGTACATGTACTTACTGCAAAAGAAGTTACATCTAAAATTATCAATAAAGAACCGCTATTTATCTTAGACGTTCGTAACGAAAGTGATTTTAGCGATTGGAAAATTGAAGGTCATCAATTTCAGCATTTAAATGTTCCATACTTCGATCTTTTAGACGGAGTAGAAGAAATCTTAGAAAAAATCCCTTCTGATAAAGAAGTATTAGTTGTCTGTGCTAAAGAAGGTTCATCCGTGATGGTAGCTGACATGCTTTCAGAAGCGGGACTTACCGTATCGTACCTTAAAGGCGGTATGAAAGCGTGGAGTGAATATTTAGAGCCTGTTAAAGTTGGAGATTTAAAAGACGGCGGAGAAATTTATCAGTTTGTTCGTATCGGTAAAGGATGCTTATCTTATATGATTGTATCAAACGGTGAAGCGGCTATTATTGATGCGACGCGTATGGCAGATGTGTACATCAACTTTGCCAAAGAACTTGGCGTCACTGTTAAGCATGTGTTTGATACGCACCTTCATGCAGATCACATTTCAGGAGGAAGAGTTATTGCGGAAGCAACAAATGCAGCGTACTGGCTGCCTCCAAAAGATGCAGAAGAAGTGGTTTTTGACTACAAGGCTTTAGAAGAAGGCAGCGATGTCGTGATTGGTAACACAATGATTACGATTCAGCCTCTTTATTCACCGGGTCATACGATTGGATCAACTTCTTTTATCGTAGACGATCAATACTTGCTTTCAGGTGATATTTTGTTCATTGATTCAATTGGACGTCCTGATTTAGCTGGTATGGCTGAAGACTGGGTAGGCGATCTGCGCGAGACGCTTTATACACGCTATAAAGCATTATCAGATGAGTTAATCGTATTACCAGCTCACTTTATGATTATTGATGAGCTAAATGACAACGGCAGCGTAGCTGAAAAGTTAGGTACGTTGTTTGCAAAAAATCATGGATTAAATATTGAAAACGAAGCAGAGTTCAGACACTTAGTAACAGATAATTTACCGCCGCAGCCGAATGCGTATCAAGAAATTCGTGAAACCAACATGGGAAAAGTAATCCCAGATGAAGAAAAACAGCGTGAAATGGAAATTGGACCAAACCGCTGTGCGATTCGCTAAAACCTAAACAAAGGAGAGAGAGAAATGGAATCAAATAAAGTACTAGATGCAAAAGGGCTGGCATGTCCAATGCCGATTGTTAAAACAAAAAAAGCAATGAATGAACTAGAACCAGGTCAAGTGTTAGAAATTCACGCAACGGATAAAGGAGCGAAAAATGACCTTGCAGCTTGGGCAAAATCTGGCGGTCATGAGCTTCTTCAGACAGAAGAAGGCGACGTTCTTAAATTTTGGATTAAAAAAGGATAAGAAATAATGGATGAAAAGGGTATCTCTTGTAAAAGGTACCCTTTCCTTATATGAAACGGAGCGACTATAGATGGATCTTACGTTTATCATCACGCTTTTTCTTATTGGATTTATTGGGTCGTTTATTTCCGGTATGGTCGGTATTGGCGGGTCTGTTATTAATTATCCGATGCTGTTATATATTCCCCCAGTAGTAGGAGTAGGAGCACTAACGGCTCATCAAGTCTCAGGTGCAGGAGCCATTCAAGTGTTCTTTGCGACAATAGGCGGCGTATGGGCATATCGAAAAAGTGGATTTTTAAATAAATCATTAATTTTATATATGGGCAGCAATATTCTAATCGGAAGCATGCTTGGAAGCTACAGCTCACATTATATGAATGAACAAGGGTTAAATGTTGTATATGGAGTTTTAGCTCTTATTGCGGTTGTTATGATGTTTATTCCAAAGAAAAATGTAGATGAGATAAAAGAAGGCGAACTTCAATTCAATAAAGGATTAGCTTCTATTTTATCACTGCTTATCGGAGCCGTAGCAGGAGTGTTAGGAGCAGGAGGAGCCTTTATTTTAGTTCCTGTGATGCTTGTGGTGCTTAAAATTCCAACTCGAATAACCATCGCAACTTCACTAGCCGTTACCTTTATTTCTTCCATTGGTTCAACGGTTGGAAAGCTGGTGACCCATCAAGTCCCATTTATACCGGCACTTATTTTAGTTGCGGCAAGTTTAATTGCCTCTCCAGTCGGTGCAAAAGTTGGTCAGAAAATGAATACAAAAGTGCTTCAGTGGATCCTTGCCGGTTTGATTCTAGCAACGGCAATTAAGATTTGGTGGGGGCTACTATAAAAAGCTATGGATTCCCATAGCTTTTTTTATAGCACTTCATCACTTTCCACATACGTTTCAAGCGCAGGATGAAATTCTTTTTGATAGTGGTTAGACGGACACACTTTCACAACAGTAGCGTGAAGTGCGTTAGATTTTGATGTATTTAACACTTGCTTGCATTTTGGGCATCGTTCATTAAACAGAAAATGAAGCCATTTCACTTTTCATCACTCCTGTACTAAAACCTTTAAATCTTATCGAGTTAATAAGGATTATAACGAGTTTTATACGGCAGGTCAATGAAAAGGGAATCTCTTTAGATGTTACTAAGCTTTTTTAGCTTACGCTGATACGCAAGGTAAGGAAGTCCTGGAAATACTAAAATTACTGTTGAAATCGCTAATAAAATCTCGCTTATTGTACCTACTGCTTCCGGAAGCCAGCCGTATAAGCTCATAACGTCAAAAAGCAGCAGAAACACCATCGCGACAAGAATAGATAGAGCTGCTTTTCCTACAGAACGCTTTTCTCGTTCGTATCTGTCAATGATCGTTTCTACATCGGAATAAATAGGTTTTGTTCCCGGAGATGCGCTGAAAATATGCATAGCATGACCTGTTGAACAAACGTGCTGCCATCCGGCTTCTTTAAAAAGCAAAAAATATTCATCATCTGCATGTTCTTGAAAATCTAGTGAATATTGAAGCTCTTGAGCCTTTCCTTTTTTTAATGTATATCCAAAAAGAGCCCAACGGTCTAAAAGCCAGCCTTTTTTTGCATAGTCGCTGAGCTTTTGTAAATCTTCTTTTTCGGCAAAAGCAGTCCCGCCGCTCAGTATGTACTTTGTCTTTTTCATTTATAAACCTCCTAAAATATCTTCAGCGTGCTTAATCATTTCTTTGCGACGCTGAATTTCTTTTTTTAAAAACTGAATTCCTTTTTCTGTTGCAACATACGTTTTCTTTTTGTCTTTGCTTTCGCCATAAAGCATGATTAACTCAGCTGCAAGAAGTTTTTTAATTGTAGTGTACATAGATGCAGGTCCAATCGAAAACTGTTGATTGGTCATATCTTCAATGGTTTTCATGATAAGATACCCGTGTTTTGCTTCTATGAGGGACACTAAGATGTAGTAAGACGTGTCGGTAAGTTCCCCCGTCTCTAATGAATCGTTTCGCGGCATATTCAACCTCCTTATATCATTAAACGATATATCGTTAATTAATATATATCATTTAATGATATAAATAGTCAATAGAAAATGTTAAATTTTAGGTCTATAATTGCGCCATGAACTTCTTTGACACATATATAAAAGGAATGATTTTGAAGAATCGTTTAGTGAGATAAATATATTTGTATAAAAAATTAAGAATTTGTAGAATTTATTGTTTATTTATTTGAATTTTATGTTATCCTTTTTAACATACATTAAATATAAGGCCATATTTATCGTACGACCTTTGAATTGTATTACAGATAGGGAATAAGAAAAATATATATTGAAAGGAGAAAGGGAGAGTCAGAGAGGACGCACATGCTAGTTGTCTGTTAAAAAGGCATCTTGCAAGCTGTAAAAGCTGCATAATCTCATGAATAGAAGCATCCGTCTTAATTTTTCTGACTATTCGAATAATTAATTTTGCCATTGAAAGTTTGAGTCACTGCAAAAGTTTAAAATCTAAAAAAGGAATGATCATCAATGAAAGATAAATTTGCCCAACGAGCTAGTCTTGTAAAATCCTCTGAAACGCGCGAAATTTTAAAAGTAACGGAACGACCAGAAGTGATTTCGTTTGCAGGAGGACTTCCAGCGCCGGAGCTATTTCCCGTTGAAGCAATGAACGATGCGTGCCGCGCCGTATTAAATGAAGACGGAGCCGCTTCGCTCCAATATAGTACAACTGAAGGGTATATTCCTTTACGAGAAGCCATTTCGACACGAATGAAGCATATTGGCATCGAGTCCACTGTTTCGAACATTTTAATTACGTCCGGATCTCAGCAGGCAATCGATCTTACAGGAAGACTGTTTCTTAATGACGGAGACGTGGTAATCTGTGAAAGTCCAACGTACCTAGCAGCCATTAACGTCTTCAAATCTTACAATGCAACGTTTGTAGAAGTAGATATGGACGAAGACGGAATGATTATGGAAGAGCTGGAGAAAAAACTTCAGGAAAATCCGAATGCTAAATTTATCTATACAATTCCAGATTTTCAAAACCCTACAGGACGCACCTTAACGCGAGAAAGACGTCAGCGAATGATCGAGCTTGCGAATGCATACGACGTGCTGATTGTAGAAGACAATCCATACGGAGGCGTACGATTTGCAGGAGAAACCCTTCCGCCCGTTAAGCATTTTGATACAGAAGGCAGAGTTATTTATATCAGCACATTCTCTAAAATCTTTGCACCAGGTCTTCGAATCGGCTGGGTGTGCGCAGATGAAGCTTTCATTGATAAGTACGTGGCATTTAAACAAGTAGCAGACTTGCATACGGACAGCTTTGCTCAGCGGGTAACGGCTAAGTATATGGAGCTTTATGATATCGAAGAGCACATTCAAAAAATTAAAGCTGTGTATAAAGAGCGATGTACACAAATGTTATCTTGTATTGAAGAATTTTTTCCGGAGAATTTGTCTTACAGTAAGCCAGAAGGCGGATTGTTTATTTGGGTAGAGCTGCCCCAAGGAATCGATTCAGCACATATCTTTTCAGAATCTCTAAAAAATAACGTAGCCTGTGTTCCGGGAACACCATTCTTTCCAAATGGCACAAGAAACAACGCGCTGCGCTTGAATTACTCTAATATGTCTGCTGAACAAATCGTAGAAGGCATGAAGCGCATGGGAGACGTATTGCACCGTGAACTGGCGAGAGAAACGACTGTTTTATAAAAGAAATGAAAAAATTAAATAAAGCCATTTTATTAATTCATGAAATATACGGTGTGAACGATCATATGAAGTTTGTAAAACAGGAATTGTCTAAGTTAGAGGCAGATATTATCTGTCCTAACTTATTATCTAGAGACGTTCCTTATCGTTATGAAGAAGAGGACATGGCTTATCAAAACTTTGTTCAAAACATCGGTATTGATGAGGGTTCAAGACAAATCAATAACATGTTAACTCAGCTAAAGCAAGAATATGAAGAAGTAGGGGTCATAGGATTTAGTGTAGGAGCCACAATATCGTGGCTATGCAGTGAAAACAATTTGTGTGACTTTGTGATTGGCTGTTACGGATCGCGCATTAGAGACTATATAAATAGACGTCCTGTGTGTCCAACTCTTCTTATTTTTCCCGCTGAGGAGCAAACATTTGATGTAGACTGTTTAATAAACTCACTAGAGCAAAAAAGAGAGCCGCTTTTGGAAATCAAAAAGTTTTATGGATTTCATGGGTTTATGAATCCTTTTTCACAAACCTTTAATAAAGAATCAGCGGACGAAGCCTTCCAAACAGTAAGTGACTTTCTCGAAAAGCACTTAGCTGATCACTAGCTATACACGCTGAAAGTGATACCTTGCAATAAGCAGAAACTGACCCTTTTTCAGTACGTATACCTGTATTAACATTTTCTTTAAACGTATCAAAAAGGAGTGAGGTTATGCTAAAGTCAGTTGAACTTGTAGGAACAGCGGTAAAGCTAGTGCCGCTTGAAAAAATGCATGAGCAAGGACTCTATGAAGCTGCAAAACCGAAAGAAATTTGGGAGCATCTCCCGGTAAAAGTTCATCGTCTAAGTGATATGAAACAGCTGATTGAAAGTGCTTTAAAAGCCAAGCAGGAAGGAAGAGAGCTGCCTTTTGCTGTATTTGATATAGAGTCACATTCAATTGTAGGAAGCACAAGATTTTTAGATATATCACTTCCTAACAAAAGCGTAGAAATAGGGTGGACGTGGTATCATCCATCCGTGTGGCGAACTCGAGTCAACACGGAGTGTAAGTATTTATTATTAAAATACTGTTTTGAAGAGCTGAAGTTTCACCGCGTCCAATTCAAAACGGATGCGCAAAACAAGCGGTCTAGAGCGGCTATTAAACGGTTAGGTGCTACGCAAGAAGGCATTAGCAGAAAACATATGCTTTTACCAGATGGATACGTACGAGATTCGGTCATCTTCAGTATAATCGATGACGAATGGCCGTTTGTCAAAAAGCGATTAGAAAATTTTTTACATGAAGCCAGTGCGGAAAATAAAGAAAACGCCAGCAATTAATGGCATTTAAAGATAAAAAGCACAAGCTATAGCTTGTGCTTTTTATTTTTAGAGAGCTTGTTTAATAATTTTTTTATAGTAAAGAACAGATAAAATACCAAAAATAGAGTACAGCGCCGTATAGACAATCATGACGATAATCATTGGTGTCCAAACCTCTGTTCCAAACCAGAACCAGCCGGATTGTACGGCAAAATAGCTGTGAAGCAAGCCTACGATTAACGGAATGCCGAAATTAAAAAGCTGCTTTATTTTTATGCCTTTTAGTAAATCATTTTCAGTGAAGCCGAGTTTTCTAAGAATCGTATAGTTCGGCTTTTCATCTTCACTTTCGTCCATTTGTTTAAAGTAAAGAATGCACCCTGACGTGATTAAAAAGGCCAGTCCTAGAAAAGCGACAATGAACATAATTAGACCCATAGTCTGCTTTTGGCTCCCCATCATATCCATACGGGAATCATTTAAGCTGTTATTGCTAAATTTCATTTCTCCGAAAAGCTCATTTGCTTTTTGTAAGTTATCTTCATTTGATATGTCTATTCCAGTGTAGACAGACGATTCTTTTTGAATAGAAGGGTCCGCATTCTGTTTAAGCTCATTAAATACAGCATCATCTACAATGGCAGTAGGCAAACCGCCCCCGGTAAAATAAATAGGTAGAAGAAATTCTCGATTTAATCCTACATATTTTTGGAAAATTACTTTTTTCTTTCCTTTTAACTCAATTTGTCCCGAATCTTTAAATGCCATTGTTTTTTGAAGCATATTATTATAGCCAGTAAACAAGGTTTCGTTTTGAGCTAGATTTAAGCCATTAACTGATTTTTCACTAATCATCGGAATCGTCATAGCGGACGAGTCTACCATTGGACTTTTTAGTTCATGTTCTAAGATGCTTTTTACGTTTGCTTTTACTTGGATGACGTCGATCTTTTTTTCCGTATATGCTATTTTCTTTCGATCCAGCGCGGCTTTAAACAAAGCAGCGTCTTTTGTATTATTTATAGAAAAATCGTTAGGTACATAGTCTCCAGCCGACTTTTCAGCAGAGTAATAGGAAATGTAGCTCAAGCATAAAAAACCGATAGCAAGAGCGGATACGGTTGTAATCACCGTTAGTAATAATGCGTTTGATTTCATTCGAAACATAATGGAAGAAAGAGATAATACGTCGTTAATCGACAAATAGCCTTTTTTGCTTTTTCGCATAAGATTTAATAAAAAGCGAACTGAGCCTTTATAAAACAAATAGGTTCCGATGATAACCGAAGCTAAAATAGATACCATTGCGATGGACAAATCATTCATGCTTGTAAAAGATCCGTCAAACAATTTAGCAGAAATATAGTAGCCGGAAGCAATAAAGATCATGCCAAGAATTCCAATAATAATTTCAAGAATACTGATTTTTTTTGTTTTGCTTTCTGTAGATGACGTAACGCGGAATAGGGCTAAAATGGTCTGTCTTTTAATAAAAAGATAGTTCATCGTCATGATTAACAAATAGATGACGCCGAACACAATCAGCGTTTGAATCAAGGCTTCTTCTGAAAAGTGAAGCTTGGCAATGCCTTTTGTATCGGTGATTTTAAACAAAATCATAATGACCGCTTTTGAAAACGAAAACCCAATTAAAATGCCGACAATCAGTGAGGCAAAATACAGCATAAAATTTTCAACGGTCAAAATACGGAAAATTTTTGTTTTGGTCATGCCAATTAGCTGAAATAAGCCAATTTCTTTACTGCGTCGCTTAATAAAAATCGTATTTGCATATAGTAGAAAGATAGAAACAATGGCTACAAGTAAAACAGAAGCGGCCCGAACCGCCGCGCCTCCTTTAATGGAGCCTTTGGTTGCATCAAGAGCAGGATCGTACTGAAGCGTGACAAAAGCAAAATATAAAGCTGCGCTGAAAATCAGTGCAAAAACGTACAAATAATAGTTTTTTACATTCTTTTTGAAGTTGCGGAAAACGAGCTGATTAATATTCATCTTGGACTCCGCCTAGTACGCCTTGCGTTTTCATAATATCTTCAAAGAAGTCTTTTCGCGTTTGGTCGCCTTTATACAGCTGCGTATAAATTTGTCCGTCTTTTATAAAAATGACTTTACTGCAGTAGCTGGCTGCCACTGGGTCATGCGTTACCATCACAATGGTTGCGCTTCTTTTATCATTAAGCTCGGTCAGTTTGTTTAACAAATCGCTGGCTGCTTTTGAGTCAAGTGCACCGGTTGGTTCGTCAGCAAAAATCATACTTGGCTCATGAATAAAGGCTCTTGCAGCAGAAGTACGCTGCTTTTGTCCGCCCGAAATTTCATTTGGATATTTATCTTTGAGCTCATAGATGCCGAGCTGTTTGGCTAGCGCGTCAAATTTTTTGTGAGCTACTGCCGAAGGAGTTTTGACAACAGAAAGAGGCAAGAGGATATTTTCTTTGACTGTCAGTGTATCGAGCAAGTTATAGTCTTGAAAAATAAAGCCTAAATGTGTTTTTCGGAAGTTTGCTAACTGCTTTTCTTTCATTCTGCTAATTTCATTTCCTTCAATTTTGATGGTTCCGCCGTTGATTTTATCAATCGAGGAAAGCACGTTCAGAAGCGTCGTTTTACCTGAGCCGGAAGCCCCCATAATTCCTACAAATTCTCCTTTCATAATCATAATATCTACACCTTTTAATACTTCTTGTTTATTAAATTTATTTCCGTAGCTTTTATGAATATTAGTTGCTTCTAATATGTTCATATGTACTCACTCCTTTAATCTGATACGTTTATTATAGAAAAAGGGCTTTAGCTTTTCCTTTGATTCACCGAACAAATAACGAAAGCATGTGACATTTTTGTCACATGCTTTTCATATCAACAAAATCATTTGATTTAGGAAAGGCAAGTGTAAACGTCGTGCCTTCGTTAAGAGCTGACTGCACGCCAATGTGAATAGAAAGAGCGTGCGCAGCTTTTTGAGCGAGATACAAACCCATACCTGTGGCACGGCTGTCTTCATGCTGAGTGGTTGATGTAAAACCTTTCTCAAAAATGCGCGGCATATCTTGAGGAGAAATGCCGCGTCCGCTGTCTTTTATCTCGACGTACACTTGACCATGGTGCTTGTAGCTTCTAATCATTACGTCAGATGCTTCACTGTACTTGACTGCGTTTGTTAAGAGCTGTCTCATAATAAACGAAAACCACTTTGCGTCACACAGTACACGTTCTGCCTGTATGTCCACATCAAACCCAATATTTTTTTGCATACACCAAGCTTGCAGCGTTTTGATTTCAGTGAAAATAAGGGACTCTAAATCCAGATGTTCAATATACATATCATTTTCGATAAAGAAAATGCGCTTTTGATGCAGCTGTTGATCAAGTAAAAAGTGAATACGGAGCCACTCGAACGTCAAGTTTGCTTTAACTTCTCGATTTTCTAAGCGTTCAATTATTAAATGCATTGCAGTTAACGGCGTTTTAATTTCGTGAATCCAAGCTAACATTTCATCTTTTTCCTGCGTCACGTGCAGCTGAGTTTGCACCGCATCTTTTTTCGCCTGTTCTAATTGTTGCATCAGATTTTGCTGAACAATCTTTTCAAAGGGGCGCAGCGGATGAGAAAGAGTAGAAGAATCAAAGAAATCCTCTTCATCTTTTAACCCTTGGTAAAATTTCGTTTCTTTCTGATAGCGGAAGACGCAAAAAATAAGAAAGATAATCGATGATAAAAACACGATATAGAGAATCGAAGACAGAGGAATGGATTCATCAATATACGCGATAAATAGCATAAAAAAATGTATGATAAAAAAGAAAAGGATCCAGCTTAGACGCTCGCGAATAAAGAGTTTAATCATAGCGTTCCTCTTCAATCGCTACGTAGCCTTGACCGACTTTTGTTTCAATAAAGCTTCCCAGTCCAATTTCATCTAACTTTTTTCGCAGGCGATTGACGTTTACCGTTAGGGTATTATCACTGATAAACCGTTTATCTTCCCACAAACTATTAATCAGCTCATCTCGGCTTACAATCGTATTCTTTTTATGTATTAAGCATTTTAGAATAAAGATTTCATTTTTGGTTAATTCAATAGCTTTAGATTCCGTTGATACTTTATTTTTTTCGTAATCAATCGTTGCGCCTTGCCACGAAAGAAGGCTTACTTGTTCAACGCTATAATTATACACGCGGCGGAGAAGGGCTTGTATTTTTGCTACAAGCACATCAAAATGAAACGGCTTTTGCACAAAGTCGTCGGCTCCAAACTGCATAGACATGACCATATCAGAAGGATGATCTCGTGAAGATAGGAATATAATAGGGATTTTCGAGTGAGAGCGAATCATTCTGCACCAGTGGAAGCCGTCATACTTCGGCAGCTGAATATCCATAATCACTAAATCAGGTTTTACCTCGCTAAACTCCTGCATAACGTTACTGAAATTACGGATGCCGTAAACATCATATGACCATTGCTCCAACCGCTCTTTCAGTTCGTTAAACAGCGTTACATCATCTTCAATTAAAAGAAGTTTAAACAATAACACGTACCACGCTTTCTGTTTTTATACTTATTTTATAGCAATATCCTTTTATTTACCATATGTGACAGTAGATTCACCGACGTTCTTTATAAAATGTGAAAGAATAGCTTTTGATGAGCATAGCTTATAAACATATATTGAACGCTAGTGAAAAAGGGACAATAGCTGTAAAGCCAGAAAATGTAACCTATGAAGAGGCGGCTTCTATTTCTTTTGGTGGCACAACGGTTCTGCATTTTTTTAGAAAAGGAAACATTCAAGCCGGACAAAAAGTGCTTATCTACGGTGCGTCAGGTGCCGTAGGAACTACCGCTGTACAGCTTGCTAACTATTACGGAGCTGAAGTGACAGGCGTGAGCAGTGCTAAAAACAGGGAACTAGTAAAATCTTTAGGAGCAGATTACGTCATCGACTACCAAAACGAAGATTTTACTAAAAAAGAAGAAAGATATGATCTTATTTTTGATGCCGTTGGAAAACTTACAAAAAACCAGTGTAAGGAAGCGTTAACACTAAATGGGCGCTTTGTTTCAGTAAAAGGACAAGGAATTGCGAAAGTGCAGACGGAAGATTTATTGTTTCTTAAAAAGCTCATGGAAGAAGGCCGGATCAAATCAGTCATTGATAGATGCTACTCTCTAGAACAAATTCCATCAGCTCATGAGTATGTAGAGACCGGACATAAGGTAGGAAATGTGGTTGTAGTTTTAAAGTAATAAAACTACATATTTGAAAAGATGATTTGACTTACCCGGATAGTAGGTATAACATGCAGATAAGTCAACTAAACAGCTATTTAAAACCGATTGACCAGACGACTGGAGATGCTTTGAACAATCAAAGCATCTCTTTTTTTTAGTATTGATTTAGTTATAGGAGATAGCGAGGAAGATGTAGAAAGAAGATATGGAGAGCTTGCCGCTTTAATTCCAATTGATCATGCCATTACATATTTAGCTCGTTTTTTTGATGATTATGACTTTCATCAATTTGACGTAGACGCACCGTTTCCAGAGTTAGGGGATATCGGAGCCAATGCCTTTCAAAGCACCACGAATAAAATTAAACAAGCGGCGGCTGCTCGAAAGTTAACGTTAAGAGAGGTCGCGCTTGAAACAATTTTGCCTCGTTCGCCGTTTCCAGGAACGCCAGAGCACGTAGCGGATGAAATGCAAAAATGGTATGAGCAGGAAGCAGCGGATGGATTTGTGCTTCGCCCGTTTATGAGCGAGACGTTTCATCAGTTTGTGGAAAAAGTGGTGCCTATCTTGCAAGAGCGCGGGCTTTACGACACTTCATATGAAAGCGATACGCTGCGCGGAAATTTAAATCTTTCCGTTCCAGCCAATCGATATAGTCAAACAAAGGGGGAATTTGTTTATGACAGTCAAATCAATCGGTGAATACAGCGTCACAGAAAGCTTGAAGAAGCAGGTAATTGAATGGAGAAGACATTTTCATCGCTATCCTGAATTATCGTTTCAAGAGCACCGAACGGCTCAGTTTGTGGAAGATACGCTTCGTTCGTTTGGAAGCTTTATCATTACGCGTCCTACACCAACAAGCGTGGTAGCTAGATTAATAGGGAAAGAAGAGGGAAAGGTAGTAGCAATTCGAGCGGATATGGACGCGCTGCCGATCGAAGAAGAAAATACGTTTTCATTTGCTTCGGTTCATAAAGGCGTGATGCATGCATGCGGACATGACGGTCACACGGCTATTTTGCTAGGAGTAGCTTCTGTGCTTTCTCAGTTAGGAAATGAATTTAAAGGAGAAATTCGCTTGATTTTTCAACACGCAGAAGAGCTGCTGCCTGGAGGAGCCCAGGAGCTTGTGAAAGAAGGCGTGATGGAAGGTGTGGATTATGTAATTGGTACGCACTTGAATTCTGGTCTTCCCGTCGGAGAAATCGGCGTGCTTGCAGGTCCTATGATGGCTTCGCCTGACACGTTTAACATATCGATTAAAGGAAAAGGAGGACACGCCGCAGCGCCTCATGAAGCAGTTGATGCGATCGTTGTAGGAGCGCAAATTGTGACGAACCTTCAAACGATTGTTTCAAGAACGACGAATCCAATCGATAAATTAGTCGTATCGGTTACACAATTTCACGGAGGAACTACGCACAACGTACTTCCTGATAAAGTGGAGCTGAATGGTACCGTTCGAAGCTTTGACGCGGCTCTGCGAGAAAAAGTTCCGGCACAAATTGACCGGATTGTAAAAGGACTAACAGAAGCCTACGGCGCAGAGTACACGTTTACGTATGAAAAAGGCTATCACCCTGTCATTAACTCTGAAGAAATTACAAGGTTAATTGAAGAAACAGCCATTGAAGAATACGGAAAAGACCGTGTAAAGACGCTGTCTCCTAAAATGGGAGGAGAAGACTTTTCAGCTTACCTGCAGGAAACGGAAGGAGCATTTTTTAACATTGGAGCGCGAAATGAAGAACAGGGCATCGTATACCCTCATCATCATCCGAAGTTTACGGTAGATGAAGCCTCGCTTGAAGTTGGAGTAAAGATGTTTTTGCGCGTTGCTGAAAAGCTGTTGGCTCGTTAAAAAAAGAGATTCAGACATACAATGCCCCAATTTAAAGACGAAAAAAGGCACAAAGGAGCTCGTATGGATTGCTTGTGACACGGCTGTTGATTTCCGTGCAAGGCTTCGCTTTCCGCGGGCGGCCGCTGAGCCTCCTCGTCGCTTACGCTCCTGCGGGGTCTCACTTCTTCCGCTTTTCCCGCAGGAGTCTTCGTCTTGTCCTCCAACCAACAGCTAGAAGCTACTACATAGATTAAATCTACGTTCGCTAGCACAATGAAAAGATCCCAACTGTTTATGGTTCGGATCTTTTTTCAACTAAACTACGTTTGTCCCACCGACTCTTCTTTACGACATCTTACTTTGTATCCTTATAATTCGTCGCAAATCCTGCTGCAATTAAACCAATTAGACCTAGCACTCCTACAATAACCGTTATGACCACTATGCTCACCTCAATCGCTCTGAATAATACGCTTTCATTTGTTTAATTTTACCATGAGTCTTCATATGAAAGAAGCTTTTCTTTTAAAGGCTCGAGCTTCTTGAATTTTTGATCATAGCTTTGCCGTTTTAACATGTTATTGGTTATTATCAGCGCATCTTCTTTACGCCCTGCATACAAGTAGGCTTCAATAACTTCGTCGAATCCCTTTGAATAAGGAAACTTTTCGTATTTTGCGAGTTTAAATGATGCATCGTAGTGTTTCGTTGATTCTTCATATTGCCTTAGTTTTAAAAGCATACGCCCGTTCGCTAAATGTAAATCAGCTCGTTCTAAATCCGTAAGGGTATGGAGTTCAATCCCTTGGTTGCGTATATCAAGCGCATCTTCATATCGCTTTTTTTCTTCTAGCTCAAACGCTTTCTCATAAAAGTGACCAAACTTCGTTAGCGGTCTTCTTGATTTATACAACTTGTAAATGCCGTATAGAATCAAAAGCAATAACCAAAGCAATTCCTTCAACTCTCTTTCATTTCTTTATGTATAATATTTATAATAAAGGAAATTAAAACTAATTGATAGATTGAATGAAAGAAATACATTTGGAGGTATAGGATGGTCATCAATCAGCAGATTTACCATGTAAAAGGACTTCAGTACATCATTCGTTCAGCTCACATTCGCGATGCAAACGAACTGTCTCACCTAAGAGTTCAGCTAGATGGAGAAACGGAAAACTTAGATCGTGAATCAGGAGAAGGGTATATGGACGAATCCGACTTTGAAAAACTTATTCAACGTGAAACAGAAAGTAAACGAAACTTATTTTTAGTAGCGGTTGTACATAATGAAATTGTCGGATTTTCAAGATGTGAAGGTAATGAGTTGAAGCGATTGGCTCATAAAGTAGAGTTTGGTGTATGCGTCGCAAAAGAATATTGGGGATACGGAATTGGCAAAGGTTTTTTACAGCAATCCATACTGTGGGCAGAGAGCGCGAGCATGAAGAAAATGACGCTGAATGTGTTAGAAACGAATAAAAAAGCCATTGATTTATATGAAAAGTTCGGATTTGAAGTAGAAGGAGTATTAAAGAATGACAAGGTGCTGTCTGACGGGAAGTACTATAGTACGGTTGTAATGGGAAGGTTTAAAGAGTAAGAGAACAAGGCGCTGATAAAACAGCGCCTTGTTTCGTTACTTTTGCGTTTCACGAACCCATTTGACAATATCATCAATGACATAAGAAGGGATGTTGGCTGAAACAGCATATTCATCGGGCGTGCTTTTTTCACCAGTTCCTTCTGTGAAAAAGTGGTTGAGCTTTGGATAAAGCTTAAAAGAAGTGTTGGAACGCTGAGATAAACTTTGCTTCCAACCTTCAAAATCTTCGGTCGTTACTTGATAATCACGCGCTCCTTGTAAAAAAAGCAGCGGCGTGTTCTGAGATTTTGCAACTTCTGCAGGGTGCCAGTGAGCTAAGTCATACCAAAAATAAGGCGTGCCAAGCAAAAATTCTTTTGGCGGCTGAGCTGGCGAAAAATTTGGGTCTTGTAAAATGGCAAACTGCTGCTGGAAAAAAGAAAGCTGCTCTTTCGGAAGCTGATTCAGCGATACAAGATAGGCAAATTGTTCAAGCATTAACTCTGGAAGTGTGCGGCTCGGTGCAGCAAGTAAAACAGAGCCCCGCACGCTTTTATCAGGCGTTTGATTTAAAATTCGAGGCATCATCATGCCGCCTTGACTGTGTCCTAGTATAAAAATATTGCGGCTGTCGATGCCTTTTTGTTTCGCCATTGCTTTGACTGCAAGTACGGCATCGTTCGTTGTTTCGTCGTCAACGCTTATCTTACTTTCACCGGACATTTTAGCTGTATGTTCGTATGTACGCTTGTTGTAGCGTAAAACGGCGATTCCTTGAGAAGCCAGTCCAGAAGCCAGATCTCGAAACGGCTTTAAGCTCATAAACGTTTCATCTTGATCAGAAGGACCTGATCCGTGAACTAATATGACAACGGGTACATTTTGATGCTTTGAACGTGTTGGAAGAGTGAGCGTTGCTGGAAGTTCGTAAGGTGCTTTGCCGATTAAAAGTCGTGTTTCTCTGTAATTCTTAGGGGTGTCATAAGGCGGTGTGGAAAATGAAAATTGGCGCTCGTCCGGTACAATTCGCCAGTCATCAATTTGACGATTTTGACTAAAGCGAACGGTTAAAGTAGCTGATGCATGTTCAAATTCAATGGGGATTTCTACATTTCGATGAACGGTATTGACTTCACCTTGTACAGCTGTCCCAATCTTTTTTACAGCACCTAACTGAGCCGTTAGAGATGACCACCACGTTTTTAGGTTGTCTTCACTCATTTTTGACTGCAGGCTGCGGGAAAAGTAGCGCGTAGCTTCTTTTGTTTTTCCGTTTGCTACATTCGTTAAAAATACGTTTGCTCGTTTGACTTCAACTTTTGCTGAGTGATGAGCAGCATTCGCCGCTGCTTCAGCTTGAATGGTTGAAGTGGACATAGGGAGTGCTTGAAGGCCGAGAGCTAAAGAAACAGCGAGTGGAAGGGCAGCTTTTACTTTTTTCATACATCATCCTCCTTGGCAATTCTTGTACTCTATTAGTATACCAATTTTAGGTAAATGGAGTCATGTCATTCTGAGATAAAAAGAAAGGAGCTGGGCTATAAATATGGTAAAATAAAGAAGTTAAATTATTTAGAAAATTAAAATAAATCTAGAAGTGTAAAAGAGGAGAAGCTTTTATGACCTATGATCCGCATTATCATCCATATCCATCTTACCGAGTTCCCGTTTATGCAAAGAAAGGAATGATATCCACATCTCAGCCGCTTGCAGCGCAGGCAGGTCTTGATATCTTAAAAAAAGGAGGTAATGCTATTGATGCAGCGATCGCGACAGCGGCAAGTCTTACCGTATTAGAGCCCGCCTCTAATGGAATCGGAGGAGACGCGTTTGTGCTTGTTTGGACGAATAATCAGCTGTATGGACTAAACGCGAGCGGACCTTCTCCGCAGTCTATTTCCATTGATGCGCTGAAGGAAAAAGGATACAAAGAAATTCCTAAGTACGGAATGATGCCCGTTACGGTTCCCGGTGCTCCGGCTGGTTGGGCTGCTTTATCAAAGCGATTTGGTAAACTGCCTCTTTCTCAAGTGCTGGAGCCTGCTATTCAATATGCTAAGGAAGGATTTCCGTTAGCGCCTACACTCGCTAAACAATGGAAACAAGCGTACGATACGTTTAAACGAGTACATACAAGCGAAGAATTTGAATCGTGGTTTCAAACGTTTGCGCCGAATGGACGAGCACCAAAAGCAGGAGAGATGTGGTCGTCTACTGATCATGCTCATACGCTTCAGCTCATTGGTGAGACAAATGCAGAAGCCTTTTATAAAGGTGAGCTTGCAGAACGTATGGATGCATTCAGCAAAAAATATGGCGGCTTTTTATCAAAAGAAGATTTGGCAGCTTACGAACCGGAGTGGGTAAATCCTATTTCCGCTCACTACCGTGGATATGATGTTTGGGAAATTCCTCCGAACGGACAAGGGCTTATTGCGTTACTGGCATTAAATATCGTAAAAGGCTTTGAGCTTCAAGAAAAAGACGCCGTCGATACGTATCATAAACAAATCGAAGCGATAAAGCTTGCGTTTGCGGACGGAGCAAAATACATTACCGAAGAAGCGAAAATGAACGTACCTGTCAGGGAACTGCTGTCTGATACATATGCAAGCTATCGCCGCAGCCTTATAGAAGAACATGCTCTGCAGCCTGAAGCAGGAGAACCTGTCGGAAGCGGAACAGTGTATTTAGCAACGGCTGATGAAGAAGGAAACATGGTTTCATTCATTCAAAGTAATTATATGGGCTTTGGTTCTGGAATTGTTGTGCCAGAAACGGGAATTGCTCTGCAAAACCGCGGTCACAATTTTTCAATGGACCCTAATCACGATAACTGTCTTGCTCCTAATAAAAAAACGTTTCATACCATTATTCCAGGCTTTCTCACTAAAAATAATGCGCCCGTAGGACCTTTTGGCGTGATGGGCGGGTTTATGCAGCCGCAGGGACATATGCAAGTTGTCATGAATACGATTGACTTTCACCTTCATCCTCAAGCCGCTTTAGATGCGCCAAGATGGCAGTGGAAAAAAGATAAAACGGTGCTTGTTGAGCCGACTTTTCCTTCACACGTAGCACAAGCGCTTGAACGAAAAGGACATAAAATTGAAGTAGCCGTGGATTCGATGGCATTTGGGCGCGGACAGATTATTTGGAGAGACGCTGAAAGCGGCGTGCTATGCGGAGGAAGTGAATCACGAACGGATGGTTGTGTAGCTGGATGGTAAGAACAAAATAGATCAAGAAAGAAGCCCGTACTGATTAGAGTCGGGCTTTTTTCATGTCTCAACCATATGTATAAATCTCTTCAAAGAACTGAAAACTAAAACAAACATGTACGTAAAGAGAACGGGATTAGAACAACCGTCTTAAGCTGCCAATCGACACGAAGGTATACTAACAACACTTGGTGAAAGGAGCGAAAAGGTTATGAGAAATAAAAAATTTGAAGTGAATTTTTTACGTACAATGCTGATTATAGGGCTGGGAATGCTCCCTTTTCTATTTAGAAAACCACCGATCAAAGACTGGCTGCTGGCTTATGCATTTAATGCATTAACAAATGGTATTATTGATAAATTTATTGTCTCTCACGGCCTTCTTCGATATCCAACTCGCTTACTGAAAAAACAGTTTAGAATTAATGTGTTGTTCGACTTTTTACTGTATCCTAGCATATCCGTTATGATTAATCAGGCTACGTATCACGATAAAGGGTTAAAGATTTTATATAAAATTGTACTTTTTACGATTCCCATGTTTTTTATTGAATTATGGGCTGAAAAACGAACGAAGCTCATCGAATGGAAAACAGGCTGGATGTGGTACCACACCTTTATTAGCGTAACGTTAAAATCCTACCTTAACCGGCTGCTGATTGGATGGATTCGGAAAATTGAAAAGAAGCAGGACGAAATGAAAATAAAATAACATAACATTGGTTCTAAAAACGACGTTAGAGAGGTGAACAAAGGTGCATATTTCTGTCCTTCTATGGCTGATTTTTCAAAATATCCAGAAGAAAACGTGGAAAAAAATTCACGAGCTATATGCTGGGGTTTTATACGTGAGCTTTTTTAATATTCTTTATTACTTTTTATGTAACGATAAGTTGCTTTGGGATTTTAAATCTTCTCATCTTTCATTAAAAGTACTGCGTATTTTACACCTTATGTTTATTACACCTCTCATGATTTTGTCGTTCTTAGCTACTTATCCGTCTACACTTCTTAAACAGGTAAAATATATCGTAAAATGGGTATGTACAGCTTCATTTGTAGAATGGCTTGGTCTGAGGTGTAAGGGGATTACATTTAGACACGGCTGGCATTTGGGGTGGTCAGCACTTATTTATGTAATGATGCTTATCTTTTCGAGATGGTTTCAAAAAAAGCCTTTTGCGGTCTTGCTGCTATCGGTTTTTGCAACAGTCGTTCTCAGCATCATTTTTAAAGTTCCCATTAGCAAACGAATGCTAAAACATCCGCTGAAACGAATATTGACTCGGCCTTTAAAAGATCATGTGACTCAAGCTGTTGCGAATAAAGTAAGGCGGAAATGCCTGCTCCTCAAGCTGTTCTCGTAAGTGCCTGCTCTCTGTGAAGAGCAGGTTTTTTAGCTTACTGGAGGAATAACGTCCGTCAGCAACAGAATGAAAAAAATCATGCCGACTCCCGTAAAGCTTAAAGAAGCAAGAAAATAAGCCGTCCAGCGCAAACGAAACGGATTATGTTCGACATTGGCTCCAGACATTAACCTCATGGAGTGAGTGTTATAGTGAGAATGAGCGCTGTTGCTTCCGCTGCTTGAAAACCAAAAAGTTAAAACTGAAAACAAAAGTCCGCTAAAAAACATAAGCTCAATAAAGCGAACGGACAAAAATGATGAGCACGCATAGGTTAATCCCCCTTCAATAAGCAGGGTAATAACAAAAATAAGCTGAGTTTTCTTCAAAAAATCCTCCCCTTTTTTCTCTGTGTCTACTTTTCATTATACAATAATTTACATATATAAAAAGTCTCAAAAATGCTTTTATTATGATACAATGGTAATAAATGTATTGTTAGAAAGTACTCAAAATCCGCATGCATCACGATTATAAGGTCTTTTGTAATGATGAGATTTACTATATACGCTGCGCTTAGCTTCAAGTGCGTAGAATGAAAGTGAGGAGTGTTTATGGGCTTGGGAGAGACTGTGATTGCGATACTAGCAGCGGGAGCACTGCTGGTATACGGTACGTTAGAGCTTTGGTTTGCACCTCGTAATTCTTCTTTTTTTAAAGGGTGGAAGCAAAAACTAGCCGTCATTTTGCCGTTATACGCAGTTACATTCGGCATATGGTTCGCGTTTTATTCGTAACAAAAAAGTCTTACAAAAAGGAGGAATGAAAAATGGAAATTAATTCATACCTCATTCGGTTTTCATGTATGCTGATGCTCTTGTTTGGAGGATTATTTATTATACGGTATGTAAAGACAGGTGACCTTTATTTAGATCAGCTTCTTGTCTTTGGAGCGGGTTTTGTTCTGTTTATCGGCTCACTTATTTGGAAAAGAAAACATCAGCAGAGAGAAAATAGAAAAGCTTGTTAAACGTATAAAAATGTGACAGTATAAAACAGATAAAAAACGTAATCTCGTGATCGTACCATTGGTTACGGGCTGCTGTTGGAGGAAAAGAAAATGAATGTACCTAATTGCCCAAGCTGTCAATCACAGTATACATATGAAGATGGAAACCTGTTCATCTGCCCGGAGTGTGCGCATGAATGGGGTCAAGATGAAAAAGCAGAAAGCACGGAAGAACAGCTTACTGTAAAAGATGCAAACGGTAATGCTTTAAAAGACGGAGATTCAGTTACTGTCATCAAAGACTTAAAAGTAAAAGGAAGCTCATCGGTTGTAAAAATCGGAACGAAAGTAAAAAGCATTCGTTTAGTAGAAGGCGATCATAACATTGACTGCAAGATTGATGGATTTGGAGCGATGAGCTTAAAATCTCAGTTTGTGAAAAAAGCATAACGATAAAAAAGTCAGGATGAAGAAGACTTTCATCCTGGCTTTTTTCTATGTATCTTAACGGACAAAGTGAAATATATAGACCGTTTTGTCTATTTTAGAAGGGATTTAGCTAAATGTCCCGAATTTACTTAAAGTGTCTGAGAACTTGGATATTAATGGAACTTATGTCCGTTTCATGAAGACAAAGGGGAGGGAGAAATGTGAAAAAATTTTTAGCGTTTCAAATTTTAATTGCATTAGTAATTGGAGCTGTTATCGGGCACTTTTTTCCGGACTTCGGGATGGCTTTAAGACCGGTAGGAGACGGGTTTATCCGGCTCATTAAAATGATTGTAGTGCCGATTGTCTTTTCAACCATCGTCATAGGTGCTGCGGGAAGCGGCAGTATGAAACAAATGGGAAGTCTAGGGTTAAAGACGATTATTTGGTTTGAAATTATTACTACCATCGTATTAGGGATTGGTCTGCTGTTAGTGAATTTGCTAAAGCCCGGAGTAGGCCTCGATCTTTCTCATCTTGTTAAAAAAGATATCGGTGAATTGTCTCAGTATACCGACAAGGTCGTGGACTTTAAACAAATGATTTTAAACATCATTCCAACGAATATCGTAGATGTGATGGCAAAAAATGATTTGCTGGCCGTGATTTTCTTTGCTATTTTATTCGGTGTTGCCGCTTCAGGAGTTGGGAAAGCATCCGAACCTGCAATGAAATTTTTTGAATCAACCGCTAAAATTATGTTTAAATTAACGCAAATTGTCATGGTCACAGCGCCTCTTGGTGTACTAGCGCTAATGGCTGCATCTGTGGGGCAATACGGCATTGTCCTTCTGCTTCCGATGCTGAAGCTAATTGGAACCGTCTTTTTAGGCCTTTTTATTATTTTATTTATTTTATTTCCGCTTGTTGGGTTTTTGTTCAAATTCAACTATTTTGAAGTCTTCAAAATGATTTGGGACTTGTTTCTTATTGCGTTTTCAACAACAAGTACAGAGACGGTGCTGCCACAGCTGATGGAGCGTATGGAAAAGTACGGATGTTCTAAACGAGTGGTGTCGTTCGTTATTCCGTCCGGCCTGTCGTTAAACTGTGATGGATCTACTTTGTATTTATCCGTTTCATGCGTCTTTTTAGCACAGGCTTTTAATATTGACATGCCCTTAACTCAGCAATTATTTATGATGCTTATACTCGTAATGACAAGTAAAGGAATTGCGGCTGTCCCGTCAGGTTCACTTGTTGTGCTTTTAGCAACAGCTAATGCAGTAGGTCTGCCGGCTGAAGGAGTCGCAATCATTGCAGGAGTGGACCGCATCATGGATATGGCAAGAACAGGAGTCAACGTTCCAGGCCACGCCATTGCCTGTATCGTCGTCTCGAAATGGGAAAAAGTATTTCGAACCCAAACGCCAATTCCGCCTGCATCTCACACGGAATCTTTATAAAACCAACCCCCGCTTTAGCTCATAGAGCGGGGGTTTTTTCTTAAATCATTAACGATGTAGACTAGAGTAATTTGTCATACTCAGCCCTACTCAAAAAAAGAGGACGCGCCGCTTAAGTCTAAAAAAAAAGCCCTGTGACTGTTTTTTGGTCACAGGGCTTTTTTTTAGATGAATGTTCACAAAATGTTCACTTACGAAGAAGGAAGATAAAAAGCTATACTAAGCCAAGTAAAAAACATGAAAAGGATGAGGAATATGCCCACAACTAAAAAAGAAAGTATATATTTTGGAATGATGATGTGCGGAGGGATGGTGCTTGTGATGACGATGTATAACATGTTCATAAATGATGTCATCGGGCATATCACACTTGCAGAAGGTATTTTAAACTTGGTTATCACATTTGTAGTTGCCATGGCTGTCGAAACTTTCTTAGTAGGTCCCGTAGCAAAAAAAGTAGCATTTTCATTGCCGTTTGATAAGTCTAAACAGTTAAAAGTCGTGTTGATTTTATCATCATGCATGGTTATTGGAATGGTGCTTTCCATGTCTGTATACGGATTAATTACGATGTCACTTACGAAAGGTTTAGACGGAGAGCCGCTTCTTTCAAGCTATGCACTGATCGTTATGAAAAACTTTATCGTAGCCTATCCGCTTCAGCTTCTTATTATAGGACCTTTAGTTCGCGGATTGTTTATGAAATTTGTGAAAAAGAATCCGGCAACGGCTTAAGTCAAAACCCTAAGAACGCCTATTTTCTTAGGGTTTTGTTGTGCAAAGCTGTTCAGTCAGAAGAGAAGAAAATTCACGCAAAGCCGCCGATACAAAGGCATCTTTTCGCGTAATAAAAAAAGTGGGAACCTTTCTATATGGCTGCGGCAGCGGAGTTAACGTTAATGAATGTTCGTGATTAGATACAATGGATTTCATCATTACAGCTACGCCCATACCTGCTTTTACACACCCAATAATAGCTTCAATCGTACCAAATTCTAATATGCGTTTTGGAAACACGCCATCTTTTGTCATGAGCATTTCTAACGTATGTCGATATGCGCATCCGCTGCTGAATGCTAATAAATTCATATCGTTTAGGCTGTAAAGAGAAGGAAGAGGATGGCGGCTCACAAGTACAAGCTCTTCATCTCGAATAAATAAAGAGTTTAGATCGGGATGGTCACAGCTGCCCGCCACAAATGCGCCTTCAAGTTTTCGTTCTAAAACCAGTTGAATAAGAACATCGGTTGTATGTGTTTCTAAGATGAAGTCTACATTAGGATAGGCAGTGCAATAAGTAGAAAGCAAAGGCGGCAGCCGAAGAGCCGCGGTGGATTCAGTTGCACCTATTTTTAAAGGTCCTATCGGCGTGTGCGAGCTGCTTTGCACAGCTGCCGTGGCTTCATTGGTTAAACGAAGAATTTGTTCAGCATAACGATGCAACAGCTCTCCGCTGGAAGTTAACGTTACCCCTTTACCGCTTCGTTGAAAGAGCTTTGTACCCAGCTCCGCTTCTAATTGCTGAATTCGCATCGTCACATTCGACTGCACGTAGCTTAAGCTTTTGGCAGCTTTTGAAATGTTTTTTTCTTCTGCTACCGTTGTAAAAACAAGCAAATCTTTTATATCCATCAAATCTCCTCCTTCAGCTATCATTTTTATTGATGACTTTTATCTTTATTGCTTATTTTACATGATATCACCGCTACTCTACACTGAAAGTAAAGGTGGAGGAGAGAAAATGAGCAGACAAAAAGCTTCTTATAAGTGGATGATTTTATTTATTGCCACCCTTTCTCAGGCGTGTGCAACGTTTGTCACGTACGGCGCGGGACCATTGGCAGCGCTTTGGCAAAGACTATATGATTTATCGCAGTTTCAAACAGGACTGCTCGTATCAGCTGTTCAAATTGGTCCGATTTTTTCCATGCTGTTCTTTGGAAACTGGATGGATCGATATGGAGAAAGGTGGCTTGTAGGAGGAGGATCTATTTTGCTGGGGATAAGCATGCTTTTTGCCTATAGCGTTGATCATTATTTGTATCTAACAGGCGTACTTCTCGCAGCAGGAGTGTGGTATGGAACAGCACAGCCAGGAGGAAGTAAAGCCGTGGTGAAGTGGTTTCCATCTCATCATAGAGGCCTTGCCATGGGGATTCGGCAAACGGGAATTCCCATTGGAGGCGCTGTTGCTTCCGCGGCATTACCGCTGGTGTTTTATCAATACGGGTGGCATGGGGCTGTTCTCATACAGGCTGCGGCAGCTATCGGGGGAGGTCTTCTTTTTTTAGTATTCTATCGAGAATACCCATCATCGCCAGAAAAAAAAGAAACATTTACGCTTCGTCAAAAAATCATGCGTATTTCTCAAGATAAAACGCTCTATCCCTTATTCTTTGTAGGTGTTTCAATGATTTCTCTTCAAATGATCATTGTGGCGCACTTTATAAGCTATTTAACGAAAGCCATAAAGATGGATTTTGCTTCAGCGGGCATGTTGTTGAGCGTCACACTGTTAGGGGGAATGATTGGGAGAATTGCTTTAGCCTGGCTAAGCGATCATGTGTATAACGGAAATCGAAGAACACCTTTGCAAGCGACGGTTTGGGTGACTGTAGGACTAATCATAGCTATTTCTTATATTGGATTTACTTTGCCTTTTTGGCTACTAACTATTTTTTGTTTTAGCCTCGGCTTTTTTGCAATTGGCTGGTTTAGTTTGTTTATCGTGTTAATAGCAGAAAAAGCGGATGATCGTTTTATCGGTTTAACGGTAAGCATTGCGTTAACGCTCAATCAATTTGCCATTGTGCTTGCACCGATTTGGTTTGGGCTCCTTGTGGATTGGCTCCGGAGCTACGCGTTGGCTTTTAGTACGGCTGCATGCATCATTGCTTGTGGAGGAATATGGTTAAAAAAAGAGCGAGTTCATTCATTTTTAAATAAAAACGTCACTAAATGAAAAGTGATGTAGGGCCATTTATTTAAGAATAGAGAAGACCTCTTACTCTCTAAAACGTTTCAAAGTCATGCTCCCGGGTACACACAACATTAATGAGGAGGAGATAGTATGGAAGCAAAAGCAAAGAATGTTGTGGGAGTATATGAAACGGAACAAGAAGCAATTCATGCTGTAGAGAATTTAAAAAAAGAAGGATACGCATCAGAAGAAATATCTATTATCGGTAAACATAAAAAGACCAAAAAAGTTCAGAAAGAAACGAATACAAAAGCAGAAGGGGCAGCAACTGGAGCGCTTACCGGAGGTACGTTAGGGAGCTTGACCGGAATATTAGCAGGTGCCGGAGCTCTTGCAATCCCGGGAATAGGCCCAATTGTAGCGGCTGGTCCGATTGTAGCTACATTAACAGGTGCAGCAGCTGGTGCGAGTGTAGGAGGTCTGTCTGGTATTTTAGTCGGTATGGGAATTCCAAAACAGCAGGCCGAGCACTATAATGATTCAGTCAAAGAAGGCAGCCTGCTTGTTTTAGTAGACAAAGAAGACTGGGATCATGATGGAAACCCGAAAGCGCCTTTAACCGGAATGATTTTATAGAACTTATTATGTATAGGAGAAAGCTGTCGCAGTGCGGCAGCTTTTTTTATGCGCTGGTTTTATTTAAGAGAACTACATGCACAATAATATTCCATAATAGTTAAAAATATCAAAGTATTTGAGGGTAACCTGAAAGATAATATGCCTTAAATTATAATGTAATATTATTGTAACAATAATGTATTTATTGTTTTATTTTGGAATTTTAGTTTCAATAAAAGCTTTAACAACGGGATTTACGCGCAAAATACATCCATAAATTAACTGTAAACTATTATACGAAGTAGAATAATTTTCTAATTATTTTTCAAGAATTAATTTTTAGCAAATTATTCATGTTTGAAAGAGGGCTAAAAAGTATATTTCAAAAGTATGTTTACTAAAAAAAGTTAAGCAGGTTGTTTAGTAGCATCATTCATTTAGTTAAATCTCGAAAGGAGCTGCTAAAAAATGAGTATTCAAAAAAGTACAGATAGTTCAAGTTTAGCAGAAGTGATTGATCGAATTCTAGACAAAGGAATTGTCATCGATGCTTTTGCTCGAGTATCACTCGTAGGAATTGAAATTTTAACGATTGAAGCACGAGTCGTTATTGCAAGTGTCGATACGTGGCTTCGCTACGCAGAAGCGGTCGGGTTATTAACCGACAAAGTAGAGGAAGAAGGGCTGCCTGGCCGAACAGAGGAGCGAGGAGCAGGGCTTAGTTTTTAAGTCTTTTAATCGTAAGAAAATTCATTAAATAAATAATAATAAGAGAAAAGAGGATGAAACATGTCAACAACTGATAAGAATGTACAAAGTGAAAAACAAGAAAATCAGCAGCAGGAAGAAAAAACGCAAAATTCTTTGAATCTTGCCATTTTAGGAGGCGTAGTAGGAGCGGGAATTGGACTTCTTTCAAGTCCGCAAACGAGTAAAAAAGTACTCAGTCGCTTAGGACAATCAGAAATTGTACGTGCGACAGGACAAGAGTTAAGAAGAAACGCACAGGATATTTTAACGCAGCAAGCGATGGGAGCGTTAAGACAGACGGCTACAGGCTATCTTGAAAAAGACAATTTAAGCAAGCTGCTGGCACCTAAAAAGAAAAAAGAAGAAACATCAAATGAACAGGGAGATTCGCAGGAAGAAGTCAGCGCAAGCGCAGAAATGGAAACGTCTCAGTACGAAGAGTTAAAAGAAGAAAATAAAAATATGAACGATCAGCTGCAGCGCATTGAAGAGATGCTAAACAAACTCATGGACGCGAAGAAGTAAGATATCCGTCCTGAAGGGGAATTTCATGGATAAAAAAGATGTGGAGAAAGCAGCCTTAAAAGCAGGGAAAAAAATAGTTGAGCACACGCCTGAACCTGTTAAGGAGAAAGTAGAAGAAAAGGTTAAAGAAAAAGCGAAAGAAAAGTTTGTCGAAAAAACCGAAGGGAAACTGCAGGAAAAAGCGGATGAAGCGTCAGAAAAACTGCAGGAAACGAAAGAAAAAAATGCTCAAAAGGTACACGGCAAAGGAGAAGACGCAAAAGAAAAGCTTCAAGACGTCTTATTATCAGTAAAAGATAAGCTTAGCGATGTAAAAGAAGCTGGAGAAGACTTTCAAGAAAAAGTTTCTTCTTCAGACGATAAAGATAAGTCAAAAAACAAGCGGAAAATAAAAGGCGTAAATCAGATTAAAAAAGCAACGGATATTAAAAGCTCTACTAAGATTAAAAGTTCCAATGATATTAAATCATCTACAGATTTAAAAACAATGGGATCATAAGCGAAAGGAGAAATGGGATATGTCTATTCAAAAAAGTACTAATAGTTCAAGTTTAGCAGAAGTCATTGACCGTATTTTAGATAAAGGAATTGTTATTGATGCGTTTGCAAGAGTGTCTGTTGTAGGAATTGAAATTTTAACAATTGAAGCACGAGTGGTTATTGCCAGTGTTGATACATGGTTACGCTATGCAGAAGCAGTAGGGCTTCTTCGTGACGACGTAGAAGAAAACGGCCTTCCTGAACGTTCAAATTCAAGTGAAGGGCAGCCGCGTTTTAGTATTTAATATGAAGTGGTATGGAACCTTCCTTTTTGAGGGTGGTTCCAGCTTTTAGATCTAACTATTGGAGGCTACTAAAGATGGAAATTAAAAAAATTATGCAAGCCGTGAACGACTTTTTTGCTGAAAACGTAGCTCCTCCTCATAAAATTACCTCGGTGGAAGTCACTGAAGATGAAGGCTGGAGAGTTATTGTTGAAGTCATTGAAGAACGAGAATATATGAAAAAGTACGCCAAAGATGAAATGCTTGGAACATACGAGTGCTTTTTAAATAAAGAAAAAGAAGTCATTTCATTCAAACGACTCGACGTCAGATATAGAAGCGCCATTGGCATTGAAGCATAAACGATAAGATGGCAGGAGGAACGTAAAAATGACCGTCTTAACAGACAAAAGGAAAAAAGGCAGTGGAGCTTTTATACAAGATGACGAGACAAAAGAGGTTCTTTCAAGAGCGCTGAGCTATTTAAAATCCGGCTATTCCATTCATTTTACAGGTCCTGCCGGCGGAGGTAAAACCTCTTTAGCGCGAGCGCTTGCTAAAAAGAGAAAGCGTCCTGTGATGCTGATGCACGGGAATCACGAGCTCAACAACAAAGATTTAATTGGCGATTTTACGGGCTATACGAGCAAAAAAGTAATCGACCAGTATGTTCGTTCTGTTTATAAAAAAGATGAACAAGTAAGTGAAAACTGGCAGGATGGACGGTTGCTTGAAGCCGTAAAAAACGGCTATACGCTGATTTACGACGAATTTACTCGGTCTAAGCCTGCGACGAATAATATCTTTCTATCGATATTAGAAGAAGGCGTGCTGCCGCTGTATGGAGTGAAAATGACCGATCCTTTTGTACGCGTGCATCCCGATTTCCGCGTCATTTTCACGAGCAACCCAGCTGAGTATGCCGGCGTATATGATACGCAAGATGCGCTTCTTGACAGGTTAATTACTATGTTTATTGATTATAAAGACATCGACAGAGAGACAGCGATTTTAACGGAGAAAACGGATGTAGAAGAAGACGAAGCGCGCACAATTGTAACGCTCGTAGCAAACGTGCGAAACCGCTCTGGAGACGAAAACAGCAGCGGGCTTAGCCTGCGGGCTTCGCTTATGATCGCTACCCTTGCTACGCAGCAAGACATTGCTATCGATGGAGATGATGAAGATTTTCAAACGTTATGTATGGATATTTTGCATCATCCGCTTACCAAATGTTTAGACGAGAAAAATGCAAAAAGCAAAGCCGAAAAAATCATTTTAGAAGAGTGTAAGAATATAGACACTGAAGAAAAGTAAAGGAGCTTGAAAACATGAGTGAAACAAACGAAACGGGCATTTATATTTTTAGCGCCATTCAAACGGATAAAGACGAAGATTTTGGATCGGTAGAAGTAGAAGGAACAAAAGCTGAAACGTTTTTGATTCGCTACAAAGACGCGGCGATGGTAGCAGCTGAAGTGCCGATGAAAATTTATCATCCTAATCGTCAAAATCTATTAATGCATCAACACGCAGTAGCAGCGATTATGGACAAAAATGATACGGTTATTCCAATCAGCTTTGGGAATGTATTCAAATCAAAAGAAGACGTAAAAGTTCTTTTAGAAAACCTTTATCCGCAGTTTGAAAAGCTGTTTCCAGCCATCAAAGGAAAAATTGAAGTTGGTTTAAAAGTAATTGGAAAAAAAGAATGGCTCGAGAAAAAAGTAAACGAAAATCCTGAACTTGAAAAAGTATCAGCATCCGTAAAAGGAAAATCAGAAGCAGCCGGTTATTATGAGCGTATTCAGCTTGGAGGAATGGCTCAAAAGATGTTTACTTCCCTGCAAAAAGAAGTCAAGACAGATGTGTTTTCTCCGCTTGAAGAAGCAGCTGAAGCAGCAAAAGCAAATGAGCCAACGGGCGAAACGATGCTTTTAAACGCTTCTTTCTTAATTAACCGAGAAGACGAAGCGAGGTTTGATGAAAAAGTGAATGAAGCGCATGAAAACTGGAAAGACAAAGCCGATTTTCATTACAGCGGTCCATGGCCTGCTTATAATTTTGTGAACATTCGCCTAAAAGTAGAAGAGAAATAACGTGCTTCACAAATTAGTAACCGCACCTATTAACCTTGTAGTGAAAATCGGCGAAAAAGTACAGGAAGAAGCTGATAAACAGCTATATGACCTTCCGACGATTCAGCAAAAACTCATTCAGCTTCAAATGATGTTTGAGCTTGGTGAAATTCCGGAAGAAGCGTTTCAAGAAAAAGAAGATGAATTGTTAATGAGGTACGAAATCGCGAAACGCAGAGAAATTGAACAATGGGAAGAGCTGACAAAAAAAAGAAATGAGGAATCCTAGATGGGAGAATTACTGTATTTATACGGTTTAATTCCAACAAAAGAAGCAGCAGCCAGAGAGCCGTTTCCATCTTATAAAGGGTTTGACGGAGAACATTCACTGTACCCAATAACGATTGATCAGGTGACGGCTGTCGTTTCTAAGCTGGATGCTGACGCCTATTCAGAAGAAGTGATTAAAGAAAAAATGGAGCAGGATATGAGCTGGCTGCAGGAAAAAGCATTTCATCATCACGAAACCGTAGCCGCTTTGTACGAAGAATTTACGATCATTCCATTAAAATTTTGCACCATTTATAAAAGTAAAGAAAGTCTGCAAGCAGCTATTGAGCTTAACAAAGAAAAGCTAGAGAATTCACTGACGCTGCTTCAAGGAAATGAAGAGTGGAACGTGAAGATTTACTGTGATGATAAAGAGCTTAAAAAAGGAATCAGCGAAACGAATGAAAGCGTGAAAGCGAAAAAAGAAGAAATTAGTGAATTGTCACCAGGAAGACAGTTTTTTGAAAAGAAAAAAATAGATCAGCTGATTGAAAGAGAATTAGAGCTTCACAAAAACAAAGTGTGTGAAGAGATACATGACAAGCTAAAAGAACTGTCGCTTTACGACTCTGTTAAAAAGAATTGGAGCAAGGACGTAACGGGCGCAGCTGAACAGATGGCGTGGAACAGCGTGTTTCTTCTTCCGTCTCTGCAGATCACTAAGTTTGTAAACGAAATAGAAGAGCTTCAGCAAAAGCTTGAAAATAAAGGCTGGAAATTTGAAGTGACGGGACCATGGCCACCCTATCATTTCTCGAGCTTTGCGTAAAGTGAGGAATTAACATTATGTCTCTTAAACAATCCATGGAGAATAAAGATATTGCTCTTATTGATATTTTAGATGTCATTTTAGATAAAGGAGTCGCCATTAAAGGAGACTTAATCATTTCCATAGCCGGCGTCGATTTAGTGTATTTGGATTTGCGGGTGCTTATTTCTTCGGTTGAAACGCTTGTGCAAGCAAAAGAAGGAAATCGCAAACCCATCACTTCTGAACAATTTGATAAACAAAAGGAGGAATTACTGGATGCAACCGGTCAGCCAAGCAAATGGACGAATCCACTTGGATCCCGATAAAGCTGAACAAGGCTTAGCGCAGCTTGTGATGACAGTTATTGAGCTATTGAGGCAAATCGTTGAACGTCATGCCATGAGGCGGGTGGAGGGTGGAACGTTGACGGACGAACAAATTGAAAACTTAGGAATTGCACTAATGAACTTAGAAGAAAAAATGGACGAGTTGAAAGAGGTGTTCGGTCTGGACGCAGAAGATTTAAATATTGATCTTGGACCGCTAGGCAGCCTGCTTTAAGCGGTCAGTGGGAGGAACAGTATGGCAGTCGAACATAATATGCAGTCAAGTACGATTGTAGATGTGCTCGAAAAGATTTTGGATAAAGGAGTCGTCATAGCGGGGGACATCACCGTAGGAATTGCAGATGTCGAGCTATTAACGATAAAGATCCGCTTGATTGTGGCTTCGGTTGATAAAGCAAAAGAAATCGGCATGGACTGGTGGGAAAATGATCCCTATCTCAGTTCAAAAGGAGCCAATAGTAAAGCGCTCGAAGAAGAAAATAAAATGCTGCATGAGCGGTTAAAAACGCTTGAAGAAAAAATAGAAACAGAACGTTAAAAACTGTACGCTACTTAAAAAATGGAGGGATTTACAATGGCAACTGAAACAAAATTAGATAACACACAGGCAGAAAACAAGGAAAACAAAAATACGGAAAACGGTTCAAAAGAAAAGAACGATTCAAAAGCAAGCAAAACAACAAGCAGCGGGCCAATCAAACGAGCGGTAGCAGGAGGTATCATCGGTGCAACGATTGGATATGTATCGACTCCTGAAAATCGAAAAAGCCTTCTTGACCGCATCGATACAGACGAATTAAAAAGCAAAGCATCTGATTTAGGAACAAAGGTAAAAGAAAAATCAAAAAGCAGCGTGGCCAGCCTGAAAACATCTGCGGGAAGCTTGTTTAAAAAAGATAAAGATAAATCAAAAGATGATGAAGAAAACGTAAATTCTTCTAGTAGCGAAACAGAAGACGATAACGTTCAAGAGTACGATGAGTTAAAAGAAGAAAATCAAACGCTTCAAGACCGTTTATCACAGCTTGAAGAAAAAATGAACATGCTTGTTGAGCTTAGCCTCAATAAAAATCAAAATGAAGAAGCGGAAGATACAGATTCTGACGAAGAAGAGAACGATGAGAACGAAGAAAACGAGCAGGACGATGAAAACGAAGAAGAAACATCTAAGCCTCGTAAAAAGAACAAAAAAGAAGAGGAGCAAGAAGAGGAAGAAGAAAGTGAAAGTGACGAAGACAGCGAGGAAGAAGAGGAAGATTCTCGTTCAAACAAAAAAAATAAAAAAGTAAAAACAGAAGAAGAAGACGAAGAAGAGGAAAGTGAAGAAGAAAAAAAGGAAGCGAAACCAAAAAAGTCAACAGCTAAAAAATCAAAAAATACAAAAGCAAAGAAAAACACGGATGAAGAAGATGATGACGCAACATCTCTTTCTAGTGAAGACGATACAACAGCCTAAGACGTAAAGGAGGAAAGAAATACATGAGTACAGGCCCTTCTTTTTCAACTAAAGACAATACGCTTGAATACTTTGTGAAAGCTTCTAATAAACACGGCTTTTCACTTGATATTTCATTAAATGTAAACGGCGCTGTGATTTCCGGTACCATGATTTCAGCAAAAGAATACTTTGATTACTTAAGCGAAACGTTTGAAGAAGGCAGTGAAGTGGCTCAGGCGCTAAGCGAACAATTCTCTTTAGCAAGCGAAGCGAGCGAATCAAACGGAGAAGCAGAAGCCCATTTTATTCATTTGAAAAATACAAAGATCTACTGTGGAGACAGTAAGTCTACTCCTTCAAAAGGAAAGATCTTTTGGAGAGGAAAAATAGCAGAAGTAGACGGATTCTTCTTAGGGAAGATTTCTGATGCAAAATCAACGAGTAAAAAGAGTTCATAAAAAACGGCGGGGTGAGTGCCCCGCCGTTTTTTAGTGATGTGATGAGATATGCAGCTTCTTTTTTCGATACATGAGCGGAGTCATCTTCATTTCTTTTCGAAACTGATTAATAAAATAGCTTGTACTATTAAATCCTACTTGATAGGCGACGTCCGTCACATTTGCTTCTGCTTGCTGCAGCATAACTAAGCTTTGCTGAATTCGATAGTTTAATACATAGGTCAAAGGAGATTTTTTTAACATTTTCTTGAAATATCGACAGCATTCAGAACGGCTTAATTGTCCCGCTTTGGCAATATCATCGAGCGTAATCTTTTCAGCAAAGTGCAAATGAATCCAATTAAGCATTTGCTTCATCCGCTGATTTTTGATCATTTCTTTTTCATTGTATTTCAGCTGCAAACCGTTAAGAATTACATTTTTCCACAGTATGCTGAGTGCAGAGGCAATCTCTATTTCATAGTGATGCGGCTGCTTATGAATCCATGTGTATATCTTATGTATAGACTCTAACACGTTATTCCCCCACGCTTGCTTTGGACTGATGAATAAATGTGGTAGATTCGTTGCATGAATGTAGGGATAAACGTAATTTGTAAAAAGCTCTTGCGGCACAAGAAAATGAGGAGAAACATTTAAACAAATGTACACGCAGCCGGATTTGTTTATGTCTTCAGTCATATGAAGACATCCGCTGTTAATAAACAGTCCGTAGCCTTGTTTTACAGTCACTGTTTTTTCATTTATTTGAAAAGACGCATGACCTTTTATAACCAATACAAATTGAAGCTCATCATGCCAGTGAAGAGGGATGTAGCCGTTTATGTGATCACTGATCGTTGTTTGATAACATGCTACTGGCAGCTCAACGGTGCGATGGGTCGTTAGCTCTTTTAAGTTTTCATCAATTTTAAAATGTGCTGCTGGCATACATGGTCACCTCAATATATTTATATTTTTTAATGCAATATGCGTATTTTCTGCCCCATTTTTCACTTATTATAACACTATTCTTATAATAAAAGTGAGGGATGAAAGATGAACGATCTCAGCAGAAAAAAAGGGTTCTTCTTTGTAACAATGGGAGCTATATGTTGGGGGATGGGAGGAACGGTTGCTCAAAAGCTTTTTCAAGAATTTGAAATCAGTGTAGACTGGCTTGTTTCAGTACGGCTGCTCACTGCGGGTTTTTTGCTGTTAATGATTTCATGTATAAAAAGGAATCGTTATCACGTACTTGGAGTATGGAAGAACCGAAAGTCAGCTTTTCAGCTCGTCGTTTTTGCCATAGCTGGTATGCTCGCCGTTCAGTATACGTATATGGCTTCTATTAAGCATGGAAATGCAGCAGTAGCTACGCTGCTGCAGTATTTATCACCGGTGATGATTATCATTTATTTGCTTTTGCGCAAGCAGTCTATATTTACGCGACAAGACGTCATCACTGTTCTGCTGGCACTGGGGGGCTGCTTTTTTTTATTAACAAACGGCTCTATTTCTCAGCTGTCTGTGCCTGTATCTGCCGTTGTTTGGGGAGTGTTATCCGGCGTAGCAGCAGCATTTTATACGCTGTATGCCGTCCCGCTGATCAAAAAGTACAGTTCGCTTGTTATCGTTGGCTGGTCAATGGTAATTGGGGGAAGCGTAATGAGCTTTATTCATCCGCCTTGGGAAGCGTCAAGCTTATCACCAATAACTTGGGGATATATTTTATTTGTCATTATTTTTGGCACGATGCTTGCTTTTTGGTTTTACGTAGAAAGCTTGCAAAGTCTTTTACCTAAAGAAACGAGTTTGCTTGGAAGTTTAGAACCTTTAGCCGCTGTTATTACAACCGTTGTTTGGCTGAAAGAGCCTTTTGGTTTTTATCAATGGATTGGCACAGCTTGTATTATTGGATTAGTTCTACTACTCACACGAACGAAACAAGCATCTTCTGAGACGACACTTTCAGCATAAATGGAGGCTTGCTAAAAGAAGAAGCAAACCAATGTCACTTTGCCACCGAATCTGTGGACACTCGTTTGACTTTTAAAATCTTTACATATTGAATAAACACTCTTTCTTTTGTAGAAACATTTAATTTAGCAAGTCTTGATGCGTCGTCTCGGTTTTTAGCAGCTTCTACTAAAAAAGTTCCTTTGATTTTGGCTTCATCTTTTAGAACGGAATAATGTATTTCAAATTGTTTTGTTTTCGTTTTCTCCATGGTGATAAACTCCTTTGCCTGATAAATTAATGTATTGCTATGAAATAAGCTTTGATAAAAAGGAAGAAAAGAACGTAACATATACTACTAAATCAAATGCAAAGCGGCAGTGACTTTTATCACACCACAACCTAGTATTTCATCTTTTTACCAAAAAAGATAGGGTGTTTTACCGCCGCTGCTTGCAAAATTTTTTATTCTTTCTGCTTGACCTAGAGTTAACTCTATGGTTTATCTTGTAGTAGTATTATTTCAAGGAGGGGCTTTACATGAAGTATCATACAATTGCTAATACTGACTTACACGTATCAAATTTAATTATGGGAAACATGCGTTTAACAGAGCTTTCTTTACAAGAAGCAGAGAAGCTAATCCGCACAGCGATGGAAGAAGAAATTAACTTTTTTGATCATGCTGATATTTACGGTCCTGATTATGTAGGACAATGCGAAGAATATTTTGCAAACGCTATACAAATGAACCCAAGTCTTCGTGAAAAAATGGTGATTCAAAGCAAATGCGGCATTAACGCAGCGGAAAATTACTATGACTTTTCAAAGAAGCATATCATAGACTCTGTTAACGGCAGCTTAGAGCGTTTAAAAACAGATTACTTAGATCTTTTATTACTGCATCGTCCAGATCCACTAATGGACCCTGAAGAAGTAGCAGAAGCATTTAATGAGCTTCAAAGCAGCGGAAAGGTACTTCACTTTGGTGTATCGAATCACAACCCAGCGCAAATTCAGCTGCTTGAAAAATATATTAACCAAAAGCTTGTCGTAAACCAAGTGCAGTTCAGCATCGCACATACGCCAATCATTGATTCTGGTATTTCGTTAAATATGGGTATCGACCAAGCTGTGAACCGTGACAGCAGCGTGCTTGAATATTGCCGTTTAAATGATATCACGCTTCAAGCATGGTCGCCGTTCCAAAACGGATTTTTTGAAGGACCTTTCCTAGGTGATAAAGAGAAATTTGGAAAGCTAAACGAAGTAATTGATTGCATCGCAAGTAAATATAGCGTGACGAATACAGCGATTGCCGTTGCGTGGATTACAACGCATCCTGCAAATATTCAAGTAGTACTTGGTACGACAAATATTCAGCGTATGAAAGATGCAAGCAAAGGTTCAGAAATCAAGTTAACACGCCAAGAATGGTACGATATTTATAAAGCCGCTGGCAACATGGTGCCTTAACCGCTTTAGTCTCTAAAATAAAACAGGTAACTCCGTTCGAACATAGAACGGAGTTACCTGCGTTTTACGATAAGAACTACTGGTTAAGCTAGAAAAAGATTTAGCAGCAGCTCAATTATTTTTGTGACGCCAAAACCTAATAAAAAGGCAATAAAACCGCCGATTACAATGGTAAGCATCATGTGAGCAGTATTCATCGTATCATCCTTTCTGAGTTGAATGTATGTTGCTGCTTGTACAAAAAGTCTGCAGCATAAAAAGCGCAATGAAGAAGACTCTAAAAGAATAAATCCTCGAGATAACTAGAGGTCAAGGCAAAATCATGATGTTTTTCTGAGAAGGTTAAGATGTAGGAGGAAGCAGTATGACGTATACCATTTCACAAGTTGCGAAGAAATTGAACGTGACAATTTATACCATTCGCTATTATGATAAAGAAGGGCTTTTTCCATTTTTAGATCGTACAGCGTCAGGAAATCGTATTTTTAAAGAACAAGATATTGAATGGATTGATTTAATTTGCTGTTTAAAAAGCACGGGTATGCAAATCAAGGATATTCGAACGCTTATTGAAAACTGTACGCTTGAAAATGCCGTGCTTGATAAAAGTCTGCAAATGCTGATGGACCATAAAAAAGCGGTGCAAAAAGAAATCGAAGAAATCCATCACAAGCTTGAGACGATTGATTATAAAATTAAGCACCTGCCGGAAATGTACGAGCGAATTGTTAACAAGCCTTCAAACTAAACAAAAAAGGAAGCGTAAAAATGATCGAAAAAGTAGTACCTCTCACTGCAGAGAATATACAGCAGTGCATTGACTTGTATCTAGATGTATTTACAAAAAAGCCTTGGGATGAACCATGGACGGAAGAATCAGCTAAAGAAAGGCTGACTGATCTACTGAACACGCCTAAATTTATAGGCTATTTATTTTATGACCAAGGAGAGTTGATTGGCATGATTGCAGGTCACGCGAAAAAATCATACAGCGGTATGACCTTTTACGTGGCCGAGCTTTGCGTCAGTGCAAGCGTGCAAGGAAAAGGATATGGTTCAGCTATCTTAAGCCGGTTTGAGAACGAACTTCAAAGACACGATATCAACAGCTTGTATCTCTTAACGGCGACTGGAGGAGCTGCACAGGCTTTTTATGAAAGAAACGGCTATACTGTAAATGATCAGCGGGTCGTCTTGAAAAAATCGTTTGTATAATTTTTTACATAAAGCGGGAAGAGAGCTGCAGAGTGGCTCTCTTTTTAATTACTCTTTTTACCTATTAATATGTAGAAGAAAGGGAAGTATGAACAAGAAAAATAAGGTAATGAGAAGGCGTAAACAAGGAACGGTAGATTAAAAAGCCCGTGGTTTTTTCTCAGTGGTGAGTCTCATTGTGAGCACACCTAAAAACAGTGCCCCTTATGTGGACACTGCTTTTTCATAATAAAGTGGAAAGCTAGCTTTTGGTAAAAAAATTAGTGAAAATGAAGCTGTTCATCATTATTTCTAATGATTAGCAACCGCCAAATCCTCCCCAGCAAGCACAGCCGATGATGATTAATAAAATGAATAATACGATGATTAAAGCAAAGCCACTGCCAAATCCGCAGCCGCCACCGCCGTAACCGTAACCGCCATAACCACAGCCACCATAGAAGCCCATATAGTTCACCTCCAAGTTCTGAGTACATTTTTAACATATGCCTGAAATGCAAAAGTGCTCCAAAAATATCCAATGATTTCAATGAAAATAAAAAAAGATAAGAAAATAAGATGGACACGGTACTTTTTTTCACTTTCTACATAGGATGAATCATCCCAAGATCTCATATATGAGCCCCCATGTTATAACGAAGCAGGCTAATACCACTTCCTCCTTAGCCTGCGTACATAATGAAGTAGAAGCCGAAGAATTTTTTCTTCGGCTTCTTGTTTTTTACTATGAAGTAAACATGTTAGTACTTTCCGTATACCCTTCTAAGTCAGGATCCGCTTCTTTTGTATGTATTAGGTACTAAAGAGAAATCAAGCTCATTTTCATATAAACTTAGTCATTTGCTTTTTTTCGTAATTCTTTTCCCTTATTTTCAGCATAACTAAGATATTTGCCCAAGACAGCGAATAGGTAAATGCATATTCTTGGGTGAAAGCAAAAAACAAAAAAACGGAGGTTTCTCTTATGGATTCAGAAATGCATTTTTTACCCACTATGTATTCTCAAGATCATCAACTTCAACACGCAGATGAAAGGTTTATTGGCAGGCCCTTTGGCTTTGGCAGGCCCTTTGGCTTTGGCAGGCCCTTTGGCTTTGGCAGACCGTTTGGTTTTGGACGCCCGTTTGGCTTTGGCTTTGGCAGACCATTCGGCTATGGCTTTGGAGGTCCATTTTTAGGAGGATTAGCAGGTGGGCTAGTAGCAGGCTCACTGCTATCACCATATGGCTATGGCGGTTACGGATACGGTTACGGTGGTTATCCGTATGGCGGCTACGGCGGTTATGGCTTTGGCTGCGGCTGTTAAATATAAATAAAAGAAAAATCTCAGAAGAAGTATTTTTTATATCATTCTTTTCTATAAGGAAGTCTGTTTGGAAACGTAAGGCATTATATCCATCCACAGTGAATCAGAACGTACACCCCATCTCATATATAAAACCACCTGGTCATTTTTCCAGGTGGTTTTTGATTTTACATAGTGAAGAAATAAAAAATAGTGGCAGGAAGAGATAAAGAAAAGATGTTAGAATCGTGCTTTTGGTTCTTTACATTACAGTAAGAAACGCTTACTATGTGAGAAAATGGAAGATATTAACGAAGCATTCTTTTTACACAACTTTCTGTGAGAAGTAAAAGAGGGAGAGACATAACATGATTGAAAGCCACACTATTTATTTGCGCCCGTTGACTGCCAGCGATGCGCACGACAGCCTCCGATTGCAAAAGGACAATCGAGACTTTTTTAAGCAGTTTTCTATGAGTCGAGAGCATTCTTTTTATACATTAGAGAGCCAAGTAGAAAAAATTCAGCGTCACGAAGAGAATAGGAAAAACGATCAAGAATACTATTTTGGTCTTTTTCAAAAAGAGAATAATAAATTAATTGGCACCATTAGTCTTTTTCAAGTGATGCGGGGATCTTTACAAAGCGCAGTTATCGGCTATTTTTTAGATCACCATCATAATGGGAAAGGGTACGCAACAGAAGCCATAAAAGCACTTGTTGACTATGCGTTTGAAGAGCTGCATCTTCACCGCATTGAAGCCGGCGTCATGCCACGTAATGTGCCTTCTCAGCGCGTACTCGAAAAAGCTGGGTTTCATAGAGAAGGAATCGCTAGAAAAAATGTAAATATTAATGGCATATGGGAAGATCATCAAGTCTTAGCTATCCTTAACCCTAATGACAAAATAGAAGAAATAAACGAGTTCTTAAAATTTTGATATACGTTTGTACATTTAAAATTTATAATGAGAATAAGAGAATAGAACAGTCTATATTTAAATAGTAGGTGACTAAGGTAATGGAAGAGAGGAACATCAATGAAAAAGCCGTTTGGGATGTATTGCAGATGGCCAGCGAAGTAGTCGGAAGCAGGACGCTGTTTGTAGGGATTTTCGACGAACAATTTTCAGTTATGAAAGCCTTTAATAAAGAAGGGGGAAGCCTTGTAGAGGATGGACTGACGCTGCCGTTAGAGCTTGCGGTATGCAACTTAGTCACGTGTGATGAACCCCTTGTTATTCCCAATACAAAACGCGATGTTAGAACGTCTAATTTAGCCATCATTGATGGTGCCCGGGTAGGTTCTTATTTAGGAACACCTATTGTGCTAGAAGATGGGAGAATGTTTGGTACCTTATGTGCGGTCGATCCGGATCCTTATCCGTTTAGCGAAAGTGAAATTCAAGGGTTAAACCGGCTGGCTGGTATTTTGTCTCATATTATTTATAAAAATCAAGCGGCTGTTTTGCCGAAAATTGAAGAGAAAATTCTGCAGCTTGATAAGCTGGCACTCGTAGGGCAGCTAGCAGCAGGGTTAGCGCATGAGATTCGAAACCCGATGCAGTCGGTGCGCGGCTTTATTCAATTTTTATTTAATGAAAATGAGCAGGCAGAGCCTTTTCAAAAAATTGTTCTTGATGAACTGGATCGTATGAATGAACTTATTAACAACTTTTTGCTTGTCACGCAGCCAACAGCGCCTAAAAAAGAAATCGTATCGATTGTAGAAGTTATTCATGATACCGTTGCTTTCTTGAAAAGTGAAGCTGCGCTGTATAATGTCGAAATGAACGTAAGAATAGAAGGAGCCATTCCACTTGTATCAATCGATCCTGCTCAAATGAGACAAGTGTTTATGAATCTTTTGAAAAATGCCATTGAAGCAATGGAGAAAAAGAAACACGGGGAAGTAAATCTTATTATCAAAGAATGGGAAGATTGGGCTCTTATTGACATTCAAGATACCGGTTCTGGGATTCCGCTATCCATTATTAATAAAGTAGGAAATCCGTTTTTCTCAACAAAAGATGGAACAGGCATGGGGTTAGGGCTTTCTATTTGTAAAACGATCATCAACGAGCATAACGGTACGCTTGCGATTGAAAGTGATGAGAACGGGACAGTAGTGACGGTGAAGCTGCCTTTGACGCTTTAAGATAAAACAAAAAAGAAAGGAGAGTACGCACTCATCCTTTCTTTTTTGGCTGACTTTTTTAATATGCTGAACTGTCTTCAATCCAGTATTCATAGTCTTCCGCATCTTTTTTGTTTAACTTTTTGCCGTTGATGTAAATTTTGTCCCATTCGTAAATTTGTTTATCCAAATAAACGTTAAACACAATGCGCACATGCTCTTTTTCTGTATAATCGTAGCCGGTAAATTGTACAACGTGATGACGGCCTTCTTTTTTAATATAGGTCCATTTTGGATGATCGTTGTACGTTTCAAGCGTAATTGCTTCGTCGCCGTAGCGAACCACATCTTTAATATTTGTTTTTGTTGGTAAATATGATAATCCCGCTCCGACTCCAAACGTAATCACAAGCGCTAAGATACTTAAACCAATAGCAATTCCGATGTGAGTGCCGCCTTTTATTTGCAAATAAGCTTCTTTCCGCTGCTCCGGCTGAGCTTCGGCTCGAGCTAACACGTTTTTAACGTGTTTATAATACCAGCGGTTGGCACATAGCCCTGTAATAAGTGAAGCACCGCCGAATACAATTGCATCCGACCACTCTGGTATGTCTACAAAGCACAAAAGGGAAAACCAAAATACTTCAATAAGCGTTAAAATAAAAAAGTGCTTATACATTTTTCGGTATGCAAACCAAGCGCTTGTCAGAAAAAAGGCTGCCCAGTTCCACGTGTTGTTTTTAGCTGGATTGGCTGTTTTTCCCCATTTCAAATCATAATACGGCGTATTTGTTTGAACTACTTTATACTCTTCTTCAAAAGACAGGAGTTCATTTACTGCTTGTTCTTCCATTTAAAACACCTTTCATTGTTTATAATCTATCATCTAAAATGACTCTATTATTATACATTATTTCTAGTATTTTTCTATTCTTCCTTAAATTATTTTTAAAGTAAGAATATTTGCGCTGTCAATTTTTTAATGAGAACTTTCATAAAAAAGAAGAATATGGTAGATTTGAAGAAAAAGGAGCTTCCCCAACGTGAATCGTTTAAAGAAAGCCCTGCATCAATCGTGGTCAATTCATTCGAGCACGAAGTGGACGGCTGACAATCCTGCTAAAGGACAGTGCGGCGTGACAGCTCTTGTCGTTCAAGATATCAAAGGAGGAGATATTTTAAAAACTCCGTGTAAAGAAGGCTGGCATTTCTATAATCAGCTCAACGAACAGCGCTATGATTTTACACAAGAACAATTTCGTGAGCCTCTCCATTACGCAGATATTTTATCCAGTCGGGAAGAAGCGTTTATGGATACGAATGAGGAGCAATATGAGGCTTTAAAGAAAAAAGTAATGACCCATTTTGTACATAAAAATTTGCGTTAGAAAGGAACACAGGAATGAAAACTATTCAGTATTCCATTGTTGATGTATTTGCACAGAGAAAATATACGGGAAATCAGCTAGCCGTTTTTAAAGACGCAGGAAGCCTTTCAGACAAAGAGATGCAGCAAATGGCTAAAGAAATTAATTTCTCTGAAACGACGTTCATTACGTCGGCTTCTCCGCAAAAAGGAGAATATGACGTGCGGATTTTTACACCTAATGAAGAAGTACCATTTGCAGGCCATCCGACGCTCGGTACCGCTTGTGTTATCCGAGAAGAACTAGAAGAAAAAGATACAGAGGAGCTTATTCTTCATTATAAAGCAGGTCCTACGCCCGTTACATATGATGAACAAAAAGATGTACTGTGGATGACACAAGGTCAGCCGACGTTTGGGAAAGTGTTAGATAAAAAGCAGGTGGCGGACGTGTTAAACCTTGATGAAACTTATATCGATATGCGTTTTCCCGTTCAAGAAGTATCCACGGGTCTGCCGGTCATCCTTGTCCCGTTAACATCATTAGAAGCAGCTAAAGAGATAAACGTAGACAAAGAAAAATATTTCAAGCTGATAGAAAACACGGAAGCAAAAGCAATTATGGTCTTTTCACCGGAAACCTATCACGAAGATCATCACGTAAACGTGCGAGATTTTGCTGATTATTACGGCGTTCCAGAAGATGCGGCAACTGGCAGCGCCAACGGCTGTTTAGCAGCATATTTAGTCAAATACGGTTATTTTAATCAGCAAGCTATTGACATATGTGTAGAACAAGGATACGAAATAGGAAGACCTTCACTGCTGTATGTAAAAGCTAGTTATGACGGAGAAACTTTTCACATTAAAGTAGGCGGAAAAGTAGAGATGATTGCGCGCGGTGAATGGATTTTGTAACAAGCTGTTCATCTGCTGTTCACAATAAGTCTCTACCCTAATAAAAACGCAATATGAACACGGCGTTTGGTTACACTAGTAAACAGATAGAAAGTGAAAGAATAAATGATGGCGGCCAAAAGGCCGCCATTTTAAATGGTTGATAAAAGGAGTGGTAGAAAAAATGATTCACATTTTACTGGCGGATGACGATGAGCATATGCGGCAATTAGTTCGTCACTATTTGCAGCTTGAAGGCTATATGGTTCATGAAGCAAAAGACGGAGAGGAAGCTTCGGGTCTGCTTGCTAAGCAGCACATTCATTTAGCGGTTGTCGATATTATGATGCCTCATAAAGATGGATATGAAGTTTGCGAAGAAATACGCAGCTACTATGATTTTCCCATTATTTTATTAACAGCAAAAGATCAGCTCGAAGACAAAGAAAAAGGCTTTTTAGCGGGAACGGATGACTATGTGACAAAGCCGTTTGAACCAAAAGAATTGATTTTCCGAATCAAAGCACTGCTTCGCCGATACGAAGTGGTAAATGAAAAGATGATCGTACTGAACAGCACCTCTATTGACCGAAAAAGCTATGAAGTGCACTGCAGCGGACGACTGTTCATTCTTCCAATGAAAGAATTTGAATTATTAGCTCAGCTCGCGAGCTATCCAGGAAGAATTTTCACAAGAGAAGAATTAATTCATCTGATATGGGGAGCGGATTTTAACGGAGATAACCGCACAATTGATGTACACGTAAAAAGGCTGCGCGAGCGGTTTGAACATACCGATGATTTTGTCATTACGACGGTTCGAGGCGTCGGCTATAAGCTTGAGGTGACGGCAAAATGAAGACGCTCTATTTGCGGATTGTCCTGACAACGATTGCTGTGATGGTATTTAGCAGTCTCCTCGCGTTTATTGTGGCGAACGTTTATTATCAGTACAGCTTAAAACCTTATAACGATCAAAAGCTTACGCGTATGGCAAAAGACATTGTGAGCTTTTACGAAAGCAATAGAGGCGTAGATCAACAGTCTTATTTACAGCATATTAGTAAACTTGGCTATCAAATATATGTAGTGGACAGCACTGGACATGAGACGTTTTACGGACGAGAGTTTAGAAACCAGCGCTTAGAAAAGAGTGCTGTCAAACAAGTGTTAGAAGGCAAAATGTATCACGGAATTGCAAACTTTCCTTCACAGGTGTTTGTGACGGGGTTTTTTGATAATGTGTTAGCTAATACCATCGGCGTGCCGTTAAAAGGAGAGGGTAACAAGCAGCAAGCGCTGTTTATTCGCCCTGATATTCAGCTGCAGTTCGGGGAAATGCGCATTTTTTTCTCGGTCATTTTACTGCTGATGATTGTATTAAGCATTTTGTTTGTACTTATTAGCACGCGTTATTTAGTAAAACCAATCGTCAAGCTAACGGAAGCAACAAAGCAAGTGGCGAAAGGAAAATACAACGTTGAGCTGTACGTAAAGCGCCGAGACGAAATCGGCGCGCTTGCTTCACATTTTTCCGAAATGGCTAAAAGTTTAGAGCAGCTTGAAGAGATGCGCCAGGAATTTGTATCGAACGTGTCACATGAAATTCAGTCTCCGCTGGCGTCCATTCAAGGGTTTTCGAAAACGCTCCGTTCTGCTGACCTTTCAGATGAACAAAGAAATGAGTATCTGTCTATTATTGAAGAAGAAAGCCGGCGCATGTCGTCCCTCAGCAAACAGCTGCTTACGCTTGCTTCACTTGATAAAGAAAGTGAGCATATCGAAAAAAGCACGTTTGACGTTGCAACTCAAATCAAGCAAGTGCTGTTCATGACGGAGTGGAGCTGGCGTGAAAAAGAATTGGCCATTGAAATGGATCTTCCTTCAACGATGATTTCAGGCGATCAAAAACTGCTTCATCAAGTGTGGACAAATTTGATTACTAACAGCGTAAAGTTCACGGAAGAAGGAGGAACGCTGTCTCTTCGCGTTGGTATGGAAGATACGTATTGCCACGTGGAGTTTCAAGATACGGGAATCGGTATGTCAAAAGAAAGCCTCCCGCATATTTTTAATCGTTTTTATAAGGAAGATAAAGCAAGAAGCCGGACGGAAGGAAGCAGCGGTCTTGGTTTAGCGATTGTGAAGCAAATTGTCGACATGCACGGAGGTTCCATTCACGTTGAAAGCGAAAAAGGAAAAGGCAGCACTTTTCACGTCTATCTTCCGAAAATGTAATGAGCCGTTCATCTTCCATTCATTTTCTGTTTTTATACTTTAAATAGAATGAAAAAAGGAGATGAAAGAAAGATGTTTTTGGCTTTACGTGAATTAAAACATGCGAAGCTGCGCTACTTACTCATTGGCGTGATTATGGTGTTAATTGTATGGCTTGTGCTTTTTGTATCAGGCTTAGCAAAAGGGCTTTCCTCTGACAATGCTTCAGCTGTTCAAGAAATGAAAGGAAATTACGTTGCGCTTCAAAAAGAAGCGGATCAGCGCCTGACGCGCTCTGTTTTATCAACAAACAAAACAGAAGATATTCAACAACTAAGCGGAAAGAAAAAAGCTGAGCCGCTTGGTGTGATGATGACAGCCGTTATAAATGAAGGAAAAGAGAAAAAAATAGACGCCTCGTTTTTTGCCATAAGCACAAGCGGCTTTTTAGCTCCGAACATAACGGAAGGGAAGATGATTACGGACGATGCGAAACATGAAGCCGTGGCGGACTCTTCGCTAAAAGAAGAAGGAGTAAAGCTAGGTGATACGATAAAAGATACGGCTTCAGGAAAAAGCTTTACAATTGTTGGTTTTACAAAAAATCAGTCGTTTAGTCACGCGCCTGTTATTCATATTAATCTTAAAGAGTGGAAAATAATTGAAAACACAGGTGCGTTTAATGCAGTGGTGTTAAACATGAACGATAAAAAAGCACATGCTCTTCAAAAAAAGGAGTCTGACATTGACGTGATTAGTAAAGATGAAGCGTTAAAAGGAATTCCAGGTTATCAAGAAGAACAAGGCTCGCTTTTAATGATGGTCGCATTTTTGTTTATCATTGGCGCTTTTGTGCTAGCCGTTTTCTTCTACGTGATGACGCTTCAAAAAATGAATCAGTTTGGCGTGTTAAAAGCGATAGGAGCAAAAACAAGCTATTTAGCGCGAACGATTTTATCTCAAGTAGTTGTGTTAACTTTATGCAGTCTTGCTATTAGTATTGGATTGACGTACGGAGTAGCAGCCGTATTGCCGGATTCGATGCCGTTTCACTTAGACGTATCGCTAATCGCAGGCTGCTCCGCGCTGTTTATAGCCGTTTCTGTACTGAGTTCATTATTGTCGCTTTATCGCGTAGCAAAAGTAGATGCGGTTGAAGCGATTGGGAGGGCTGTATAATGAGTGAAGAAAAATTAGTTTTAGAGAGTGTTAGCAAGTCGTTTGGAGACGGAGAAAACGCTGTAGTCGTGTTAAATGACCTATCGCTGCGTGTGAAAGCTGGAGAGCTTGTGGCTATAGTCGGGCCTTCTGGTTCTGGGAAAAGTACCTTTTTATCCATTGCTGGCGCGCTGCTTTCACCGTCTAGCGGACGTGTAATTATTGACGGAGACGAGATTAATAAAATGTCTCCATCACAAATGAACAGCATTCGTCTTAAAAAAATTGGCTTTATCTTTCAATCAGCTAATTTAATCCCGTATTTAACGGTTCGCGATCAGCTGCTTCTTGTCACGGAACTAGAAGGAAACCGAAACAAAGAAGCAAAAAAAAGAGCGGATGATTTGCTTGAAAAGCTCGGGCTTGCCCATCGAAAACATCACTATCCTGAAAGTCTATCCGGCGGAGAGCGCCAGCGGGTAGCGATTGCAAGAGCGTGGATGAATAACCCTGAAATTATCTTCGCAGACGAGCCGACGGCAAGCTTGGATTCAGAGCGAGGAAGAGCGGTCGTTCAAATGCTTGCAGATGAAGTGAAGCTAAGGGGAAAAGCGGCTGTAATGGTTACCCATGACCAAAGAATGCTGGATTTATGCGATCGCGTTGTGTGGATGGAAGATGGGAAATTAGTAGAATCAAATAGCGTGCAAGTCTAAAAAAGTGCTGCTCTTGACAAGAGCAGCACTTTTTTGCGTTCTTCATCATGTGCATATTTGTCGTCTCGGTTTGGCGCCTTCATACGTTCACTCCTTTATTAGTAAATCAGTTAGGTATTCATATTCCATTTTATTAAAAAGCGTGTATTGAAAATAAAGCAATGCTATTTAGAAAGTAAGAAACAGGAGATAACAGAACAATGAAGAAATAGTAAAAAGGTGATGAAATGATGAAGAAATGGAAGACAGCTGCAGGTGGACTTATCATAGCAAGCTTTACAGGATGTTCAAGCAGTGGATTTCTTGAAGAATTCCCGCCAAAAGCGTATCTCGAAGCAAGCAACCATCTTTATGAAACAAAAGTTGGCACTTACTGCTGGAAAAACACGTGTGTGGATAAAGCAGGCCCTTTAGAATTGTTAAAAACAGAACAGCCGATTAAAGTAAAAGCAAATGAATCGCTATCGCTTGTTATCAAGTATAAGCGGCAGCCCAACGAAAAGCATATGGCACAAATACAAAACAGCCATGAAGTGGAAATACCACTGAAGAAAAATAAGCTGAAAGCACCTTCTGAATCAGGCACGTACTACTACTCATATTCAGTGTGGTGGATGGATGAAAGTCAAAAAAATGTATCTAATGGAGATGCATCGTACGCGTTTGTATTGGAAGTGAAATAAGGAGAGAGCCTATGCAACCCCCTATTATTCTCATTGGACTTATATGCGCGGGTAAAACGACGGTTGGTGAAAAAGTAGCGCAAAAACTAAGTATTCCTCAGTGCTCAATGGACGAAGTGCGATTTTCTTACTACGAGGAAATAGGTTTCAGCAAAGAAACACAGCAGGACATTCGAGAAAAACAAGGGTTTCAGGGGATGTACGCCTATTGGAAGCCGTTTGAAGCCTATGCCGTTAAAAGAATACTAGAAGAGTACAAACATGCGGTCATTGATTTTGGCGCCGGTCACTCGGTCTACGAAGACATGGGACTGTTTCAGCAAGTAGAAAAGATATTAAAACCTTATCAGTCTCTATTTTTATTGCTTCCCAGTGCTAATAAAGAAGAGTCCATACAACTATTACATCAAAGACTGCAGCAAATAACGGATGATGAAGATGTTTTTAAGCTTAACAAACATTTTGTAACGCATCCGTCAAATGAGCTGCTGGCAAAGCAAACAATTTACACAAAGGAAAAGTCGGCAGATACAGTAGCAAAAGAAATTATTTCATCTATATCGAAGGAGTGAAAGCAATGATTAAAAAAATCGGTCAAATTATGGTGTATGTAAACGATCAAGATCAAGCGGTAAAGTTTTGGACAGAAAAAATGGGATTTCAGGTTATGTCCGAACAAAATAATGAACAAGGCATGAAGTGGATTGAGCTAGCGCCGGTAGCGGGTGCTGAAACAACCATTATCCTTCATAACAAACAGCTAATAGCAAAAATGCAGCCGGAATTAAATGTCGGGACACCTTCGCTTCTGTTTTTTACGGAGAATGTGGATGAATTATATAGAGATTTAACTGCTAAAGGCGTAACGGTGGGAGAAATTGTATCGATGCCTTCAGGAAAAGTCTTTAATTTTTCAGACAGTGAAGGTAACTATTTTGCAGTTATGGAAAACGCGAATAATAAATAGAGCAAAAACAAAAAACACCGGGAGCATATATATTGTCTCGGTGTTTTACAGGCAAAGCAGGATAAGTTACTTTTCATTTTCATCTGCTGATTGGCAGTAGCAATACTATTCTTTATAAATTTACTCCTTTTCTTCATTATTTAACGCTATGATTGTATAAACGTGTATTAAGAGTCGCTTTAAGTTTCTAAAATTTAATAAGCCATTTCATAAATCAAGGAGTAATGCCTCTCATGATAAAATTAATAGGAGAAAAAGTGTTATTAAGAGAAGCGACACAGGAAGATGTTAATACGCTCTATTACTGGAAATACGAAGAGAAAAAACAAGAAGCGAAAAAATGGAATGCTCCGTACATACCAGATCGAAAGCTGACGAAAGAAAAGTATATGAATTCATGGGAAGAAGAGTATGAGATTTATCCATCAGTTCCCCGAATGCTTGCGGTTATTATTGATGAAATAGCTGTAGGAACGGTGAACTGTTACTGGGTGGACAAACGTACAAACTGGATGGAAACTGGAATTGTCATTTACGATTCAGACTATTGGAGCGGAGGATATGGATCAGAAGCTTATGGAATGTGGATCGACTTTTTATTTGAGTTTACACCTTTGCATAGACTCGGCATGTCTACGTGGTCAGGCAATATCAGAATGATCAAAACAGCGGCAAAAATAGGTATGAAAGAAGAAGCAAGAATCAGAGAAGCACGTATCGTAAACGGTGAATATTTTGATAGCGTCAAAATGGGAATTCTGCGAAGAGAATGGAACAAAAAGATGAAGCAGGAGCTCTAATACCCTTTGTGCTATGTTGTCATTGAACTAGGCAGTTTAGTTTGATATATCCTAATATGGGGAATAGAGGGAAAATGGGGACGTGTGAGATTTTTATATAATTTAAAACTTCTTCCTTCATGAACGGAAGAAGTTTTTCTTATGTGAAATCATGTCATATGTCAAATCTGGTATGTATAAGATAGAAAATAGGCAATATAGCTGTCCTCTCTCATACTACAAAAAAGTTATAGCCAAGCTGTGCGTATCTTTATGAAAGAATGCACTTATGGCAGAGAGAATGATAGTTGCGATGGAGGTAACTAAATGAACGTTGATGGAGAAAATAAAGTTCCTCATTTTTATTCACTGCGGTCTGTTTCGCAAAAATTATTTGAGGTTATTACCAAACAGCTGAATGTCAGCACAACGTACGTAACTAGAAGAGGAGAAACAGCGATGACGGTCCTCAGCTCATATAACGAGAAGGAAGAGATTATTCCTGAAGGATACAGCGTTGAATACGGAGGTACATACTGCCGCTTAATTATTATGAATGACGGAGACGTTATGCATACGGCAAATCTGATGAAGGATGCCGTTACAAGACAGCTAGAAGTAACGGATCAATTGCAGGTAAAAGGTTTTTTAGGTGTTACATTAAAAGATTTAAAAGGAAATGTATTTGGAACACTCTGTGTAATGGACAAGGAAGAAAAAGAATTTTCAGGAGAAGATATTGCTTTTTTACAATCAATGGCAGGTATCTTATCCCATATGATCGATCTGGATGAAACACGATATCAGATGGGATTTTTAAGCGTCCCAATTATTCCGATTACAGAGGGGGTTTCGATTCTTTCTCTTCAAGGTATTATTGATAAAGAGCGTGCGGATCAGATTATGACAGATGTGCTTCACGATGCAGCTCATAATGAAATAGATTACTTTATCATTGATTTATCGAAGCTGCTTCTGAGAGAAAAAGAGTTTCCGAATTTCTTCTTGAAAATGATTACAGCACTTCAGCTCATGGGTGCTCAAGCAGTTATAACAGGTGTAACCCCCACATTTGCGAAAGAGCAAACTAAAAATCATGATTTGAGAAACTTACAGTTAAAAGTCGTGAAAAATATTCAACAAGCTCTTCAATGTGTGGGGTATAACTTAATCAAAACATGAACCAAGCCTTGGCTCTATCAGCCAGGGCTTATTTTTGTGTATGTATATAATTCAATACGAAACGAAAAACAAGCTGGTATGCTCAGAAGCTGTGAAAGCATCAAATGCAGCATAAAGTGAATATAGATAAAGAATGTAGCTTCATTGAAGCCTTGCGTGATGATCATTACGCACCTTTTGGTGGTGTAAGAAATAGCCGGGGGAGAGACCTGTGTATGGCTGATGACCCTTTTTGCTGTATGCAAAAACATCATGGGGGGAAATACATGCGAACAAACTTTAAAAGGTCCGCACAAACGGATGTGGATATGAGAAAGAAACAGCGGAGAACACTTCAGTCCACTTTAAACACAATAGGGATACTTATGTTTATTGGAATTTTGATCAGGTGGTGGACCGTGCCGTTCGCTATTAGTAAAGATCTCCGAATTTACTATAATCAAGATTTTCAAATGACATTGAACGAGTGTAAAGAGTTTCTTACGTTCGTTTTATGCGCAGCAGGCGTGTATTTTATGTTAGTCAACGTCTACTTTTTAGGTAAGATAGGTAAAAAACTAGTCTATATCGTTCTTGTTTTACTTGCTGTTTTTAACCTCTATATGATGCTTATGCTTCTTGTCGCAGTGACGCATTAAAGTTAAAGTGTGAGTGTAGCTCAAAAAAAGAGGTCAACTTCCGGTGACTCTTTTGGATTGAGCTACGATTTTTCTATGTGAAAAACAGATAGATCTTCAGGCATCTTGATTAGCTGAACTTCCATATTACTTCCACCTTTTGATATTTTCCCTTGGTACATATGCAAACATTATGTATGCTTTTACTTTCATACAATTCTATCAAATCCATTAAAGCAGATTTATTTTCTAAATTCAACTAAAAAGTATTTTCATTATTTTTCCATAAATTATCTAAGATAAGCGGCTATAGGGTTTAAAGAACAAAAGAAAATTGAAATGATTTTTTATGAGTTTTATATCTTGACGAAAAAATATTTCAGGAATAAGATAGGTTACATAAAGTAACGAATGAAAGAAAAGTTACTTTTTAAAGATTATATTTTTCCTAACAGGAGGAAGAGATATGGAAGCGATGACTTTTGTTTTATTCGGTTCAACAGGTGATTTAGCGAAACGCAAAATTTATCCTGCACTCTATAATTTATTTGTAGACGGGAAAATCCCTAAATCAATTTCTGTTGTAGGACTAGGCAGAAGGGAGATGTCCGACGCTGACTTTCAGGAAAAAGTAAAAGAGTCTATTCATACTTTTTCACGTCGCGTCGAAAAAGATTCATCTCTTATGCAGCATTTTCTTTCAGCTTTTCGCTACAGCCCATTGGATGCAACGAATGCTGAAGATTATAAAAAGTTGTTAAATCTAGTAGAAGCACGCGAAGAGGAACGAAACATTCCAAGCAACCGAATGTTTTATCTATCCGTTGCACCAGAATTTTTTGGTACGATTGCCGAGCATATTAAAGACAGTGGCTTAGGTGCTACAAAAGGTTGGAAACGGTTAATTATTGAAAAACCGTTTGGCCATGATCTACAGTCAGCTCGTCAATTAAACGAAAACTTAAGCAAAGCGTTTAAAGAAGAAGAGATTTACCGCATTGACCACTATCTTGGCAAGTCGATGGTACAAAATTTAGAAGCGCTGGAATTCGCTAATCCTATTCTTCAATCATTATGGAATAACGAACATATTGCGAATATACAAATTACAGCAAGTGAAACGGTCGGCGTAGAGGAAAGAGCAAGCTATTATGACCATTCAGGAGCCATTCGAGATATGGTTCAAAATCATATGCTGCAAATGCTGATGATGACGGCTATGCACTTACCGGCCCGCATTAGCGCTGATGATATTCGAAACGAAAAAATAAATGTGTTAAAAGCGCTTCGTCCGCTTGTAAAAGAAGATATGGATCTAGACGTTGTTCGCGGTCAATATGAGGCTGGAAAAATAAACGGGGCTTCAGTGCCGAGCTACATAAATGAGCCCGGTGTATCACCATCTTCTCAGACGGACACTTTTTTAGCAGCCAGACTATATATCGATAATTCGCTTTGGAACGGCGTTCCTTTCTACATTCGTACAGGGAAAAGAATGGCGGAAAAAGCGACGCGAATTGTTATTGAATTCAAAGACTCGCTAAAAGAGTTGTACTTAGACAAAGGAGAAACAACATCTCCAAATCTGTTGATCATTGAAATTAACCCGCACGAAAATATTACGCTGCAGTTAAACAGCAAAAATCCATTTAATCATGGTCATATTGAGCCTGTACAAATTAATTTTTCAGGTCAGCAAGAAGGAGCACCGGAAGCATATGAACGCCTTATTGCAGATGCATGCGCCGGAGATTCTACATTTTTTGCTCATTGGAAAGAAGTAGAGCTAGCTTGGGAATGGGTTCAGCCGCTTCTTGAAGCATTTCAGGAAAATACAGTGCCGCTTCACAAATATGCTGCTGGTTCATACGGCCCTGATGCATCACATGCACTGGTAGAAAAAGACGGCTTTAAATGGTGGTTGGATGAAGAAACAGCAAGTCAATCACGCGAAGTGCAGCCAGTTTAATACAAACAAAGCGAAAGAAGGATGACACATGAGTACCAACATAGATACACTCGCAGTTAATACGATTCGCACCCTGTCAATTGACGCGGTGAACGCAGCTAATTCAGGACACCCGGGACTTCCGATGGGAGCGGCTCCGATGACCTATGCGCTGTGGGCGAATCACTTACAGCATAATCCGGCAAATTCAAGCTGGTTTAACCGAGATCGTTTTATCTTATCAGCCGGTCATGGCTCAAGCTTGCTGTATAGCATGCTGCATCTAAGCGGATACAATGTATCAGTAGAAGATTTAAAAGGCTTCCGCAAGCTAAATAGTAAAACACCGGGTCATCCTGAATTTGGCCATACGGACGGCGTAGAAGCAACAACAGGTCCTTTAGGTCAAGGAATTGCAAATGCAGTCGGAATGGCAATGGCAGAAGCTCATTTAGCGGCAAAATTTAATAAACCAAATTTCTCTGTTATTGATCACTATACGTATACGTTAGTAGGCGATGGTGACTTAATGGAAGGCATTTCTTATGAAGCGATGTCAATGGCTGGCCATATGAAGCTTGGTAAACTTATTGCTTTATATGACTCCAACGATATTTCGTTAGACGGGGAATTAAATCTTTCATTTAGCGAAAATATCCAAAAAAGAGCGGAATCTGCAAACTGGCAGTATTTACGTGTAGAAGATGGAAATGACGTGGATGAAATCACAAGCGCCATTGAAAAAGCGAAACAGAACACGGAACAGCCAACGCTCATTGAAGTGAGAACAATTATTGGCTACGGAAGTCCAAAAGTAGCGGGAACAAATAAAGCACACGGCAATCCGCTTGGAGAAGAAGAAGCAAAAGCAACAAAACAAGCCTACGGCTGGGACGCTGAAGAAAACTTCTATGTTCCAGAAGAAGTAAAAGCTCATTTTGAAAAGCTAGAAGAAAAAGGGATGAAAGCAGAAGCAGAGTGGAACGAACTGTTTGCTTCTTACCAAAAAGAATACCCTATGCTGGCAGATGAATTAGAACGTGCCATTACTGGTGAGGCACTAATTGAAGTGAATGATATTTTAACATTCTCATCGGAAAAAGCGATTTCGACGCGTGTTGCAAGCGGAGAAGCTATTAATTATTTCACTAAATCTGTGCCATCTATTTTTGGAGGCAGTGCTGATTTATCACATTCCACGATGACGGACATTAAAGAAGAAGGCCCTTACGCACCCGGATATTTCGGTAATCGAAATATTTATTTCGGCGTACGTGAACATGCAATGGGAGCGGCCGGTAATGGAATGGCCCTTCACGGCGGTGTGAAGCCGTTTGTCAGCACATTCTTTGTTTTTAATGATTACTTGCGTCCAGCGATTCGTTTAGCTGCACTGCAAAAGCTGCCGGTCACATATGTATTTACTCATGATTCCATAGCAGTAGGAGAAGATGGACCAACTCATGAGCCCGTTGAACATTTAGCTTCTCTTCGTGCAATTCCAGGGCTTACCGTAATCCGTCCGTCTGATGCAAACGAAACAGCAAGCGCTTGGGCTTACGCGCTTCAGCAAGCGGAAGGTCCTGTAGCCTTAGTGCTTAGCCGTCAAAACTTGCCTGTATTTGAAGAAACAAAACAAAATATCAACGACCTAGCTAAAGGTGCTTACGTATTAACTGAAACAGACGATAACCCGGAGATGATTTTCATCGCCACAGGTTCTGAAGTAGCACTAGCGGTCAGTGCAAAAGCTCAGCTAGAGCGTGAAGGTACATCTGTTCGAGTTGTAGCAATGCCTAGCTGGGAGCTGTTTGGCAAACAGTCAAAAGAGTATCAAGAGCGCATCTTGCCTGAATCTGTTTCAAAACGAATCTCTCTAGAAATGGGAATTTCACTTGGCTGGGAACGTTTTGTAGGACAAAAAGGAAAAGTGTTAGCTATTGACACATTCGGTGCTTCAGGAACCGGAGCTGATGTGATGAAGCTGTTTGGATTTACAGAAGAAAACGTAGTGGCACAAGCAAAAGAATTGCTAAAGGCTTAAACAATTAGACAAATAGAAGGAGCTGTTCACATGAAAGTAGGATTAGTTGGTTTAGGGAAAATGGGGATTAACTTAGGACAAAACTTACTGGATCAGCGTCATGACGTTGTAGCATTTGACGTAAATTCAAACGCAGTGGAACAAATGAAAGGGTACGGTGCGTCAGGAGTATCAAGCTTACAGGAGCTTGTTCAGTCATTAGAAACGCCAAGAGTCGTATGGCTGATGGTTCCTCATACGGTTGTTGATTCTGTTATTAGTGAAATATCTCCTCTTTTAGCTGAAGGAGATATCGTAATTGAAGCCGGAAACTCTCATTACAAAGAGTCTATTCGACGCTATAACGAGTTAAAAGAAAACAAAATTCGCTTTATGGACGTTGGAACATCTGGCGGAATGGAAGGCGCTCGTAACGGAGCTTGCTATATGATTGGCGGAGATCGTGAAGCGTGGGAAATTGTTGAACCTATCTTCCGCGATACAGCAGTAGAAAACGGATATCTATATGCTGGAGAAGCAGGGAGCGGCCACTTTTTAAAAATGGTTCATAACGGCATTGAATACGGCATGATGGCAGCAATCGGAGAAGGATTTGAAGTTCTTGAAAAAAGCCAGTTCGACTATGATTACGAAAAAGTGGCGAGAGTATGGAATAACGGGTCAGTTATTCGTTCATGGCTCATGGAATTAACGGAAAATGCATTCTCTAAAGATGCTAAGCTAGATGACATCAAAGGAGTTATGAACTCTTCTGGTGAAGGGAAGTGGACGGTCGAAACGGCTCTAGACCTTCAAACAGCTACGCCGGTTATTGCGATGTCTTTACTGATGCGCTATCGCTCGCTTGAAGATGATACCTTTACAGGAAAGGTAGTTTCCGCGCTTCGAAACGAGTTTGGCGGTCATGCTGTGGAAAAGAAATAACAAGTGAAATAGTGGGTATAGTAAAAAAAACTAATGGAGGAATGAAAAAATGAAATTTTTTATTGATACTGCAAACCTTGACGATATTAAAAAAGCATACAAAGTGGGCGTTTTATCTGGCGTCACAACAAACCCTTCTCTTGTTGCAAAAGAAGGCGTAAAGTTTGAAGATCGTATTGAAGAAATTTTAAAAACCGTTCCAGAAGTAGAATCCGTTTCAGCAGAAGTGACGCCGGATGCCGAAACAGCAGAAGACATGATTGCGCAAGCAGAAGAACTAATCAAAATTAACGGCGGGGACCAAAATATTACGATTAAGCTTCCAATGACAATCGCTGGATTAGAAGCGACTCGCTACCTTGCTAAAAAAGGTGTAAAAACAAACGTAACGCTTATTTTCACTGTAAACCAAGCGCTTTTAGCAGCTCGTGCAGGTGCAACATATGTATCTCCGTTCCTTGGTCGCCTTGATGATATTTCTGAAGACGGCGTGCAGCTTGTGGCTAAAATTGCCGAGCTGTTCCGCATTCAAAATATTGACTCTCAAATCATTGCGGCTTCTGTAAGACATCCGGATCACGTTACACGCGTAGCCCTTGCCGGAGCTCATATTGCAACTATTCCATATTCAGTAATCGAGCAGCTTGTCAAACATCCTTTAACCGAACAAGGAATTGAAAAGTTTGCGGCTGATTGGAAAAACGCTGTTCAAAACTAAGTAAAAGATAAAGAACGTGCGCATTCTAGAAAAAGAATGCACGCGTTCTCTCATAATATCCTTAAAGAGGTAAACATCATGAATACAGTAGACGCTAAAATTATTAAAACCCAATACGGTTCAGAAGTTTATGTAGATGATGCAGAGCATATTAACTTTAAAAGCCTTCATGCGCCGAAAGTTAATCAGCCGCTCTATCGCATTGAATTTGAAATTGGCTACTTTTTATTAAAAGAACACAGATATTACGAATACGAAAAGAACTATTTTTGGCTTGCAGTAAGGGAAGATTTTAGTAAACTAACTATTCAAGAACCTGATATGGAGAGCTTATTTGGAGCTAAAAGCGAAGACGAAAGAAAGGCGACAAAAGCGCTTTTAAGTCAGTGGCTCATTCATACCGAGGCTTATAAAAAGCAATTAAACCAGCATATTAATGACTGTAAAAAAACTAATGAAACAAATGAGGGCATAACGGCTATTTTAGAAAAGTTGCTGCATATTTCAGCAGCAGACATTGAACAAGCCCCAATCGAGAAATTAGCTGCTTCACGAGCAGTTTAACTTGAAAAATAGGTAACTATTCATAGCTCTAATAGGTAAAAGATGCTTCGTTTAAAACCCGAAGCATCTTTTTTTCATTCTTTATAAAGAGGGGGTTATCTTTAGAATACTCTTTCAGGAGGCGCTTTCTCAATGATTAAAGACATCTATGTTACGTTTTTGGACTTAAGACAAGCAAATTCAACTATTTAACTTTACGAAAAGAGCCTTAGGAAAATAAAGGATAGCAATAAAAATGACAATATTGTCGTTTTTATTGACGAATTAATCGGAGAAGGGTACATTATATTAAAACGACATAGTTGTCGTTTTAATATAAGGAGGCTGAAATGATGCTTATTACGATGTTAACAACAGGAACTCGAGGAGACACCCAGCCTTTTATGGCTTTAGGATTAGAGTTAAAAAAGAAAGGATACCGTGTACGAATTGCCGCTTCAGAAGCTTACCAAAACTTCATAGAATCGTACGGGTTTGAATATGCCATGCTTCGAGGAGATGTTTCTAAAATTATAGAGAGCGGAGCAGCAGACGACGCAATTAATGCAGACAATCCTCTCAAATTTTTTTCAAGCTTAAAAAATGAAAAGATGATGGGTATGATGATTAATATACAAGAAGATTTGCACAAAGCATGCAAAGGAGCCGATGCAATTGTATATCATCCAGGTGCGGCAATTGGTTACTTTGCTGCTAAAGAGATGAATATACCAAGTATCTTAGCCAGCCCTTTTCCAATGACACCAACAAAAGACTATCCAGCTTTAATTTTTTATGATCGACCACGATTTGGAAAAATATACAATAAGCTGACGCATCGCATTTTTGAATGGGGATTTTGGAAAGTAGTAAGTGGTCCTTTAAAAAAATATTGGGTTCAGCAGCATGGAGAAGGACCTGAAGATTTTTTATGTCCGTACCCAAAGCAGCGTACAGCAGCTAACCCAACTATTATTTCATCAAGTCCCGCCGTATTTTCCGTATCTAAAGATTGGCCTGAACACGTTCATTCCTACGGAAATTGGTTTATGGACAGTGACCATAGCTATGAGTCGGAAGAGAAGCTGGAAAGATCTTTAAAGAATGGAGAACCGCCGGTTTATATTGGATTTGGAAGTATTGGGGATAAAAAAAACGCAGGCGAAACGACTGCTTTAGTGATTAAAGCCTTAAAACTTGCCGGGAAACGAGGTATCATCAATATAGGAGGAAGTGGAATGAATCATACGAGGGAGATAACAGAAGACATTTTATTTGTAAAAGATATCCCTCATGAGTGGCTGTTTCCTAAAATGTCTGCCGTTGTTCATCATGGAGGAGCGGGAACAACAGCCGAAGGCCTTCGAGCTGGCGTTCCAAGTGTTATTATTCCTTATGGAAATGACCAATTCGCTTGGGGAAGAAAAATTTATGAGCTGGGAGCTGGAGCAAAAGCCATTCCTAGAAAAGAATTGACGGCTGAAAAATTATCCGCAGCTATTTCCTATACGCAAGTTAATGAAATTCAATCCAAAGCACAAGAAATCGGAAAACAAATCCGAGCTGAACAAGGAGCCGAAAAAGCAGCTCAGGTGATTATTAATACACTCGAGACATTCGGGAATAAATAAACAGTAAGCGAGCGTGAAAAAAATGCCAAAAGTAAGGGAAGGATACGCTGAAAAAAAGAAGCAAGAGATTTTAGAAGCAGCCAAAAGAGTATGCAAGAGCAAACCGGTGCATGATGTAGCCATGCGAGATATCGTTTTGGAAGCTGGAATGAGTCAAGGAGGCGTGTACAAATATTTTTCAAACCTTGATGAAGTATTTGTCGGACTTCTTAATCAAGAAAGCGTCAGCTATAAAGTAAAAGATAAAATTGAAGCCCTGCTTCAGACAAAGAAAGACTCCTTTGAAATGCTGCATGATTTCATTATGTATATTGGAGAGCATATCCAGGAATCAATGACAGCAGGAGGAGAAATTTACTTTGAACTAGTAGCATTGTATTCAAAAGACCCTCAGCGTTTTATGAAAATTGAAAATCAGCTAGTTGAAGTATCAAACCTTAAATATATTCAAAAAAAGCTTCACGACTTTATTACGGAACAAATAGAAGTAAAGAATTTCTCTCCGGCTGTACCAACAGATGATCTGCTAGCTTTTATGGCTACAACGATTAATGGAATTACACAAAATCCAGCGCCGGTTTACAACGTCGATGAACAGAAACAAGTTGCAGAAGAGGCAAACGTAGAACGTCATATCAATACGCTGTCAGTAGCTGTCCGAAAGCTGTTAGGTGAATAAGTACAGCTGCAATCTTGAAATGTTCCTTATCGTATGGCTAGCAGCGGTAAGTATAGTGAGAAAAAAGGTACTCACTTCTTCGTCTCCTTTGAATAGTTTTGCAAAAATTAAGCATAATACGACTGCAAACTATATTTAAGGAGATGGAAAAAATGAAAAAAGGGCTTATCATTGCTTCTTCAGTTCTTTTTCTTTCAGGCTTAGCTGCATGTGGAGGAAATAAAGACAATAACGCAATGGACAATACTCAAAATGACTTACGCAACACTTCTACAAACGACGGAGTTGATAACAATATTCCAATGGATAATACTGATCAGCCGACCAAGTCAGTTGAAGCAGCGCAAAATGTAGAAGATATGAAGGAAGTTGACGATGCGTATGTGCTTCGCGATAATAATAATGCCTATGTAACGGTAGACTTAGCGGGAAATGACGCAGCGGACAACAACGATAACGGCAAGGTGAACACCGTAACGTATAACGGCGATACTTATCATGAAGTTTCAACTGATTTTGAACAAAAAATTGCGGACCGTGTGAGAGAAGCAGATAGTAAAATTGACAAAGTATACGTGGCGTTTGTCAACACGGGTTTAGACAATATGAATAACAACAATAACGTACCTGGTGTAGATAAAAATGACAACATCTATAAAGATGATGAAAAAGACAACAACCGTGATCCAGAAGATATTGTAGAAGATCCAAAAGATATGATGGACCGTAACAACAAAGATCAATAACATCAAAAAGGCCTCTGAATCACCAGAGGCCTTTGGTTCATTAACTAAGTTCAAGTAAAGAAATAAAAATCGGAAGAACACAGCAAGAAACGGCTGAAATAAAATCAAGCTCGTTCTGTTTTTTTGCAGAAAGCGTGAACTCCATCAAAATAATTGTCAGGATACTCATGAAAAGCGTTGCATAAAAAAGAAAATCGCGCTGACTTTCCACTAAAAACAACACCGCATTTAAAATCAAAATAACGGCATAAAGAAACTTAAGCAGCACGTGAAGCTGCATGCTGAATTTATTCTCTTGTTTGTAGCGCAAGATATAGACAAAAAAGAAAATAAATAAAGTTAATTGCCATGAGGCAGGAAGTAACTGCTGCCATAGATTGTCCAAGAAACTCATTCCTCCTATAAAACGATGATGCATATATGTATAACATACATTTTTATTTTAAAAGTGAAGAGTATCTTTAGGCAAGAACAATTCTTCCTTTTTTATTCTTTTTCTTATACAGGCTCTCAACATAAAAAAAGAACGGTCGCAATGACCATTCTTTTTACTTCACTTCAATTAAAACCTTCGTACCGTCTGGAAACTCATCTACTTGATGTGAAATCCAAGACCCGGCGCCTCGGTTGTCTGAAGGCTTTACATATTCAATATCTGCACCGCTTCCGCCTTCTTCACAAAAGGCCATCGGAAACTCATCTCGGTCATAGCCGCTTTTAGTCGGAATGCCTTTTAAAGACTCACGGCGGTTTTCTTCAGCACCGTCTCGATCGATTGTACAAACAGCCGATTTTCCTTTATCGATTGCATGTTGAATGTGCGCTGCAGTTTCAGGGTAACGATCAGCAGGGAAGGAAATGACTTCATCGTAGGAGGTATTCGTTGAAGAGTTCTGCTCTAACGGATTTCCTTCAATCATAACAATAACGGCTATTACTAAAATTAAAATACCAGAAACAATTTTTTTCAACCTGTAAAACTCCTTTATAAAACGTTTATCACTCTTATTGTAAAGTAATAAGAAAAAAATGTAAAAACATATAATGGAACTAGCTAGAATTCATAAGACAAACATAAGCTCACGTTCAGCTGCTGAACGTGAGCTTATGTCTAATGATGAGAGTGGTGATGATGCGTTTCGTTTTCAGCTGGCTGTAGTGAACGTAACTCTTCTTTTGATAATTTGCCTACTGCGACTTGCTGAGTAGGAAGGATGTGCTCACCGCGAGCATTAATATCGGTTTTAATATAGTAAATACCATCCTCTTTAAAGGCTGCTTTTGCTTTATACATACTGCCGTCATAATGTGCCTTTATTGTTTCAACTTTACCGGGAGCATCTTTTTTCCACACGTTAAACTGAACGCTTTTGGCGTCATCCACCGTTTTATTTTCTTGCATCACATGGACTTCTAACACCTGTGTGCTCTGTGGCTCTATATTTTCAGGAAGCATCACATGCGCCGACAGAGGCTTTTGCTGCTTGTAGAGCTGGTCTGCGTCACTGTTTACGGAGCACGCGGAAAGCACAAGCGTACTGAGTATGACTAGTCCGGACATTTTCCATTTATTCATTGTTACTGCACCTCACATCGTTTCATCAATCATGCGTTTAAAAATCGCTTCAATGCTGGAATTCGTTTGATAACAAAGAAATCTAAAAGCCACACGATAACTAAGGACAGTCCGACTAAAGGAAAGAGGATACCAAACACGACGATTATACACGTCACGATTCGCATTGCACTTCCTTCAGGAACTTTAGGAGCCCCCATGTTTTTAGCTGGTTTTCTCTTCCACCACAGTAAGGATCCGCTGATAGCGATACCAGCAATTCCGATACAAATAATAAGGCCCATAAGCTGATTGATAAATCCAAACTGTGTGCCTTTATGAAGCGTAATACCAAGCGCAATCAATTTGCCCATAAATCCATAGTTGTCGTACCGATAATCGGCTAACACAGCTCCGGTATATTGATCAAGGTGAATGGTTGCTTCATCTTGAGCTCTTGGTGAAAAAACAGAGAGCGTATACACACCTTGAGCGTCTTGCGGAATAGAAATGGTGTAGCCGTCGTGCATATGCTGTTCTCTTGCAATCGTGACAATGTCATCAAGCGATACTTTTGTATATTGCGAAGCTGTGGAGCTTGGCACTTCTAACGTTTCAGCTCCCCAAGGCACGTCCGCAACATCTTTTGTTTGCACGGTTGAAGTAGGAGCACTGCCTACCCAAATAGACGGAGGGTACCCAACACCTGCGTTTGTGGCGACTTGCTGAAACGCATTGCCCCACAGTCCTGACCACGGAAGTCCTGTTAGTACGAGAAAAAGCATCCCCGCTGAAATCCAAAAGGCCGGTACTGCATGAAGGTCACGTATCAGTACGTTTTTACCTTTTGAAAAACGAGGAATCAGCACGCCTTTTATTTTGTCTTTTTTGCGCGGCCACCATAAAAAAGCGCCGGTTACAATTAAGACAATTGCCCAGCAGGCCGCAAGTTCTACGATACGATCACCTGCTGTTCCCGCCATCAGCTCTCCGTGAAATTCTTCAATTTGATTCATCAAGCGACTGGAATCATCTACTTTTCCTATGATGTGACCATTGTGAGGGTTAACAAACATCGTATATGTATGGTCTTTTAATGAAATTCCTACTTCTGACGAACGAGTAGAGAGATCACTGGGCTTATACGTCAACACATCAGCGTCTGGATACTTTTCCTTTACAGCCTGTACTTGTGCTGAAGGGGATACGGACTGTGACTGAGCTTGTACATGATAGAAGTCGTGATACAGTTTTTCTTCAATTTGAGGCTTGAATAAATACATCCCGCCCGTAACAGCTAATATAAGAAGAAACGGAGTAAACATTAAACCCGCATAAAAATGCCAGCGCCATATGGCTTTGTATAGACCTTGAGAACGCGCCGTGCTTTTTTTCGTTGTACTCGCTGATTCTTCGCGCTTTTCCTGCATCGTTTTTTCCTCCTTTTTACTAACTAACGTGCTTTTATTATAGAAGGAAAGGGAGAATTAGCCATCACCCCTGAGAGTGATTGTTGGGGATTATAAAAGGAGGGCATGGATAAAAAAAGCATCTGCTTCACGTGGAAAGGGCAGATGCTTTTTCGTTTATTCCTTTTTCTTTTCATAATAAGGACCTAGACGGTCAATACGATTTGTCCAAATTCCACCTGAATAATTAGCTGGAAGGCGTTTTATGTCTTTGGCAGAATCAAATCCTGTGGAAAATTCGCTTCCGTTTCCGCCTACAATAATCGTCCGGGTATTGCTGTGATCCATTCGATTTAAAAAGCGATTTGGCCATCCCCACAGAAAAGGTCCGATCTTTTCAGGTATATGCAGTTCAGTGTTTTCGCATGCTTTAGGCACGTATCCGGTCCACCCGGTTGCTATATACGGAATAAGACAAGATTTCATCGTTGCTTTTGACATAACTTTTAGATTGGGCATCGCTTTTTTCAGCGAATCAATCGGTTCGTCTCCTCCGTACACAGTGATGTTTGTTAAGCGTTTTTTAGAGAGCTGTGACAAGTACTTTGCTAGTTTTTTTCCTTCTTCAGGATCATTGCTTTTTACGTGAATAAGAAAAGATTTGTGCGGAAAGTATTTCATCACTTCGTCTAGAGAAGGCATAAGGTTAACTCCTTTGCTGCGAAAAGGATGCGTTTTTCCTCCGTCTGCCGTATAGCCGTACCCAATATCAAGCGTTTTTAATTCCGCCATCGTGTAATCTCGTGTTACGCCCGTTCCGTTTGTCCGGCAATCGAGCGTCCAATCATGGAACACAGCAAACTGATTGTCTTTTGTAATGTGAACGTCAAGCTCGACTATGTCAGCACCGTCTTTAAAGGCTTCGTTTATAGAAGGAATTGTATTTTCTATAAACGAATGCTCAGGTTTGTAGATGCGTTCCGCTGTACACGTGTCGTTTTGAAGGCCTTTTATATTAAACGTTTGAGCTACACCTCTATGAGCAAGAAGGAGAGGCTGTCCGCTTCTTTTTGTCAATAAAGAGCTATTGTTTATGTATACAAAAACAGCGGTTCCTATCAAAATAAACCATACAGATTTTCGTTTGAAAAGCGCTCTCAAAAATTTCATAGCATCCCCCAAGTAGTTGTTTAATTTTAATGCTTACTTCTAAAAAAATCCTATAAGAATCGGCTTTGACTTTCAATATCCCGATGCTAATAATTCTATGATAGTTTTCAGATAATTTATAGAAAAATAGAATGTTTCACATCTACCAAGACACAAAAAAACAGCTCGTAAAAGCTGTTAGTTCATTAAGCCATTTTGAAACGCATAGCTTGTCAGCTGCACGCGGTTTTCTAAATGAAGCTTGCTTAAAATATTTTTCAAATGGCTTTTTACCGTGTGTTCAGAAATAAATAACTGCGCCGAGATATCGCGGTTTGACAGTCCTTTAGCCACTAATTGAAGCACTTCAAGCTCCCGTGCAGACAGGGGAGTGTCTGGCTTTGTAATCGATGTTTCCTGCGGAAACTCTTTTAAAATTTGAAACGCAATTTCTTTTGACATAGGAACTTCATCTAAAGCGAACGCACGCAAATAGTCGTACCACACTTCAGACTGCAGGTTTTTTAACAAATAGCCCTGGGCTCCTTTTTTCAACGCATCAAACAAATCCGTAATATCGTCTGAAACCGTGATGACCACAATTTTAACATACGGAAACTGAAGCTTAATTTGTTTTGTCGCTTCTAATCCATTCATCACGGGCATTTTAATATCCATTAGCACAATGTCAGGCATTAATTTTTCGGTTAGTTCGATTGCTTCCTGCCCGTTGGTTCCTTCGCCAACAATCATAAAATCTTCATATTCTTCTAAAATATCGCGAATGCCTTCTCTTGCATGAGCGTGATCATCTACAATCAAAATACGAAACGGCTGCATTTACGTAACCTCCTTTTTAATACTAACAATGGTCTGGTTCTGTTTTCGTTGAATGGAAAAGTCCCAGTTCATATCTTTGGCACGATCTTTCATAATTTGCAGACCAAGACCGGCCTTAAGAGATTCAGAGGTGAAACCTATACCGAAATCTGTAATTTCACAAATCCATCCGCCTGCCGTTTCACCGGCTGTAATCCAGATTTTATTTGTTTTTGCATGTTTAATGACGTTCATAGCAGCTTCTTTCACACAGGCAAACAGCTCATTTTTTTCTTTTCTCGAAAGCGTTGTTTCTGACAGTCTCCAATCTAAATTGACATCTAGTAAATGAGTATGTGTTAAATCATCGACGTATTGATGAATGCTTTCAGTCCAGCTTTCTGAAGAGTCTGAAGGAGAGTGCTTTAAATTTGTAATCGCTTGGCGCGTATCGTCATGAACATGCTGCAGAGTTTGCTTCATTCGGATAAAATCAGGATCCTGCTCTAAGTTATTTTTTCTTCCGAACTTGTTCATTTTAACAGATAGGAGAAACAGCGACTGCGCAATGCCGTCATGCAGTTCACGAGCTAATTTTTCACGCTCAATAAGCGCAGCTTTCTTTTCTTTTTCTTGCCTTAGTTCCTCTTGCATTTTTTCTAAAATAGAAAATAAATAGCGGACAAAGACAAGCGTTACAAAAAAGACAAGCAGCGGAGAAAGAACATTTCCCATGTCCATTGAGATGTAAGGAAGCAAAAAGGCATGGCGAACATACTCCCAAAGTGCGATGGTCAGAGTTGGAAGAAGCAAAATCAGCCATTTAATTTGTCTATATTTCACGGTATCCCTTCTTTCATCCATAAAATGTGTCTATATTTTATCATTTGAGCGGAAAATTACTAGAGGAAAGAATAGAAATCACTCTTAGGGGTGAGTGGATAAAGTTAATAAAGAAAATCTTATCTGCAATATCATACAAGAAAAATTCTCGAGTCAATGGTATGGTTAAAAAGCTTAGTATGTGACAAGGAGTGATTTATTAATGGCAAAAGAAATTCGGACAGCGCACGTTGACGCTGATTTACATATTGAAGCTTACCGTTTTAAAGGAATTATGCAAAAGTTTCCTGCTCATTTTCACGAGTATTATGTGATTGGATTTATTGAAGAAGGTCAGCGTCATTTAATCTGCCAAGGCAAAGAATACATCATTAATCCAGGCGATTTGCTGCTGTTTAATCCGTATGATGTCCATAGCTGTGAACAAATAGACGGCAAAACGCTTGATTATCGCTGTATTAACGTGACGCCAGACGCGATGAAAAAAGCTGTTTTTGACATTAACGGCAGTGAAAGTCTTCCGCGTTTTAACAGCAATGTGGTACAAAGAAGTGAGGCTGTCTCTAGTTTAAAAGAGCTTCATTTACAAATTTTAAATGGTGAACGGGAGTTTAAGAAAGAAGAGTTATTTTTATATTTGCTAGAAGAGCTCATGCACGATCATTCAAACCTTTCCTTTTTTTCGTCAGCTGCTGACACGTCTGATGAAATCAAAACAATCTGCAGCTATTTGGAAGACAACTATACAAACAAGATCACGCTGGATGAATTAAGTAAGCTAATTGGATGGAGCAAATACCGGCTGCTGCGCTCTTTTATAAAGCAAAAAGGAATCTCTCCATACAGCTACTTAGAAACAGTTCGAATCAATCAGGCTAAAAAGCTGCTAGAACAGGGACAAAAACCGATTGACGTCTCCTTTTTAACTGGATTCAGTGATCAAAGTCATTTGACTCGATTTTTTAAAAGTCAGGTGGGGCTAACACCAAAACAATACATGAAAATCTTTGAAAGTGAAAAGAAAACAGAATGCTAGTAATAGCTTAAAAAGGAGAGAAGAGCTGTGGATCATTTAGCTGCTTATATGCTGATGGCGCTGGTTATGTCAATGATACCTGGTGCTGATACGATTCTTATCATGAAAAATACGCTTCATCACGGAGCAAAAGCAGGACGTTTTACCATACTCGGCATGGCTACAGGCCTCACGTTTTGGACGTTAATTGCTGTGCTTGGCTTGTCTGTTGCTATCGCGCAGTCGGTGTATCTGTTCAACACCATTAAATATATAGGTGCCGCGTATTTATTTTACTTAGGTATCAGGGTATTTCTGACAAAAAACACGCTCTCATTGGAGCACATTTCAGAAGAAGAAAAAGCTGTTAAGCCTTCATCTAATCACGCCTATAAAGAATCATACATACAGGGAGCTCTTAGTAATTTTCTTAACCCTAAAACGGTATTGGTTTATATTACATTCATGCCACAGTTTATCAACTTGGATGCTCACACGAATCAGCAGCTGCTTATGCTTGGTTTTATTCTTACCCTCATAGCGGTAAGTTGGTTTTTAATCTTAGTGTATGTAGTAGATTACGTGAAAAAATGGCTTAAAAAACCGATGTTTCAAAAAGCTTTTCAGAGATGCAGCGGAGTGCTGCTGATTGGTTTTGGAATAAGAACAATCGTGTAATAGTAGCTAGTAAGCAAAAAAGAGGCTGGGATAAAAATATGTTAGTTGAAGGAAGATCCGAATGAGTTTGATTCTTGATGGAGAATCAAACTCGTTCGGATTTTTTTATTAGTATGGTGAACATAGCCTTCATATATTTATTCAGTTATTTCTAGCTGTTGATTGGAGGGCAAGGCGAAGACTCCTGCGGGAAAAGCGGAACAGGTGAGACCCCGCAGAAGCGCAAGCGACGAGGAGGCTCACCGGCCGCCCGCGGAAAGCGAAGCCATGCACGGAAATCAACAGCAGTGTAACAAGCCACCGATACTAGTTCATGTATTCAATTTTATCGTCTTTAAATTGTATTGATTTATTTATATCTCAATCTCTTTTCTTAACGTTTAAAAACACGTAAACGAAACAATTTGTCGTGTATCGACACCGAAAATGGTCCAAAAACGTCCGTTCCATCTAAATCCTGCAACCGATCGCGGTCCTACAAAAATAGGGAAATACCAGAAGCTAGAGCCGTTTCTAAGCCATATGAACGTATTGCGGAATAGACAAAGAGAAATGGCTCCCGGGTCAACAGCAAATGGAGTTGCCGTTTGCTGAGCTGGAATAAATGCCGGCGGAGGGGAAGTTGGAGCTTGCTGCGGGTCAGGTGTAGGTAAACCGCCTGGTGGTCTAGGTGGACCGGGCGGGAGTTGAGGTCCAGGAAATCGTGCTGGGTAAAAATAAAAATCCATGTAATTAATGTCCATTTTTTAAGCACCTCTATTTTCTTAATCACTATTTTATAAAGTATGAGAAAGCTGCCTAAAGGGATTGGGCAACTATAGCTTTTTTTACATAGGTCTTTTTTATGAAGAAAAGTTTGGTTCTTAAGTCGGGAATGAATTCCTTCATGAACTCGATAAAAACTGAATAGGATAAAACAGAGTGTGTTTTTAGAGGAGGACTTTTCATGGATAATAATCCAAAAAAGATGTTTACACCGGTTAAGACCTATCAACCTTTCCACAGTATCTATGATCCGTGCCGGCCGATAGGAGTTAAATATTATTCTACGCCGCCTCAATTATACATGGGATTTCAGCCCGCGAATCTGCAGCAGTTTTCACCGAAAGAAGCGCTAAAAAAAGGAACGCTGTGGCCGGCTTTTTGGGACTACTATGAAAATCCATACAAAGATAAGAAGAGGGATGAAGAATGAAAAAACTACCTCCAGAGTACTATCAGGATTTAGAAGAAATACAGGCGATTGATTTTGCACTTGTAGAATTAACGCTGTATTTAGATACCCATCCAAATGACCAGCAGGCTATGCAGCAGTTTAACGAATACGCGCAGCAGGCTATGCAGTTAAAAAGAAACTTTGAAACAAAGTACGGGCCGCTCCAGCAGTATGGAAACAGCTATACCGACGGGAAGTGGAGCTGGGGAACAAGCCCTTGGCCATGGCAAATATAAGCAGATAAAGGCGGGAACTATATGTGGGTGTATGAAAAGAAATTGCAGTATCCAGTTAAAGTAAGTACGTGTAATCCAACGCTTGCCAAATATTTAATGGAACAGTACGGGGGAGCGGACGGGGAGCTTGCAGCTGCACTTCGTTATTTGAATCAACGCTATACCATTCCCGATAAAGTTGTTGGACTGCTAAACGATATCGGGACAGAAGAGTTTGCTCATCTTGAAATGATTGCGACGATGATTTATAAGCTAACAAAAGATGCAACGCCGGAGCAGCTGAAGGCAGCTGGATTGACAGAACACTATGTAAACCATGATAGTGCACTTTATTACAATAATGCTGCTGGCGTTCCGTTTACCGCTACGTATATACAGGCAAAAGGAGATCCGATTGCAGATCTTTATGAAGACATAGCAGCAGAAGAAAAAGCAAGAGCTACATATCAATGGTTAATTGATATATCAGATGACCCTGATTTAAACGACAGCTTACGATTTTTACGAGAAAGAGAGATTGTACATTCACAGCGGTTCCGTGAGGCCGTGGAGATTTTAAAAGATGACAGAGACAGGAAGAAAATCTTTTAACTAGCAAAAAACATCCCTCTTTGCGAATGCAAATGAAAGGAGGGATGTTTTTTATTATGGCAGCGTTGATTATGCGCTAGAACTGCAGTGACAAGAAACAACCTTTAATGTTCCTTCAACATCTTTCCAAATTCGCGTATAGCAGTATTCTCCTCCAATGGCTTCACCGGTTGCCAGCGACCCATTTAACGCTACTTTTGTAACGGTAACGGCAAGTTCTTGAAACAGTTTAATTTCTTGTTCCAACACTTCGATGCCCGCTATATCAAGACTTTTTGAACGATGAGCATTTATATCTTGCTCTTTTGACAACCATTGCCCAAAGTGATTCACAAAAATAAGCTCATCTGAAAGTAATTCTTCTAATAACTCTACGTTATTAGAAAGCATGGCTGAGCGAAGCATTTCTTCGTATTCTATAATTCTTGCTTGGTTCATTTTTAATCCTCCTTTACGCCTTGTGTAACTCTTTTCTATTTCCACGTTGCTTTTCCTTTAAACTTCTTCCTTTAATAGATTGTGTTAAATTATGTTAATAAAGGGGATAAGTGGACTAATTTTCTGTAAGCATAAAATATTCTGAAAGACTCCATTATTTACCTTTAAATGGTATAAAATTAGAGTGAAAGAACCTTTTCTTTCCACTTGTCTAGTTATCTTTTTACTATTAAGAAGCAGTTTTTTATACTTGTAATTGTAGCGGAATGAACGTTCATTCCGTTTTTGGAAAGAGGTGATAAAGTGGAATCTACTCCAACAAAACAAAAAGCGATTTTTTCTGCTTCGCTTCTGCTGTTTGCAGAAAGAGGATTTGATGCAACCACGATGCCAATGATTGCAGAAAATGCCAAAGTAGGAGCAGGAACAATTTATCGCTACTTTAAAAATAAAGAAAGCCTTGTAAACGAACTGTTTCAGCAGCATGTAAACGAGTTTTTACAGTGTATTGAAAGCGGCCTGGCTAACGAAAGAGAAGGATATCGAGATGGATTTCATCATATCTTTGAAGGTATGGTGACATTCACTAAAAATCATCCTCGTGCGCTTGGCTTTATTAAAACTCATAGTCAAGGAGCTTTTTTAACAGAAGAGAGTCGCTTAGCCTATCAAAAGCTGGTGGAATTTGTTTGCACGTTCTTCAGAGAAGGACAAAAGCAAGGCATTATTAGAAACCTTCCTGAAAATGCGCTCATTGCTATTTTATTTGGAAGCTTTATGGAAGTATATGAAATGATTGAAAATGACTATTTATCTTTAACTGATGAACTTCTTGCCGGCGTAGAAGAGAGTCTGTGGGCAGCACTTAGCAGACAATCATGAAACTTAACAAGTGAAAGAGGGATAACATGACAATTAAAGAAATGCCTCAGCCAAAAACATTTGGAGAGCTTAAAAACTTACCGTTATTAAACACAGATAAACCGATTCAAACGCTGATGAAAATTGCAGATGAATTAGGGGAAATCTTTAAATTTGAAGCGCCTGGACGTGTGACGCGCTACTTATCAAGTCAGCGTCTAATTAAAGAAGCATGCGATGAATCCCGCTTTGATAAAAACTTAAGTCAAGCGCTTAAATTTGTGCGTGATTTTGCAGGAGACGGTTTATTTACAAGCTGGACGCACGAAAAAAACTGGAAAAAAGCGCATAATATCTTACTTCCAAGCTTCAGTCAGCAAGCGATGAAAGGCTATCACGCGATGATGGTCGATATCGCCGTGCAGCTTATTCAAAAGTGGGAGCGTCTAAATGCAGATGAGCATATTGAAGTACCGGAAGATATGACGCGCTTAACGCTTGATACAATCGGTCTTTGCGGCTTTAATTACCGCTTTAACAGCTTTTATCGCGATCAGCCGCACCCGTTTATTACAAGCATGGTCCGTGCACTGGACGAAGCGATGAACAAGCTGCAGCGAGCAAATCCGGATGATCCTGCCTACGATGAAAATAAGCGTCAGTTTCAAGAAGATATTAAGGTAATGAACGATTTAGTAGATAAAATTATCGCAGATCGCAAGGCAAGCGGTGAACAAAGCGATGATTTATTAACGCATATGCTAAACGGAAAAGACCCAGAAACAGGTGAGCCGCTTGATGATGAAAACATTCGCTATCAAATTATTACGTTCTTAATTGCGGGACACGAAACAACAAGTGGTCTTTTATCATTTGCGCTGTATTTCTTAGTGAAAAATCCACATGTATTACAAAAAGCAGCAGCAGAAGCAGCACGAGTTTTAGTAGATCCTGTTCCAAGCTATAAACAAGTGAAACAGCTTAAATACGTCGGCATGGTCTTAAACGAAGCGCTGCGCTTATGGCCGACAGCTCCTGCATTTTCTCTATATGCAAAAGAGGATACGGTGCTTGGAGGAGAATATCCGTTAGAAAAAGGCGATGAACTGATGGTTCTGATTCCTCAGCTTCACCGTGATAAAACGATTTGGGGAGACGATGTGGAAGAGTTCCGCCCAGAGCGTTTTGAAAATCCAAGCGCGATTCCGCAGCATGCGTTTAAACCGTTTGGAAACGGTCAGCGTGCGTGTATCGGTCAGCAGTTCGCTCTTCATGAAGCAACGCTTGTACTTGGTATGATGCTAAAACATTTTGATTTTGAAGATCATACAAACTACGAGATGGATATTAAAGAAACTTTAACGTTAAAACCTGAAGGCTTTGTTGTAAAAGCAAAATCAAAAAAAATTCCGCTTGGTGGCATTCCTTCACCTAGCACGGAACAGCCTGCTAAAAAAGCACGCAAAAAGGTAGAGAACGCTCATAATACGCCGCTGCTTGTGTTATACGGTTCAAATATGGGAACAGCTGAAGGAACGGCGAGGGATTTAGCAGATATTGCGATGAGCAAAGGATTCGCACCGCAAGTTGCAACGCTTGATTCCCATGCAGGAAATCTTCCGCGTGAAGGAGCTGTTTTAATTGTAACGGCTTCTTATAACGGACATCCGCCTGATAACGCAAAGCAGTTTGTCGACTGGTTAGACCAAGCGTCTGCTGATGAAGTCAAAGGCGTTCTCTACTCCGTATTTGGATGCGGCGATAAAAACTGGGCTACTACGTATCAAAAAGTGCCTGCTTTTATCGATGAAACGCTTGCAGCTAAAGGGGCAGAAAACATAGCTGAACGCGGCGAAGCAGATGCAAGCGACGACTTTGAAGGCACATACGAAGAATGGCGTGAACATATGTGGAGTGACGTAGCAGCTTACTTTAACCTCGACATAGAAAACAGTGAAGATAATAAATCTACGCTTTCACTTCAATTTGTCGACAGCGCTGCGGACATGCCGCTTGCGAAAATGCACGGTGCTTTTGCGGCGAACGTTGTAGCAAGCAAAGAACTACAAAAACCAGGCAGTGAACGAAGCACGCGTCATCTTGAAATTGAGCTTCCAAAAGAAGTTTCTTATCAAGAAGGAGATCATTTAGGTATTATTCCTCGCAACTATGAAGGAATAGTAAATCGTGTAACGACAAGGTTCGGTCTAGATGCATCACAGCAAATCCGTTTGGAAGCTGAAGAAGAAAAATTAGCGCATTTGCCACTCGGTAAAACCGTATCAGTAGAAGAGCTTCTGCAATATGTGGAGCTTCAAGATCCTGTTACGCGCACACAGCTTCGCGCAATGGCTGCTAAAACGGTCTGCCCGCCGCATAAAGTGGAGCTTGAAGCCTTGCTTGAAAAGCAAGCGTATAAAGAAAAGGTGCTGGCAAAACGCTTAACAATGCTTGAACTGCTTGAAAAATATCCGGCGTGTGAAATGGAATTCAGCGAATTTATCGCTCTTCTTCCAAGCATGCGTCCGCGCTATTACTCTATTTCTTCATCACCTCGCGTCGATGAAAAACAAGCAAGCATCACGGTTAGCGTCGTCTCAGGAGAGGCGTGGAGCGGATATGGAGAATATAAAGGAATTGCGTCGAACTATCTTGCTGAGCTGCAAGAAGGAGATACAATTACGTGCTTTGTTTCCACACCGCAGTCAGGCTTTACGCTGCCAAAAGATCCTGAAACACCGATTATCATGGTCGGACCAGGAACAGGCGTCGCGCCGTTTAGAGGCTTTGTGCAGGCTCGCAAGCAGTTAAAAGAACAAGGACAGTCGCTTGGAGAAGCGCATTTATACTTTGGCTGCCGTTCACCTCATGAAGACTATCTGTATCAAGAAGAGCTTGAAAACGCACAAAATGAAGATGTCATTACGCTTCATACCGCTTTTTCACGCGTACCAAATCAGCCGAAAACATACGTTCAGCACGTTATGGAACAAGACGGCACGAAATTGATTGAACTTCTTGATCAAGGAGCGCACTTCTATATTTGCGGAGACGGAAGCCAAATGGCACCTGACGTTGAAGCAACGCTTATTAAAAGCTATGCTGATGTTCATGAAGTAAGTGAAGCAGACGCTCGCTTATGGCTGCAGCAGCTAGAAGAAAAGGGCCGATACGCAAAAGACGTGTGGGCTGGGTAAATAAACAATAACCTCCGCTATTTAGCGGAGGTTATTGTTTATAGTCAGATTGAGACATAACTAAACCCACCTCATTTATAGCGCCTCAGCGTTTCTTCTGCGTGACAGCAAATTTTTTCAATTAGCTCCTGAGGTTCTTCAATTAAAGCATGAGCACCTAAGGTATAGAAAAAAGAAGCCATGTAGTTTAATTCATTTCCATCAGTTATCGTATCGATATAGCCACTGCCATCACGCGCCACCTTCACGTGATTTTCAAGCCACGGAACGCCTTTACACTGACGAACGCCTTCGTGCGTCAAGGTTACTTTTAACGAAATCGGCTGTGAGTTTACTGGTTCTGTTTCAAGCCATTCTTTTAACGTAAGAGACATCTTTTCGTCTTTTTCTAAAACTTTTAACGAGTGAATACGATCTGCTCGAAACAATAATACTTTTTGCTTATCGCAGGAATAAGCGGGGCAGTACCACAAGCCGTTATGAGCATAAATGCCAAGGGGTTTGACTTCTTTTCTTGTTTGACCCGTCTTTGAATCATAAAGAAATTCAATATATTTTCCTGTAAGGCTTGCTTCTAGCAGCTCTTTTAAATAAGGAGTGTCTAAGTTTCTTTTAGGATTCCAAAACGCAATATGAGCACTTATTTTATCTACTTTTTTCTTCGTTTCTTCAGACAGGTACACATAAAATTTTTGAAGAGCCGCATGAATTTCTGCATCAAACGGAAGGTCATGATAATACTGCAGAGCTTGATAAGCAAAAAAGATCGAAATAGCTTCTTCTTCCGTAAACAAGATAGGAGGGAGAATACGGTTTTTTAACACTCTGTAACCACCGCTCCGTCCTTTTTCACTGTAAAGAGGCAGTCCTAATTCACTTAAGTCCAGCAAATAGCGCTGAACGGTCCGTACAGAAAGGCCAAATTCCTCCGCTAGTTCTTTTGCCGTAAACGTTCTTTTTGTATTAATAAACATAAGCATATCAACAAGCCGTCTAGACTTAGCCATTTATTTTCACCTTTTTCTTTTAATATGACAAAAAGTGTCGTATTAAGATGATATCATACAGAAACAGTAAAGTTGAAAGGAGAAAAGGGAATGAAGAAAAAAATCGTCGTATATATTGCCGCAAGCTTAGACGGGTATATCGCAAGAGAAAACGGAGAGATTGACTGGCTAGAAAGCGTAGAAGGAGAGGGGGACAACGGCTACGAAGCGTTTTATCAAACGTGTGATGCGGTCGTTATGGGAAAGGCTACGTACGATCACGTGCTGAAGCTCACACCCGAGTTTCCGTATCTCGATAAAAAGTGCTACGTGTTTAGCCGCTCAGCTCAAGGAAAAGATCAGTATGTGGAGTTTATAAACGAAAGCGTGGCGTCATTTCTCAACAACCTCAATCAAGGTACGAAAAAAATATGGCTGGTGGGAGGTGCTGATATTCTCGCTGATTTCTTAAAAGCAAACAGGGTGGATGAATTTATTATATCGGTTATTCCCGTTTTGCTTGGAGCTGGTATTCCATTGTTTAAGCCAGGAATTCCAGAAATGAACTTCAAGCTCACTAATATGAAGCAGTACGGACAAATTGCTCAGCTGTATTACAAAAGAGGATAAGTCTTTTGCGGGGCATTCAATTACTGTTATTTTAGGGACAGTGACATCAAGACCGGCTTTTTTTCATAGTATATTTTTGGGGTGAAAAAATGCCAAGAGTAAATTATCGAGATTCAGACGTTGCTTTAATGGCAAGGATGATGAGAGCAGAAGCTGAAGGCGAAGGAAAACAAGGCATGCTGTATGTTGGAAATGTCATTGTAAATCGCCTTAAAGCAAACTGTTTAGATTTCAAGAATTTAAGATCCGTTCCGCAAGTTATTTATCAGGTGCAGGGAGGCAACTATTCGTTCGAGGCTGTTCAAAAAGGAAATGTATTTTATCAACGAGCAAGAGGTGTTGAAAAAAGGTTAGCCAAAAAGAATTTGGATTATTGGAGAGAACACCCGGGGAAATATGCACTGTGGTACTTTAATCCATCCGCTCCATGCCCTCCAACATGGTACGGTCAACCCGCTTCTGGTCAATACAAAAATCATTGCTACTATGAGCCAAAGCCTGGAACATGCGCTAGCGTTTATAACGGGTAGATAGCTTAGAAGATATGCTGCGCTTTGAAAGTCTGGCCTCAAATCCAAACCGTTAGCTGCAGGTGACAAGGTAATTCTTCTTCATATAATAAGAGAAAGCCCTCTTTTCATAAAGAGGGCTTTTGCTAATTGGTGCATGTCTCATTTTGCTTCAAATTTTATGTTTTTACCAGCAGCAAATTCGGATTGATCCTTCGCTTTTGTATCTTTTACCACCCAGGACGTCTTTACCTTAGCTGCTGCTAAAATATCTTTGATTTGCTTATCGGTTAAGCCTTTCGTATAAAGGACAAATTCCCTTGTATAGATGTTTTTGTTTTCTTGCTCTTCATCTGCACCGCTGCCAAACCAATATCTTGTTTGCTGATCGTCTTTCATGTTATTAAAAGCTTCTTTATAGTTAGGTAGCTTAACTTGAATATCCGACAGGTAGTTCGTACCGCGTAAAGTAAGAGTCATATGTACTTTGTGAAAATCTTTTTTAGAAGGGCCTGTTAACCCTGATGTTCCAACTTCACTAAATTCTTTTTTCGTCAGCGGTTTAACTGTAGTAGAAACAGAAACTTTTGGATCTGAATTATTTGTCACAACGTCTTCGGTACTGCAGGCACTTAAAATGAACAGCGTTAAAAGAGCATAAATTGCTCCCATCACTTTTTTCTTCATGCTCGTTCTCCTTTGTCATTAATAGATAATGGTATTCATTCGCCATGTTCATTATCTTTACCTTTATTTGTCACAACGTCATGATTAATGAAGAAAAGTATAGAAACATTAAAAAGAGAAATGCCGAGGCATTTCTCTTTTTGTTCTATGAGTCTGGATTAAGCGAAGTATGCGTATACTCCGGCATACGCTCTTCTTTTTCCGTTAGTTGAGTATCGGGGCTTTGCTGCTCTTGTGAAACAGGAGACAGCGTGGATTTTTGTTCATGATTCATGTTTGTCATTCCTCCTTCTATGAAGTGAGCTGTTAATCAAGTTTATACGTTTACTAATCTTGCTATTAATTTACGTTACATTGTAAAAAATATACAAATAAAACGTGCATAAATGTAAAAATAGTATAAAATACCATGATTATTTTTGTTTAGATACGGGTAGAGTTAAGTACATTACTTTTATCCATTGATGATTGAAAACACATACATAAAAAACAAAGGGAGTGGAGAAAGATGAGAAAAGAAGAGCAGCCTGTATTATCTGATTTTATTGAAAAGGACCAATTTGAGTTAAATTCATATTTAACCTCTTTACTTGAAACGACAAGTGAAAAGAAAGAAAATCAAAGTTGATGAGTTGAAAACATAAAGGGCTACTTTCCATGTGGGAAGTAGTTTTTTCATTTGTGAACTTGATATACTTATTGGACAAAGAGGTGAGAAAGATGAACCAAAAAGACGTGGTTTCGAAAAGTATTTTAACAAAAGCGACCGGCTTTTTGGCATCCGGTTATACTCATAGTTTAAATCCATATGCTGGATGTACATTCTCCTGCAAATTTTGCTACGTGCGAGAACTACCAATTCAGCGTTTTAAAGAAATGGAGTGGGGAACGTGGTTAGAGCTGAAAGTCAACGCAGCTGAAGTCTATCAAAAAGAAATACAAAAACTGCGAAAAAAAGAGCAGCCGGTGTGCATTTTTATGTCTTCAGCGACAGATCCCTATCAGCCGGCTGAGCGTAAAGCAGGCATCACTCGGGCTCTTTTAGAAACAATGATCAATCATCCGCCTGATTTTTTACTGATTCAAACAAGATCGCCGCTTGTGACGAGAGATATTGATTTGCTTTTACAGCTTCAAAAAGTATGTGACCTTCGCGTATCGATGACTATTGAAACAGACCGAGAAGATGTAAAACAAATTTTTTCTCCTTATGCTCCGGGGATGAAACTTCGTATAAATGCGTTAAAAAAAGTAAAAGAAAGCGGAATTTTAACGCAAGTAGCCATTGCTCCAATGCTTCCTTTCACGCCTGAATTTCCTGAGAAAATAGAAGGAATGATGGACCGGATTTGCATTGATACCTTGTACTTAGGAGACGGTTCCTTAGGGAAAACGTCTAAAAGGCTAGGGATGCCGGAACTATTTGATCAGCACGGTTTCCTAGACTGGTATGACAAAGACATTCATATCAAAGCCATTCGTTATTTTGAAAAATTTTATCCTTCTTCGATGATTTATCTTTCTCAAGAAGGGTTTGCGCCGTAAAAAAAGAAGGGCCTATATAGCCCTTCTTTTCTCCATATTAATTTTTATACGTATCAAACATGTTTGTGTCATCAGGTACGTTTTCTAAATAACTGATCTTCCCGTTTTTATCTAGCTTAGCAATATCTTTTCCCGTTTGAGTAAATACGCTACCAGATGCACGTTTTCCGCATACTGCCCAAGGCGTTTCAAACATGTCCGTACCTTCAACTGCTTTCCAGCCTTCAAACATATGCTTAATATCAGCATTTTCTTTAAAAACCATTTTCACAAACAGCTTCCAGTTTTCAATGCCTTGCTTTTCGTGGCCGTTTAAGACAAATACGATATCGTCTGAAAAAAGGCTCACCAATTCTTCAAATGCTTGTTCGCTTGTACGTGATTGATCGAATAAATCAAAATATCTATTTAAGTTTTCCATGATAATCTCCTTTGGGTGCTACAGCACCATTTTTTCTTCTACAGTTGCTTTTAGCATGTCCAGGTTTTCTTTTGGACATTTTTTATGAATTTCATTTGTAAGCGTGGCAATGGTTTGCCGTTTTAAAATGGACTGCCATGAAGATTCGGCTTCTTCCATTAAATCGGATAATAAGCAAATATCTTTGTCTTTTAAATTAAGCATATCGTGAAAAATACCGCTTGATGAGTAAAGAGACTGCTTGCCTTCAATGGCTACGTATACGTCATAAATACGAATTTCTTCCGGCGTTTTCTTTAAGCGAAATCCACCTTTGCTACCAGGAACGGAAGCAAGTAAATCAGCGCTAACCAGCTTGCGAAGAAGCTTTTGAAAATACGTAGGCGAACCCCCAAGCTGAGTGCTGATAACATCTCCTGGCAGCACAGCTTTTTCAGGTAAAAACGTAAGCAGCAAAATGGCATACACCGATTGCTCAACGCCTGTTTTCATATGCAAAAACATCATCTCCTGCCATATGTGTACAATGTGGATAATGATTATCCATGTTAGATTATCATACCGCTTATGAATCAAAAAGTAAAGCAGTTACTTAATATACACGCGATATTCGTGTATACTGTGAAAGAAGCAGCAACAAAATACGGAGATGAGAGAATGACAACTATTGCAGATATCGCTCGGCTTGCAGGAGTAGCAAAAAGCACTGTATCCCGCTACCTTAACGGAGGGTCTGTGAGCGATGCGACGAAACGAAAAATTGAAGGAATTATTAAAGAAACAAACTATAGCCCAAATGCTTTTGCTCAAAGCTTAAAAGCAAAAAAAACAAATATCATCGGTGTCATTGTTCCTCGCATGGGTTCTTTTGCGACTTCCCGCACATTAGATGGTATTGACCAAGAACTTAGAGACCACCACTATCAAATGATTGTTTCCAATTCTAATCAAGATTTAGAAAGAGAAATTGAAAATATTTATACGCTGGCTAAGCAGAAGGTAGCCGGTATTATTTTGCTTGCCGTTCAGATTACAAAAGCTCATTTGGAAGCGTTCCGTACGATTTCAATTCCCGTTTTGCTAATTGGACAGGAGCATAAAGAAGTTCACAGTTTAATTCACCAAGATTACGAGGCTGCATGCGACATTGGAAGGTACATAGGGGAAAAAGGGCATAAAAAAATCGCTTTTTTAGGCGTAACTGAAAAGGACATAGCTGTAGGGGTAAAGAGAAAAGAAGGGGTAAAGCAAGGTCTTAAAGACAGCGATTGCGAGATCCGCTGTTATGAAACAAGCTTTAACATGAGCGATGCAATCGGAGCAGCTACGGCAGTGATGAAAGAATTTAACCCGTCCATGATTGTATGTGCGACCGATAACATTGCGCTTGGTACGTTAAAGGCAGCTTATTTAAACGGACTGCGCGTTCCTGAAGATGTATCCATTACCGGCTTTGGAGGCTATGAAATTACAGGTGTGATTCATCCGAGCTTAACAACCGTAAAATATTACTATAAAGAAGCGGGCCAAATGGGAGCACAGCGAATTATCAAGCTAGTTAACGGCGAAGAAGTTGAAAAGCTTACACTTTCGAACTATGAATTGATTGAAAGAGAAAGCGTTGACAATCGTTTTACATAAAAAATGATTGACAGAATGTAGGAGATGCTATAGTATGAATGGTGTAAATACAAACAAATAATTGAACGTATCTCCTAAAGGGGAGTAGCTTTAACAGCAAAGTCGTCATTACAGAGATTATCTCTCGGCTTTGTTGGCGACATTATGTTGTTAGCAAGACCTTTACCGCTTATTTGGTAAGGGTCTTTTTTGTATTCAATTATAAAAAAGGAGGAAAAGGCTCGGACATTTAGAGGAGAAACGTTACATAAAAAGAGAAGGTGGAGGTAACTATGGAGGAACTAATTGGCGTATCAGTGCAAGGTTTGCTGCAAATTATTTTTCTTGATTTAATTTTAAGCGGAGATAACGCGATTGTGATTGCAATGGCGGCTCGTAACGTACCAAAAGACTTACAAAAAAGAGCGATTTTAATTGGAACAGGCGGCGCGATTGGTCTTCGATTATTATTTGCGGCTATTATTGTCCCATTATTAAAGATTCCATTAATCGGAGCGGTCGGCGGCTTGATGCTAGTCTGGATCGCGTATAAATTATTAGCCGATAATCACGAACACGGCGATAACCCTCAAGGTGGAGCAACGGTATGGAGTGCGGTTAAAACGATTATTATCGCAGATGCGGTCATGTCATTAGATAACGTATTAGCTCTAGCTGGTGTAGCTCATGAATTTGTTCCAATTATGATTGGTGTATTAATTTCAATTCCGATTATTATTTGGGGAAGCAGCTTTATTATGAAAGCAATGGAAAAATTTCCGATTATCATTTACGCTGGAGCGGCGATGCTCGCATGGTCTGCTGGAAAAATGATTGTTGAAGATAAAATTATTGGTGGATTTGTTCCAAGTACAGCTTTACATCTTGCTGTTCAAGTTATCTTAACGATTGCAGTTGTAAGTATTGGATACATGAAAAACAAAAAAATGAAAAAAGAACAAGCCCACGCAGCTTAATAAAAAAAGAGCGTACGGATGATCCGTACGCTCTTTTTTTATGATTCGGGATAGTGCATAAGTAAAAAAAAGCTTGCTTCTTCTTCAGATGAATTGATATAGCTGTGAGAGGTATTTCCTGAAAAATGCAGAGCGTCTCCTGAGACTAATTCATGTTCTTCACTTTCAAAACGAACCGTTAATTCTCCTTCTTTAATAAGTAAGTATTCATCTCCTAAGTGAGTTTTTGCTTCATGCACGCATCCGGGCTTTAATGTGACAATGTAAATTTCAAACTTTTTTTCCGGGTGATAAGGAAAAAAAGAATACACTAAGTAATCACCTTTGTTGTCCGTGATGGGATCTAGCTGTTTTATGCTTACTTTCTGCACATCCGGAGTGTCTTCTTTTATAAATACAGAAAAAGAGACTTGAAGGCCGTTCGCAATCTTCCAAAGCGTAGTAACTGTCGGACTGGATTTACCTTTTTCAATTTGTGCAAGCATTGCTTTGCTCACACCTGTTAATTCAGAAACTTGATCAAGCGTCAAATTTCGATTTTTTCGTAGTTTAACAAGATTTTTAGCAATAATATCTTGAATCGCGTCCATTGTTGTACTCCTTTAATGATTATAAAGATAGTATAACATACCGTTGTTTAATATAACGTATAGATGTATAATATAGCAGAAAAGGAGGGAGTACGGTGATCGCAGAAAAAGCAGTACAGCAGAGAGAAAAAGTGGATCTAACGTTCAGACAAGGGGCCAAGGACTGTGTCCCTACGCTACTCGGTTACATAAGCATAGGGCTTGCCGCCGGGATTGTCGGCGTGTCCTCGCATCTTTCCGTTATGGAAGTTACTTTATTATCAGCGCTCGTGTATGCCGGGGCTGCTCAGTTTATTATTTGTGCACTGATGGTTGCGAACAGTTCGATTTCAGCTATTATTCTCACAACATTTATCGTTAACTTACGACATTTTCTTTTGAGTGCTACGGTCGCGCCTAAATTCACAAAATATTCGTTATTAAAAAACGTTGGAATTGGAGCACTTCTGACGGATGAATCATTTGGAGTGTCTTCAAATAAAATTGCAAAAGGGGAGCCAATTAATGACCGCTGGATGAACGGATTAAATATAACGGCTTACGTCAGCTGGATTATCGCCTGTACGATGGGAGCCATTTTTGGGCATTTGCTATCTGACCCGGAAGCCTTTGGATTTGATTTTGCCTTAACGGCTATGTTTTTAGCTCTGCTTGTTTTACAAATCGAAAGCGTGTTACCTTCAAAACTTAATCATTATTTACGTTTAATTCTTTATATGGCGATTATTATGATTGTGCTGTCTTTTTTTGTACCTTCACATGTAGCTGTCTTAATTTCAACGATTATTGTAGCGACGATTGGGGTGGTGACGGATAAATGAGTATCCACTATTCAACACTTATCATTATTTTAGGGTGTGCCCTTGTTACCGTAGTTCCTCGTATTGTTCCGTTTTTAGTTGTGCGTAACATCGCGCTGCCAGAACCCGTATTAAAATGGCTGTCCTATATTCCTATTTGTATTTTAACAGCACTTGTTGTACAGAACTTTATCATTCAAACAAATGACAGTGTGAAAATTAACTGGCCCGTCATCATCGTAGTCATTCCGACCTTACTGATTGCGCTGAAAACAAAAAGTTTATCTCTCACCGTTATTAGCGGAGTTGGAATGATGGCGCTGCTTCGTTTGTTTTTATTTTCATAAAAGAGTGTTTTCGTTTAGTTGAAGATAAAATTGAGTCTACTCATAATATGTTCATTCATAAAAAAGAAGCATCTTTTATAGCTCTACCATGCTTTTAAAAGGTGCTTCTTTTTTATTATACGTTTGTTGAAACAGGCAAGCTGCTTAGCGTTGTAAAACAAAAAGCCATTTTTTTTGCAAAATGCAAAGGAGGCTCTACAGATTGAATATGAAGATACATAAGGACGGGTTCTGTAAAAAGCCAATGGTTATGCAAAGCGCTTACGATAAGACCTTGCCGCGCAGCAGCTTCTGTAAAACGAGGGATTTCTTCTTGTAAAATAGCAATCTCAGCCAAGTTTAACGCGTTTCCCTGCGCGTCTATCGCCTCAAATGATACACCAACAGGAACGACAGAGCTGCTTTTCCGCCCTTGAACAGAAGCCTGAAAGCTTCTTTTAAGCGACACTGAGCATCCTGTTGGACTAACTTTGCTTTTAGCGTTTAAAATCTGGCCAAACTGCTGACATATCTCACTTGTAGTATACATATAAGCCCCTGCCTTTCTTCTATACTCTTAGTAAGCTTTATGACATAAGAGCTTCACTTATGCAAACCGTGTTCTTATAAAAAAATCCTCTTCACGATGAAGAGGATTTTTTTATTATTCAGCATGCGATGAACGTTCGTTTAACAAATTTTCATAAAAACGAGCAAGTGAAGCAGAAAGGTATGGAATAGACCATAAAAAGCCGATTCCTACTGTAATAATACTTAATAAAAACCAGCCAAGAAAGCTTAGCAGCAGCAGGAAGTACTGTCCTTTATAACCATTCATCAACCTACGGCTTTCTGTAATCGCTTGATTCATCGAGTAAGTAGGATTGTCTTTACAAATATAGTACGTTTGTGAATATGCCAGTGCTTTAATAATTCCAGGAATGAGTAAAAGCAGCGACCACAGCATCACATAAAGAGTCATAAGTACATAAATTCCTAATGACTTTACATAAAGGCCAAAGTCTTGGAATGTTTTAAACAAGTGCCCCAATCGAACAGATTCACCTCGTGCTAGACCTAAAAATGCCCAGTAGTTCGCCATCAGAAGAGGCGAGAAGACAATAGCAAAGGCAGTTGAAATCCATGAAGCGGAATCAGATTCATCTTTCATCCAATTGTCATAGCCTCCGCTTGCCACAATTTCAAATGGAATAGGCAGAAGCGTATATACTCCGTACGTCACCACCGTCAGTAGAATCGCAAGTCCCCAGCGATTCTTTAAAGAAGCTTTAGCTTCTCTTTTAATCGTACCGATGTTCATGTTGTTCCTCCTTTAATGTTGCAAAACAGTATCTTTTTGCTCGTATTAACATGTAAACCATGCACAATTGTTAATTTTGTATGAAATGAAAATAATAGTCAATAGGTTCTGAGATGAAAAGCAATGCTCCTGCGAAAAAATTTTACTAGACAGATAGAAATCGCTAAATAGGTACAATCTGTTTTTGAAGAAGGAGGAGGTGCAAAAGCACTGTGTGCGATGTTTTATTTTAGTATGAAGTGAAACCCTCATGGAAAGACTTGCTAAGATAGGAGGGATTTCTATGTTTGAAATGATTAAAATGATGCAACAAGTCTTAAACAAAAAGGAATTTTCTTATTGGGTTCATCAAGATCTTTTTAGTTTTCAATGGTGGCTCATAGTAGTGATAAATGCTCTTTTTCTGCTACTTTTTTACTTTTTTATTGATAGACAGCGTCTCTTTTTTATGCTTCTCGTTTTTTTTATCAGCTTTGACATAGTCGGTTTAGTAGATGAATTCGGGAAATTTTTTAACCTGTGGTGCTATCCTCATCAGATGCTGCCGTTTACAGATCGCTTCAATACGGTTGACTTTGCTATTATTCCGGTAAGTATCGCACTCGTCTACCAATTTTTCAGCAAATGGAAATTTTTCTTTATCGCACATATTATTACGTCTGCCGTTATTGCTTTTATAGGCATTCCGATATTCAAAGCGCTGTATTTGTACCAATTGCTGAACTGGTCGATGTTTTATTCATTTCTTACCGTATTCGTCATGGGAATTGTCGTGAAAATGATTAGCGATTGGGTTGCGGGTAAGAAGAGAGGCTATAGCGTTAGCTAAACAAACAATACTCCTATCTATTTGAGATAGGAGTATTGTTTGTTTAAAGGAAAATGGCAGTATTCCTTTATAATGAATGTAAGAAAGAATGAGAGGAGACTGTGAAAGTGGAAAAAGCGAATATCACCCGAACATTTTATGAGTTGGAATGCAGCCACTTAAAATCAGAGATACGAACCTCTGCTAAAGAGCTTTCAAACATTCTTGCAGATGATTACGTGGAGTTTGGCAGCTCGGGCAGGGTATGGAAACGAGAAGATTACAATCACAATCATGTACTTTCGCCAGATGTATTTGAGATCTCTCATTTTCATGTAGACGTATTGTCTCCTGACTGCGTATTAACTACCTATCATCTTATGAACCATACGGCAGAAAAAAAGACGCTTCGCAGTTCTATTTGGCGAAAAAGAGAAGAAAAGTGGTGCTTGTTTTTCCATCAAGGCACAGTGACAAACGGTGAGTAATAAATAAGATTATTCGGTTATTATTATACTTTCCCTCTATTTGATGCTATGATGAAAGTATATTTTGACGTAAGGGATGTTTTGAAATGAGCAAAAATAACGTAAAAAAAGAAGTGTTTTCATGGATTAAGTCCATTGTTATTGCATTGGTTATTGTAGTGGGAGTTCGCCATTTTTTATTTGCGCCAACTACGGTTCACGGTGAATCGATGTATCCAACGTTTGAAGATTCAAATCGCGTTATTTTAAATAAAATCAGTGATGTTGATCGCTTTGATATGATTGTATTTCATGCACCGGATGCAGATGAAAATTATATTAAACGTGTAATTGGACTGCCAGGAGATACGGTAGAAATGAAAAACGACGTTCTGTATATTAACGGAAAAGCTTATAAAGAGCCGTATTTAAAAGAATCTAAAAAATCTCTTGCACCTAATGAAAAATTCACGGAAGATTTTACGCTTCAAACGCTGCCCGCAACTGATGGCAAAGTGAAAGTGCCGAAAAATTCACTGTTTGTAATGGGTGACAACCGTCCTGTAAGTCATGATGGACGAGCATTTGGCTTTATTTCACAAAAATCAGTGATCGGAAAAGTGCAGTTTCGCTACTATCCGTTAAATGAAGTGGGCGAACCGAAATAAAAAAGATAGAAAGACTGACGAAATTTAATTCGTCAGTCTTTTTTTGTTGGGTGAAAAGAACTGATTTTAAAAAAACGATTTGCTTTATGCAAGTTAAACATCTTCTAAGAAATTAGTAAATTAGATCTTGTTTTTTTCTTTATTTAGGAAATCATAAGGGTGTTTAAAAAGGGACTTCTAGGTACCTATGTTACTTCAAAGTAAGAGGTAGTACTGATAGATAAGCAGTTTTTATGGGTATACAGATATATGAAGATAAAGAAGTAAGGATTTTGGAAAGGAGCAGGTCAGCATGAAAAACGTATTAATCATTAATGGACACGAGTATTATAAAAAGTCAAAAGGAGAGTTAAATCAGACGATTTTTAATGAAATGCAGCATTTACTCGCTGATCAATTTGACATTAAAACAACGGTGGTTGATAAAGACTACGAAGTAGAAGAAGAAATTGAAAAGTGGCTATGGGCTGATGTTGTGATTATGCAGACGCCTATTTACTGGTTCAGCATTCCCGGAAAGTTTAAGCAATATATTGATCGCGTGTATATGGATAACATTTTCTTTAAAGGTTCCAATCAATACGGGCGAGGCGGCTTATTAACGGGGAAAAAATACATGTTTTCTCTTACATGGAATGCGCCGGAAGCGATTTTTAACAATGACGAAGCTTTCTATGAAGGAAAAAGTTTAGACGAAGCCATTATGCATTTGCATAAAATGAATCAGTACGTCGGTATGAGTCCACTTCCAACATACTCTATTCACGATGTAGTTAAACATCCAAACATTGATCACTACAAGCATAAATTAGAAAATCACGTAGCAGAAGTATTTGGAATAGGTGAGGGACATTAAAAATCAATCTCTACAAAAAAACCGACTAAACAGTCGGTTTTTTTATTCATTATGATGCAAAAATCGTATCTCTTAATTATTGGAGCTGAGGATTCAAAGCCGATTTATATGGCAACAGTTGTAAAGAGGAACTTCCCTATATTAACGGCAAAATTGTGCGCGTAGAATGTCATGAATGCAATCGCACAATGGTATTTCAAGTTGATGTTTTGAAAGAGTTTTATAAAGAGGTTTATAAGCGTGTCTCTACGAAACCTAACCGAGTATCAAAAAAATATAAAAAAGATATAAATAAATTTTTAATTGGAGTTCCTATAAGGTTAGTGAGCAAACCTTATCGTCTCATAAAAGATTTTAACGAATCCATGCGTACTATTCACCGATACAAAAAATGAACTGCTGCTCTTAAAATTTTTATATAAATGATTTCCTTGAAAATCATGTTTTAGATGTTTAAGGAAAGGGTATAGTAAATAGTTCTCCGATATGAAATGAATTATGAAGCAGTACTTACACGTATCTTTACTTTAAAGTCTAAGAAGGTGAAGGTATGGGATGGATGAACGACTAGAAAATAAACGTTGGGTTGCCTATTGCCCTGTGACGGATCGGCTCGTAAATCTAGAACTTTCTTCTATTAAAAAAGAAGGAAAGAAAGACATCATCACCAGTTGTACAGGCATTGAAGATATTTGTCATACTTGCTTTATAACAAATACCGGGGATGTATCAAAAACATAGCGCGATGTTTGTAAAAGAGATGTGAGTTAGCGCTGCCTGTTATTATGACTCATGCACAAACACCTGTAGTATTTATCTTTTTTTAAATGCTACAGGTGTTTTTTGTTTAACTGGAATCTTTTGAAAATAAGCTTGCTGAGCACTTACAGGATCTGCACATCAAGCAGCAATTTTAATTGTGAGAATGCTTTTTTAGATGTTATATAAATTTTATCAGGTATGGAGCTAGGAAAAGTAAAAACATAAAAAAGCTGCTTTATATAAAGCAGCTTTCTTACGTGACAGTTTCAAACTTCAGGGTGTGAGGTGGGATAGTTTTTGTTTACCCCCCTATATGTAAATAAAACAATCTAAATCATAATGAAGTAGAAGTTATTTATTCCATTTGTTTATAAATTGTTTAAATCCAACATGAAGCAGTTTAGCGTTGGAAAATAAGGGAAAAAGCATACTAACTTGCCTGTGTATATTTAGAAAAGGAGGGATAAAGATGTCGTTAGCTCATTTTGATGATATTTCAGAAATTTGCTATGCATGTGAAAAACAGCCTCTTGGGAAAAGACAAAAACGCATTGGCGTATGGACGGAAAAAGAAATGAGAAAGCCTGTTGAAGAGAGAGTAGAAAATCAGAAGGTGGTCGCACTTTCTCGTTAATGTAAAAAAGCCTTTAGCTCATCTAAAGGCTTTTTTACGTATTGGCGTTTGGACATGTGTGAAGGGTCATAGAAGCAATCGTTATAAATCTTCTAGTCTTTGAACTTTTTTGCCTTCTATTTTATGCTGTTCCATCGTTTCTTTTAACTCTTTGTTCGCCGTTGTCATGGTCGTTTCATTTGTTACGCCCATAAATGACCAGCCGTGAGATTCAAGCCAGTACTTGAATTCCCGCAAAAACTCTTCCTGCGTTCCTCCCGTATGATAAAAAGCTCCTTGAATCGTAATAGCTGGTTTTTCCGTATTATACGTTACATACATTTTATTTGCACACATCCAAATGGACCTCCTTTATTAATAAACAAACGTAAATTGACAAAGAAGCGCTAAATCATTCCTCAATAGTTACACTATTTCTCTATTTGACTGCTGTTTTCCTTTTAATCTCTGCGATTAATCATAATTAAATCAAGTTTTTTACAGAAAGAGGAATGTAAGTAAACAGATAAAAAGCGCGTTTCGCAATGAAATCGTCATATTTCTACATATTCTTTAAGGGTCATGTAAAAGTTGTAACATAATGAATGGCACTGTAAGAAACTTAATCCAATTAGAACAAATGTTACTGTTTTTTTTAATGAAAAGGCGAATCTATGTGCTAAGGTAATAACAGGTTCAAATTTTAGGAGGTAGTTTTTGTGAGTAAAAAACGTGTAAAAAAATGGGCAGTTGCTTCTGCAGCGTCTGTAGCATTTCTAGCAAGTCAAGGAACAGCATCAGCAGCAGCTTCGCACAAAGTCGTAAAAGGAGATACCTTGTGGGGGCTTGGCCAACAAAATGGGGTTACGGTAGATGAGCTGAAAGGCGCTAATAACCGCCAAAACGACATGATTTACGTTGGAGAAACATTAACGATTCCTGACCAAGGACAAGCACAACCTGCCGCTAGTCCGGCAACATCTGTACATACAGTAGCACAAGGCGAAACGTTATATCATATTGCAACACAAAACGGCATGACTGTGGATCAGTTAAAAGCTGTTAACGGTTTACAAAGTGATATCATTACCATCGGACAAACATTAAAACTTCAAGGAGAAGCACCGGCGCCGGCACAAACTGCTCCGTCTACATCGGTTTCTGCACAAGATCAAGATTTACTAGCTAGATTAGTAGAGGCAGAAGCAAAAGGTGAGCCGTACCAAGGAAAAGTAGCGGTAGCAATTGTGGTATTAAACCGTGTAGCTTCACCGGAATTCCCAAATAGCATTCACGACGTTATTTATCAGCAGCTAGGAAACGGCGTATATCAATTTTCACCAGTAGCAAATGGAGCAATTAATCAACCTGCATCAGAAGAATCAAAACGAGCGGTAAGCGAAGCATTATCAAACCCGCATGAAAACGATGCGCTGTTTTTCTATAATCCGAAAATCGCTGAAAGTCAATGGGTTGCAACGCAGCAAGTAACGGCAGTTATCGGAAACCATGTATTTGCAAAATAAGTAGATTTCTTTCAAATATAAACATATATTTCATATATATGTAATTGCGATACAAAGAGGCTGTGACAAAAGTATTTTGCTTAAAGTTAAATCCGAACCATTAATAATTATTAATGGTTCGGATTTTTTGTTGTTATGGTGAACGTAGATTTCATGTATGTAGTTATTTCTAGCTGGTGGTTAGAGGCGAAGACTCCTGCGAAAAAAGCGTAAGGGATGAGACCTCACGGAGCGCGAAGCCTTGCACGGAAATCAACAGCGGTGAAACAAGCAGTCCAGATCATTTATTCCTATTATTCGTCTTTAAATGAGGGCGAGTTAGGTATGTTTTAATCTCTTATGTATGAAGAGAGAAATAGCTCTTTTTAAGTTTAATTGAACCTTAAAATGCCTTAACAGATCCATCTGTTAAGGCATTTTTTTGCTTTAATTTTAAGAAAACCATTGATTATTTAGAGAATAATGGTATTATAGGGGTAGTCAATTGATAATGATAATCATTTACATATGATATAGAGGAGGAGATAACTAGACTTCTAGATGAAAGAAAGGAGCAAGGAAAGTTGAAGTTTTATCAGTTAATTCTTGTGTTTGCTGTACTAGCGGTTTCGTCTCTTTTTGTAGGAGTACAAGACCTGTCAGCGATGGATCTGTTTCATTTAACAAAAGAAGAAAGCCAAACGCTGTTTTTTAGTCGTTTTCCTAGGCTTTTGAGTATTATTATGGCGGGAATGAGCCTTAGTATTTGCGGGTTAATTATGCAGCAAATTACGCGAAATAAGTTTGTCTCTCCAACAACTGCAGGAACGATGGACTGGGCAAGACTTGGTGTGTTGATTTCTCTACTAGTATTTGCTTCAGCAAGTCCTCTATTAAAAATGAGCATTGCTTTCATTTTCTCACTTGCGGGCAATCTATTGTTTATGAGAATACTAGACAGAATTAAATTTAACGATACGATTTATATTCCACTAGTTGGTTTAATGCTCGGCAGTATCGTAAGTTCCCTAGCTACCTTCATCGCTTACAAATACGATTTGATTCAAAACCTTTCTTCATGGCTGCAAGGCGACTTTTCGCTAGTAGTCAAAGGGCGATATGAACTTTTATACCTGAGTATACCGCTCTTAATAATTGCTTATCTTTACGCAGATAAGTTCACGGTTGCTGGTATGGGAGAAAGCTTTTCAATCAATTTAGGCGTGAAATACAAACAAATCGTAAACATTGGATTAGTCATTGTTTCGCTTATTACGTCGATTACGATTTTGACCGTTGGCATGCTGCCTTTTTTAGGATTAATCATCCCAAATATCGTATCGATTTACCGTGGAGATCATTTGCGAAAAAGCCTGCCTCATACAGCAGTGCTTGGAGCTGTATTCGTACTTGCGTGCGATATTTTAGGCAGAGTCATTATTTTCCCTTATGAAGTTTCTATTGGGTTAATGGTCGGTGTAATAGGAAGTGCGATCTTTCTTTTTATGCTGATAAGGAGAGGTCGTTATGCATAACAAATATAAAATTATTATTCTGGCCGCGCTGGCTATTTTGTCGGCTGCGCTGTTTATCAGCTATGATTTAGGCTACTGGCAGTACACGCTGCCGCGAAGAATTGAAAAAGTCGCTGCGATTGTTTTAACCGGAGGAGCGATTGCGTTTTCATCCGTTATCTTTCAAACGATTACCAATAATCGAATTCTAACTCCTAGTATTCTAGGGCTGGATTCACTGTATTTATTTCTGCAAACGTTTATTGTGTACATCTTTGGCTCGACGAATATTGTCATCATGAACAAAAATCTTAACTTTCTTCTTTGCGTTTCGCTGATGATTATCTTTTCGGTCTTGCTTTACATACTGATGTTCAAAAAAGCCGGTAAGAATATTTTCTTTATTTTACTGGTTGGAATTGTGTTCGGCACGTTATTTAAAAGCATGTCTTCATTTATGGAAATGCTGATTGATCCGAATGAATTTCAAATTGTACAAGATAAATCATTTGCAAGCTTTAACAATGTCAATAATGATTTGCTATACATAGCAGCGGTTATTTTTATCCTGCTTGGCATTTACGTATGGCGTTTTACCTCCATTTTTGATGTTCTGTCGTTAGGAAGAGAACATGCGGTAAATTTAGGTATTGATTATGACAGGCTTGTCAAAAAAATGCTGATTGTGATCGCCATTTTTGTCTCAGTGGCCACAGCTTTAGTTGGGCCGATTACCTTTCTTGGACTGCTTGTTGTGAACCTTGCGAGAGAACTGTTCAAAACGTACAAGCACACCTATCTAATGATGGGATCACTGCTGCTTAGTGTTATAGCCCTCGTCGGAGGAGAATTTATTGTTGAAAAAGTGTTCACCTTCAGCACCACGCTGAGCGTCATCATTGACTTTGCCGGCGGAATTTACTTTATTTATTTGCTGCTAAAGGAGAATAGATCATGGTAGAAGTAACAAATGTCAGTAAAAAATACGGAGAAAAAACCGTTTTAGAAAAAACATCTGTGGTGATTCCAAAAGGGAAAATCACATCATTTATCGGCCCAAACGGAGCGGGGAAAAGTACGCTGCTTTCCATTATGAGCCGTCTTATTAAAGCCGACTCAGGATCAATATCAATAGAAGGAAAAAATATAGAGAATATTGACAGCTCGGATTTAGCCAAAAAAATGAGCATTTTAAAACAGTCCAATCAACTGAATATCAGACTTAGCGTACGTGAACTCGTAAATTTTGGCCGGTTTCCTTATTCAAAAGGCCGGTTAACAAAAAGCGATGAACAAGCGGTTGATCAGGCGCTGAGTTATATGAAGCTTGAAAGTATTCAAGATAAATACTTAGATGAACTGAGCGGAGGACAGTGTCAGCGAGCTTTTATCGCTATGGTCATCGCACAGGACACGGAGTATATCTTCTTAGATGAACCGCTCAATAACTTAGATATGAAGCATTCTGTTGAAATTATGAAGCTGTTGAAACGTCTCGTAGAAGACTTAGGCAAAACCATTGTGATTGTCATTCACGATATTAATTTTGCGTCTGTCTATTCGGATTACATCGTGGCGCTTAAAAACGGTGAAGTGATCCGTGAAGGCCCAACAGAAACCATCATTCAAACATCTGTATTAAAGGATATATACGATATGGATATTCCAATCGAAACGGTTGGCGGACAGCGTATTTGCGTTTATTTTTCATAAAATTTATTCATGAGGTGACAAAAGTGAAAAAAGTGTTAGTAATGTTTGTAGCAGTCTTAACGGCGATTGTTGTGGCCGCTTGCGGTAATCAAGGAGCAAAAGAAACAACAGGTGGAGAAAGTAAGCAAAAAGAAACGGTAACGGTAACCGATCAGTTCAATAAAGACGGAATTAAAATTGAGAAAAATCCTAAAAAAGTTGTAGTATTCAGCATGGGTGCACTTGATACGCTAGATAAACTAGGCGTTGAAGTAGCGGGCTTGCCAAAACAAGCGATTCCTGAGTATTTATCAAAGTATCAAGATGATAAGTATGCGAATGTAGGTGGCTTAAAAGAACCTGATTTCGAAAAGATTGCAGAACTAAAGCCAGACTTAATTATTATTCAAGGGCGCCAAGCAGATTCATTTGATGAATTTTCAAAAATTGCGCCGACGATCTATATCGATACGGACAACCAGCACTATATGAAGTCATTTAAAGAAAACACAAAAGTACTAGGACAAATTTTTGATAAAGAAGATCAAGCGAAAAAAGAGCTAGCAGCAATTGATAAGCAAATTGCAGATTTGAAAAAACAAGCGGACAAACTAGATAAAAAAGCGCTTGTAATGATGGCAAATGACAGCAAAATGACAGCATTTGGTCCAGGGTCTAAATACGGATTAATTCATGATGTATTTGGTATCAAAGCAGCAGACGACAGCCTAGATCCATCGGCTAAGCACGGTCAAAGCATTGCATATGAATATTTAGTTAAGCAAAACCCGGACTACTTATTCGTGGTTGACCGCGGCGCAGCAATTGGTGAAAAATCATCTGCTAAACAAATTGTTGAAAATGAGTATGTAAAAGAAGTCAATGCAGTGAAAAACAATCACGTTGTGTATCTTGATCCAGGTCTTTGGTATTTATCTGGAGGAGGCCTTGAGTCAATGGCAGGCATGATTAAAGAAATCAAAGCAGGGATAGAGAAATAATAGAGAAAAAGGAGCTGGTTTTAACCAGCTCCTTTTTTTGTGCATGGACTGGGGCAAGCTTTTCCCTGTACCAAATTATGATATTAATAAATACCCTGAATGAAGAAAATTTGTCGAGATGGGCTATCATAACACGCAATTTGATTTTAGGTCAGATCCGCACAGAATGGAAGAAATATTCCAAGGGCAGACGCCAAGCAGAAATGGCGGAGACTTGAGCGTAACGCCTCCACCGGAAGCTTTTCCCGTTCCTCACTTATCTGAAATGCCAAATGAGCACGCTCCAGGTTTAGGAGACATGAACGCTTAAAAATATGTGAATTAGCTTTAGTGAATTAGAACTAAAGTAATTTAAAAAACATTGACTGAGGGCTAGTAGTCAATGTTTTTTTATGTTTTTTGAGCTGCTATTCCTCTAAAGGCAAGAACATCTGGCCGTTTTTATAAACTTCGGATGAAATGTGTGTTAATTTAATTGTTTTTTACAAGAAGAAAAGGGAATACTTTCTTTAATCGCTTGTAATAGAAAGCTAATAAGGGGCATGCTGCTATGAGTAGTCAACAAGATGAATTTTTATTTAAAAGAGAGCTCTATCGCTTAGTACAAGAATATAAACGTTGTAAAGTTGAAGAAATTAGACGGGCCATTCAAAAGGATATTCTGCTTTTGAAAAAGGTTATAAATAACTAAAATAGATAGACACAGACAAAAAAGCTCATGTTAGTTAATAAATGAACTTTTTTGTCTGTTTTAAACTTGCTCAAACGAATTAATATGTCTATTAATGGTCTTAGGAAGATTATGGATCATATTAAACAAAGCTAACGCAGCTGTTTCCAGTTCTTCATAACGATAAATGATATCGTTCTCAATGTCGCAGATTTGAAAACTGTTTAATTGTTCTGAATAACTCAGTGTAAACCTATTAGCAAGAGTATGAGTAATATCACTATCTTTATAATTTACTAAATTTGTTATCATATGCTTAATTTCAGTGAGGTTCATTCACCAAGTCACCCTTTCATGTTATTGAGGTTATCATATCATGTACAGGTAATTTGAATGCTGTTTTTTACAATTTGTAACACCAATTTTCAAAATGAAACATAAAGGTAATAAAAAGTTAAAACGAGCAGCTTAACGCAAGCTGAACATCTCCTAAGAGGGTGTAGGATTTTCTTTAGAGTAGGTCAACTCCAACTTTTTATCCGCGATTTCTTTTAGACCAATACGGATCATACTGAATACTAAAATCCATAAGACAACCGTCAAAATCGTATGTCCTGCTGGGACAACACCTAGTATAGGTGAGTCCCAAAGAGCGTGCATAAAAACGACAAGCAAAAATACACCGAGAAATTTCAGTTTTACCAGCATGTTCCACTGAAATTTCTTATCTTCTTGTACGATGCATATGGCAGCTCCTGTCAAGGCAGCCCAAGCCACATGCCCCCCAGGAGCGAAAATACTGCGCCAGAGTATTGTGGAATAAAGCATGTGAAAGCTGCCGGAAAGAAGTGCCCGTAGAGCATAGCCAGCGGTTTCAAAAGCAGCAAAACCAGCTCCTATTGCAGCTCCTAAAAGAAGGCCGTTAAGGATATATCTATATTTAAGATTGCGCACAAAATAAATAACAGCGATAACTTTAGCGAGTTCCTCACATATTCCAATTACAATCACGTTTGTGTTATTTCCAAGAATATCGTAAAACACAAGTGCTAATAAAAGTGAAAGGATTCCGCCAATAAAAACGACATAAACAATTTTGTAAATAGCAATATTCTGGGGAGCGTTCATTTCCCAAAAGAAAATGAGAGTAGTAAATGGAACTGCAAAAGCACCGACTACAATAAGACCTGGTATGAAGTTGATGTTTTCGAACAAACTTACGCCTAAATATAGGCCTAAGTATGCGACAAGCGCAATAAGAAAGACCCTTGCAAAAAGCCAAGGTTTTGGCCATGTATTTACAACTTCTTCTATTTTAGGAGTCGTAAGCCCTGTTCCTACAATAAAAAGCCGTTCAGCTTCCATTTCACTGTGCTGTCGGAAGACTCGAGAAAATATATTTCGAAACTTAGGTTCAACGGAACGTTCATTTCTCGGAATTTTATCAACACGATGGGCAAACAAGTAGAATATGCTGTAGTTTTCGTTGTGGTCCACGATTTCATGGCCGCAATTTAAGCAGAATTTTACCCCTTCCGAATTAGAATAAGCACAATGGGGGCATTTCATTTATCTTCCTCCTTTTTCTAGATATAAATCGTTTGACGCTTGTCTTCTGACATCTTCTACATATATTATGTGAGCTGATGAAAAAAGCATAAGAGGGTTTGGTAGGTAATTTGCTTAAATAATGGAATGGTATGTATATAAAAGAACAGAAGCTATTGTAAAAAGAGACCTTATTAAAACTAAAAAAGGGCTGTGTCATAAGTCGAACATTCGACTTACAGCACAGCCCTTTATATGATTGAAAATGTGGATTTAAGTCTGTTTTCTTTACAGTACTACGCAATAAAAAAGCTTCCTGAAATAAAAACGATCACACCAATAATCATCATTAACGTTTCGCGGTCTTTTTTTCCTGTTTTTTTATTAGCAGGAAGCAGCGATTTTGCAAGAGGCTTGGCAAAAATAATGACAAGCATGCAAACAGCAGCAAAGATGCCAAGCGCCAGCTGAAAATTACCTTCAATAAAGACGCATGCCATTAAAAGTACAAGACTTATTTTTAGAAAAATTTTTGATAGGTTCACTATCAACACTCCTTTAGAACACTTAATACGAAAGACTTAGTGATTTTTTTATGTGCCTGTTGTTTTCTACGGCTTGAAGGAGAAAATGAGCGACGTCAGAACGGCTGATATTGCGTCCGTTTTCTGGTATGCTAGCCTCTCCTATACGATAATACGTGGTTAATGGACCGCTTGTTAAACCCATTGGCCGAGCAACGGTCCAGTCGAGTCCGCTTACCTTCAAGAGCTTCACGGCTTCGTGATGATCGCGAAGTACATTTTTTAAAATACGCTGAGCAAGCCAGCCCGTCATCCCAGGAATTTCTCCGTCGATTCCCGCTGAAGCCGTGTAGGCGATACGCTGAATTCCGTTTTCGTTCATACATTGAACCAGCAGATTTGTCGTTTCTACTAAAAGGGTAGAATGCCCTAGATTTTCGGTTCCAAGACAAGAGATTACTGCATCACACCCCCGCATGGCCTGACAAACTTCATAATAATCAAGCACGTCCCCTTGTATGATGTGTACGTTCGCATGCGTTATCTTAAGCTTAGATGGATTTCGCACAAATGCTTTTACATAATGTCCGTTTTTAATCGCTTGCTTTATTAATTCCTGTCCGGTCCTGCCACTTGCGCCAATCAAAAAAATGTTCATACGATCAACCCTTTCGTTTCAATGTAGGTAGTAAAAACGAAATTTTCTTTTACCATAACACATTTTTCTCGATTTAGCTTGTCAAAACATAAAAGCTGCTTACGAGATTCATCAAAGTAAGAGGTATCCTCTGTTCTTTTTTAAAACTTATGTCATAGACTGTCTAGAAAACGAGGAAATGTACGAACGGTTTATAAAGGTGTTTAATGCTATAGAAGCGAAAGGGTATTATAGGAATAAGGGACGAACAGAAGGGGCGATGCACTATGAAAAAAACGGTAAGCCGAGCACGTGTTATCATAGTACTAATAGGTTTTCCGCTCATCTTTCTCATTATGGCGCTTGTGACGGGTGAGTGGCGATATATGACTTGGATAATCCCGCCTGCACTGATGTCATGTTGGACGGCACTCTTCGTATTAAGAAAGCAAGAAGAAAGATAACAGGAAATTTGAACTATTGCATCGAATTTATAGAAAAAGTATAAAATGATAGAAAGCTATAGTAAGAAAATTTAATGAAGGACGGTGTGAAGATGAACGGACAACAGTTATTGTATGGGTTGCTTACGTCTAAAGGCGATATCCTAAGAGCTGCTTATGTGTTATGTGACCACCGCATTTATACGGAAATGTCAGCACAGTATCAGCAAACGGAGCATACGGATTTTCAAGCATCATTGGTAGAAGAAATGAAATTGCTTGAAAAACAGCCTGAAGTAGACATGCATCTGCATATTTTGCTTGAAATGGCGAAGTTTTTTGAACTTCCCGTTTCTCATGCTACGACAAATGGCGAACTGTACGAGTTAAGTGATAACATTGGAAATTTGCTTGTATCTAAATACAATGAGCTGTTTTCAATTGCACGCTGTCATACGCTAGAAGACGTAATGCGCCATCAAATCCGACTGTTCTTTCATCTAATTGATTCGCAGTACATGATTGCTACAAATCGTCAGCAAGCTGTGTTTCAGCAGCAGTTGATGAATTGGATTGAACAGCTAAACCCCATGTATCAAGAAAGAATGATTGATGCATTAGGAGACTATCAGCAGAAATCGCTTGTGAAACTGCTGCAAAAAAAAGGGACAATCGAGCTATACAAACAGCTTCCTCCGCACGCATACCCTGCTATTTCAGGCCTTATGGCAACCGTAATGAGTATTTTTATTCCCGTTAATTACCCGCCAGCACTGCTATTTAGTATGAATGCGCCGCTGTTTTTAATGGCGAGCTTTGAAAGTCATGAAATTATTGCAAAACGCAAAGAAGCTGGAACTTTTTTACCGCTGTTATTAGTAGTTGTTCAGCTGATGTGGACGTACAAGCTTGAGCATCAGGATGAGCTGTTGAATTATCAGTCTCTGCTGATTAAATGGTCATCTGTACACACAGCGTATCAAGATTATGTAAAAAAGAAAGAGCAGTCACTGTTTGACCGTGAACGGTTGGACAGCTTTATTTATAAAACAGAGCAGTATGTTAAGCAGCTCCGCGCAACGGAGAAAAAGACGGTGAAACAAATTGAAACGCTCAAAACAGCTATTCGCCATCAGCTTGATGAAATGGAGCTCACATCATTAAACGGAGGGCTTGTGCTTCAAAAAATGATTGAAGAGCATGAATCATTAAAACAAGATGTAGAAGAACTGCAGCGTAAGCTTTCGATTAAAGGTGACTTCTTCTCTAAAGTAAGGCTGACGTTCCGTTCTGCAGAACGAGCTGTCAAAAGCAAAGTGAAAGAAGTAGAGCGTAAAAAAGTGCTTATGCAAATGACGGACTTTATTTTAGCAAATCGTTTGCCCGTATGCGTGGATATTCAAAATGAAATTTATGATTATCAAGACGAGTTGACGACGACTATTTTTCAAATTAATCAGCAGGTCGAGCTGCTTGAAGAAACAAAACAAAGCCGCCAGCTAGCCGATGCAAAAGTACGCCGCTATGATCAAGAAATAAAGCGATTTGAGCGGAACTATTATGGCTTAAAAGAAGGAACAGTTGAAGAAATGGCACAGTAAAACTGGGACAAACGTATTTTATCCGAACGAGTTTGATTCTTTATGGAGAATCAAACTCGTTTAGTTATGTCTCAACCTTATTCTCTGTCTGTAGGAGCGGACAGCTGATCTTTATACTCATCTACATAGAGCATGCCGTTTGTTGACACAACTGCATACAGCACTTGGTTCAACTGAAGCTGGCGATTTGAAAGCTCAAGGTTGATCCATTGTTCGGTATATTGAGATGTTAAATTTTTATGAATAATTTCTCCGTCCATGATGAGTTCTACCGGTAAATTCATTTCTTTAAACGGCTTAGACAAAACGTCCTGTTTGGCAATGTTTTGATAAGCCGCTTTTTTTAATACTGACAGTTTTCCGCTTACTTCTAAAACAGCAAATTCTACTTCAGCAATGTTGAACGTTCCTAGTTCTCGTAAATGCTGATTCAAGTCGTCAATAGAATATTTGACTTTTTTCATATTTGCTTCAAGAAGCTTTCCTTTTTCCATAATAACCGTCGGGCGGCCTGTAATCCATTTTCGTAAGCGCCTGCTTTTTAGAGCTGTTGATGCTAAAAGAAAATGAATGGCCACAAGAAAAGCAAAAGAAGCGAACATCGGCAGAAATTTTAATTTTAAATCAAATCCCATATTTGCGATGAACGATCCAATAATGATGGACATTGCAAATGTAAAATGATTATTATGCGTGTTAATTTGTTTTCCAATCAGGAAAGTTGTAATGCTTAAGATAATAAAAGAAACAAAGGTTCTAAGAAGGGACAAAAGAATGTCTTCCATCGCTTGTGATGTCACCTGCTTTCTCATAAATAGAAAGAGTATCTATCTCTATAGCGTTATCCATTTAAAGGATCGTTATACCAGAAGAAACATCAAGAAGAAGTGCGGATAATTCGTTCACATTCGGCTGCTTAAAAGGGGGTAGAAAGGCTGTAGGTAAGGGATAGAAGCAAACAAAAAGAATGTGCAAATTCCTTTGAAATTTTTTGGAGGATTTGTTACAATAAAGGTGCTTATTTTTGTTCGGTAAGGATAGTTCGAAGTGTTCGTCTTGACTTATTGTAAGAGCAGGAATAGAGTAATACACAATGTGTGGATTGTCACACAAGGAGGAAAAGAGATATGTTACAAGGTAAAGTAAAATGGTTCAACGCTGAAAAAGGTTTCGGTTTCATCGAAGTAGAAGGACAAGACGATGTATTCGTACACTTCTCTGCTATCCAAGGCGAAGGTTTCAAAACTTTAGAAGAAGGTCAAGAAGTTACATTTGAAATCGTTGAAGGCAACCGTGGACCACAAGCTGCTAACGTTCAAAAGTAATTTTTTTTATAAAGTTTAAGCCGATCAGCAGAACGTTTCTCTGGTCGTTCGTTAAACTAAACTGGGAGAAGGCCCCTTTTATAAAAGGGGTCTTTTCTTGTTCGCTTTTTACACCTTGTTGACGATTTCTTTGATTTTGCAGAAGTATTCAAATATGAAAAAAACTAGTCACACAGTATAAAAAAAGCGTATAATGAAATGATGAAAATAGGAATTGTAGAGCAGAAAGGATTTTAAAACGTATGAGCAACCAACTTCAAGAAACAATGGTCGATTCGCGTCGTACATTCGCCATTATTTCTCACCCGGATGCCGGGAAAACAACGTTAACAGAAAAAATGCTGTTACTGGGTGGAATGATTCGTTCAGCCGGAACGGTTAAAGGAAAAAAATCAGGCAAGTTTGCTACATCTGACTGGATGGAAATCGAAAAACAACGTGGAATTTCGGTTACATCAAGTGTTATGCAGTTTGAGTATAAAGATCACTTTATTAACATCTTGGATACACCAGGACACGAAGACTTCAGTGAGGATACGTATCGTACCTTAACGGCTGTAGACAGTGCGGTCATGGTTATTGACGGAACAAAAGGGATTGAAGCACAAACGCTTAAACTTTTTAAAGTTTGTCGTATGCGCGGTATTCCCATCCTAACATTTATCAATAAATTAGACCGTGAAGGAAAAGAGCCGCTTGAGCTGCTTGAAGAAATTGAAGATGTACTCGGTATTGAATCATACCCTGTAACGTGGCCAATTGGCATGGGGAAACGATTCCAAGGAACGTATGACCGTTTTTCAAAACAAATTGAAGTATACCAAGGAAACAAAGAGTCATATTTTGCAGACTTTGACGGTGAAAATATCGACGATGAAATTAAAAAGCACGTCGATGAAATGTATTTACCAGGCTTAGTGGATGATTTATCTCTATTAGACGAAGCAGGTAATGATTTTTCAATTGAAAAAGTAAAGCAAGGTCTATTAACACCTGTTTTCTTCGGAAGTGCGATTGCAAACTTTGGTGTACAGTCTTTCTTTAATTCATTTTTACAATTAACATCACCGCCGCAGCCTCGTGAATCAACGAATGGCACCGTTCAGCCTACGGATGAAAACTTCTCAGGTTTCATCTTTAAAATTCAAGCGAACATGAACCCAGCTCACCGCGACCGCATTGCGTTCGTACGCGTATGTTCAGGGAAATTCGAGCGTGGAATGAACGTGACGTTAGCAAGAACAAACCGTAAAATGAAGCTAGCGCAGTCTCATCAGTTCCTGGCGTCAAGCCGTGAAACAGTAGACACAGCGTATCCTGGAGATATCATTGGTTTATATGATTCAGGCACGTATCAAATCGGGGACACAATTGTAGGAGAAGGAAAAGTATTCGAATTTGATGCTCTTCCAAAGTTCCCGCCTGAACTGTTTGTAAAAGTTCGTGCGAAAAACGCAATGAAATCCAAGCACTTTGAAAAAGGGATTAATCAGCTTGTACAAGAAGGAGCCGTACAGCTCTATCGTACGCCGTTCTTTGGAGATTATATTTTAGGAGCAGTTGGTGAACTTCAGTTCCAAGTGTTTGAACACCGCATGAAAGGTGAATACAATGTCGATCTTGAATTCACACGCATGTCTCACAACATTGCAAAATGGGTAGACAAAGCAACAATCGAAGATCGCATGCTAGATTCTCGCGTGATGCTAGTAGAAGACCGTGATAAGCATTCCGTTCTTATGTTTGAAAACGACTTTGTATGGCGTTTGTTCCAGGACAAATACCCATCTGTTAAATTCCTAGATCCGTTTAATCTATAAAAGAGTATAAAAAAAGGAAAACGATACATACTACTTTCATAAGTAGACAGTCGATTTTCCTCCTTTGCTTAAGAGTCAGTATTTACTGGCTCTTTTTTTAATGAGCCACTGATTTTAAATTTAAAAGAATGACTCCTGCAATGATTAATACGATGCCAAATACCATCGTAAGACTGCCGCTTTCTTTCCAAATGACTACGCCAATTACAGCTGTCACAGCAGTTCCTACACCAGACCAAATGGCGTATGCAACGCTGAGTGGAATGTGCTGAAGTGATGTGGAAAGCGCATAGAAAGCAAGACCAAATCCTAATAAAACACCAAGACTAGGCCAAAATTTTGTAAATCCGTTTGATGCTTTTAACATAGATGTACCAAATAATTCTGAACTAATTGCAATTGCTAAAAATAAATAGGCTTTCATCGAAAACCCTCCTCTGTTAATTTCCGAAGTTGTTGTTGAATCTGTTTTTGCATGTCTGGATCCACGGGTGCGAGCCCAAACATTTGGCTGAACCATAATCCATCGGCTGCTAAGCGCACGATGGTAGCAAGGACAGGGTCAATGCCGTCTTGTTCAATATGCTGCTGCCACTTTTCATAGTGTGTTTGAAGGTGCTGCAGAAGTTCAGGATTCGTTGCAATACCTGCAAGCAACCCTGCGCTCATCGCTTGTTCACGCTGAAGGTCATGAAGCGTCTCAGCGAGATAAGCCCGGCTCCATTTGCCAGGAGCATCATCATGTTCAATTTGCACGTGTAGCCCGTCATCATATTGCTTTGTGACTGAGTACAGCATTTGCTGAATCAATTCATCTTTTGATGAGAAGTGGTACAACAAGCCGCCTTTACTAACACCGGCTTCTTTTGCTACTTTTTCGAGCGTTAAATTTCCAACGCCGTCACGCTGTACAACCTGAGTGGCCGCAAGCAATATATCATCATATGTAGACACATGAATTTCCTCCTTTTTGATTTTCCCTAGAATACTTTACCGTCTGGACGGTTTGTTTGGCAATACTTTTATTTCGAATTTCAAAAAAAATTTTTGTGCACACTAAAATATAAAGTATAAAAACAAAAATGAACGCGTAAACAAAGGGTTAATCCCTTTACTACTTTTACTATATGAAGAAAAAGGAAAATTAAAGCCTGGGTATATGAAAGATAAAAGAAAGGTGTGAAGAAACAGATGAGGGATGTGTATCAAAGTTTTCAAGAATTATCTCAGTGTGAACGAGCGGGAATTGATTACGAAATAGAGTGTGTCATTCGCCGGAGAGAAATTGTCGTGCTTGCGATTCACGGAGGAACGATGGAAATTGGGACAGAAGAAGTAGCGGAAAAAATAGCAGAAAAGCTGAACGCAACGGTGTACGTATTTAAAACGCTGAAAACAGAAAATCCGTTTGAATTGCACGTTACGTCTGCAAACTACGATGAAGAAATGGCCCGTCATCTTGTGAAAAAATCAGAGGTCACCATTTCTCTTCACGGTGCCTATAGCGATGTCTGCACAACTTATATTGGAGGAAGAGACGAAAAGTTAGAAAAAGCGGTGCGTCATGCACTCTCAGGTTTTCCGATCAGTGAAACGCCCGTACATTTAAAAGGCGTTTCACCTCGAAATATCGCCAACGACAATCAGCGGCATAAAGGACTGCAGCTTGAAATCACCACTCCGCAGTATGAACAATTATTACAGGATGAGCAACTGTTCAACGAGTATGTGAATGCGATAGTATCGGCTGTGAACTCAGTGATGTAAAGATAAATTCAACAGCTTCCTGTATATTGGCTGCAATAAGAGTTGGTTGTACATCAGCCCATTTTCCTCGTTCATGTAACGTGTCATGCCCGGCTCCTGTTAACACTAAAATGCAGTGAGCGCCTGCTGCACTGGCCGCTACTAGGTCTTTCCACCGGTCGCCAATCACGATGCAGTTAGCCAAATTTAAGCTGTGCTCCTCCGCTGCTTTTAACAGCATGCCGGGGTTTGGTTTGCGGCACGAACAGGCGTCTGAATCTTCATGAGGACAAAGGTAAACATCATCAAATCCAAAAGCTAAAAGTTCAGAGATAAACTGTGATTTATTTACCTTTCCTTTTGCAACATCGGGCTGATTCGTAAAGGAAAACAGCGGAATGTTTTGTTTTTTTATGTCTTTAATCGCTTGCTTTGCTTGGGGGAACAGCTGAAAATCACCTGGATATTGAATGTCATTACTGCCTCCAATCGTTCCGTCTCGGTCTAAAAATATTGCTTCAATCATGTTATTCACCTCGTTTTCTATCATAATATAAAACAGGATGAATTTGGTAAAAATTTTGTTTTTTGAAAAAAATCAAAGAAATATGACTGTCTTTTTACTTCTCATCATATGGATAAGTTAAATAGAAGTGGTGAGGAGGGGGAAGACAAGTGAACGAAGAATCGTTTTATTCACCATTTATAAGCGAAGAAGGAAAGAAAAAAACAATTGGAGAAATTGAGTTTTCAGATGTGCAGCGCATGATGGAAAAACATTTAGAAGAAGGCTATCAGCTTGAGTTCAAGCGCGAAGTAAGCTCAACGGTCAAACGGAAAATCCCAAATATCATCGCTTCGTTTGCCAATGAAAAAGGAGGGTGGCTTATTTTTGGCGTAGATGAAGACGACCATTCCATTAACCTGCTCGAGCGCAAGGAATATGAGCTGTTTATTAATAATATGCTGAAAGATGTCACCAACCCCATTCCTCGTATCGTTACGCGCTTTTTATCACCTGAAGATCACCCCGGGCAAGGTGTTTTTGTTATTTGGATTCCCGAAGGTCCGAACCCTCCGTACATGTCTTACGGGAAAATTTACAGAAGAATTGGAAGCGGCACATCTCCGGTTACGGAAATCGATGATCGCTATCATTTAGATCGTCTTTATCAAAAATCGGAGGATCAAACGCAGCGAATAGAGGAATTTTGCACAAAAGAACTGTCTATCTATAACAGAAAGTGGCCGATGCACGGGAAAAGCTATATTCATTACGGGATGTGTAATATGTACGTGCTGCCACTATATGATTTGCATTTAATCGAACAAATGGAAGAAGAACGGTTAAAGCAATATATTTTAAGCAAGTCTAGCGAACCAAAACACTATCGTTTGGACGATGAGAGTACGGTGATGCTGCATACACCGTTTGTCAAAGCTTCTTATTCAGCGGAATCCATCATTTTTCGAAGCACAGATGTAATTGATGCATATGATAAAACAATTGCGTGGGAGCAGTTTTATAACGGATCAGCTAAGTTTCACATTCCTATTCCGTATATGGAAGAACCAAAACAAATTCATGACGTGCTGAAATCAAGCATTTCAAGCTACATTGATGAGACGATTTTTGAGCAGTTTCAATATATAAACGGCCCCTTTTTTCTTACATCTTTAATCAGCTGCATCGGCGGATACATCGATTGTATGATGGAACTAAAAACTGAGCTCGAAGACATGATTATTGTAATTGATTTAGAGAACGTTCGAAATGATGTGCTTTACTTTCCGCATCAGCAGTTTCAAACATTTCTAGAAGAAGAAGGGCTCGTCTTTTCAGATAAAAAGCAGTATCGGTTTAATCAATCATTTAAAACAACAAAACTAGGGGGAAACGTCGAGCTTCTTGCCTACGTTGATTATATCGTAACGGCGTTTGGCCTTTCAAAAAACCAGTCCATGGACTTTCTTAAACATTCGTTAAACCGAGTATAAAATATACAATTTTTTGACAATAGCTAAAAAAATGACAAAAATGAAAAAAAGTATGATAATATCTTTCGTAAGTAATGAGCAAGTAAAGAAGAGAAAGGGGACTCTTTTTTACAGCTGCCGTTGCTAGGTAGGGTTAAACACAAGGGGAGAAAAAGTAATGAAAAAAGCGACATCCATACTTCTAATTGTCCTAGCACTTGCTGGTCTAGGAGGAGTATGCGCTGCTTATTATCATTTGGAGCAGCAAAAGCAAACGGAAGAAATGACGTATGAACAGAACTACATAACCGTAAGAAATGCATGAAAAAACCAGCCAATCGGCTGGTTTTTTTGGTTTCAAGTCATAGTAAGTAAAATAAAGATTTTGCTTGTTCAGTTTTTTTAAATAACTCCAATGATGTATAGAGGCAAAATAGAAAGCCAACGCTTGAAAAAATAAAAAACAAGCGGAGAAAAGGGCGTTTTTTTTGAATGCGAAAGTACGTAAAAACAACGAGTGAACATACAAGCAGTACGCTCATAGCAGCAAATCGAATCGCGAGCTCTGCTAAATCATCAACCGTGCTTTGAAACAGTTTTAGCGTTTCATCGTTCAAATCAGTCTCAGGAATGTTCGTTTTGTCTTGCTGATTTAACACCCCTACATCCCATTTTTCTCGACTATAATCATGAGAAACCGTGTAGTAAAACGGACCAAGCTTTTTTTCATCTGCACCGTCATCAGCAAGTGCTGAAGCTGGATGCATGAATGCTAGAACAAAAAATAAAAAGCTCCACTTTCTCATTACCAAAGCCTCTTTCTAACTCAGACTATCTCCCATTATAAACCAAAAATTTTTATGTTTCCATCATCCCTCTTTCCTATTTCCATTTCTATATATAAAGTGAAAGGGGGAATAAAAGATGGCAGAAAAAATTCAGCATTCAAGCCAGCTTCGCTTAGTATTAGAACAAGGAATAAAAGAGGATGGAAAACCCGATTTAAAGACAAAATCCTATATGAACATTCAGCCCGGAAGTTCTGCAGATGCGCTCATTACAGCAAGCGAAACCATCGCCAGCCTGCAGTCGCTGCCGCTTGTTGAAATCAACGAAGTTGTCACGTTTTCACTTTTAAAATAAGAAAAGAGGTAGAGTATGAAAACTTTAACGATGCAGTTTTTGAATGAGTCACAAAAAGCAGTAAGCCTATCGATTGAATCACCAAAAGATACGTTAGACGCAGCAGCCATCACAGCAGCAATGAACGCGCTGATCGCAAGCGATGTCTTTACTTCAAGCGGCGGAGCGCTCGTTGCCAGAAAAGGCGCCCAAATTGTCGAGCGAAATGTAACCGAATTTACGATTTAAAAATGAAAGTCCTTCCACTTCGGTGCGAAGGGCTTTTTTAAAAGGAGAGAGGAAGATGGCAGAGTGGTTTACGCTTGTTTCAGACGTTGGGTTTCCTATTGTGGTGACGCTTTATTTACTTCACCGAATCGAAGCCAAGCTCGATACAGTTGTGCTGTCCATTCAGCATTTAACTGATGAAGTAAAAAAGTGATTATGACAATTGTAAGGCGGTTGTCATGGAAAAGTTGACGGATTTGACACCTCACACTACAATTAGTAGTGTGAGGTGTCGAATATGAAAATTGAAAAATTCAAATTTAACGAAACCGGCCTTAATCGCTTTTTTGGCCCGCTTGAAGCAAAAATTATGACGGCTTTATGGAACGGAAGTGAAATGTCCATTAAAGACGTGCAGCACGTGCTTGAGAAAGAAAAAACAGTTAACTTCAACACCGTTATGACCGTTATGAATCGATTGGTGGAAAAAGGCGTGTTGCAAAAGCGTCTAAAAGGACGTACATCAATGTATCAGCCAATTCTTTCTAAAGAGGAATTTATCGATGCTCAGTCGAAAGAGTTAACGCACGAATTAATCGATGAATTTGGCTCGCTTGCTGTTACTCATATGCTTGATGCGCTAGAAGAAGTGGATGATTCACTGCTAAGCATGCTCGAATCAAAAGTCAAACAGTTAAAAAAGGATGAATAATCAATGAATCAAGGAATACTAAAGCGTTCTAAGCTTATTTTTAACCTGTGCTTTTTTATTGCCGTGACGTTGCTTATGCAGATGGGCATGTATGTGCTGCATTTGCTGTTTGGATGGAATTTATCGTTCAACTTAATTTTACTTTGTAATAAAGTAGCCCACTTTTTCGGCTTGTTTTTTATTGAATACATGCTGAATGCGGTTGTTTTTCATACGATGTTCGTGCTGTTCATTAAAGCTGTAAAGCAAGTGATTCAAATGCGGAAAGTCCGTAAAATGATTACGAAGCTGCGAGATGAAACAACAACGACTAACCTGCAAAAAGCGTATGGAAAAGGTTTAACAGTTTTAACAACAGATCAGCCCATTGCATTAACAATGGGGTTGTTTACACCGCATATCGTCCTGTCTACAGGATTGCTGTCTGTGCTTGATGAAAATGAACTAGAAGCCGTTATTTACCATGAGCAGTCGCACGTTGCAAACAAAGATCCGCTCAAAACATTTTTACTAAGCACGCTTGCTTCTGCACTATGGTATATTCCGTTTATTAAATGGAGCCATAAACGCTTCAAGGTCATGCGTGAAGTGCTGGCTGATCAAGATGCCATTGTGAAAAATGGCACGCCTGCTCACATCGGCAGCGCGCTTTTAAAAATGGTAAAAACGGGACAGGGTAGTCTTTCGTGTGCGCACGTATCATTTGCTGATACGTCGGTTAATTATCGCATTCAATATATTTTAAATCCGGAAACCAAAATGCCGATGCAGCCTCCTGTTGTTTTAACGCTGACGTCGCTATACGTGTTTTTTATTTTGTGTGCGCTGATTTTTACAGCTCTAACAGCTTTGTAAGTTTGTAAGAGAGAAAGAAAAGAAGGAGATGAGATTGTGTCAAAAGCAAAGAAAAAGAAAAAAGTAACGCCCAATCAGCAAACATCCTCAAGCAAGTGGATTTTTTGGGTGATTGGAATTATTGCGGTCTGTATTTTAGGGTTAATCGTCCTTTCGAATATGTCAAAGGGCGGAGGAGATGAAAAGGCCTCTCTTACATATGATAATCAGCCGTATCTTGGAAAAGAGTCAGCTCCGGTAGAAGTGGTAGAGTTTGGAGATTACAAATGCCCGGCTTGCAAAAACTTCACGGAATCCTTTTTCCCGCTGATTCAAAAAGATTATGTGGATACAGGTAAAGTGAAATTCTATTTTATGAACTATGCATTTATCAACAACGACTCCTCTCGTGCAGCAGAATTCGCCGAAACGGTATACAAAGAGCTTGGAAACGATACATTTTGGAAATTCCATGAACTTCTTTATAAAAAGCAAAACGCAGCGGACGAAAAGAAAGATGTCTTAACGGAATCTTACTTAGAAGATACGCTGAAAGAAGTGTCAAGCGATGCCGATGCGAAAAAAGTAGCGAGTGCATTTAAAGACGGAAAAGGAAAAAATGCGTTTAATCAAGATATGAAGACAGCCAATGACTTAGGCATCACAGGTACACCAACCATTTATGTAGGCGGCAAAAAATTCGAAGGAAAAACAATCGATGACTTTGATCAAATGGTCAAAGATGCGGCTAAGGAGAACAAATAATGAACAAGTCTTTAGTTTTCGGGTGGATTACAGCGCTTATCGCGATGCTTGGAAGCTTGACGTTTAGTGAAGTTCTTCACTTTATCCCGTGCGAACTTTGCTGGTATCAGCGAATTTTAATGTATCCGCTCGCGATTGTGCTAGGTGTAGCCGTGTACCGGAATGATACGTTCATCTACAAATACGTCCTGCCGTTTTCGGTGATTGGTATGGCGCTTTCAGGCTATCATTATTGCCTGCAGAAGATACCGGCTCTTAAAGCATTTGAAACGTGTACAAGCGGTGTTCCTTGCTCAGGTCAATATATTAACTGGCTTGGATTTATCACCATTCCTTTTTTAGCGTTTATTGCGTTTACCATTATTACGATTATGATGCTTGTTCTTCGCAAGCAGATGAAAAAAGCTTAACCTCCGGGTTAAGCTTTTTTTATCTGAAAACAAAAAAAGTCCCGCTTACAAGAAGCGGGTGCAAATAGGGTACATCTATGAAAAATGATGAAATTGTTTTGACAAGAACAGTATATAAAAGAAAAGTGAAAAAACGGTGAAAAGAGAAAAGCTTTTTTAAAAAATATGCTTTTCTTATAAAAAAAGCCCCGCTCACAAAAAGCGGGGAATAAATAGGGGTCATTTATGAAAAATGATGAAATTGCTTTGACAAACTTAGTATACAAAAGAAAAGTGAAAAAACGGTGAAAAGATGGAAGCTTTTAGAAAAAATAAAAAAAGACCTGTTTTGGGGAAACAGGTCACTAGAAAGGGAGTAAAACTATGAAAAAATATGCTAATTGGCTTCGCAAGTACTATCCTATACCTTTATGGTGAAAAAATGATGAAAAAAGAAACTGGATATAAAAAAAGACCTGCTCTGGGGAAGCAGGTCTTCAAAAGGAGTAAAACTATGAAAAAAATATGCTAATTGGCTTCGCAAGTACTATCCTATATCTTTATGGTGAAAAAATGGTGAAAAGAGAAGCGGGATATAAAAAAGACCTGCTTTGGGGAAACAGGTCTTTAGAAAGGGAGTAAAACTATGAAAAAATATGCTAATTGGCTTCGCAAATACTATCCTATACCTTTATGGTGAAAAGATAGTGAAAACGAGATTAGGATATAGCTCCTATTTTTCCATATTATAGATTCATTTCTCTTTAATAGGGTATACGTTCATTAGAATCGATATAAACTTAAAGAACTGGCAGGGAGGGATATATATGGAAAAGAAGCACGAAGCAACTGCAAATCAGCGCGTGGTTCACCGCGCTCGAAATAGCTGGTCAGGCTTTTTGTTTGGCGTAGGGTTAGTTGCTTTTATTGATGAAGCAGTGTTTCATCAGCTGCTTCATTGGCATCATTTTTATGATAAGTCCACAACAGCCGCTGGTTTAGTGTCGGACGGTTTGTTTCACGCATTCAGCTGGTTCGCTACAATTGCATCACTTTTTATGGTGGCAGATCTCAGGCGCCGGGGCGGCTGGTGGGTGAAAAGGTGGATAGGAGGAGTATTGCTTGGAGCCGGAGCGTTTCAGTTTTATGACGGGACCGTGCAGCATAAGCTTATGGGACTTCATCAAATCCGGTACGGAGTGAAGATTGCACCTTACGACATTACGTGGAATGTACTTGCATGTTTGATGCTGCTTATCGGCATCATTTTAACATGGTTTACACGTAAACAAGGTGCACATCATGATTAAATATGAAGTATTGTCTCAGGTTGTATTAGCCCTGCCTTTTGCCGCTGCCTTTTTTTTATACATGTGGGCTGTAACGTCTTCAAATGTAACGTATAGAAAATGGTCATTATATAGGACGTCCAGCTGGACACTTGGTATTTTATGCGCCATATCTTCTGTAGCAGGACCGCTCGCAGCCCGTGCTCATATGGACTTTACTGCGCATATGACGGGGCATTTGCTTTTAGGTATGCTAGCTCCGCTTTTAATGGCGTTAGGAGCACCTCTTACGCTGCTGCTTCGCACGCTTCCGGTTCATGCAGCCAGAAAGGTGTCAAAATTTTTAAAAGGGCGGTTTGTTCGGTTCATCAGCAGTCCGGTGACAGCTTCTGTTCTTAACGTAGGAGGACTTTGGCTTCTTTATACAACAAGTCTGTATGGCATGATGCATCACTCTTTTTTCGTGCATGTCGCTGTACATATTCACGTATTTTTAGCCGGCTATTTGTTCACCGTATCGATGATTTCAATTGATCCTTCGCCGCATCAAAAAGCTTTTACGCACCGAGCGTTCGTATTGGTTCTTGCTCTTGCCGCCCACGGTATTTTATCAAAATATGTGTACGCTCACCCGCCTATGCACGTCTCGGCAGAAGAGGCGCAGCAAGGGGCTATGCTGATGTATTACGGAGGCGATTTAATCGACTTATGTTTAATTGTACTTCTTTGTTATGAATGGTTTAAGCGGGTTCAAAAAGTCTCTTTTACATAAAAACGCGCAGAAAGCATCATGCTTTCTGCGCGTTTTTTTAGTGAATGTTTCGTTTTTTAAAGCGTCCGCCGCGGACTTCGGTAATATCTGCAACGGCTAAAAAGGCAGTAGGGTCAAAATCTTCAACAATGGTTTTTAGCTTTGATTCTTCAAGGCGCGTAATGATGCAGAAAATCACCTTTTTATCATCGCCCGTATAAGCACCTTCACCGTGCAAATAGGTAACGCCTCGACCTAGACGCGCATTAATCGCATCGCCGATGTCATCAGAATGATCACTAATAATCCAAGCTGATTTTGATTCTTCCAATCCTTCTACAACTGTATCAATGGCTTTAGCCGCAATGATGTATGCAAGGATGGAATACATGGCGCGGTCCCACGTGAACACAAATCCCGCTGCTCCTAAAATGAAGAAGTTGAAAAACATTACAATTTCTCCCACAGAAAACGGAATTTTTTTACTGATTAAAATGGCAAGTATCTCCGTACCGTCAAGCGCTCCGCCGTAGCGAATGACGAGTCCAATTCCAATTCCGAGAATAATCCCTCCAAAAACGGTAGCAAGAAGAACGTCTGCGGTAAACGCGGGGACATCATGAAACATAGAAGTTAAGATGGATACAACCAGTATGCCAAAAATAGTGGAAAGGGCAAATGTTTTTCCCATTTGCTTGTACCCGATAAATACAAACGGAAGATTTAGTACAAAAAGAAAGATTCCTAGATTTACGCCGGTAATATGCGAAAGCATGATGGAAATACCGGTAATTCCTCCGTCAACAACGTGGTTTGGAACAAGGAAGATTTCAAGTCCTGTGGCCATGAGCAGGGCACCAATCGCAATAGCGATGGCCCTTCCAAATACCTGTCCCTTGGACAGCTTTCGGTGCTGAATTTTCGCTTTTTCGATTTCTGTCATTTGCATGTCTCCTTTGATGTCTCCTATGTATTTCTCACTTTAGAAAAGTGAAACTATCTTTAATTATACCTTACTGTGCACAATTAGTGGGGATAGACGGCTTAATTACTTGTTTCACTCTATAAAAAAAGCCTGCTTTAGAGTCATAAGCAGGCTTTTTAAAGAGTAAAACGATGAAAAAAAGTTGGCTTCACAATTTTCACTATATAGGGATTTGATGAAAAAATGATGAAAATGCCGGCATGTGCGGTAAGAAAATCGGGGATACTAGTTAAAAAAGGCCAAAAGGAGATGACGAAATGAGCGTGTGGATGATGTATAATCACTTGATGCACTCGCAAATCTTTTTAAGCAGCGTATTAATTAGCGGTATTCTTCTTGTTAGCGGAGGATTTGTGTACGGCAGAATAATGAGTAAAAAGTGAACCTAATATTGCCGCGGATAGGTTGTTAATGGAAGATGCTCAATAGTAGCTTGGTTAATGTTATACTTGCTCCATAAGCTTAGCGTGGAGGTGTCAGCATGAGCAAGCATCATGATCTAACAACATCATACGGAGAATCGCTAGTGACGTGTGAACATCAGTTTGAAGCTAGCTATTACTATCATCAAGTGCGCGAACAGTGCATGAATCATATTCATGAAATAAGCAAAGCGGTAGCTGAATTCACCGTTGATTTTACAGATGAAAGTTTGAAAATATTAGAGCTTCTTTACTATGATCTAGAAGACAGCAATTGTTTTGACTATTTTTCGATGACAAAAGAAGAATTCGAAGAGTGTATGGGCGTATACTTTGGTGAGGTGGTTACGTCTACGATTGATGAAGCGCGCTGGGTTGTGAAAGAATATCCGCTTATGGAAAACAAGTATGTAACCGGAATTGAAAAAGGGAATCTTTCACTCATGTTTCCCCATGGCTTTTTTAACCATAAAGAGCGGCATCCAGAGTGCGTTTTTACTCTTTATCATTTATATAAACAGCTACAAAAATAGGAAAAAGGTGAACGTAAGTTCACCTTTTTTAATGTCCAAGCTTTATGGGAATATAAATATCCATTTCATATGTATCACTATATAAATTGCTGTGTATAGCTGTATTTACAATTTCAAGAGCAGGACCTTCAATCATGCTGTAAGAAGAGTTCGGCAGCCATTCATTCCAGATGCTGTTATACGTCGACCCAAGCGATGTAATGGGACCTCTGTGTTTAAACTGCAGGTATGTAAACGAAGGAAACGTATGAACGCTCATACCGCTTGGAATACAAGCCGTATCAGCCACTTCTGTACCTGCAATATAAAAATAATTTTCTCTTTTCGGAGCCATGCAAATGCCTGTAACCATATAAGGTTCTTTTGAAGAGCTAATCATTTCTTTTTCTTTAAGTATTTGCTTCAAAAGATTCTCTTTTTGATACTCTCCGTTTTTTGCTATGCCTATCACTGAAAATCCTTCTTTATATACAACTTTACCTTGCATAATCCACCTCGAATTTTTCAAGCTCTAGCTTTTATTCTATCAATCATAAATTACTTTACCGTGATTGTAACATAATCTTAAGTAGATATCGATGCAGAAAATGGAACATTACAGTAGCCAGCTTTTGTGAATTAAGAAATAGTTTTAGCAAGCTGGTTGACGGAGGTCTTTGAACTCTTAGTCATGCAAATCAAAAGGTAAGTATATACTTTATTACCGTATATTTCATATAACTAAGAGGAGGGAAAGTAATGGGAGACGTAATTCAAAGCCAGCTGAATATATTTTCATCGCAGTCTCAAAGCGTGCAGTCGTTGACTTACGGTTCTGAAACGAGCATTTTAACAGTAAATGCTGAGACGAAAAAAAACAATCAGAAGATGAAAATAGATGGGTTTGCTACAATTGAAGCAAACATTCCTCTTGGATTAACTAGCTATCAATACGGGGTAACACTTAGAGTATATAGAAATTCTCAGCTTTTGTTTTCACAGAATTTACAGCAAGGAGCTGCAGCCGTTCTAACACTATCATTTACTCAGCAAAATGCTCTTTCTTTTACATGGGTAGATACAGTAGCATCAATTGGTACATACACGTACTCAGTCAGAATGGAATTTTTTGTCCGGTCTTCAACTGGGGTGACCGTTCAAACGACTACCCGTGCAATTGCGATTACTACATAAAAACAGCGCCAGAATTCTGGCGCTGTTTTTTTACTGATGCAACACTTTATTTATATAACGTTTACGAAGAGTAAATCCGGGAAACTCCTTAATATAAGTCAAAATGGTAGCTAAACCAGTAGTCGTCCTGCACATTCTTTGTGTTTGAAGCGACAATATGCTCATGACCTTGTTCGTCTGTGGCAATCCAGTTGTAGTTGATATCCATTTTAATCGGATACATATTGCCTTTTTTAAACAAAATAACGGGGGGAGTTACTTCAACAAAATCGTTTAGTTTTTTAACAACATTTTCTTTACAGCGAATTAGCTCCATGTCTTTTTCTCCTTCGGTGTTATTGCACAATCATATTTTTTGCGTTGTGCACAATATATAATTTAAAATAACAAAAGTAAGTTTAGCACATTTTACAAAAAACAGAGAAATAAAAAGGAGCGATATCGATGAATGAACAAATTTTATTAGCAGAACGTCCAAAGGGAATGCCAACAAAAGATACGTTTAAATACGAAAAAATTGAAATGCCTACAGCGAAAGAAGGCGAGGTACTTGTTCAAACACTTTACCTTTCTGTTGATCCGTATATGAGAGGACGCATGAACGATACAAAATCATATGTTCCTCCATTTGAGCTAAACGCACCGCTTGCAGGCGGCATTGTAGCACGCGTAACGGAATCAAAATCAGATCGCTTTAAAGAAGGCGATATCGTGACAGGTATGCTTCCTTGGAAACGCTATTCAGCCGCAGAAGCAAAAAACTTACAGAAAGTTGATCCAGAGCTAGCGCCAATTACAACGGCTATCGGCGTTCTTGGTATGCCTGGTCTCACAGCTTATTTTGGACTGCTTGAAATCGGTCAGCCAAAAGAAGGCGAAACAGTAGTCGTTTCCGGTGCAGCAGGTGCTGTTGGATCTGTTGTTGGTCAAATCGCTAAAATTAAAGGCGCACGTGTTGTCGGCATCGCAGGTTCTGAAGATAAAATTGCTTATTTAAAAGATGAGCTCGGATTTGATGAAGTGATTAATTATAAAAAAGGAAATGTGAAAGAAGCATTGAAAGAAGCGTGTCCTAATGGCGTTGATGTTTACTTTGAAAACGTCGGCGGAGAGATTTCAGATGCAGTTGTTAGCTTATTAAATAAATTTGCGCGCATTCCACTTTGCGGCCAAATTTCACTGTATAACTTAGAAAAACAAGATGTTGGACCACGTGTTCAAACACCTTTATTAATTAACAGTGCGCTAATGAAAGGGTTTATCGTAGCCGACTATGCTGACAAATTCCCTGAAGGCATTAAGCAGTTAGGCGAATGGGTGCAGCAAGGGAAAATCAAGTACAGCGAAAACGTTGTAGAAGGTTTTGAAAATGTACCTGAAGCGTTCCTTGGTTTATTTGAAGGAGCAAACTTAGGAAAACAGCTTGTAAAAGTAGCAGAATAAGCGTAAAAAAACCGTGCGGGATCATTTCCGCACGGTTTTTTTACATAGTTGAAGCCGTTTGTTGCTTGGCTTCTTCTTCAATATGTTCACCAGTTCGTTCGATTGGCGAGCGTTTGTGATAGCGTCCAAGCAGTCCTGTCATGATAAAAATACCAATTAACGAATAAAGAACTTGAACTACGCCGAATACCACTGTTGCAGAGCCTACAATCAACACATCTGTCAAAAGCATTGTTTTACCTGGATTAATGCCAAATCTCTTATCAAGAAACACGCATAACATGTTGATTCCGCCAAGAGAAGAGCCGTGACGAAACAAAAAGATTAGTCCAATGCCGACGATAATGCCGCCCATAACCGCGGCTACAAGCGGATGCGGAAGTGCAAATGAAAAGTTGGCAGCTAATAAATCGGACATCACTGACATCAGGCTAACGCTGATGAAGCTTTTTATCGTAAACTGCAGTCCAATTTGTGTAAGAGCCATAAAATAAAACGGTAGATTGATGATAAAGAACAATACCCCAAATGAAATACCGGTTAAATGCTGCAGCACAATGCCAAGTCCTGCCGTTCCGCCAATAACGAGGTTAGAAGCGGTTAAAAATTGAATTCCGATGGCAACGCATAAGCAGCCAAAGGTAATCCATCCCCATTGTTTTACGTGATTCATATCTCCATCCCCTTTTGTATATTTATACAACACTTTCGATAGAAAACACCGTCTTTTAATTCACAAAATCTATTTTACTATATATCTTTTCAAAAAAAAGCACTTTTGTGAGAGAATCTAACACAAGATAAAAAGTTAGATAATTCAGATTTATTGAGTTCTTCTGGAGCAAATGAGTGATAAGCCGATATGTTTCTAAAAAAAGATTAAAAAGAAAGAATGAGAAAAACGGATTTTGGAAAATGTATAAACAAATATTTGGATAATGGTCAAAAAAAGGGAAGGAATATCAGTTAAAACGAACTATTTTAATTATTAATTAAAATATTATTCGTATTTTTGTTGATTTTTTGTTTGATTGAGGTAATATATAACATTATTAGCATGAAAATATGTAGAGATGGAAGTGGATGCAAAATGAATAAGAAATTATCAGCGTTGACAGGTGTGGCTGTACTTGCTTTTTCGCTTACAGCATGTGCCCCTCAGCAGGAAAAAGAGGTTTCTGCTGAGAAAAAAGAACCCGTTCAAAATCTAGCTGATCAGCAAATTATGGCGGACGCTTGGTACCAGACATCCGGCGAAATGAAAGCTTTGTATTACCAAGGCTATAATACAGGGAAGCTTCGTTTAGATGAGGCGCTTGCAAAAAGTACCGATAAAAAGCCTGCCATTATTTTGGATTTAGATGAGACCGTGCTTGATAATAGCCCATTTCAAGCTTCAGCCATCAAAACGGGTAAAGGATTCCCTTATAAGTGGGATGAATGGGTGCAAGCAGCAAAAGCGAAAGCAGTGCCAGGTGCTGTCGATTTCTTGACGTATGCAGATCAAAAAGGTGTAGATATTTACTACATTTCAGGCCGTACAACTTCTCAGCTTGAGGCAACAATTAAAAACCTAAAGAATTTACATATTCCTCAAGCAACCAAAGACCATGTGCTGTTGACGGGTCCAAAAGACGAAGGAAAAGAAACGCGCCGTCAAAAAGTAGCGACGAATCATAATGTAGTCCTGCTGTTTGGTGATAACTTATCTGATTTTAGCGGCTTTGATAAAAAGTCGATGAACGATCGAAATAAGCTTGTAGAAGAACAAAAAGAAGCATTTGGTCAAAAGCTAATTGTGTTTCCAAATCCAATGTATGGAGATTGGGAAGGAGCTATTTATAACTACGACTACTCAATTTCGGACAAACAAAAAGATAAGCTTCGCCGCGAACAGCTTCAATATTTTAATTAAAAAATAGGTTGAAACATAACGAAATCGCTCCAATCAAAAGGCGAACAAATTGGATACATGAGCTGAACCGCTTGTTACACCGCTGTTGATTTCCGTACAAGACTTCGCTTTCCGCGGGCGGCCGATGAGCCTCCTCGTCGCTTCTCTCCTGCGGGGTCTCATCTATTCCGCTTTTCCCGCAGGAGTCTTCGTCTTGCCCTCCAATCAACAGCTGGTATCACCTGCATTGAATGAAACCTGTGTTCAGCATCACAATAAAAAATCCGAACGAGGTTGATTCTTCATTAAGAATCAACCTCGTTCGGATTTCTCTTCAACTCACATATTGTTGTCCCAGCTTCTTTTAATCTTTTTACTATACCCTATTTAAACGATAGCTTGTCCAAATGATTCTACTTTTTAAGAAAGAAGCCACGGAGCATAAGGAGCTTGCTTCCACTCGTGTTTTAACATGCCATAAATTACAAGATCGTGGTAGTGATCATATAGATATTCACCTTCTCTGCAAATGCCTTCTTCCGTAAAACCTAGACGCGTAGGGATGGCTTTGCTTTTTTCATTATTAACGCCGCAGCGTATTTCGACTCGATGAAGGTTTAACGTATTAAATGCATAATTCAGGCATCCGTGTACGGCTCTTGTCATAATGCCTTTTCCTTGGAAATCATGTCCAATCCAATAGCCGAGACTTGTACTTTTATTTCCCCAATTAATTCCGTGGAAACCAATCATTCCGGCGATTTCTCCGTAGTACCGAATGATCGCCTGGAACCCTTGGTTATTATAGTATTGAGCTCTCCATTCAGGGATGAGTTCATCATAGTCAGCAATACTTTGCATGCTATCTACCCATGGGAGCCATTCTTTTAGGTAAGGTCTTGACTCGTTAATAAGAGAAAGCAAGGGGAAAGCGTCAGTTGATTCAATTAAATGCAAACTAACTTCGTCATCAATTTTGTATTCAAACATACGAAAGCCTCCTGTGATGATGGGCCTGCTGAGATAAGCGTAGCATGTAGGCAGTTCTAACATCTAGTTTTTCTTTATTCTACCACAAGTAGCAGAGCGGAGAACGAGGAAGTTTGAGCTAAACGTAAATAACGCATAAAGTCGATAGGATTTTAATGATTAAAAAAATTAATAATTGAAAGCACTTTTATCAATATTTTTACAGAAAAGAAGCATATACAGTGATACAATGGAAGAAGAGATAAGGCGTTGTATGTATACATACTTTCTAACAAACATGATATTGGATTGATAAAAGCAGGTGGTAAAAACATGGATGTACAACTATTAATAACGGTATTTGCACTCGGGTTTTTCGGGTCATTTTTAGCAGGTATGCTTGGAATTGGAGGGTCAGTTGTTTTGTACCCGCTGTTGCTATTTGTTCCGCCTCTTGTAGGAGTGGGAATATTCAGCGCGCACGAAGTAGCTGGTATAGGAGCCGTGCAGTCGCTGTTTGCCTCCGTTTCAGGAGCTCTTGCTTATAAAAAGGGCGGCTATTTGAATAAACCGTTAATTTTATATATGGGCGTCAGTGTCTTAGTTGGTAGTCTCATTGGTTCAACGCTATCAAACTCGTTTTCAGAAGGAATGATCAATTTCATTTACGGCGTGATGGCAACAATTGCTGCAGGATTAATGTTTATGCCCAAAAAAAATAATCCAGCGGCCGATTCATTCGAAGTGACGTTTTCAAAACCTTTGGCAGCAGCCCTGGCGTTTTTAGTTGGGATTTGCGGGGGAATTGTCGGAGCAGGAGGCGCATTTTTACTTGTTCCTATTATGATTACCGTGTTAAAAATTCCTGTGCGCGTAACGATTGCAAGCTCATTAGCCGTGACGTTTATTTCGTCTATGGGAACAACATTCGGTAAAGTAATGACGCATCAAGTCCTTTTGCTTCCGGCGCTTATGATTATTGGAGCAAGCTTACTAGCAGCTCCGATTGGCGCTTTTGTCGGGCAAAAGACGAAGGTAGCGTCGCTGCAAGTGATCTTAGCAGTCGTTATTACGGCGACTTCGTTGAAAATATGGTTTGATTTACTAATGAAATCTATTCATTAAAAAAAGCTGCCTCTTTAAGGGCAGCTTTTTTATTTTGTTGTTGATGCAACAAGATGAGCGACTAAAATATAGCGTTCAGGTGCTGAACCAACGTAGTTAAATGGATAACAGGTGCTGACGGTTAAAGTGGCTCTAGGTTTTGGCACAATAACGGTCCGGTCATCCGCATCCACAATTCGTACTTTGTTTACTTTGTATGTGAAGGTGCCTGCTGCTGTACTTACCACAAGCGAATCGCCTTCACCCACGTCGCCAAGCTTACGAAAAACCGTATCGCGATGTCCTGATAGAACAGAATTGTCGTTTTGACCAGGCAGCACGCTTCCCGCAAAATGACCGACGCCTTTTTCTAATTCATCTTCGTTCGTACCGTGATAAATTGGCAGCTTCGCGTTTAATTTAGGAATATATAGTTCTCCCATTAAATCACCGATTTTTGGCTGTTTCGGATAAGACACATTTGACACTTTTGGCTTTTTTTCTGAGCTAGCAGTACGAGAGTGTACCGCTTTTTTGGGTTCAACAGAAGAAGCTTCAGCAGAAGAGTCTGCTGTTGATGAGTCCTTGCTTTTAGAGACTGAAGCTACGGCTGGTTCTTCTGTATCCATTGTTTTAAATGCCAAATAGCCTCTTGCAAATTTATAGGCGTTTGTTGTTGTAAACCAAAGACCAAAGCAGATGACAGCGGCTAAAAGGGAAAGAACAATCAACCGCTTTTTACGATTGATTGTTCTTCTTGTTTTTCTTGGTTCCATTTTATGCGCGTCTCACTTTGCGGAAAAGAACAAAGCCAGCTGCTACAAGCACTAATCCAATTAATGTATTTGTTACATAATTAGAAGCCGTTTCCGGAAGTTTTCCGCCTTTAACGGTTTTTTGTACAGCGCTGTTCGTTTGTTGCTTCTCCGGTTCTTGTTTCTTTTCCACTGCTGGTTTTTGCGCTTGAGCTGGTTTTGCTACAGCTTCAGCAGATTTTTCTACTTCTTTTCCTGTGTCTGTGATGATATCAGAATTAAACATATCGCCTGTGATCACCATGTCTGCTAAAAATTTACCGTCTGTTGTATAAAGAGAAATTTTTAGACTTGCATTTTTTAATTCTTCTAAGTTGATTAAATCAGTAAGAGAAAGCGATCTTTCATTTCCACCTTGTACAAGTGAAAATTTAGCGTCTAAATGGAAGATTGTTAGCATTTCTTTATAAATAGACATTAATTCAGCGATTTGATCAGCAGATAATTCTGTTGCTGTATCAAAATCTTCGAATGCCGCTAAGCGCTCGCCTAATTGATCTAAGCGGTTAAGCGTTGCTTCATTTGAAAGCTCATCTTCTAACGATGTAAAATGTGCTTCAATTCGATTTAACTCTTCTGAAGTTAAGCCTAATTCAGACTGCATAAATGATAGTAAGCCGCTTAAATCTTCTTCACTTAATTCATCATCGTAAGAAGTGTCTTCTTCGTCATATGACTCATCATCTTCATACCAGTCATCGCCTTCTAGATAGAAGCCGACATCATCGTATAAATCATCTAGGTACACATAATCGTCTAAGCTTTGGCCGTTTTCTTTTAATAACGCATTTAAGCTTGTTTTGTCTAAGTCAAAATCTGCATACAAATCTTGCACGTTATGTAAGTCAGCTGCAATCGGTTCACCTAAAAAATCTTCTAAATCTGCGATTGTATCGTAGTTTTCAAGACTATCGTCATACAGTGAAAGTGAATATTCAACGTCGTCTTTGGTTACTTCAAAACCTCGCGTTTGGCTTACCGATTTTAAATATTTGTTGAAGTCTGCGTCAAATGTTGACGCGGCTGCGAATGAAGACGTTGGAAATACGCCAACAAACAGCAGAAATGATAATAAAATTGTCCCCAGTTTTTTCATCAATTTTCTCCTTTTTTTTACGTTTTCTACAAGATTATATAGTAAGAGTTATAAATTTACAATATATACTTATATTATATATACCTTGAATATAGTGGTAATTTAAGGTATTTATAGAACTATATATTTTGAGAATACCATATGGAAGAGAGCGAAAAGACCTAGATAGAAAAAAGGGGAAAATAAAGAAAAAGGTTTATAATTTTTTTGACAAAGCAGAAATATAAAGAAACATCAAAAAAGAACAGCACTTAGAAGCTGTTCTTTTTGAAATGATATGTAAGCATTAGCATAGATAGTTGAAATTCGATACCGTTCCGCTTTAGAAAAAGGTGGCTACGAGTTATGATTTTAGTAAGGATAGTGAAGAAAAGTGAGAGCGCGGTTTTGTCAGCTCTATTTTGATTCCTTTTAGTCTTAAACGTTCTACAAACTGTTTGCGTTTTTTTCGCTTTTCATGCGGGGATTGATTCATATTCGCCTCATCCTCCATATTTAGTCAAGTGGCTAACATATCATTATCATAATCAAAAGATGACGGTTACACAATAAACATTCTCAAATATTCACAAAGATTTAAAATTTGTTACATTGATAGTGTACATGTACCCCATTCTCTTTTTTTATAACATCTCAATGTGCTGTTTTTAAATTGAAGTTTTATGAATTCCGTCGCAGAATAAAAAAACATGATCAAAATGAGCACGCAGACTTTTATATTTTGATTCATGGTGCTTAAAAGCTATACTAGTAGTGCGTATAAAAAAGACGAAAACGAGGTTGGATATCTCATCTATTCATATACAAAAAAGAAAGAGGGATCTTGATGAAAACAGAACAACAGTATTTTGAAGAAGGAAAATCAATTCAAACATATATGAACGACATGAGTACATTAAAAGAGGAAAGTTTAGCTGTTTATGAACAATTTCAGCTTCCTAAAGATGGACTGGCTGACAAATTAAAAGCTCACAAGCTTCACTTCTTAGCGATTACTGAAGATTGGTGCGGAGATGCGATGATGATTAACCCAATCATTCGTAAAGTAGCTGAAGCTGCCGGTATCGATGTGCGTGTTGCACTGCGCGATGCGGACACCGAATTAATTGATCGTCACTTAACAAACGGCGGCCGTGCTATTCCGATTATTTTAATTTTTAATAATGAAGGAAATTTACTAGGTAAATGGGGTCCTCGTGCTCCTGAAGTTCAGCAAATCGTGGATGAGCTTCGCGCCGAACTTCCTTCAAAAGAAGATCCTTCGTTTGAAGAAAAGCAAAAAGAAGTCTTTTCTGCGTTACGAACAAGATATAAAGAAGAACCGGCTCTCTGGTCGTATGTTTATAACAGCTTCAAAGAAACAGTGTTAGCTGTTGTAAAATAATTTAAAAAAGCAGGGTAAAATGAGCGCTTCATTTTACCCTGCTTTTTTTCTGGTTATTGCAGCAAAATCGTTTGTATATCACTTTAATGAAAAGGCTGTTTTTATAAATGTTAGTGTTCAAAACGCGTACTTTTAATTGGTAAAACGCAAAAAATTCTAAAAATAAAAATATTTTTTATTCAAAACGCGTACTTTTTTAACTTGATGATGATATAATAGCAAATAATAAATGAAGAAGGGGGACGCGTGAATGAATGTAAAAGCTTTTGGTTAGTACTTTTAAGCAGCATTTTTAGAGATCAAAATGAATTTTATTTTTTAAATTTAATGAAAGCGCTTAATAACTCACTTCTCAGAATATATAGAAGAAAGGTGTTAGATACATGAATAACTTACATAGAAAAATGGGAACGTTTTCTCTCATGATGGTCGGCCTTGGATCTATTATTGGATCAGGATGGCTGTTTGGGGCATGGAGAGCTGCTCAAATTGCAGGCCCTGCAGCAATTGCTTCTTGGATTATTGGAATGGTTGTTATTTTATTTATAGCTCTTTCTTACAGTGAACTAGGATCGATGTTTCCAGAAGCAGGAGGTATGGTTAAGTATACGCAGTACTCACACGGCTCATTTCTTGGCTTTATTGCGGCTTGGGCAAACTGGATTGCCATTGTATCCGTTATTCCTGTTGAAGCGGTTGCCTCTGTTCAGTACATGAGTTCATGGCCGTGGGAGTGGGCGAAATGGACAGGCAGTTTAGTAGAAAACGGGATTCTTACTGGAAAAGGCTTGGCTATTGCTACAGGGCTATTAATCATTTATTTTCTTTTAAATTATTGGACGGTAGGCTTATTTTCGAAAGCTAACTCACTTATTACCGTTTTTAAAATTGTGATTCCAGGGCTTACAATTGGTGCTCTTTTATTTGCAGGATTTCACAGCGGAAACTTTTCCTCTGCAGGAGGCGTTGCTCCAAATGGATGGGCAAGCGTGTTGACAGCTGTTGCTACGTCTGGGATTGTGTTTGCTTTTAACGGTTTTCAAAGCCCTATTAACATGGCGGGAGAAGCGAAAAATCCGGGACGCTCTATTCCAATTGCCGTGGTAGGATCCATTTTGATTGCAACCGTGATCTATGTATTGCTTCAAATTGCGTTTATTGGAGCGGTAAATCCTTCAGAAATCGTAAAAGGATGGAGTCATCTGAACTTTAATTCGCCGTTTGCCGATTTAGCGATTGCACTAAATATTAACTGGCTTGTTATTGTTTTATATGCCGATGCGTTTGTATCGCCATCAGGAACAGGTATTACGTATACAGCTACCACGTCACGCATGATTTATGGTATGGAAAAAAATAAATACTTGCCGAATATACTAGGACGAGTTCATCCTCTTTACGGCGTTCCTCGTCAAGCCATGTTTTTTAATCTATTTGTCTCATTCATCTTTTTATTTTTATTTAGAGGCTGGGGAATTTTAGCCGAAATTATTTCTGTAGCTACGTTAATTTCATATCTTACTGGTCCTATCACAGCTATGACGTTAAGAAAAACGGGGACCAATCTTTATAGACCTTTACGTATAAAAGGGTTAAATGTAATAGCGCCTCTTGGCTTTATTTTTGCTTCACTTACTCTTTACTGGGCGAGATGGCCGTTAACTGGACAGGTATTATTTATTATTTTAATTGGTTTGCCAATTTATTTTTATTATCAAGCAAAATCAAAATGGAAAGGCTTTGGTCAAAACTTCCGAGCTGGCGTTTGGATGATTGTCTACTTATTATGTATGATGACAATCTCCTGGATAGGAAGTGAAAAATTCGGGGGACTCAATATTATTAAATACGGCTGGGATATGGGACTTATTGCAATTGTTGCACTTTTCTTTTATGCTTGGGCACTTAAAAGCGGGTACAAAACAGAGTATTTAAAAGAAGCAATTCATGTTAATAATGAAATGATAGCAGCGGAAGCACAGACTGCCTCGGCTAAAGAACAAATCATGGAAAAACAAATTAAATAAGTAGTAAAAATAAGGCTGGGACAAAAGTATTTCAGTTAAAGTCAAATGCGAACTATTAATTATTTTTTAATTGGTAGTTCGTGTTTTTTGTTGTTATGTTGAAGATAGATTTCATGTTTTCAATTGCTTCTAGCAGTTGATTGGAGGACAAGGCGAAGACTCCTGCGGGAAAAGCGGAACAGATGAGACCCCCCAGGAGCGTAAGCGACGAGGAGGCTCAGCGGCCGCCTGTGGAAAGCGAAGCCTTGCACGGAAATCAACAGCGGTGTAACAAGCAGCTCAGCTCATGTATACAATTTATTCGTCTTTAGATTAGATTGATTTAGTTATGTCCCAGCCTTTTTTATGGATAAATTTTCTTTTTTTGAATACTAGATAGTAAAAAATGCTATAATGGTTGGCAAAATCATGCAGGGGGAGAACGACTTATGGATATCGTATCAATCACTTCTTTTTTAAGTGTCGCCGCTTTGCTTACGGTTATGCCTGGTCCTGATAACTTATTTGTTTTAGCACAAAGCATATCAAACGGTAAACACGCAGGGATTTCGACTTCATTAGGTCTTTGCACGGGCTTGCTTGGTCATATAGCAGCGGCAACGTTGGGTCTGTCAGCTATTATTTATCAATCAGCTTTAGCATTTGCTATTGTCAAATACGCTGGGGCAGCTTATTTATTATATCTGGCTTATAAGACGTTTACAGCCAAAGATTCCGCTCTCGCTGTTGAAAATAAAGAAGCCATTGAGTACAAGGTGCTATATAAAAAAGGAGTGATTATGAACCTGCTAAATCCAAAAGTTTCGCTTTTTTTTCTTGCTCTTTTACCTCAGTTTGTTAATCATTCAACCGGACACACCACGCAGCAAATGCTTGTTTATGGAGCTGTGTTTTTAGTTCAAGCGCTGATTATCTTTACGTTAATTAGTCTATTTGCAGGGAAAGTAGGGGAGTTTTTGCGAAAATCTCCGGCGCTGTCTAAGCGGCTTAATCTCGTGCAAGGCTCTATCTTTACGCTTATTGGCTTAAAAATTGCTTTTAGTGAGAAATAGCAGAAGATAAGGTGGCGAACCTGCTTTTTATCTCTATTAAGAGGCGTGGACATAGGTTAGTTAAAGGGAGATCCGAACGATAAATCCAATTCGTTCGGATTTTTTATGTTTATGGTAAAATCCAGTTTTTTAAGTTATTGTTCTCTAACCTTTAAGAGGACGAACCCTTCTTGTCCACTTACATATATATATAAAATGAGAGATAAAACATCGGACAAAGCCGGTGTTAACCCCAAGTTCTTTCATATTATGGCTGAAAGGAAAGGTTCACATGAAAAAAGTATGGCTAGATGCAGGGCACGGCGGTACAGATTCAGGCGCTTTAGGAAATAATTTGCGTGAAAAAGATATTACGCTGCAGCTTGTATTACACGCGCGGGCGTATTTAGAGCATAACTATTTAGTAGATGTTCAAGTAACTCGTTCAACCGATGTGTTCGTTTCATTATCAGATCGAGCGAACCGAGCTAATGCATGGGGAGCAGATATATTTGTTTCGATGCACATTAATGCCGGCGGAGGTACTGGATTTGAAACGTATCGCTATCCATCACAAGAGGGAAGTCAATCTTCTCTTTTACAAAAAGAGCTTCATGCAGAGATTTTACCAACCATGCGCAAATTTGGAACGATTGCAGATCGCGGTTTAAAAACAGCTAATTATGCTGTCCTGCGTGAAACAAATATGCCTGCTGTTTTAACTGAAAACTTGTTTATCGATACAACAGCCGACGCTGAAAAATTAAAAAACGCGACGTTTCTTCGTGAAGTGGGAGAAGCACACGCGCGTGGAATTGCTGCGTATTTAAACTTACCTTCTACTAGCGTTACATTCTATATCATTCAATCTGGAGATACGTTTTATAGCATTGCAAAGAAGTATAATATCACCGTTCAGCAGCTGCAGGATGCAAATCCCGGCGTAGATCCTACCAAACTGCAAATTGGGCAGCAGATTGTTCTTCCTGTCACTACGTATACTGTACAAGCAGGAGATACGTTCTATAGCATTGCAAAGAAGTATAATATGACTGTTCAGCAGCTGCAGGATGCAAATACCAGCGTAGATCCTACCAAACTGCAAATTGGGCAGCAAATCATCATTCCCGCTGTTTAATATCTGTAAATAAAAAAGATGACACGGAAGCGTGTCATCTTTTTTATTATTGAACTAATCTTACAAGCATATGGGCAAGGTGATGCTGTTGCTCTTCGTTTCCAACCTTCCACAGTTCGTGAAGAAGGTTTTCCTCTCGGTTGCGCGGCTCTTCATGCTTAGCGAGATAATCAGCTACTTTCTGAGCTGTTTTAGCAAGCTGTTCCTCATTCATCCCTAACTTTTCACCTTTTGAGACCTTGTCCCCTAGATAACTTTTAAATCCTTCGAAGCTAGAGAGAATATCCTCTTTTTTCTCCTCGCTCATAGAATTAATGGCTCCTTCAACTTTTGCTGAATGATTTGTTTCTACAGAATTACTCATAGTTTTTTTCTCCTCTCATGGTTATATTTGGGTGTTAGAAAGCATATTCCCCGAGCATTCAGTAAATAAACGTCCAAATGTGTTATTTTTACATTATGGCGTTTTATAAGGACTTAAAAGGGGAGGTCAAACGAGATTTTACCAACAAATAATAAAATGACAAAAAGACTTTGGATGAAGAGACCAAAGTCTTTTACTAATTTTTATGCTGAAGCATCATACCTCGGGCGTAGGAGTAGGCTTGGCATAGCCTTCCTTATATTTATGATCAATTTCTTGACGAATGTCTTCGATGCTTTTGCCTTTGCTGTAGTCTACTACAGCTTGAGCCGCTATTTCTAAGCAGACACCGCATTTTGTTCCGTGATCATCCCACGTTACTGCGCCGTTTTCTTTGTTTTCAAAGATAAAACAGTCGTAGTTGTTTTGATGATTAGCTTCTTCTCCACATCCGCAGTAGCAAGGAATGTTTTCTAGTAAGGTTTGATGCTTAGCAGCGGCTGCATAAATAAGTTGCATATCTTCGGGCTTGTCACTCAGAAAGGAAGGGAGAGTTTCACTATTTTTTGTTTCTTCTCGTTTATCCCCTAATGTGTGCGGCTGATGTTCTTCATGTTGTGTTGTTTCTGTCTGTTTGTTAGCTGAACTTTCTTTACTTTCGTTTCCACAGCCGGACACCATGCCTGCTGCAAGGACAACTGGTATGACCTTTGATTTCATCATCAAAATGTTCATCCTTTCTTCAATTAAAGATAGAAAATAATATGTACATCCATCACGTTAAAAAGACATCATTCGTCTTTGAAGTCATTCATCAACTTTCTGCAAAATAATTTTCCGATACATACCTTTCAACATGACGCTTGAATTTTCCTTCAAGATAAGCTGATCCCGGCTTGCTTCAAGCATATGTTCAAAAGAGAGGCCAATATCCGTTCCTAGTAATTTTACGAAGAGGCGGAATATTTTTTTAGGAAAAGCCGCGGATTTCTTTTTGGTTTCAAATTTATCAAAAATCAGGATCGTTCCCTTAGGCTTTACTACTCTGGTCATTTCTTTTAAAGCTTGCTTTGCATCAGGTACTACGCTAAGAATCAAGCTTGCTACAACAACATCAAATGAAAAAGAGTCGAATGTTAGCTGCTGAGCGTCCATTTGGTGGAAAGTTATAGACGGGTTTTTGTATTTATCTTTTGCTTTTTGAAGCATTTCACTGGAATAGTCGATGGCTGTTACATTTACTTGATGAGGAATAAAAGCTAAATCGGCACCCGTTCCAACACCTACAAATAAAATGCGCTGCTCAGACGAAAAGGGGACATCTTGAAAGACTTTTTTTCTGGCTCGATAAAACATCCCGTTATTAAAAAAGACATCATAAAAAGGGGCCCAGCACTTATAAATAAATTGGTTCCAGCGGTTATTCACGTAAACCCTCCTAAAAAATAAGCTTTCCAACGCATGCTGGAAAGCTTATAGATTCCATTTATTTTTTCATTTTGAGTAAGCGAAGGCTGTTTAAAATAACAAGTAGCGCTGCTCCTGTATCGCTTAAGACGGCAATCCACAGAGTAAGCCACCCTGGGAAGATAAAGGCTAAGGCAATGACTTTAACAATAATAGAAAACCAAATGTTTTGTTTGATAACAGCTAACGCTTTGCGACTTAGCTTCATTGTATGAGGAAGCTTTTCTAAATTGTCTGCCATCAGGACAATATCAGCTGTTTCCATGGCTGTATCAGTACCAGCACCGCCCATTGCAATGCCAAGATCAGCAGTAGCAAGGGCAGGGGCATCGTTAATTCCATCTCCAACCATAGCCGTTTGATACCCTTCATGTTGAAGCTGCTGTATGGCCTTTACTTTGTCTTCAGGCAGCAAATCAGCGAAATAGCGGTCTACCCGAGACTGAGAAGCAATCATTTTAGCTGTTCCTTCGTTATCACCGGTTAACATCACAATTTGCTGCATTCCGTTTTGCTTAAGGCTTTCTAAAGCAGATACGGTTGTATGTCTGATGGTATCAGCTACGCTAATAATGCCTAGAACACTTTTAGCTGTTCCGACAATAATAATCGTTTTACCTTCGTTTTGAAGCTTTTCAATCTGAGACCAGCAGTGTGTTAGAGGTGTTCCTAAATCTGAGAATAATTTTGCATTACCTGCGTAATAAACCGTGTCTTGAATTGTTGCTTGCACGCCTTTTCCCGTAAGAATTTTAAAATTTGATCCTTGTAAAGAAACAACTTTTTTCTCCGCAGTATAATCCACGATAGCGCGGGCAATAGGGTGATTTGAATAATCTTCAAGCGTTTTGGTTATCGCTAAAAGCTGATTTTCTTCAGCAGCAAGGGAAACAACTTCTGAAACGGCTGGTTTGCCTTCTGTTAGCGTTCCTGTTTTATCAAAAGCAATCGCATTGATTGCACCGGCTTTTTCTAAAAACGTCCCGCCTTTAATGAGCACGCCATTTTTCGCCGCGTTTCCAATCGCAGATACAATGGCGACGGGAGTCGAAATGACTAGAGCGCATGGACAAGCGACAACTAATAATTCAAGCCCTTTGTAAAACCACTCGCTCCATGCACCATCAAACAGGGGAGGGATGACCATAATGAATAAAGCTAAAATAAAGACAATAGGTGTGTAAATGGTTGCAAATTTATCAACAAATGCTTGAGTCGGCGCTTTTTTCTCCTGTGCTTCTTCCACTAAATGAATGATTTTAGAAATGGTCGTATCTTCGACTAGCTTTGTTACTTTAATTTCTAAAGATCCGCTTTCGTTAATCGTGCCGGCATAGACAGCATCGCCCATTACTTTATCAACGGGAATAGATTCACCTGTAATAGGAGCTTGGTTGATACTGGATTCCCCGTTTATAATTTCACCATCGAGCGGAATTCGGTCTCCTGGCTTTACGACAATCGTGCTGCCAATTGAAATATCTTCCGCAGCTTTTTTAATCAGCTGCCCGTTTTCCTTTACCCATGCTTCAGAAGGAGCTAAATCCATCAAACCTCGTATCGAGTTTCTTGTTTGTTCAATTGATCTTGTTTGCAGAGCTACACCTAAAGCAAACAGCCAAACGACCGTAGCGCCTTCAAGCCATTCACCAATAACAGCTGCTCCAAGTGCTGCAACGGTCATTAAAACATTCATGTCTAAAGAACGGCTTTTGATTCCGTAATAAGCACTTTTAGCCGGCTTATATCCACTAACAATCATAGCAATAGCGTACAGTACAGTTGTCATATAAGAAGCAATTCCTGTATGAGAACCGATAAAACCTAGTGCGATGAGAATACCTGAAAAAATAATCGGACCATTTTTGCCTTTATGGTGCCGAGATTCAGCGGGCTGCCTGCTGCTGGTCACTAAAGTAGCGGTATACCCAGCTTTAGATACTTCTTTAATAATGTCATCAGCTTCATTATCATGTTCAATTTGTGCTTTTCCCGTTGAAAAGTTAACGCGTACGTCTTTGACAGCAGGAACTGTTTTTAAATGATTCACAATCGTGTTTGCACAAGCTGCACAGTCCATTCCTTCAATCAAATACGTTTTCATTTTCTTATTTGATTGAATAGGCTCAATACTAAAGCCCAGTCTTTCCACTGAGTTTGGAATGAGTGACAGAGCTGATTCACTTGCCGCCGCCACTTGAAGCTTTCCTGTATTGTAGTTGATTGCTACGTGTTGAATATCGTTTAACGTTTTTAAACTTTTTTCAATCGTAGCAGCACAAGAAGGACAATCCATTCCATACACGCGGTATTCAGCCGTTTCTTCTATGTCACTGCCTGTTGCTATATCGTGATCACTGCAGCAAGAATGCTGGCTTTTATCGGTCGTTAACGCACTTGTATCTGAACAGCAGCTGTGACTGTGTGCGTGACTCTTTGTACTACAGGAAGAAGGTTCTTCAGTAGGTGCGGCTTCTGAAGAAGAGGAGCAGCAGGGGCTGTTCTCAATTTCTGATGAAGAGGGGCCGCTGCAGCAGCTTCCGGTATGGTGATGATGTTTTTTATCTTCGTGTTTCATTGTGTCCCACTCCCTATACGGTAAGAAAAACTTAAATGGTTACATCTTCTTTTTTAGCAAACATAATATCAATTACTTGTTTAATATGTGCATCCCTTAAAGAATAAAAAGCTAACTTTCCTTCTTTGCGATAATTGGCAATTCCTATATTTCGCAGCAGTCTTAAGTGATGAGAAGCAGTAGCAACCGTAGAGCCTACAATGTTGGCTACGTCACATACACATAATTCCTCACCTTTATAAAGGGCTAATACGATTTTCAGCCGCGTTTCATCTCCCAACGCTTTGAACATCGTAGAAATATCCTGAACAGCTTCAACATCGATAGAAGGCTTAATACGATTCACCTTTTCTTCGTTAAAACAATAAATATCACAGCGGTCTTTTGGCATGATTTCCTCCTTCATTCAAACATTCAAATGATTGTTTGTTTATAATATATGTCAATTTTAAAAAATGTTCAAACATTTATTGATTATTCGGACTTTTTTTCTGAGCAAAACATAAATATAGAAAGAATAAATATGAAAAGTATGCCTATTAGTGTATGTACTGTGGACTAAATGGTGCGGACAAAAAGAGAATGACTTTACGTGTAGAACAAAACAAAAAGCCACCCCTATAGGTAGCCTTTCAATGACTTTTAAAAATGAGAGAAATAACCGAATACAGCGCAAATTATGTTCATTTGGTTATCGTTTTAATCGATTAAATAATAAATCTGCTGCATTATTTAACACCTTGTCCGATTCTTTTAATCGCTTGTCTGAGTTTTCTAAATAGGATTGAGCAGATAATACAACATCTAATGGATCCTTGACATTTTTCTTTTCGGTGCATACTAAATGACCTACATTATTTTTCCAATGAATCGTGCATTTAAAATTCACAAATGTATCATCGCTCGTTCTCAAACGCAAATGCCTGATGATGGGGTTAGATGAAGAGTGCTGTGACAGCATCCACATTGCTTGTTTCCGGTCGTCTTTATGAATAATGCTCCACAGACTGGAGACTGAAGAAAAATAAGAATGTGCTTGACTAGAAAAATGCAGGATTTTACCTTCTTGATTTAATTGAAAGTAAGGAACGGGGATCCATTTAAGTATGTTACTTTCCATCATGCACCTCTCCCAACTTAAGTAATCTCTTTTACCATATCACAATTACCTAATATTTGTATGATTTTTATCATTTTTCCCACTCTTTTCTCCATTTTAAGCTGTAAAAGCTACCGAATTATTCAGTTTACAACACTTGAAAAAGGAACGTGTGTTCGGTAAACTAAAAATTAAAGGAGCGAATTCTATGGAACGGCTATTTCAAGAAAGCTACTCTTCGAAACGACCTGTTGAAATTATTTATATGGATGATAAAGGATGTTTGACACAGCGATTTATCATTGTGTATAAAATTGATCCTCAGAGCGTAAAAGCTTGGTGCTTACTAAGGAACGAGAAACGAACGTTTAAAATAGAGAATATCCTTTCATGCGGATTCAGCAATAAAAGGAAAAGCAGTTTTAGGCAGAAAGCTCACTCAATTTAAGAGGGGCTTTTTCATATCATTTCCTCTTATGGCGTGTGAGTTATTTTCATACACTATATCCACCAGAAAGGGGAATGAACATGACATTAAACCAAGGAAAGAAAACTAAACATATTGCTAAAGGGAGCAAGGACGGAGAAAATATGACAATGCAGGGTGAGAAAAAACAGCATGAAGCACAAAGTACCTCTTTGTCTCATAATAATTGTCGTGCAAACCTTGACGGAGATTAATCTAGAAAAGGAAAGCTTTCGTCTCCGAAGCTTTCCTTTTTTTGTGTATATCGCATTTCTAAGTTAACTCGTATTTTCCTGAGCCAATCACAATATAGTCTTTCGCTTCACGTGTTCATACTATCCTATCTCGCATCCTTCGTTTTTAGAATCATTTTTCTGACGTTCTTGCAACACTGGGTCTACTATATTACTCATAAGCGAACCTCAGCCTTAACGGGAAAGAAAAGGGGAAATGAAGATAAAAATTCTGCGTTTCTTCATTATAATAAGAAAAAACGATCTGTTTACTAGTATTTAAATCTTTCGAAAAATCAAAATAAATAATGATTGATTTCGTCACTTTATTGTGGTTTCATAATAAAGTGTAAAAAGACCATTTTTCTTTCAGAGAGAAATGAGATAGAGTACTTCTGTGTTGATTCTTTCTTTTGAATATAGTATACATACAGGGGTATAGAAATTAATTGGGAGGAAAACATGGCGATATTATATATGAGCATAGGTATTTTACTTTTATTAATTTGTTACAGTTTTTATAAACGCTATGTGCCGGTGCAAGGAATAAAGAAAGTGACGACCGCCGACTGTGCTTCTACAACGATTTCGTATGTAGATGTTCGTCATTTTCATGAAATGAAACAAAACCCCTGTCAAAAAGCAATCCATATTCCGCTTCCTTATTTAGAGAGACAGCATGAGGAAATTCCATATAAAGAAGTGGTCGTAATTGTTCCTGACAGCATTTCCCGAAATTTAAGCATTCGGCAGCTAAAAAAACATGGATATCAGGTCAAAGGATACATGTGTGCGGAAAGATGTGTATAATAAAAAAACGGCAAATAAGCCTTAAACGACTTTGATATAGAAGGATATAATAGATAAGCTAAGCGATACTCATTTCAAAATGGGTATCTTTTTTTGCTTTAAGGATTAAGAAGCGGAGTGGAGATCGGTTTCTTTTGGTTCAACAGCTACTGAGTCTTTTAGCGTATTTTTATGACAAAAGGTTTGAAAAATCCCTTTTGTGGTAAAAAAAAACGTAGTTCTACTAGTGCATAGACAGAGGTTTAATAGGAAGTTATAATTTAGGCAATTACATAAAAGGGGAGTAAGCTAAGGAAGGTGAATAGATGTGCGAAAGATAAAGCGGTTGCTATTTCTGTTCATTTGTATAGCGGTTGTAATTGTTGCGTATGAGATGATTCGATATCCGATTGAAAACAATGCTGCAAGTGTGCAGCAGCATTTGCGAAATTGGGAGCATAAAGAAAGTATTGATGGTTCTGCAAGGATTACGCTGCAAGATTTTAAACGGGTTGATCACTCTAATACATACATAGCCTTATTCTCCATACCTGGTGATAAAGAAGGAATGGCCGTATTGAAGCAAGGATGGAACAAACGCCTGCGTATTGAAGTCAGTACCAAAATGAGCAATTTAGTGGATTATGATGATATCCATACAAATAAAGGTACATATGCGCTGTTTACAGGAACAAATAGAAGTAAACAAATTGAGCGCGTAAAGGCGGCTTTGGTGCACGATACATATACAATTGATGCCGCGGTTCCAAAAAGTGATTATTTTGTGCTGTATGAAAAAATACCGAGTCATATTAAACATCCGTTTCCAGCAACGACAACGCTGCTAGATAAAGCAGGGGATGATATCACGGTTAAAGAATTTATGGACCAAGAGCTGCGTGAATAACACGTGGCTTTTTTCTATAATAAAAAGCTTTTTAAAAAAATTCACGTTTTGTTCATATTTTCGAAAGAAAGAATTTTAAGCAAAAAAATCAAATATTTGCTACAAAACAAAGGGGAATTAACGGGCAAAATAAGTTTCATACAGGGCGTCACATTTTCTTTGAAAATTTGTCACAAAATATTCAATTATGTCGATGTGTATTGATATATCAATGTTGAAGCAAACATGCAAAGCTAATTTTGCAGTTATTCCTAAAGAAATAGTTAAGAAATGGGAGCTGAATCCTTTTATTTACATTTATTCATACCAAATTATGTGATAGAATATCGCAAGGTTGAAGCACTCTAACCCCATTGGTACAGTCACTATATTAGAATATTTTTAATATAAAAAAATAAAGCAAAAGGGACGAAAAAAATGTCATTTTGTATTACAATAGTAGTGGCCTACAAATAAGGGGGAAGAGAGTCTGTATAAAAATGTCGTTATCTAGCGAAAGATAGCGCATTTTGAATGTTCATCAATATAGGCTTCGCATCATGTGTTGTTAGAAAGGAGAGTTTTAAGTGAAACCAAAAAAAGGATTTTGGAAGCTAGTAGGTTTACTATCTGCGCTTTCACTAGTATTTTTGAGCGGTTGTTCAAAACTTGCTGTATTGAACCCGCAAGGTCCTGTTGCAAAAACGCAATCTGATTTAATCATTTGGTCTATGTGGATGATGTTGATCGTGGTTGTTGTCGTATTTGCTATTTTTATATTTGTTCTTGTCAAATATCGTGAAAAACCTGAAAACATGGACTATGAGCCACCTGAGCAAGAAGGTAACTTAAAGATGGAGGTTATTTGGACAGCATTCCCAATCATCATCTTAATTCTATTAGCAGTGCCAACTGTTAAAGCGATCTACTCTGCAGAAGAAGTACCGGCAGAATCAAAGGATAAAGATCCAATCGTGATTCACGTTACATCTGCAAACTGGAAATGGATTTTCAGTTATCCGGAACAAAATATCGAGACGGTTAACTACGTAAACATTCCAGCAGATACGCCAGTGAAATTTGAGTTAACGGCTCAAGGACCTATGAACTCATTCTGGGTACCAGAACTTGGCGGACAAAAATATTCGATGAACAATATGTCAATGCCATTATACTTAGAAGCTGATAAGCCTGGTTCTTATATGGGACGTAGTGCTAACTTCTCGGGTGAACATTTCACTCAAATGCAGTTCGAAGTTCAAGCTCAAACGGACAAAGACTTCAAAGAGTGGGTTAGTGACGTAAAAGGTACAGCTGGTAAATTGACTGAAAAGAAATATGATCAAATCCTAAGCCCAGGCGTTGTTGGTCGTCAAACTTACAACGGTACACATTTAAAATGGATTGACCATGCAAAAGATGTATACATTCCTGGCAAAGAGCTAGAACGTGGTACAGGACATGATCACAGCAAGATGAAAGAAGACGAAAAAACGAGTAATGAAGAAATGGAAAACATGGATCACTCAAATCATGAATAACATTCATTTATTACACTAAATAACGTAATGATTGGGGGAAGACATAATGAAGCTAGATGAATTTTTCGTCACTGGCGAACCTATGATTTACGCTGCTGACGCAGCAATCGCTATGACGGTCATCGGTATCGTTTTTGTCTTAACATATTTCAAGAAATGGAAATGGTTATGGACAGAATGGTTAACAACAGTTGACCATAAAAGACTCGGTGTCATGTACATCCTTTCAGCTGTATTAATGCTTTTCCGCGGCGGAATTGATGGAATCATGATGCGTATGCAGCTTGCATTCCCGGGTATGAACATTTTAGATGAACATCACTACAACGGAGTCTTCACGGCTCACGGTGTTATCATGATCTTATTCATGGCAATGCCATTTATTATCGGACTAATGAACGTAATCGTTCCATTACAAATTGGTGCGCGTGACGTAGCATATCCGTTCTTAAACGCAATCAGTTTCTGGACATTCTTTATGGGAGCAATGCTATTTAACCTTTCTTTCGTAATCGGAGGAGCTCCTGATGCAGGTTGGACAAGTTACTTCCCGCTTGCAGGTAAAGAATTCAGTGAGGGTATCGGAAATAACTTCTATGCCGTTTCACTACAGATTGCTGGTGCTGGTACATTAATGACTGGTATCAACTTCTTTGTAACAATTTTAAAAATGCGTGCCCCTGGCATGACAATGATGAAAATGCCAATGTTTACTTGGTCAATCTTCATCACATCAATTATTATCATTTTCGCGTTCCCTGTATTAACAGTAGCGCTTGCACTTATGACACTTGACCGTGTATTCGGAACAGCCTTCTTTACAATGGCTAACGGCGGTCTTCCAATGATGTGGGCTAACTTATTCTGGATTTGGGGTCACCCTGAAGTATATATCGTTATTTTACCGGTATTCGGTGTCTTCTCAGAAGTTATCAGTACACATTCTCGTAAGAACTTATTCGGTTATAAAGCAATGGTAGTATCAATGGTCGGTATCGCATTCTTAAGTTACCTTGTATGGGTGCATCACTTCTTTACAATGGGTAACTCACCGTCAGTTAACTCGTTCTTCTCAATCACAACGATGTTAATTGCAGTACCAACCGGAGTTAAAATCTTTAACTGGCTCTTTACAATGTATAAAGGACGTATCAAATTTACGACTGCGATGCTTTGGTCATTAGCGTTTATTCCAAACTTCGTAATCGGTGGGGTAACAGGGGTTATGCTTGCGATGGCATCAGCCGATTATCAATATCATAACAGTTACTTCCTAATCGCTCACTTCCACTATGTATTAATCTCTGGTACAGTGTTTGGCTGTTTCGCAGGTTTATACTTCTGGTATCCGAAAATTTTCGGTCACACGTTGAACGAAAAATTAGGAAAAATTTCATTCTGGATTTTTGTTGTTGGATTTAACGTATGTTTCTTCCCACAATTCTTCCTAGGTTTAGACGGTATGACTCGTCGTATGCAAACTTATGCAGACAACCTTGGCTGGAACGGATTAAACTTAGTTTCAACAATCGGTGCATTCTTAATGGGTCTTGGCTTCTTCGTATTAGTAGTTAACTTATTATACAGTGCATGGAAAAACAAACGCGACACTGCAAACGATCCTTGGGACGGTCGTACACTTGAGTGGTGGACTAAATCACCAGTTCAAGCTTACAACTTTGCAGTAATTCCTCATGTGAAAGAAATGGATGCATTCTGGCACATGAAAAAACGTAATGAAACAGAAATTAAAGCAGAAGACTTAAAACCAATTCACTTACCAAGCAACTCTGGTGTGCCGTTTATCTCAGGTATTTTCTGGTTTATCGGTGGATTTGGCTTAGTATTTGAATGGATTCCAATGGCAATCGTTGGATTAGCAGGTATTTTTGCTTGTATGCTTGCTCGTTCATTTGATTATGATCCGGGCTTCTATGTAAAAGTAGATGAAATCAAGAAGGTTGAAGGAATTACAGGGGGTGACAAATAATGGCAGGACATTTAGATAAATCATTGCCGTTAGAATACCAAGAAGAACAAAGTCGCCTGAATATCCTTGGATTCTGGATTTTCTTAGGTGCCGAGATCGCGTTGTTCTCTACGCTGTTCGTAACGTACTTAACGTACCATACACGTACAGCGGGTGGCCCTACTGCAGAAGAACTGTTCGTTGTTAAAGATTTTATGATCGAAACGCTGTTACTACTATTCAGTAGTTTCACGATGGGAATTGCCATCTTTAAAATGCGTAATAATGATTTAAAAGGACTTTTAGTTTGGTTTGTTATTACACTTGTTCTTGGTGGAGGATTCCTTTTCTACGAAATTCGTGAGTTTTACATGTACGCAGTTCACGAAGGTGCAACAATGCAAACAAGTGCCTTCTTATCAGGGTTCTTTACACTACTTGGAACGCACGGTCTTCACGTAACAGTCGGTGTATTCTGGGCAATCAGTATTATTATTCAATTAGTAAGACGAGGATTAACACCAGTTACTGCTCGTAAAGTATTTATTATCGGTTTATACTGGCATTTCCTTGATGTTGTATGGATCTTCATCTTCACGCTTGTATACTTGAACGGATTGGTGGGATAAGACATGGAAAATAAACAAGGCCAAAAAGCAGGTTTTCCGCTTAGTCATGTATTTGGGCTTATCCTTTCACTAGCCTTAACATTCGCAGCGCTTGGTTTAGTAGTGCTAGCTGATCTATCAAGAAGCATTACGATGACTCTTATCATGATCCTAGCGTTATTACAAGCAGCAATGCAGCTAGTAATGTTCATGCACATGACTGAAAGTGAAAATGGTAAAGTACAGGTTGCAAATATTCTTTACAGTTTCTTTATTGCACTTTGTATCGTTGTTGGTACACTGTGGATTCTTGCAGCTCACTTTAACCATTAAAAATAAAACCACTTACTTCGGTAAGTGGTTTATTTTTTTTCATTCAGTTTATATTTCAACGTTTGATATTCTCCCGTAGCCACTTTTTTTACTACTTTTCCTTTATCATCTCTATAAACATTTACTTGTTCGTATACTTCAATTCGGTATCCGCCTCTTTTTTCTGTTTTAACATGAACTTCTTTGACCGACATATTTAATTGTTCCGCAGCGTCTTCATCAGCAGAAGTTTCAACAGCTCCTCCATCAAGTGAAAGGTGAGATAAGCTGTCAAACGACTGCTGGGAATTGTTATCAACATAGCTTGTCACGACTAAAATGCCGGCAAAAAACAATACTAAAAAAAGCGTCCGGACTTTTATCTTCATCTTAAAACACCCCCGTAAACTGACAAACAAGCACGACTGCACCTAATATCCAAACGTAAATCGCAAACGTTTTTAACGAATGATGCTTTAAATAATTGACCATCCATTTTACCGCTACATAACCGAATAAAGCAGATGAAAGGGTAGCGACGAATAAAAAGAAAACGGAGAGCTGCTCGACTTCACCTGTGACTACATCTTTTAACTGAAGTAACACTGCTCCGCAAATGGCCGGAGTCGACAATAAAAAGGAAAAATAAGCGGCTGTTTCACGGTCTAATTTTCGCATTAACGCAGCTACCATCGTTAAGCCAGACCTGGATACAGCAGGGAATATCGCAGCTGCTTGAAACGAGCCGATAAAAAAAGCATCTCCGTATGAAATATGATCCATTTTTTTATAGCCATTTTTTACGGAATCACCAAACCATAACAGCAGTCCCGTCGCAAGAAATTCCCAGCCGATCGTTAAGCCTGATTTAGAAATGCTGTCAAAATAGTCTTTAAACAAAAGACCAATCGCAACTGCAGGGATCGTTCCTATCACTAAAAGCCCTGTAAGCTTGCTAAACGGATGCCGAATAATATGCCATAGCTCACGCTTATAAAAGACAAACACAGCAAGCAGAGTGCCCATGTGCAGCATCGTATCTAAATACAATCCTGCATCGTCTAAGCCAAATAAGTGGCGCCCTAAATACAAATGCCCCGTGCTGCTTATCGGTAAAAACTCTGTAAGCCCCTGAATGATTCCCAAAATAAATGCTTCAAACCACGACATCTTATCACCTCATACAGCGTGTCCTTATTAGTAGTGTATAGAGGAAGTTCTGAGAACATGACAAAAACATGGAAGTATAGGCATTCATTTAGTGAAATAAATACGTAAAAATAGGTCATAGTATAAGAAGAGACGACCATTCTTATCTCCATCTCATCCACTATGGAAAGAGGTGCTTAAAATGATACGAAAATGGGTTGCTGTATGCGTCGTATTCGCTGCTTTTATTTTTCCACAAGCAGTAAGTGCTGAACAGCCAAAAGTAGAGGTGTTTCAAATTGAAACGGGCAGAGTCGTTCGTTCAACGCCCAAACCTCCAAATGTTCAAAAAGAAGCCGAAAAAAGTATTGCGTCCATTACTGGTTTATATAAAAAGGCAAGTCCGCTTCCTAAAAAAGGCTATCTTGTTAAAGTACCTCTTGATCCAGCCGTGAAAATTGAAAATAGTGCGGTCAACACGCTGGCAAGTGAAGTTATTTTTGTTCTTGAACCGAACCAAAAACCAATCATGATGGTATTTGACAATGAAAATAGAACCTATTTTTTTGAATTTACTCATGATTTAACTCTTCTCAGAAAAGCATTACAGCTATAAGTCATCGAAATGATGGCTTTTTTTTACATAGACAGTTGACAGTTTATTATGATAAATGTAATATATTTAGAAAAGTCAGAAATAATAAGGGGGAGAATTATGTGATAGCTCTACGACCGTTCTCCAAAAAAGACTTTAAACAGCTAATGGATTGGATTCCCTCCGAGTCATTTATGGTGCAATGGAGCGGCTCTAGCTTTTCTTTTCCGCTTACTCCTAGACAGTTAAAACACTACATTCGATATGCAAATGAAGATGGTGCCTCTACCTATGCTTTTTCTGTCATAGATGACAATGAACAGCTTATTGGGCATATTTCCTTGGCTCATATTGATTATTATCATAAAACAGGAAGAATTGGCCGAGTGCTGCTTGGTGAAAAGTATAGAGGAAAAGGGTTTTGCGCGCACATGTTTGAAAAAGTGTTAGCTTTCGGTTTTGAAGAACTGGGCCTTCACCGAATTTCGCTCGGCGTCTTTGATTTTAACGAGCGGGCGATTCAGTCTTATGAACGAATTGGCTTTACACGCGAAGGCCTTCTTCGAGATGTCCGGCTTGTAGATGGACAGTACTGGAGCTTAATTGAAATGAGTATGCTAGAAAGTGAATGGGCACAGCGTGATGTGCATCAAAAATCAAGCTAACATCTACTAGTGAAAAGCCAGCTTCCCAACAAGCGGGCTTTTTTGACGTGTGCTTAAATTTCCTCAAGAAGGTATAAATTTTCATTCATTAAGGCATATAGAGAGTAAGTGATGTGTAAAGGAGGCCGTATGAATGAAAAAATACAAAGTAGGCGTCTTAGCGGCATGTATGTTGCTTTTAGGAACCGCTGGGTTTGGAATTGTCTATCAGCATCAAACATCTGCTAAAGAGCAGCCTCATTCGTTTAATGTACTCGTTATGGGCGTAGATGAAAGGCCAGGCGATACGGGCCGCTCAGATGTATTAATGGTGGTCAATTTAGATAAAAGCCATAATAAAGCAAAGGTTATGCCGATCCCTAGAGATACGCGCGTGCACATTGATGGAAAAGGGACGGATGAGAAAATTAACCATGCTTATCGATACGGAGGCATTCCTTTAACCGTGCGCACGGTTGAGAATTTTTTAAATATTGACGTTGACTACTATGTGAAAGTAAATATGGAGGGGTTCAAAGATGTAGTCGATGAACTTGGCGGCGTGAACGTGAATAACCCGTTTCCTTTTGTCTTTGATTCATTTATCTTTCCTGAAGGAGAAAATGCGTTGAACGGTGAAAAAGCTCTTGCCTATGTACGGATGAGACATGAAGACCCAAAAGGTGATTTAGGAAGAAACAATCGCCAGCGTCAAGTGGTGGAAGCTCTATTAGATAAAGGAATGAACATGTCAACGGTGAAAAATATCCCAAGTCTTCTCACGCTCGCAAAAAAGCATATCCAAACGAATATTGATGTCAGCGATGCATTTACGATGTATAACGTCATTAAGAATGGACGGCCTGATTTCGAAACGGTAACGGTAAAAGGAGAAGGACAAATGGTAGATGGTACATGGTATTATGTTGTAAAACCATCTGAAAAAAAGCAGCTGAGCGCTATGTTTCAACAAACCCATTAATAAAAAAGAGGGCTGAATTTTTTCAGCCCTCTTTTTATTCACCAATTTCTTCTTGACGCTGCAAGCAGGAAATTTGTTTTTTCTCTGGATGGACACCAAATGTATAGCCCCACGTTTGCAATTTATCTAGAATGATTTCGTCTTTTTTAAAGCCAAAGATCATCACTACATCTTGGTTTTCATCTAAAAGCAAATACTTTTCATCTTTGCGCCACATCGTTAAGTTTGACGCATAGAAAAGATTCCAGCCGTTATTCATGCGATGGCCGGTTGCTTGGTTTTTATAGTTGACAATCATATTTCTTCCTCCATTAGTGAATCTTTCTAAAAGTAAAACTTCAAAGAATATTATAAACGTTCTCTTCCTAGAAATCTATTATTTATCCTATTGAGGGGACCTCGCCGTGATGTTTATAAAATACATGTGATAAAAGATTTAGTATATAAGGATATATCTGTATAAAACAACAGTCAATAAGTAAGAAAACGGAGAAAAAAAAGGGTCTAAAAGCGTATATAATTGAAAAAAATATAAGTTATCTAGCTTTAAAGACTTAAAAACACGCTTTTCAGACCATGGACATGCTTTTTCGAATTTCTACCTACAAGAAAGAAGGCAGAGGTGCGAAATGTGTAGATGAATCTAAATGAGTTTACGGTAAACATGGAGCCCCAAAACGTGGTACACGCTAGAAAAGGGGGAAATTCAACGATGTCCAAAAAAGCGCTATGGATTAAAAATGCTTCGCAAGTTGTAACGGCCAAAGAAAATAAAGGTCCTTTAGCTGGAAAAGAAATGAGAAACTTGACGGTGATTGAAAATGGCTCAGTCTGGATAGAAGGAGATCAAATTGTGACCGTAGGTACAACAAAAGAGCTAGAACAAAAATATGAAAGGGAAAGGAATGACGCAACCATTATTGATGCTTCTCATAAAATTGTGACTCCGGGTCTGATTGATCCTCATACACACGCTGTGTACGCTGGCTCTCGTGAAGAAGAATTTTATAGGCGATTTGAAAGACCAACTTCTTACTTGGATTTATTAGAAGAAGGTGGAGGTATTCACTCCACTGTCGTTCAAACACAGGAAGAATATGCGTACCGGATTTATCAGCAGAGCTATGAGCGTCTTACGTCTTTTCTAGCTCACGGAGTCACGACTGTAGAAGTCAAAAGCGGGTACGGCTTAGAACTAGAAACAGAACTGAAGCAGCTGCAAATCGCTAAAATGCTGAATGATACACACCCAGTTGATGTCATAAGCACCTTCTTAGGAGCACACGTCGTACCTTTAGCATATAAAAGAGATACGCAGAAATACGTCAATTTACTTATTCACGAAATGATTCCTCAAATTTCTTCTTATAAGCTCGCAGCATTTAATGATGCTGTATGTCTTCCAAATGCTTTTTCATTCCAACAATGTCAAGAAATACTCGAAGCCGGGAAAAGCCATGGCATGCTTCCTAAAATACATGCCGACCCCTTTGAATACTGCAGAGGAGCAGAGCTCGCAGCAGAGGTAGGAGCGATATCAGCAGATTATCTTTTGTATGCTTCTGATGAAGGGTTAAAGAAACTGGCTGAAAAACGGATCGTAGCCACACTTTTACCGGGGAATTCCTTATTTGTTGGAATGAAATGGCCAGATGCTAGAAAAATGATCGATTTAGGCGTTCCAGTTACTCTTTCTACAGACTGCAATCCAGGCTCATCTCCAACGACTTCACAGCAATTTGTGATGAATCTGGCATGTATGAATATGAACATGAGTCCTGAAGAAGTGCTTGTAGCCACAACTATTAACGCAGCTCATGCTATTAATCAAGGAGATAAGATTGGGAGTATTGAAGCCGGAAAACAAGCTGACTTAGCGATTTTTAATGTCTCTAGTTATCGAACCCTTCAATATCAGTATGGCTTGAATCATATTGATAGCGTAGTGAAAAAAGGAGAAGTAGTTGTAGAAAACGGTAAAGTTTTGTAAAACAAGTTTATAGAAAAAGAGAAAAGGGTAAAGAATAGAGAATTTGTCACACATGCAAAGGCAGGGAATTTAGATATGATTACAAAACAAAATGTTATTCCATTACTAAAAGAAGCTTGCCCATCTTTTGAGCCAAGCGAAGAAATCAACTTCAACGATAAAGAAGAGCTGCAGCATGAATTAAGCCGAGTAGCGGGTCATTTGATCTCTCTTGAATATAACGGCCAGCTCGAACGTGAACCGGATGTGTTTGAAGCGATTGAACAGCTGTATATAGAAGGTGAATCTGATGTGAAAGAAGCTGTTACAACGGGACTCTTTCAAGCAATGCATGAAATGATTATAGATCAGCAAATTAGTCCAGAAGAAATTGGAATGCTATTAAAACCTCACTCACTGAAGTGGTGGAAAACGATTGACCACTTTAGCGAAAATAGTGCGGAACAGTAAGGAAAAAGAACGTCATGGAAACATGATGTCCGTGACGTTCTTTTCTTTTACTGTTCTTTTTTCAGCTGGCGCTCTAAAATAAAAGGACCAAACGGAATAACCGACATAAGAAATGCAAATAAAGAGCGGCCGATTGACCATTTATGAGCGAATTTTACATGAACGACTGCAAGAGCATACAGCACAAAAAGTGCACCGTGTGCTGCGCCTACAACTGATACAGCTTCGGGTATGCCTGCTGCATATTTTAGCGGCATAGCAATGCCCAGCAGCAGTAAAAATGAAATTCCTTCTAAAATTCCTACTAAGCGCAGGCGACCGATTGGTGATGTAAGAACCATGTTTTCTCCTCCCGTAACGACGGAATAAATTTCTGTATCGATGACAAAAATGTACCATAGCAAGCTCTTCATATACAAGCATCATTTGTATCTGTCACAAAAAAGTCGAAAACGCTTTAATTTGCGCTATAGAAGTGTTGTGTTTAAAAAACTGACATACTCTTGTGATGCAATGTATAAAGAAGCACACTACGTGTTGACAAGTTATTTTAATTATTTTATATGTATAGTATCGAAAACGTATGAGAGGATTTTTATCATGACAAACCGAAAACAGCAGCGGGAGAAAATTTTAGATGCTGCTTTTGAAGTGTTCGGATCCAAAGGTTACTATGAAGCAAAAATGATTGATATTGCTAAACTAGCGGGTGTATCTAAAGGAACGCTTTACTTGTACTTTTCGTCTAAAGAGTCGCTTTATATCGCTGTTAATAATCGTTCGTTTGATGAGTTTTTGTATCATGCAAAGCGAAGAACAGATAAATGCCAAACGTTTCACGAAAAGCTCTATTCAGTTGCGAAACATCACCTGCTCTTTTTTTACGAAACTAAAAAATATCCGGACTCTTTTTGGCAAGCCCCTCACCAAATGCCAGAAATGATGGGTCGTCTTCATCAATTTTTTGAGGATTATCACGGGCTTGTTGCTAAATTGATTGAAGAGCAAAAAATAAAAAACGCTTTTTTACACTCAAAAGCGTTTTGCAGCATGTTAAATGGGTATAGGATGGATATCGTTTCCGATGATGATATAACAGAAGAAGATATCATGAACTATGCGGAGTTCATTGTGAACTTATACATTGAAGGTTGCTATTTTGAGACCCAAAAATGACTCGTCGGTACTGGTTGATAATGGAGGGATATGATGAATAACAGCAGCACAGTAATTAATTTTTCATATTTTCAAGAACAAACCGTTACCAAGGTAAACACAGACAACACCCTGCCGTTTTCTCTTGGATTTAGTAAAGGCGGACTTGTGGCAGAATGTCCATGGAGACTAAAAAACAAACGCAGCATCTTGCTTGGTCAAGCAGACTGGAAATCGCTACATTCCGCTGAGCAGCGTCAGCAAGTCGAAGCGCTGCTGCTTGGCCAGCGCATTCTCTCTATACAGTGGTATGAAGATATCGGTATACTTCGAATTGCGTTTTCTAACGGGTATGCGCTAGATATGTTTCATGACAGCTCGTTTTTTGAAGGCTGGGATTTATATGGTCAAGACGGCTTTTCCTTTATCTCGCTTCCAGGGGGAGCGTGCGACCATCAAATTTCAGTTTGTATAGACAGTTCATCAGCACATGAAAGGAGGTGAGTTTTTTTTACGAAAAACTGACCCATGGGTACTCTAAAATTGTTTAAAAAAATAAAACGGGTCTGCAGCTATTAAAGGATGAAGGCTTCTCAAATAACTTAGTTACGTAACGGAGGAAAAAGATGAATTTTTTGACGAGATTTAGTTTAAAAAATGCGGTAGCTGTGTTTATCGTTTCATTTTTACTTATTTTAGCGGGGCTATATTCATTTTCAAAACTAAAAATTGATTTACTGCCGAATATCGAATTTCCGCAGCTGTCCATTGAAGCAACGTATCCTGGGGCTTCTCCTGATGACGTAAATGAAAGTGTCACGTCGAAAATCGAAGACCAAGTAAAAGGAATTGAAGGCGTTAAAAGCGTACAAAGCGTATCATATGAAAACGTCGGTATTATTAATTTAGAATTCCCGTTTAATACGGATTTAGATAAAGTTGAACAACAAATTAACTCGTCGATAAAAGAATTAGATTTGCCAGAGTCATCAAATGTAGACGTAAACCGTTTTTCATTTGGTTCCTTCCCTATTTTCAACATTTCACTGTTTGCAAAAGATGATGCAAATCTTGAAAAAGTATTAAACGATGAAGTGATTCCTGAATTGAATAAAATTCAAGGTATTAACTCCGTCTCAGTTGGCGGTGTGAAAGAGGACCTTTTACAAATTACGGTCGATAAAGAAAAAGCAGCTCAAGCTGGTTTAACGCTTGATGGGATGAAAGAACAAATTAATCAAAAAGCCGTTTCCTTCCCAGCAGGAACATTAAACGGAAAAGAGCTTCAAATTCCAGTGCGAGTAGAAGAAAAAGTTGCCACGATCGATGCATTAAAGAAAATCCAGCTGAAATCCACGATGAACCCTGAAGCACAGCCTGTGAAACTTGGCGATATTGCCAAAGTCGAAGCCGTAACAGAACAAGGCGAATATACACGCTATGACGGCAAAGATGCGCTGTCGATGGCCATCACAAAAAAGCAAGACGCTAATACGGTTGAAGTGGCCAACGAAACGATGAAGATTTTGAAAAAATATGACGATCAGTTAGACTACGCAATTGGCTTTGACTCAGCTGATGGCATTGAAAAGTCTGTTGAAACATTAGTACGCGAAGGATTGCTCGGGGCATTATTTGCGTCACTCGCCGTGCTGATTTTCTTGCGTAACTTCCGTGCGACAATCATTGCGATTATATCGATTCCATTATCGCTGTTAGTATCAGCTATTTTCTTAAACCAGCTTGATATTTCGCTTAATATTATGACACTAGGTGGAATGGCTGTAGCCGTTGGGCGCGTAGTAGATGACAGTATTGTTGTGATTGAGAACATTTTCAGACGCGTTCGCCGTTCAGAAGAAGGCATGAGCAATGAGCTTGTCGAATCGTCCACAAAAGAGATTTTAAAAGCGATTACCTCGTCTACGATTACAACGGTTGTCGTATTCTTGCCAATCGGCTTTGTAGGAGGAATTACAGGAGAGTTCTTCTTGCCGTTTGCCTTAACAGTTGTTTTTTCACTGTTAGCATCTCTTCTTGTAGCGATTACAATCGTGCCGATTCTCGCAAAGTTTGCATTTAAAAAAGTACCGCCTGAAGAAAAAGAAGGAAAGCTGCAGCGCGGGTATGCAAAAGCGATTGCATGGTCGCTTAATCATAAAATCAAAATTTTGATTTTATCCTTTATTTTACTGTTTGGATCATTTGCGCTTGTTCCTTCACTTGGCTTTACGTTTATTCCAAATGAAGAACAAAAAATGCTTCAAGCCAACGTTCAATTACCGGCATCTACGTCCCTTGAAAAAACAAACGATGTATCCTTAAAAATTGAAAAGATGTTTGCGGACCAAAACGAAATTTCAGACGTGACAACGGAAGTTGGATCACGTGACTTTTCAACAGGTGTAAAACGTCCGAACCAAGTTGGCTATTTCTTGAATGTAAAAGAAGGCGTGAATGTCGATACGTTTATTGATAAAGTTCAAAAGAAAATGGAAAGCATCACGAAAGAAGAATCACCGAAAGCAACAGTTAATGTGCAAGAAGCATCAACAGGAGGGCCGCCTACAAATAATAACGTGACGGTTGATTTATATTCTTCTAATTTAGATGACTTGCAAAAGGCAGCTAAGCAAGTGGAAAACCACTTAAACAAAGACAAACGTCTTAAATATGTAACAAATAACTTCTCAGATAAGCAAAAGCAGCTTGTAGTAGAAGTAGATCCTGATAAAGCCGCAGAGTACGGGGTATCTGGATTTCAGCTGCTCGGTACAATCTCTGATCAAACCAAACCGGTATCGGTTGGAGACTTAAAATTGGATAATACAAAACGAGCGGTTCAGCTTTCGTACGATAAAGACCTTGCCTCAGTAAAAGAAATTAAAGACCTGCAAGTGTTTACAGAGAGAGGGCCTGTGTTAGTAAAAGATATCGCTGACGTTCGTACAATTGATACGTTCACTTCTATTCAAAAGCTCGACGGTAAAGTATTTGCGCGAGTAGAAGCAGACATCAAAGGCGATGATGTTCAAGCTGTGACCAAAGATGTTGTAGATGGAGTGAAAAAGCTAGACTTGCCGAAAGATGTGAGCTTGGATGGAGGAGGCGGAAGCGACGAGACAGTAGAAGTCTTCCAATCTCTAGGTCTAGCCATTTTAACAGCAATCGGCCTTGTGTATTTAACAATGCTCGTTACGTTTGGAAAAGCGCGTATTCCATTTATCATTTTATCGTCACTCATTTTTGTGCCAATCGGTTCGTTAGTTGGTCTTGTCATTGCAAAAGAACCGCTGTCTGTCAGCGTCATGATTGGATTCTTAATGCTGATTGGAATCGTTACAACAAACGCGATTGTGCTTGTAGATCGAATTACCCAAAATCGTGAACAAAAAGGCATGACAATCCGCGAAGCCCTTATTGAAGCTGGGAAAACGCGATTGCGTCCAATTTTAATGACGGCGTTTGCTACCATTGCTGCTTTAATCCCGCTGGCGCTTACTACGTCAAGCGGAACGCTGATTTCAAAAGGCTTAGCCATCACGGTAATTGGAGGACTTACGTCATCTACTCTTCTTACTTTAATTATTATTCCAGTTGTATACGAACTCTTCTTCGCAAGGCAAGTAAAAAGAGAAAAACAGCTGGAAAAAGAAACGACATAAGAACTATTTTCTAATAGAGGAAAATATGACCATAGACTATATGTTATAATAAAAGTACGTTTTAACCCCTTATATTATAGAAAAAGAAGCGGCGCTTTCGAGCGCCGCTTCTTTTTTATGTAAAATCATTATTTACAAAAAATGATTAAATGTCTTGTATGGAGGGAAAGAGTGTTAACAGGAAGCTTTACTATATCATCGTAGAGTTATCTAAAAACCATACAAAGTACAGGAGTGTCGTTTTCGTGAGTTCAACAAAGAAAGTTGTATTTATCAGTTCCATTATTTTAAATGTCCTTTTCATAGGTGTTTTTGCTTTTTATGCAACAAGCAGCAGCGCGATGAAAAATCCGCTGTCATCTAAGGGTTCGTCTAAGCAAAGCTATAGAGACAATCCTTATTACATTGAACGTACTACTTTGTTCAAGCAATTAAGTATTCCTAAAGAGTCCATCGTATTTCTCGGTGATAGCATTACCCAGCGCTCTGAGTGGAGCGAACTTTTTCATAATAAGCAGATTGTCAATCGAGGCGTAGCCGATGATACAACTGAAGGGGTATTGCATCGTTTAAAAAGCATTACAGATGCTAAACCAAAAAAGATTTTCTTAATGATTGGCATTAACGATTTAAATGAGCAAAAATCTGTAAAAAAAACCAAAGCCAATTACGCTGAAATTCTTGAGCGTATTCATAAAGAATCACCGGATACAAAAGTCTATATTCAAAGTGTACTGCCCGTCAACAATAAAAAATGCGGCGACGCAGTGGACAATAAAGATGTTATCGCATTAAACAACTATTTAGAGCGTCTCGCTAAGAAACATAATGATTCTTACATTGACCTGTATTCGAAAGTATCCAAAAACAATCAGTTAAAAAGTAGTTTCACGGTGGATGGTCTTCATTTAAAAGGCCAAGGCTATGCTGTTTGGAAACAAGAAGTTCAGTCATACGTTAATGAATAAAAAAGAGGTTGAGACGTAGCGTAACGAAACAGATGAAACTACATTCACCATAACAAAAAAACGAACCACTGATTAAACATGCTGATCAGTGGTTCGTTTTTCATTTGAGCTAAAATATTTTTGTTTCAGCTTTTTTTAGATAAGCTCTGGTAAATGTTTTTTAGCATCGTATTCGACAAGAGCATCATCGTTTTTAATACGCTGTAAATAATCAGGATTTGAAATTAGCGGGCGGCCAATAGCAGCTACGTCGATCCAGCCGGCTTGAAGCGCTTTTTCAGCTGATTCAGGCGTTAAATCACCCACGCCGATAATTGGTCCATCCCAGTACTTACGCGTGATTTCATAAAGGTTTTGGCCGTTTTGGACATCTTCGTAAAAATCAAGCATAGACGGGTGAATAATCTCAATGCCTGTTTCTTTAAAAGCTTCTGTATACGTTTGAATGGCTTTTTCGGTATCATCCCAGCGATAGTCTGGTTTATCAAGCTTATGAGGAGAGAAGCGAATCACAACGCGTTCTTTTCCGATAGCGTCAATAACAGCAGAAATCACTTCTTTCATAAACGTTAATCGCTGTGCAAGGTCGCCTCCGTATTCATCCGTGCGTTTGTTAGACCAGTCTGAATTAAATTGATCAATTAAATAGCCGTGAGCACCGTGAATTTCAACGCCGTCAAAGCCTGCTTCAATGGCATTTTTAGCTGCTTGAGCGTACTGTCCTACAACTTCTTTAATATCTTCTTTTGACATTTCTTCAGGCTCTTCGTACGGCTTGCGGAAACGAGGCACTTGACCTTGTGCTGCAATAGCAGAAGGTGCCTGAGGTTTATGTCCATTGATTAACTCAGGATGACTCAAGCGGCCAACGTGCCAAATTTGAGCAATAATCGTGCCGCCTTCTTCATGAACAGCTTCTGTTACAGGCTTCCATGAATCAATTTGTTCCTGTGTATAGATACCGGGAACGCCAGGATTTCCTTTTGCGCGTTCGCTGATAACAATTCCTTCACTAATAATTAAGCCAATACCATCCTTTGCGCGGCGGCGGTAGTAGTCTACAACGTCTTGACCGACTACGCCTGTCTCTGGATCAGCAAAGCATCGTGTCATCGGTGCCATTGCTGTACGAGTGTGTAAATCAAATGCTTCAATGTTTGTTGGTTGGAATAATTTTTCAAATTTACTCATTTTATATTCAGCTCCTTAAGAGGAAAGTATAGCTGCGAACGTTTTTGCAGCGGGTTCAGTTTATTGTAACAGGGGATTTGTTTTATCTTCAAACATTTCGACTTCCGAAAAATGATTACAAAAAAAGCCGGCTGTTTTGACAGCCAGCTTTTACAATATTAATGCTGTTTGTTAGGAAGTTTTTTCTCCGGGTGGCCAGTAGCTTGACCCTGCTTATTTTTACGCTGCTTTTCTTGATTGTCGTTCAGCTTTTGAACAAATTGATTTGTGTTTTCCATTATCCATACCTCCTTTATGAGCTTTCCCTGTTACTATAACCCATTGCATTCAAAAACATGACGCCAATCCGCTAAAAGCAGCTCCATATATACACCGGTATATAGAAATTAACAGGAAAATCGTGTATACTGTTGTAAAAATAACGTTAATGTTTCGTGAGTTTATAATTTCTTATTCATTCATGAACAAGAAAAGGTGTTACGCAATGAGTGATTTTTTTAGCGGGAAAGAAATGTCGTTTATTTTAATTTTGACATTCAGCGTGTACATATTTGTCTGGAATGTGCCCCTTCAGGCGACCAATGCCATGATGATTTACTTTATCCTGCTGTTTTTGTATACAGTCAGTAAGCTGCTTTTTTCTCCTCAGTTCCGACAATTTCCGCTTGTTAAGGTGCTATTGGCCATTTTATTTGTTCTTATGCTGGCTGAAATAATCGTTGCTTACAGCACTCATAGCATAAAGATTACAGATTTACATCATATTTTCGATTATTTCAGTCATATGGATTTGTATTCATAGTATGTACAGCAAAAAAATGATTTACGACGAAATCTTCTCTGAGTTCTGGCTGTGCTTTTTTATATTTTTTACACACTGCTTGCACAAGGAAAGAGAAAGAGTACGTTCTTTGACCAAAAGATCAGGGGAATGCCAAATTTCTTTGAATAGCTCTGTTAAGATGCTTTCGCAAGCATGTGGATCTTTTACTGCTGAATAGACAAGACGATACAAAAGCGTTTCATATCGATTGTAAAGCTGATGAAGTGCTTCTTTCTTTCGGTTTTTTATCTCTTGAATGAGTAAAAGATCATTGTTCATAAACGAGCCCCTTCGAAAATCAATTATAGTTCATTGTACCCTTGTTAAAATGAGCATAAACACCTAAAAAGGAGAGGCTTATGAGCTATGTAGTATCAAAAAACAAGGCAAAATACTCAACGAGATATCAAAGAAGAGAACTTGGGGAAGTGAGAGACAACCTGCACGCTTTGCTCGTTACGTATCCAAATGAGCTGATAAACTTATTGTAGCTGGATGTGCATTGATTTTCCTTACAGTCGTCAGTTTACTAATCATCGGCATATATACAGTTTGTACATGGCTGTTTTTATAAAGAAAAGGTGCACATCAGTGCACCTTTTCTTTATGAATGTTGCTTCACTACGTGATTGATAATTTGCTCGGCTGCTGCAGCCGGTCCAGATGCCTGCTGGAAACTTACGTTGATTTCTTTAATTCCTTTTTTATAGGAATCGTCGCGGACAACTTCGTCAACGGCACTTCTTAAAAGAGAGGCATTTACCGTTTCTTTTGCTAAGCGATAACCAGCGTTTAGTTCCACGAGCCTTTGAGCAACGATCGGCTGATCTTTGCCATGAGGTAAAACGACTAACGGTACGTTAAAATGAATAGCTTCGTTTACGCTGTTCATGCCTCCGTGCGTGATAAAAACGTCCGCTTCTTTTAACACGTCAAGCTGAGGAACATAGGGCAAAATAATAAAATGCTCTGGCGCTTTTTTAATTCTTTTAAAATCGGCCCGGTCTCCTGCTGCAATCACAACTTTTCCATCAAAATCGCTAAATGCGTCGATGCAAAGGTTGAAAAAGCCTTCTACGTCATGAAGTACCGTTCCCATTGAAATATAAAGAACTTTTTCGTCTTTCAGCTTTTCTAACGGAAAATCATGAGAGCGGTGACGCTTTGGAAAGCTTGGCCCAATAAATAAACACGAGTCATCAAAATGTTCATGAAGCGGCTGGAAAAAGCGGCTTGTGTACACGACCGTTAATTCGCCTTCATTGTTCATAAATTGAAGCAGATTTTTAGGCTCTATGCCAAACTGATTTTTAAGCAGGCTGAGCCCGTACTGAGCTTGTTCATCCGGCTGAAATGGAACGTCTGAATCAGGATGAAGAGGCATCATTGCTAAGCGGTCTTTCGGCATTAAAAAAGAAGCAGATGATACAATGCCAGGGATCCGCAAATAATCACGCACTAATTCGCCTGCTCCAAACTTGTCGTAAAACACAAAATCAAATTCAATTTTTTTTGATAATATATGAACAAGCTTCAGCGTATCTAAAGACGTTTGGATGTGGATGTTTAAAAAAGCGTTGATTCCTTGAGGAGTTTCAGGCTTGATGGATACACCACTTAATAAGTCTGGGTGAATGTGTACGATAGCCCCGGCGTTTTCAAGGCGCTCTTTAAAACGCTCGGCCGTAATGTAATGAACTGTATCACCTCGGTCTGAAAAAGCTTTTACCATTCCAAGCGTTGGGTTTACGTGACCTTCAGCGGGAAAGTTGATCATTAAAATGTTTGCCATTTTTTCACTTCACTTTCGGTAAGATTTCTTCAAGCGTAATCAAATATAAGGAAGTTGACAACTAATTTGGTTAGCGCATTTATTTTTTGAAGCCCTGCCTTTGTGTATAAAATGTGAAAAAATATAACTTTTTTCCTAAAAAATAACATAATTAAACTGAGTTTATGATAGAATTTTGAGAGCACTAGAGAGAAAGAATCATTTTTGGAGGTTGCTATTTTGAGTACGTTATCAACAAATTCAGAACCGGTTTTAAAGCCTAAAAAGAAAAAAGAGTTTACTTACTTCACATTGCTTCTATTTATCGTGTTGGGCTTTGGACTGCAAATCCTAGCCGGAATTGGAGTAGCTATTTACGATGAAGTTATGGGTTCAAATATGACAGGAATTTTATTAGAAGGCCCATATGCTCTGCTTGTAGACGCGGCATTTTTTCTAGGGGTTGCGGTGCTTTATAGACCTGTGCGTAGATTTTTAAAACCTATGTGGAACGTCTCGGTATTAAAAGAAGGGAAAACGTATGTATATATTGTGGTAGGCTTTTTAATTGTAGCCGCGGTGCAGTACGTGATGCTTTCATTTTTAAACGTAGAAAGCGCAGATCAGCAGCAAAAAGATTTAAATCAAGGCAGTTTTAATCAAACGCTGCTTTCAAGCTGGATATTTTTTATAAGTGTAGCAGTTATCACGCCTATTAAAGAAGAGCTGCTTTATAGAGGTGTTTTATGTGGTTTCTTAACCAAACGCCATCACGTGCTTGTGGGCATTTTCGTTTCCGCTCTTGTATTCGGTCTTTTACATATTGGCTTTCCGATTACAGCTACCGTCATGGGACTTGTTTTCGCCATTATTTATTATCGAACAAAATCTATTTTCCCATCTATGATTTTACATATGCTGTGGAATGGATTAGTGAGTATAACCGTGTTCTTTTAAAAGAGGGTAAAACAAAGTAGTTTCGTTGAGGGAAAATCCGAACAATTCATCGTTCGGATTTTTTTATTGGTAGGATGAATCTAAGTTCCATGCATGTAGCTTCCTTCTAGCTGTTGATTGGATGGATTTCGTTATGTCTCAATTTCTTTTTATTTCGATAAAGACGCCGAATGCTTTACGCGAATTTTCCCAACTATTAATAACCCAAGAGGGTAAAATAGTCCAAATAACAGACTGTACGGAATCCACGTATCTCTGTCCCACGTTTGTTCATAGGGAATGCTTGGATACACGATAAGTGAAAATGTAACGGCAATAATGCCTAGCGGAAGAGTTAAAATTCGGTAGTTTTTTAATTCAAGAATTTGAGCGAGTCCGGAAACGGTCGCATAATAGTAGAGAGACGTTTTGAAATAAAGAGATAAAAACCACATAATGGCCATGATTACTTCAATATTTTTCAGAAAATCGGCAACTTCGATACGCCTTGCAAGCTCATAGCTTGGATATAAAGCGATACGTGTATACGTATTTCCAAGTACAAGAATGCCAAGTAATAAAATAATAATCATAATGCCTCCACCGATTAAGCTTCCTGTAAAAAAAGCGCGGTTTCGCTGATCAGGTTCCCCTACGTGAGCAGGGAAAACGGTCAGCAATACAATAAAAGTGAGAGACGTAATACTTGTAAAGACCAGAATAGATCTAATAATAGGCTTAACGCCTACCTCTAACAAAGGCTGCAAATTCTCATAATGAATTTGAGGGAAGATCGAAAAAACTAAGATTAAAAACGGAATAACAAACCAAGGAAAGAGAATTTCAGCACAGCGGGCAATCGTTTCAATGCCAAGACGAACGCCGACAATCACAATTCCCATAAACAAAATATGAACAGCAAGCATAGGCGTTTGAATAATAATGCGAGTTGTTAGAAATGAGCCCACGTAAAACAAAACTTGACTGCAAAAAAGAAGAGTAGAAGCGACAAATAAAAGAGAGACAAACTTTCCTAGCCACTTGCCTAAAATGGCTTCGTTTAGTTCTACAAGGGTTTTATTCGGATAAAGGCTAGAAAGTTTGATATACATCCATACAAGAAAAACGCCTACACCTACGCCTAAAATGGCTGGAATCCATGCCTCTTGTTTAGAATCAGCCGTTAAGCTTCCAGGTACGACTAAAATAGTATCGCCTAAACTATAAAAAATTACGAGTATTCGAAACTGTGCTGCGGATAATTTTATCTGACTATGCACGTTGTTCACTTCCTTTTACTTCAACAGACTGAACAAAAAATCACTAAAAGGTTTTAATAAAAAAGCAATGCCGTCTCCAGGGTTAGGGATTTCCACACCGCCATATTTTAAACTAACAATTAAAATACTTACTGTGAACAAACTCCAAAAAATTCGCTTTTCTCTTTGACTGTTCACTTTTTTTAAATAAGGTATTTCCACTAAACAAACAGCTGCACAAAGTAAAAAAATCCCTAAAAATATAAGCATGTATCAACCTCAATTAGTAACCCTTCAAAAATAATGAAGGGATGTTAAAGACGCCTGTGTTTCAAAAATAGTATCACCCAAAATGGCTTCATTTATGAAAAGTAAGACTAAAGGCAGTGCAAAACCGTGTTATAATGACCAAGTTGAGCGTTATAATAGAGAAAAAACAGCATGATTACAAACAAGTAGATACATAACAAGGTAAGGATGGGAGAGAGATAGATGGCAGACGAATTCAAAAAAATGCTAGATGACAAAGAAAAGGTACAGCTTATGATCGCCGCCGTTGTCATGCTCGGAGGCCTGGTCGTTTTGTTAAAAAGCGTTGCAACGGGTCAGGCAATGGGCCAAAAATGGCTAGAAAGTAAAGGGAATGTAGACACAGATCTGTATGTTGAAACGGTAAAAAGCTACATACACCTGTATCAAATTGTGGGTGGCGTCATGTTTGGAGGAGGCCTTCTCACGTTACTGCGTGCTAAGCTAAAGAAATAAAGCGGCAGCAAAATAAAAGATCATAGTCCAAAAGAAGTGTCATATCTTTTTAATAACTTAAAAAATAGTGAAAAGGAGTTATGTATGAATAATGAAGAAAATACACCGGCTTATCATCTGTTTATGATGATAGGAGCGCTTGCTATGCTGATTTTTGGTGTTGTCGGTTTCTTTATTCAGTATCCTGCTACGTTAAGTTTTGTGATGTGCATTGGCGGAAGCATCATATTTTTGCTGCATTTATTTGAATATATGAAACCTAAAAATGAACTATAGCATCTTCAAACGAGGAAATCTAGAAGCAAAGGAAGATGAGAAATGCAGAAACATCGTACGTACGAAACACTAGTTGATCTTTATCAAAAAAGCGCAAAAATTCATTATGAAATCGATTATCGAGATAAAAAATCTGTAAAAAAAGGAAACCGAGCTGCAGAAGATATGAAAAAAATTGCGCAGCTCATTCATTTATACTATCCAGGCATGCTCTTTGAATTTTCAACACTGCTGACGAATCCTACTTATCGAATTGACCTATGGGCTGCACATCATATTTTAGAAATTATGAGCTATTCACCAATGCTTGAGGACAACGCGCTTTCCGTCATTGAACGCTACGCCGACGAAAATGATTTTACGGCTTTAGGAAATCGCATGTGGTTAGGTCAGTGGAGAGAAAAACAGCGCTAAAACCCATATAGGCAAACAAGAATAACTAAAAGGAAGATAGATATATGAGTTTACGTACATTAAAGAATGGTATAGGCGTCACCATTCGAGAAGCAGAATCAAAAGACGCAGAGAAAATGATTGCTTTTTACAATCGAGTGGGAGGAGAAAGTGATTTTCTTTCATTTGGAGAAGGGGAGTTTCTTAGACCAGTTTCAGAGTATGAAGTGTTTTTAGCTTCTGTAAAACAAGAGCAAAACTCTCTTATAGTCGTGACTGAAAAAGAAGAGAAAATCATTAGTATTGCATCCATCACCTCGTCTCAAAACCCGCGTAATAAGCATGTGGGTACCCTTGGTATCGTGGTAGAGAATGCTTATAGCGGGCTAGGGCTAGGAAGACAGCTAATGATTGAGCTGATTGAATGGGCACGTATGAATAAACAAACAAAAAAAATCGAACTTGTAACGCGAGAAGATAATCAAAGAGCTATTTCTTTATACAAACAGCTAGGGTTTCAAACAGAAGGATTAAAAGAAAAAGACACCTATATAAATGGCGTCTACTACAATACAATGCTTATGGGTCTTCACTTATAAAAAGAGGCTGAGACAAAAGTATGTTAAGTGAATGAAAATCCGAACGATTCATCGTTCGGATTTTTCCATTGTGGTGATGAACGTAGGCTTCATATAATTGATGTAGTTATATCTCACTCTCTTTTGATTTATTGTTTTTTAGCATCAGCAAATGTACTCATCGCCTCGTTCATGAATTTCGCTAATCCTTTTCCGTAGCGATCGATGTTGGTTGTAAATCGCTCATCTTGTACATACATCTCTCCAAGACCTTTAAAGGCTTCTAACGAATACGTTCCAAAGTTCTCATTTAAAAATTGATACCATTGCTCAATGGCTTTTTGAGCTTCTGTAGAGGATGGTGACAGATCACGCAGAGAAGCTAAGTGAGTGTAGATACTTTTCCATTCGTTTGACATGCGCTGCTGTTCTTCATGTGAAAAGCTTTGTACTTTTTCATTCGCTTCATCTACCCGCTGATTTCCCCAGCGCTTCCGGGCTTCTTCTTCGTATGGGTTATGCGAAAAATCCAGCCCTTTAAACCGCTCTTTTTCGTTCATTTCAATCGCTCCTTTTTCATATTGAATCGTTTTATTAATGGTTGCAATCATTTGATCGAGCCGACTGCGTTTTTCAATCAGCATGTTTTTTTGCAGTATTAACGCTTCTGTGCGGTTAAATGTTGGGTCTGTTATAATCTCGTGAATTTGTTTTAAAGGGAAGCCAAGTTCTTTAAAAAATAATATTTGCTGAAGCATATCAAGATTGGCCGGTGAATAAAGCCGGTAGCCGGATTCACTGACAGCATCAGGTTTTAATAGCCCGATTTCATCATAGTGATGCAGCGTGCGGACGCTGATTCCTACTAAGTCAGCCACTTCTTTTACTTTTCTGTTCATTCTTTCATCTCCCTTCTGAAATCTACTATAAAATATAACGCAGCGTAAGGGTCAATACTAAAAAAGAAATAATTGACTTTTAGTTTATATGCATTTATAGTTAATTAGCATTAACTATTTATAACATGAAATAAATAAGCAAGCCTGGAGGAATAGATGTGACAAAAAGCAATCAGTATCTTGGGGAGATTCGTTCATCGCTTCAAGTGCTATTTGAAAAAATGCAGCCCGAAATGATGGAGAGCCTAAATGAGCATGAGATGACTCCTACGCAATTATTTGTTCTTTCTTATTTAAAGAAAGTAGGGAGCAGTAAGGTTTCTCAAATTGCAGAGCTAATGGATGTAAAACCGAGCGCCGTGACTCTTTTAGTGGATCGTCTTGAACAGCACAATTTTGTGGTAAGAGAACACAATAAAGAAGACAGAAGAGTTGTTGACATTACCTTAACGGAGTTTGGGCATCGCAAACTTGAAGACGTGCTAAATGGTCGAAAAGCCATTATGGACCGCTACCTTTTGCATCTAACAGAAGAAGAGCTTTCCATGATGGCTTCTATTACGAAAAAGCTTGCAACATCAGCTGCTTCTTATAAAGATAAGCAGCAGTAACAAAAAAGAGGAGAGACACACGATGGAAAATCAAAAAAATTCAAAGCGCACGCTTTTATTAATTGGGTTAATTATTGCGATGTTCTTTTCTGCACTTGATGGAACCATTGTCGGAACAGCTATGCCAAGAATCGTAGGAGATCTTGGTGGTTTAAGCATGATGACATGGCTGACAACAGCCTATTTATTAACGTCAACAACGGTTGTTCCGATTGCAGGAAAGCTCGCTGATTTAGTAGGACGCAGAGTAATTTATGTTACAGGACTTATTATTTTTATGGTGGCTTCTGCTTTATGCGGGATGGCAAATAATATGACAGAGCTTATTTTATTCCGTGCATTACAAGGAATTGGCGGCGGCGTTATGATGCCGATGGCAATGATTGTAATCGGTGATTTATTTACAGGAAAAGCACGAGCAAAGTTTCAAGGAGTATTCGGAGGAATTTATGGTCTTGCTTCTGTCATCGGTCCGCAAATTGGCGGATGGATTGTTGATTCATTGAACTGGAAATGGGTGTTTTACATTAACTTGCCGGTAGGGATACTCGCTACCGTTTTTATTGCGCTCGGACTTCAAGGAAAAAAACATACAGGACCTGTTAAATTCGATGTAGCTGGTATGTTCACAATGGTTATCGGAGTAGTAAGCTTGCTTCTGGCCCTGAGCTTTGGAGGAAAAGACTACGACTGGAACTCTTGGCAGATTATTAGTTTGTTTGCACTTGCTGTTGCTGGGATCATAAGCTTTATTATTGTGGAAACGAAAGCTAAAGAACCGATTCTTCCGATGTATTTATTTAAGAACCGAACGTTTACGCTTTTAAATATCATTGGCTTTTTTATGAGCATTGGTATGTTCGGAGCTATTACATTTGTTCCGTTCTTTATGCAAGGAATCGTTGGAGTCAGCGCCTCAGAATCAGGTACCATTATGACACCAATGATGATTTCAATGATTGTAACGAGTATTATTGGAGGTCAGCTTGTTTATAAAGTTGGTATCAAGCCTCAAATCGTTACGGGTATGCTCATTATGGCAGGAGGGTTCTTCTTGTTAACAACATTAGACCTTCATACTAGCAAGCTTGTTGCTACTTCTTATATGGCCATAATCGGTTTAGGAATGGGTCTTGTAATGCCAATTTTAACGCTTGCTCTTCAAGAAAGCTTTTCAAAAGAAGAGCTCGGTGTTGTTACATCATCAAGTCAATTTTTCCGTTCAATTGGAGGAACGTTCGGTATTACCATTTTAGGAGCGATAATGAACGCCAAATCAGGTACGCTTCTTACTGACAAACTCGTTCCATATTTAAACTCATTGCCTGCTCAAGCAAGCGCTTTTGCCGACGGGTTCAAAAAAGCGATTGATACGAATCCTGAAAGTGTGCTGCAGATGCTGTTTAGTCCTGAGGCGCTAAAGAGTATTCCAGCTGCGCTTTCAGACAGCATTGTGCCTATTTTGAAGACCTCGCTAATGAGCGCATTGCACAGCGTCTTTTTCATGGGCTTAGCTTTTATTATTTTAGGAGCGGTATGCACATTGTTCTTAAGACAGATCAAGCTTTCAAATAAAAAAGCCGAAGAAAAACCAGAAGAAGGCATTGCTGAAGTAGAGCCATCACATTAAAAAAAGCGCACAAATTTGTGCGCTTTTTTTCTATATTAACTAGTTGTTTCATTAGGCTTGCGAAGAAAAGGGGATTGTTTAGACGTGTCATACGAAATTTGATCAAGCAAATACGATAAATATAAGTTCAGTTCAAACCGATCTTCCGTCACAAAATCTGTAAGCGCTTGCTTATTATCTTTCCACATAGTAATTCCTCCTTAATTTTACATACTAATGAATGGATTTAATATCAGAAAGCAAAAGGGAAACAACGGCTTCATTTTCGTCTTTTACGGATAGAATTTGCTGATGGAGATTTAAGTTGTGCACGCGGCCTTTGCACGTTTGCAACGTTCCATCTTTATAGTAAGAAACAGTTATCGTCCCACTTTTCGTTAATTCTCGTAAAAACATTCAAGAAGCCTCCTTAAAAAAGATTACCTGATTTAAAAGCCAGTCCTTTCATTTGAGATGAGCAAAAGGGAATGGTATGTACTGCAAGCTTCCCTTTATATTCTTCACCGTGTATGAATAGATAAAAGGTTGCTAGCTCACCTATAAACTGTCCTAAATTTCAGAATATACTGTCTTTTACGTATAGTGTTTTTTAAAAGGATTAATGTTACATTTATTATGTAACATTCTGATGAGAAAGAAAACCTTTTCTACAAAACTTCTCTAAAAATTACAAAATATTCATATTCGTGTGAAGGATGTAGAATGAGCAGATATGGAAGTAACTGCATTTACAAAAAGACGTAACGACAGCTTCAATTATTAATGATCTTAATACTAGCTATCAATTATATGTATTTTACTAATTTATTCTTCTCCGATAAAATGCAGGTAGACGAATTTGATAAGAATTTTCTAATGATTTATATAATTAAATTTGATATAATCTATAGGAATAATAATGTATGAAGGGAAACATCATTGATTAATTAGACACAGGTATTACATGTTGTTGAAGATGATTCGTAAAAGCATACATATTTAAATTATATATTTTTGTGAGGTGGACAGTGTTGCAACTTAAGGTAGTAAACAGCCCTTTTAATCAAGAACAAGCAGATTTGCTTAATCGCCTTCTGCCGACATTAACAGAAGCACAAAAAATGTGGTTGAGTGGTTATTTAACAGCATCTCAATCTACGTCTGCCGAAGGAACGCCAGACGTTTCTACAGCAGCGCCTGCTCAAGCGGAGCAGACGATTTCAAAAGACGTAACGATTCTTTACGGATCACAGACAGGAAATGCTCAAGGACTTGCTGAAAATACAGGCAAAACGCTTGAAGCAAAAGGTTTTAATGTAACTGTATCTTCTATGAATGATTTCAAACCAAATAATTTAAAGAAACTTGAAAATTTATTAATTGTTGTAAGTACACATGGGGAAGGAGAGCCGCCTGATAACGCGCTATCTTTCCACGAATTTCTTCACGGCCGTCGAGCGCCAAAGCTTGAGAATTTCCGTTTTTCTGTCTTGTCGCTTGGAGACAGCTCATACGAATTTTTCTGTCAAACAGGGAAAGAATTTGATGTGCGCTTAGCAGAACTTGGCGGTGAAAGACTGTATCCGCGCGTTGACTGTGATTTAGATTTTGAAGAGCCCGCAAATAAATGGCTTAAAGGTGTTATTGACGGATTAAGCGAAGCGAAAGGACACAGCGCTTCGGCAGCTGTTCCGGCGGAAGCTCCTGCAGGAACTTCGCCGTACTCAAGAACAAATCCTTTTAAAGCAGAAGTGCTTGAGAACTTAAACTTGAACGGCCGCGGATCAAATAAAGAAACGCGACACTTAGAACTATCTCTAGAAGGTTCAGGGTTGACGTATGAACCAGGAGACAGTTTAGGTATTTATCCTGAAAATGATCCTGAGCTTGTTGATCTTCTTCTTAACGAATTCAAGTGGGATGCAAGTGAAAGTGTAACGGTTAATAAAGAAGGAGAAACGCGTCCTCTTAGAGAAGCACTAACCTCTAATTTTGAAATTACGGTGTTAACAAAACCGCTTTTAAAGCAAGCAGCTGAGCTCACTGGAAACGATAAGTTAAAAGCGCTTGTAGAAAATCGCGAGGAATTAAAAGCATACACACAAGGCCGTGATGTGATTGACTTAGTTCGTGACTTCGGCCCATGGAACGTATCAGCACAAGAGTTTGTAGCCATTTTACGTAAAATGCCAGCGCGCCTTTACTCGATTGCAAGCAGCTTATCAGCAAACCCTGATGAAGTTCATCTAACAATCGGAGCGGTACGCTACGAAGCGCACGGACGCGAGCGTAAAGGTGTTTGTTCAGTCCTATGTTCAGAACGTTTGCAGCCAGGTGATACGATTCCTGTATACCTTCAAAGCAATAAAAACTTTAAGCTTCCTCAAAACCAAGAAACGCCGATTATTATGGTGGGACCTGGTACAGGTGTGGCTCCGTTCCGCTCATTTATGCAAGAGCGTGAAGAAACAGGAGCAAAAGGTAAGTCATGGATGTTCTTTGGAGATCAGCACTTTGTAACAGACTTCCTTTACCAAACAGAGTGGCAAAAGTGGTTAAAAGACGGCGTGCTAACGAAAATGGACGTGGCGTTTTCACGCGATACTGAAGAAAAAGTATACGTACAAAACCGTATGCTTGAACATAGTAAAGAATTATTCCAGTGGTTAGAAGAAGGCGCATCTTTTTATGTGTGCGGAGATAAAACAAATATGGCACGCGACGTGCACAACACGCTAGTTGAAATTGTTGAAACAGAAGGCAAGATGAGCCGCGAAGAGGCGGAAGCTTACCTTGCTGAAATGAAGAAACAAAAACGTTATCAGCGTGATGTATACTGAGGATTGAAAGGAGATTTTCAACATGGTAAACAAAATTTTAAAAGCGCCCGAAGGTCCTCCAAGTGACGTTGAGCGCATAAAAGATGAAAGTAATTATTTACGCGGTACATTAGGAGAAACAATGCTAGACCGCATCAGCTCAGGTATTTCTGAAGACGATAATCGTTTGATGAAGTTCCACGGAAGCTACTTACAAGATGATCGAGATCTTCGTAATGAACGTCAAAAACAAAAGCTAGAGCCAGCTTACCAATTCATGCTTCGCGTTCGTACGCCAGGCGGTGTTTCAACACCAGAACAGTGGCTAGTGATGGATGATTTAGCACAAAAATACGGAAATGGAACGTTAAAGCTGACAACTCGTCAGGCGTTCCAAATGCACGGAATTTTAAAGTGGAACATGAAGAAAACGATTCAAGAAATTCATGCTTCTTTATTAGACACAATTGCAGCTTGCGGAGATGTAAACCGTAACGTAATGTGCAATCCGAATCCATATCAGTCAGAAGTGCACGCTGAAGTATTCGAATGGTCAAAAAAATTAAGTGATTATTTATTGCCTCGTACAAGAGCGTACCACGAACTTTGGCTAGATGAAGAGAAAGTAATTAGCACACCGGAAGTGGAAGAAGAAGTGGAACCAATGTATGGTCCGCTCTATTTGCCAAGAAAGTTCAAAATTGGCGTAGCTGTGCCACCTTCTAACGATATTGACGTGTATTCACAAGACCTTGGTTTTATTGCCATTTTAGAAGACGAGAAGCTTGTTGGATTTAACGTAGCAATCGGCGGCGGTATGGGTATGACGCACGGGGATAAAACAACTTACCCTCAGCTTGCAAAAGTGATTGGCTTCTGCCGACCTGACCAAATTCTAGAAGTAGCGGAAAAAGTCATTACGATTCAACGTGATTACGGAAACCGCTCTGTGCGTAAAAACGCGCGTTTTAAATACACGGTTGATCGTCTTGGATTAGAAACGGTAAAAGAAGAGCTTGAAAACCGTCTGGGCTGGAGCTTAGACGAAGCAAAATCTTATCACTTTGATCATAACGGAGACCGCTACGGCTGGGAAAAAGGTGTGAAAGGAAAATGGCACTTTACTCTTTTTGTTCAAGGTGGACGTATTGCTGACTTTGAAGACTATAAGCTTATGACGGGTCTTCGTGAAATTGCAAAAGTTCATAGCGGTGATTTCCGTTTAACGGCCAATCAAAATTTAATTATCGCGAACGTATCCACTCAAAAGAAAAAGCAAATTAGTGACTTGATTGAACAGTATGGATTAACAGACGGCAAGCATTATTCGGCTCTTCGCCGCAGCTCATTAGCTTGCGTATCGCTTCCGACTTGCGGGCTTGCGATGGCAGAAGCTGAGCGTTATCTTCCAGTTCTTGTTGAGAAGATTGAAGCAATTGTAGATGAAAACGGCCTTCGCGATAAAGAAATCACGATTCGTATGACGGGCTGTCCTAACGGCTGTGCGCGTCCTGCTTTAGGTGAAATTGCTTTTATCGGTAAAGCACCGGGCAAATACAATATGTATCTTGGAGCAGCATTTGACGGCAGCCGCTTAAGCAAAATGTACCGTGAAAATATCAGTGAAGAAGAAATTTTAAATGAACTGCGCGTCTTACTTCCTCGCTATGCAAAAGAAAGAGAAGAAGGCGAGCACTTTGGTGACTTTGTCATCCGCGCTGGTGTAATCGAAGCTGTAACAGACGGCACGAATTTCCACGCATAATACGTATGAAGGGACTTTTCTAACTTACAGAAAAGTCCCTTTTTCTATTTTAGTATTCTCTAACAAATACAGCTACTCCAAATACCCCTAATCTTTCAGCAGTAATTTGTTCAAAGCCGTTGTCAAGTAAACAATGAGCTGCAGTGCGGTAGCGCTGACCTTGAGCTAACAAACGTCCGCAAGGATTTGCGCGGCCAATTACCGTTGCTTCTACGATGGTACGAGGAGCTTGTCTATCCAAAGGATTTCGCTCCCACAGAATTGTCACCACATCCGGAGGACGCGGAATAGATACATTACCTGTGTGTTCATGCATAGCCATCACCTCCTTACCCTATAGTAAATGCAAAAAATCACAGACTGCTTGTACACACGCTGATTTTTAGTAAAAAAGGCGTTTGGATATGCCTAACTTAACCAATTTCATAGCAATGAGGTGATGAATAGAAACGGCTGGTAGAAAAAAAGAATGCTATAATGTAAAAGAAAGGAATTTTTATCAAGGAGGGAGAAACATGGAGCAAAAACGAGTAGCGGTTATTACAGGGGGAGCAAGCGGGATTGGCAAAGAAACTGCCTTAAAGTTCGCGCAAAAAGGAGACGCAGTGATCATTGCTGATTATGATGAAGGAAAAGGAAAAGAGACTCTTCAAAAAATTGAAGAAGCTGGAGGCCACGCTTTATTTGTGCAAACGGACGTCACCAAGTTTGAAGAAGTGGAAGCACTGATTGAGAAAACGGTGAACACATTTGGACGAATTGATGTGATGTTTAACAATGCAGGGATTGGACGTCCTACATCTATTTTAGATCAAGACTTAGAAGAATATCACCGTATTATTAATGTGAATCAGCACGGCGTTACATATGGGATTATGGCAGCAGGCAGGAAAATGAGAGAGTTAGGTATTAAAGGCGTCATTATCAATACGGCCTCTATTTTTAGCTTCTTAGCCTCACCCGGAACGTATGCTTATCATGCAACAAAAGGAGCTGTTGTGATGATGACAAAATCAGCTGCGCTAGATCTCGCTAAATACGGTATTCGCGTCGTCGCCGTTGCGCCAGGATTTGTTGATACGCCTATTATTCAAGGCTATAAAGACAACGGTATGATTGAAGGAATGAAAGCGAAAACAATGAGCAGAGAGCTCACTAATCCAAAACAAATTGCAGATATGGTTTATTTGCTGTCCTTAGAAGAAGCGGGAGCTGTAAACGGCAGTGTCATAATGGCTGATGATGGGTATGCGGCGTTTAAATAAAACGAAAAAGGATTCTTTTCTTAAAAAGAATCCTTTTTTTATTATGTAGGAGGCAGGGAGCTATAAACAAGCGTATCGTAAGCTTTTCCGTTTTGATACATATAGTTTTTTAACACTCCTTCTTGCTGAAACCCGAGCTTTTCAAGCACGTGCTGAGATGCCTTGTTTTCAAGAAACACAACAGCTCCAATTCGCACTAGCTGAAGGGTATCAAATCCATAAGCCATAACAGCCGAAGCAGCTTCCGAAGCATAGCCGTGACTCCAGTGCTGAGGGTGTAGCTCATAGCCAATTTCCGCGCGCTTATGCTTTTGGTTCCACTGATTCAATCCAACTGTCCCGATTAGTTCCCCCGTATCGAGCCGTTCGATTCCCCAGCGCAAACCTTTTTGATTTCTGTAGTTTTCAGCAAAAATATCAATCAGCACCAAAGCTTCTTGGAAAGTTGTGAATTTTTCTTGCCCGTAATATTTGATAACTTCTTCCTGAGAGAAGCAGTCGAAAATAGTATCTGCATCCGCTTCTGTTATTTCACGCAGTGTAGTGCGAGGTGTACGAAGAATAGGAAACATACGTTTCTCCTTTCTATTTTATATAGAAAGATTTCGTCAGCTCAGAGAAAATACCTTTTATTTTTCTGTTATAAATTAAGTAGAAATATGAGCTAAACGACTAAGAAAAACATAGGAACAGCTTCTAAATAACGCAAACATTTGTTACGTACTAGCACTAAAAACAGTATACTAAAAAAACAAATAGGACTAGCTGCACGTTTAGCAGCTAGCTTTCCCATTTGCAAGAACCTATTTTTTCGTTAACTGATTGCGATCTTCAATTTGAGGAGGCTCTTCAAGCCATCCGTTTTGAATCATAATTTTCCCACCTTCTTTTGCAAAAAAGTAAATGTCTTTAGCCAGCTGCAGCATTTTGAGCGGCAAATCACTTCTTAAGCTAAAAGCACCCCCTAAAGCATTGCTTCCTAGGCCAAAGGTGCTTAGAAGACTGGTGTTGTACATCATTAATTTATCTGAAAAAGGAGAAACAGTTGAGCTTGTTGCTTTTCCGGCATGGGTAGCAGGAGGCTCTATATAGCTATGACGTAAAATATCTCCGAGTTCTGTTTCAATTTTTTTTGATAGCTTCATCCCGCTGACAAAATGCTGCTGCGCCTCTTTGTTGCCAGCTGCTTGAGCAAAGCCAATCATCAGCTGCATTCCGACAAGGTTTGTATCAACGGCATGTTGAATAAGCGACACTTCAATTGTATTAAGAGATCTTTTTTCGCTAAGCCAGCTTAGCCCTCCGATATAATTTTGTTCGTGGACAAACCGAACTTCTTTTGGCATCGAAACGTAAGGAGGCTTTGCAATGACGCCGGTTTCTAATAATATCTGAGTGGATTGATTGTATATGTTCTGCGATTCTGATGTTGCATTTACAAAAAAACTCCGTATATCTTCCCGGTAGGACATCGTTGAATGCAAAGCAAATAGGCCTGTTTCAATCTGAGACATTAAGCGTACGTACATGATTTCAAACATGGAGTCGAACAGTTTCGGCACTCCTAGGTTTACATCATGTTTAGTAAATCCTAAAGGAATAACCGCACCTTCGTTCTCTAAAATTTCTTTGATTTGCTCTGTAATATTTAATGAGCGGCTATAATACAGCTCAAAAAGCTCTTTATGATCTTCTTTACCTTCAAGACAATATTCTAAAAACCTCGAAATCATCGTTTTTTCTTGATAAGTCATCCATAAGTTAGCGAGCTCCGAGGACGTGAGCGGCGGAAGTTTTGATGTGCTCATTGTACACATTCCTCCTGAAAATAGTGATAAGTAAATATGTATAGCTTCCTTAGTATTTCTTTTATTTATAGGAATATTCTTCTTTTTAATTTATTGAAAGACCTCAGTAGCTGTTATTATAGTAAGATAGTTGAAGGAAATAAAACTTACCAACAAGTCAGTTGTATGATAACTGATATGAATAAAACTAAGTTTTTCTATTACTTTAAATAATTTGACAATTGGTGTTATTCTTACTATTATGGAAACATAAGTTTTACATATATTGCTAGAGTTCAGCAACACATTCTAGCAGCACTATAAGTAAGGAGCTTACGATGAAGCACATTGTCCAAGCAACAGATCATCCTAGAACGAAAGAGACGTTAAAAGAAGATTTACGCAGGTTAGGCATCACACAAGGGATGACTATCATGGTTCATTCTTCGCTATCTTCATTAGGGTGGGTAAACGGAGGTTCAGTAGCCGTTGTTCAAGCTTTAATGGAGACAGTGACAGAGGAAGGAACGATCGTTATGCCGTCACAGTCGGTCGATCTTTCGGATCCATCAGAATGGGGCAATCCCGCTGTGCCAAAAGAGTGGTGGGAAACTATTCGGGAAACGATGCCTGCATATGATTCAGCCCACACGCCAACAAGCGGGATGGGACAAATCGTGGAAACTTTTCGAACATATCCTGGCGTAAGAAGAAGCAGCCATCCAATGTATTCATTCGCCGCTTGGGGAAAGGACAGCGAAGACATCTTAAGAGATCATCCCCTTGAATTTAGTTTAGGCGAAAATTCTCCTCTTGAAAGGCTTTACAAAAAACATGCCTTTGTTTTATTATTAGGTGTCGGGTTTGGGAATAATACTTCTTTTCATCTAGCAGAATATCGGATTCCATATCGAAACGTGATTCAAAAAGGATCTCCAGTTATAGATTCAGGAAAGCGAGTATGGAAGACGTATAAAGAATTAGAGTTTCGAGAAGGGCTGTTTGAAGAGATAGGTGAAGCGTTTATTGAAGCAAAAGGAATAAAAGCTGAAAAAATTGGTTCAGCACGTGCATACTTCTTTTCAATGCCTAAAGCCGTCGATTTTGCTGAAACGTATTTGAAAGCGCTATAGTGAGCGGTTGTATGTTTTCTAAGTTGTCTGTATATCAGACAACTTGAAGTGAGACAAACAAGAGTTGCTGACACGTCTAGACTTTATATTAACAAAGCGCAGCAGTGGTTTAAGCAAGATAGTTTACTTTTTATGTTTCTTGTTTCATAATGGCACTTGTCTGTGAATTTATTCAGTCAGGTTGTCTTACAATTATGGAGATAAAAAGCAAGTGTTAAATAAATTCATTAAAAAATTTAAATGTATAGAAAAAAAGGAGAGAATACAATTATGTCACTACGTGATCAAGCACTACATATGCATCAAGAAAAACAAGGTAAGTTAGAAGTTAAATCAAAAGTTGAAGTTCAAAACGCTCAAGATTTAAGCTTAGCTTACTCTCCGGGAGTAGCAGAACCTTGTAAAGAAATTCATGAACATCCAGAAACGGTGTATGATTACACAATGAAAGGAAACATGGTCGGCGTTGTGACAAATGGTACGGCTGTTCTTGGTCTTGGAAACATCGGACCTGCGGCTTCACTTCCCGTTATGGAAGGAAAAGCAATTTTATTTAAAAGCTTTGCAGGCGTAGATGCATTCCCAATTGCACTTGATACAACAGATACAGATAAAATTGTTGAAACTGTGAAATTAATGGCTCATACATTCGGAGGCATTAACTTAGAAGATATCGCAGCTCCACAGTGCTTTGAAATTGAAGAGCGCCTGAAAAAAGAAGTAGATATTCCTGTGTTCCATGATGATCAGCACGGTACAGCAATCGTAACGGTAGCAGGACTTGTAAATGCATTAAAAATTGTAAACAAATCAATGGAAGACTTAAAAATCGTCTTAAACGGAGCAGGAGCTGCCGGCATTGCTATTACAAAACTTCTTTATTCTTACGGCGTACGTGACATGATCATGTGTGATACAAGAGGTGCTATTTATGAAGGCCGCCCTCAAGGTATGAACAAAGTGAAAGCTGAAGTGGCTTCTTATACAAATGTAAACAAAGAAAGCGGTACGCTAAGCGATGTAATTAAAGGCGCAGATGTATTTATCGGCGTATCTGCAGCAGATGCATTATCTCAAGAGATGGTTAAATCAATGAATGAAGATGCAATTATCTTTGCGATGGCAAATCCTAATCCCGAAATCAAGCCAGACGCTGCAAAAGAAGCAGGAGCGGCTGTTATTGGAACAGGTCGTTCAGACTTCCCTAACCAAGTAAATAACGTTCTTGCATTCCCTGGAATTTTCCGCGGTGCGTTAGACGTTCGCGCTACTCATATTAACGAAGAAATGAAAAAAGCTGCTGTTGAAGCAATTGCAGCCCTTATTACAGAAGAAGAGCTAAACGCAGATTACGTGATCCCTGGACCATTTGATCCTCGCGTAGCGCCAGCTGTAGCAGAGTCTGTAGCAAAAGCAGCAATGGATTCAGGCGTTGCCCGTATTACAATTGATCCAGCACGTGTAAAAACACATACAGAACAATTAACAAAAATCGAAAACTAATAACGGATAAAAAAGCCCTTTGAAACGCTGTTTCAAAGGGCTTTTAGGTTAAAGACCTGCTGTAACCCCAGTGAAATCTAAACGTAACACCATTTCATCTCCTATATGATGTACAATAAAGAGAAAAGAACCCAGGTTTTGTATCATAAAGGGAGGAACCAAGATGTACACCGTATTTTCAACATTTAATGTACCGGATGAAAAAGCTGAAGAAGTGATTGGAATTTATAAAAATCGTTCAAAATCAGTCGACGAGGCTCCAGGATTTGTAGACTTTCTACTTCTTCAAAACGATAAGCGAGCAGGGGAGCTCACCGTTCAGCTTACATTTGATACGAAAGAGAATTATTTAAGCTGGGTACGAAGCGAAGATTTCAAGCGTATTCATGATTTAGAGAAAAAGTACCCTGATCAAGAACTGGCAGCCGTCATCCCAAAAGTTTCTCAGTACAAAGTGGTGGCACGATGAGTTCACTTCCCGTTAATAAGATCGTCGAAAGAGTAACGGAGAAAATCTACGAGTTAGAACCTTCTTTGCTCGAAAAATTCGGAGAGCGCGGCAAAGAAAGATGCCATGAAGATAATCATTATCATATGAAGTATCTCGAGACAACATATAAGTTAGACAATCTACAAATTTTTACGGACTATGCCTTATGGTTAAACAATTTACTCACAAGCCGAGGCATGAAAACACAGCATATTATTGATAATTTTAATTTTATACAAGAAGCGCTGTTTGAACTAGATAATTACGGTGATAAACAAGTACAGGCGTATGTGACTTACTTAGAAGAAGCGAATCATATATTGAAGCAACAGCAGCTTTAAAAAGAAGCTAGGACCAAAGTGTTTTAGTTGAAAGAAAATCCGAACGCGTTTGATTCTTGATAAAGAATTCAACCCGTTCGGATTTTTTCATTGGTAGGGTGAACGTAGGTTTCCTGGATGTCGTTATGTTTCATTTTTTGTTTTACATATGTATAAAGGTGGAAATAAAAAAGAAAAAGGAGAATACATATGCAAAAACAGCTAACAAAAGGAATCCTGTCCTTAGTCACTCTCTGTATGATTGGAAGTGCGGCAGCCTGTTCAGGTGAACCGGCTAACAAGACAAAATCAGACAATCATAAAGCAGAGGAAAAACCAATTGAAGACCGTCAAGAATTGATAAAGCTACAGCAGTATTCCAATGACCCAGACATTAAAAAGGGGAAAGAAGAAGATTTTGACTTGATCGGTACGTTAAAAAAAGACGCTGAAAAAGAAATGACGCTGAGTATTGATGATCAACTTGTTAAAGTACCAAAGAGCTCTGGGATGGAAGTGGAAGGCTCACAGCTAAAAAATATGCTTAATAAAGAAGTAGAAGCTGAGATTGACGCAGCTACACAAGAAGCAATTAGTATTGAATTAACTCCAAAAGCAAAAGCAGATAAAGATGGCGTGTACGAACAAGATGGAAACGAACGTAAAGTTGTGGGTATTTTTATAGAAGAAAGTAACAAACATATAACGGTAAAAGTTCCAAACGGCAAAAAAACGTATCAAAAAAGCACTGACTTTGAAAAAGAAGAAAAAGGCAGTTTAAAAGAAAAGACGGTATACCTTGAAATCAACTCAGCTAACGAAGTAGAAAGTATAGAAAAAGAAGACCGTGAATAAATAAAGCTACAGTTCTTCTTTCCTTCCTTGCTCTCTTGACTTTTTGAACTGTGTCACTTAACGTTACAGTAGAGAAAGAAAAAAGGTGGTTTATGGAAGATGAACAGTGAATTTACCATTGCCGTGCACAGCTTAGTGTTCCTAGCAAATTTACCAGATCACCGGGCAAGCAGTGAATCGATTGCTTATAACATCTGTACCAATCCCGCACGGGTTCGGAAAACAATGAGTACACTCAGAAAAAACAACTTGGTTCGGACAAAAGAAGGGCTAGGCGGCGGTTATACTTTAGGCTGCAGCCCTGCTGAAATAAGTCTTGGGCTGATTTACCGAGTTATATCGACAGGAACGTTGAAGCCTCACTGGTGCAGCGGCGACCCTGACGCTGACTGTATTGTGAAATCAAACATTCAAACAGTGATGGACGACATTTTCACGGAAAGTGAGCAAAGCGTAATCAGGCATCTAGATCAAATTACGATCGAAGACGTGCTGAAAAAAGTTAGAACTGCTCACTAAGAAGCACCTTGCTTATGCAAGGTGCTTTTGTTATGACTCTTTAGAAGCTGCTGTTTCATTCACTGCTGCTTTTAAGTCGTCATTTACTTTTCTTCCATTCTCTAAATACTCTGTTTTGAAGCCGCTTTTTAAAGCCCATGTGTAGAAGAGAAGAGAAACAACAACAATAATTCCCATATCCCATCCATATTTAATAACATTAAGGCCTCCAAACTTTTCGCTTCCAAGCCATGAGATAGTCATCATACAAAGTAAGTATACAACCATCCATACGCCGCCTTTGAAGTTCTGTCGAAAGCCTTTCCATTTAGCCTTTGCTTGATAATAAAAATAAATAGGAAGGCCGATTAAAATAATAAACAAAACTTGTCCAGTTAGCGGCCAGCGCGCCCAATATAAGGTTAAAGAAGCAAAAATAAAACCAAGCGGCGCAATGATGCTTAATCCCTTTAAACGAAGGGGACGATATAAATCGCTGCCAGTTCGTCTTAGCGTCATAACCGTAACAGGACCTGTAATGTAAGAGATAAGCGTAGCGACTGAAATAATTTCAGCAAGCACGCCCCAGCCCCGAAATAAAAACAAAAAGACAAGAGCAACAGCTAAGTTAAAAAACATGGCTTGACGCGGAACACCATAAATCGGATGAAGGCGTCCTAGGACACTTGGCAAATATTTATTTTGTTCCATACCATAAATCATTCGAGCAGTAGTAGCTGTATACGTAATACCTGTTCCAGATGGTGAAACAAACGCATCTGCATACAGGACAATGACAAGCCAGTTAATGTTAAGGGCAATGGCTAAATCTGCAAACGGAGAGTTAAAGTTTAAATGACTCCATCCCTTCGCAATATCAGAAGGATTTACAGCCCCGATAAATGCAATTTGTAGAAGCAAATAAATGACTGTAGCAACTAAAATTGAGCCTACTACCGCAATCGGAATAGAGCGGCCCGGATTTTTCGCTTCTCCCGCCATATTAATAGGGCTTTGAAAACCGTTAAAAGCAAACACAATCCCAGACGTAGCAACTGCTGTAAGCACGCTAGCCCAGCCGTTTGGTGCGATGCTGCTTCCAGAAGTGAAGTTCTCGCCGTGAAAGCCTACAAATAAAAGTGCTCCGATTGTAAGTCCTGGTATAACAATTTTAAAAATAGTAATTAACGAGTTGGCTTTGGAAAATAGTCCAACTGTCCAATAATTCAGTAAAAAATAAATAATCAATAGCACAGTAGCGATAGCTAATCCTTCGCCAGTTAACGTTCCTTTTTCTACGAGGTGGCTTGTCCACTGTGCCCACTTCCAAGGCCACGAACTCATATACTGTACAGAAGCTACTGCTTCGACTGGAATAACGGATACAATCGCAATCCAGTTTGCCCAAGCAGCAATAAAACCAATAAACGAACCGTGTGAGTACTGCGTATACTTGACCATCCCGCCGGCTTCGGGAAACATGGATCCTAGTTCACTGTAAGAAAGTGCAATAAATAAAATAACGACCATTCCAATGACCCATGATAAAATCGCTGCCGGCCCTGCAATTTGAGCTGCTCGCCACGCTCCAAATAACCAGCCGGAACCAATAATTGATCCAAGTCCCGTCATGGTTAACGCGAATGTTCCCATTCTTCGATGTAAATTGTTCATCTGACTAACACCTTTCATGTAAAATAAGTCTTTCGTTTAAACGTTGTTGCTTTATTATTATTATTCTGAAATCTTTCGCTGTCAACTTTTGTCGTTACATGCAGTTCTTAATACCTATTGATTTCCAGTTATGCAGGACAGCTATCCTCAACCTTTCTGTCATAGCAATTAAAGCGCTTTACTTTCTTTTTCATCCTACAAGAAACCCTACAGAAATAGATAAAAACCGACAAAAAGTTATCAAGTTCGTATCTTATGCACTAGCAATATGAAAAAATTAGGGGATAAGTGGTAGTTATATTCCCTAAAATTGTGAAGAGAAAACACACTTCATAATAAAGCCCCTTTTGAATAGCGGAATAAATACCTTCAAAAGGGGTAAGAATTGGCTTTTTGAGCCTTTATCTTTCTTGATGTTTATACTCGAGTAATTTTACGACGTTTTCTACATCATTTTCAGCAGAAAGGTCGTTGATATTCACTTTGTAAATAAGCGTATCCGTTGCAAAGAATTCATCTTCTCCCTCAGGTTTTACTTTCAAGTTTAAGATTTTTACCCGCACAATATGAGTGAACTTACCGCCTTTACCTGGCTGTATTTCACCCATTTGTATTCCGATATCATCTTTTTTAATCGGGCGAACTTTTACTTTTTTATGCTGTTTACCGTACACCTTCTCATAATGAGAAGTAATATCTTGATGTACCCAAGGTTCAAGAGATTGATAAATAAAATCTTTTACAACAGGCTGACTTACATGTGATTCTATATTTTCTTCTGGTATATTTTCTTCTGCGGAAATGGAAAGCGTAAAACAAAAAAAGACAAAGGCTGCTAAAAATAAAAATTTTCCCACGAAAAAACCCACCTTACCTGTTCGTTTATGTAGCTGATTTTCTAGATCTGCCTCTTTATCTTTTGAACAAAAGCAGGAAGGTATGCACAATTTTTTTGTGGAATTTACCTTATTAAAAATCAATTTAGTTTAAATAAAATATGTTCTAAATAATTGATTGAAAATTCGAACGCGTTTATGGACAAAAAATAGCCAAGTGCGCCTTTACATAAGGACACTTGGCTATTTTCATGAACATCTTATGCTGCTGTTTTCTTATTGCCTTTGAAAATAAAATAAAGAGCCAATAACATAAATGCCACACCAATCCAGCGGGATAGATCAAAGGGTACTTCTTTGCTTCCAAACCAGCCAAAATGGTCGATAATCATACTTGCAAATAACTGACCGATAACAGTTGAAATATTAGCTGCTGTTACGCCAATTTTAGGAACGGCTAAAACGGTGAGAAACAAATAAGATGCTCCGAATAAAGCGCAAGTAAGCTGCCATTTAGGGACATCAAAAACAGAGAGAATGTTTCCTTGTCCAAAGAAGACCACGACAATCGTTAAAATCATGGCACCTGTTGCAAAGGTTAAAAAAGCTGTTTCAAACGTACCTGTTTTTTTACTTAAAGTACCGTTAATAGAAGACTGAGCGCTTAGCGTTAATCCTCCTATTAAGGTAAGTATCACCATCAATAAACTCATTGTAAAACCCTCCTAGAAAATAAGTACAAGCGCAATTCCCATACATACAATAGCCATTACGCGTTCTTTGTTAATTTTAATTTTGCTGCTGCCAAGCCAACCAAAATGCTCAATGATCATGCTTGTAATCATTTGGCCCACAATAACCGCAACCATTGAAACGCCAATTCCGATAAAGGGGATACTAATCACTAGAATCGTTAAATAAACCGTACCTAATAATCCACCGGTTAAATTCCACTTAGGCGCTTTTAAGACGTAAGGTAAATCTCCCTTTCCAGCAAATAAAGTGGTCAGACCTAAAATGAGCGTTCCCATGATAAAAATATAATAACTGCTTTCAAGTTTTCCAACTGTTTTTCCGAGTTCTCCGGCAATGGCGCCTTCCATACTTAAAGCAGCGCCGCCTAAAACCGCAACTAAATAAACCAACAACTTCACGTTTACCACTCCAATATTTCTTTATATTTGTATATCTAGAAAAATAGATATAATGAGTGAAAAAAACTCGTTAAAGTTTTTTTCGTAAGAATGAAGAAAGCTCTTGAAGCGTCTCTTCGTTTCGGCGATAGTATGTCCATTGACCGTGCCGAATTGACTCTAACAAACCTGCTTTTTGCATCATGGAAAGATAGCTGGATACTGTTGACTGAGACAGCTGAGCTTTTTCTTGAATATCTCCCACGCAAACACCGCCTCTGCTGCTGACCTCCTTAGGCAAATGTGCTTGTTTGTCTTTAAAATGCTTTTCAGGTTCTTTTAACCACTCTAATATATTTAATCGAGTTTCATTAGATAATGCTTTAAAGATATCAATAGGTTTCATACTTATTATTTTATTCGTCACAGCTCAGATGTCAAATGTTCAAGTTTGCATTTTATAGCTAAATAACTAGCAATGGGTTGAATTATAACAGCTGTGAACAAAAAGTCAACTTATAATAGGGTATAAAGAAGAACGTTTTATCCAGCTGCTTTTCTATTTATATAAGTAGAAAGTATCTTATTTTTGTGAGTAGAACAGATGACATATCCCTTATTTTTTAAGGGATAGTTTAGTAAAATAGAAAAAAGTGAATAACAAAAGAAGCTAGTCTATTTGCTCAGGGGGAGGGCTGCATATGCAAGGGAAAACAAAACAAGTGCGCTTTCGTAATATGGTAGCGTATGGATTTGGGGATTTATTTGGCGGAGGATCCTTTTTTATTATCGGCACATTATTTATGGTTTTTTTAACGGATGTAGTCGGGCTTTCTCCTGTAGAAGCAGGAACGATTGTAGCTCTTGGAAAAGTGTGGGATGCTTTGTTAGATCCAACCATTGGGTACATATCTGATCATCTTCAGACAAAAAAAGGACGAAGAAGAGTCTTTTTTCTTTTTGGAATCATTCCAGTTGCCATCACGTTCAGTATGCTGTGGATTCCTATTGAAGGCTCACATATGTTTAAATACTCCTATTTTATCTTAGCCTATCTTTTATTCAACACGGCGTTTGGTATGGTGATGGTTCCTTACAACACGCTAGCAGCAGAAATGACGACAGATTATAGTATTCGTTCGAAAATGACGGGAATACGCATGGTCTTTTCACAAGGGGCTTCATTTTTAGGTGCTTTTTTCCCGAAACGAATCATTGATGCGTTTCCAGGTGGACAAGGATATTTAATCATGGGCATTATCTTTGGTCTTCTTTTTGCTCTTCCATGGATTTTTGTCTACAAGGGAACATGGGATAGCGGAGAAGTAGTGGAACGAAAAAAGAAAAACGGATTTTGGTTAGAATTTAAGCAGCTGTTTATCAGTTTTGGAAGTGCATTTAAAAACAAGTCGTTTAACGTGTACCTTGCCATGTATTTAGCATCTTACATTGCAATGGATGTATTTAATGCTCTTTTCTTTTATTTTATTGCCTATTACATGCTGCGCGAAGCGATCTATGCAGATACCCTGAGCTTTGTGCAAATTACACAAGTGCTATTTATTCCTCTTGTTACGTACATAGCCATTAAGTTAGGAAATAAATTAACCTATAACTTCAGCATGGTCATTTGGGGAACGGGCATTATTTTATTCAGTTTCCTAACAACAGATAGCTCGTTAGTTCTTATTTACTTAGCGGCATTTTTTTTAGGAAGCGGTCATTCGGGAGCGATCATGATTCCATGGAATGTACTTCCATTTGTATCAGATGTAGATGAGATGATTACGACAAAAAGACGAGAAGGCGTGTATGCAGGGCTGATGTCATTTATTCGAAAATCGTCTCAGGCGCTTGCGATTTTTCTTGTTGGTATTGCCTTAAAGAATATTGGCTATGTACCAAATGCCGAGCAGTCAGCGTCTACGCTAGCCGGCTTACAAAAGCTGTTCATGATTGTACCTGCTATTTTAATTCTCATGGGAATTATAGCAACCATATGGTTTAAAATAAGTCCGAAAAATCACAAAATTTTATTAGCTGAAATTGAAAGGAGAAAAAAGGGGGGCCCGGCGACCGCCGTTACTCCTGAAGCGAAAGCGGTTTGTGAAAGTTTAACGGGCTATAAATACGAACAGCTTTGGAAAGACGTAACCATTTCAAAAGAAATTCGAGATAAAACGGTTGTTTAGCCTTTAGATTCACGAAAAAAAGTAAAATTTTTAGCGCGAGGATTCGCTAATTATATCCAATAAGAAACTTCCTCTGACGTATTGCCTTTTAACAACAATAGAAATTCTCCTGCCTATCGACTCATTTTTTAGGTGAATTTTAGAAAGGAAGAATTTCTTGCCATCAAAGATGTGCAATTTGGCACGTCTTGATAGGGTGGATTGTACAATTTATAATGAAACTATAAACTAACCACAGGCGCTTTCAAGGCGCAGGTATAAATTAGAAAAAAGGAAGGTACAGTTTATGCCAATTCGATATGTTTGTCCACAATGCCAAGGAGCCGGTAAGAAATTTGGATTGATAAAGTGCAAAGTGTGCAACGGCGAAGGAAACATCATCATGTCTTCTAATGAGCCAGATCCAACTAAAAATAAAAAATTAAAATCATCTTCTAAACAAGATAAAGCAATGTAGGCTATTGCTAATAAAGGTATGTATGAACCCCGCTTTTCTACAAAAAAGCGGGGTTTTCTGCTAGACAGACGAACGCTTTTCTTATGATACAATAAAATAATAGATAGGGAACCGAAAGAAGGGGGAAATAGATGGAATACACCGCAAAACAATTTACGCCGCAGTTAGAAAAGCATATACATAAGGTTGAAAGGTCTATGCAAGAACTTCTTAAATCCATATATGAACAATATAAAGAAGCTTTTGAAAAAAAGGGGATGGAGATCTCTGTAGATGTGATCCGTGAAGGGGAAAATCCTTTTCACCCTGGTTATCACGCCACTATTCAAGTGGGTATTTTAGAAAAAGATGAGTTTTTAGATGGTCTTTTTATTCCTATCTGGCACTGTGTACGCACATTTTTGGGCATTCGTTCTTCGAAGAAGCTCCCAGGTAGCAAGATAACCGGAGAGCTGATGGAAGAAACAGAAGAGGAAATAACAAAAGAAGTAGTAGCCTATTTAGACATGCAGCTAGAAGATTAGAAGCAACCTGCTTCTAATCTTCTTTAAATTGAAGAAGGTGCAGTTTCTTTTTCAATTTGTCTTTTAGCACGAATAAAGGCCGTCAGCTGCTGAATTTCTTCTTGAGATAGTTCCGCACCGTCGACCGTAATTCTATGAGTCTGAGGCGATGTTAATTCGATGGGTGCATCTGAAGGAGAATGAGGTTCCTTTTCCTTACCTAGCAAGTAGTCTGTTGATGTATCAAATAGTTCTGCGATTGTAACGAGTGCTTCAAGAGAAGGACGACGATAGCCAGATTCGTATCCTGCGTAGGTGCTTTTAGCAATTTCAAGCTGGTCAGCTGTATATTGAAGAGACCATTTTTTTTCTTTCCTGAGTTGAGCTAATCTGCTTAACATTCATGACGCTCCTTTGTAGGTGTAGTATGTAAAAAACCGAGGCATTCAGCTCGCGCGCAGATCTTTGGAATCAAACCGTGAGCTAATTTACATTTTTATTCATTATATCATTGCCGTAGAGAAAAGTGTACGCGAAACGAATAATTTTTCTCTTGATTTATTGAATTTGGGTTACTATAATTACAGGTGAAGTACGCGAAATGAATATAATTTATTTGATAGATTGTCAGGTTTTTTTACAGAAATTAAGCAAAGGGGATGTCGGTTTTGAAAAAACTATTATTGTTATCAACTGGCGGAACGGTCGCTTCACTTGAAGGTGAAAATGGACTTGTTCCTGGAATGGAGCCAGATCAATTACTAAGCTACATACCTGATTTAAATGAACATTGTCAAATTGACAGCAAATCTCTTATGAATCTTGATAGTACAAATATGCAGCCTGAATGTTGGATAGAGATGGCAAAAGCGATTGAAGAGCATTATAATGAATACGATGGTTTTGTTATTACCCATGGAACAGATACAATGGCCTACACATCGGCAGCTCTTTCTTACATGCTTCAGCATTCTAAAAAACCAATTGCGATTACAGGATCTCAAATTCCTATTTCATTTAGTAAAACGGACGCGAAGCGCAATATTGCAGATGCGATTCGCTTTGCATGTGAGGAAACAGGCGGAGTCTATGTAGTCTTTGACGGTCGTGTGATTCAAGGCACAAGAGCAATTAAGCTTCGTACAAAAAGTTATGATGCATTTGAAAGCATTAACTATCCATACGTGGCGTCTATCCATGATAATACGGTGGAATATACAAAATCGGTTGGCTCTAGTAAAGAAGAGTTGACGGTTAATACATCTCTTTGTACGGATGTGGCAGTTGTCAAACTGTTTCCCGGCATTAAGCCTGAATTTTTCGATGGATTAAAAGATGTATATCAAGGCGTTGTTGTTGAAAGCTATGGAAGTGGAGGAATTCCATTTCAAGTTCGCAATATTTTAGCCAAGCTTATTGAATTGACAAATCACGGTGTATCCGTTGTCATTACTACTCAGTGCCTTGAAGAAGGAGAAGACATGGGCATTTATGAAGTAGGCCGAATGATTAATCATGACAGCGTCGTTCGCTCAAAAAACATGAACACAGAAGCCATTGTTCCTAAATTAATGTGGGTGCTCGGACAAACCAAAGACCCTCACCAAGTGAAAAAGATAATGGAAACGTCGATTGCAGAAGATATTAATTAAAAAAGAAAGCAGGTACAGCTATGAAACAAGAAACAGCAGGATATCGTACAGAAGCTGATTTTCTAGGAGAAAAACAAATTCCAGCAGACGTATACTACGGTGTACAAACCGCACGTGCCGTAGAAAATTTCCCGATTACGGGTTATAAAGTACATGAAGAAATGATTAAAGCGCTTGCTATCGTAAAAAAAGCGGCAGCGCTTGCAAATATGGATACAAAGCGCTTATATGAAGGTATTGGAAATGCGATTGTGCAAGCAGCTGATGAAATCTTAGCAGGTCAGTGGCATGAATACTTTATTGTGGATCCTATTCAAGGCGGAGCAGGAACGTCAATGAATATGAATGCTAATGAAGTGATTGCAAACCGTGCCCTTGAAATTATGGGAGACAATAAAGGCGAATACGGTAAATTAAGTCCTAACAGCCATGTGAATATGTCTCAGTCAACAAATGATGTATTTCCAACGGCTATCCATATTTCAACGCTGAACTTATTAAATAAACTTCTTGTTACAATGAATGATATGCATGATGTATTTAAACGAAAAGCGCAAGAATTTGATCATGTAATTAAAATGGGCCGTACGCATCTTCAAGATGCTGTACCCGTTCGTCTTGGTCAAGAGTTTGAAGCATACAGCCGCGTGTTAGCGCGCGACATTAAGCGTATCAGCGCAACGCGTGACCACTTGCATGAAGTAAATATGGGGGCGACAGCTGTTGGAACAGGTTTAAATGCAGATCCTCGCTATATTGAAAATGTAGTCAAACACTTAGCTGATATCAGCGGTCTGCCGCTTGTGCATGCAGAGCATTTAGTGGATGCTACTCAAAATACAGATGCTTATACAGAAGTATCTGCAGCGCTTAAAATCTGTATGACGAATATGTCTAAAATTGCAAATGACCTGCGTTTAATGGCATCAGGTCCTCGTGCAGGTCTAGGAGAAATCAGCCTTCCTGCTCGTCAGCCTGGTTCTTCAATCATGCCAGGAAAAGTAAACCCGGTTATGGCTGAATTAATCAATCAAATTGCGTTTCAAGTAATGGGAAATGACCAAACGATCTCTCTTGCTTCAGAAGCAGGTCAGATGGAGCTTAACGTTATGGAACCTGTGCTTGTATTTAACTTGCTTCAATCAATCAGCATCATGAACAACGGTTTCAGAAGCTTTACGGATCACTGTTTAGCAGGTATTGAAGCAAACGAAACGCGCATGAAAGAATATGTAGAAAAAAGCGTAGGGATCATTACAGCTGTTAACCCTCACTTAGGCTATGAAGTCGTATCGCGTATTGCGCGTGAAGCGATTTTAACAGGAAAACCAATTCGTGAGCTTTGCCTTCAATACGATGTGTTAACAGAAGAGGAATTAGATCTCATTTTAAATCCATTTGAAATGACGAACCCTGGTATTGCAGGAAGTTCATTATTTGATCGTCAATAAAGAGAACGGCTTCCATAAGGAGGCCGTTTTTTTTATAAAGACATTTGCTGAATGAGGCGGCGTATTTTCTGAGCTGTTGCAGCCAAAACGTCATCTTTTTCAGCATATCGGGGAATTTACGTATAAAAATCTCCGAAACACTCCTCTTTATATCTCGGAACGACGTGCATATGAAAGTGAGTTAACTCGTTAAACATTCCCCCGTTTTGAGAGAGAGTAACTCCGTCTGGAAAAAAGAGTGTCTTCACTGCTTTTGTCATTAGCTTCGCTGCATTCATCACGGCTAGTATGTGTTCAGTATCAAATTCGTCGATTTCCACTATATGTGTTTTAGGAAGAATTAAGAGGTGGCCTTCGTTAAACGGCTTGTGGTCTAGCAGGCACGTCACAAACGAATCTTCAAATATCATATGCGATTTCTCCTGGTCATTTGCTAATCGACACCCTAAGCAATCTATACTTGGATTCCCCATCATATGTTCTCTCCTTTTTTAAGATAACTAAAGTGTAGCATGAGAAGTGTCAGGAGGAATAGATTGAAATATACACAGTTGTTTTTTCGCTTAGTAAAGAGAGCCCGGGTATATGACCTGGGCTCTTTGGTTCGTTCTTTTTATTTATAGGCTTTGCTGATTTATCTAAAATTTACTATGGTTTTAATTGTAAAATAAATATCTTTACAGTATAATGACAGTGTAACAGTTAACTGTAACTGAAAAGGGGGGGATTGTTTGAAAACATATACAGGCAAGCAAATTACGGAATTATTAAACAATGAAGGTGCGGACTTGAACCTGCGTACGGTGCGGTATTACACGCAAATAGAAATTGTTCCTCCGCTGGAGCTAGTGGGAAATAAGCGCGTCTATACAGATCAGCATGTTCATTACTTTCGAGCCGCTTTAACATTATCAAAAGCAGGGGAGTCACTAGCTTCCATTCAAGAAACGCTGCGTTCAATGAGTGTGGAAGAAGTGAAAAGTATAGGTGCGCAGCTCCCTCTTTACCAAAGCAAACAAATTCAAAATCAAGAAATGCATCAAGTCAATGAAGATGTGTTTGTCGCTATGAATCGGAAGTTATCAGCAGACGTACGGCAAAAAGTAATTGAGTCTGTTACTCAGATTTTAAAGGAGCATTCATCGCATGATTAAATTAGCGGTGGCAAAATCAGTAATGGAAAAAGAAGAAGGAATGAACCACCTATGTATTACATTTGAACGATCGCAAATAAAAGTTAAAAACATCACGATTGATATTCAGCTGCCCGAAGGTTTGTTCAAAACAAGAAACTTAAATGGGTACTGTGAAAACCCACAAGGACAAATCGAAGTAAAACATATTGACGATGAACCTTTATTAATAGAGCTCTACACGGAAGAGACCGTTTTATATCCACAGGCAGAGATTGCAGTTGCGGTGACTTACCGCGATGAACACTTGCATATACAGCAAGAAAGACATTCTCTAATGATTAAATTTACCGATGAAGATTTGATAGGGGATTCATTTTTAAATCAAGAAGTCAGTGCAAAAGTAAAAAAATTTGCTCGTATTAATTCAGTGGAAAGAGGCGGTCACATGAACTTAACTCCCTATGTAGTAGAACAAACAAGTAAAGGAGAGCGTGCCTATGACATTTATTCAAGGCTGTTGCTCGACCGAGTGATTATGCTCACAGGTGAAGTTACGGATGAGGTGGCTACTAGCATTATCGCTCAGCTTTTATTTTTAGATGCAGAAAACTCAGAAAAAGATATTAGCATTTATATTAATTCACCGGGAGGGTCCATTACAGCGGGCATGGCTATTTTTGATACGATGCAGCTTATACGTGCAGATGTAAGTACATTGTGTATAGGGCTAGCAGCATCTATGGGTTCAGTTTTACTAGCGGGCGGTCAAAAAGGGAAACGTTTTGCTCTTCCTAACAGCGAAGTGATGATTCATCAGCCGCTAGGAGGAGCAAAAGGACAAGCAGCTGAAATTGAAATTCGAGCGAAGCGTATTTTGCGCTTAAAAGACCACCTAAATGAACTTCTGTCTGAACGAACAGGACAATCGCTGTCAACGATTAATAAAGACACTGATCGAGATACATTCTTTACAGCGGATGAAGCAAAAGAATATGGCTTGATTGATCAAATTTTAGTTCATCAATAAGGAGGATACCATGTGGAAAAGTCAAATCGTTACTCAGTAGAATATGAATGGGGAAACGTGATTTATTACCAAGAAGTAGAAGCAATGACGATACACGAAGCAAAAGAATACGTTCAACATACAAAAGTAAACGCCGCTATTCGCGCTGTTCATGTCATAGAAGATGTCGAATCGTAACGAAAAACTGGATCCTTTCGGGGATTCAGTTTTTTTGAGCAAATGAAGCAGGGATTTATAGGAAGAAAAGAGAATGCAAAAAGAGATTTAAAAACGAGCAGCTGGTAGCATCATTCAGCAAGAACATCTCATTTCAATTACAAAAAGAAAGGTAGATGTAAATGAAAAAAGTATGGTCTGGATTAGTAGTTCTCATTGCTATTTGTTGGGTGATAACAGGATGTCAGCAAAGCAGTGCTTCAAGCGGTACTGTTGAACAAAAGCTCGTAATCGAAAAATACATAGCCGATAATCAATATGGCCATGCGGTTAAAATGAAAGACCAAAATCAAGTGCAGAAAGTGCAGCAGTGGTTAAAAGATGTATCCTGGAGAGAAGAAAAAGCTGAAATGATTCGAAAACCTAACTACATTCTTCACTTTGAACCGGTAGAAACCAAAAAGGATATAAAGGTACAATCTTATCGGATGTGGGTCAACTTAGACAACGAAACCGTTGAATTAGCTACAGATACACACTACGCACAGTTAAAGGGCAAACAAGCAAGGTCATTTATTGAACTAGTAGAACCGAAATAGAAAGCAGCTATAAACCAATGTCCAATGAAAGCTAAAACTGCATTTGTTCATATTGAAGCTATCTTCACCGATATGCTTGAGGATCTTGAAGGGACAGAGCTACTCATTACTAACGCGCTTGATATGAGGATGTAGAAATATTAAATGTCAGAGGTGACAAGCAGCAATTATTAAATGTAGCCATAAAGAATTACACTTACAGGTAGGTCCATTATTAAAACATTTTGCTATAAGAAGTAAGGGAAAAAGAGAAATCAAGACGCTGATTTCTCTTTTTTATTTAGGCGTGTCGATGATTATTATTTCCGCGCATTTTGCGTAAAACAAAACTCACAATTAAAACTAAAATAACAGCACCAATAATTGCAGGAACAATTGCGAATCCGCCGATCTCTGGACCGAAATCTCCAAAAATTAGAGAGCCTAACCATGCTCCAATGAACCCAGCGATGATGTTTCCGATAATTCCACCTGGAACATCTCGTCCTGTTAACACACCAGCAAGCCAGCCGATAAGTCCTCCAACAATAAGCGTCCAAATAAATGACATATACCTAACCTCCTTTTTATAGGGAATTCCTTTTCAGTCTTTCCTAAAACACATTTTGTCATGCGACATGCTTGCTGCAAACCCTTTTACATTTTTTCATCTATTTATCATATATGCTAAGATAGCCCAACATTAAATTGAAGAGTTATGTATGAGAATTCACCGTGAATGTAACGATAAAATAAAGGAGAGAAGTTCAGCTTATGTACGTTTTAGATTCAATTTAGCTCATTCTATTCGCAAAAGGGGACATCTGGTTCATTTTTAAAAGCTTTTTCCCTTGGTTTTACTTTTTTTAACGGTATATGTGATATCATTTTAAGTAAACAAATTCTTAACGGGAGAACAATATGGAGTCATTATTATTAGATAAAAAGCTTAAACACATTACGAATTTAATTCTAGAAAAAAAAGAAGAGTTCTCAAAACAAAAACAAGATGAAGACAAAGATATTCAACAACAGTTAGAACCGTGGCGCGTTCATTTAATTCAAATATACGCTGATTCTGTCTCAACAAATGATACGAAAAACTTTGAAGTGCTTGAGGAATGGGGAAGAGAAGTAGCAAATCTACTTGTTGTCCTTCAGCTTCCGCTGGATGTAGCATTAGAAGAAATCAGCTATTACCGAAATATTATCGGGGAAATTATTAAAGAAGAAGCAAAAGCTGAAACATTTACGTTTGATGCCTTCTATCAAGTTATTTCTCGTTTCAACTTAGTAGTGGACAAGGCTGTGCACTGGGTTAGTAAATCATATATGACCGACTTTGCAAATAAAATCCAATCCGCGCGCTATGCAATTGATGAACTATCAATTCCTGTAGTACGCATTACGAAAGAAATTGGCGTGATTCCTCTTGTTGGGGACTTAGATACAAATCGTGCTCAAATTTTAATGGAAAATGCGCTACAGCACGGCAGTGACTATAAGCTAAATTGGTTGATTATTGATTTGTACGCCGTTCCAATTATTGATACGATGGTAGCGGACCAAATTTTTAAAGTAATTGGTGCTTTAAAATTATTAGGAATTCAAGTAGTTTTAAGCGGTATCCGTGCTGAAATTGCTCAGACGATGGTGAACTTAGGGTTAGATTTGGCTGATATTACAACTTTCAGTAGCCTTCACCAAGCAGTGGAATATGTTAATCAAGCGGACTAATATAAAACAAAAGCCCATGATATGGTTACATACTCATGGGCTTCTATTGATAGAAGAAAATTTGAAGTTTATTTAATAAAGCATCTAATGATTGACTAACTTGAAGTGTGTTAGGACTTGTCATTCCTTCACGGACAGCCGTTTGAATCATCAACGTTCGTGTCTGTTCGATTTCTTCTATTAGTATTTGGTACATAGATTTGTCTTTTTGATGGGTTGAAAGCAGCATGTTGATTCCTCTTTTTTTATAGTGATTATGGTTAAATTAACATTAATAGGTTTATTTTTCAATATTATGAAATTAAAAATAGTAAATTTTAAGAATTTTTCATATGAAAAAAGAACCTCTTTTTCAACAGAGGTTCTTTTTCTAATATAATAATTCATTATGCATGTTTATGACTACCACGCATTTTTCTCATGATGAAACTTACGATTAACACTAAAATGATCGATCCGATAATAGCAGGAATAATAGCAAATCCACCTACAACTGGTCCGAAGCTTCCAAAGATAGCTGAACCTAACCAAGAACCGATGAAACCGGCAATAATGTTACCAATAATACCTCCTGGAACGTCTCTTCCCGTAATTAATCCGGCAAGCCACCCAATAATACCACCTACAATAAGTGCCCATAAAAATGACATAAATATCATCCTCCTTTTTAATGATGTATTGCTTATATAGGTTAGTACCCCACTTAAAAGAAAACTATTCATAGAATAACAAAAAAATAAAAAAACTTGGAAAAGGACTTAAGAACTGGGATAGAGTCATAGAAAATAGACTAACTAGTATATAATAGAAAAAGGAACATAGTTTAGAAGAGAAAGGAGACATGAAGTGAAAATAAAAAATCAAAGCGATATAGTAGAACAACACTTGATTCAGCACTGGATGTATTTTCAGCATACGAAGAAATCTGTGAAGGTGGATACACCAGAAATGAAATGGATTTCTGCATCTCCTTATAATCGCTGCATATATGCAGGAACCCGTCATATTGAGACTGCGTTAGGGATGTGCTCTTCGGAAGGGGAAGAACCTCTATGGATTGTTGGTCCATCTTCATATGATAACCTTGGGCCAGTTCTTCATAAAAATGGATTTGTTCCTTATGAAAAATGGATCGGAATGATTCAGCACATTCAAGAAAAAGAATACGTACACACAGGAGTAGAAGAGTTTCAATGTAAGCGAGTGCACACAGAAGCTGAATTGAAAGAATGGATTACGGTATACATAGATGGCTATCAAAAACCAAAAGAATATCAAGCTGACTTTCTTGAAAGGTTTAGGGAGCTTATGCAGCACACTGACCAATATCACTTATATTTGGGTCTTTATCATAACCGGCCAGCTGTAGCTGGGTCTCTCTTTTTTTATGACGGTACAGCGGGTTTGTACTGTATCACTACAGCTAGACATATGAGGAGAAAAGGCCTGGCTACCGCCTATTTGAAGGAAGTTCTTACTGAAGCAAAAAAACAGGCAGATACGTGTATTTTGCATGCTACAAGTGCAGGAAAGCCAGCCTATGAAAAACTTGGTTTTACAGCGGTTAACGAATTTGATGTATACAGATGGAGAAATAGAGATGGAAAATAATGTGCTGAAGCTTGTGAAACAAGAGACAAAATTCGACAAAATTTTAAAAAAGTGTAGCTTCCACTTCGTTTTTGGTGTATCCTAGGAAAAAGTAGCAGCATGAGCTAGTGTTGTACATAGAACACAGATAAAAGGAGTCATTATGAAACATTTTTTTAAAACGAGCACGTTTTGGATAGGTTTAGTTGTCGGAATCGCGCTCACATTTGGTGGATATTTTACTGTTACTAGTATTTATGATTATTATTTAGGACGAGAACAGCTGAAAGTATTGACTGCCTCTCAGAAAAACCTTCAAACTGCTTTTAAAGAGTATAATCAGCTTATGGCCGAAAAAAAAACCAAAAAGCAATTTATCAATGAACTCGATGATATTTCAAATACGATAAACTATGAATATAATGAATTAGCTTCCCTTGATCCTACGATGAAAACGATGTATAAGCATACGGGCGTCATCGATGATATGGAACTGATGATTGATAATATCGATAGCATTTATGAATTAACGATGAATGATCACAAAGACGCAACAAAACCGCTTCAAACCTACGTATCTGATTTAATGGAATATGTAGAAAAAGATATGAAAAAAGAAATAAGCATGCTAAGTAAATAGAACAAAACAGCTGTCTAAACAAATGGGCAGCTGTTTTTTTGTTGATTATAAAAGGAATCTTTTGCTTGCAGGCGAAAGAGTATACTATGCACCCACTCACTTACGTGCACCACGTTCACAAAAAAGGGAGGACATAGTATGAAAAAAGTGGTGGTTATCCTATTTAGTTTATTTTCATTAGCCGCATGTCAGGTTCCTACAGCTGAAACGCTTGAAGATCCTTATCCACCCGCTATAAAAATAATAGCCGAAGGCAAAGAAGCCATCATCAAGCCTTTATTTTTTTGCTGGACCGAATGTGAAGCTGATTTTGGCGAACGAAAAAATTTCAGACAAATTGTTATGAAAGATAGTATTCCCGTCTCTCAAGATGGTCAAGTGTCCATTGAAATAGATGGTAAAAAACCTAATGCGCTTTATTACAAACAAATTCGCAATCAGTCTATTTATGAAAACACAGTAGAAAAAAAGGACATAAAAAAAACAGCTGCTATTACAGTAGATTCTACCTCTCGCAGTGATCGGTATATACTCGTAGCGGACTGGAAAGATAACAACGGTGAAAAGTTAATCGGGCGCGTCTACTATACTCCAGTAAAATTTGAAACGCCATAGATAGGGCTCTCTATGCTGTAATAGAGAGCCCTATGTTTAACTAATAGAATTAAGCGCCTGTGCAAGAGAAGAAGTAGTCTTGACCTGTTCAAATGAAAGCCCTAAGCGAATTGCAGTTTGAGAAATTTCCGGTCGAATTCCAGATAAAATGGTTTCCACCCCAATTAAACGAAGAGCTTTTACCAAATTAAAAATCTCTTGTGCCATCATCGTGTCAATCGTAGCTACACCGAGCAGGTCAATACATAAATGTTCAACGCCTTTTTCCGAGCATTGCTGAAGCGTGTTTTCTAAAATAAACTGACTTTTGACCGTTCCAATATCCCCCACAAGAGGCAGAAGGGCAACTTTGTTTTGAAGCATGATAACAGGAGAACTTAATTCATTAATTAACTCTTTCTGAGCGTTCAGCTGTTCTTGCGTATTCTTATGATATTCTTGAATAAAGATATAAATAGATAGATCAAAGGCTTTAACAATAATGTCATACCACATAAATATCTTATCCACGCTTACCTCTTCTGGGTGCAAAGAGATAAACTTCTTTAAGTAATTAACGACAATTTTTTGTGAATTAAAATATTCTCGAACGATAAAGTGAAGAGGCGTACTTAAATGCTTTGGATCACGTGCAAGTTCGACCGACCACTGCTGGAAATCGGAAAAAAAGTATTCCTCATCTTTTATAAATACGTCAAATAAATGCTGAAAATAATCTTGATTTTGCTGCTTCAGTTCTTTCACAATTACTGGATTTTTACTCGAATACACGGAGAACTCGTTTTCATCGTCGAGCTGATTGTACCAGTCTTCAGTTAATTGAAGAGAATGTTCTTTAAAAAAATGATATAGGTCCTGATTTCTATGCATGAAGACTCTCCTTACATATGTATAGTCTAATTGTTTTATAAATAAAGGCATAAAAGCATCCACTGACATAGAGTGCGGATGCTTATAAATAAATCCATTATGAAGCGCATTTATTTTCCTATACGCCTTGTTTTCCCCAACTGTAAACTCTCAAACCCAATTTATTAAAAAATAAACATTTTTTAACTAACATCTTCATGCATTTTAACTCTTTTTCATAAGGCATCACTTCTTGCGCTTATAGCTTTAGCTTCGGTAAGGCATCTTTAATGCTTTGATAGACTAAAATAAAGGACATATCATCTTCTATAGTGCTCATATGTATGGCCATGTTAGGGGAAATTCCGGTTAAAACGAGCTGAGTTCCCATTAGCTTCAGCCAATTGTAAATATTAAGAATATCACGGCCGAATGAATCGTTAAATCCAGCTAGCCCTGAGACGTCTACGATTAAGTAACGATCTTTGCTGCTTGTGTTACGCGAGGTGAAGCTATTAAATAGCATTTCTATACGCCGCTCGTTTAAAGTTCCGATTAATGGAAGAACAGAGATTCCTTCTTCTATTGGCACGATAGGCGTGGATAGCCTTTCCACTTCTTCTAAAGCTTGCTGAAGCTGTTCCTGGGCTGTAATCTCTATTGTTACGTCTTTTTGAACACCAATAAAGTAGTATTTATCTTCTTCCTCTACATATGTCGGGTCAATTGTTAGCTGATTATGAAAGAAAGAGCCGTCTTTTCGATAATTCACAAGCGTAACAGAAACTGACTGATTGCGGCTGATAGCGCTGCGAATTTCATCAACGTGGTGCGAGCTTGTAAGAGGCCCTTGTAGAAAACGGCAATTTTCCCCTAATACTTCTTCTTCCTTATAGCCGGTCATAAGGGAAAACCCTTGGTTGAGGTAAATAATTGGATTATCAGGTAAAGAAGGATCCGTCACGATAATACCAGATTGCGAACTATGAAGGGCTTTATTTAAAATGGACCATTTTGAATCTTGAGCTTCAGGTGTAGTCAATGCATTCCCTCATTCCTTGGAATTTTTATAAAAATATTGTGACATAAACACGTTTAAAAAACAATTTTCGACGCGTTTGCTTCTAGAGAAAGAATGAAGATAAGGAAAAATATGTTATAATAGTTTTGGGGGGCAAAGGGAGTGTGAACAAATGTGATAACTATCAATTTATTTAACGTTAGTTTCTTTGTGATGGCGCTAGTAGGCTTTATTCTCATTTTTTGTTTGCGTATAAAGTTTAAGCGGCCACTGTCATTCTTTAAATGGTCTTTTTTGTTCGGAACGGTGCTGCTGTTGCTAAGTTTATACTTGTTTATGGCGACCAGCCAATATATTCATTTGATATGCAATACAATCGGCTCAGTTATGACAGCGCTCTATCTTATCAGTATTATGGTGGGAACAGAAGAGTCATAAATACATATGTTTGAAAGTCTATTGAAAGTGGAAGATAAGTAGAAATGCTTAAAAGAGAACGAGACGAACTTACATTCTTTGAGCCGAAATGATGACAACTGGAAAAACACCTCGGTAAAAAATGCCGAGGTGTTTTTCGTAAATAAAAGGGAAAGGAGAATATTTAAAGAAATACTAGTCATGTTTTACTGAGTGTAGTAAAATAAAAAGTTATTATTGTATTTTTATATTGTTGCTATTGGCAACATGTGTTAGTCTAAAAGTGGTATACATTTTAGGCGATCTTGAAAAAGAGAGACGAGAAGCTTTTATTCAAGTTTCTTAAAAGCTTTACGTTTACTGAGGTGAAACAATGAAATCTCAAGTACAAAAATTTGTAGGCTATTTATTAGCTGGTGATCAAGACAGCGCTTGGGAAGTTGTGCTGGAAGAAATCCAACAGGGAAAGAACAGCCTAGATATTTATGAAAATTTAATTACAACCGCAATGCGAGTAACTGGAGATATGTGGGAAGAAAATATCATTTCTGTAGCTGATGAGCATGTTGCAACTACGACGTGTGATTATGTGCTAACTCGCTATCGCTTTTATAAAAAAATTCAGGGACACGCTTCAGACACTGCTCCAAGGGCACTGCTTCTATGCTTGGAACAAGAACAGCACTTCATTGGTTTAAAGATGGTGGCTTTATTGTTTGAGGAACATGGTTGGAATACTCGCTTTTTAGGGGCCAATCTACCTCTGGAATACGCTGAGAAAATGGCTATAGAATGGAAGCCGCACATGGTAGGATTATCTGTCAGCATTCCTTATCATATTGAGAGGCTTGCTGAATATACCAAAACTTTGGACAAATTAGAATCAAGACCAACAGTAATGGTAGGAGGGCGTTTAGTTTCTCAAATTGATTTCCGTTCTTACTGTTCTGAGCATACACGCCTAATTCCGGATCTTTACCAACTAAATAACTGGTTAATCAGTTATCACAAAGGAGTGGAAGTTAATGTCGATGCTTGAATATGTTCCAATTCCTTACTTTCTAGTGGATACTGAATTTAATATTTTGGAATGGTCGCAACAATCAGGTCATTTATTTAAGCCTTCAGCTAATTTTTTAGATCTTGTAGACGTATTTAGTCAAGAAAAGGCGAGAAAGTTTTTAAGCTTGCGCCAAAAAGATTCTCGAGAATTGTCTGTAGACGAACCCCATGATGAGCAAACGCTTGTCCAAAGCCGAGGCCAGGCTATTCAGAAAGTAGAGCTTGTGATGCAAACCAATGATTCGCCGTATTCACTGTTTGAATGCTTAATTCAATGGGATAGTGATATAGGTCATTTAGTTTGTATTCGCCAAGATGAACGTATACAAGAGCTAACGAATCTTGTTCAAGACCATCGGAAACGATTAGCAGATACAGATTTTGAACTGCTTGAACAAAAAGAACGTCTCGAAAAATCATTACAAAAAATTAAGCAATTGTCCGCTTCTTTTATTAAATTATCCTCTAAAGTAGGGCTTATACCTCTTTTTGGAGACTTAGACACAGCTCTTGTAGCTGAAAATACGTCCATTTTGCAAAACTTTGCACATGAAGGAAATTACACCACGCTTCTATTTGACTTTGGGGGCCTAGATATATTAACAACCGAAGGAATTCAAGCTTTTGCAGGCTTTATGCAGTCCTTCTATCTTATGGGGATCACATGCTATATTATTGGCATGAAACCGCACCATACGGCTGCTTTGAAAAATAGAACGTTTGGTGAACAAATTATTTATATGAATAACCTGAGTGAAATTATTGCTGTGAATAAAAATGTGAGTTAAAAGGGTGGAGGAGAAGAAAGAATAACTTTCTTCTCCTCTTTCTGTATACACTTCTTTTGTTACAATTAAACATTTATTAAATCATATTCGGAGGGGTAAGGTGATCATAGAAGAATGGATTGCGCTGCTAGTTCTGCTAGGGGGATGCTTTTTTTTAGTCAATCGGATCACAAAAAAGATTGAAGAAGATATCAAAGATGACTAAAAGCCTCTTTCTAATGAAAGAAGAGGCTTTTTTGTTAAGAGTTTGCTGACATCGTATGAGACGGCAAAATGATGTCTTGGTCTACTAGGAAGGATAAAAGTTCTCGTGTAGCATATGACATATAGCGATCTTTTTTCAAAATGATGCCGAGCTCCCACATTGGAGTAGGTGCAGCAATTGGAATACTTTTAATAAAAGGGTTATTGATCTTCGGAAACACGGACTTTGGTAAAATGGCAATACCTAATTCAGAAGCGACTAGTTCAATAATCAAATCCCATTGAGAACTTTCGTACGCTATTTTTGGATGAAAACCCGCTTGAATGCACTCATGAATAATGCGATCATGAAGAGAGAAATCTTTGCTGAACAGGACAAACGGCTCTTCTCTAAGCTCGCTCAAAGCAACGATTGATTTGGCTGCCAGCGGATGCTCATGATGAATGTATAAATTAAACTCTTCTTCAATAAACGGATAGACGTGAAAAAGAGGGTTTTGAATAGGCAATACGATAATGCCAAGGTCTACTTGTTCGTTTTCTACAAGTTCGACAATTCGCTTTGCGCCAAGCTCCACAAGCTCTAATTTCACCTGAGGATGTTTTGATGTAAAGTTTTTTGCAATCATCGGGAAAACGACAGTCCCTACTAAAGGAGGAATTCCTACTTTAATATCTCCTGTAGGCAGATTTCGTAAATCATCTAACAGAGCATGCAGCTCGTGAAGAGTGGATACCAGCTTTTGGCTTTGCCCGTACACAATCTGTCCTGCATCGGTTAATGTCAGCTTTCGAGTAGAGCGATCAAAAAGGTCTACGCCGAGTTCTTCTTCTAGTTTCTTTACAATTTTACTTAATGCTGGCTGAGACAAGTGAATTGCAGCTGCTGCTTTCGTGAAACTTTTTTGATTGACTACTTCCATGAAATGTTGCAGTTCTCGAATATCCATAAATTCTCCTCACTAGTATTCTTAGTTTTCATACTATTTATTCTATTTATCTATTTTACTTATGATTCAAATAAATGTAAACTCTTACATAAGGAAGTGAATAGTGATTCATCTAAAAATAGCACATCAAATTCCTCTAAATACGTTAGAAACCCGCATATTTGTAAGCGTTAACAAAAAAGTACCCTCGAAGAAAATCCTAAAAAAATATTTTTTTCTCCCGTAAAACACAGCCGCGAGCGCAGAAATAACACGTGTTGAAATGTTCATTTTGTATACTGTTCTGACAATTAAGAAAGAGGAATAAAATGGTATAGTGCACCACTAAGGTGAGTCTATTCATTCTGCAAACGAGCCGTACATAAAAAAAAGGGCCGGTTTGTTAAAAATAATTGGGGGAGTGGTTGAGATGACATATGTTAAAGGACTAGAAGGAATCGTTGCAGCTGAAACAAAAGTAGGGCATGTTGATGGAGAGAAAGGTCAGCTGATTTATCGCGGATATTGGGCAAAAGATTTGGCCATCAATTATTCTTTTGAAGAAGTTTCTTATTTAATTTGGAACGGTACGCTGCCAAATCATGATGAGTTAAAAGCATTTAAACAAGAGATGGTGACTCATCGTACGCTTCCGGCTAATATTGTTGCGTTAATGGACTGTTTGCCAAAAGACACAGAAGTGATGAGCGCGCTTCGCACATGTATCTCGGCGTTAGGAGACCCTTCATACAGCTGGCCTCCGACAAAAGAGCAGGCGCTTGCGATTACAGCGGTAACACCTACCATTATTGCCTATTGGTATCGTAAAATGAATGATTTAGAAGTAGTAGAGCCTAACGAGCATTTGGATCATGTAGCAAACTATTTATACATGATTAACGGAGAAATTCCAGATCAAAGTTTGGTTACGGCGCTAAACGCCTATTTTGTTTTGACAATTGAGCATGGAATGAATGCCTCAACCTTCTCATCACGCGTTATTTCATCTACCGAATCTGACATGGTTTCAGCTATATGCGGAGCAATTGGCGCGATGAAAGGTCCGCTTCACGGAGGAGCTCCTTCTGGTGTTATTACCATGTTTGATGAAATTGGAAGTGAAGAGAATATTGAGCCTTGGGTTCGTAAAAAATTAGATAATAAAGAGAAAATCATGGGATTTGGTCATCGCGTTTATCGTACACATGACCCGAGAGCAGAAGCATTAAAAGAAGTATCGAAACAAATTTCAGGAGACAACGGGCTATTCGATTTAATTGTTAAAATTGAAGATAAAACCATTGAGTTACTCAATGAATACAAGCCGGGGAGAGGCATTTATACCAACGTAGAATATTTCGCTGCAGCGGTTATGAAAGCGGTTGAGCTTCCGTCTGAACTATTCACTCCGACCTTCACAGCAAGTCGTGTGGTTGGCTGGACAGCTCATGTCGTAGAACAGTCAGAAAATAATCGTATTTACCGACCTCAGTCTGCATATATCGGTTATACGCCAGTTGAGCAAAATCAATAATAAACCGGATTTCACATAAAAAACGTCGGTAGATCCGACGTTTTTTTCATATGGTTAAATATATTCTTTTTGAGAATAAAATCGCTTTAATAAATAGAATAATCCGACTGCTAAGCATAAACTTGCTGCAGCTAAGCTAGAGGTAATCATGGCGTGTTCACCTTCGGTCGGGGTATGTGAAAGTTTATAGCTGCTGTAGCATAAGAGAGCTGTGATACATAAACAGCAGGAGCTAATCAATCCATACCGCTTTTTGAACCCAATAATAGATAGTAATACAATCAAATAAATCCCGCTCACCATCATCATAATTGGAAACTGAGGGTGGAATTTAATTGTATATAACAAATAATCGATGTGAGAATAGTGATGAACCGCCGAGGACTTTGTTAGCCCTCCGGTCAAACTAGCTGATAAAGGTCCTTCAAGCATCGAAGAGCCGTTATACCAAGTAGCGACTGAGGAAAGTAAAAAAACAAAACAACTTGCAAATAGCTGCGTCATACATTTTATTGACACGTATAGAAAGCTCCTCTCAATAACCATCTTTTGTTAATACAAGTCCGAAAATTATTATAGCAGGTTTTGAAAGTAAAAAAAGCACTATTGGAATGGTTTCATAAAACGTTCATATTTCAAAAGGTTTGTTTTTTCAAAAGAAAGGGAAAAAAGGTGAAACGGAAGATATGAATAGAGGAGAGAGAAAGATGAAGGCAGCAGTGATTTTGAATCCAAACGCAGGAAACAAAAAATTAGTAAATGAAATTGACTTTATATGTGATCGGTTAAACACAGCATTTGAGGCGGTTACTTTATATAAAACAGAGCAACCTGGAGATGGTGCCGAGCTGGTAAGAAAATTGGAAGGCGAAGCGGATGTCATTATTGGAGCAGGAGGAGACGGGACGATTTATGAGTTGATCAACGCTCTTGCTCCGCTGAAGCAACGCCCTGTATTTGCTATTTTACCCGGAGGAACGTGCAACGACTTTTCGCGTGCAATCGGAATGAATCAAAATCCTTTAAAAGCAGTGGAGCAAATTATTGAAAAGCAGACGGAAGCAGTGGATGTTGGAAAACATGGCGAAGATTATTTTTTAAACTTTTGGGGAATCGGTCTCGTAGCTGATGTATCTGAAAATATTTTAGAAGAAAATAAAGAGAAATTTGGTAAGCTCTCTTACTACATGAGCGTAGGTAGAACGTTAAATCAAGCAGAGCCTTTTCAATTAAAAATGACGAGCGAAAAAGCTTCCTATGAAGGAGAAGCAGTTATGGTGTTAATTGGGAACGGTCCTTTTTTAGGAGGAACTCGCGCTATGCTAGGAAACAGCTCATTTCAAGACGGATTATTAGATGTATTCGTTATTAAAGAAATGGGAATCGAGCCGGTTATGGCATGGTTACAAACAACTCCTGATGAGGAACAGCTTGACCCTGAAAGCAACCTTATGCATTTTCGGACAAAAGAAGTCCATATTGAAACCACTCCTGAAAAAACGGTAGATTGTGATGGAGAAAAAGAAACGACAACACCTTCAACGATTACGGTTCTCCACAATCACATAAATATGATAGTAGGAAACAAATAAAAAAAACGCTGAAACTTCAAGCGTTTTTTTTATGAAGACAGCCATCGCGGAGAAGTGAAGAGCATAATCATTATGCTGCTCATCGTAATAACAAGCATGGAGTAGCAAAAAGCTGTAAATCCGATAATATGTAAGCCCACTATCATAATCGTACTGTCTAAGATAAAAATGGTTATTCCTATATTAATTTTCCATTTTTTTGATACAATAATAGCGATTAAATCCAGACCGTCCGAACTGATGCCGTAGCGAAGCATCAGTCCTATTCCCATTCCTACGAGTGTGCCTCCAAGCAATGAGCTAAAGAGCAAAGGAAGCTCCAGCGTGCCTTCGAGAATAGACAGCCATTCTGTCATAAAAAAAGAAACAAACAAACCTATACTTCCATAAAAAAAGTTTTGGCGATGACGAAAAAAAGCATATAAATAGACAGGTACGTTCAAAAAGAAAATGGACATTCCGATAGGAGTTCCAAACACATAATATACGATAAGCCCAAATCCTATAAGTCCACCGTCTAGTAAGTGATACGGAGCAATAAATCCGTTTAGCCCTAGTCCAATTAATAAGCTGCCACAGCAAATCGAAACCACTCTCGAAAAAATATTCCTCACCCTATACGTTAAATTTTAATGGGAGTACTCGTCCATCTATGTATATGACAAGCTTAGGTTATTTAGAAGTAAAGAAGAAGAAAAAAGAAAATTATGTAAAAAGTATTGATTCTATAACTCTGATATTCTATAGTTAATCTAACTTCGTTTTCACGACAATTTCTTGATTTTTTACCATACTGTTTAACTGTTTGTATTTTTTAATATATAAAAAAGTTGTGTTCTGTAAAAAGCATACGATTGTAATAAGTCGATAAAAGCAAGCCGTTATATAAAGGGGTTGATTACGTGTAGGATTCTCTTTCTTTTCAGTCATACTAAAAAGAAAGAGGGATTGTCGTGAAAAATCGTTCCGTACTTTTTTTATGGTTTGGTCAAAGCCAAGCTAATTTAGCAGATGTATTATATATTGTTGCGTTAATAAGCATTCTTTACGCTCAAAATAGTTCTCCTGTGCTGCTTTCATGCATTCCGTTTACCATTACGGCTGCTAAGTTTTTGAGCAGTTTTACGGTGCCTTTTCTTATAGATCGCTACAGAGCTAAGCGTATTCTTGTGGTGTCTCAGCTGTTAAAAACCAGTGTTTTGTCTATGTTTTTCTTGTGGCATATGTCGCTTATCAGCATGCTGTGCTGCGTGGCGCTTATTGCTTTTTTCGATGGGTGGGCAGCTCCGGTTCAAAGCTCTATGCTTCCTCATTTAGTAGATAAAGAGAAGCTGTTAAAATGGAACAGTATGTTTAATGTCACGGATCAAACGATTCAAATTGCAGCCTATCCGCTTGGAAGCTTTCTGATTATTAGCTGGGATGCTACCGGCCTTTTATGGCTGTCATTTTCGTTATTTAGTTTGTCACTCGTATTCATGCAGGCCATTCGCATGAACGTTCATTCTTCTAAAACGAAGCAAAAACAAGGGTTAAAAGAGGGATGGAAGCTAATTTGGCATTATCCGCGCCTGCGGGTTTTATTAGTCATGGAGGTTTTAGAAGGGATGGCTGCCGGCGTTTGGGCATCAGCTATTGTCTACGTGTTTGTGAAAGAAATATTAAATAAAAATGAAGCTTGGTGGGGATATATTAACAGCAGTTTTTTTGTTGGAACGGTTCTTGGTGGTTTCGTTTTGCTGAAGATTTCAGTTGAGCAAGAGAGAAGTCTTTATCATATCGTAATACTAGGCAGTCTTTTTTCAGGTTTCTTTACATTATTGTTCGGAGTGATATCTGTGCCGTTTCTTTCCCTTTTACTTAGTTTTACTATTGGCATTGCCCTTCAAATAAGCGCTACGTGTTCTTACACGCTTACACAAACGGCCGTTCCTTTAGAAAAGCTTCCTAAGGTGCTTTCCGCTACGCTGAGCGTTTCATATGTGACGTTTGGACTTTCGGTGCTGCTGCTTGGCGCTGTTGCTTCGCTAAATGTGACGGCGGCGTTTCTAACGGCAGGAGGACTGATTGTAATCAGCGGCTGCGTAGGTTTATTCTTACGAAATTATGCGCTTGCTAACTAAAAAAGGTTGCTGTTTGCAACCTTTTTTTAAAACAGCGTATTTTCTCTCCTCAACCATAAGCCGTATAAGGTTGTTTGCTTTAAATATCCCCTTGTGTAAAAGTAGGGAGCTTTTCACGAAAACGAAAGGAAAAAAAGTATAGCTATCGAATTATGTTAAGAGCGTTGAGCTAAAAGGAGTGATTAAATGGTTGTCATTCGACAGGCGGTTGAAACTGATCGAGAGCGACTGGCTACGTTAATGCAAGAATATATAGTGAAATTCTGCGAGCAGCCTGACCCTTCCCGGAAAGCTTTAACTTTACATATTAAGCGTCTATTGAATAATCCTTCCTACGGTATCCAGTTTGTTGCTGAATTGGAAGGGAAACTAGTAGGTTTTGCGACGGTGTACGTATCGTGGAGCACCCATTATTTTAAAGAAACAGGCGTCTTAAAAGATTTGTACGTATCTCCTTTAAACAGAGGAAATAAAATTGGTGAACGTTTGTTTAAGATTTGCCTTGCCTATTCTCAAAAGTATGAGTTTGCAGGAATGACCGCTGAGTGCAGCAGTGAAAATAAAGTTGCTCAAAACCTTTATCAAAAAATGAACGGTAAAGAAAATGCAGGGGTTCAATACCGTTTTTTTTAAGAGAAGTACAGCTTTTACTTTTAAGACTTCTACTAAATGGCAAAAATATGTTATAGTATGAAAAGTGAAATTGATGAAAATGTCGGTGGGCTATATGTTAGATGATGGTATGAATAGTAGGGGGAAGTTGGACTAGCTGTTTGAAAGGCGGCCATCCTATTTTTAGTATAGCCGCAAGGAAGGAGCAGGACCTTGAAAAAAAATCCAATCTTAAACGCGTGGAAAATAGTAACTGCGACGAGCGGTTTTTTACTTGCGCTGTTTATCTTTAAAGTCCGAAAAGGAAGATAACCATATAAAAAAAGCTCCTCGATTGAGGAGCTTTTTATTATTTAGTAATAGGAAACGTCAAGGGAGTCACTGTTGATAAAGAATCTCGGTAAGAATGATAGGTGAAATAATGACGTGTTGGACTATAAATAGTCATGTAAAGTAAATAATCATATTTCGTTTCCATATAGAAAAAAACGCCGTCTTCGTGGAGTGCATAGAAAGAGTACGAAATCCCGAGCAGCGTTTGCTTTTGTACGCTTGCGCTTGGATTTTCTTTAATCCATTCATACAGTTCAAAAACACTCACTCCTGGTGAAGATTGCAGCGTATGTACTTTGTCATATAACTTATCAGATACATCCGAAACCGACTGTTTTAATTGGTTAAATAAGTTGGACATTTGTTCTTTCATTGTGGTGATCTCCTTTACGGGTAGTCAGCTATTAGCATGCTCAGAGAAATTCACGCTTATGTATAGTTAGTGAATGGCTGATTTGAATTTGCCGCCCTGCGCTTCTTGGGTATCCATAATGGTTGTAAATGCCTGTGGATCAATTTCAGAAATAATGGTTTTAAGCTTGGTAATTTCTAAACGCGTCACAACTACGTATATGACTTCTTTTTCTGTACCTTCAAATCCGCCTTTACCATACAGTTTCGTCACGCCGCGGCCTAGACGATGCGTAATAGCGTCTGATAGCTCTTCATAGTGATTTGACACAATAAAAGCTGCTTTTGTTTCATCAAGCCCTTGAATGATCGCATCGATTGTCTTAGACGCAATATAGTACGTAAGGATCGAGTACATGGCCTGTTCCCAACCTAGCACGAACCCTGCCCAAGCGAAAATGAAGATATTTAAAAACATCACAAATTCACCCACAGAAAACGGGATTTTTTTTGTTAATAAAATACCTAAAATCTCAGTTCCATCTAACGCTCCACCGTGACGAATGACCGTTCCTACACCTGCTCCTAAAAGGAGCCCGCCAAATACGGTAGCAAGAAGCGGTTCAGATGTTACAGCTGGAACATGGTGCAATTGAGATTCTACAATGGATAAAGCAACAACTGCAAACATAGATGAAAAGCAGAAGCTACGACCAATTTGTTTGTATCCACTATATAAAAAAGGGAGATTAAAGATGATGATAAGTAGACTGAACGGCAATTTCGTTAAGTAAACTAAAATTAGAGAAATACCGATAATACCGCCGTCAATTACGGAATTTGGGACTAAAAATAATTCGATAGAAACGGCAGCCAAGGAAGCTCCAATTAACATCATAATGTAGCGATAAATGAGCCGACCTGCCTTTTCCTTTTTGTGCTGTTTCGTTGTCATAAAATCTTTCCTTTCAACATACTGCCTATACGCAACTCTTACTAGTATAACTAAGTCTTGGGAACTCTATCCAATTATCTACTTTAAAAAAGACTAGCCAGAATAAACAAAATCCTGTTAAATTAAACGGTAGACATTTGCTGAAATAAAGGAGCTGTACATATGATAAACGTTTATATTCCACCGCTTCAAACAAGCGCTGGCGAAAAAGCGGCACGCTATATTGATACATTAACCAAACCGATAGGAAGCCTTGGAAGGCTCGAAGAAATAGCAGTTGAATTAGCGGCCATGACAGGGGAAGCTTTTCCGACAGTCACGCCGCCAGGAGTCCTCGTTTTTGCAGGCGATCATGGAATTGTAAAAGAAGGAGTTTCAGCTTATCCTCAAGACGTAACGGCACAAATGGCGCTAAATTTTTTGCAGGGAGGAGCAGCTATTAACGTGTTTAGTGGGCAAATAGATGCCCAGTTCAAACTGATTGACATCGGCATTGCTTCTGACCTTTCCCACAAGGATCTTGTACAACGCAAAGTGAAGCTGGGCACAGCAAGTTTTTATAAAGAAGACGCGATGACGCGCAGTGAGGCAGAATTGGCTGTTCAAGTCGGATATGAAGAAGCTGAAGAGCTTATTGCCCAAGGAATTAAATGTTTGATTGTGGGAGAAATGGGCATCGGAAACACTACGTCAAGCACGGCTATTTTAGCTGTATTGACAGGAGAAAAAGTCTCTAAGCTTGCAGGAATGGGAACAGGGATTTCTGACGAACAACTGCGCCACAAAGTGAAGGTAATTGAAGAAGCGCTGCAAAACAGGCACATCAACCCTCAGGATCCGATTGATATTATTAGTAAAATAGGGGGGCTTGAAATTGCAGGTATGACAGGTGCTATGCTGGCGGCAGCTGCTCACCGTATTCCTATTTTAGTAGATGGTTTTATTTGTACAGTTGCAGCTCTTCTAGCGACAGAAATCAATACACAAGCAAGAGACTATATGTTTGCTAGTCACGAATCTGTTGAACAAGGTCATGCGTGTGCAATGAAGCTTCTTGGCAAGAAACCGCTTCTCAACCTCAATCTTCGGTTAGGTGAAGGAAGTGGAGCTGCTGTTACATTTCCGCTGCTGCACTCGGCTTCGCTGATGATTGCTAATATGGCTACGTTTCAATCTGCGGGAGTGTCTGAGAAAGAATAAACTTAGAAAAAAATAAACCTAAAAAAGACATGGGAACAAAACCATGTCTTTTTTCTTTATTTTATAAAAAAATCTTATATTTTTAACATCATAAACCAATAAACGCTAAAGCTAGCACCTGTTAAAATAAATGATCCAATAATTAACAATACCAGTGCAACGCGTCGTTTAATCGCTTGAATTTCTCTATCTTTTGGCAAACGTCCCATTGGTCTTCCTCCATTATGTAAATATTTCACGTATTTTCCTATTTTACTCCGCTTTAAAAAGAGAGAACATATGTCAAAGTTACTAAAAAACAAATTATTTTACAAAAAAATTGTATCCACGTTACAGCAGGGCAAAGAATACGTATTTTTTCAGTTAGAAAAGGACTGCTCTAAAGGTTTACTTACATGGCAACAACCTTTATCATATAACTGACTATACTATGATGTTATCCAAAGTTGGAAGAAATCTCAATAAATGTGAGTGTTATAATTACATGATAAGAGTCAGAAAATTTTAAAAAAGAGTGTGAGCAAACAATGAACGGTATGTTGATTATTCGGAACGGTGCTCCTTTTTATGAAGGAGCTTCCGTGCCTATTCCAAAAGATAAAGCTTGTATTATCGGACGAAGCAGTGAAGAATGGGAGCCTTATCTGGCCTTTCAAAGTGCTTACATTTCACGCAAGCATTTTGAAGTAACGTACGAAAGCAACTCATTCTTCATTACAGACTTGTTTAGTAAACACGGGACAAAAGTAAACGGAGAAGAGTTACAGCCTGGAACCCCTCGTTTCTTGAAAGAGCAGGATGTCATTACCTTAGCAAATGAGGAGGCAGCTTTAGTATTTAGAAATGATGATATGGATGCAACCCTCGATTTAGGACCTTTGCTAAAACAAATAAATAAGCCATTTTACACATTAGATCCAATTTTGCAGAAAGTAAAAGTAAAAGAGGAAACGTATATTCTGTCAGATAAAGAATACGCGTGCTTAGCTTACCTTCTAGAATATAACAATCAATTTGTTTCAAAAGAAGCATTAAAAAAAAGCGTTTGGCCTGAACGAGTAGAGTCAAATGGAGAAATTCTGGTAGCAGCGGAAGAGCTGAATGCGCTGATTTACCGGGTTCGCAAAAAAATAGGAACATATTTAGAAATCGAAGTGATTCGAGGAAAAGGATATTGGCTGCACTTTAACGAAAATGGACGTGAATAGAATCACGTCCATTTTTTAATCTCGTTTTACAGCATGTACACGTATATGTTTAGCTTCTGCTAGCCAAGATCCGTTTTGAAATAGTTTGTCTTGCATTCGATTTTCTAAGCGCGTAATGAGGACATTTTTAGTTTCTGTCGTCACGTGAGCAAAAAGAGGGGCTGCATTTGTTTCCAGCCAATTACGCAAGCCGTTTTCCCCTTTTAACAAGAGGGGCCGGCTGTAGTGTATGGCCGTGGTGACTTGAAAATTCTGTGATTCCAAAAGAGAAGAATATTCAGCTACAGAAGGGAAGTACCATGGGAAATCTACATCGTTATAAGGGATATCAAACGTTTTAAATTGACGAATGATTTCTGTGAAAATTTCGTCCATGTTTCCTTTCCCCCAAAATTCTGCTACAAATCGGCCATTTGGTTTTAAAGCATTGTAAATGTTTTTAATGACAAGGTGAGGGGGACGGATGTCGTGTAAAGTTGCATTGGAAAAAACTGCGTCAAATTGTTCGTAATAAGGAAGGTTAAGGGCGTTTAACTGTTCAAAGGATAGAGTCGGGTACTGATGACGAGCCTGTTCAATCATATTTTCAGAGCAATCGATGCCCGTTGCACGGACATGAAGCTTATTGAGCTGCGAAATAAATTCGCCAGTGCCACAGCCAATATCTAAAATATGTTCGCCAGCTTGAGGAGAAAGAAGGTTCATAGCACTTCCTCCAAATGAAGAAACAAACGGAAGATGATACACTTGAGCAATTTTTTGTTGATTAACAGTTTGACTCATGAAGTGATTCCTCCTTTGTAAAAGATGATGACGATCGTTTTATAAGAAGAAACAAGCTTTGAATAGTAGATATGAAGTTATTGATAGAATTATACCATATATCTTACTTATTATGCCGAAAACTCCAAAGAAAAAGCGCACCAAACTTCTAGCTTGGGCGCTTACAAGTCGAACTATTTTATAACCATTAACCGAACTGAACAAATAGAGGAAGATCTGTATGACCCATCTCACGTACGTAGACGTATAAATTTCCTTTATGATGAATTTCATGGTCAATGGCCATTTGTAAAAGCTGTCTTCCAGGAAGCTTTCTTCCAAACGCTGCAGTTGCGTCAATGGTCTTGTTTAAGTCATCTTCGCTAAGTGAGCGTAATACGTCTACTGTTTTGTTCGTATATTCAGCTGCAAGGTCCGATAATGACTTACCGCCAAAATCAGCTTTTTGACCAAGTGGAGATAAATCACCGGATTTTACCACTGATGCAAATGCATAAAAGGATGTTAAAATATGCGTAGATAAGTCAAAAGCTGACATAGATGTCGGGGTAGGCTTGTATTCGTAGTGACCTGCTTCAATTTTGTTGATTAATTCATTAGTTACGTTTCGATGTGCTAAAAAGTGATGAGTCATTTGTTCAACTGTCATGATGAAAGGCTCCTTTATTATGTATTCGCTTCTGAGTATAGCATCTGAAAATCAGAAAGCGAAGAAAAAACTTTAATAAAAAGAAAAACAGCTGCACGTGAGCAGCTGCTTTTCCTTTTATTAGAAATTACGTTGTTTTAACTCTTCAAGTAATAACTCCATACCTTCGCGGCTTAAAGTTAATTTGCCATCTGCGATTGTTACATTGTCAGAAGATACTTCGCCAGTAATCGCACAAGCACCGTTCGGCTCATATTTCTTTAAAATAATTCGATCTGTTTCGACAAAAATTTCAACAGGATCTTTTACATCTATTTCAAGAACACGTCTTAACTCTTTAGGAATTACGATACGACCTAAATCATCTACTTTTCTTACAATACCAGTCGATTTCATTTTTTAATCACCTTTACTTTTATATTTTATTGAGTACACAAAATATTATTTTTGGAATTTCTAAGATGATTATATACTAGATAACCGCTAAATTTGTCGAAGTTATTAATATGTAAATGAACTGTAATATTATTGAAATATTATCTGTAAATACAAATCCTCCTACAAAATGGAATATGTAGGGCTCTTTGTATGATATAGGAGATGAAGGAATTAATTACATTTGACATACAATTTTATTTATGTTTATACAGCAATCCGGGGGTAAGGGGAGGCTACATGTAAGCGCAGGAGTAAATAAGTTGAAAGAATAAAGAAAATATGATTAAATTTAAAAAGTAACTTGCTCAAAATAATTAAATCGTAATGATTACGTATTTCAAATAAAAAATTGATAAAGCGAAAGGATGACAAAGAGTTTGGCTAAAAAATCAAAAGTTGTAAAAGAACAAAAGCGCCAAGAGATAGTAGCGAAATATGCGCAATTGCGCCAAGAGTTGAAGGAAAAAGGAGATTACGAAGCGTTAAAAAAATTGCCTAGAGATTCTTCACCAACGCGCTTAAATAATCGCTGCCGCGTTACCGGTCGCCCTCGAGGCTATCTTAGAAAATTTGAAATGTCACGCATTGCTTTTAGGGAATTGGCCTACAAAGGACAAATCCCAGGTGTTAAAAAAGCAAGCTGGTAGTATAAAAGCCCTCATAATGAGGGCTTTTATTATTTATTAGCTGCAAAGTATCGAGCAATTCCTTGATAAATACCTGTAGATATTTGCTGCTGATACGCATTAGAAGAAACAATTTGCTCATCGTGAGCATTTGATAAAAAGCCTAATTCAAGAAGTACAGCACGCTGGTTGTTTTCTCGAGTAACATAATAATCTCCAAAACGAACCCCCATATCCTTCATAGAAGGCGCATTTTCAGCCATGCTTTCTTGAATGTATTTTGCTAATTCTTTATCTTTAGCTTCACTGTAATAAAATGATGCGATGCCGTTTGCAGAAGATGAAGTAGAAGCGTTATAGTGAACGCTGATAAATGCATCTGCATGCTTTGCTTCACTAACGTTCACACGTCCGCTCAGTGAAATAAAAGTATCGTTTGAACGCGTCATAAATACATTTGCTCCGGCATTAGCTAAGCGGCTTGCCACAAGTTTTGCGGTTGTTAACGCTAGGTTTTTCTCAATCGATGACTTGCCTGAAGTGCCAGGGTCATATCCGCCGTGCCCAGCGTCTACCACAATAATTTTATCTTTTAAAGCAGCAGATGGGGAAGGCAAACTAGCTGAAGTTGTAGAACCAGCCGCAGCTGTTAACCCTTTTGACACCCATGCTGTTTGACTTGCAGAGTACTGAATTTGCACCCAGTCATTCGTTTCGCCTATTTTTTTGAATCGTTCACCTGCTTTTGCTACACGAATAATTCCCGCACTTAAGCTCGGCTGACTGCGCAAATTTGAAGCTTTTGTAATTTGAATCGACTGGGCTGTTTGTGAAGACTGTCCGGAATCAGCTTGTAAATACTGACTTGCTACCCAGCCTGTTTGACCTGATGCTGTTTTAATCTGTGACCAGGATCCGCTCTCTTTTACCACCATTACTTTGGAACCCCGGGATAAGTTCGTCACGATAGACGCGCTTGTGCTTGCAGAAGAGCGAACGTTTAATGAGCTAGCGTTAACAACAGCTGACTTGGATGTTGTAGAACCCGAGTTACTAGTCGGTGTAGAAGAACCGGAGCCTGCTTGTAGGTACTGACTTGCCACCCAGCCCGTTTGACCACTTGCTGTTTTAATCTGTGACCAAGATCCGCTCTCTTTTACCACCGTTACTTTGGAACCCCGGGATAAGTTCGTCACGATAGACGCGCTTGTGCTCGCAGAAGAGCGAACATTTAATGAGCTAGCGTTAACAACAGCTGACTTGGATGTTGTAGAACCCGAGTTACTAGTCGGTGTAGAAGAAGCAGAGCCTGCTTGTAGGTACTGACTCGCTACCCAGCCCGTTTGACCTGATGCTGTTTTAATCTGTGACCAGGATCCGCTCTCTTTTACCACCGTTACTTTGGAACCCCGGGATAAGTTCGTCACGATAGACGCGCTTGTGCTTGCAGAAGAGCGAACGTTTAATGAGCTAGCGTTAACAACAGCTGACTTGGATGTCGTAGAACTCGAGTTACTAGTCGGTGTAGAAGAACCGGAGCCTGCTTGTAGGTACTGACTCGCTACCCAGCCTGTTTGACCCGCTGCCGTTTTAATCTGTGACCAAGATCCGCTTTCTTTTACCACCGTTACTTTGGAACCTCGGGATAAGTTCGTCACGATAGACGCGCTTGTGCTCGCAGAAGAGCGAACATTTAATGAACTGGCGTTAACAACGGCTGACTTGGATGTCGAATTTGCCGTAGACGTACTGTTTGTTTGTGTTTTGTTTATGTATTGAGATGAAATCCAAGCTTCTTTACCGTTATACGTAATTTTAGCCCATCCCTTGCTTTCATCTACTATATTAACGGTGTTTCCCTTCGTTACTTTTCCAACGATAGCGCCGCTTGTACTAGGCGTTGCACGTACATTTAACGATGTAGCAGTTACTTTGGCCGATTCAGCTGCATCTGCGTCAATCGAATGCAAAAGCAATGAAGAGCTTAAAAGAACAGAAGAAACGGCTGTGTACATGACATGTTTTTTATTCATTTTTTCCTCCTTGCAAATTACAAATTTCAACATAAGTTAATTAGTATACAAAGCATATATCGGCAAATAGCCCAAAATTTTGAGTTAAATCTACTATTATCTCATAATGCCGATATTATCCATCATACTATATGTCGAATTTCAATTGTATAATGAATTTGAACTATCTGCCATCCTTAACGATAAAATTTTACATTAATGTAAAATATAATTATATCAAAGGTGAAATGTAGGGATGTCAAGGGCATATAAAGGTCTTTAGCCCTTTGTTCACCGATGTTTTGAGGACATGTTTTATACTAGAAAAAATGTAAAATAGTATAAAGCAGCTGAATGTGAATATGATAGAGAAGAGACAGCAAATAAAAGAGTATCTATCTTTTGGAGGAGGAAACATCCACAATTATGAAACATTCAGAATAAAAATAACAAAAATATATAAAATAATATAAAGCCTGTCTATATCGATGGAAAAGCTCGTAGCATAAACCAAAAGTAAATAGTTAGAAAATTCTTTCTTTTTACTTTGAAACATGGTACAGTATAAAAAAGTGAAAGGGTGGAAACTGATATGCGAAAGATTGTTCAGTATGAAACAAAGTGGTCGCTTTTGTATCAAATGGAAAAAGAAGCGTTACTTAATACACTAAAAGATTTTTCAGTAGACATCGAACATATTGGAAGCACGTCCGTTCCAGGATTGGCAGGTTCACCAATCGTTGATATTTTAATCGGCGTCAAACGCGAAGAAGACATAAATGAAGTGCGCGCTATATTAAAAAATAAATCTCACGTATACGTAGCGGAAAAGGAGATGTTCGTCTTATTAAAAGAAGGCGTTCCAGCTGCACACTACCCTCCAATTATGACAGCTAAAAATGCCCGTAAGCTCATTCCACATGATGCTAGAAGAAGTCATGTGTACGTAACGGTCAGTGAATCACCTTATTGGAATGAACGAATTAATTTCAGGGAGCAGTTACGCTCGAGCGAACGTGCTAGAAAAAAATATGAAGGTATGAAATACGAGCTTTCAAAACGATTGTGGAACGATATTTCTACCTATGAGTACAAAAAAGAAGAATTCATTCAGCGCAGTCTATAAAAAACGTCATTTCAATTGAAATGACGTTTTTTTAATTAATTATCTTGTAAAACAATGGTCCCAAGCTTATCAGCAGTATTTACTGCGAGCACCGTATAGTTTTTACCGCTTTGAAGATTTGTTCCAGGAAGACTTAGTATTTCTTTTCCGTCTGCTGTGGAAACAGATAAATCATACGAACCCGGATTTACTACTTGATAACCTGAAATGCTTTTAAAAGACAGATCTTTAAATAAAGGAGCAGCCCCTTTAGGACCTACGTTTACCGCAGGAGCATCAGGAGATAAATGAGCAACACGTAAGCTTGCTTTTCCATCCATCCCTTGCTTATTATTCGTGAAAGCCTGCAGTTCAAGATTTTCGGCTTTATTTACAGCGGCTACTGTATACGATTTTCCACCGTCTACAACAAGGGTAGCTTCGATGATGGAATCTTTTGTTCCTTTTGTCTTCGCTTCGTATACTTCTACTTTATGAGAACCAGCTGACAAAGGCAGGGAGTTGGAGACATCTTTAAACTTTGCTCCTTCTACTAAAGCTTTGTCATCCACAAAAATGTCTACAGCTGGAGCATCCGGTGAAGCATGAACGATACGAACTTCTGCATTTTGAGCTGGTCGCTCATCTGCAGCAGGAGGTGTTTCAGCGGCAAATACTAACATGCGGCTAAGTGCCAAGAAGGCAATCACTGCTACCATTACGAATAGTCGTTTCATCAAGTATCACTCCTTTTTTAGTATACACAGCTTTATGTAAAGAGAAGGACTGTGCAGTTGTTAGCGTATACTAAATAAAATCAACTATTCGTTTGTTTGTTAACTTTTAACGTGTTTACTGAGATTTCTGACGGAAAAATCGAAGAATAGCCAAAATATTGTACAAGGTTGTTAAGAGCCACGTCAATAAAAAGCCTAGGCCAAGTCCGATATTGGCATCTATATACGTATGCGTGAAGTTATCATATACGACGTAGGCAAGAGGAGCAATTGACAGTAAAAGGAGAAGAAAAAACAAAAGTGTTTTCCATCTGCTTAAAGTGAAGGTTAGATAAAAGAAAAGGAAAGCGGAAAACAATAGAAGACCGTCTCGAATAGCCCAAGGTAAAACGCCGATATGTGGATTAGCGAGAAGAAAGGTTGGAACAATTGAAAGGAGGAAAAGGAGAGACAGCAAAGTCACGTGAAGGGTGTTCTTTTTTGTAAAAGCCGGTATCAATAAAAACGCTGCCGTTGCACCTAAAAGAAAATTACAAATTAAAATAAACTCCATCCAAACACCTCATTTATCGAGTATTACTTTTAGTCTATTCAAGACGCTGTTAAAGTAGATAAAAAAAGCTGCGATGAACATCGCAGCTTTTGATCATTCGAATTTAAATCCTTGTTTTTCAAGCATCGCTCGAACTTCTGGATAATAAATGGTTTTGTAAATAGCGGATACAGTTTGTGACCAGTTGCGGTCATCTGCACCGTTTGTTCTCTTTTTCATATACTCTGCCATTTCAGCATCATAGTCTTGAATCAATGACTTTAAGTCATGATTATAGCTTTCACGATGGTGCACAGCAGCTTGTGGTAATCGAGGCTTTTTCGCAGAATGATCTGCCGGATGTCCAATGACAAGACCGCTTACTGGGAATACGTATTCCGGTAAATCTAGGAGTTCAATGACTTCTAGTGGCTTTCTGCGAATTCCGCCGATTGGTACTGTACCTAAACCGAGTGACTCTGCTGCAACTGTTGCTGCTTCTAAAGAAATTCCAGCATCGGTTGCCCCCACTAAAATTGACTCAAGCCCATCGGTTACGCCAAGAGGCGCATCGTTAAGCTCAGCTGCAATCTTAGCACGATTAAAATCTGCACAAAAGATTAAAAATAGAGGAGCTTGGTCAATCCACGCTTGGTTGCCCGCAAGCTCTGAAAGCTTTTTCTTCTTTTCTTTATCTTGGACGCTAATAATAGTTACTTGCTGTCCGTTAATAGAAGAAGCGGCTGACTGAGCAGATTGAATAATTGTATCTAAATGCTCGTCGCTTACTGCTTCGTCTGTATATTGACGGATAGAACGATGATCTTGAATTGTACGAATTGCTTCATTCATGATGCGTCATCCTTTCAAAGAAGTTATTTTTAGCCTTGTAATGTTTTTACATCTAAAGGTGCTACAAGTACGCCAGTTTGAGCAAATGCTACAAAACTTTGGAAATGAGCTGATTTATTGTGTGCTTGAATTGCTTCTTCGCTTTTCCACTCTTCAATCATCATAAATGTGTTAGGTGTAAAAGCATCTTCAAATAGTTGATAGTTGCTGTTTCCTTCTTCTTGTAAAGAATGCTTAATTAGTTCTTGTACGTTTTCTAAAAATTCTTCTCTTTTTGCTGGGTTAACTTTCATTGAAGCTTGTAAATGAATCATGGGTGATTCCTCCTTTAATAATGATGGTGCTTTATATTATTTGTTTTGTTTTTAATCTTTCATTCAATTTACGATTAAAATGAAGATAAGTTCGAATATCATCGAACAATGAAACTATAACACCGATTAAATAACAGTGCAAGGAATTTAGTTCGAAAGTTATCGAACATTGATACACAAAAGAAGCTGTGTTATATTTTAAGCATGAGAAAACCTTATCAACCACCGAAATCTGAAATTAAATTAACGCCTATTTTACATGCATTGAGTGATCCTAACCGGCTGCGAATTGTACAGTGTTTAGCGACAAGAAAGGAGCAGACCTGTTCGTATTATCAAAAATTAAATGTATCAAAATCAACGCTATCACATCATATTAAAGTACTTCGCGAAGCTGGAATTATCAAACTACGTATAGAAGGTACGCAGCACTATTATTCCTTGCGTTTAGAAGAACTTGAGGAACTGTTCCCAGGTCTGCTTCCTTCCATTATAAATATAGATGAGCAATTATTTTAAAAGCTGAACGATGTTTTGTTCAGCTTTTTTGTTCAAAATAAATGTGTCCATGCAGGCTGCATCCGGGATTAAAAGAAGAACGACAGTGAGGGCAAGTCGAGTTACAGGTTAAGTATTCATTAATTGAGAGCTCATGTTTACATACTCCGCAAAGAATAGCTTTTTCATTAAACATAGATTTTGGCCATCTTTTAATGTCGTGATCCGCATGTGCGTTATGACATTGATAGCATGGATAATATGTATGACAGCAATAAAATTTTATTGCAATAATATCTTTATCCGTATGATAGTGCGTACAGCGCGTTTCGGAATCCACTGTGTCACCTTTTACTGCAGGTACAGATTTGTTCATTATCATCACTCCTTATGAAAAGTATAGCATGCTTTTATACGCCTTATCATACATATGTAAAAAGAAAAATGCTATAATAAAACCATCGTTTTACATGTCAGATTGCATGCTAAAAAGATTAGATAAAAATTGATGTCAAAACAGATCGATTAAGTGATGCAAAGAGAGGAAGAAAAAATGAGTAAGCAAGTTATCGTTTTTACCGGAGGCGGAACAGCGGGGCACGTAACGCCAAACATTGCCATCATGAAAGAATTAGACAGTGAAAAATGGGATATCCATTATGTCGGTTCTCACAATGGTATTGAGAAAGAATTAATTACAAAATTAAACGTTCCATATCATGCGATTTCAAGCGGGAAGCTGCGTCGATATGTAGATATGGAAAATGTAAAAGATGTATTTCGAGTAGCAAAAGGGGTTGGCGATGCACGTCGCGTGCTGAAAAAACTAAAGCCTTCTCTTGTTTTTTCAAAAGGCGGTTTCGTCACAGTTCCTGTGGTAATGGCTGCTAAATCTTTAAACATTCCCGTGTTCATTCATGAAAGTGATTTAACACCGGGACTGGCAAATAAAATTGCGCAGAAATTTGCCACTAAAATTTTTACTTCTTTTGATGAAGCCGCAAACTACTTTCCAAAAGAAAAAGTGCAGGTTGTTGGTTCACCTATTCGAAAAGAGCTATTTAGCGGAAGCGCAGCGAACGGGGAAAGCTGGCTACGCTTTTATGATAAGCGCCCCATTTTAACGATTATGGGCGGAAGTTTAGGAGCACGCCGTATTAATGAAATCGTTCGAGAGTCTTTGCCTGAACTGCAAAAGAAATTCCAAGTTGTACACCTTTGCGGAAAAGGCAATATTGATACAAGCCTTGAAAAAGAGTCAGGATACCGTCAGTTAGAATACGTAAACGAACAGCTTCCTGATGTTCTAGCGGCAACTGATTATGTGATTACACGCGGTGGATCCAATGCCATTTTTGAGTTTTTAGCTCTTCATAAACCGATGATGATTATTCCTTTATCAAAAGCACAGAGTCGCGGAGATCAAATTTTAAATGCACAATCTTTTAAGAAAAAAGGCTACTGTATGGTTGTAGAAGAAGAACAGTTAACAAAAGAATTGTTTTTACGTGAAGTAAGTGAGCTTCAGCAGCAGGCAAGTACAATGAAGCGTACAATGCGTGAAGCAACAAAAACGGATGCTATTTCAATTCTTGTAAATGAAATTGAGAAAATGAGCTAAAAAAAGCGTTCTTATCTCCTCGATAAGAACGCTTTTTTTCTTCTGAAATTATTATTTTAAAATAATGAATAAATATAGAAAAATAAAGCTTTTAAAATTTCAAAAAATGTTGTTGACAGTAAATTTTAACAGGAGTAAGATTACTCTCATGAAACGTTCCACAGTGAAACGCTGAGTCTTTCCTGAAAGAGAGGGAAAGAGCGGAGGACCCAATTATTAGGGGTGAATCTCTTAACTGAGTAGGGTTACTTTCTTGACCCGAACCCGTCAGCTAACTTCGTAAGCGTTAAGAGAGAGGATGGTGTAATCGTGGTCGTTTTCTATAACAGCGGATAGTACGCTCCTTTCAAAATATAGGTGAAAGGAGCGTCCAGATGCATTTATCTAAGCAAATGATTCAAATGATTGAATATCGGGCAATGTGCGACCAGCAATCTTTTGATCTAGCAAACCGCTATTTGTCTACGTTGGCTAATCAAAGTTTTAAACGCAGCAGTAAAAGTCATCATTAAGTCTAAAAATTAAATAACAAATATACGCTTAATCAATTATGAGCGGGGGACCCAATATTTTGTACGTATGTACTAGGGGTGAATCTCTTAACTGAGTAGGGTTACTTCCATAACCCGAATCCGACAGCTAACTCCGTAAGCGTTTTGGGAGTAAAAAATTCGTGTCAATCACGGCTTATTTGTCGTGCATTAAACCGCGGAAGAGAACTCTCTTCTGCGGTTTTTTAGTGGAAAAAAATAGCATCACGTCTCGCGGTTAGCTTTTTTGGACCTGATGCTTTATGAAAAGAAACCGTCACTAAACTTAGAAGCTATCATTTTTGTCAGGAAACAGTTAGGAGGAAGCAACTTGGATATGATGATGCTTGGAACGCTTGCCTTATTAGCGACTGCTATGTACGGAATTATTCGCTGGTCGTCTCATGTAGTAGACGACAGAGAGGAGAAGTGAACATGTCGTTCATTTTGTTAGGTATTTCAATTACCGTTTTAATTTATTTAGTATATGTACTGTTAAATCCAGAACAATTTTAATAAGCGGAGGAATAAAACGTGGGGATTTTTCTACTATCAGTTGCGCTGCTGCTTATTTTTGTAGCGCTTATTGCAAAGCCCGTAGGTATTTATATAGCGAATGTATTTTCAAACGATAAAAACACTAGCTTGATAGGAAAGATAGAAACAGTGATGTTTAAAGCAGCAGGAATTAAAGGGCTTAATCAAACGTGGAAGCAATATGCATTGGCTCTCGTGTTGGCGAATACGTTTATGATTTTTGTGGTGTACCTTATCTTCCGATTCCAAGGGGTACTGCCGCTAAACCCAAGCCACATAAAAGGAATGGATCCGGCCCTTGCTTTTAACACAGCCATTAGTTTTATGACAAATACGAACTTGCAGCACTACAGCGGTGAGTCAGGTTTGTCCTATTTCTCACAGATGGCCGCCATTGTATTTATGATGTTTGCTGCACCAGCAACAGCACTTGCAGTAGCAATCGCTTTTATTCGCGGGCTAGCAGGGAAAGAAATGGGAAACTTTTTTGTTGATTTTGTAAAATCAATTACGCGTATTTTACTTCCTATTGCTTTTATAACAGGTATTTTATTTACGTTTTTAGGTGTCCCTCAAACGTTAAGCGGAACGGTGACTGCCCATACATTAGAAGGGGCAACACAGCAAATTGCAAGGGGACCAGTTGCTTCTTTTCTTTCAATCAAAGAGCTAGGCAACAACGGAGGGGGATTTTTTGGTGTCAACTCAGCCCATCCATTTGAAAATCCCAATGCGTGGAGCAATGTGTTACAGATTGTCCTTATGCTTTTATTACCAACCGCACTTCCTTTCACATACGGAAAAATGATCGGACAGCGTAAACAAGGTCGCATCTTGTTTGTATCGATGAGTATGCTGTTTATCGTTATCTTAAGCACAGCGTTTGTAACAGAGTGGGGCGGTAACCCTAGACTTGATGCTTTTCATCTAAATGAAGCGAGCGGTTATATGGAAGGGAAAGAAGTCCGGTTTGGTGTCGGTATGTCAACGCTGTACGCCATCGTGACGACAGCAAGTGAAACAGGCGCGGTGAACGCGATGCACGATACCCTGACGCCTCTTACCGGGTTGTTAACGCTTGGAAATATGATGTTAAATACCGTATTTGGCGGTGTCGGAGCAGGATTTATGAATGTCATGATGTACGTCATCATCGCCGTATTTTTATCAGGTTTAATGGTTGGAAGAACACCAGAATACGTAGGTAAAAAAATTGAAGGAAAAGAAATGAAACTAATCGCCGTGACGCTTATCCTGCAGCCGCTGCTAATTTTAGGAGGAACAGCTGTAGCACTTACCACTCATTTAGGAATGGAAGGTATATCAAATCCAGGCTTTCACGGGTTAAGTCAGGCACTGTATGAATTTACGTCGTCAGCAGCAAACAATGGGTCCGGTTTTGAAGGACTCGGTGACGCAACGCCGTTTTGGAACATTTCTACGGGAATTGTTATGTATATTGGACGCTACTTCGGACTAATTACAATGCTGGCGGTATCGAGCTCACTAGCATCTAAGCAGCTTGTTCCCGAAACACCTGGAACATTTAAAACGGATACGTCTTTATTTAGCGGCATTTTAATTGGAACTACCGTTATTGTAGGAGCACTTACGTTTTTCCCAGTGCTTGTGCTTGGGCCGGTTGCTGAGTATTTAACACTGTAATCAAGAAAGCGGAGGATCATAATGAATAAACGGAATTTTGCAAATAATATTGAATTGGATCGCAACAGTCATATTCAAGGTTCTGTAGATAAACAAGCTTCATCGATTTTTATTCAATCAGTAAAGCAGGCGTTTATCAAGCTCAGCCCAAGAACGATGATAAAAAACCCTATCATGTTCGTAGTAGAAATCGGGTTTATAATTACGCTTTTTTTAGCCGTTGTTCCGGACCTTTTCGGAGAAAGTACAGTAAGCACAGGATTTAATGTTGCCGTATCTCTCGTGTTATTTTTCACCATTGCTTTTGCTAATTTTGCAGAAGCATTAGCAGAAGGACGAGGAAAGGCACAGGCAAACTCATTGAAGAAATCTAAAGGCGATATTACAGCTAATCAGCTTCAAAACGGGCAGATGATACAAGTTTCGGCATCGCAACTAAAAAAAGGAGACATCGTCGTCGTTTCACAAGGTGAAATGATTCCTGGAGATGGAGAAATTATTAAAGGACTGGCGTCTGTTGATGAATCGGCTATTACGGGTGAATCGGCACCTGTTATGAAAGAAGCAGGCGGGGACTTTAACTCTGTAACTGGAGGTACAAGAGTTGTCAGTGATGAAATTACAATTAAAATTACGTGTGAGCAAGGTGAATCGTTTTTAGATAAAATGATTTCGCTTGTTGAAGGAGCACAGCGTCAAAAAACACCAAATGAAATTGCGCTAAATACGGTTTTGACAAGTCTGACGATTATTTTCTTACTAGTAGTTGTGACGCTTCCTGTCTTTACAAACTACCTACACTTTAAGCTCGACACGGCCATTTTAATTTCACTGCTCGTCTGTCTCATCCCTACAACAATTGGAGGCTTATTATCGGCCATTGGAATTGCTGGGATGGACCGAGTCACGCAGTTTAACGTGATTGCTATGTCAGGAAAAGCAGTAGAAGCAGCAGGTGACATTAACACAATTATTTTAGATAAAACCGGTACCATTACGTTTGGAAACCGAATGGCTCATCAATTAACGACTGTAGAAGGCATAGACGAACGTGACCTTTACAAATGGGCGTTTGTTTCTTCTCTTTATGACGAAACACCAGAAGGGCGCTCAGTTGTTGATTTTATTCAAAATCGCATGGGAGTAGAAGATCTTAGAAAAACCGAAGGAACGTTTGTTGAATTCAAAGCGGAAACGCGAATGAGCGGCATTGACTTACAGAATGTATCTGTACGAAAAGGGGCAGTGGACGCCGTCACGGCATGGGTAGAGTCAAAGGGCGGGATGGTTCCCTCTGATTTACAGCAAAAAGCAAATGAAATTGCAGGAGCTGGTGGCACGCCGCTTGCCGTCGCCGCTGATGATAAAATTTATGGCTTGATTTATTTAAAAGACACGGTAAAACCAGGAATGAAAGAACGCTTTGATGAACTTCGTAAAATGGGCATTAAAACAGTCATGTGTACAGGAGATAATCCGTTAACCGCAGCAACCATTGCAAAAGAAGCGGGAGTAGATGAATTTATTGCGGAATGCAAGCCAGAAGACAAGATTCAAGTGATTAAATACGAACAGCAGCAAGGAAAGCTAGTTGCCATGACAGGTGACGGGACAAACGATGCTCCTGCACTTGCTCAAGCTGATGTTGGCTTAGCAATGAACAGCGGAACCTCAGCTGCTAAAGAAGCAGCAAATATGGTCGACTTGGATTCTGATCCCACTAAAATCATTGAAGTCGTTTCAATTGGAAAACAGCTATTAATGACAAGGGGTGCCTTAACTACATTCAGCATCGCAAACGATATTGCTAAGTATTTCGCGATTATTCCAGCGATGTTTACCCTGGCGATTCCGCAAATGGAGGCTCTTAACGTAATGAAGCTTCATTCACCTCTATCTGCCGTGTTGTCAGCGCTCATTTTTAATGCGGTCATTATCCCGCTTCTAATTCCCTTAGCCATGAAGGGTATTGCGTATAAGCCGATGAGTTCGAACGCCCTGCTGCGAAAAAATTTGTTCATTTACGGGTTAGGTGGCGTATTGGTTCCATTCATTGGGATTAAAGGGATTGACTTTATACTTTCATTTGTAATGTAGAGGAGAAGAAACGATGATACAAACAGAACGAACGGGACGCATTATTGTTCGCTTAACGATTATGATGATGATACTTTGTGGTCTTATTTATCCTGTTGTGATGACAGGTATTGCTCAAACAGCTGTTCCAAGTAAAGCAAACGGCAGCCTAATCTATTCAAACAATCATCAAGTTATCGGTTCTAAGCTGGTTGGGCAGCAGTTTACAAGCAATGCATTTTTTCACGGCAGAGTCTCTAGTATTGATTATAACGGAGCAGGGTCTGGCTCGTTGAATTTAGCACCTTCAAATAAAGATCTTACGAATCGTATCGAGAAATCCGTAGCGGTTTGGAAAAAAGAAAACGAGGTACCAAAGGAAGGGATTCCAATTGATGCCGTCACGAATTCGGCTTCTGGACTCGATCCGGATATTACGCCACAAGCTGCATATGCACAAGTAGAGCGCGTGGCAAAAGCAGCCCATATTAAAACCCAGACGCTAAAAGAGCTAATCAAAAAACATACTCAGCAAGGGGCTTTTGGTGCAAAACGCGTAAATGTAGTAGAGCTAAATTTAGCTGTTCAACGAGAACGCTAATTACACGCACTCGCTTCATGCACTGAAGCGAGTGTGATAAAGGAGCCCGAACAATGAAAGAAAAAGAAGCTCATCCATATTTTCGAAGAAAAACTCCGGAAGAACTATTGCGTGAACTTCATGATCATAAGCGTGGAAAGCTTAAACTCTACATCGGTGCCGCACCGGGAGTAGGAAAGACTTATAAAATGCTTCAAGATGCCCATGACTTAGTCAAAGAAGGCGTAGATGTCGTAATTGGATATGTAGAAACACACGGCAGGAATGAGACTAAGGAAATGATCGGAAATCTAGAAGTGATCCAAAGAGAAACCGTTTTTTATAAAGGAAAAGAATTACAAGAGCTTGATTTACTGGCGATTGTAAGAAGGCGACCAAAAGTTGTCCTTATCGATGAACTCGCTCATACAAATGTACCGACAAGCCGCCATAAAAAACGTTTTGAAGATGTTTCTTACCTGCTCAACCAAGGTATTTCAGTTATGTCAGCAATGAACATTCAGCATATGGAAAGCTTACATGACCTCGTATATGCTGTTACCCAGGTAAAAGTTCGTGAAACGGTGCCGGATTTATTTATTCAGCAAGCAGATGAAATTCAGCTTGTCGACGTTACACCGGAACAGCTGCAAAAGCGTCTTCGTGAAGGCAAAATATACGAAGTCCATAAAATTGAACAAAGCCTGCAGTCTTTTTTTAAGCTAGCAAATCTCCATGCCCTTCGTGAATTAACGCTCAGAGAAATAGCGGATGAAGTGGACGGCAAGCTCATTCATTCCCATGAAATTGGTGTAACAGGTATTTGCGAACGTATTTTAGTGTGCATTCAATACAGTGAAACAGCTGAAAAACTGATTCGAAGAGGCTGGAGAATGGCGAACCGATTGAAAGCAGATTTGCTGCTGCTCCATGTTTTTAAAGGCGATCAGACTGAGAGGCAGAAAACACAAATCAAACAGTGGCAGGCATTCGCTGACCGCTTTCACGCATCGTTAATTGTAGAAGAAGCTAAAAAGCAAAAACAAGCCGCAGTGATTGTGAACGTAGCCAAGCAGTATCGCGTTACTCAAATCTTACTAGGGCAATCAGCGAGGACAAGATGGGAAGAGATTCGAAAAGGCTCTATTGTAAATACAATTATGCGACAGACTCATGACATCGATATTCATATTGTTTCAGATTCAGCAAAACAACAAAAATAAAATGCATATATAACAAAAGGAGAATATGAGTGAATATTGCGTTCTTTTTACTTCCTAAAAAAGAAGTGGTTACCCTATCGACACGGTCAACAATCCGTCAAGCATTGGAGAAAATGGAGTATCATCGCTACTCTTCTGTACCGCTTATTAATCAAAAAGGAGAATATGTAGGGACTTTGACAGAAGGAGACTTGCTATGGAAGCTAAAAAGCCTAGAGCATATAGAACTCCATGAGCTAGAACATCTACGAATTGAAGAAGTCCCAAGGCATCGCGATTATGAAGCTATTACAATTAATGATGAAATGGAAAGTATTTTATCACGCGCGTCTGAACAAAATTTTGTGCCGGTTGTAGATGATCAAAACATTTTTATTGGACTCGTGCGGCGAAGAGAGATTATAGAGTATTGCATCTCCCAATTTTTTATACATGAAGAAGCCCCTTTAAATGTGAAGATTTAGTTAAGTTTGCGTAAAAAACATAATTTTTACATAAAAGGTAGTCTCTTTTTATATAATTAATGTTATAATAAGAGATGTAAAGACGAAACTTGCGTAATGTAAGCCTCTAACATTTGTTAGAGGTTCTTTTTTTACATAACATAAAACATTTGATTTCAGTTCTTTCTATGGTTAAGTTAGAATAAGTGTTAAAGTAAGAGGTTTCTTGCTTTTTTACATAAGAAAAGTGAGCTGTACAAAGGAGACAAAGTATATTGACTACGGAAAAAACAAAAAGCGATCAATTACGCAGCATATTCAAAACTATTATCTTCGCTATCGCTCTAGTATTTATGATTCGCGCATTTTTATTTTCTCCGTATATTGTAGAAGGCGCTTCAATGAACCCAACGCTGCATAACGGAGAGCGTTTGTTTGTGAATAAACTGTCGTATTCGCTCCATGATCTTCGCCGCGGAGATATTGTGATTATTAAAGATGAGGCTAAGAATAAGCATTATGTAAAAAGAGTAATCGGTCTGCCAGGTGAAAAAATCGAAATGAAAAAAGATCAGCTTTATATTGATGATAAAAAAGTAAGTGAACCTTATTTAAAAACCAATCGTCAAATTGCCAATAACATGGATATGGAGCTAACAGGAGATTTTGAACCCGTTCAAATACCCAAAAACGAAGTATTTGTAATGGGTGATAACCGTCTGTACAGTATGGATAGCCGCAACGGTCTAGGTCTCATTGATGAAAAACGGATTGTCGGAAAAAGCGAATTTGTATTTTACCCCGTCAAAAAAATAAGAAAAACGACGTAAAAAGAAATGCCGGCGAAGGTATTTCTTTTTTTGTGCCTATGTCTACTCGGCTTCTAGATGGGCAAGCTAAGGAAAAAAGGTGTGAATTAATTGAAGACAGCCTATGAAAAGTTATTTAAACATTTTAAATTTGTTGATGCTCTTGAGATGAAGAACCGATTAGCAATGGGACCTATCCTCACATACGCTTCACGGGAAAACGGGGAAATATCCGATATCGATCTGACTTTTTACGAAAAACGAGTAGGGGGCGTCAGTACGGTAATTATCGGCCCCGCGTTTATCACAGAAAATGGCCAAGTAGCACCTGGTCAAATCGGAATTCATCGTGATCAGGTCATACGAAAGCTTCATCAACTAACTCAAATGATTCATAGAAGAGGAGCTAAAGCGATTCTTCAACTATCGCACGGGGGAAGAAAGTGTGTAGAAATGGAAAATAAATGGGAAGCCATTAGCCCGAGTGAAAAGCCTCACAAACGTAAGGGCAAAAAGCCTGTTCAAATGACCGAGCGCGATATAACTTATATGGTTCAAGCGTTTGGCGAAGCTACCACAAGAGCTATGGAAGCAGGGTTTGATGGAGTAGAAATTGACGGAGGAAATGAATGTTTACTGCAGCAGTTTATATCAAGGCAAGCCAATGAACGAAGTGATTCTTATGGTGGAAGCGCAGAAAACCGCTTCACTTTTGCACTTGAAGTTATTCGTGAAGTGACGCGTCGAGCAGCACATGCGGGCAAACCATTTATTGTGGGGTATACATTAGCGCCCAAAGAAAAAGGCTATTTAGGAAATAAAGTGGAAGATACATTTGAATGGATTGACCGTCTTGTTTATACAGAAATTGATTATTTACATATTAGTGCTTTGCATGAACCTACCTTAAGTAGTGAAGAAAATCGCTCACTGCTTTCTTCAATTATTAAGCACGTCAATCACCGGGTCCCTCTTGTGGGTACAGGAGGACTTACGGCAACAGAAGTAGCAGAAGCTTTTGAGCAAGGGCTGGCTTTAATTACGATTGAACAAGCATTAGTTGTACAGCCAGATTGGGTAGAAAAAGTGATAAATAGCGATGAACCCGCTTCTATGGATGTGACGTCATTAGATAAAGATGTGAGTTTGCCACCTGAAGTACTAGTTCACTGGAAAGATCTTCATAAAAACGACCGCCATTATTAAGACGGTCGTTTTTATGTTGTTGATTTAACAAGAAGAGTTTTATTTTACTGATACTATAACCAAGCAGCACGCATAGACTAAAAGAAAAACTAAAAACACAGTTGACTTCTAGGAATAGTTAGGATTACAATATAAACAACTTATTCATAAAACGGACAGCTGATCGGACATACCGAAGGCTTCTAGCAAACAACTGTTGGAGGCCTTTTTGTGCTTTCTAACAGAAGATGAAAGTGGAGGGACAACATGAAAAAGTTAATTACGTTTGCACTTATTGGCTTTTTAGCTCAGTTAATTGATGGATCACTCGGAATGGCATACGGCGTAACATCAACTACGCTACTTTTAACCTTTGGAATTGCACCAGCTGTGGCTTCGGCATCTGTTCACTTAGCAGAAGTTGTAACAACAGCAGCGTCTGGTGTTTCGCATATTAAATTCGGAAACGTAGATAAAGCGATGGTTTTAAAACTGATTATCCCTGGTTCCATCGGGGCTTTTGTAGGAGCCTGCTTTCTAAGTAATTTACCCGGAGATGCAGTAAGGCCTTACGTCTCAACATTCTTATTGCTCCTAGGAGTTTATGTGTTATTTCGTTTTTTATTTACGTTTAAGACAAATGAAGAAAAGAACACTAAACCTTTATCAACGAAGCAGTCCATTCCGTTAGGATTAATCGCTGGATTTGCGGATGCTACAGGAGGAGGCGGCTGGGGGCCGATTGCAACGCCTGTATTGCTAGCTAAAAAAGGCACAACAGCACGAAAAGTCGTTGGAACCGTAGATACGAGTGAATTTGCTATTGCCGTCTCGGCTACACTTGGCTTTTTAATTTCTCTTGGCTGGGAGCAAGTAAACTGGTTCTGGGTAGGCGCCCTTATGATTGGCGGAATTATCGCGGCTCCGATTGCTGCATGGTTTGTTCGTATCATCCCGGCTCACTTGCTTGGTTCGCTTGTTGGTGGGTTTATCATTTTAACAAATGCTCGTACACTCTTAAACACATGGGTATCAAGCAGCTCAACTCAGATAGCTGTATATGCATTCATACTTATTGTATGGGCAGCAGCGATCATTTACTCACTGTTACAAGGGAAAAAATATAATCAAAATCGAAACGTAGAAGTTTCGTAATAGAAGGATGGAATAAAAATAGCTTAGTTAAAGAAAGATCTGAACGTGTTTGATTCTGTATAGAGAATCAAATGTGTTCAGATTTTTTTATGGTTAGAGTGAAGGCAGTTTCATGTATGTAATGGCCTCTAGCTGTTGGCCGGAGGGCAAGGCGAGGACTTACGCGTAAAAAGCGGAACAGGTGAGACCCGGCAAAAGTGGTCGCCCTCGGAAAACGAAGCCTTACACGGAAGTCAACAACGGTGTAACAAGGGAGCATACTAGCGTATTTATCTCATGCTCGTCTTTAGATTGGGATGATTTTGTTATGTCTCAATCTCTTTTAGTATCTGAATACCGTAAAATAGACGAGCGTAGATATTTTTTTTGCGTCTTATGATACAATAGACGAGTTCATTCATGAGTGGGAATACTTTCTAACACATATAAAATTCATTGAATCGTCGAGGTGTGAAGAGTAAGTGGTCTATTTTATTTTAGTATTAGTAGCAGCTATCGAAGTAATTGTCTTGTTGATTAATCGACCTGTATTTGCAAACATTCCGTATGTGCAAGTATATATTGTTCCTTTGTTAATAGTAATTGTCATAACAATGTTACTTTCGCGAAATCCAAAGAGGTTTATGCGGTGGTTTAAACAAGGGCTTATTACGATTTCAGTCGTTGTACTTGTATTCGTACCGGTTCTCTATGCCAAAAATCTCCCGCTGTATGGTTATAATGAAGCAAAAAAAATGCTTGCGCAAAGAGAACAGCTCTTGCTAAGTCAGTTCCAAAAAGGAAAATACGTATATCCAGCAAAAGACAGCCCTAAAAAATACAGGTATCTATTCAAAGTTCATCGTGGAAACGGCATGCTTGAATATGTATTCGACCCATACACAGGCGGTTATGAAGTTGTGACAGATGTGATAAAAAAATAAAGGTTTAGCTTATTTAAAGCTAAGCCTTTTTATATGAGAAAAAATTGAAACTTTTTGAAAATCTGTGCGTATTTACTAAAGAGCGTTCACAAAAAAGTCACAAAAGGAGTTGCACAATGGCAAAATTAGAATACCGACTGCTAAAGCCTGATGATACGTTTGTATCTATTTATCACTATCAGTCTATTGAACTTGAACAAATTTTAGCAAGAAGAGAATGCGAATTTTTTGTTAAAGAAGGAATAACGTATAAACAAACTTCATCTGCAGTCGAAGATGATATACATATTATTTATGTGAAAGAACATGAACATGGACCGAAAGAGCAAGCAGAAGGTGATCACAGAGAGATTACGTTAGAAGTCCGCAAACTGAATTCTCTTCAAGGACATCCGATTTTATTCGCCTCTTCATTTTATACGCATTTGGACGTATTAAGCTATATCGGAACTGTTTATACGTACTATAATGGATTGGAATGGGAAAGAGACTCTGCGGAAATTGATGAAGACCGCAGCGTGTACAGTTTATATGTAACAAAAACAGGCGTAACGTATGAAAGGGGAAAGGCTTAATGTCAAAAACAAAAAAAATGATGGCGGGGGTTTTGACCACTGCTTTAATGACATCGCTCGTTGCCTGTGGTTCAACTGATCAGGCAAGACCAGCTAAACCGAAAGATAAATCGTGCGACAAGTGGAAATGGGATGAAGATACGAAAACGTACTACTGTTCAGATTCTTCTTCTTCGCACAGCGGTTCATATTATCACGGAGGGCGCTACTACGGGTCTAAAAAACAGCTGACCTCATCATCGTCCTATAAATCATTTAAATCAAGCAGCTCGTATAAATCTGGAATTGGGAGCGGCTCTAAAGGCGGTTTTGGCGGGTAATGCATAAAGAAAAGCGAGAAATGTTTTATAAAGAAATTCAAGATTTTTGGTACGACTTATATGGAACAGAGTATGCTCTTTATGACGTACATATGGAGTCTTCTCACATCATTCATTCTATTAAAGAAGCAGCAAATCAAATCGGGGAACTATTTTTTAAAACGGCACCTTTACTTCGTTCATTAGATGATCAGACGCTTCTTTCTTTAGGATTTCCAAAAGCCAGTTTACCGTACCTGCGGCTGAAAACGATGGAAACAGAAAGTGTTATTTCACGCCTTGATTTTGCTGTTACGGCTGATCAAATCAAGCTTTTAGAACTAAATGCGGATACGCCTACATTCATCAAAGAATTATTTCATGTAAATGAGTTAGTCTGTCGGCATTTTCAGGTTCAAAACCCTAATAAGCTTGAAGAAAAAAAGCTTGCTTTAGCATTAAAACACGCCATTTTTGAAGCTTATAACGAGCTCGATAGAACGAACTATCCAAACGTCGTTTTTTCTTCTCATGATACACATGAAGAAGATAAGCTAACGACTCTTTATTTAATGAAGCTAGCCGATGTAGATGCTACATACGTTCCGTTATCGCAGCTTCGAATTGTCCCTGCCTCTACAGTTGAAGAAGGTGAACATATAGAAGCGGGCGTGTATGATCAACATGGACAAAAAATAGACGTACTCTATCGCCAAACTTATCCGCTTGAACATTTAATTGAAGATGAAGATCCGAGTACGCATGAAAAAGTCGGACACATGCTTTTAACATTGGCACAGCAAAAACAAGTAGCCATAATCAATCCGCCTTCTGCATTTTTACTGCAGTCTAAAGCCGTGCAAGCACTCATTTGGGCTTTGTATGAACAACATCATCCTTTCTTCACTAAAGAAGAGCATCACATTATTGAAACATACTTTTTACCAACGTATTTAGAAGAAGATCCATTTATTGAAAGAAAACAAGCATTTGTGAAGAAACCATCGTTTGGTCGTGAGGGAGATACCGTTGAAATTTATAATGAAGACGGAATCAAAATAGACGAAGATCAGCATAAGACATATCAAGAATACACGGCTGTATATCAACAGTTTATTCCTTTGCCAACTGCAAAAATGAAGACGCAAACGAAAACAGTAGAGGCTCATATCATGTACGGGTGCTTTTTATTAAATGGAAAAGCAAGTGCAGTAGGAATTCGAGCTGGAAATCAAATTACAGATAACGAATCGTATTATTTGCCGATTGGATTAAAATGAAAAGGGGAACTAAAAATGACACAATGGATTGATTGGGCTAGTATAGGGAGTTTTTTATCTCACGTAGCGGTAGGATTAGTGCTATTATTTATCGGAGTAATCGTATTTGAATTAACAACAAAATTTAATGATCGTGAACTCATAAAAAAAGGAAATGTCGCAGTCGCTTTGAAGTTATGGGGAAAAGGAATTGGGCTTGCTATTGTCATTTTCACTGTGTGGAGCAACAGCTTAAATTTGGTAGATGCAACTCTTTGGGGAGTAGTAGGTATCATTACTCAAGTAGTGACATATTGGATTATTGAATTTATTATGACGCCTAAAACGAGCCTAGCCAAAAAAGTAGAAGAAGGAAATGTAGCGGTTGGAGTAACTCTTTTTGCAGCATCGATAGCCGTTGGCCTTATTGTCGCTGGAAGCTTAACATATTAAAAGGAGGCGATTCCTGTTTTACGGGGAATCGCTTTTTTTATGTCCAGATTGCTCGTGTTCACTTAGTAATAATATACGTGTATTTTCACGGTCGGCACGAACAATTTTTTGCTGTGTGTAAAGCGGAATGACAAAGAGCAAAATAAATAAAAAAACATAGCTCATTTTTGTTATCCTCCCATATAAATTGTAAACGCCTGCTAATAGTGTGTGACAAACAATACGTAAATATAGCATATTTGACTGGATAAACTGGGAAAAATTGAGGGGTGCAAAAAGAATATAATCTTACCTTCAACAAAAACTAAAAGCAGTATAGAGACACGTCTTTTATTAAGAAAGGAGTTGGGAAAAGTGAAAAGGTGGCTCATTTTGTTTTTATTGATCGTAATCGCATCTGGATGTGGACGTCCAGATGAAACGTCTCAACCGAGCATTTTCCTTATACCAGAAGGGTACAAAGGATGGGTTATGGTCGAATATGATAAAGATAACGGAAATCCTAGCAAGACAGAAGGAGACTACACTGTATTTAAAGTAAACGAGCAGGGAGTCGGGAAAACCAAAACGCTTTTAAGCGGCGGCGGCTGGGCAAGAAATAAATATTTCTATGTAAATAAAAATGGAGAGCGAAAGCAATTGAAGCAAGGGAAGATGATTCATGGCACGACTCAAGGTAACAAAAATCATACGGTAACCTACTTTTTCGTCGGCACCGCAAAAGAGTTCGACAAGGCCGGGGACTATCGAAGAAAACTTACCGAAGAAAGTTCTTCGTAAAAAAGAAACGCTGCCTCTTTGGCAACGTTTCTTTTCTATCTTCATTTGAATGTGCAAAAGACGGTGTCTTTTAAACGTTGAATTTCGTTTAGTGCTTCTTCCTGCTTATGAATTACCCAATCTGGCAATGAGTGTTCAACCGACAGCTCGTCGAAACAAGCCCCGCATGTTTTAACTTCAATATAAGATTCAATATATTGAAGGTGATCTAAGTTATAAGCCCAAAGTCGACGTTCAGGGCAGATTGTTTCCAAGTAAAGCGGAAGCTGAAAAAAAGGATCTACTGCTTCAGAAAGTTCTAACGGTCCTTGGCCCTCAGCGCTGATGACGTCTAGATAACCACAGTGAGGACACGTGCATGAGTGCGTTGACCCGCTCAATTTTTTATCCAGTTTTACAACTCGCGCACATAGTTCGCAGTTTGGACATTTTACTAAGATAAAGTCAAGGAACTTATCTAAAAATTGCTGCTGTATTACTTGTTGATTTGTCATTTTTTGTACCTCTAACTGTCAAACTTTTTTTAGTTACGAAAATAAATCATGAAACCTACATACTATTCATAACACATGATGGGGGTTAAAACAACAAAAACCCTTTTCGACAGCAGGGTTGTGTGATATAGTATGACAAATCAGAATAAATAAAGAAAAATGGTGAGAAAACATGAGTCAAAACGAACAATGGACATCAAAACTCGGCTTTATCTTGGCATCCGCCGGTTCAGCAATTGGAATCGGAGCCATTTGGAAACTTCCTTATGTAGCCGGAACAAGCGGAGGAGGGGCCTTTTTTTTACTGTTTATCTTGTTTACAGCAATTATTGGTTTGCCGCTTTTGCTTGCTGAATTTGTACTAGGTAGACATACACAAAAAGAAGCAATTCGTGCTTATGATGCAGTTGCTCCCGGTTCTCTTTGGAAAGGAATCGGGTATTTAGGCGTGATTACATGCTTCATTTTATTATCTTTCTATAGTGTAGTAGGAGGATGGATTTTACAATATATTTTTGCAAGCGTCACGGGTCAGCTCAATGGAGTAAGTGACTACGGGAGTTTATTTAACTCCACCATTGCTAATCCAACAAATGCTGTTATCTCTCAATTTGTTTTTCTTCTTTTAACAATTGTTGTAGTAGCAAGAGGTATTCAAAATGGTATTGAAAAAGCAAACAAAATTTTAATGCCTGCTCTCTTTATTTTATTTATTATTATTATTATTCGTTCTTTAACATTAGACGGAGCGATGGAAGGCGTATCTTTCTTTTTGTATCCAGATTTTTCAAAGCTTACCTCCCAAACCATTTTGTTTGCAATGGGACAAGCATTCTTTTCGCTTAGCGTAGGCGTTTCGGTTATGGTTACGTACAGTTCGTATCTGTCCAAACAGCAAAACTTGCCAAAATCGGCTATTTCAATTTCAGCGTTAAATATTTTGATTTCTTTACTAGCAGGTTTGGCAATTTTCCCTGCAGTCTTTTCAATGGGCGTAAAGCCGACGGAAGGACCAGGTCTTTTATTTATTGTATTGCCTTCTATTTTTGAACAGCTTCCGTTCGGAATTGTGTTTCAAACTTTCTTTTTGGCGCTGTTTTTATTTGCTACTTTAACATCTGCGTTTTCGATGTTAGAAATTATTGTTGCTTCATTAGCCAAAGGAGAGCAGCATAAACGCATAAAGCTATCTTGGATTTCGGGCTTACTAATCTTTGTGGTAGGAATACCTTCAGCTCTATCGTATGGTTTATTAAGTGACGTATCGATCTTTGGAAAAAGCATCTTTGACGCTTTTGATTTTCTTGTAAGTAATATCCTTATGCCTCTCGGTGCTCTTTTAATTGCCATCTTTGTTCCTTGGAAGATGAAAAAAGATGTGTTAATTGAAGAGTTTAAGCATGGTTCGACGAATGTGAAGCGCTGGTTCTCTTTATGGCTTCTTGCTATTCGATACATCGCACCTGTTTTAATTATCATTGTATTTATTAATATGCTAGGCTTTATCTAACGAAAAAACGCTGTTAAAACGCTTGGTTTTAACAGCGTTTTTTTTGGAGGAAAAGGAGGAGTATGATGCTGGATTTCTTGTACGATATGTTTGTAGGAGCAGGGGTATTTATTTTATTATTCGTTCTTTTGCTAGTAGCGAGAACGTCGGGGAAACGCAAGAAATAGGCGGGTATAATTCCCAGTGTAAAAACCTCAAAAAAGACTAACACCACAGAATTAAACTATGATAATATATTATCCTATGAGCATAACCAATGCTCACATATGTTGTGATGAAGCGTTTTTTAGAAAGAGGGATCATCTTGAGTGGAGAAGTTCTTGTCAAGATTTTATCTCAAGCGTATGAACAAAAAAAGACATTACCAATCGTCTCATTCTCGTCTTTTTTTGAACAAAAAAAGGTGGGCTTTCGTTTAAATAACGATGTGTCCGCTGATATCATCTACCATACGCTTACATGTATTCAGAGAAAAACGTGTGTCCAAGATGTGTTAGTGGAAGTACTAAAAGTTGATAGTCCAAACAATGACGGGGCATTTTCTGATTGTGTATATATTTTAGCAAATGGTACAAACCAGCAAGTGAAAGAATGGGTTCAACCCTTACATCCTAAAAGAGTTACACAAGGATATCAGCACGGGACACCCATTGATGCGCCACAGTTAAAAAATGACTACCACGTGTTTGCCGTTACTTGGTCATAAGCGTTTAACCCAAAAAACATCCTGCTGTCGCTGCAGGATGTTTTTTGTTAATAAGGATGGGCGTCTTTTCCTTTTTCATTAGCTTCTTCTACCGCATCAGCAGCTTTGTTGCTTCCTAACGGTGAACCGCCTTCTTTTGGCAATTTCCCATATGTAGGAGTCATTTCTGCTCCCATTTCAATTTCTAAAGAACCATCATCATGCATGAGAAGACCGATACCATTAGCTACTCGATTGCCGTAGTCAAAATCACATTGAGTTAAAAGCTCAATCATCTTTGTTTGAACGGTATGGTGACAGCACTTTAAACCGTCTACTAAGTTTTGAATAAGCTCATCACGTTCCCAGTCTTCTAATAAACGATAGCGTTCACCAGCTTGCTTAAAGTCATTTGTACGGTCAATTTTTTCTTTTTTTACATTCCCTTCAACATAAGGCTGATGAGGTTTTGGATGATCATGCGCTTCTTGAAGACCTCCAAGAGAAGATGGCTCATAATTCACATGCGGGTTCTGACCAGGAGCTGCATCTACATGATAGGCCATTTGACCATCTCGTTGATTTGTTGCTACATGTTTTTTCGGCGCGTTAATAGGCAGTTGCAAGTAGTTTGTTCCCACGCGGTGACGCTGCGTGTCGGAATAAGAAAACGTTCTTCCTTGCAGCATTTTATCATCAGAAAAATCTAGCCCATCCACAAGCACACCCGTACCAAATGCGACTTGCTCCGTTTCAGCAAATACGTTGCTTGGATTTTTATCTAGGACCATTTTACCTACTGGAAGAAATGGAAACTGGTCTTCCGGCCAAATTTTCGTGTCATCAAGCGGATCGAAATCTAGTTCGGAATGCTCTCCGTCTTCCATGACTTGCATACAAAGTTCCCACTCAGGGTAGTTGCCGCTCTCAATCGCTTCATACAAGTCTTGAGTAGCGTGACTGATATTTTTAGCCTGAATTTCCTCTGCTTGTTTTTGGGTCAAATTTTTAATTCCTTGTTTTGGTTCCCAATGGTATTTAACAAGAAAGGCATCGCCACCTTTGTTGACCCACTTATATGTATTAACACCGGAACCTTGCATTTGCCGATAGTTAGCAGGTATTCCCCAAGGTGAAAATAAAAAAGTAATCATATGCATAGCCTCAGGTGTATGAGAAATAAAATCAAAAATACGCTCGGTATCTTGACGGTTTGTCACAGGATCGGGCTTAAAAGCATGAATCAAATCAGGGAATTTAATAGCATCGCGGATAAAAAATATTTTAAGGTTATTTCCTACTAAGTCCCAGTTCCCGTCTTCTGTATAGAACTTTACAGCAAATCCCCTTGGGTCTCGCATCGTTTCTGGAGAGTCCTTTCCATGAGTTACGGTAGAAAATCTGACAAAAACGGGCGTCTGTTTGCCTGCTCCTGAAAAAACTTTTGCGCGGGTGTATTTTTCAACGGGCTCGTCCCCAAGCTTTCCGTACGTTTCAAAATATCCATGAGCTCCCGTTCCTCGGGCATGAACAACACGTTCCGGTATACGTTCACGATCAAAATGCGAAAGTTTTTCAATCAGCTGGTAATTTTCAAGAGTAGCAGGTCCTCTGTTGCCTACCGTTCGAGAATTTTGGTTATCACGAATGGGGTGACCTTGACGCGTCGTAAGCGTCTGCTCGTTCTCTCCGTTTGCATAGCGTTTGTCTTCCGAGTCACCTGATCCGCTAACATTTGTACCATGAATGCCTTTATGGCTCATAAAATAATCCTCCTTATTTAAAACATAACCAAGACTATTTTTTTCAGCACGCGCTTTTTTATTCATTAATATGGAAATAATATAAATTTTTAGAAGAAAAGCTGTTTTGCTGAAGAGGGGAACAAATCCACTAAACGAATAATTTTAAAAAAAGTTTCACATTTCAAAAAAAAATAAATTGTTTTTTTTGAAATATAAAGATAATGTTACGGGTGATTTTTTACCTATTATTAGTGTAGGAAAAGGAATAATATTGGAATATATTAGCTTTTTTGTCGAACTTATTAAGTGTTAAACGACAATAAACTACGACAATATACACCATACGGCTGCGCTACTGTCGTTTCCTGTAACATAAATGTAATATTAGTGATGTTATTTTGTAATAATGTGTTGTTACAATGTAAACGTCTTATAGATTAGTAGATTATGGCATTGGAGGAACCTTTTTTTATGAAAAAGTTGATATATTCGTTAGCGTTATGTGGATCTTTAACAGTAGTACCTACAATTAGTGAAGCTGCTTTAGGAGATGCTACGCTGCACCCAGGAACAAGTAATTCAGATGTGAAAGAATTACAGCAAAAATTAAAAAACAAAGGTTATTTTACATACGGTACAACAACAAACTATTACGGTTCAATCACGACTAGCGCAGTAAAATCGTTTCAGCGCGCAAATGGTTTATCAGCAGATGGTATTGCAGGTCAAGCTACATTTAATAAACTGCTAGGAAGCGGAAGCTCATCAAGTTCATCAGTTAGCTCAAGCTCATTGCTGCGCGTTGGTTCAACAGGACCAAACGTACAATCTTTACAGCAACAGCTAAAGAATAAAGGCTATTTTAAAGGAACTACAACTCAATACTTCGGTTCAATTACAAAGAATGCAGTAATGGCATTTCAACGTGCAAATGGACTGTCTGTGGATGGAATTGCGGGTCCAGCTACGTTAAGTAAATTAAAAAATGGGGGTTCTAGCGCTTCAACTGGCGGTTCTAGCTCTAGCAGCTCAACTATTTTACGTCAAGGTATGAAAGGTTCAGCAGTAAGCAGCCTTCAGCAAAAACTAAAAAATAAAGGTTACTTCTCAGCTGGTGTAACAGGATACTTTGGCTCAATTACAACAAGTGCAGTAAAATCATTTCAACGTGCAAATGGTTTATTAGTAGACGGAGAAGCGGGTCCGGATACGCTAAATAAATTAAACTCAAGCAGCTCAAGCAGCTCAAAGCCTTCAACATCAACAGGAAGCAGCACAAGCTCAAGCTCAAGCTCAGCTTCAAAAGTTATTTCATACGGTAAACGTTTTATGGGAACACCTTATGTTTGGGGCGGAGCTGCGCCTGGAGGATTTGATTGCAGTGGTTACCTTAACTATGTATATCGCAATGCAGTAGGTGTAAGTCTTCCTCGTACAGTTGCTAGTATCTATCAAACTGGTACGCGTGTAAGTTCACCTCAGCCTGGAGATATCGTTTTCTTTGAAACGTACCAACCAGGAGCTAGCCATGCTGGAATTTATATCGGAAACGGTCAATTCATGCATGCAGGTTCTTCAACAGGCGTAACAATCACATCATTAAGCAACTCTTACTGGTCAAAACGTTACTTAGGAGCAAAGCGTTACCTATAAGAGTGTAACAAAAAGGAGTAGTTGCATAACTATTCCTTTTTTTCTATGCACCGTAAACGTAAAAGTAGGAAATTTTTGTGTCGTTTGGTATGATAATTGGAGAATAAACAAAAGGAGTGTATAACATGGCTATTGTAGATGTAACCATTATTCCGGTAGGTACGGAAACGCCAAGCGTGAGTCAGTACGTAGCTGATATTCAAAAAGTGCTGGCCAAGCATGAAGATGAAATTACATATCAATTAACCCCTATGAATACATTGATTGAAGGGGAATTAAGCACGCTGCTAAAAATTGTTCAAGAGATGCATGAAGTACCTTTTGAAAATGGTATTCAGCGCGTGTGTACAAATTTACGAATTGATGATCGCCGTGATAAAGAAAATCATACGATGGCTGGGAAATTACAATCAGTACAGTCTAAATTAAAAGCGAAATAAATAATATGCACTACAATAAAAAACGCTTGAGTATCTACTCAGGCGTTTTTTATTGTAGTTATACTTAATTGGCATGCACAAGAGAAAAAATTTGAAAAGCTACGCGCAGCCGAAGGGTTTCCTCTGACGTGTGAATAGGTCTTTTTAGTAACTCTTCGCATTTTTCGATTCGATAGATTACCGTGTTCCGGTGAACGAATAACTGCTTAGCAGTCTCTGAGATTTGGCAATTGGAATTTAGATATGTTTCGAGCGTGTCAAGTAAGATGGAGCGATCTTTCTTATCGTACTGCAGCAAACCTTCTAATGTTTGAGAATAGTAATCCTGTAAATCGTTTGCTGGAAGCAACCTCAGCAGCTCTTTGAACTGTTTTGGCTGATAAAATTGAATAAGCTTTGACTGATCTTTAAAATGGATGGTTTCAAGAGCTTCAACAGCTTCTTTATATGAGTCAGCGATTGTAAGTAGGGATTGGCTTTGGTTTCCAATTCCAAATGACATTCGCTTATCGTAGTGACGGTAAACAGCTTCCTGCAAGCGATGCAAGCATTCTATAATCATAGGTTGAGAATGAGGTGTAAACAAGAGAATGTAAAGATTGTCATAGAAAAACAAAACGGCCTCTGTAGGACCTGCTGATAACTCATATTGAAGGAGCTCATAGATCATATCATCATCGCTGTAAGGCGTGAATGTAGAATGAATTTTCCCAACGGCGCAAATATAGCTGTTTCCTGCTGATAAGCCCATCATCTGTGCTTGAAAGGAAGCATCCTCAGGCGTTTTATAATAATTGTTAACAAGCTGATTGAAAAAATCGTTTTTTCGTCGCCGTTCAGCTTCATACAAAGCCTGCTGTCTCATCATTTCGAAGGATAAAACGTTTGTCGCTTGTTCAATCGTTAGGAGCGCTGAATCGGATAAAGAAACTTGGTGTTCAATAAATAAATAACTGTACTTTCTTGTATGAGTAGCAATCGGAAAAAGCGTAACGGTTTTTTTTGTGTTCAAAAAGGAAAAGGTTGTATATTTTGACGTTCGTAAAAACAGCTGCTTAGCGCCCGCTACCGCTTCTTCCATTGGGAGCGAAAAAGGTTCGCGTTTGTTTGTGTAAAAGAGTTCATGGCCATGGGTATCAAAAAGGGCAACGTGAGCATTGCATAACGTTTGAATGGATTGCATAATTTTCTCAATGCCTTTTCCTTGTAAGATGTAGGAGGAAAATAGCTGATGTGTGACCATCGCTTGCTGAAGCTCGGCTATTTTTTTATCTAAAATAAAGCTGAGAGATTCATTAATAACCGCGCCTAACGTTTCGTCCGTTTGGAAATCAATGATTGGAAAGTGAAGTTCATCAGCTAGCTGACAAATAGAAACAGGCACGTGTTCGAAAAAACGCTTCGTTTTTATGGCCAATCCTGCACATTTCTTTTTAGCCATTCCTTCTACAAGTTTTGCTAAGCTTTCTTCATGTTCTTTGAAGTGATAACCCGTTGTAATTAAAAATTCTCCTTCTTTTAAAAAAGATAAAATATCGGGTGCGTCCATCATATTGACGTTATGTACTTTGCGGGTGACCCCTTTTTGTCCGGCTACTACAGATGCTTTCTCATAAATCGGGATGCGTAAAAGAGTTTGTAGTTCCATTATTCATTACTCCTTTTGTTAAAAATTCTCACATTTCCCTGCGCGTATTTTTATCTACCTTCTATTTTATAAGAAAGTTTAGTTAAAATAAATAAAATTTTCAGAAAAAAATGTATAAATTGTTAATGAAGAAGTTTATTTAATTCTGTAAGATAAAATAAATAACATATAACGTTAGAAAAAGTGACGTATATAAGACTTTGTGTATTTAGTGATAATAGCCAAAAAAACACTAAATCATTGTAGGAAGTGTTAATGAAAACAATCAATCATTTTCTTAAAATGAAGATAGCAGGAGGGATAGCAATGGTTGCAGATATGACGGGAAAATCTAAGCTTTGTCAGCAAATCGAAGAAAACATTAGCTGGTTGTCACAGTTTGGGTTAGATGAAAAAGAAGGTGTCACGAGGCTTTTATATACGGAACAGTGGAATGCAGCTCAAAAGGCATTGGAAGAAAAAATGAAGGGACTTCACCTCAAAACGTATTACGATGATGTAGGAAATTTATTTGGACGGTTGCAAGGAACGGGTCCAGAACAACAAGTTATTTTAACAGGATCCCATATCGACACCGTGATAAACGGAGGAAAATATGACGGGGCTTTTGGTGTTGTGGCAGGTATCATTGCTCTGCAGTACCTATATGCGCATTATGGCTCCCCTACAAAAACCTTAGAGGTCGTATCACTTTGTGAAGAAGAAGGTAGCAGATTTCCTCTTACGTATTGGGGATCAGGTAATATGAATGGATTACACAGCAAAAGTGATGCAAAACATGTTATAAATAAAGAAGGGGTTAAGCTGGATGACGCAATGAAACAGCTCAATTTCGGAGAAGGCCTCCACAGCGAGCCATACCGCACAGACATCGCTTCTTTTATTGAACTGCATATCGAGCAAGGAAAGCAGCTTGAAATGTCTCATTGCGATATCGGAATTGTTTCTAGTATCGTCGGGCAGAAACGATTTACAGTATCTGTTAAAGGTGAAAGTAACCATGCGGGCACAACCCCGATGAACATCCGAAAAGATGCATTTTATGTGAGCTGCAAACTCGCTAAGGCATTTATTGAATTGAGCGAAAAATATCATAACGCTTTATACGTAACGGTTGGAAAAATTACACTTTCTCCAAATGCACCGAATGTAATACCAGGATATGTAGAATTCACGGTCGATATAAGACATCATGAGTATAAGGTTTTACAAGAAGCAGAACGAGAAATGAAGGAAATTATCAGGCGAACAGCAGGGGATTTAGAAGTGAATCTCAACTGCTGGATGGATGAAAAACCTGTTGCCATGAGCGAAAAATTATCTGAACTTTCCAAAATTATTTCCTCGGAAAAGAATATCTCCTCCCGAGAATTAGTAAGCGGTGCAGGACACGACTCGCAGGTATTCGGGCGAAGAGTTCCCACATGTTTGTTATTCGTCCCGAGCCAAGATGGAATCAGCCATTCCCCAAAGGAATTCACCAAAGGAGAACAGTTAGAAAAAGGAGTAAAGGTCTTAATAGAACTATTATATAAACTTGCCTACTAGGAGGAATTTGACATGACTATAACAAAACAGCTTCATACACCGCCGCGTACGATTATGACACCAGGCCCCGTAGAAGCAGATCCACGCGTATTAAGAGCATTAGGAACACCTATTTTAGGTCAGTTCGACCCCGCATTTACGCGCATTATGAACGAAACGATGGAAATGCTTCGTGAGCTATTTCAAACCAAAAACAAATGGGCTTTTCCCGTTGATGGAACGTCTAGAGCTGGGATTGAAGCAGTTCTTGCAAGTGTAGTTGAACCGGGCGATAAAGTATTCGTCCCGATTTTCGGCCGCTTCGGCTATTTATTAACGGAAATTGCCGAGCGCTACGGAGCTGAGGTACACAATATTGAATGCGAATGGGGAGAAGTGTTTGACCCTGAGACCGTAATCCAGGAAATAAAAAAAGTAAACCCAAAAATCGTTGCAATGGTTCATGGCGAAACGTCTACAGGGAGAATGCAGCCTCTTAAAGAAATTGGTGCTGCATGTCGCGACCAAGATGTTTTATTTATCGTCGACGCAGTAGCTACTATCGGCGGTACGGATGTAAAAGTAGACGAGTGGAACATTGACGCATTGATTGCAGGTACACAAAAGTGTTTATCTGTTCCGTCGGGTATGGCACCTATTACGTACAATGATCGTATTGAAAAAATTATCATGGAACGTAAAAAAGTTGAAAAAGGAATTGCGACAAAAGCAGATGCTCAAACTGTTCGTCTGCGTCCAAATATTATCAGCAACTATTTTGATTTGAGTCAGCTTCAAGACTATTGGAGTGAGCGCAGGCTAAATCATCACACGGAAGCAACGTCCATGCTCTATGCTTTGAGAGAAGGGCTGCGCGTTATTTTAGAAGAAGGGTTAGAAGAAAGATTTGCAAGACATCGTCTCCACGAAAAAGCACTTGTAGCCGGAATTAAAGCAATGGGATTATCTTTATTTGGCGATGAGCACTCAAAAGTTCCAACCGTTACGTGCGTCTTAATTCCATTAGGAATTGACGGGGAAGCAGTTCGTTCTACGCTTCTTGAACAATTTGGAATTGAAATCGCAAGTTCTTTTGGGCCGATGCACGGAAAAATATGGCGTATCGGTACAATGGGATACAGCTGCCGTAAAGACAACGTTCTCTTTACATTAGCCGGTCTTGAAGCAGTGCTTATTCGAAACGGGGCAAGCGTAAATGCTGGTTCTGCTCTGCAAGCAGCTTTAGAAGTTTATGAGGAAGAAGTAGCGTTGTCTAGTCTGTAAAGATTCGTTATTCACCATATAAAGAAATGAGGAGATTTTCTATGAGCGAATACTTTTTCACACACCCATATGCATCGCAGCGTACGTGCACGTTTGGAAAAAACGGAATGGTAGCAACTAGTCAGCCTCTTGCCGCTCAGGCGGGTCTTGAAATGTTGAAAAAAGGAGGCAATGCAGTAGATGCTGCTATTGCCTCCGCAGCTTGTTTAACGGTGGTAGAACCTACTTCAAATGGAATTGGCGGAGACGCATTTGCTCTTGTGTGGATAAATGAAGAACTATATGGACTCAACGCGAGCGGTCCTGCTCCTGCTTCTATCTCTATTGAGGCTCTGCGCGCCATGGGGATAAAAGAGATGCCGGCTCGCGGTTTTGTTCCTGTTACGGTCCCAGGTGCCCCGAGTGCGTGGGTGGAGCTGTCAAAACGCTTTGGCCGGCTACCGTTAAAAGAAGTGCTGCAGCCGGCTATTTCTTATGCGCAAGAAGGGTTCCCAATCTCCCCAATTTTAGGGTACAATTGGGAACGAGCGTTTGAACGATTTACACACGCGTTAAAAGGTGAAGAATATAAACACTGGTTTGAGACATTTACTAACAATGGATCTGCTCCTAAGGTAGGGGAAATGTGGCGATCACCAGACCATGCTGCTACACTGCTTGAAATTGCCGAAACGAATGGAGAATCTTTTTACAGAGGGGATTTAGCTGATAAAATAGCAGCTTTTTCGAAAAAACACGGCGGATTTTTAGCAAAAGAGGATTTAGCAGCTTTTAAAGCAGAGTGGGTAAAGCCGATTTCAACTTCTTACCGAGGATACGATGTGTGGGAAATACCGCCCAACGGCCAAGGCCTTATTGCGCTTTTAGCTTTAAATACGCTAAAAGGTTTTTCTTTTGATGCCAAAGATTCTGTCGATACATACCACAAGCAAATTGAAGCTATGAAGCTAGCGTTTGCAGATGGACAAAAATTTATTACAGATGCTGATAAAATGACAGTAGCAGTTGAAGATTTGTTGAATGATTCTTATGCAAACAAGCGCAGAGGGCTGATTGGTGAAAAAGCGCTTATTCCCGAAGCCGGACAGCCGTCTCATAGCGGCACGATCTATTTGGCTACAGCTGATGGAGAAGGAAACATGGTATCATTCATTCAAAGTAATTACATGGATTTTGGCTCAGGACTTGTCGTACCTAATACGGGCATATGCCTGCAAAACCGCGGGCACAATTTTTCGTTAGACCCACAGCACCATAACCGATTAGAGCCTGGAAAACGAACCTATCATACCATTATTCCTGGATTTTTAACAAAGAATAAAAGTGCTGTAGGTTCATTCGGTGTAATGGGTAAATTTATGCAGCCGCAAGGACATGTGCAAGTCATCATGAATATGATTGATTTTCATCTAAATCCTCAGGCAGCTTTAGATGCACCAAGATGGCAGTGGATTGAACATAAAAAGGTTCTTGTGGAAAAAGAAATGCCTTCACATATTGTAGAAGCATTAGAACGCAAAGGGCATGATATTCATGTGGCTACGAGCAGACATACGTTTGGAAGAGGACAGATTATTTTAAGAGATGAACAAACCGGTGTATTATACGGCGGCACAGAAGCGCGAACAGACGGAGCCGTCGTTGCTTATTAGATCACAGAGAAAGGAGCGCGAGAAATGCGACAATTGGATATTTTTATAGCTTTTTTTCGCTCAGGTATGCTCGGCTACGGAGGAGGACCTTCAGCTATTCCACTTGTAAAAAAAGAAGTAGTCGATACGTACAAGTGGATGGATGACGATGAATTTGGCGATTTGTTAGCAATTGCCAATACGCTGCCTGGGCCTATTGCGACAAAGCTGGCTGGATACATCGGCTATCGAGTCGGCGGTATCTTAGGTCTCGGTACAGCTTTATTTGCAGCCGTTATTCCAACCGTTTTTTTAATGGTATTACTGTTGACCACTTTAACGCAATTTAAAGATCAGCCCTGGGTTATGGGGATGACCAAAGCAGTCGTTCCTGTAGTGGGAGTGATGCTCGCGGTTATGACATGGGATTTTTTCAAAAAATCAACGTCTGGTTTAGGCTGGACGCCAGCTATTATCTTACTCATTATTAGTTTAGGACTGATGGAATTTGCCCATATTCATCCAGCAGTTATTATTATTGTACTTATGGCAGCAGCTTGGATTCCGCTAAAACGAAAAGGAAAAAAAGGCGAAAGTGATGAGCACAAGCAAAAGAGGGAATCGGTATGATTTATATTCAGCTATTTATGGCGTTTTTTGTTTCAAATATTTTAGGCTATGGAGGAGGACCTGCGTCGATTCCGCTTATTCAAAAAGAAGTCGTAGATCGCTATCATTGGCTTACGGTCAAAGAGTTTAGTGAAATGCTGGCAATTGGAAATGCGCTTCCTGGTCCAATTGCAACAAAAATGGCGGGGTTTATCGGATATCAGCAGGCAGGGATTTTAGGCTCTGTGATTGCTCTTTTTGCAACGATTGCTCCATCGGTTTTACTTTTAGTTATTTTACTTCGAATATTATTTAAGTATAAAGATTCGCCAAATGTTAAGAAAATGACGAACTACATTCGTCCCGTTATCGCCATTTTACTGGGTTTGATGGCGTATGAATTTTTTATGAATTCATACAGTGATTCAGGTATATGGCAAACTTTATTTTTAGTAGCAGCCAGCTTTCTTTTATTGGAAAAATTGCGTGTGCATCCAGCGTTCGTTATTGTCGGAGCACTCGTATACGGAGCTGTTTTTCTTGCTTAAATGAAGCTCTCAAATAATGAGAGTTTTTTTGTGTAAAAGAGACGAAAAGAGGGGAATTCATGGTTGAAAAAGCGGCGCTAGAAAACGTTCAGGATTTGGTTAAACTGCGAATGTTGCTCATGAAAGAACTGGGAGAATTAAACGGGAACGAGGAGCTGTTTCAAAAAGCTACAGAAGAATATTTTACTGCAAATATAAATAATCCAAATAGCTATACGGCTATTTTAAAAGCGGATGGAGAAATTGTATCGGCAGGAAGCATCGTCTTTTTTATACGTCCGCCTTCACCGAGTAACCTCCAAGGAAAAGAAGCATATGTTATGAACATGTATACAGCTTTTGATCACCGAAAGCATGGCTATTCTTCAGCTATTTTAAAGCATTTGATGCAGTACTGCCAAAAAAGTGGTGTAAATCGAATATGGTTAAATGCTTCTTCCGCTGGAAAAAGCTTGTATCAAAAACATGGATTCATTGAATGTGAATCTGAAATGGAATACGTGTTTAAAAAAAATTAGAGTAGCAAAACTCTTGATAGAGATGGGTTTGAAGGAGCTATGGTTTTAAGAAAATAAAAAAAATTAATAAAAAGTGTTGACGAAGATAAAAAAACCATTCATAATACAAATCAACATCACACAACATCACACAACATTACACACAACTTGGAAGCGACAAACAGTTTCAAACGATCGGAACTGATTATCCAAGTACACATACATAGTCAATACTGAGCGTTGATAGGAGCACTAGTAGAAAAAATTTCCCTGTAACAGAGAGCTGACGGTTGCTGCGAGTCAGAACACAAATTTTTTCGAAGTACATTCCTTGAGCATCTTTTCCGAGCAGGAAAAGACGGCCTGGCCGTTATTTTAATGAAGAGGCAAGCAAAATGCTTGCAACTAGGGTGGTACCGCGAATTTTCGTCCCTACTGACTCTTAAGAACAATCTTAAGGGTGAGTAGGGACTTTTTGTATTTCGGTCCATTATAATTTTATATCCATTACAAGCGATGAAAAGAGCATAGTAGCAAAATCTTCCCTGTATTCAGAGAGCTGATGGTTGGTGCGAATCAGTACAAAAGAGATTGCGAATTACATTCTTGGAGCTTTCTTTTGGCAATAGTCAAAAGCGGCAATAGCCGTTATCTTAATGAAGAGGCAAGCAATGCTTGCAATTAGGGTGGTACCGCGATCAATTCGTCCCTACTGATACAATCAGTAGGGACTTTTTGTATATCCGCATAAGCGGCTGTGTAGGTGTAAAACGGATTTTTAAATACAAACTAAACGAAAAGATCCGTTCAAGGTTGTAAAATCAAAGGAGGATTTTTAAAATGACAAAATCACTAGAACAATTACGAGGCCAAATCGACGAAATAAATTTAGAAATTTTAGAATTATTAAATAAACGCGGTGAAATCGCACAAGAAATTGGAAAAGTAAAAGGTACACAAGGTGTGAATCGCTTTGATCCAGTTCGTGAACGTAAATCATTAGATCAAATCTTAGCTAACCATAATGGTCCATTCGAAGCTTCAACAATTCAGCATATTTTCAAAGAAATTTTCAAAGCAAGCTTAGAACTTCAAGAAGACGATCACCGTAAAGCACTTCTTGTATCTCGTAAAAAGAAATCAGAAGATACAATCGTTGACATCAACGGCACAAAAGTAGGACCTGGAAACTTAGAATTCGTAATGGGACCATGTGCAGTAGAAAGCTACGAACAAGTAAAAGAAGTGGGCTTAGCGCTTAAAGAACAAGGCATTACATTAATGCGCGGCGGAGCGTTCAAACCACGTACATCACCTTATGATTTCCAAGGTCTTGGAGTGGAAGGATTAAAAATCTTACGTCAAGTAGGAGATGAGCTAGGTCTATCAATTATCAGTGAAATTGTTTCTCCTCAAGATATTGAAACGGCTCTAGACTACGTAGATGTGATTCAAATTGGTGCACGTAACATGCAAAACTTCGAGCTATTAAAAGCTGCAGGTTCTGTAGACAAACCAATTCTTTTAAAACGTGGATTGGCAGCAACAATTGAAGAATTCATTAACGCTGCTGAATACATTATGTCTCGCGGAAATGGAAACATTATTCTTTGTGAACGCGGTATCCGCACATACGAGCGTGCAACACGCAACACATTAGATATCTCAGCTGTTCCAATCTTGAAAAAAGAAACGCATTTACCAGTTGTAGTAGACGTAACGCATTCGACAGGACGCAAAGACTTACTATTACCATGTGCAAAAGCAGCGATTGCTATCGGCGCAGATGCTGTAATGGCAGAAGTTCATCCAGACCCAGCAGTAGCACTATCAGATTCAGCACAGCAAATGAACATTCCTGAATTCCACAAATTCATGGAAGAATTAAAAGGTGCAGCAGTAAAATTATCTTAATTTTATAGTGATACAGTGATAAGAAACTAGTAGCAAACATTTCCCTGTCTCAGAGAGCTGACGGTTGGTGGAAGTCAGTACAAAAATGTGAGCGAATTACACTCTTTGAGTACTCTTTTACAGAGCGGTCAGCGGATCGTTAACAATTCGAGGTGGCAAGTAATGTTTGCAACTAGGGTGGTATCGCGAGAAAAACTCGTCCCTATGACGTAGGGGCGAGTTTTTTATTTTTTATAACAGAAAGGAATCGATAATATGAGATATTTAACAGCAGGAGAATCGCACGGACCTCAATTAACAGCGATTATTGAAGGAGTACCAGCAGGACTTGAGTTAACAGCCGAACATATTAATGAAGACTTAGCAAGAAGACAAAAGGGACATGGGCGCGGACGCCGCATGCAGATTGAAAAAGACCAAGTTCAGATTAAAGGCGGTGTTCGCCACGGTGAGACGCTTGGTTCACCAATTGCTTTAGTCGTTGAAAACAAAGATTTTACGCACTGGAGAAATATTATGGGTGCTGATCCAGTTGATCATGATGAAGAAGTAAAGAGACAAATTACAAAACCTCGTCCAGGTCACGCGGATTTAAATGGAGCGATTAAATACGGCCACAGAGATATGCGAAACGTATTAGAACGTTCATCTGCTCGTGAAACGACGGTACGAGTAGCCACAGGCGCAGTTGCCAAACAAGTATTAAAAGCTGTAGGTGTAAATATTGCATGTCACGTACTTGAAATCGGCGGTGTGAAAGCTGAAAAAACGGCATATGAGTCGCTAACAGAACTTCAGGAAAAAACTGAAGCGTCACCTGTTCGCTGCTTAGATGAAGAAGCGGGACAGAAAATGATGAAAGCAATCGATGATGCAAAAGAAAATGGAGACAGCATTGGTGGCGTAGTGGAAGTAGTAGTAGAAGGAATGCCTACTGCAGTAGGCAGTTACGTGCACTATGATCGTAAGTTAGATTCAAAGCTAGCTGCTGCTATTATGAGCATTAACGCGTTTAAAGGCGTTGAAATCGGCGTAGGCTTTGAAGCAGCTCGCAGACCGGGAAGTGAAGTCCATGATGAAATTCTATGGGATGAACAAAACGGCTATACGCGTAAAACGAATAATGCAGGAGGTTTAGAAGGAGGCATGACAACAGGGATGCCGATTGTGGTGCGAGGCGTCATGAAACCTATTCCTACCTTATACAAGCCGCTGCAAAGTATAGATATTGATACAAAAGAGGCGTTTGCTGCAAGTATTGAACGATCAGACAGCTGTGCAGTACCGGCGGCGGCGGTTGTAGCAGAATCCGTGATTGCTTGGGAACTAGCATCTGCTATTATCGATCAATTTGGGGCAGATCGAATTCAGTTAATTCAAGAAAATGTAAAAAAACACGAAGAATACGCAAAGCAATTTTAAAGAATAGAGGAGAATGAAAGGTGAAAACACGTGTATTACTTATTGGCGTTGGCCTTATTGGAGGATCATTAGCGCTAGCTATGAAGAAGCATCGTCACGTAACAGTCGTTGGAGCTGATATCAACACAAATGAAGTACAAGTAGCCAACCAGCTAGGTATCATTGATTATGTAGCTGAAGATATAAAAACAGAAGCAGCCCAAGCAGATTATATCGTGCTTGCTACTCCAGTAGAGTATACGACAGCATGGATACACGACCTTTCTACTTGGAAGCTTAAAGAAACGGTTATCGTAACGGATGTCGGAAGTACAAAAGGTGAAATTATGAAAGCAGCCCAAGCGCTGAATAAAAAACGTATTTCATTTATTGGGGGGCATCCGATGGCTGGTTCTCATACGAGCGGTGCAGTCAATGCACGAGCGGATTTATTTTGTTCGGCGCGCTATATTTTAACGCCGTTTGAAAATGAGCAAAAAGAAAAAATAGATGCGCTTATGCATTTGCTAGAGCCTACAGGTGCACAATTTGTACCGCTTGATGCAGCTACTCATGACCAAATCACCGGAGTTGTCAGTCATTTACCACATGTGATTGCAACCAGTCTAGTAAGACAAGTCAAAGGCTATTCAGCAAATAATCATCTTGTTACAGAAATGGCGGCAGGCGGTTTTCGAGATATTACGAGAATTGCTTCAAGCAACCCTCATATGTGGAGAGACATATTAAAGCAAAACCGTTCTATGCTTTTAACATTGCTCGATGACTGGATGAAAGAAATGGAACAAGTAAAACTATTAGTAGAAAAAGGTGACGGACACGAGTTATTTGATTACTTTTCAGATGCTAAAGAATTTCGTGATTCGCTTCACGCATAAAAGGAGAGACAGATTGTGACAGTAAAAGCTTTACGAGGAACGATTCAAATTCCAGGAGATAAATCCATTTCTCACCGTTCCGTCATGTTTGGTTCAATTGCAGAAGGAACAACAACAATTAACGGATTTTTGCCGGGAGATGATTGCCTTAGCACCATTTCCTGCTTTCAAAAACTAGGTGTAGATATTCAAATGATTGATGAACAAAGCGTTGTGGTAAAAGGAAAAGGTCTACAAGCGCTAAAAGAGCCATCTGATATTTTAGATGTCGGAAATTCGGGCACCACGATTCGCCTCATGATGGGGATTTTAGCAAATACACCCTTTCATTCAACGTTAATTGGAGACGAATCTATTGCCAAACGCCCTATGAAGCGTGTGACTGGTCCGCTTCGTGATATGAATATTCATTTAGACGGCCGAAAAGACGCTAATTTTACACCGCTTGTTATTCGAGGTGGGAAAGCAAAAGGTATACACTATACATCTCCTGTTGCAAGCGCACAAGTAAAATCAGCTATTTTACTTGCTGGACTGCAGGCGAAAGGAACAACTTCTGTAACGGAACCGGCGAAATCGCGTGATCATACAGAACGTATGCTAGAGGCGTTTGGAGTTAAAGTGAAAGAAGAAGGATTAACCGTTTCAATTGAAGGCGGTCAAACGTTAAGAGGAACGCATGTAGAAGTGCCTGGTGATATTTCGTCAGCTGCATTCTTTTTAGTAGCGGGGGCTATTATTGCAAACAGTCGCATTGAAATTCAAAAAGTTGGGATGAATCCGACTCGAACGGGTATTTTAGAGGTGCTTTCAAATATGGGGGCTTCGATCGAGACAGTCAAAGAAACAAAAGAAACGGCGGAACCCTATGCAGATTTAGTTGTAGAAGCTTCTCACTTAAAAGGTACGGAAGTAGGCGGAGACTTAATTCCGCGTCTAATTGACGAAATCCCAATTATTGCACTAGCTGCCACACAGGCAGAAGGGATTACCGTTATTAAAGATGCTGCAGAGTTAAAAGTCAAAGAAACAAACCGTATTGATACGGTAGTGAATGAGTTAACCAAAATGGGAGCTAACATTGAAGCAACGGAAGATGGAATGATTATTCACGGAGGTACAAAACTTCATGGAGCAAATGTAAACAGCCACGGAGATCACCGTATCGGTATGATGCTTGCTGTTGCCTCTTGTATTGCAGAAGGGGAAACAATTATTGAAAATCGTGACGCGGTATCCGTTTCATACCCGCAGTTTTTTGCTCACTTAGAGTCTTTACAGCAGTAAATTCCCTTATTATGTTAAAATAGCAGTTTGAAAGTTGTAAGGAATTTATAAAATTAAAACCAATGACTCTATATTTCGCCGGAGAAATCCGATATAATCATTACAACACCTCTAGTATTAAATAGAATTTGGTGAATGATTATGTTTTTGATGATTGTCTACATCGGGGCCATTTTATTTTTTATAAAAATGTTTATGGATCGAGATTTTATTTGGTTTTTGTTTCTATTGCCATTTTTGATGTTTGTTATGTTTTTTGAAACAGACTATCTTGATCATGTCCCTGAATCTGGAAGGTTAATTATCTTTACGTTTTCTTTTTTAGTCATTTATGCAATGGTTTTAGTGTATAATCGATACTTTAGAAAAGAAGGATGTAAAGAGTAAATTCAAATGTGAATCCATTGATAATGATAAAAAAAGCATGCCCTACGGCGTGCTTTTTTTATCGCTTGAATTGACATCCACTGGTGTAAGCGGCTTTTTAGCAGGGCCTTCTACCACAGATCCGTCGTAAGAAAAACGAGAACCGTGACAAGGACAGTCCCACGTGCGGTCACCGGCGTTCCAATTTACTTCACATCCTAAGTGCGTGCATGTAGTATCGACGCAGTGAAGCTTCCCTTGAGGATCTTTATACGCCCCCGTACGTTTGCTGTTTACATATACGACCGACCCTTCATCATTTTGAAGCTGATCGAGTCCTTTTTCAGGCATTGAAAACTTACCGGTAATAAAGTGTTCAGCCACATCAAGATTTTGACGAAAGAAATGCTTAAGGCTAGGGTCCGCATAAAAACGAGACGGATTATACAACTCTGCATATGGGTTGTCTTTCCCGGTTATTGCATCCCGGATAATATGTGCTGCAATGGTGCTATGAGTCATGCCCCATTTTTTAAATCCGGTAGCAATAAAGATATTTGGCTTGCTTTCTTTAAGGGGCCCGATATATGGAATTTTATCAAGCGTAAATAAATCTTGTGCAGACCATTTATAACGAAAATGTTGGACAGTAAAATTTTCTTCGGCGAACCTCTGAAGGGACTCATAGTGAAACATAGTATTAATTCCTTGTCCAGCTTTGTGGCCTTCTCCGCCAATTAAGATGAGTTCTTCTCCGTCAACTTTTGTTGAACGCAGCGAATGAGTAGGCTGATCAGCACTTAAATACATGCCTCCAGGGTAAGCTTGTTCAACTTTTGCTGCTAACACATACGAACGTTTGGCATACATGCGCGTATAGTAAAATCCCGCTCCATCATAAAATGGAAAGTGTGAACACGCCACTACATATTTGCAAGAAATGCGATGTCCGTCTCTTGTGACAACGGTGGGCGACGTGCTTTCTTCTACATCCGTTGCTACGGTGTTTTCAAAAATCAATCCGCCGCTTTCTGTGAATTTTTTTACTAAATGAAGCAGATATTTTAACGGATGAAACTGAGCTTGATCTTTCATAATAGCTGCTGCTCTAATATCAAAACTAAAAGGAATCTCTGTTGCAAATTCACATGGAATATGTAATCGCTGATAGGCTCGAAATTCTTTACGAACTCGATGGTCAAACTCCAGCGTTTCTCCGTATAAGTAAGCATCTTGTACTGAAAAATCACAGTCAATGTTTTCCGTTTGAATTAAGTTTTTCATAAACTGCAGAGCTTGTTCGTTTGCTTTATAATACAGCAGCGTTTTTTCTTCGCCAATGTGTGAAAGCAGTTCATCGTAGATAACGTCATGTTGAGCTGTAATCTTTGCTGTTGTGTGACCGGTTGTACCATTTAAAATATTATCAGCTTCAATTAACGCCACGTTCAGTCCTTCTTTTTGTAATAAATAAGCCGTTGTAATACCGCTAATACCGCCTCCTACTACTACAACATCAACTTTTCGATTTTCTGAAAGAGATGGGTATGTTGGAAACTTTAAATGATCGCGCCAGTAGGGCTCAGTATCCTTTGGGATATTTGCCAATTTATTCACCTCCATATGATAAGTCTTATTTTTACCATAGTTTTCTAAAAAATGTATGCAAAATAAAGGAATCTACTCTAATAGCACCTCTTGGCTATACCTATTTAAAGAAAAGGAGGGGAAAAGAGTGATTACAATCAGCCTTTGTATGAATGTTGCGAACAAAGAAGAGGTTAATCCAAAACATTTGCTATTCAAGATGCTTCTTTTTCAACGTGGCTTCCACACCTGCACCTTGCCATTTGCTCCTATAGAATTGGTGAATAAAAAGCAGAGCATGAAATAATAAAAGGCTACAGATTGAAACATGCAGAGCAATAAATTCATATAAATGATAGGGAGCATCATATAATAAAAGTATAGATGCTTAATTCGGCAAAAGGTATGTAAACATCAAGGTCCAAATAAAAGGGCAAACGGCATGTTTGTCCTTTTTTCATGATTATAGTGACAATTTTCATATATAGTAATAAAGTATATATATAGCAAAAAAATCCCAAATTTCAAGAATATAAAAAACGGCTTAAAACCAAAACAAGTTGTACTCTCAGAGTATGTAGAACGTGCAAAAAAACGAAATAATATGTAGTATTGTAATACAGGACGTAATTGGGAAGAAAAATGAAAACGTTGACAAAAAGAGGAGGGGTACCATGTTGGGTTCACTACCTAATGTTATAAATACGTCAACGCTTGTGTCTTCAAGTGAACAACAAGAAGCGTCATCTGAATCATTTAAAACATATACTCATAAAGGAAAAAAATTCAAGGTCTATTTACCTAAATCTTATCATATTTTAAAATCTTACCCACTAATGGTTATGCTGCATGGATGTACACAAAATGCAGATGATTTTGCGATAGGCACGCAAATGAATGAGCTCGCCGATGAAAAGGAATTTATTGTCGTATACCCACAGCAGTCTTCTAACTCAAATATGAATAAATGCTGGAACTGGTTTGAACCGCTCCATCAAATTAGAGGGTTTGGCGAACCAGCTATTATCGCAGGAATTGTAAAAAAAGTCCAAAACATGCACTTTATTCAGAAAAATAAAGTGTTTATTGCCGGTCTGTCGGCAGGAGGAGCCATGAGCATCGTTATGGGGGTAACGTATCCAGAACTATTTGCTGGAATAGGTGTGTCAGCAGGTATCGAATATCAGGCGGCTCTTAACGTATTTAATGCGTATTCTGTCATGGCCAGTAAAGGTCCTTCCCCCGTTAAACAAGGGAGAATTGCTTATCAACAAATGGGAAAACGGGCAAAGCCACTGCCGCTCATTGTATTTCATGGTAACGCTGATTCTACGGTAAATGTAGCCAATGCAGATCAAGTGGTTCACCAGTGGATTACAACGAATAATCTTGCTTATAACGGAAGAATAGATGGATGGATTCAAGATAGCCCGGTTAAAACGAGAGAAGAAAAAATCCTCTTTGGACGGGATTATACAACGTATCGCTACGAAAGCAGTAAGGGAGAATTGGCTATTGATAAATATATTATCAATGGAATGGGGCATGCATGGTCAGGAGGGAATTCAGCGGGCAGCTATACGGATCCTAAAGGCCCCAATGCTAGCCGAATCATGTGGGACTTTTTCATGAGTCAAAAAGTATAAACAGAGCATATAATGAGGTTCAGTTGCGTTCTTATCGCAGAGAAGAAGAGCTGAAAGTAGCTCTTCCGGCCCTTATTAGTATAAAGCAGCAGCTGCAGGAGCAATCATTTTAACTAGACGGTTTTTTCTAAAAATTAGGATTTGATTATTTAGAAAACGGGTACTGTAATAAAGAAATATGAAGCCGAAATTACATAGCTTAGGATTGACAGCTTCTAGTTGTAAATGTAAGATAACTGCGAGCTGCATTTTGTATGATTAAAACATTAAAATAAGCCGAAAACTGAACAAATAAATAGAAATTGTAAGATGAGCGGGTAAGGAAAAGGAGATTAAAAAATGAATATTGCATTTTTCTTAGTACCAAAAAGTGATGTTGTAACATTAAATATTCAATCCACATTAAGACAGGCTCTTGAAAAAATGGAGTATCATCGCTATTCTACAGTTCCACTGGTTGACGATGATGGTAAATATGTGGGCGTTCTTACTGAAGGAGATCTTCTTTGGAAGTTAAAAAGCCTAGGAGACTATCGCTTTCAAGATACGGAAAATATTAAATTAACAGAGATTGATCGCTATCAAGATTATAACCCAGTTGCTATATATGATGAAGTTCAAAACATCCTTTCAAAGGCAATTGACCAAAATTTTGTTCCTGTAACGGATGACCAAGGCGTATTTATTGGAATTGTGAGAAGAAGAGAAATTTTAGAGTTTTATGCAGAAAGCGCAAGTAAAGTGAAAAATCAAATATAAAAAAGCCATCTAGAGATGGCTTTTTTTCTTGTCTTATCTTCCCCGTACATACTCCTAAAAACAGGCTTAGGTCATGGCCCACAGCAATGCACTTCCTTGTACTAGTTTACATAATCTATTTATATATAGGTATAAAATTGCCTATATAAATCTTATTTATAGATAAGGATGGTTTATGTGAGTTACAACAACAAAAAGAACTGTTGCTGGTGTTCTAATCAGTATTATTACAAAACTTCTGGTTATGATCCAAGAAGTAGCCATGAAGGAAAATGCTGTCATAACGATTATAAGCATAACGATCATTGTCCTAAACATGATGATGATCATCGTTCAGGTCATAAAAAATGTCATCATGGTGGCAACCATGGCGGAGGTCACGACGGTAACCATGGCGGTAATCACGGCGGAGGTCACGGCGGTAACCATGGCGGTTGTCATGGCGGAGGTCACGGCGGTAACCATGGCGGAGGTCACGGCGGCAGTCATGGCGGAGGTCACGGCGGTAACCATGGCGGTTGTCATGGCGGTAACCACGGCGGTTGTAAAAGACGTCGCTGCTGTTGGGGCTGGGTGTTTTAATTTAATAAATAATTGAATTAAAATGAAGCGTTGATTTAGCAGAAAGAACTCAAGAAATTGAGTTCTTTTTTTTGTAAGTTGAAACTTATAAGCGGTATACTTCGTATATATAGTAAGAGCATTTTGGAGGAGGAAAAAAATGTTTAAAAAAATGTTTGCTAAAATGGGAGTTGGAGCTGCCAAAGTAGATTTACGATTAAATGAAACAGCCTATACGCTCGGTCATGTCATTGAAGGAGCTATTGTCATCCAAGGCGGAAACGTTCAGCAACATATTAATTTAATTGATGTTGAATTTTGGCTTGAAGTTCAAATGAAAAGCGGTCAAATGCATACACATCGTGTGGAAAGCCTGCGCGCAGCTTCTTCATTTACAATTAATGAAGGTGAGAAAAAGGAAATTCCATTTACATATCATTTACCTTTGGATCTTCCAATCTCTGCGAGCAACGTTAGCTATTTCTTTAAGACACACTTAGATATTGAAGGGGGAGTTGACTCAACAGACCGGGACCCTGTGCGCATTAAAGCACCAAAAAGCTTATATCAGCTAGTAGAGGGCTTTGAAGCACTTGGGTTTAGAGAAAAACACCATTCAGGAAAATTTAACGGATACAAACAAGAATTTGCATTTTTTCCTACAGACTTCTTAAAGGGATATGTAAATGAGGTTGAGTTTGAGGTAGCCATTGAACGAGAAGGTATACGAGTGTTATTGGAGCTAGATTTGCCTTCTTTCGGCCGGGAGAGGGAAATAAAAAACGAACTCTTTTTTACAAATGATGAACTAAGCCATCCATCCACTATCGCTCGTTTGCTGGAAGAAGCGATGGAAGAGATGATGGAAAATCCTCGAGACTATGAATATTATAAGCCTTCTCACTATGATCAGCATTCACATCATCCACGTATGAGCGGGTTAGGAGGAGCAATGGGAGGCTTTGCAGCAGGTATGTTAGGCGGGCTGCTCATTGAGAATTTGATGGATGATATGTTTGAAGACTCGGCTCTTGGTGAAATTGGAGAAGATATTGAAGAAGCCGGGGAGGATCTGTTGGATGGAGATTTTTTTGATGGAGGAGACGATTGGTAAAAGGAGTTTTGAATAACTAAAAAGGATGATTAATGATGATCATCCTTTTTTTCTTTCTTCTTTCTTTTTTTTACTTCTATATACTTAATGTGAAAATCTTCTATAATCAACACTTTAAAGTAAAATTGCTCATGCTGAATGATATCATTTTTGGTCACATCAAACTTTTCGGTTAACACCCACCCGGCAATGGTATCTACTTCTTCGTCGCTAATATCCGTGCCGAGTAAATCATTTACTTGGCTAATGAGCATTTTTCCGTCAAGAATATAATGATCGTCTTTGATTTTTTGTACATAAGGAATTTCGTCCGTATCAAACTCATCTCGAATTTCTCCCACAATTTCTTCAATAATGTCTTCTACTGTGACAAGCCCCGCCGTTCCACCATACTCATCAAAAAGAATAGCCATTTGAATGCGTTCTTTTTGCATCTTTACGAGCAAGTCATGAATAGGTACGGTTTCAATTACTTTAAAAATAGGCTTGACATATGATTCTAACGTATTAGTTCCGTCTTTTTCGTTAAATACAATGTCGTTATAAATTTCTTTAATATTAACGAGACCAATTATCTTATCTTTATCTCCATCTTCAACAATTGGATAGCGGGTATATTTTTCGACATTTGCAATTTGCAAAAAAACCTCTACCACGTCATCTTTAGAAGCACTTACAATTTCCGTTCGTGGGACCATTACTTCTTTAGCTAAACGGTCATCAAAATCAAAAATTTTGCTCATATATCGATATTCGGACTGATTAATTTCACCGCCTTCAAAGCTTTCAGATAACAAAATGCGAAGTTCTTCTTCACTATGAGCAGCTTCATTTTCCGAAATCATCGTTATACCAAACATCTTGGTCAACATACGAGCTGAGCCGTTTAATATTTTAATGAACGGATACATAAGTTTGTAAAACACGATAATCGGTTTTGCAAAGTTCAGCGTAATTTGTTCAGCCATTTGAATAGCAAACGTTTTAGGAGCTAATTCTCCTAAGACAACATGTAAAAAGGTAATAACAACAAATGCAATGACAAAAGATAAAATACCAGCAAGCGGCTCGTTCGTATGGAAGGTAGTAAAAAGAGGATGAAGCAACCGATCTAGCGTCGGTTCACCAAGCCAACCAAGCCCGAGAGCCGTGATGGTGATACCAAGCTGACAAGCCGATAGATATTCATCTAGATGCGTAATAACGTGTTTGGCAGATACGGCTTTTTTGTTTCCTTCTTCTAGAAGCTGGTTGATTTTTGAACTCCTTACTTTTACAATAGCGAATTCTGTCGCTACAAAAAAAGCAGTTAATGCAATCAAAACTGCGACTAATAGTAATTTTACGGCGATCATCAAAGTCACCACCTTGTACGTAAATGTATATCTTAAGTGTTAGCCAAAGTGGAGAAAACATGTATTAAATCGGGAAAAGAAAAACGCACATAAAAAAACTGCTTCTATCTTTAAAAAGAAAAAGAAGCAGTTTATTATGTTACATGTTCATTTAGGGGAATTAATCTTAACTTTACCATCATGGTCTATCACATATCGGTTCTACAGTTCAACTGACTTTTAGCAAACGTATTGCGAGCGTGTTATGACACCTCCTTTAACTGTAATCCGAGTATATATGATGCATCTCTCACTCCTCTCTATTAGTTAACTGTATTATAATACATAATTAATCAAAATACTACAAATATTCAGAAAATAATCCAAAATGCATAGTTTTTTGTCATTTTCTGAAATATATGCGCAAAAGAGATTGAGACACAACTATATCAATCGAATCTAAAGGGGAACAAATTGGATAAATGGTCGAGTATGGATCGCTTGTTCCACCGCTGTTGATTTCCGTGCATGACTTCACTTCCCGCAGAAGTCTTCGCCTTTCCCTCCAATCAACAGCTAGAATCAACTCTAAACATAACCTATATTCATCATACTAATGAAAAGATCCGAACGATGAATCGTTCGGATCTTCCTTTAATTAAAATACGTTTGCCCCAGCCTCTTTGTAATTAATGCAGCTTATGGTTATTAGGCATCTGAGGAGAGGCAGTAGCTTTTGCGAAACTTGTGATCATTTGCTGCATATCTTCTTTTGCAAGCTGCGGCACTTGATAATAATGATGTTTGTTTTGATAAAGAGAAATTTCATAAGCCATTTCAATCCAATTAGGAACACTGTCTCCGAATATTCGGCGAACAACAGGATTAGTTATTTCTAAAGCTGTCATAGTTAAAAGAGATGCTTGAGACTTGACTAGACCCAGCATATGACCTGAAATTCCTTTTTCATTAATTTCCTCAACGGACTGATTCGGCTTTTTAGGCTGCGAAGGCTTTAAGCCATAAACAAAGGTATGAGACTGCTTCATGTTATATACATGTGTAGAACCGGCCGGCTTTTGGCCAGTAGAAAAAGCTTCTACGATTAAATTATATTCATTTAAAATAAACTGATATTGCCGATCAATAATATCAAGCAGCTCTTGTTCTTTTACATATTGCCTAAACATCATAAACTGATCCATTACATTGATCGAGCCGGCAAGTGTTTCATGAACGTCAAATAGCTCATGCCCTCCATGGTTCAATTGAGGGGGGACAGCTCCACTTTGCATGTTTGTAGGAAGTTCGTGATTATTCATACTAAGTCCTCCTTAAAATCGGTATCGACTATAGTCTTTAAACTTCTTCAAGTTTTATACTCAAACTTGATTTATTCATAAAATGTTGCTCTACATAACTTAATTTACCTCTAGTTAGTTAATTAAAGGGTAAAAGTGAAAGGGTTTTATAAAAAAAAAGCGAATATCAATAACAATTCACGATCTATAGATAGGGGAATCAAAAAACATGAATGAGCTGCTGTCATACTCAAGTGAATTAAAACATGAAGCAAATCAACTGGTGGTATCCAACCGTTTATTTAATTTGTTAAGAGAGTACGGTTGCCCGCTCTCAGGGGAGAGTTTTGAGTTAAATGTCATGACAAATCGCATCATTAATTTTTACGTAGGAAATGATGAAATGGATGAAGAATCTATTTTTCACATGGGGTATCAGCTTACAAAGCGTTTTCAACCTTATAAGATGATATTTGCTAATGAAAAAGGTAAGTATCAGTGGAGTGTGTATATGATTCAGAAGGGTGAAGAGTGGAAGCTTGATATTTCCGTGCTTCCAGAAAATATCGTGAAGGGCAAAGTTGAGAAACAAGTATTATTAAAATCACTTCTCACTGAAAAGAAGCGGGAATGTATTTTATTTTTCAAGCAGCAAAGCGGATATAATCGCTACTATACGAGTGATCATGTCTATAAGGCTGTGCTAGAAGATGACATTTACGATGATATGTCTTTTTTTATGTGGCTGCAAAAACAAAAAAAAGGAAATCAACAAACGTAAAAAAAGAGCCGATTGGGCTCTTTTTATGCATGTACGGATGTTTTTACAGGTAAAGCAGCTTTTAGCATCCAAATATGTTTTTCAATGTTGCCAATTGTTCCAATGAATAAGTCAGCTGTTACGTGATCATGTGCTGCTTCAGCTTTTTCAACTGCATTTTTTAGGTTTTTAACAAGTAGCGTATAGTCATTAATTAAGGTTTCTACCATTTCTTCACTCGTTTGCTCATTCCCATCTTCAGAAAGAGTAGCTGCTTGTAAAAATTGCTTCATCGTAGCAATTGGGCTTCCTCCAATGGCTAGTAATCGTTCTGCATATTCATCTATATAGTCCGCCGTCTCATTATAGAATTCTTCAAATTTTTCATGAAGCGTAAAAAATTGAGGCCCTTTTACATACCAGTGAAAGCGATGTAGCTTTGTATATAATACGTTAAAATCGGCAATTTGTTGGTTCAATACGTTTTCTAAATTCATAGTTAATAGCCTCCTAATGAGTTGTTGTTATCTTATGTTTATATTATATCAAATATCAAATTAAAATCAATACTTATTTATAATTATTATTAAATAATAATCAGAATGTTTTTAAATTGCAGTTATTCTCTTTAAAAACTCTAAAGATATGATAGGATAGAGCAAGAGTATTGAAAGGAAGAAGGGGTAGTCATGCATATTACACCAGAAGCAAAACAATTAATTAACAATATACTTGAAGAGCAGGAGATAACAGGAATTCGCTTGTATTTCAAAGGAATTAGCTGTGAAATCCCTAACATTGGGTTAGCTTTTGAAGAGCCTTTTGAAAATGATGAAATGTATGAAGTCGACGGAGTACAAGTAGCAATGGAAGCTTCTATTGTGCCTTATACAAATGAATTAATGTTAGATGTCCATACAACGCCGTACGGCCCAGGTTTAGCGTTAGTTGGAGCTAAAGAAGCTGAGTAAAAAATTTATGTAAGAGAAGCTAACAGGTTTGTTGTTTGTTTTGGTAAACCTTGGTTTACTTAATTCAAACGTTAGTGAAATGGAGGGGGACCTATGCTTCTTTCTCATCATGTAACGGTTGAACAAAGACAGCAAATCAAACGCTTTAAACAGCAAATACAAGACGCAAAAACGCTAGATGAGCGCCGTTTGTATCAAGCCCAGCTAAATAAATTTGTTGAGCGCCTATTTATTGAGAATCGCTTGCAGCGCAGCGGCGAACAATAAAAAACACCTAGAAAAGAAGCCTTCAAAGAAGGTTTCTTTTTTTTTTAGTAGATTATTATACTTTTACACCTTGTAATTATTCATTTTCTTATATATCGCCCTTTATCTATTTGAAATTCGGTTTTCTGTATGAATATAGCACTAAAAACGTGTAAGTGACTGTTAAATGAAAGCGCTTTCTGTTATAGTAAAGGTATAGAATTGTACTTGTTCACCTACAATGTTCATAAGGAGTGGTTTGTATGATTGAAAGAGGAAACTTCTTAATTGGTTTAGCGTGGGGAACATCTTTGAGCATACCTTTATGGATCGCCTTCTTTGGCTGGATAAAATTAGTTTGGCGCTTGCTTTAAATAAATAAAAACAAAAAAGTAAAAAACTTCAGTGGATATGCGCTGAAGTTTTTTTAAATAGTATAAATAGGTATTAAGAACTATTGAATAAATTGTATTTTCAAACGATAAGTAAATAAGACTACTAAAATATTATTTTTGGATTTTTTAGGATTCTAATGTTTTAGGTCTTATTACATAATAGAAAGCGGGAGTACAAATTGAAAAGCTATCGTTTAGTAAGTTTCTCTACCTTATGTATCTGTCTATTCGTTTTATTCATTTCACCTTTTCAAGACACATCTAGTGCATCAACTGATAAATATCAAAATTTCAAGCAGCTCTCACAGCACGAGTCTTCAGCTAGCTATAAAGTGACGACTAAAGAAGCGAAAAGCCCTGTCCTTATCTTTGCTCCACACGGTGGAGGAATTGAAGGCGGGACAAGCGAAATTGCCAAAGAGCTTAGCAAACAAAATGCTCTTTACCTATTCGAATCGTTAAAATCGAAAGGCTCGCGAGATCTGCACCTCACAAGCACTCATTTTGATGAGCCCACAGCGCGTAAGATGGTAAGCATGTATGATAATGTTTTATCTCTTCACGGATATTCCGGGAATAAAAAACATATTTTTGTGGGGGGAACTGATCGGGAACGTGCAAAAAAATTAACGCAATTATTAAATCAAAATGGATTTCCCGCGGAACTGATTACAAAAGGGCACGATGAGATTGCAGGCATTAACTCTAAAAATATTGCAAATAAAAATCGTACCGGCAAAAGTATTCAATTAGAGATTAGCCAACCGCTGCGAAGTGCTATGTTTCATTCATTCACTTCACAAGGAAGAGATTCGTCTAAAACTCAAACTTTTTATAAGTTTACAAATGTGCTTTCTACATTTGTTTCCACTTCTTACTGAATCCAAAAAAGAATGCTTTCGCAAGCATTCTTTTTTTATAAACTAGTTTTGCTATTCGTGACTTATAATAGGTTTCCAGTTAAAATCTTTTACATCTTGAACAGAAGGCTTTCTCACGTGCTGTAAGCTTTCTTTATTACATGCTCCATAAACTGTAAAATTTTGCTGAGCTTCTATTAAAGAAATAGAGTTAGCTCCTAGTTCATTGGCATTCAGCTTTTGATACGGATCGTCTTCCCAAAAACATATCTCACAAATATCATAGTCACCATCACTGTCTAACGATTGATAACCGCAGCAAGGGCACGTATACTTTTTCATTGTTCCTATCCTTTCTGTATGGGATTTTAAGCTAGAAAAAAGTCAGCCATCTTATTTAACTATTTTACTATATTCAAGGATAGTCTGAAAGAATATTCAAAAAATTACAGCAGCACCTTACCTAGGATTTGTGAACATTTTATAACGAATTGGTGATAGTTCTTGTGAGATTGAGTGAAAAAGGAGTACACTTACTAGGAAAATAGATCGTGTTCGGAAACGTCTACATAAAAACATTTTTGGATATGATGAATGAAAAAAGAAAAAAGAGATAGGGAGTCATAAATATGAAAAAAATAATAGGTTTACTTTTAGCATGCTTTTTAGCTGTCCCGACAGTTAGTTTTGCTCATACACATGTGCAAACAACAGTACCGGAAAATGGTGCAACTGTTACAGCTCCTCTAAAAGAAATTAAATTAACCTTTGAAACACCGATTGAGAAAATTAGTACAATGACCGTTGCAAAAGATGGACAAAACATTTCACTTGCATCGCAAAAAGTAGAGGGTCATGATTTAATAGCTTCTGTTGATCAGCCTCTTGAAAACGGATCTTACGCAGTAAACTGGGAAATTGTAGGGGAAGATGGGCACGTAATAAAAGATTCGATTGCTTTTAAAGTAGATGTGAAAGATGAAGCAAAAGAAGAGAATACTCAAGCAGCCGGAAAAGATAGTGAAAAAAAGCAGGGCGCCACGCAATCCGAACAGCACCAAAAAAGTGCAGCAGCAAATGATGAAAAAACGGAGAACAATGATTCTTCATCGTTTTTTGTTATCGTGATTATTGCTATTGTAGTGGTGGTTGGAGCATTACTCTTAATCTTCAGAAAGAAAAAGGCTTAAAAAGATGAGTGTTTTGTTGCCTGTTTTTGAGTGGTTCACATACGTAGCTCTTTCCTTATTATTAGGATTTGCCGTACTGCAATATGTACCCCTTACAAAAAAGCCAACAATTTTATTATCAAAGCGATGGCTACTTGCAAGTGCAGCGGCTGTCGCTCTTTTTTCGGTTGGAAATTCGCTTGAGATTATTTTATCTTTTTCAAAAATAAGAGGGTTAGGTGAAACAGTTCGTCTTGTATTATTGGAAACACGAACGGGACACGCCTGGATCTTTGTTGTACTGATTGCTATTTTATGTATGGTTGCTGTTTCAATAGAGAGCCACCCCCATATGTATACATTACTGACTGTAGCCTTAGTGGGAGGAATCGCCTACGCAAGTCACGCAGCATCCGCTTCTGTGCTTAGCGGCATGTTGTCTCATTCCCTTCATATTTTAGCAGTTGGACTGTGGGGAGGAGTGGTTCTGATTGTTGCCGCTTTTTCAAAAGAAACCTCCAATTGGAAAAGTTTCTTAAGCTGGTTTACTCCTTTTGCGATCGCTTGTTTTGTGCTTCTTTCATTAAGTGGGTTCATTTCGATGGTTATTATCATGGGGCTGTCCAACTATGTAAATTCATGGGCTACAGATTACGGGCAATCTCTTTTGTTAAAGCATATTACGATTATTCCGCTGCTTGCATTTGCCGTCATCAATGGCTTTCTTATGAAAAAAGCGATAAAACATCCAGAATATAAGCCCGTGATGTGGATTCGAGCAGAAAGCATTATTTTGCTTATCATTTTTTTATTTACAGCTATCATGGTAACGCAATCGCCGCCAACTAATATAAGTCATATGGCAATGGATTCATCGATTCTTCCTTTTATCTATGGGAAACAAGTGACGCTGCCTCTAACGTTTCACGTAACGATTGTAGGAATCCTATTCTTATTTGTTGCACTGCTGTTTTTTGTGTATTTACTTGTTTGTTTTTACAAAAAGACAGTATGGCTTAGCGTATTAAGTGCCGGTTTGTTTGTTTTTGCTTTTTATATTGCGATGATGACAAGCATTCAAGTCTAAAAACAGTGAGAACTATCTCACTGTTTTTTTGTTAGCCATTAAAAGCTGTGTTATCTCTCGGGCCATTTCTCGGAGAAGGGGGCATCGGCATTTGGGAACTAGAACCGGAGCCGGATGTAGAGCCGCTTGAAGGCGATATATTTCCTGCGTTTCCAAAAATAACGATCCCGCCAGAAATGGTGCCAATCGAAATAGATTTAATATAAACAGACATCCTTATTCAACCTCTCATCTAGTAAAAGAACTCAGTGTACCATAAGTATATGACCAGCTTGTCATTTTTGTATAGACGAGTTTAAAAAATAGGTAAAAGCTTAGAAGTTCAGGTTGAGAAAGGAAATGGTGTAAAATAAGATAGAACTTTGAAGGTAAAGTGTTGATATCACCTATTAAAAGAAGTAGAAAGGAACTAAGATGAATACGCAAAAAGGAATTCATTTTTCATTTAAAAAATTATGGTTGCTAACGAACCCTCCGACAGGAAAGCTACTCATTTCGTTTATACTGGCCTTAATTAATACCGGAGCGTCGCTTTCTATTCCTCTTGTCATTAAAGAAGTGATGGAGAAAATTGCAGTAGGCGTCTCACCGCAGCTTATAGCAGGACTCCTTGGTTTATTTGCTGCTCAAATGGCAACAAGCGCAGTATCTCTTTATCTCCTTGCTCAAGTAGGCCAAGGTGTTGTAAAAGAACTCAGACATAAAGTGTGGAACAAGCTCATAAAGCTTCCGGTTTCATTTTACGACCAAAATCGTTCCGGTGAAATGGTAAGCCGCATTACAAATGATACAACCATTGTGATGAATTTATTGTCAACAGAAATGATTGACTTTGTTAAAAATATTTTATCTATTATCGTTGCCATTGTTATTTTATTTACGCTTGATGTACCCATGACGCTCATTTTATTAGCGGTTATTCCCGTTATGTTTGTACTGGTTATGCCGCTAGCGAGAAAAATACATAAAATTTCACGTGAGCAGCAGGATAAAATGTCCAAGCTTACAGCTTTTTTAGCTCAAATGCTGAGTGAAATCCGCTTGATTAAAGTATCCGGTTCAGAGAAAAAAGAAGTTGATTCCGGCTTACAATCGTTTCAGTCACTCTACCTCTTCGGTGTAAAGAGAGCTAAAATTGAAGCTATCATTACACCGATTATTAGCACGGTGATGACCGCTGTTATGATTGCCATCGTCGGGTTTGGCGCATACCGGGTGAGTGAGGGATTTATCACTGCAGGAGAGCTGGTGGCTTTTGTTCTTTACCTTTTTCAAATTATGGTTCCGGTTGGTTCACTTACCCGATTTGTTACGAGCTTTCAGCAAACTAAAGGAGCTTCAGAAAGAATCTTTGATATATTAGCTGAGAAAGAAGAGAACTATGAAAATGGAGAAGTGCTTGAACAGGTAGGGAGTTTAAGGTTCGATAAAGTTGCTTTTCAATATGAAGATAAACCCGTATTGCAGGAAGTTTCATTTTCTGCTAAAAAAGGAGAAGTTACCGCTTTTGTTGGACCTAGCGGAGCTGGAAAATCTACTGTTTTTTCTCTTATCGAACGCTTTTATGAGCCTTCATCGGGTCACATATTCTTGGATGGAACAGACAGTCAAAACGTCAACTTACGTTCGTGGCGTCACCTGTTTAGCTATGTTCAGCAAGATTCTCCGATTTTAGCAGGAACAATTCGAGAAAATCTCATTTACGGATTAGAGCGGCATGTGACGGATGAAGAAATAGAAGAAGCAGCAAAGTTAGCGAATGCTCATCATTTCATTCAGTCCTTTGAAGCTCAATATGAAACAATGATTGGAGAAAGAGGTATTAATCTCTCAGGAGGACAGCGACAGCGTATTGCAATTGCCCGGGCGCTGTTACGCAATCCTCAGTTTTTATTACTGGACGAAGCGACAGCTAGCTTGGACTCCGAATCAGAAAAGCTTGTGCAAGAGTCATTGGAGACAGTAATGAAAGAACGCACATCACTCGTCATTGCCCATCGTCTATCTACGGTCATTAATGCGGACCAAATTGTTGTAATAGAAGAAGGGCAAGTTACAGGAAGCGGAACGCATAAAGAGCTGTTAGCCTCTCATTCTTTTTACCGGCGTTTGGTAGAGCAGCAGTTTCAAACATCCTTATAGAACAAACAAAAAAAGACTGCTTTCGAGCAGTCTTTTTTTAGTTTATTTATTTAGCTTTTTAACTAATTCATCACCCATTAACTCAGAAGAAAAAGGATCTCGGCTTGTGACAATTTGATCATTTGACCAAACAGCATATACTTTTTTATCCATCTCAGGGATGTAATTAGCCACTTCACGAAGTTCTTGTTCTAAACTGTATGGTAAAAAGGGAAGTACTTCTTCCGGTTCAATTTCATCAGGATAACCGGTTACGTCTAGTCCTTTAATTAACAGTTCATCATCGGATCCTTTCAAGAAAGCAAACACAGAAGGTCCGTGACACTCAGCTGCTAAAATACCTCCGTTGTCGTACACTTTGTTCATAAGTGCATGCAAGTCCACATTTTTTGCTAAGTCAAACATAGCGCCGTGGCCGCCTACTACTAAGATAACGTCATAGTTCTCAGCATCTACTTCTTCAAGTTTCATTGTCTGATCCGCTCTTCCTGACTCATATAATTTCTTATACGTTCCGTCTGGATCAAAGTCTTCTGAAATACTTCGAACGTCTAGTTCCGGCTTACCTCCAAAAGGTGAGGCTAAGTCAACGGTGTGTCCTGCGTTCTCAAGCTTTTGCAGCGGAGCAAATAATTCTTCTGCCCACCAACCTGTGTGATAATCTTTCTCTTCGTATCCGCTTGATAATACAGCTAACACTCTTGCCATGTTTATACCTCCTAAATGATGTAAAACGTATAGTGATATATATCATGTATTCATTGTGAACTGTACCCTATATAAAAAAACTTTAAACAATGGCAAGTTATGAAAAGGTAGCGTGAATCATAAACAAAACCAAAAAAGAGATAGCAAATTTAAGATGCCACTTTTTATCTGTACGCTGATAGCGCTTCACGCCCATCACGAGCAGACAAGCTAGAACAGCCATCGTGATAATTCCTGAAAAGTACGTAAAATTTGCTTGAAATCCTTTTATCAAAGCCATATAACCATGTAAAATAATCAAAGCAGTTGATATAAGGGCAACGGGAACGTGCCACTGACGAACGTACTTGGCTAAAAACTGAATGAGCGGTTTTAACTCAAACTTTCCTTTTTTAATTTGCGATATCGGTTTCCATTTTAATAATAAAAAGATAGGATAAATAGCTAAAGCTGCAAAGAAACCAATTCGTGCGATAGAACCAAGCTCTTTAAAATTCCCTTCGTATATTTTAGAATCAAGCGGAAGGGAATGTTTATAAATAGGGACGTAAATAAGCCCTGCTACAACTAGTAAAAAAGATATAGTAAAGATAAAGATCACTTTTTTACGCTCACTTTTATTTTTGATTAACGTCTGTAGCCATGATTTTTTAGCTGGAGATTTAGCGGAATTCATTTTCTTCCTCCTTGGAAAAAACTAGTTAGTATCAGTATGAACTTTTTTTCTTAAAAAATCTTTAAAAATCCTTCTTTTTTAAAAAAATTCATTTTTTTCTTTGCAATACGCGTTATAGTTAAACAAAGGGTTTAAAAAGGAGATGAATACATGAAAAAAAGAATAAGTATATCTATAATCAGTCTTTGTTTACTTTTAACAGCCTGTGGTCAGGAACCTGCTCAAAGCACAAATGCTGAGCAGCCAAAACCGTTGGACGTAAACCTTCAAGGCCCAGAGGCGTTACAGAAAAATGAAAGCGGTATCTACAAAGCCGAAGTTACATATGGAGACGAAAAAGTAAAAAATGATGACGTTGAAATGATTGAATTTGAAATAGAGAAAAAAGATGGCGAAGGGAAAGGGAAGATGTTAAAGCCTAAACAAATAGGAAAAGGTGTATATGAGATACAAACATCTTTCTCTGAGCCTGGCACATATACCGTACAGTCACATGTTTCTGCAAAAGGGACGCATAACATGCCTCTTATAACCGTTACGGTTAAATAAAAGAAGTCAAGGATGCTAATTCCTTGGCTTCTTTTCGTTTAGTATGTCCGTTAAATTCCCATTCTACAAGGGGAAAAGGTTATTTGGAATAGGATGATGTTTTCTATCATCAATTAAAGTAATACACTGAGCCAGCTGTTCAATCCCTCGTTTGATCGTATTCTTATTTACTTGTGAGATGCTTAATCGGAGAAGCGTGTCTCGTTTATATTCTGGTAAAAAAAATCTAGAAGCATCATCAACATATATGTGCTGCTCGTTTAGCATGTGGACAATCTGTTTTGCTTTCACATGCTCAGGCAAACTAATGGATAAATAGAATCCTGAAGGTGGCTTAGAAAAATGTGTATGAGCGGGCAGCAGTGAATCACATGCTTCTACAAGAGTTTGCATTTTGGTATGGTATACCTCTTTTATCTTTTTAAGATGACTAGTAAACATGCCGCTTTTTAAATAAATTTCAAGAGCACCTTGGGAAAGCGCTGAACTATTAAAATCTGAACTGAATTTATATCGTAAAAAGTTGCTATTCATTAAAGAAGGAAGCACGATAGCAGCAATGCGTAACCCAGGAAGAAAAATTTTCGAAAAGCTTTTAATATAAATGACTCGTCCAGAAGGATTAAAAGAAAATAAAGGATCTGATTTTGCATCGGGATCAAGGTCGCCCAAAAAGTCATCCTCGACTATATATACATCGTATTTTTCGGCCAGTTCCACGATTTTTTTCTTCTCGAAATTTGTATAACAATGTCCAAGAGGATTATGGAATCTTGGAATAATATAGAAAAATTTTATGTCATTATTTCGAAAAATGTACTCCAAACGATCAAGATCAATCCCTTCCATCGATAGCTCAATCCCAAAAGTAGTAGTTTGGTGCAGGGTAAGAGACTCGATAAAACCGAAATAAGTGGGCTGTTCAATCAGGATATTATTTTTTCCATTTGGAAATGGCATAGAAACTAATAAGTGAAGAGCTTGCTGAGACCCAGATACAACAACTAACCTTTCAGCTTGAGTGAACACCTGTAGGCTCTGCAAGTGTTTCACTAACTGTACCCGCAATGAGTAAGAGCCTTGTTGATCAGAGTATGTAAAAAGCTCTTCTTTGTAGTGTTCAATTGCTTGGTTTATACAATGCTGAAATTCAAGATAAGGCATAACGTTTTTATCTGGACCAGCAGACAAGAAATCAATCACTTCATTTTCATTCGTCCTATGTTGAAATTCTGCCACAACGTAGTAGCCGCTTTTAGGAACAGAATAAATTAAATGCTCTTTTTCTAATTCGCTGTACGCTTTAATAACGGTATTCTTGCTGCACGAAAAATGGTGGGAGAGTCGGCGAACAGAAGGGAGTTTACCACCTGCAATAAGCGATCCATTTGCTAGGCCAAGCTTAATTTCTTCCATGATTTTTAGATATTTCAAACTCATAGGTCCTACTCCTTTAATTTGTACCCGTACAGTTAGGTAAAAGAATGATTTATTTTACTAGTTGTCCTGCGCTATCCTTTTAATTATATCAGAACTTTTTTTAGAAAAATGGTACAGTTCTGAAAAATAAAAAGACAGGGGTAGGGTAAGATGCAAAAAGAAACGAGAGATAAAATCGGCTTATTGTTAGGGGTAGTAGGCGTTATCTGTTTTAGCTTAACCCTTCCTTCTACAAGTGTTGCAGTCGAGTATTTCGGAACGACAGTCGCCGGTTTAGGAAGAACAGCTATAGCTGCTATCTTAGTAGCTGTGATATTGATTGTACGAAAAGAAAAATTTCCTTCTCTTCGCCAATTTAAAAGTCTGCTGATCGTTGCTTTAGGCGCAGTTTTAGGGTTTCCTCTGCTCACTTCCTGGGCAATGAAATCATTGCCTGTTTCTCACGGAGCGGTTGAACTCGCTCTTTTACCATTAGCCACAGCCGGTTTTGCGATGTTTAGAGGAGGTGAACGTCCTTCTTTCAAATTCTGGATATCAAGCATGATTGGTTCTGCAGCTGTTATCGTGTATGCTCTTCACCTCGGATTTGGTCAACTGCAGTTTGCCGATGCCGCTCTACTAGCAGCGGTGCTGATACTTGGACTGAGCTACGCAGAAGGAGGGGTGTTAGCAAGAGAATTAGGCAGCTGGCAGGTAATTGCTTGGGCCATTATCATCGGTGCGCCATTTTTTATGATTCCAGTGGGACTAAGCATTACAGCTGAAATGCTTCATGCGCCTTTAAAAGCGTGGGTTAGTTTGATTTATCTATCAGTCGTGAGTCAATTTTTAGCATACGTTGCTTGGTACAGCGGAATGGCTATGGGGGGAATAGCCAGAGTTAGCCAGGTTCAATATTTGCAGCCATTTTTAATGATTCTGTTTGCAGCTCTATTTCTAGGCGAATCAATTACACTTTTTACTCTTGCTATAGCAATAATTGTTGTCTTTTCGGTTGTACTAGGCAAAAACGCCTCGGTATCAAAAAAAGAAGTGCATCCCCAGAAAATGATGAATAAAGATGCTTAACTAATATGTGAATTTGTTACATTAAAACAGCATGCTCTATTTCCGTTAGCAATCGGCAGGTTCATTCAGTCTCCTGTTTTTCTATGTAAGTTTCAAGAGCCAAAAGATAAGAAATGAATGAATTTCCTGTGTAAAAAAGGTATATAACGGTTTTTTTTCACATAGGTTGAACATTATACAAGAACTTGTACACCGAAAAAATACAATTAGACAAATAATTCGTATTGGGCTTGTCATATACATAGAGAGAAGAGGTAGTGATGAAAAAGGACGGGAGATAGAGGAGATAACGAGATGAACACTTTTTTGAAAGGAACGTTTATTCTAGCAGGTGCTGCCTTTGCAGGAGAGTTAATTGAATTTCTTGTAAATATGGTACTTGCTAGAGAATTAGGAAGGGAAGGCATGGGCATGTACATGACTGTTCTTCCTATCATTTTTCTTATTGCCACCGTAGCCAACTTAGAACTGCCTATTTCTATTTCTAAATTTCTTGCTGAACATCATCGCAAAGAACATCAGCATATGATGAAGCATGCCACCATTTTTGCGACTGCTGTGAGCTTGGGGATCTTTTTTATTACACTGGCCGTATTAGCAGCCTTTCCATTTTTCAGTCACTATCATCCTTACTTGAAATGGGTTGTACTATGTTTCATTCCGGTTGTTTCATTTTCAGCGGTGCTTCGTGGATATTTTACGGGTAAAAATAATATGACGACCATCGCTGTGTCTAATTTTATTCGCAAAGCCTTTCAGCTAACTATTTTATTTGTTGTTTTTCAAATGTTCGCTTTCACAGATGTTAAAATGTCTCTGTTTATTGCGATTTGTACACTGATTGGAACCGAAGCTGTTATTTTGCTTTATTTTTTTATCACGTATGTTACTCAGTTAAGTGTTTTATCAAGAGGGCACAGGCCTCTGCTTTCTCCAAGTGAGATTCGGAAAAAGCTGTTAGGCGTCTCACTTCCGACCACGGGACTGCGTTTATTTAATGCGGTATGTAATGCTATTCAGCCGTTTTTAATCAAACACGCGCTCGTTTTATCGGGCATGACGTTAACCGGGGCAACGCAGCATTTTGGTATGCTAACAGGGGTAGCGATGTCGATCGGCTTTTTTCCGGCTTTCTTTGCTCACTCTCTTTTAGTAGCACTCATACCTGCTGTATCTGAAGCTCATGCGAAAAATCAGGAAGAACAGCTTCAAAGACTTTTGACTCAAAGTATGCAAATGACATTTTTATATGGGATTCCGTCTATAGTGGCGATGTATTTCTTTGCTGAGCCGCTTACTAACTTGTTTTTTCATTCTACAGAAGCCGTGTACTATCTAAAGGCTTTATGGCCGTATTTTCTTTTTCACTTCTTTGCCGTCCCGCTTCAAGCTTATTTAATTGGACTCGGCTATGTAAAAGATGCTTTTTATCATACGATTTGGTCTCATATTGTCTCTTTTTCCCTGATGTTTTTCTTAGGATCACAAACAAATATTGGCATGCAGGGAATTATTATCGGGATGAACTGTGGTGTGGTTGTTTTGACCGTTCTGCATTATGTAACGATTTGCAAAGTCATTAACGTTTCCTTTTTTTCACTTAAGCATAAAACGCATTTATCTTAAAAAAACCTCCAACAGTGAAGTTGGAGGTTTTTTGGTTACCAGTTATTCATAATTGAGCTAAACAGTGTAGCAGGGTCTTGTCCGCCGCCGCCTGATAAGTATTTCGTTGTTTGCGTAGAATTAGCATTATCAAAGCCAGCGTGGATAGAAACGACTGCATCATCGGTATACCCGACGAACCAAGCATCTTTGACGTCGTTGGTTGTACCGGTTTTACCTGCAGCATCTCGTGAAGAACGAGCGTTAACACCTGTTCCATAGCTTTTTTCAATTACGTCTTGCAGCATGGATGTCATTGTATCCGCATTTTCTTCACTCATTACTCGCTCTGTCTGAATGTCTGGCTTTTTCACTTCACCGTCGCGCATCTCAATTTTTCGAATTGCGTACGGCTTAGTCATGACGCCTTTGTTAGCGAAGGTTGTATATCCTTGTGCTAACTGAAGGGGAGAGAACGTTGTCGTCGTTCCTCCAAGAGCAAGTCCTAATTTTGACTTATCGTCATCTTCAAGAGGAAGTCCAGCTTTTTCCATGAATTTTGCGCTTGTATCAATACCAATTTGTTTTAAAAGCCAAACAGCTGGAACGTTAAGTGAACGAGTAAGTGCTTCACGCATTGTCACATGCTTTTGATATTCACCTTCTGCGTTTTTAGGGCTATATCCACCGCCAAAGTCTTGTCGTTCGTCACTTAAGAGTGAAGTTGGTGTATAATCTCCAGTTTCTAATGCTGGACCGTATACGGCTAAAGGCTTAATAGCTGAACCAAGCTGATAGCCGCTTGTAGCACGGTTTAAGCCGTTTCGCTCATAGCTGCGTCCTCCATACATCGCTGAAATCCCGCCTGTTTTAGGGTTGACAGCTGAAATCCCAACCTCTACTTTGCTGTTGATGTCATCATCTCGGAACGTATGATTTGCTACAGAGTTATTAATCGATTCCTGTAAATTAGGATCTAAATCTGTATAGATGGCATAACCACCCTTATAAAGGTCATCAGCAGATACGCCATATTGTTGAGCAGCTTCTTTAATTACATAATCAATAAATGCTTGATTTGAGTTCGGTTTTTTAACCGGAATACTAGGCTCGACTACGCGTTCGTTTAACGCTTGCTGATACTGAGTATCGCTAATAACGTTTTGGTCATGCATCAGTTTCAATACAACGTTTCGTCGGGCTGTTGCTTTTTCTGTACTATTGCTTGGTGAATACGTACTCGGCGCTTTTGGGAGTCCTGCTAAAAGCGCAGCTTCGCCTACGGTTAAATCTGATACAGGCTTATTAAAATAAATCTGAGAAGCTGCACCAATACCGTATACACCGCTTCCGAAATAAATTTGATTTAAATATAATTCCAAAATTTGATCTTTTGTAAATTGTCTTTCTAAGCCTAGTGATAGAAACATTTCATCTACTTTACGTTTAATGGTCTTATCACTAGATAAGTAAAGATTTCTTGCTAACTGCTGCGTAATGGTACTTGCGCCTTCAGCTTTACTCATTGTTACAATGTTCTTAAAAAGGGCGCGGCCAATACCTTGTAAATCAATCCCAAAATGCTTGTAAAAGCGACGGTCTTCCGTTGCAACAAACGCCATTTTTACATAATCGGGAATTTCATTGCTCGAAACATTTTGACGGGGAACGGTTTTATACAATTCGTCAATCTTACGGTCATTTTTGTCATAGACTACCGTACTTTGAACCGACTGCAGTTTCGAGTAAGATAAATCAGCCGTTTGCTGAAATTGCTTTAATACATAGGTAACTCCTAGCATTACAATTAAAACAACGACTAAAAAGGCTAAAATAAATTTCCTCATGTTGGTTCACTCCACTAAGTAATAATTCCATGTTCACACATAGCTACATTCTTCGTCTTTACAAGGTCGTTATGTAAAGAATGCTGAAGTTTGTTGACCCATTCAATCTTTTAAGAAAGAGATGGGTGATAAAGTATTAACGTTTAAAAGCTGACGCGCTAAGTTTAATAAAGGCTATTATTCAAGTGCAGGTAAGTTTTTAGGGTATAAGATGATTGACATAAATAGCTCTTTACGCAGTTATTTTTTGCTTACTCGCAGATGCTTCGTTTTTTTATTAAACTGAAACAAAGTGAAATACAATCATCTGAACTTAGTTTACCCATAAATTTGTGTTTGTCAAATAAAGTCGTATAAAGCACCATTCGGGGCTTTGTTCCCCTTTATGAAAAACCAAGGGGGTATTTTACGTTCTGTTTCTCATAGAAAAAAGTTGTTATAACACGTATAAGAAATACGATTTAGTACGCTCGGGTATAAATGCTGATATCTGTTGAAAGTAACGAAATAAAGAAAAAATTAACTAATTTATCAGACTAGGGCACTTTTTATACGAAGGAGGACGGGCGAGTTTTAATCATTATCCACCTTTTGACGGGAGCACTTAGATAAAAGTGGAATATTTCTTTACCCGCTGTAAGTCAAACGAATTAAATACCTAGCTGCATATGAGTAATGGTCATATGAAGTTATTCAGTATTATGTGATACTGCCAGCAAAACATACAGGTATTTCTTTGACAGTAGTTCCTTTACAAATGCTTCGAAAGTTCTTATAATAAAATTATCTTTAATTCGAGATATTTAAAAGGAGTGGATATACGTGAAACATATTTTTAAAAAAGGAACGGACGAGACGAAACCGACTTTATTGCTGTTGCATGGTACAGGAGGTACAGAACAAGATCTGCTCCCTGTTGCAGATATGATTGATTCCTCTTGCTCCGTATTATCTGTAAGAGGAAATGTACTAGAAAACGGAATGCCCCGTTTCTTTAGACGTTTACAAGAAGGAATATTTGATATAGAAGATTTAATTGAACGTACAAAAGAACTTCATCAATTTTTAGATGAAGCGGCTGAAACATATTCATTTGACCGACACAACATCGTAGCTGTAGGTTACTCAAATGGTGCCAATATTGCAGGAAGTTTGCTGTTTCATTACGAGAATTCTTTAAAAGGGGCGGCTCTTCTTCATCCGATGGTTCCAAGAAGAGGAATTGAAGTGCCTAAGACCGACGCCTCTATCTTTATCGGCGCGGGTACAAACGATCCTATTTGCCCAGCATCAGAAATGGAAGAACTTTCTGCTCTTTTAGAAAAAGCCGGAGCGGACGTACAGGTCCATTGGGAATCATTTGGACATCAGTTAACACGAACAGAAATTGAAGCAGCTGAAAAATGGTATCGGTCAAAATTTTAATTTCAAAACTTTCCGCACTCGTGCGGGAAGTTTTTTTATTTTCAAAAAATAAAGACAGTTATCATACAAAAGATAGATATAAATGGTAAAAAGTACTTTTTTTACTGAATGAAGGGAAATTTTATGATATCATTTTATTTCCGGTATATCCTTGCAGAACAGCTATTTTTAGGTAAAGTATCAAATTATTTTAAAATTCCTGGCTTCTATCACAAAAAAATGAAACCAAAGTCTGAGTAAACCGTTATAATAAATGCAGGATTTAAATTCAAAAGGATGGTTAAAAGCATATGACTCGTTTTTTTATTGTTTTACTTTTCGTTCTAATGGTTATATGTGTATATACCATTATTTCGCAAACCCTTTACCGTCGCTATCATTCATCAGTCATAATAAAAGGGGCAAAAAAGCATAAAATAGCTATAACATTTGACGATGGGCCTCATCCTGTTTATACGCCAAAAATTTTGGACTTGTTCAAACTGCATGAAATGAAAGCTACTTTTTTTATTGTGGGAGAACTAGGGGAAAAACACCCGTCTATTTTAAACAGGATGATTGATGAAGGACATGAAGTAGCTATACATCATCATCGTCACGTGAGTGCATGGACGCAAACACCTTGGCAATTAAAAAGACAAATTCATCAATGTGCACAGGTTATAGAGAAAGTAACAAATCAAAAGCCGCTTTTTTATCGTCCGCCGTGGGGACATTTAAATATGAGCAGTTTATTAATGGCCAAGCCATATCACCTCGTGATCTGGACAGGAATCTTTCAGGATTGGACACTAAAAACAACGAAAACGGCATTAGTTCAAAAACTAATGCGTAAAGTAGAAGATGGAGCCATTTTTGTTTTACACGATAATGGAGATACCCCGGGAGCAGATGAAAAAGCACCTGAAATGACGATTGCGGCGTTAGAAGAATTTTTACCTTACTTAAAACAGCAAGGGTATGAAAGTATAACCATGCAGCAATTGATGAATCAATCGTAAATAGAGGAGCGAGCAGTGGACTTAACAATTATTTCTCAGTATATACATTCCTATGGTTATATTGTTATTTTACTTGTACTTTTTTGTGGGATCGTTGGAATTCCAGCGCCTGAAGAATCATTTTTAATATTATTAGGCATGTTTATTGCCAAACATCAGCTGAACTTATACGAATCATCTCTTTTTGCTTTTTTAGGTGTTATAACTGGAATGCTTACTGCTTACGGGCTAGGAAGGTATGCGGGAACCCCATTTTTTGATAAATACGGAAAATACGTAGGGTTAACCAAAGAGAAAATTGAAGCGGCAAGCGGCAGCTACCATAAATATGGGATATGGACCATTTTATTTGGTTTATATATTCCAGGCTTACGTCAAATCAGCCCATATATGGCAGGAATAAGTCGCTATCCGTTTTTGCTTTATTTGCTGTTATCGGTGGTAGGCAGTCTAGTATGGGTCCTTTCTTTTCTCGTTCTAGGTTACTATGTAGGAGACCGGATTCATATTTCGTATATCATTATGGGAGCTGTAGCTTTTTTTGTTATTTATTTACTTATAAAAAGAAAAAGAAACCGAAAACGTCTTGAGAGGAGGGATGGTCAATGAGGAAGGTTCTGTTCTTGCCGCTTTTTCAGATGCCATCTGGTCATCACCAAGTAGCAGACGCCGTTATGGATGCCATCATGGAACGTTTTTCTCACGTTATTTGTCAAAAAATTGATTGTTTAAGCTATTGGAGCAAACCGCTTGAACAAATGATTTCATCGATATACATGAAATGGATTTCTGTTTTTCCAAAGCAGTTTGAAAAATTTTATTACGGGCATGTATACAAAAAAAACGACCATACGATGGATGATTTTGTCGTGAAAAAGTGGCCGATTATCGAATATCATATGAAGAAATTAATTGATGCAGAGCAGCCCGACGTCATTGTTTGCACACACAGCTTTCCTTCCTGTGTATTAAGCGGCTTAAAAGAAAAAGGAATCATTGATCTTCCTATTATAAACGTATACACCGACTTCTTAGTAAGCGACGTATGGGGTAAAAATGGAATCGAGCTTCACTGCGTGCCTGATCAGGATACGAAAGCATTTCTACAAAACGTTCACGGTGTAAAAGAGTCTTCTATTTATGTAACGGGCATTCCCGTTCATAAAGCGTTTTTAAAAAGACGGATTGACCATCTCATGCCACAGAAGCATATCCTGATTGCCGGCGGAAATTCGGGCCTTGGGAATGTACGCAAAATGCTTCAGCAGCTTCCGCAAAACTGTACGTATATGTATTATGTGCTGTGTGGAAAAAATAAAAAGTTGTATCAAGAACTAGTGAAACTAAACCACCCGAAAGTTAAAGCAGTCCCGTATGTAAAATCAAGAGAGAAAATGAATGATTTATATGAAGGAGCAGATGCCATTGTCACAAAAGCAGGAGGCGTTACAATTAGCGAAGCCCTTCATAAGAGACTACCTATTTTTATTCATTCATCTCTTCCCGGTCAAGAACAAATTAACATTGAATATCTAAAAGAAAAAGAGCTGCTGATACCGCTTAATGATGCTGAAGCCTTTGAACAGCAGCTTAAGAACATTTTAGAAAATGATGTGAAACGAAACCGGTTGATAAAACGAATGGACGAATATGTAGACAGCTTAGAAGTAAAAGTAGATCGCGTGCTTGCAGATCACTTTAAGCTGTATCGATATGAGACAAGTCAAAATCAATTTTAAGCAGAACATTGGTTATTTCTTTTTACATTCGATAAACTAACTGTAGATATAACATCTGTAGAAGGTTAAATGAAGTAAAAGGAGATTATAATATGAACTCAGTTATTGAAACGATTTTAAATCATCGTTCTATTCGCAAATATGAAGACAAACCATTGTCGGAAGAGCAAATTCAGACGATTGTCGAAAGCGCACAGGCAGCTTCCACATCAAGCTATATTCAAGCGTACTCCATTATTGGAGTAAAAGATAAAGAAACGAAGCGAAAGCTTGCCCAATTAGCAGGAAATCAGCCTTACGTAGAAACAAATGGACACTTCTTTGTATTTTGCGCTGACTTTCATCGTCATGATGTCATTGCAGAAATGGAGAAAAAAGATTTATCGACAGCGCTCGAAAGCACAGAGCAGTTCATGGTAGCTATTATTGACGTTGCCCTTGCTGCGCAAAATGCAACGCTTGCTGCTGAATCAATGGGACTTGGAGCTTGTTATATTGGCGGTTTGCGTAACGAATTAGAAGAAGTAAGCAAATTGTTAAAACTGCCTCATCATGTAATCCCGTTATTTGGTCTAACGGTTGGACATCCAGCGGGTATGACGGATAAAAAGCCGCGCTTACCATTTAAACATGTGTATCATGAAGAAACATATGAGCCAAACCATGAGCAGACGAAAAAAGAATTAACGACGTATAACGAAGAAATTTCTGCTTATTACAACGAACGAACAAATGGCAAACGCCAAGACACATGGACTGGTCAAATGGCTGAAATGCTTTCCAATCCTAAGCGTATGTATATGAAAGAATTTGTTGAAAAGCAAGGATTTAATAAGAAATAAAAAGGCTGGGACAAAAGTAGTTTAGCCGAATTGAAAAGCGAACCGCTCATCAGAATCTTTGATGAGCGGTTCGCTTTTTTTGTTATGGTGAACATAGGTTTCATTTATGTAGTTCCTTCTAGCAGTTGACTGGATTCATTTCCAACCTCTTTTTTGTTGCGAAAAAAAACTTAATATACCCGTTAAAGGGTCAATAAAAAAGAAGAGGCTTAGCCAGCAATGATAGAGAAATTTAACTATTTTGGTTAAAACAACAATAAAAAGCAGTAAAAAGTAGAAACGTTTCATCATATAGCCAAATTATCAGAAATATTACGTTTAAACGTTCCTTTTTGTTAAGTTTTGTAATAAAAGTAGCATGGCTCTGTAACGGCTGTGAAATGTGAGGATGATATCATTCAATCATTGAGTAAATAAGGAGGTATTCGTAATGAAAAAATTTATATTTACTCTAGGAACAACAGCAATCCTTTCAGCGGGATTTGTAGGTGCAGCTTCTGCTTCTACAAGCGGAACGTATCACGTAGAAAAAGGTGATACGTTATGGAAAGTCGCTCAAAAGCACAGCGTGAGCGTAGACGAGCTAAAAGATGCAAATAACTTAACATCTAATATTATTTATCCAAATCAAGAATTAAACGTAGCTACTATAAAAGAAATGACGCACAAAGTTCAGCAAGGAAATACATTATGGTCCATCAGTCAGCAATACGGCGTGACGGTAGATCAAATTAAAGAATGGAACGGACTGAAGTCAGATTTAATTTATCCTGGCGAACAACTAAAAATTCAGTCTCCAAACGGCCAAGCTCAGCAATCAAGCCCTTCAGTAGCCCAAGCTGCTCCAGAAACTCAGCAAGCTCAAGCGCCGGCTGAACAAACTCAAGAAGAACAGCAGCAAGCTCAAGCTGAACAAGCTCAAAAAGAGCAGCAGCAAGCTCAAGCTGAACAAGCTCAAAAAGAGCAGCAGCAAGCTCAAGCTGAACAAGCTCAAAAAGAACAGCAGCAAGCTCAAGCTGAACAAGCTCAAAAAGAACAGCAGCAAGCTCAAGCTGAACAAGCTCAAAAACAACAACAACCTGCTGAATCGTCACAACAAGCCAGCGGCAAATCAATGACAGTTGAAGCAACTGCCTATACGGCTAATTGTGCTGGATGTAGCGGTACAACTGCTACAGGAGTGGATTTAAAAGCAAATCCAAACCAAAAAGTAATCGCTGTTGATCCTAGTGTTATTCCGTTAGGTTCGAAAGTTTATGTAGAAGGCTATGGTGAAGCTGTAGCTGCCGATACAGGTGGAGCAATTAAAGGCAATCGAATCGATGTATTCGTTCCTTCTGAAGGTGATGCTCAACAGTTCGGAAGAAAATCTGTTAAAATCACGGTTATGAACTAAGAAGTTCTTTATAAAATTGCTAGTCTAGTATAGAAATACATAGCTAGTAAAACAAAAGAGGTGCCTTATGGCACCTCTTTTTACTTTATAATACGCTTTGCGCCCGCATAGCTGTTTTTCCAGTACGCTGTTGAAAGTGATTGCGTTTTAACGCCTTTGCTGCTGACATAAATGAATTCTTGTTTGTCTAGGTAAATTCCTACGACTGAAACGGATTTGCCGTTTTTAAAGAAAACTAAATCTCCAGCCTGCAGACTGTTTTGCTTTACGTCCGTTCCGCTTTTATACTGATCTGCTACTGTACGGGGGATAGAAATAGTTGAACCCGCGTTTTTATATACATACTGTGTGTACCCTGATACATCAAAACCTTTTGGTGTCGTGCCTCCATATTTATATGGCTTTCCAATTAGCGTTTTGGCATACGATACGATTTGCTGCTGTTTTGCACTAACAGAAGTTTGGGGTGCTGGAGCCGGCGCAGGTGCGCTTGTACTTTTCACTTTCAGCACTTGTCCAACTTTTAGCGCATCTGTTTTTAAATTGTTTAATTTTTTTAATTCAGCTACCGTCATGCCGTACTTTTTAGCGACTGCTGTCAGCGTGTCTCCCTTTTTCACCGTGTAGGTGCCATTGTTATCAGCCGGTGTAGATGGAGCTGTTGGTGAAGGTTGAATATCTTCATCAAGCAAATAACTCATATTTGCGCTAAACGTTACTTTTCGCTTCGTTTTATAGCTCTTCGCTTTTTGCTGAAATTGCGTATTGTATGCGTTGATTTCTTTTTCAAAATTTGCAGAGATCTTATTAAATTCCGCGTCACTTACATCTCCATACGCATAGTCTTCAAGATCTACAATGTAATTGTAAAGAGCAATTAAGCTGTCATATAAATACCCTTGAAGCTGATCAGCTTCTGAATTAAGATGATTCATCGCGTAATTTTTATCAGTCTTTGTTAGAAACTGGTCAATTTGATCCGCAAGCTGATCATATGCCGCTAACGCTTTTTCGTCATCTTTTATTCCTTCAATTTCTTTTAGCTTTTTTTCTACGGTTTTATAAAATGGTGCGTAATAATCTGCTAGCGAATTAACGTCTTTTTGATAAACGCTCACAGAAGAAGCAGCATAAGCAGAGTGGCTAAAAACAGGCGTTGTCACCGATGCTCCTACTAAAACGGATGCTGCTATAAATGGTACAAGTAGTTTCTCTTTTTTCATTTGTAAAGTCCCCCAAATATCCAAATAATAGTATAGCAGATAGATTATACTATATTAGGTTATAAAAGAACTAGTACTTTTCCTTTAATTTCATATTTTTTAGCAGTTTGCGTACCTGATAGAAGATAATCTAAGGAGCAAAGGAAATATGTGATACAATGTACAAATATTCAGTTAAAAAGGAAGTGTACGATATGCAACAATTTATCAAAGAAATAGCGCGCGGAAAAAGAGGATCAACTGACTTAACGTATGAACAAGCAAAAGAAGCAGCTCGCTTAATCGCTTCTGGACAAGCTACGGATGCTCAGGTCGCTGCTTTTTTTATTGCGGAACGTATTAAAACCGAAAATGCAGATGAACTATTGGGATTCGTTCATGCTTTTCGTGAAAAAACAAAAGAGATACCGCTGTCTCAGCCGTTAAAAGATAAATCAATTGATTTTGCAAGCCCTTATGCAGGGAGAAATTCATTTTTTGCGACCATTCCTGTATCGATTTTATTAGCTGAAAGAGGTGTGCCAGCTTTTTTACACTGTACAGAAGCGCTTCCTCCAAAGTTTGGAACAACGATTGAAGATGTACTTCATTCATTACAGATCCCTCAAGCTCAAACGATTGAAGACATCGGTCATACGTTAGAAACATTAAAAATTGGCTTTGTAAATGCTGAAACAATCTCTTATCCTCTTAGTCGCATCAAACAAATTCGTCATGAAATTGGCGTAAGAACACTAATTAATACGGTTGAAAAACTATTAAATTTATCAAATGCTTCTTCTTTAATGATGGGCGCTTTTCACCGCACGGCCATTAACAAAATTGTGCCCATTTTTGCTTCGCTCCCGTTTAAACATGTATACGTGGTGCAAGGTATAGAAGGATCTGAAGATGTACCTGTACATAGAAGCAGCTTTGTTTTTACTATCTCAGAAGGAGAGATGGAGTCGTTTATTGTCAATCCAAAAGAATACGGACTGTTTGTGGAAGAAGAACACTTTGAAAAGAAAATAAGTGTTGAAAAACAAGCGGCATATGTGACGCGCATTTTGGAGGGTGAATCTTCTTCCGAACTGACTTATGTCTATAATCAAGTAGTATTAAACGCCGGCTTGCGCTATTATTTATTTGGCTATGAAACTTCTATTGAAAAAGGAGTAGACTATGCAAAACGTCAGCTAGCTGAAGGTCTGGGTTGGAAACACCTGCAGAAATGGAAAACACAAGTGATTTCAGAAGAGTAAAAGGTGAGCAAATATGCTCATCTTTTTTTATCGAAAGATATAAATCCTTTGTTTTTTATCAGAAAATTTAATATAATTAGTTGTGTATTTGTGTTAGAAAATATCACATTTGATGTTAATAAGAAAATAGATTAGCAGAAAGGAAGCTTTCATTGAAACTTACGTCGAGAGAACAAGAGAAATTAATGATTGTCGTAGCTGCAGACTTAGCGAGACGCCGTCAGACAAGAGGATTAAAACTTAACTATCCCGAAGCAGTAGCTATCATTACATATGAAATTATGGAAGGAGCTCGTGATGGCAAGACGGTAGCACAGCTAATGCGAGAAGGCACCAAGATTTTAAAACGAGAAGATGTAATGGAAGGTATTCCGGAAATGATTCATGATATTCAAGTAGAAGCTACCTTTCCAGACGGAACCAAGCTCGTCACTGTGCACGATCCAATTCGTTAAGAGGAGGGGAAAATATGATTCCAGGGGAATATTTTTTAAACAAAGACCCAATCACATGTAATAAGGGAAAGAAATCGATTAGCGTGACTGTAATCAACAGAGGCGATCGACCTGTTCAAGTAGGCTCACACTTTCATTTTTTTGAAGTGAATGCGGCGCTCGAATTCCCCCGCGAAGATGCACTTGGCTACCATTTAAATATTCCTGCCGGTACAGCCGTTCGCTTTGAGCCAGGTGATGCAAAAGAAGTAGAGCTGGTTGCTTTCTCCGGAACAAGAGAAATTTACGGTCTGAACAATAAAACAAACAGATCGCTTTCTGATAGAAAGGAAGATGCATAAGATGAGTTTTCAAATGTCGCGACGTCAGTATGCAGATATGTTTGGACCAACCGTTGGAGATGCTGTTCGTTTAGCAGACACAGAGCTATTTATTGAAATTGAAAAAGATTTCACAACCTACGGAGATGAAGTAAAGTTTGGCGGAGGAAAAGTGATTCGTGACGGAATGGGGCAGCACCCTCTTGCAACGCGAAGTGAAGCAGCGGACTTAGTGTTGACAAATGCCATTATCGTTGATTATACAGGCATATATAAAGCAGATATTGGAATAAAAGATGGACTCATTCAAACTATTGGAAAAGCGGGTAATCCGCTGTTGATGGATGAAGTAGACATCATCATTGGTGCGAGTACGGAAGTAATTGCAGCTGAAGGGAAAATTGTAACCGCCGGCGGTATTGATGCGCATATTCATTTCATTTGTCCGCAGCAAATTGAAACCGCCCTTGCCTCTGGCGTGACAACGATGATTGGAGGAGGAACAGGACCTGCTACAGGAACAAAGGCTACCACTTGTACACCCGGAGCGTGGCATATCGAACGAATGCTTGAAGCCGCTGAAGCATTTCCGATGAATATTGGCTTTTTAGGAAAAGGAAATGCAAGTGCGAAAGAGCCTTTAATTGAACAAATTAAAGCAGGAGCAATTGGACTAAAGCTTCACGAAGACTGGGGAACCACGGCATCTGCCATTGACACAAGCCTGCAAGTAGCAGACGAGTACGATGTTCAAATTGCGATTCATACAGATACTTTAAATGAAGGCGGCTTTGTTGAAGATACGATTGCAGCAATTGGTGATCGAGTCATTCATACCTACCATACTGAAGGAGCTGGAGGCGGGCATGCACCTGATATTATGGAAATGGCAAGCTTTCCAAACGTGCTTCCATCATCAACTAATCCAACAAGACCCTATACGGTCAACACGCTTGAAGAGCATTTAGATATGCTCATGGTATGTCATCATCTTGATCCTGCTGTACCAGAAGACATCGCTTTTGCTGATTCCCGCATTCGCAAAGAAACGATTGCAGCTGAAGATATTTTACACGATTTAGGTGTATTCAGTATGATTTCTTCAGATTCTCAAGCAATGGGACGTGTAGGAGAAGTGATTACACGAACGTGGCAAACAGCTGATAAGATGAAAAAGCAGCGAGGAAAAATTGATGGTGACAGCGAAGTCGGCGATAACGCACGTGTCAAACGCTATGTAGCTAAATATACGATTAATCCAGCTATCGCTCATGGAATTTCCGAATACGTAGGATCGGTAGAAACAGGGAAAATAGCTGACTTAGTCCTATGGGAGCCAGCGTTTTTTGGAATAAAGCCTGACTTGATTGTAAAAGGCGGTTTAATTGCTCACAGCTTAATGGGAGACCCTAACGCTTCAATTCCAACCCCACAGCCGGTCTTATATCGTCCGATGTTTGCTTCTTATGGAAAAGCAAGAGCTAAAACCTCCGTTACGTTTGTGTCAAAAGCAGCGTATGAGAACAAAGTGGGCGAAAAACTAGGGTTACAAAAGCTGCTTAAACCAGTAAAAGATATTCGTCAGTTAAAAAAAACAGATATGAAGTTAAATGGAGAAATGCCTAAGATTGAAGTTGATCCCCAAACGTACGAAGTAAAAATAGATGGACAAATGATTACATGTGAAGCGGCAGAAGTTGTGCCTATGGCGCAGCGATACTTTTTATTTTGAGGTGAAAAAATGGTAATCGAAAAAATTATCGGAAATATAGCAACATTAGAAAAACGAGCTCCACATATAGAAAAGGTATATATCGAAAGTGATCACTTAGTAAAACGCGTTCAGCGCGTTGTAACAGATCACGGTAAGGAACTCGGAATTCGTCTGAAAGAAAACCGCGAGTTAGTTGATGGCGATGTACTATTTATGGATGAAAGCAATATGATTGTTGTGCAAGTTCTGGCAGACGATATTTTGACCATTCAGCCGATTGATATTCAGCAGATGGGAGAAATTGCTCATCAGCTTGGGAACCGCCATTTGCCGGCGCAGTTTGAAAGTGGAGACATGCTTGTACAGTACGATTATTTAGTCGAAGAATTGCTTCAGCAGCTCAACATTCCCTATAAGCGCGAAAAAAGAAAAGTAAAACAAGCTTTTAAGCATATCGGACATAGTCATGACTAATTCATTGCTTTCGCTGATTCAACTATGTGATTCAAATTTCCCATCGGGTGCATTTTCGCATTCGTTTGGTTTTGAAACGTATATTCAGCGAAATCAAATTCACGACACAGAAACCTTTCAAGAAGCGCTTCGTACATACCTTGATGTTCAGCTGACGTATACGGACGGCTTAGCATGCAGGCTGGCTTATGAGTATGCTGTTCGTGACCAGTTTAACGAAATTATGAGAATTGATCATGAACTATACGCTCTTGCTTTGTCAAAAGAAACAAGAGAAGGGACAAGACGGGTGGGCCAGCGCATGTTAAAGCTTTGCTTAGAGTTATTTCAAGGCTCTTATTTAGAAAAGTATATGAGTGAAGTAAAAGCAAAGAAGGCGTACGGACATCCTGCTGTTGTATTTGCATTAGCCAGCCTGCAGTTAAACATTACAAAAGAAGAGGCAATTTTAAGTCATTTGTACGCTAGCATCTCTTCATTAATTCAAAATGCTGTTCGCGGCATACCAATCGGCCAAACCGATGGGCAAAAAACGCTCGTTCTTTTTCAGCCGCTGCTGCAGCAAGCGCTTCAGCATATTTTGCAAGCAGATCAAGAGGAATTTGGTGCGGTGACACCAGGGTTAGAAATTGCTCAAATGCAGCATGAACAGTTGCATGTTCGATTGTTCATGTCATAAAAAAGGAGGGAAAGCCTTCTAACGATGAAGGCGTAAAAATGAATGCAATTAAAATTGGAATTGGTGGACCTGTTGGTGCAGGGAAAACAATGTTAGTAGAACGATTAACGCGTGCACTAGAAGGACAGCTAAGCATGGCGGTCGTTACAAACGATATTTATACAAAAGAAGACGCGCAATTTCTAGTAAAAAACAGTATTTTACCGGAAAATCGTATCGTAGGAGTAGAAACAGGAGGATGTCCTCATACAGCTATTCGAGAAGATGCATCCATGAACTTTGCTGCAATTGATGAGTTAGTGGAACGTCACCCCGATGTTGAACTTATTTTTGTAGAAAGCGGAGGAGATAATTTAGCCGCAACGTTTAGCCCAGAGCTCGTTGATTTTTCAATTTATATCATCGATGTAGCACAAGGAGAAAAAATCCCGCGTAAAGGCGGTCAAGGAATGATTAAATCTGATTTATTCATTATCAACAAAACAGATTTAGCCCCATATGTAGGAGCCAGTTTAGAAGTAATGGAAAAAGATACAATCCAAGCGAGAGGGCACAAGCCTTTTGTTTTCACCAATTTAAAAGAAGATAAAGGGCTCAATCAAGTGATAGAATGGATCAAAAAAGAGGCCTTTTTAATCGGCCTTGAATCATGAGCTACACGGGTTATTTAGAGCTTCGTGCAGAAAGAAACAGTGAGCGAACGGTTATTAAAGATACTTATCATTACGGGGCTTTCAAAGTTGCCAGACCTATTTACATGACTCCTGAATCACCTTTTGTTTATATGCTTCACGTAGGCGGGGGATACGTGAGCGGAGACAAATACAAAACGATGATAACGGTCGAGAAAAATGCTCAGCTGACTGCTACTACTCAATCTGCGACAAAGGTGTACAAAACACCGAACGCAGCTGTTTTACAAGAAACGTGCATAACCCTTGAAGAACAATCCATCATGGAATATATACCAGACCCGCTTATTTTGTATGAAAATGCTGCATTTGTCCAAGAAATAACGGTTCATATGGCAGAACACGCTGCTTTGTTTATGTGTGACAGCATCACCCCGGGGTGGTCGCCGGATGGGCAGCTGTTTCAATATACCTCTATGCGTTCCAAGCTGAAACTGTATGTAAACAAGCAGCTGAAGGTATACGATCACTTATACTTGAAGCCAGAAAACCATCTGCGCGGCCTGATGAAAATGGAAGGGTATACTCATTTTGGATCGATTATTATTGTTCATCCAAACGCCGACGACGCATTTATAGCGAAAGTACATCAGCTGTGCGAAGAGGCAGGCTGTAAAGCAGGAGCTTCCGCACTTCCGATTTCCGGATGTGCTATTCGAATACTAGCTGCTAGTACACAAGAAGTGGAAGAGATAATCGTCAAAGTATACGGATTGTTCCGGCAGGAGTTATTAAAAGCTGAAGTATCACTTTTGCGTAAGTATTAAAGTGCCTGTACAAAAGTATAGTAGTTAAAGAAAAATCCGAACGAGCTGAACTCTTGATAGAGAATCAAATTCGTTCGGATTTTTTTATTGGTAGGGTGAACGTAGGTTTCCCGTATGTAGTTCGTTCTAGCCGTTGATTAGAGGACAAAGCGAAGTCTTGCACAGAAATCAACAGCTGTGGAACAAGCAGTCCAGATCATTTATCCTACTTATTCGTCTTTAGATTGAATTATTTTCATTATGTTTCATTCTCTGTTAGAACCACAGACTAAATAATCCGTCGCTTACACCTAAATTATACATATAATAGAGGCCAAATATAATGCTGACAGCACCTGTTACCTGCATCAAACAGCGGTTTAACGTCACTTGCTTTTTAGTTGTAACGAATGGAATTCCAATAACCGTCGTAAATAACAGCATGCCAAGACAAGTGCCGATTCCAAAAATGATAATGTACAGCGCACCTTGCCATACGTGAGTAACGGTGCTCATCGTTACTACAACCATCGCTGCGCTTCCGGCCAGTCCATGAACAAAGCCAATGCCTAATGACTTTAAGTAAGACGTTTTTTCGTGATGCGTATGCACTTGTTTTTTGTAAGACAGAAACGATGTAAAACCGAGATAAACGAGCATAATGCCCACTAAAAATTCAAGTGACATGCTCATACGTTCAGAAATACTGCTTTTTAACACTATTAAAATCATGCCAAAAATAAACAGCGTAAGCGTATGACCAATCCCCCAGTATACTCCTGCAAGCGAAGAGCGCCACAGCTTTTTACTTTTTGAGGCAATGGTTGATACAGCGATAATGTGATCTGGTTCTAAAGCATGCTTGATTCCTAAAAAAAATCCTAGTATTAAAATTGAAAAAAAACTTGTTTCCATGTCAGCTTTCTCATCCTTTCGTACGTATAAAACTAGTATATCGCACGCTTTTGTTTTAATAAACAGAAAATTCTAAACGAAAATGTCTGGTTGAATAGCTAAAACATTTATCAATTTACAATAAGTTACAAATATTAAAGGAGATGTAGTATAAAAATTTTACATTTACAAAAACTATAAGTAAATTATTGTGAGGTTGATAACTATGGACAAAATTTCTACTGATATCATGCTGTGGAGTTCTTTTATACGTCAAAATGTTGGGATAGAACGTGACTAGACTAGAAGCTCTTTTATGGAGCATTGCGTTGCCAGGCTTTGGACAATTACTAAACAAAAAACATATAAAAGGAATTTTGTTTATTGTACTTGAATTTCTCATTAATATGGGCGCAAATTTTAATGAAGGCATTCGCTTAAGCTTTTTGGGGGAAACAAAGCAATCCCTCGAGGTAATGAACATGCAGTGGTTAATGTTTTATCCATGTTTATATTTTTTTGCAATTTGGGATGCTGTTAAAGAAGCAGAAAACGGCGCATCTAGATTTACATTTATTCCTTTTGTCTCCTGTGCTTATTTTGTTACAGTAGGCATTATGTATTCCTCAGTGACAACCATCAACGGTGTTTTTATAGGCCCAATTTGGCTCCCTATGCTGTTTGTTGTACCGGGACTGGTTATTGGACTCATTGCCAAAAAGCTATTAGAAGTGTATATACATAAGAAAAAATAAACGTCATTTCAATCTATACATCCGTAGATTTTAATGGACGTTTATTTTATTTTTGTTTATAAATAAGTAATAAAGTCTCTTATTTAGGGAACGTACTAACAGTGGCTATTTTCACATAATCTTAAGAGAGTGTGTTCTACTCATAGAAAAGAGCACATTGAAAATGGAGAGAATGTGTACAAGCTTATATAATAACAATTTGATAAAAAGAAGCTGGAGAGAAGGTGAATCGATGATAACAAATGGTATTTATCGTTTTTTTCTTATTTGGTACGTATGCGGAGTCGTTTTGCTTTCATTTGATTTGCTGCCTTCATGGTTAGAATGGGCAAATGCTGTTTTTTTACACTTGAGCAGTCTTCTTGCTCTTATTTATCTAGCTAAGGCCTATGGAGCAAGGAGGGCACTGGTCGTTGCAGTATTTGTGACAGGCGCATCTATTTATGTCGAAAGTCTAGGTGTTAAACATGGGTTTTTGTTTGGAACCTACGATTATGAAAAAGATTTTGGCGCCAAAATCTTAGGAGTTCCTCTGACCATTGGATCGGCTTGGTTTATGGTCGTAATCACAAGCAGAATATTAGCTCTCGGAATTATGAAGCGCATGGAGCTGCCGTTTATTGTCCATGGAATTGCCTATGCGGTCATTAGTTCGCTATTTGCTGTTATTATGGATTTGGCTATTGATCCCGTTGCCTATATTGTTAAACAATATTGGGTGTGGGAAGGGGACAGCTTTTATTATAATATTCCTTTATCCAATTTCTCCGGCTGGTTTTTACTGTCTTTCTTCATTCAGCTGGTCGTATATTTCTTTTTAGCTAAGGTTCCTAAAGAAGAAGAGCCGGTATGGGAAAGAAGAATGGTGTTTTTGTATAGTGCAGTCGTCATGATGTTTGTAATTGTAGCATTAGTAAATGGCCTGTGGCTTGTGGTATGGCTGACGATGATTCCTTTTCTTATTCTTTATATTGTGTATAAAAAGGAGACTCGCTTATGATTTATCCGAAGAAAAACTCACTATTTGAGCGCTTTTTTCAACTGTTTGTCACATATCAGCTCAAAAAACAGTTTTATCGTATTCATTTACATATAGAAGAGCTCCCAAAAGATAAAAAAATGTTATTAATTGCTAATCATTCCAGCTGGTGGGACGGTTTAGTGACATTTTATTTAAATAACGCAGTATTGAAAACAGATCTATACGCTATGATGTCTGAACAAGGGATGAAGGATTTTCCTTTTTTTCAACGAATCGGGGCTTTTTCAGTAAATGCAGCTTCTCCGAAGCATACGGTGGAATCGTTAAGGTTTGCCAGTAGGCTGTTAGCGGATAAAAAAGCGGTGCTTATTTTTCCTCAAGGAAAAGAAGAACATCTTGAGAAAAGACCGTTAGCTTTTTCTGAAGGACCTGCTTTTCTTCTAAAAAAGCAATCTAACGTTGAAGTTATTCCCATTACATATTATTATACGTTTCGCCATGATCAGCGACCGGAGCTTTTTATCTGGGTAGGGCAAGCTGTTTTTTACGACTTAGCCAATGCAAGAGAAGATATAACCAAAACGCTAGCCGGTGCAGTCACTGCTCAGCTCGATCATCAAAAACAAAAAATCATTCAAGAAAACGATGAGGAATTTACGGTTTTATTAAAAGGACGAAAGACGCTTAGCGAGTGGTTAACGTGGTGGAAAGCGAAGGTGAAAGAATGATTTACTATATGCTTTTATTTATTTTGATGCTGCTTCTGACCATTGTAAATATTCAAGCAATGCCTAAATTAAATAGATACAAGTTGAATTCAAAAACACCTCAGCCTCTCATTTCTATTTTGATTCCAATGCGAAACGAAGAACGAAATGTAAAGCGAATCATTTCTTCTGTTAAAGGATTAACGTACAGCAATCTAGAATGTGTCATACTAGACGATCAGTCCACAGATGAAACACGAACAAAGCTTTTGAAAGAAATTCACGGAGATTCAAGGTTTACCATCATAGAAGGAAAAGAGCTGAAAGAAGGGTGGGTAGGAAAAGTTCATGCCTGTCACCAGCTGTCGCAAGCTGCAAATGGAGACTATTTATTGTTTGTAGATGCCGATGTACAGCTCAAAGAACGCACGCTAGAACATACTTTAGCCACCGCACAAGCGACAAAAGCCGCTCTTTTAACAGGATTTCCACGTTTTCCCGTAAAAACGTGGTTAGAAGCATTGGTTGTTCCGCTTCAGCATGTTGTTGTTTTTAGCTATTTACCGGTTGAGGTAGCGAACCGTAACAAGCTGAGCAAAGCTTCAGCAGCTCACGGTGCTTTTATGTTTATAAAAAAAGAAGCTTATGAGATCGCAGGAGGACATGAAGCTGTTAAAACTTCACTAGTAGAAGATGTGCATCTAGCTCAGCTTTTTAAGAAAAAGAAACAGCGCGTTATTTTAGCCAATATTACGTCTCACGTTAGCTGTTATATGTATGAAACAACTGAAGAAGTATGGAATGGGTTTGCTAAAAATATCTTTGTTGGTCTAGGCCGATCCGCTAAAGCAGTTTGGATACTGAGCGTTTTTTTTGCCTGTTACTATGTGCTGCCGCTTCCTTTGTTTATAGCAGGAATTCTTACAGGCAACATACTTTGGATTCTTCCTTTTTGCATTATGCTTTTTCAGCGGTTTTTAATTGACCGGTCGGCTCAGCAAAAAGGGCTTTTGTTTCTTACTATGCCGGCGTCGGCAATTGTGCTGATGCTGCTCATGAACCATTCTATGAAGCGTGAACGAAAAAAGCAGGGATATGAATGGAAAGGAAGGCATTATCAATGAAAAAAGTACTAATTGTCGGGGCAGGATTAGGCGGATTAGCTGCAGGAGTTCTTCTTCAAACAAAAGGGTTCGATGTGACAATCGTTGAAAAAAACGAGCACGTAGGCGGAAAAATGATGCCTGTGCAGCTAGGAGAATATTCTTTTGATTTCGGGCCTAATACCATTACAATGCCAGAAGTTTTTCAGTGGTTATTTGAGCAAGCGGGCGAACGTGCAGAAGACTATATGCCTCTTGTCAAACTAACGCATCATACGAATAATTTCTTCACCGACGGTTCACAATTTTCCATGTCTATCGACGAACGAAAAATGATTGAGCAGCTTGAACGTCTCGACCCCTTTGCTGCTAAACAATACCCGGCCTATTTAAAAGAAGTAAAAAGAATATATGACATTGCAAAAAGTCAATTTTTCTACCGGACATTTTCGTCATGGAAAGATTACACAAACCCTTCTCTATTAAAAGCACTGCTGCAAGTAAGGCCGTTTGAAACAGTAGATACGTTTCATCAGCGCTTTTTTCGAAATGAAAACATTCGAAATGCATTTAATCGATACGCAACCTATATTGGATCTTCACCTTATACATCGCCCGCTACCTTTTCACTGATTGGACACTTAGAAATGAATGACGGGGTGTACTATGTAAAAGGAGGAAATACTAGAATTGCAAAAGGGCTGGGGCATGTGTTCCAAAAAGTCGGCGGAAAGCTGTATACAAACTGCAGCGTCACTGAAATAGTAGTAAAAAACAAGCGGGCTGTCGGAGTGGAAGTGAATGGAGAAGAAAAGATAGACGCGGATATCGTTATTGTAAACGGGGACTTGCTAAAAGCCTATCCGGCACTCGTAAAAGAGCAGGATAGACCTCATTTTAAAAACAAAAAAGCAGCTGAGTTTGAGCCTTCCATATCAGCCTATGTAATTATGGCAGCAGTTAAGAAGCGCTTTTCTCAGCTGATTCATCATCAAGTGTACTTTTCTCAGGATTACAAGCAGGAATTCTATGAACTATTTCAGCAAAAAACGCTTCCAACCGACCCTACCATTTACGTTTGTAATTCTTCGTATACCGATAACACGATAGCTCCGGGTGATAATTTATTTATTTTAGTGAATGCCCCTGCTGTAAAAGAAGAGAATCAAGAAAAAATGAAAGCTTACAGAGAGGTTGTCTATCGCAAGCTTTCTCAGTTTGGTTTAGATATTGAGCCCTCGCTTGTACATGAACGAATTGTTACTCCATGTGAAATTGAACAAACCTTTGGTGCATTTAAAGGCGCTTTGTATGGAGTGAGTTCAAATCGGAAAATGGATAGTTTTCTTCGTCCAAGCAACGTCTCAAAAGATGTTAAAAACTTATATTTTGTAGGAGGAACGACTCACCCAGGCGGGGGATCTCCTATGGTCACAATTAGCGGTATTAATGTAGCTACGCTTATTTCATCTTCCTAATTGATAAATCAGGATTGTCAAAAAGTTTAGTTTTTTGGTACTATAAGAAAGGACAGAGGCTGTTAACCACCTGTTCTCGCGGATGGAAAAAAATGTTACATAATGAAGTTGAAAAGGTGATTACATAACTATATGATTGTATTTACGTGTCTTATTATTATCATAAGCATTATTCGTCCGTACTTGGAGAGCGTGACTGTTAAGCGAATTGCTTCAGAAGGCAAAAAAATTCGCTACTACAAAGAACAGTTCTTTTTTTATGTGCTAATTTTACTATTTTATATTGCGGTGATGGTATACCATGCGGTTCCACTTTCTCTGTTAGGATTGCAGGGAGTATATCTAGATACGATTCACCGGACGGCTCCGTATCCAGCGTGGATTGAATATCTGCTGCTTTTAATCTTTGCAGGTTTTATTATTATTTCCATTATGATCCAATGGATGAAAGATCATGGAGAAACGGTTTTTGTGGAACAGGAGATGCCCACGTCAATTGAGGCAACCGTTCCTAAAACAGAAAGAGAGCAAAAGTGGTGGCTTGCATACAGCGGTATTTCCAGCTTCGTAGAAAGCACCGTCTATTTTCCTAGCTTTTATTTATATAGTCACTATGTATTAGCCATTCAAAATACATGGGTGTTGGCTATTTTAATTGGTATTGGTTATTTCCTATCACAGCTAGCTTTTCAGCGTGACCGTTTGAGTGTCCAGACGCTGTTAGTTGGTATCGGGCTAGGCGCTTTATTTATCATGACAAAGTCAGTTGTAATCATGGTCTTGTACTATGGTTTTAGTTTCTTAATCTATGATATTTATCAACAAGATCGCAATTTAGTAAAAAGCACAGAAGATCACTAAGAAACAACACGGCATAACGCCGTGTTGTTTCTTTTTTTTTATAATTTATAAAAAAAGCTTGAAAAGCGCTTTCAATAGTCTTATAATTTAGATAAATCGATTTACTAAACCGGTTTAGTAAGTGGTTAGCTAGTATAATAAGAAAGGTAGGTCGATTTATGAATCATATCATTATTCCTTTAAATGCATTTGAAACGACAAACTCTCAGCACACCATGATTGGGAGAATATATGAACAGCAAGTACATGGAGTGGAAATTCGAAGAGAGTTAATGAAAAAAGTAGATCAAGAGATTGAGCTTATTGCCGAAGAATTAAAAAGATATCCGCTTTTTACAGTATATTCGGCTCCAATCGAACTGTGGAAAGAAAGTGGAGAGTTAAACAAACAAGAATTAAAATCTATTCTTGAAGAAGCCGTATCACTTGGCGCTCAGTGGGTAAAAGTTTCTCTTGGTTTTTATCAGCCACAATCACCTATAGGGGAATTGCAGGAGCTATTGCAGGCATTTCCAGCTTTACATCTATTTGTGGAAAACGATCAAACCAGTTATGGAGGCAACATAGCATCTTTGCACGCATTTTTTGATAACGCTTACGAAATTCCTGTTTCCATGACGTTTGATATTGGTAACTGGCTTTATGTACAGGAACGACCCCAGGAAGCAATCAAAAAGCTAAGGTCCTTTGTAGGCTATATTCATATTAAACACGTAATAAAAAATAGCGGAAAGCTAGTAACAACCTCTATATCAAACGATTCAAATGAAATGTGGAAAGATATTTTGAAAGGGTTTTCTCATTCGATTTTTAAAGCTTTAGAGTTTCCAATCGATGAACCGGAACAAATCCCCCGCTTCATTTCATTGGTGCAAGCAGCAGAACAGGAGGAAGTGCAATGAATTCATTAGACGTTATTACCTTCGGAGAAGCAATGGCGATGTTCATGGCAGAACAACCAGGACCGCTGTATGAGATTAAGCATTATACAAAAGAGCTAGCCGGAGCAGAAACAAATGTAGCAATTGGTCTCGCTCGTCTCGGTCTGCGCGCAGGGTGGGTGAGCAAAGTAGGCAATGATCCTTTCGGTACGTTTATTATGAAACGGCTACAAGAGGAGTCGGTCAACACCGATTGTGTACTAGTAGATAGCGAACATTCAACAGGCTTTCAAATTAAATCAAAAGTGGAAGTGGGAGATCCGGAAGTTTGTTACTTCCGAAAAAATTCGGCAGCCAGTCACTTGCACCCAAGCGATTTTAATCGAAACTATTTTTTAGCGGCAAAACACATGCATATGACAGGAATACCGCTTGCTGTGTCAGCAAGCATGCGTGAATTTGCTCTACACGCGCTTACCTCGATGAAAGCAGCTGGCAGAACGGTTTCCTTTGACCCGAACCTGCGACCGACTCTTTGGACATCAAAAGAGGAAATGATTTTTACAATCAACGAAGCTGCTAAACAAGCAAACTACGTTCTGCCAGGCATTGAAGAAGGGAAAATTTTAACCGGATACGAAAACCCAGAAGACATCGCTTCTTACTATTTAGATGCAGGCGTAGAGCTTGTCGTTATTAAACTAGGTGAACAAGGAGCCTTTTTTAAGACGGCTAAAGAGGAAGGTATGGTTGAAGGAATAAAAGTCAAACAAATAGTGGATACAGTCGGTGCAGGAGACGGCTTTGCAGTAGGGCTGTTAAGCGGACTTCTTCAACATGATTCTCTTACTCAATCTGTCATGAGAGCAAATGCCATTGGGTCATTAGCTGTACAAAGCCCTGGAGATAACGACGGATATCCAACTGAACAGCAGTTGCAAAAATATATGGAATTCCAAAAACAAGGAGTGAAGTGATAATGAAACAGCAGCTAGCAAAAAAAAGATGGCTTCGGTTAATTCCTATCGTATTTATTACGTATAGCCTTGCATATTTAGACCGTGCAAACTACGGGTTTGGAGCAGCGGCAGGGCTGGCAGAAGATCTTCATATTACGCCAGGTATTTCGTCTTTATTAGGATCGCTCTTTTTCTTAGGTTATTTCTTTTTCCAAATTCCTGGCGCTCACTATGCTGAAAATAAAAGCGCCAAAAAGCTGATTTTTTGGTCTCTGATTTTATGGGGAGCACTTGCTACAGCTACGGGTATGGTAAGCCACGTCGGATTTTTGTTTGTTATTCGATTTGCTTTAGGAGTAGTGGAAAGTGCCGTTATGCCTGCTATGCTCGTTTTTTTAAGCCACTGGTTTACAAAAGCAGAACGTTCTAGAGCCAACACGTTCTTAATTTTAGGAAACCCGGCAACGGTCCTTTGGATGTCAATTGTTTCTGGATATTTGCTAGAATCATTTGGCTGGAGATGGATGTTTATTTTAGAAGGTTTTCCAGCTGTTATTTGGGCGTTTTTATGGTGGAAACTAGTAAACGATGAGCCAAAAGATGCAGGCTGGCTGTCGAAAAAAGAAAAAGCAGATTTACACGATGCGCTGCAAAAAGAACAAGAAGGAATTAAACCTGTTAAAGGCTATAAAGAAGCTTTCAAAAATCGTACGGTCATTTTATTAAGCATTCAATATGCTTTATGGAGTATTGGCGTCTACGGATTTGTTATGTGGCTGCCGTCTATTATTAAAGCAGCGCCTAACATGAGTATAGTAAAGACCGGCTGGCTAGCGTCCGTTCCTTACGTATTAGCAGTCGTATTAATGTTAACGGTTTCATATCTGTCAGATAAGTTTTTAAAACGAAGCGCATTTGTATGGCCGTTCTTATTAGTAGGAGCTCTTGCCTTTTACGGATCTTATTTAGTTGGCACAAGCAACTTCTGGATTTCTTTTACTTTACTCGTTATCGCCGGAGGAACGATGTATGCTCCGTACGGACCGTTCTTTGCGATTATTCCTGAAATTTTACCGCGTAATGTTGCCGGAGGAGCGATGGCTTTAATTAATAGCATGGGGGCACTTGGTTCATTTGCCGGTTCTTATATTGTAGGATTTTTAAATGGATCAACAGGAGGGTTTGGCGCTTCCTATATCTTTATGGCTGGATCATTATTCCTTGCGGCAGTTTTAACCATTGTCGCAACGAAAAAGCCAAGAGAAGTTCAGAGTGTGAAGCCAGTTGAAACAACGGCTTAATGTAATGATAGAAAAGGAGAATTGAGATGCATATTGAGAAAATTACAAGTAGCGGTATTGTAGCGGTCATTCGAGGAGCAAGCGCTGAGCGAATTATTCCGCTTGCCTACGCGTTAAAAGAAGGCGGAGTAACAAATCTAGAAATCACAATGGAAAACCCTGCTGCCGTAGAGGTTATTAAAGAATTGAAAAATGAATTTGACGATTCGATGTTTATTGGAGCAGGAACTGTTCTAGACGAAGAAACAGCACGAATTGCCATTATGGCAGGAGCGTCATTTATTTTTTCCCCTACGGTGAACGAACGAACAATTAAAACGGCTAAAAGATACGGAGTCATTAGCGTTCCGGGTGCTTTTACACCTACTGAAATTTTAACAGCCTATGAATGCGGCGCAGATATGATTAAAGTCTTCCCGGCAAGCGTAGTAGGCCCCGCTTATTTTAAAAATATAGCAGGACCGCTTCCTCATATTCCGTTAATGCCAACAGGCGGCGTTACGGCTGAGAATGCGGGCGCTTATATTAAAGCTGGAGCAGCTGCTATTGGGGCAGGAAGCACATTAGTGGATGGAAAGCAGCTTCCAACTCCCGAATACTTACTTCAAGTAACAAGGGAAGCGAAACGTTTTACTCATGAAATTCAAGAAGCTAGGCTTGCGTACGCTTAATAAATAAAGCCTTCTGCTAGCAAGAAGGCTTTTCCTTTTTCGTTTTTTTCGTTTACACTAGGAGTAGCATAATTTTAGGGATTGAATGAAAAGGACGGATCATGATGCAAAAAGTTACTATGCTGGACGTTGCAAAAGCAGCAAATGTCTCCAAAAGCACCGTATCACAATACATTAACAAGCGATACGAATATATGGGCGAAGAAACGCGAAAGAAAATTAAAGAAGCGATTGATACACTGGGCTATCAGCCCAACTATCTAGCACGGAGCTTAAAACAAAAGCGAACGTCGATGATCGGGATTATTGTCGCAAATATTATGCACAGATTTTCTACTGAAGTCATTCGTGCCATTGAAGACTATTGCCATTCGCAAGATATACATGCCATCATTTGCAACGCAGATGATGACCCTGATAAAGAAAAGAAATATATTAATATGTTAAAAGCAAAGCAAGTAGATGGCCTTATTTTATTTCCAACGGGTGCCAATACTTCTCTTTATGAGCAGATGATCAAAGAAGAATATCCGGTTGTTATTATGGATCGTAAAATTCATGATGTAAAAGGAAAAATTCCATCCGTAGTGGCGAACAACCAAGAAGCCACAAAACAGGCTATTTTGCATCTGCTCGAGCTTGGACATAAGCATATAGCGATCATTACAGAACCATTAACTATTACACCCCGGATTGAACGTGTAGAAGGGTACAAAGAAGCGTTAACATCAGCCAATATGCCTGTAAATGAATTTATGATTATTAACTGCAAAAAAGCGGACATGCAAAAAGCGCTGGAGAAGCTATTTGCAGCCGATAATCCGCCGACAGCGCTGCTGGCTGGAAACGATTTAGTGTTCATTGAAGTGCAGAAATTTATTAAACAACACGGATTTAATATCCCGAATGATTTATCTTTAATTGTTTATGATAATATTCCTTACGCAGATGTAGCAACGCCTGCCGTTACCACGATTTCGCAGCCTGCTTTTGACATGGGAACAAAAGCAGCAGATTTACTTATTAAACAAATTTTGAAAGAAAAGATAGCTTATGAAGAGTACCAGTATGAATGTGAATTAATTATTCGAGAAACAACGTTGTCGCATTAAGCTAAAAAGAGCGCCTATGGCGTGCTCTTTTTAGCTCATCAAAATATTCGTTTTTTTTACGCTGTTACTAAACCGGTTTAGTAGAAAGTGAGGAGAAGAAAGATGAAGATACAATTAGCATTAGATCGCGTCACAATTGAAGAAGCTATTATCCTTGCCAAGCTGGCAGAACCCTATGTTGATTGGATTGAAGTAGGTACATCTCTTATAAAAGAGTATGGAATTGAAAGCATTTATAAAATCAAACAGGCATTTCCGCACAAAACGATTGTAGCAGATATCAAAACGATCGATAACGCAGAGTATGAGTTTACCATGTGCTATCAAGCAGGAGCAGATATAGCAACAGTAATGGGCGTATCACCTTTACCCACGATAGAGACGTGTGCAAATGTCAGCGAAAAATGGAATAAAAAAATGATGGTTGATTTATTAAACACGTCAAGCAGCTCGCAAAAGCAAGTAAGTATTTATAGAAGCGCTATTTTTTGCCATCATATCAGCAAAGACGAGCAAGAAAAAGAAGGAAAATCGCTGAGTCAAATAAATTTGCGGCAGTATTTTCATTCAGATGCGCAAATAGCAGTAGCAGGAGGAATTAATCCAGCCTCATCAGCATCATTACTTCAAATGAAAGCGGACGTCGCGATTATTGGATCAGCAATTACAAAAAGTGCGGATGTGGCAAAGGCATCTGCTGAATTTCAAGGCTTATTTATGAGCAGGGGGAACGTATAATGACAAAAACACAAACGATTTTACATGAAATTACAGCCGTAATGAATCACATAAAAGAACCGCAAATAGAAGAAGTAGCGTTTTCACTTTACCAAGCGAAACGAATTTTTGTTATAGGCGAAGGTCGCTCCGGGTTAATGGGCAAATCATTTGCGATGAGACTGATGCATTTAGGTGCAACAGTATACGTTGTAGGAGAGACTATTACTCCTTCGATTGCAGCAGGTGACGTATTGGTGGCTGTATCAGGCTCAGGAAAAACACAGCAAGTGGTGAGCGTAGCTAAAAAAGCCAAAGAAGTAGGATGTTCAGTTATCGGCATTTCAGCTAGTACAGAATCACCATTAACTGCTCATACTGATGAGCTGCTGCACATTCCCGCTGCAACCAAATACCGAAGCGAAAATGAAGCCGCTTCTATTCAGCCGCTTGGTTCATTGTTTGATCAATGTGCTCATGTTGTGTTTGATACGATTTGCTTAGAATACGGGAATTTGAACCAAACGGATCATGAACAGGCGTTTAAACAGCACAGCAATTTAGAGTAAGTGGAAATAGGCTGAAACAAAAGTAGGTTGGTTAAAAGAAAATCCGAACGATGAGTCGAGATTCTTGATGGAGAATCACATTCGTTCGGATTTTTTTATTGGTATTGGTGAGCGTAGGTTTCATGTGTGTAGTTGCTTCTAGCTGTTGATTGGATCGATGTAGTTATGTCTCACTCTCTTTTGATACAGGTAAGTCTAAACGTTTACTTCACTTTTGTTTATTGCGAAGATATTCCTTCTCTTCAAAGTAAATAACAGCATTTTTATGTTGAAATTGCTATAATATACAAGCCGGTACATATACTAAGGCGACTGAAAATAAAGGAGTTTTGATTGATGACAAAAATAAAATTAATTTCACATAACGATTTAGACGGGGTAAGTCCAGCACTGTTGGGTCGGTTAGCGTTTGGCGACGACAACTTTGATTACAGCACGGTAAGCATTGGCCGCATCAATGACACAGTGACGCATTTTATTGAAGAAGAAAACGATGGAGACACAGCTTTATACATAACGGATATTAGCGTAAACGATGAAGTAGCGGAAAAATTAAATGAACTGGTAAAAAAAGGACAAAAAATCACTCTTATTGACCATCATATCTCTGCTCTTCCACTAGCTGAGAAATACGATTGGGTTCATGTTATTGCAGAAGACGAAAACGGTAAAAAGACAGCAGCTACATCTCTTTTCTACGACTACTTAGTGCGCAACAACATGCTTCAAAAAACGGAGTTGCTTGATGAATATGTAGAACTTGTGCGCTTATTTGATACGTGGGACTGGTTTCATGAAAATAATTTGAAAGCAAAGCGCCTCAATCACCTATATTATCTAATCCCGCATGAAGAATTTAAAGAGACCATTCTAGAAACGCTTCGTGAATCGTACCATACTGAAAATCAAGAATTTACGTTTACGGACAAACACGAAATTTTACTAGAAGCAGAAGAAAAAAAGATTGAAAAATATATTTACGACAAGCAAAAACAAATCATAAAAGAAAGTGTTGAAATTGCTAAAACAGCGTACAACGTAGGCATTGTATTTGCAGATACATATCAGTCTGAGCTAGGAAATGCACTGTGTCTAGAAAACGAAGATATCGACTTTTCCGTTATGGTGGACATGGGACGCCAAAAGATTGGCTTCCGTGCAGTAAAAGACGAAATCAACTTAGCCGAAATTGTTGGGCACCTTGGAGGAGGGGGTCATCCAAAAGCTTCTGGATGCAAGTTAACGGCTGAAACATTTGCTCTTTTCGTCACGGATCACTTGTTTAAAGACGAAGAAAAAAGTGAATAAAGCGTATAAGGAGGAGATGATATGTCATTTAAAGATTTAGTTGTTGTTGTTACGGGAGCTGCGAATGGAATAGGAAAAGATGTATCACGCGCATACGCAAAACAAGGAGCAAAAGTGGTATTGGCAGATGTGGACGAAACCGAAGGCGAGCGTCACGCAGAAGCTATTCAAAGACAAGGCGGAGAAGCCATTTTTGTAAAAACAGACGTCCGAAAAGAAAGCGACATTTTACATCTCGTTGAAAAAACGGTCAGTACGTATGGAACGATACATATTTTGATTAATAATGCAGGCGTTTCTCGCTGGAAATCACCGTATGAGCTAACCATTGATGAATGGGATGACATTATCAATACGAACCTGCGCAGCGTGTTTCTATGTTCTCGCGAAGCAGCTAAAGTGATGAGGAAAAACGAAAGCGGAGGCTCCATTGTAAACTTAGCTTCTACAAGAGCTTCAATGTCTGAACCAGATACAGAAGCCTATGCTGCTACAAAAGGAGGAATCGTTGCTTTAACTCATGCACTTGCCGTTTCGCTTGGTGATGACAACATCACGGTAAATGCTATTTCTCCAGGATGGATTGAGACATCTGACTACGATGGCCTTCGTGAAATCGATCATACGCAGCATCCGTCTAATCGGGTAGGAACGCCAGCGGATATCTCAAGAGCGTGTATGTACTTAACAAACGTCGAAAATGATTTTGTAACAGGAGCTAACCTCGTAGTAGACGGGGGAATGACGCGAAAGATGATTTATGAACATTAAGTATCTATAAAAAAGGCTGAGATAAAAATATTTTAGACGAAGTGAAAAAATGAACCCTTGATCAAAATTTTTGATTAGCGGTTCGTTTTTTTATTACGGTGAACGTAGGTTTCACCTGTTTCATTCCTTCTAGCAGTTGATTGAAGGGCACGACGAAGACTCCTGCGGAAAAAGCGGAACAGATGAGACCCCGCAGGCCGCAGGAACGCAAGTGACGAGGAGGCTCAGCGGCCGCCCGCGGAAAGCGAAGTCGTGCACGGAAATCAACTGCGGTATCAAAAGCGGTTCAGCTCATATATCCCATTTGTTTATTTTAGATTGGATTCATTTCGTTATGTCTCAACCTCTTTTGATGATCAACAAAAAAAAATAATTTTTCTGTTGACAGGTAATAATAATCATTGTAAAGTAAGTTACATAAAGTAATTAAATTTCAATTAATATTTTTTTAGTTTAATATCTCGAATTAGAGATATAAGAATTCATTATATCTTGTTTATCTCCTTTTATCAGGGGGAAGGGTATAAACATGCAATTTAAGCTTAAAAAAACAAACAATTAGGAGTGTGGAAAATGGGTTTTTTAGATAAATTATTTGATAAATCAAGTGATCAACAACAGGTTGGAAAAGATTTTTATGAAGCAATTAAAAACCGACGTTCTATTTATGCAATTGATAAAAATGTAAAAATGTCAGAAGAAAAAATTGAAGAAATTATTAACTTTGCGGTGAAACATACTCCTTCAGCATTTAATTCCCAAAGCGCACGCGTAGTCGTTTTATTTGGCGAACAGCATGATAAAGTGTGGAATATTACGAGAGAAACGCTTCGTAAAATTGTTCCAGCTGAAAATTTTTCAGATACGGATCAAAAAATGAACTTATTCGGAAGCGGCTATGGAACAGTTCTTTTCTTTGAAGATCAAGAAGTAGTTGAAGGGCTGCAAAAGCAGTTCGCATCTTACAGCGAAAATTTCCCGGTTTGGTCTAACCAATCATCAGGCATGCTGCAGCATGTGATTTGGACAGCGCTTGAGCTCGAAGGCCTAGGAGCAACATTGCAGCATTACAATCCATTGATTGACGATGAAGTAAAAGCAGCTTGGAATATTCCGAGTTCATGGAAATTAATTGCCCAAATGCCATTTGGTAATCCTGTGGCGCCAGCGGGTGAAAAAGAATTTCAACCACTAAGTGAACGTGTAAAAGTATTTAAATAAGCAAAAAAAGAGGTACGGACAAAATTATTTTAGTTGAAGCAAAATCCGAACGATTCATCGTTCGGATTTTTTTATTGGTATGGCAAGCGTAGGCGTTGCGTATGTAGCTGCTTCTAGCGGTTGATTTTGTTATATCTCAGACCCTTTTTTACGGTAAATAGTTTGAATATTCTTTTATGTTTAACCTAAGAAAAATGCGGTTAAATAAGAGGAGTAGTCCTCAAATCTTCTGTGGAATTTATGCGCTATACATAAGCAATTCAACGATGTTTTACAAAAAAAAAAGTTTTTAACTTGGTTTTTTAGAGAATATTTGTTAACATATCCACTTGTGAGGTCTTAGTAAGAGGAGGATGATGTAAAGAATCCCATATCGGACGCAAGGGCGTAGATATGTGGAGTGGAAATTTTAAAGGAGGATATTATGTCTGATCAAGGAAATCAAGGAAAGTTTAAAAAATCAATATCGTTACTTGACCTAACGTTAATTGGGATGGGAGCTATTTTTGGTTCCGCCTGGTTATTTGCGGTTAGTAACGTAGCGTCAAAGGCTGGTCCAGCCGGAAGTTTTTCGTGGCTGATTGGCGGAGTCATTATTTTACTTATCGGTTTAGTGTATGCTGAACTTGGAGCAGCGCTGCCGCGTACCGGTGGAATTATCCGTTATCCGGTTTACTCACATGGTCATTTAGTGGGTTACTTAATTTCATTCATTACCATTATTGCTTACACAAGTTTGATTGCCATCGAGGTAACGGCTGTACGTCAGTATGTTGCGTTTTGGCTTCCTGGTCTAACTAAACATGGTTCTGAATCGCCTACTACAATCGGCTGGTTATTTCAGTTCGCGTTATTAACGCTATTTTTTATCATTAACTACGTAAGTGTAAAAGCATTTGCTAAGTCAAATGTTATTATATCTGTGTTCAAATATGCGGTTCCTCTTACAATTATCGTCGTGTTAGCTTATCACTTTAAATCAGCTAACTTTACAACTGGCGATTTTACTCCGTTTGGTTTTAATGGTATTCAAGCAGCCATTTCAACAGGTGGCGTTATGTTTGCTTACCTAGGACTTCACCCTATTGTTTCTGTAGCCAGTGAAGTTAAAAACCCGCAGCGTAATATTCCAATCGCGCTCATTATCTGTATTGTACTTTCAGCGATTATTTACACAGCACTGCAAGTATTGTTCATTGGTAACATTCCGGCTGATATGCTATCAGGAGGATGGGGAACAATTCAAGAGCAATTCTCTTTACCATTTAAAGATATTGCACTTATTTTAGGCCTTGGCTGGTTAGTAACGCTTGTTATTTTTGATGCTATTTTATCACCAGGCGGTAACGGGAACATCTTCATGAATACAACTTCTCGTTTAGTTTATGCTTGGTCTCGTAATGGAACACTATTTAAACGTTTCTCAAAAGTAGATAAGAAAACAGGAATTCCACGTGCGTCACTATGGCTATCGTTTGGAATGTCCGTATTCTGGACACTGCCATTTCCTTCTTGGGAAGCGCTAGTAAACGTATGTTCAGTAGCACTTATTCTGTCTTATGCGATTGCGCCAATTTCAGCTGCTGCATTCAGAGTAAATGCAAAAGACCTTAAAAAGCCTTTCAAATTAAAAGGCATGAGCGTTATTGCTCCTGTGTCATTTATCTTCTGTTCATACATCGTATATTGGTCAGGATGGACGACAATTTCTTGGCTTCTAGGATCACAGCTTCTAATGGTTGTTATCTACGTAGCATTTAAGAAATACGTACCAACTGACGTTGTAAAATTTGCACAGCAGCTTAAATCTGCTTGGTGGCTAGTTGCTTATTATATTATTATGCTTGTTATCTCTTACCTAGGCTCATTTGGTGGAGGACAAGGTGTGCTAAGCAACCCGCTTGACTTAATTTTAATTGCTCTTGTTTCAATCGGTATTTTCTACTGGGCGAAATACACGGGTTTGCCAAAAGCAGTTATCGATACGGATGATTAATAAAAAACACGGCATGAATTCATGCCGTGTTTTTCGTTTGTATAGGGGCGTACTCTATTTATTTATCAAACAGCCACGTTTTTAAGATAGCAGCATACTCACGAAAGTAGGCTTGAAGTTTAATTGAATTTGGTGTCTTTGCACCTAAAGGATAAACGTCAAAACCTTGACGCTTGGCAATAATAGAGGCGCGAAATAAATGAAAATCACTGCTAACAAGCACGACTTTTTTGTGTTGAATATCAACTTTCTTTTTAGTGAAAGTGAAATTCTCAAAAGTAGAAGTTGACTGATCCTCTTTTATCATTCGATTCTTTTTAATTCCTTCTTTTCGTAGAAAACGATAGGCTGCTTCTGCTTCAGAAATTTCTTCATCGGATCCTTTTCCACCCGTTACGATAACTTTTGTTTGTTTATGAGTCTTTAAATAAGATAAAGCCGTTTTTGCTCGTTCTTTTAAACTAGGAGACATTTGATCTCCGTCTACTTTCGAACCTAAAATGAGCACATAATCTGCTTTTTGCGGAACAGGCTGATGAGCGGTTTGATACATACAAAAAGACATGATTACAGCATAAAGAACAAGCAAACTAATAAAGATATAAATGATTTTTTTCTTCAACTACGAGCACCTTCCTAGCTATTTCATAAGATGTTTGGAAAATAATTGTTATTATAGCATACGAGACCCAAATAAGTATAAACACAGTAATATATAATAATAGAAGAAAATCGTTATTGTGAATGGTTATAAAATTCGTTACAATAAAGAATAAATGATTTTAAAAGTGCCTCTAAGGAGGATAATAGGGAAATCGGTGTAAATCCGGTGCAGCCCCCGCTACTGTAAATGTGGATGAACCTGCAAAGACCCACTAGTCAAACTAGGAAGGATGCAGAAGTAAAATGAAGCATAAGCCAGGAGACCTGCTTTTAAAAACCCCTTATTTTTCGGTGGGAGAAATAAGTCAAGACAATGTGTTAATGAGCGCATGACCAAACCTTGACTTTTACAGTTAAGGTTTTTTTATGTGATAGGGAGTGGAAAAAGTGAAAAAAGGAAAACCTCTTATGATTCAAGGAACGCACTCAGACGCTGGAAAAAGCATGATTGCTACAGCGTTTTGCCGTATTTTTAAAGAAGACGGCTATCAAACTGCACCGTTTAAATCGCAAAATATGGCGCTTAATTCATACATTACAATGGATGGAAAAGAAATTGGAAGAGCGCAAGGAATTCAAGCTGAAGCGGCTGGAGTAGAAGCAACAACCAATATGAATCCTATTTTAATTAAACCAACTCGTGATCATGAATCTCAAATTGTCGTTCATGGAAAGCCGCTTCGTAATATGTTTGCTTTTCAGTATCGGCAAGAATTTTTTAATGAAGGTTTGAACGTTATCACGGAGTCTTATAAAGAGCTTGCCAATCATTATGATCGAATTGTGATTGAAGGTGCTGGAAGTCCTGCTGAAGTGAATTTGAACGATCGGGAACTGGTAAATATGCGCGTAGCAAAGATAGCCCAAGCCCCTGTTGTGTTAGTAGGAGACATTGATAAAGGAGGGGTTTTTGCGAGTCTGGTGGGTACTCTTCAATTGCTTCCAGATGAACATAAACCTAGAGTAATTGGAGTGTTAATCAATAAATTCCGAGGAGACTTAGAGCTTTTAAAACCGGGGTTGAAGTGGTTTGAAGAATACACGGGAGTTCCGGTACTAGGAGTGATTCCTTATATGCACGACGTGGAAATTGACGCTGAAGATTCGCTATCACTCAGAAATTACTCAACGCTTGTGAATCCGTTAAAAGAAATCGATATTGCGGTTATCTCGTATCCTCGCATCTCAAATTTTACGGACATTGATCCTCTAAGCTTAGAAGAAGACTGTCATGTGAGACTTGTAACCAAGCCATCACAACTAGGTACGCCTGATTTAATTGTTTTACCAGGAAGCAAAAATACGATTGAAGATGCGCAGTTTTTACAAGAAAGCGGCCTGGCTCTAGCCATTAATCAAGTCTTGAACGCAACAAACGCTCACGTTATTGGCATCTGCGGGGGATATCAAATGTTAGGCGAGACAATTACGGACCCCGATGCAGTAGAGTCCCGGATTGAATCTATTAAAGGGCTGGGTTTGCTTCCAGTGGAAACCGTTATGACAACCAGCAAAAAAACAGAAAGAGTTTCTGGATATGTTCAGTTAGAGAGTGAGAAGGTTTCGATTGAAGGCTATGAAATTCATATGGGAAAGACGGTTTCTAAAAGCATAACGGAAGCCTTTGCGGTGGTAGATGATCAAAAAGAAGGAACGGTTAAAGACAACATCATTGGCACGTATGTTCATGATGTGTTTCATAACGATGCTTTGCGCAGAGCTTTGCTTAATCAAATTCGTAAACTTAAAAAATTGCCGCCTATTACGGATACATTCAACAGTCGCCTGCAAAAAGAGGAGTCTTTTTCAAAAGCAGCAGCATATGTGAGAGAAGCTGTAGATATGGAAAAGCTGTATCATTTAATAGACAACTATAAAAGCCCGGAGCAAGCACAAAAAGTGTAGCTTGTAGAGGTTTTCGCTTGTTTTTTCACCGAGAACTTTAGTACGCTATTCTACGTTGCCTAGTTCAACAGTCTAGCACTCGTAACAAATAAAAGATGATTGTTTCCAATACTATGTAGGATGGAAACATGGTTTATGGACAGGAAAATGAATGGTTAATGTAATGTAAAACATCACGCCTCGTTTCCTAGAGGAGCTGAAAGTATTGATTTTTAAACGTATTTTTTTAAACAAAGCATCTATTTTATACATAGTCAGTTTATTTATTGTATGTACTTCGGTGATTATGGGAGTATTTATTGGTACAGTTTCGTTAACCGTAGGAGATACAATCAAAATTATTATTGGCCACCTTACCGGACTATCCTTATATCACGGTCCGGAAAACATGGATTTAATCATTTGGCAAATTCGTTTTCCAAGAGTACTGGTGGCATTTTTAGTAGGAGCTTCGCTTTCAATAGCAGGAGCTGCCTTTCAAGGGCTATTAAGAAACTCTCTTGCAGATCCTTACACGATCGGAGTTTCCTCAGGTGCAACCCTTGGCTCTGTCATGGCAATTTATTTTCACTGGAGTATTTTTGGTTTGTCTATCTTCACGCTGCCTGTAGTCGGCATCGTATCTGGTTTTATTACTCTTCTTTTAGTTTTTGGTATTACGAAACTCGCAAGCGGCAATTTGGCCAATGAAACCATCATCTTAGCGGGGATTATTTTATCATCCTTTATGAGCGCGCTTATTTCATTAATTGTAGCTCTTTCTCCTGAAGAAGATGTAAGGCAGGTTTTATATTGGCTAATGGGAAGCGTATCAATGAGAGGATGGTCGCATATTCAAATTTTAGGGCCGTTCTTTTTAGTCGGTACGATTATGCTGCTGTTACATGTGAAAGAGCTGAACGGCTTAGCATTTGGCGATCAATCCGCTCAATTTATGGGGATAGACGTAAAGAAGAAAAAAAGAATGATTTTAATAGGTGCATCCGTATTAACCGGGGCTGCGGTATCAGTATCTGGGGCAATTGGATTTGTTGGCTTAGTTATTCCCCACGTAGTGCGTCTCGTAGCGGGAGCTAATCATAAGCATGTACTGCCGCTTTCTATTTTAATCGGAGGAAGTTATTTGGTTTTAGCCGATTTATTAGCAAGAACGATATTAGAACCTCGTGAACTGCCGATTGGAGTCGTAACCGCCTTAATTGGTTCGCCAATTTTTACGCTGCTGCTTGTAAAAGAACGTATGCGGAAAAGAGGAATATCATGATTGAACTATATAATGTGACGGGAGGATACGATAAACAGAAACCGACCGTTCGTGACATCACGTTCACCGTAGACAAAGGTTCTTTTGTTGCTTTACTAGGACCAAATGGAAGCGGAAAAACAACGCTTATTCGCTTAATTATGAATGTATTAACCACTCAATCAGGAGAAGTGAAGGTAGAAGGGAAGTCAGTGAAGGCTTATTCACCAAAACAACTGGCGCAAAAAGTTGCAGTCATGACGCAAGAAAATCAAATTGGATTAGAATTTACGGTTCAAGAAATTGTTTCACTTGGACGTTATCCTTATCAGGCAAAAGGTTTGTTTAGCACTGTATCAGCACAGGATGAAGAAGTGGTAGAAAGCGTGATGAAATTAACAAACGTCTGGCACTATCGAAATCATACCTTTCAATCGCTGAGCGGTGGAGAAAAACAGCGGGTTTTACTTGCTAAAGCACTGGCGCAAGAACCTGACTACTTACTTCTTGATGAACCAACGAATCACTTAGATGTAAAACATACGATGGAACTGCTTCAGCTGTTAAAAACGTTACAGCAGGAAATGAGCTTGACGGTTCTGGCCATTTTGCATGATCTCAACATTGCCTCGCTGTTTGCAGATAATGCCGTATTATTGAAAGATGGAAGAGTAGAAGAAACGGGGATGGATGCCATTTTTCAGGATGCAGCTACGTTAAAAAGAGTATATGGCGTTGATTTGCATGTATTTCACCATCCCGCTGTGAACAAGCGGCAAATTGCTTTTGTGCCGCCGTATCAATATCCAGAGACGGACTTCCATGAGTTGTATCAGTTGCAAAAGGAACCGGGCAAGCTATGTTTATCCTTTGCTCGTCCTTTGAGAACTCTTTCACTGGGTTCCAATGAAACAGGTCTAGACTGGTGTCAAGAAATTGTTCAACAGCAAAGCAGTTCTAACACGGCGTGGAAATCTGCGTCTTTATCTAGTCATGAAGTTCGCTTAAAAGACGATAAAGGTTACTCGTGGCTGACTGTACTGACACATGGACAAAAAGAGAATGAAATGAATATTGTTCTACTAACAAATACACCGCTTTCGGACGCGAACCTACTTCATGCTGCGATGAAGGTAATTGAATACCGGGCTTTCTTAGGAAAAACAGGCCGTATTGTTGTAGCATCATCTCATCATAAAGAAGAAAATCAAGAAGAAATTTCAGCGTTCTTAATGGAACGCCTACAGAAAGAATTACAACTATTTATGGAAACAAAAATGACCGACAATTGCTTTAAATAAGCAGTAGCGGTCATTTTTTATTCTTCGGAGTGATCAGGCTTTTCTGTTTCACCTCCTGAACTCATCGTTGTCTCAGTTGTATGTTCATCAATCTTTTTTTCTTTTAGCTTAACAGAGAATAAGTCTTTGACTTCTTCATCCACTTGATCAGAGTCAGCGCTGTAAGTTGTACCAATGTTTAAGTGGCCGGTCAAATCTTTAATTCCTAGCTGGCCAAAATTATTACTAAGGTCAATTTTGTCTAACAATACTTTTTCCACCATAATTTTTTCAACAACAATGGACTGCTTTGGCTGAGTTACTTCATCAATCTTTTTGTCAAGAGTTTTCACCATCTCATATAAAGCTGTATTGGACGATTCTTCCTTTAACGCAGAGAGCTGATTTTGAATGTCTTCGAAATTAGGAGCTGACTGCATAGCCGAAAGTAAATGAGCTGTTTGCTCGTGCAGTTGAGACAATGATTGAATAAGATGAGCTGATTCATGTAATTGCTGATGAAGCTCTTCTATTTTAGGAATCGCGTCGGTTAAACGCGTCACTTGATCAATAATTCCCTGCAGGTTCAGCGCTGAATCTGACGAATGAACAGGTTTTGTGAATTCAACTTCATCAGATGTCTTAGGCTCCGTTTGGCTCGGCAACTTCTTTGGCTGCTGAGGGGGTTTCTTTAGATTAGACTGTTTTTTAGTTTTCATCTTTTCGGGTAATTCTTTCCGCTTTTGATTAGAGCTTTGGTCTATGGGACTTACTTTTTTTTTGGTTGGAAGGGAAGACGGATTTATTTTGCGGACTGTTTCAATTTTAGGCGATTGTTTAAACCACTTAGAAAACATGAAATTCCCTGCCTTTCATGCTACGTATAGTTCTGCACAATAAATTACAAATCAAATTTCACGTGCAATAGACCATCTTTAAATGATGCGTGACACGGCGCTTCCCCTACAGCAGGTGGAAGGATGATTGATCGTTGAAACGTTCCTTCACGTCTTTCTTTGTGAAGAACATTTGCATCCTTCATCGTTAAAAGAGATGAACCGGATATGTGTAAAGTATTTTCATGCATGGTCAATTCGACGTCTGTTCGTTTAGCACCGGGTATTTCAATCACAACTAACAGTTGATTTGCCCATTCGTATACATCAATTAAAGGATAATCTCGATACTCATTTACAATTTGAGGAGAAGCATCTGCTTCCGTATCATTCTTTTCTTCAGGATCATCGTCAAAAATCTTTTCCCAAAATTTTGTATGGTTTTCTTCTTGTAACGTTTCTGCCCACTTTTTAAACTTTCCATGATTCATATTTGTCACCTTCTTTAAAAAAATAAAACAAGGCCTTTTGCCGCTTTCTATTTTATATGTATGCATGAAAACAGAAAAAAACGTCCACTTTAATCTAAATCGTGGACGTCTATTTGAGACATAGGAATATTAACATGTTTAGGCATCCGGATTTCCAACACCCCGGAACGATATACGGCGCGTGTACCTTTTTTGCGAACCGAACAAGGAAGCTGAATTTCTTCTTTGAAGGATTCTTCTCCATCTATTCCTTCAATCGTACACACGTATGGAGTATGATAGACTTTAATGCTTGATACAATATCGCGGTTAGGAATTTTTAACTGAACAATGCATTCGTCTAATGTATTAATGACGTTTGAATCAAATCTTCTTAGCTGTTGTCCATGACCTTCATTTCCCACATCCTGCTGTTCTTTCATCATGTCTTGGGCCTGCTTAAAGAATTCATTTCCTTGCATAAAATCCGGAAAAGAATGGGACATCGTAGAAGAAATCATTTGCTGAATATATTTATTCATGTCTTTAGATGCCATTCCTTTTGGGATATTTTCCATCATTCCTTTAAACGGAGACTTTCCAAATGGAAACATATTTACACACCTCCTTGTAATGTGCCAAGTAAAACGACAAAATCGTTAAATCTAAATTTGATTTCCAATTGGAGCTGAAGGGTTTGCAATTTGATCTTGATCGCTTACGTCAGGATCTAACACGCCCGTATTCATTTGAGAGCAAGTAGGAGAGAAGTTACCTAAAGAGAAATTTGCGCCGTTAAACTTTGAGTTCGCCGTGTGACTGTTTTGAATGGTGGAACCGAAATCAATATTTGCGTTTTGTGTGACACCGTTTGTTACGATATTAAAAACGTTAATTTGAAGAGGCATAAAGAGACTCCTTACTGTTTTTATTCATTCTACTCCAACGGCCTATTGCGTTCAGAGAGAATGTATTCACCGTTTGTCGTCATGCTGTTGACAAGCATTGCCCTATATCACTGCTGATAACCATTGACATGATCAACGTTTGCAATATCTGTTTGGTCATTTGTATCAGGATCGATATAAATGTTTCGCATTTTCGAGGAAGCAGGTGAGACATCGCCATAAGAAGAGTTCGTACCAGTGGATTTTGAATGAGCCGTGTGACTGTTATGGAGTGCTTCGCCAATGTTGACAGAACCGTTGCTTGAGATACTGTTGATCTTTAAATTATAAATGTTAATAACACTTGGCATAGGCTCTCACCCTTTTCTATGGTTGATTAATGTATCCTATGATGATAAGTGCCTAAACGTTCACAATTCCTCATAACTAAAATCGCCTTTTCCGATTGAAGGAAAAAGCGATTGAGAGAGGATTACTTAATGATATGATGGGCTTATGAAATGGGTGCAATACGACAATTCTTTTTTTCTAAAATGTAAGAGATGCTTTGTTGGACAGTGGAAAATGTTCGCCAATTAAACTGAGAATCTACAAGCGACAGAGCCATTTTTGAAGAAAGACCAACAATAAGGCAAGTGGTACCAATCAAACGCAAAGCATCGTGGAGCGTGTTAATATAATAACCGTGTTCTTCATCTAATGAATGAAGGGAAGATAAATCAATAAGCAAATAGCGCGCCTGTTCTTTTACAACTGCCTCCAATACCGTTTCAGTTAGCTTCTTTCCACGTTCTATATCCATCTTACCGGTAATGGGCACAGCTAAAACCTCGTCCCATATCTTTAATAAAGGAGTGGACAAATCCTCAATTAACCGTTCTTTTTCAAGCTCTGCTTCGGCTTGATCTGTAAAGTCTAATAGCATAAGCAAGTAGCCATAACGCTCGCCGTCTTTTGTATCAATGGGGTGAATCACAGCTTCTGCTACGTATTGACTGCCAATCGTTATACGCGTTCTGTAGGTTGTATGAAGAGAGGTGAGTAAATTTTCCGCTTCTTCAGAATTGGAATGAAAGAAGTCCATATGCTTTCCAATTAACTCTTCGATATGAGATAACTGGTAGATTGGGAGTACTGGCTGAAGTGTTTCAATTGCTCTTGCATTCATCCACTGCACACGATAGTCTTGATCCGCAATAATCATGGTTTCTTGAATATTTTCTAAAATCAAATGTCCATTAAGCTTTTGTGGAAGTCGTCCAATTCCATTCATTCTCCATCTCTCCTTATGCGTGTAGTAAGTTTATGTACATCTACTTTATATTTTACAGTGAAAAGAATGAAGAAGGCTATAAAAAATTTATTAACGTATGTAGGGATCATGGTATGTAAAAAAACGTAGGAGTAAGCACTCGCTTCAATCAAAAAACTCCCCTGGGTAAAGGGGAGTTCACTTTATTCATATGATTTAATAAAATCAATGTTATATTTTTCAACGCTTGATAAGTAGGAGTCTCTAAATGATGAATCAGGTGTATACCATGACTTTTCATAAAAATAGGCTTGAAGATCTTTCGATTTAAATACATACCCATGCCGCGCATAGATTTCATTTCGAGCTAGCCTTCGTTCACTCGAGCTCAAACTGCTAATATCACCATAACTTAATTTGTAAGAATCCGAACCCGGAAGAATATAAGAGCTTGAAGTAGCATAAGAGCGCGGCCCAGGCACGATTACTTCTCGTTCTTTTATGACGGTTTTTTCCTTTTCAACGGGCGGCGTTTGTATATTTAATATAATACTTTCTTCATTTTGAATGGTGTAAGGACTGCTTTTGAACGTGGTGCTGCCTTTTTGCACTTCTGCATGAACAGTGACGCTTCCATCCGTGGCAACAGGCCCTATTTGTGATGAGCTATTCACCTGAAGCCCCGTGCTTTTTCCGTTTACGAATAAAATAGCGTCATCTCTATTCGATGAGATTGTAACATAAGCCCCTTTAAATACAACAGATATATTTTCTTCTTTTTGACGGTGAAAATTTACAGTGGTTTGGTCTGTAAGCTTTCCGTAAGAGCTTTCATAAGAAGCTGTAAGCGGGTAATTTCCAATCATAAAAGGCCCTATTTTTTGCGTTTGATTTTTGGATATGGATTGTTTTGTATCATTGACTGTAACTGTTGCATCCTCTGGCGTGGTGAGGGAGATATAATATGATGACGGCACAACCACGTACTGTTTTTTGAAGAGTAGTGAATGTTTCTGTTCTTTTATTGTAAAGTAGATACTCGATTTATTTTTCAAATCATTTTCAACGTCTCGTAAAATAGAACCATCGGAAGTTGCATCCAACAGTGCTTGAATAGATGTGTCATTAATAACTATAGTAGACTGCGAAGAGTCTAATAACTCTCTTAACACAGCTGTATCTTTCGATTCCAATGCCTCAATAAAGCGGTCAGCCGTTTTTTCTTCTGAACCAGAGAAAAAGAAATAAAATACAAAAGTTAAAAGAAGTATAAGCACAATACCCCCGCCAATATACCAGCTCTTTTTATGCTTAGCTGCAGCTGGCGACACGGTGAAAGAAAAGCCGCAGTTATTGCAAAATAATTGATCTGTGCTTGCACTGGCACCGCATTTTGGACATTGATTCATTCACACCATTCCCTTCTTTTTATTCCATTAAATGTATGGAACGTGTAGGTAAAACAGACCATTAAATTGGAAAAAGAATAGATTTAACGAGAAAGATAAACACACCAAACATGCACAGAAAAGATGAGGTATGCTATGATAAGAACTATATATTAATCCGATAGGGACACTCTGTCATACAAAAAGGAGATGAAGCAAATGAGTGTTTCATTTGTAAATAAAAATCAAAAGTCTACGTACGAAAAACTGCTACCTCTAGTCGAAAAATTTAAGAAACGAGCTTTTAAAATAGATGAAGAAGGTACGTTTCCGTTTGAAAATATTCAAGAGTTAAAAGAAGCTGGCTACACACGTCTTTCTCTAGAAAGCAACTATGGAGGAGATGAATTACGCCTTTATGATTTTTTATTATTTCAAGAATTAATTGCTCAAGGGGACGCTTCTACGGCTCTTAGTATTGGATGGCATATGGGGATTACAATGGACTTGCGTGAAAAACAGCCTTGGAGTCAGCAAATGCTCGATTTTATTTTTAAAGAAATAGAAAAAGGTGCACTTATTAATACCGCTGCTACTGAACCTAAGACAGGAAGTCCTACTCGAGGAGGCAAACCGGAAACGCTAGCTGTAAAAACAAAAAAAGGCTGGCGAATCAATGGCCGAAAAACATTCACCACGATGTCTCCAGTGTTAAATTACTTCTTAGTAAAAGCAAGCATTGAAGGTGAAGAAGAGATCGGTTTATTTTTAATTCCTCGTGAAACAAGCGGACTTTCAATAGAAGAAACATGGGATATGATTGCAATGCGCGGGACAGGAAGTCACGATCTTGTGCTAGAAAATGTCGATATTGAACAAGACTTTCTTGTTGAACGCCTAGGTGGCTTTAAAAAGAATGAGCCAAGCGGCTGGTTGCTTCATATACCAGCTTGCTACATGGGTACAGCCATCGCAGCAAGAGATTATGCTGTCGCATTTGCTACAGAATATTCGCCTAATAGTATTGAAGGAACGATTAGCGAGTTGCCAAATGTGCAGCGTTTAGTCGGAGAGATGGAACTTGAACTCATGCAGGCGCGTCACTTTATGTACAGCGTGGCAAACAAATGGGATGAAACAAGCGACCGAGCAGCATTAGCGGGAGAATTAGCAGCTGTCAAACACGTAGTGACCAATAGTGCCTGTACGGTTGTTGACAAAGCCATGCGCATAGTAGGAGCGCGTAGCTTGCAGCGCAGTAATCCGCTGCAGCGCTATTATAGAGACGTGCGTGCTGGGCTCCACAACCCTCCAATGGATGATATGACGATTATTAACTTAGCGAAGCAGGCGTTTGCTAGATAAAACTTAATAACATGTTAAATGATGAAAAACTGCTTATTATAGGCTATTCTATAGTAAGCAGTTTTTTCGTTACAAAAGGAGGAATTGAAGATGAAGTCCGTAAGAGAAATTCAGCTGACACCTCATAATATCGCGTGGGAAAAGGAATTTTCAAAAGAAGCTGCCACCTTAACAACTATAATGTCAGCTCAAGTTTTAGAGGTTCATCATATCGGAAGCACTGCTGTTCCCGGCTTAAGCGCAAAACCGATTATTGATTTACTTATTGAAGTGAAAGATATAAAAAAAGTAGATACATATAATCAAAAGATGGAACAGCTTGGATATGAAGCAAAAGGTGAAAACGGCATAAAAGGAAGACGATACTTCCAAAAAGGTGGAAATGAAAGAACCCACCACGTTCATATTTATGAAAAAGGCCACCCAGAAATTAATCGGCATATATGGTTTCGAGATTATCTGCGTACTCACCCTGATGCAGCAAAAGAATACGAAACGTTGAAAACAGAACTAGCGCATCGCTATCGCTTTGAACCGGAAAAATATGTGGAAAATAAAACGAATTTTATTCATAAAATAGATGGGCTAGCTTTAAAGTGGACAAAGGGAAGCAGCAATAAGAATAGGAAAGATGATCTTAGATAAAAAGGAGGAACGAGCTTGACTCCAGTTCTAAATCGACAGACAAATACAGGTAAAAAGAAAAAAACAATATGGATCAGCCTGATATCCTTTGTTATTCTTTGTTTTGTACTTTGTACGGCCATTTCTCTTTATGTAGGCATAAGCCTGACAAAACTAGATAAAAATCCTGCTGTGAAAAATCCTAGTGATTACGGCATGCACTATAGCAATCAAGTATTTTTGAGCAAAGACGGAATAACCCATTTAAAAGGATGGATGATTGAACCAACGGAACAGCCAAAAGCGACCATTATTATGTCACATGGATACGGAAATAACCGTGAAGCACAAGGAGCTGGCTTTCTGCCGCTGAGCAAAGAATTTGTAAAAGCGGGATATCGAGTAGTCATGTTTGACTTTCGAGATTCAGGAGACTCAGAAGGAAATCAAACGACGATTGGTGTAAAAGAACAGCTCGATTTATTAGGCGTTATTCAGAAAATGAAAGAAACAACAAAAGAGCCAATTGTGCTCTACGGCATTTCAATGGGAGCAGCCACTTCTTTATTAGCAGCCTCTCAAGATGACGACGTAAAAGCAGTGGTAGCCGATAGTCCTTTTAGTGATTTAACCTCTTATTTAAAAGAAAATCTATCTGTATGGTCTCATTTACCAAATTTCCCATTTACACCGCTAACCATTGCTATTCTTCCTGTTATTGCAGATGTAAATCCTGCTGAAGCTAGTCCTATTAAAGCAGTCGAGCATATTTACCCTCGACCAATTTTATTTATACACAGCACAGGAGATACAAAAATCCCTTACACTGAAAGTGAAAAAATGGCTAAAACACACCCGGATGCTTTTTCCTTCTGGAAAACTGATAAAGCAGAACACGTTCAAAATTATCATGTATACAAAAAAGAATATGTAAAGCGCGTATTATCTTTTATTGAGCAATCGCTGTAAAAAAAGTGGATGGGACAAAAATATGTTAGACGAAATGAAAAACGAACCATTAATCAAGAATTTTGATTAGTGGTTCGTTTTTTTATTAGGACAAACGTAGGTTTCATTTCGTTATGTCTCAACCTCTTTTAGCCGTTGATTTTACCTTGTTCTATAAGCTCAGCATGTAAATTACGAAGAATGTAGGTTTTATAACTTTCTAGCTTTCTTCCATCGATTTTAGATATATTGGCCGCTTTTAACTGCTGAACAAACCAGCCCTTTGAATAGATATGAGCCATTGTTAATCACTCCTTCAAAAAAATCCACTCTAAATAAGTAACTATATTCATAAAAAGAACTAAAAAGAAGTGAACGAAGCAAATGAATTGACGTTCATTTTTTACAGCGTTATACTGCTCTACAGCTACATAAAAGGAGGAAATGAACAATGAGCAAACAGTATATAAACGTAAATGGCGTTAATTTGCACTACATAAGCAAGGGACAAGGAGAGCTTATGCTATTTCTTCATGGGTTTCCTGACTTTTCGCATATTTGGCGACACCAGATAGATGAATTTTCTAATGATTTTCACACAGTTGCTCTGGACTTAAGAGGATATAACTTATCTGAAAAGCCAAGCGGACTAAAATCATACGAGATTGATGTATTAGTAGAAGATATTCGCCAAGTGATTGAAGGCCTAGGATATAGCTCCTGCACGCTAGTTGTACACGACTGGGGAGCAGGAATCGGATGGACATTCGCTTATCGCTACCCGGAATATGTACAAAAATTAATTGCTTTTAACGGTCCGCACCCTTATACATTTATGCGTGAGCTTAGAACAAATAAAAATCAGCAAAAAGCAAGCGAGTATATGAAATGGTTTCAAAAACAAGAAGCACAGGACTATATGGAACGAGACAACTTCTCAGGTTTGCGTAAGCTTGTGATCGAGCCAGGTGTAAAAAAAGGATACCTAACAGCTGATGATGTTCAAGCATACATGAACTCTTGGGAAAATGGCTCTGTGCTGTCCATGCTAAGTTATTACCGCAATTTAAAGATTTTCACGGAAGAAGACCTTCGAAGAAAATCTTTGTTTCCGTTAGAAGAAGAAGTGTTAAACATCCCGGTACAAATTATTTGGGGAAATCAAGATCCTACTTTTATGCCTGAAAACTTAGATGGTATTGAAGAATATGTGCCAAACATATCTGTTCACCGATTAGCTGAAGCATCTCATGCCCCTCAGCATGAAAAGCCTCAAGAAGTAAACAACGTGATGTGGAATTTTTTAAATAAGTAAAGAGAAAAAGAAAGGTTTCCTTTAGAAACCTTTCTTTTTCTTTTGAATTTAAAATAATTTTAAAAAAAGTGATCCAACAGAATAAGGTGATCGTTAGGTAAGTAGAAAAGGAAGTACTTCTTGAAAAAAGCGGTTAAAAACTTTTTCAAAAAAAGTGATCTAGCTGAACAAAGCGTTCGTTAGATAAGTAGAAAGGGAAGGAATTCTTGACGAAAATGACATCTTAAAAAAGTGATCCAAGGTCATTCGCCAATCGTTTAGTAGATAGAAAGAGAATACTTCCTAAAAAGAGTCATTAAATACGGGAGAACATGAAGGTAAAATATAAATAATATTCAAAATGTTCAATCTATTTAACGATTTAAGATGTAGTAAGAATGAAAAAAGTAGCGTACATCAACTAAAAATGAGGAGAGTGGAAAATGATGAAATTAAGCAAAAAGTTAATGATCCCTGTACTAGGAGCTTCACTATTGATGCCCACAATTGCAAACGCAGAGGAAGCACAACCAACGGCAGTAACAAAAGCTGCAGATTTACGAGCGAACTTAGACTACTTATTATCTGAACACTTTACGCTTGCCGTTGCCGCTATGACAACAGCCTATGACGGTTCTAAAGACGCTGACGCTGCGTTTAAAGCATTGGACCAAAATGCCGTTGACATGGAGCCTGCTATTGCGTCTGTCTATGGTGATAAAGGAGCAGCTGAATTTGAAAGAATTTTCAGAGAACATAACAATTACACAGATGATTTTGTAAAAGCAACAAAAGAAAATGACAAAGAAGCCATGGCTGAAGTAGATAAAGAAGTAAATCAATTCGTAAATGAATTTGCTAAGTTCTTAAGTACTGCTACGGAAGGCAAACTACCTGAAGATGCAGCAAAAGAAGCGCTTCGCGTACATGAAGACCAAGTAAAAGAAACATTTGAAGATTATGTAGCAGGTGATTACGAAGCGGCCGCTAAAACATACCGCGAAGGATATCAGCAAATGTTTGCCATTAGTAAAGCGTTATCAAATGCAATCGTAACGCAAATGCCCGATAAATTCGACAATACCAAAGTAGATACACCAGCAGCAGATTTACGTTCTTCATTAAACAGCTTAGCAGCAGAACATTTTGCTTTAGCAACAATGGGAATGGAAAAAGGGTTCAACGGTTCAAAAGATTACGACTATGTTAGCTGGTTAGAAAATGCTAACACAGCAGATTTTAAAGCTGCAATCGGTTCAGTATATGGCGATGAAGGGGCTGCACAATTCGAAAAAATTTGGCAAGGAGATCACATCAATGCCCAAGCTGAACTAGTAAGTGCACAAGTAAAAGGGGATGAAGCAGGAGAAAAAGCTGCTAAAGACAAGCTCCATAAATTCGCGCAAGAATTTGGTACATTCTTAGGAACAGCAACAGATGGAAACCTTCCAACTGCAGACGCACAGGCAGCTATAAAAGCACATGAAGATACGGTTATTAAAACATTTGAGCAATATGCATCCGGCGACTACGCTGGAAGTTATGATACGTACCGTGAAGGGTATAAATTAATGTTTGGTGTCGGCCAAGCTTTAGGTGAAGCGATTGTAAAACAAAATCCCGATAAGTTTGCTGAGACAGCTATGCCAACAGATATGCCGAAAACAGGTATGGGCGGGGCATCTGAATCAACGATGAACCCACTAACAGCGATCTATATTGCACTAGGTTCGTTAGCTGTATTAACAGCTGGAGTTATTTTACGCAAGAAACCAGTAAGCAAATAATATTTTTTCTCCTTTTCCTTATGAATTACAAGTCAAGAGTCCTAAAAAAAGAAGAGAGGTTGTTCTCTCTTCTTTTTTATAAACAGCTGTGAAACGAGGTGACGATGTGAAAAAAGCGATTGTTCTCGCCTACTGTATATTAAGTTTAGTCCTGCTTGTTAGCGGCGGACTATATTTTAAAGAACAAATGGTAGAAGCAAAAGAAATGAAGCAACAGAATGCAGCTAAGCAAAAAGAAAAAGAAGCACAATCAAAGGATTTAAAAAGCCGGGTAACGCTTGAAGAAGAATTTGCTGTATTAAAAAAGCATAAAACAGAAGCCAAACAGTTAAACAAAGAATTCAAAGGAATCATTCCTGCAAAAGTGTCCATTCCAGCTATTCATGTGGAGGCTTCAATTGAACAAGTAGGATTATTAGACAGCGGTGAAATGGCAGCGCCATCTACAGAAAATGGAGTTGCTTGGTTTGAACCAGGAGCTAAACCTGGCGTAAAAGGAAATGCTGTACTAGCAGGACACGTAGACAGTAAAACCGGTCCTGCCGTCTTTTACAATCTAAAAAACTTAAAAAAAGACGATGAAATTACCGTAAGAGATGCACAGGGGACCACGCTTACCTTTGTTGTTAAACGTACAAAAAGCTATCCGCGAGATAAGGCACCTTTAAACGAAATTTTTGGGTACAGCAACAAACGTAATTTAAATCTAATTACGTGTACAGGCACGTTTGACCGTGGGGAAGGAACCCATCAAGAGAGGTTAGTTGTATATACAGAACTAAAAGCTGACCAAGCAAAAGAATTGGAGCGTGAAGCAACTGCACCACAACCTCCCACACATGTAAAGATGAGCGGTAATTTGCTTACGTGGTACGCGGTACGAGAAGGCAATATTATCGGTTACCGAATTTATAAAAAGAACCCAGGCGGAACATTTGTCCATATTGGCAGCGTTTCGGAATTTGAGCGAAAAAGCTTTGCCGACTCCGACGCATCTCAGTCTCGTTATTATGTAACAGCTGTTAACGAGTCAGGAAAAGAGTCTGCCCCATCTAGTATAGCGAAATAACAAAAAGCTCTCTTCAAACGGAGAGCTTTTTGTTATTTTTGATTGTCGATTCAAAAGATCTCTTCTGGCTTTCTATTTATCTAAATGCTATTAGTTTTAATAGATAAATAAAAATTCCTTAAAAATAATACTTGAATAATATAAATATTCAGATTATTATGTACTAATAGTCTTTTTGGTAATTAAAAGGAAAAAAACAAAAAGAATCTAAAAGAAAAGGGAGAGAAAGTATGGCACAACCTAATTTGCAAACAGAGCAAAAACCACATCCAACAACCTTTCTAGACAAACTATTAGGAAGAGTAGAAGCATTCGGAAACAAACTACCTGATCCTTTTATTTTGTTTGTATGCTTAGCGCTTATTATCGTATTAGCGTCTGTTGCTATTAATAGTATGGGAGTAACAGTGGTCCATCCTGGTACTAATAAGACTCTTCCAATTAACAGTTTGTTGTCGCATGAAGGTATTCAGTATATCTTAACATCGATGCTGACCAATTTCACTGAATTTAAGCCCCTAGGACTTGTACTTGCTATGATGCTTGGAGTCGGACTTGCAGAAAAAGTAGGTCTGCTTGAAGTGGCCATAAAGAAAACGATTTTAAATGCTCCAAAAGCTCTTATTACATACGCCATCGTTTTTACAGGAATTATGGCCAACTTAGCGGCAGATGCTGCTTTTGTCATCGTTCCTCCGCTTGCAGCAATGATATTTTATACAGTAGGAAGGCACCCGCTTGCTGGATTAGCGGCAGGATTTGCTGGGGTGGGATCAGGCTTTACAGCGAATCTTATCATATCCGGAACCGATGGATTGTTATCGGGCATTTCTACTGAAGCTGCTAAAACAATTGACCCAAGCGCTGCTGTCAGTCCTGCAGCGAACTGGTACTTCATGGCGGCTTCTGTATTTGTTTTAACTATTATAGGAGCGATCGTCACTGAAAAGATTGTAGAACCTAGACTGGGTAATTATAAAGGAAAAAAACGCAATGATTTTGGTGAAATTAGTGAGGTAGAAGCAAGAGGATTAAAAAACAGTATCGTTGCTGCATGTATTTATGTCGTTGTACTAGCTGTTTTCTTATTTTGGCCCAACTCTCCTCTACGAAATGAAGACGGTGGAATTGTTCCATCTCCTTTTTTAGATGGTATCATTCCGATTACGCTGCTGTTTTTTGTGGTAGTTGGCTCCGTTTATGGAATAACAGTAGGGAAAATCAAAAGTTCTAGAGATGTACCTGGTTATATGACCGATTCGATGAAAGATATGGCAAGCTACATCGTCCTTATTTTTGCGGCTGCTCAATTTATTGCCTACTTTAATTGGACGAATCTTGGAACGTGGATCGCAGTAGAAGGAGCGGATATATTGAATGCATTACATCTAACAGGCTTTCCCGTTGTAATTGGTTTTGTATTTTTAACAGCTCTGCTGAATCTTCTTATTTTCAGCGGCTCTGCTCAATGGGCACTAGAAGCACCTATTTTTATTCCATTGTTCATGCTGTTAGGGTACAACCCTGGATTTATTCAAGCAGCTTACCGAATAGCAGATTCGTCTACCAATGTAATCACTCCTTTAAATCCATACATGATTGTCATTTTAGCCTTTATGAAAGAATACGAGCCAAAAGCAGGGCTTGGAACCATCATTTCACTTATGCTTCCTTATACTTTAGCCTTCTTAGGAATTTGGATTATAATGTTGATTGTTTTTGCTGTATTCGGTATTCCTCTAGGACCAGGTGTATATATGTATTTGTAAAGAAAAATCCTCTTCTACTCCAAGAAGAGGATTTTTTATGTTAGAAATTCTAACACTTATAAATGATATTTCAGCTTATGTGTACATAGGAGAATAAATAACAAAAAGAAAAGAGGATAAAAAAACAAAAATTTTCTGAATAAATTTGCAAAAAGTAGTTGCTAAATACATATAAATCAAATATGATAGTAAACATAACAAAACATGTTATATAATCTAACATTAAATTTAGGGGTTATTTATTCGTACTTAAGGGGGAAATCATCATGCAAATGGGCGATTCAGTATTTATGTTTTTTTCAGCATTATTGGTTTGGATTATGACACCAGCTATTGCATTGTTTTACGGAGGCATGGTTCGAAGTAAAAACATGTTAAGTACCGCGATGTATAGCGTAGGTTCATTAGCTGTCATATCTGTTCTTTGGATAGTAGCTGGCTATTCGTTAGCATTTTCGACCGGTGGCAATGCTTTTATTGGAAACTTGGACTGGGTGGGATTAAAAGGCGTTGGATTCACTCCAAACGGGGACTACAGCGCAACGATCCCGCATAACATGTTTATGATGTTTCAACTAACATTTGCTGTGTTAACAGTAGCTATTATCTCGGGTGCTTTTGCAGAGCGCATGAAGTTTTCAGCATTTATCTTATTTGCTATCCTATGGTCATTATTTGTATATGCACCCGTTGCACACTGGGTTTGGGGAGTTGGCGGATGGCTTCGTGAACTAGGAGCTATTGACTTTGCTGGCGGAAACGTCGTTCACATTTCATCAGGTGTAGCAGGATTAATTCTAGCTCTTGTTGTTGGAAAACGAAAAAATGCCGATGCTGCAGCACCTCACAATTTACCGCTAACTCTTTTAGGCGGAATGCTGATTTGGTTCGGGTGGTTTGGATTTAACGTTGGAAGTTCCTTAACTATTAACAGCGTTGCAATGACGGCTTTCATTAACACGAATACAGCGGCAGCAACAGGAATTATCGGCTGGCTTGTAGTAGAGTGGATTATTAATAAAAAGCCTACGCTGCTTGGAGCCGTTTCGGGAGCGATTGCTGGACTTGTAGCTATTACACCAGCTTGTGGATTCGTTACACCGTTTGCTTCTATTGTAATTGGTTTTATCGGCGGAGCAGTTTGTTTCTGGGGTATCTTCTCGCTTAAAAAGAAAATCGGTTACGACGATGCGTTAGATGCATTTGGTCTTCACGGTATTGGGGGAACATGGGGAGGTATCGCAACGGGTTTATTTGCCACAACTTCTGTAAATGATGCCGGCGCAAATGGTTTATTCTACGGAGACCCAAGTCTACTATGGAAACAGCTGGTGGCTATCGTAGCAACGTATCTATTTGTCGGCATCGCTACCTTCATTATTGTTAAAGTGGTTGGGTTGGTAGTATCTCTACGCGCAACACAAGAAGAAGAAACGCTCGGGCTTGATATTACGCTACACGGTGAAAGAGCGTATCACGAATCGAATATGTAAAAGGGGTGGGCACAGTGAGTGATGTTTTAACAAAAATTGAAATTATTACGCGCCCTTCAAAGTTTGAAGAGCTTAAGCAAGAACTAGCAAAAATTGGCGTGAGCGGTATTACGGTTACAGATGCGTTAGGATGCGGATTGCAAAAAGGCATTACGGAACTTTACAGGGGGGTCAAAAAACAAGACAATATGCACGCCCGAATTAAAGTGGAAATTGTTGTATGCGAAGTTCCCGTATCCGACGTTGTTGATAAAGCAAGAAAAGTACTAAATACAGGTCAGCCTGGAGATGGGAAAATATTTATCTATGAATTAAAAAATGCGATTAAGATCCGAACAGGGGAAGAGGGATCACAGGCATTACGAAACAATAGTTAAACTCGGGGAGAAGCGGAAAACAAAGGGTCATAAAAAGGTGCATAATATGCACCTTTTTTTTAGGTTGAGTAGTTACAAGGCATGTTTCCTTATGGTGACATGCTTTTTTGTTATATATACAGCCAAAGAGTATATTGTAGAAAATAACTATATTTTTATTTTTTCAGCTTCTCTTTGTATATGAGATTGAATCTATTATGAAAGATTGCGAGAAAAAAGGGGTACATAAACAGTAATCTTTTTCATCGTTTCCAGAAATAACATTTTTTACAAAGATATTCGAGATTATTATGGAATTAAATAAAAGCGGAATGACCATTTTGCTCGTTGAACAAAACGCTTATCAAGCACTGCAAATCGCGCACCGAGGCTACGTGATTCAAACTGGAGAAATTATTCTGCAAGGAAAAGGACCAGAATTAATTCACAATGAAAAAATAAAAGAAACTTATTTAGCTTAAAAAACAAACCGCATCGCGTTTTAACGCTGCGGTTTATTTTTGTTCACAGGGGATGATTTGGATAAAGCAGGGAAGCATTGCTATTATCTGGTTTAGTTTCTTAATTAAGTAGGGAACGTTTAAAATAAGATTATTGAATAAGTGAGTAATTAGATAACCTCCTAGATGAAAGGAATGCTTCAATTTAAAGCTTTTTCATAAAAAACAAAAAAAGTTGAAACTTTTTTCATCAAAAAACGTTTATAAAGTAATAGAAAAAAATGGGTACGGTTATTTACACTCAAAAAGGAAGTGAGAGCGTGGCGACGCTGAAAACTAATTATTTGACTGACTTATGCTTAATCTATAGAGAAAGTCAATTTTATGTAATGCAAATACCTAGTTTCTACAAAAAAATGGCTAGCAAATACTTTCAGTTTCAGCCCCAAGAAAAAATAATTGCGTATTTACACAGCTCTTTTATAGCGGGCCTAGATAAAAGGGGAATTTGCTTTACAAATAAGGGGATTTACTGGAAAAGCAGGGGGATGAAAAAAGGAAAAATGTTATGGGAAGATTTCGCTAACATTCAATCCATTACCATTCGAAAAGAAGAAATGATTTGTTTTAATGACGTGGAGAAATTTCAAGTCAATCAAAACGATTACTCAGCTAGAAAGCTAGTATCTCTATTAAAAAAAATCAAGAAATTTATTCGCACTCATTCCCATGAATATATGTGTCAAGACTATATATATCCATGTGTATCCTCAAAAGAATTAACTTCTATTTGTTCATCTTTTCAAATTCATCAAACACCTGATCCAAAAGATGTGTTGTCGGTAGCAGGACAACTATGTGAAGAAGTTGAAAAAGAGATGCGAAACAGGCTCTATTTACCTGCAAAAGAAAAAATTGTAGCTCATTTAAATACATATCCTCTTCAAAAAACCGAGGGGATTACCGTTTGTTCTAAAGGAATTTATTTCTCAAAATCTTTTAAAACAGTTTATTACCCTTGGCACTTATTTCGCCACGTAAGTATTTCAGTGGAAACAGAGGAATTAAAAATTGCTAAAAAACATTCGTTATCTCTCAACTCAGCTGCCGTATCAAGCGGAGAAGTAATGCTGTTTCTCAAACAAATTAAACAGCATGTGCAGGCTTTGCATGAAAAAGAAATCGATATTAAACAAGATAATAAGTTTGCATGGAAAATGTTAATTTAAAAAACAGGTTACCGGTAATCTGTTTTTTGTTTTGTAGTTCTTTAGAATCATTTATTTGGAATATTGAAAGACATCATACAAGTAAACAAGACTAGAATATTGGAAGTTAAGAAAATTTTTCCATGACTATAAGGTTAATTTTACCAAAATGTCTTTTTCGTTTGGATAATTATGCTAAAATAGAGCTCGAGTTTATTTTAAGGAGCTGACAACAAGATGGAACGTAATTATTCAATTGATTTTATTAAGTTTTTTGCTACAGTGTTTGTGGTTTGTATTCATGTTAATCCATCACATGACGATTTCTTTTTAGGGAACCAGGAAAATGTGCTAGATGTCATTGTTGACACATTTGCACGATTCGCGGTTCCTTTTTTCTTTATTGTATCAGGGTATTTGTTTACGAATAAAATTCAAAAACATCCAAAACCTTCTGTATACTTAAAAAAATACACGTGGAATATTTCAAAGCTTTATGCATGTTGGTTCATCTTTTATTTATTGTTTGGTGTAGTTCTGCGCTTATTTCAAAACCACGGAACATTAGCAGAGCGAAAAGATGCAGTAGCTGATTATTTAACATCATCCATCACATTCAAAGATATCTTTTATTATGGAAGTGACACAAGTGGATTTCAGCTTTGGTACTTGATTGCGTTAATTTGGGCTGTTGTTATCGTTTTCTTATTTCAAAGATGGAAAAAGATCGGTTTATTAATGCTTATCAGCACCGTATTATATGTAACTGGGTTATTTGGACAGTCTTATTCTTTATTTTTTCCACTTTCTTTTCAAACAAGAGATGCCTTGTTCTTTGGTTTGTTCTATACAGTATTAGGAGCTATGTTTGCCCTTTATGGTAAGCAAATTCTGTCAGTATTAAACGTAAGGCCCATGATTTATTTAGCCAGCTTTTTTGTGTTTTCAGCGTTAGAGATCGCCGAGCGCTACTGGTTGGTTAATATCCAGCACAGCAAGCCCGGAGACTATTTTATTTCTACGATCTTTTTATCAGCATCATTGTTTTTATTCGTATTAAGCAGTCCAAGCCTTGGCAAAAACTCGTTTTTCTCAAAGGTTGGGAAAAATTCAGTTGGCATTTATGTCGTGCATATATGTATATTAAATGAGACCTATCGATTGCTTCGTTCCATAGATTCTTCTTTCTTTACAAATAGTATCGTCGCATATGTACTTATCGTCCCAGCAGTTTTTTGGTGCTCGTACTATTTATACAGAGGGATTCAATGGACAAAGGGAAAATTACATGCAAAGCCGCACAAACATTCGTTTACAAAGCTACAGCATAAATAAGAAAAGCACCGGAGCAAGGGACTGACCCCAAAGCTTCCGGTGTTTTTTTGATAAAAAATGAGTAATTTAAAACCTAATTAGCTTGAGCTTCGTCTAATGTATTGAAAAAGAGGTGAGTGAAGTGAACGATTTGCTATTTGCATTAGTAGAGCAAGAAGAGTATGAAATTCTTTTAGAAGAGGCTATGAATGAATATGGTCAATCCATCTTGGAGCTTGTATATTCTTACGTGCGAAATTCTACTGTTAGTGAGGATTTGACACAAGAAATTTTTGTGAAGTTTTATAATTCTCTTTCTACGTATTCTAAGCAATCTAGTTTGAAAACTTGGTTATGGCGCATTGCTATTAATCACTGCAAAGATTATTTAAAAAGTTGGTACGTGCGAAAAATGCAATTTACAGAACATATACATACGATTTTTGAATCAAGCAAAGAAATGATCGAAGAAGAAATGGTAAAAAAAGAGGAGTCTGAAGAATTGGTTCAAACTGTAATGAGTCTTCCATTAAAGTATAGAGAACTCATTTATCTGCATTATTTCGAAGAATACACAATTAAAGAAATAGCTGAGCTTTTATCTATTAATTCTAATACGATTAAAACACGATTACGGCGTGGAAAAGAATTGTTAAAACAAATGATAGAGGAGGGCTAATATGGATGAAAGATTACGTCATCTAAAAGGCTCAATGAAGCAATCTGTATTCCAAAACCTGCAGTTTACTGACAAGCACAAGCAAGCTATTAAGCGAAAAATAAAACAAGAAAACATTTTACTGCCAGCGCTACAGCTTCTGTCAGTTGAAAAAAATGGAATAGAACTTGTTCAAAAACTACGGAGTAGAGGAATTCAAGAGTTTGATGAACAAGAAGGGTTTGTGTACATTCTGCTGCATCAGCTTGAGCAAAAATCATACGTAACAAGCCGCTGGAAAGATGATCAGAAGAAATACTATCAGCTGAATAGTAAAGGTAAAAAGGTAATGAAAAGCTTAGAAAATGGAAGTCAACGATCAGCTTTTGTCCTTCAAGGGTTATTAGGAGGAGGACAATGAAAAAAGAAGAATTTTTACAGTCAATTACTCAAGAAATAAAACATAAAGAAGCAAAAGAAGCAGTGTATCAAGAGCTTGATACCCATATTAAAAACTTAGAACGAGAATCTATTCAGCGCGGTGTTTCTCAAGAGGAAGCTGAAAAAAAAGCTGTTGAACAAATGGGCAGTTCAGCGGAACTAAGCAGACGCTTTCAAAAGCTATACCGCACAAAGATTGATTGGATCTTAGTTTCATTATTTGTTGCAGCGTTAGGCTTAGGAATGTTGACAATTAAGCTAGGTTCATCTATATCAATGGAAACCAAACTTATTACTGCATTAATTGGACTAGCCCTGACAGCAGTATGTGCTTTTCAAAACTACCGCAAGTGGAGAGAGTGGGGGTGGGTAGCATTTATAGCTCCTACACTCCTCCTTGTAGTATTTAATCTGCATATATTGCCAGAAAGGATTCAACCAAACGTTCAAGGTACAACCGTAGTAAACCTATCTTTTTTTAGCCTAGATTTAAATTTCATTTTAATATTTTATTTAATAGGTTGGGGATATATTTTACAACGTAGGTCATGTAACGTTCCCATTATGGCAGTACTATTTATTTTAACCATAGTCTTATACGGGCGTTTAACTAGTATTCCTAATGTGATGATGTACATCATCATGATCGCTTCTATGTTTATATTTAGTGCTCGTAAACATGCTAAAAAGATCACTTTGTTGTTTCTGCTCACACTGTTTATAATTATAGCCGTTATGCTGCTCCTTTCAGGAAGCTCTTATTACTTAAGTCGTCTATCAATTGTGTTGCATCTAGGGAAAGATCCAGCAGGGGCAGGCTACGTCCCTGTACATCTTTCTCGCCTGTTCCATCAAGCTGAGTGGCTTCCTCAAGCTAATCCATCAGAGGGATACCGAATAGGTGGAATCGACACAGAATTTGTATATGCAGGTTTGACCTATGCCTACGGCTGGGGAATTTCAATTTTTATTATGCTAGTGTTGAGTGCTTTATTAGTAAAAATGATACTGTTAATTAAACAGATTCGCGATCCGTTTGGAAAAATGCTTGTTTCCGGAAGCGTAAGCGTGTATGCATTTCAGTTGCTTTATAATTTAGGTATGTCGTTTAATCTCCTCCCAATTATGGGTGTATGGTTGCCATTTATAAGTTATGGTATGGGTCCCACAATTGCAAATGCGGTGTTCATTGGCATTGTGCTTAGTATATATAAAACAAAAGATATACCGATAAAAGAGCTGGCTAACTAAGCCAGCTCTTTTATGATGCAATAGCATACAAAAGCTGCTTTTGCATTTTAGGAGATAAAGGAATATTTTGATACAATTCGTAAATATGATGTTCGTTCCGGTGATAACAAATCCAATCCTTGTACGTTCCTTTTAAGAAGATGCGAAAAAACACGATTCGCTTATTCGTGCCGCCTGTTTTTAATTCAATTTTCAAATCATCTGTTTCTAATGTATACTGTACTGTAGAAGAGGAGAGAGCAAGTTTAGTTGTTTTTTTACTTGTTTTAATGAATTCGGCAAGTTCAATGATCTTCATTTTTTTACCTCACTCTATTGTAAATTAGGGGTATCTTATACGTATGATGTGTACAAAGAAAATAGAATCGTTTTTTTTATAGTTTAGAAGAATGATCTTCAGCCCCTTCGTTAAGGGATTTGCATAAAAGGTTGACGTTTTCTTTGAATACAAATAAAATGCATATTAAGAAGTATTTCCCTCATTGTAACTACAGAAAAAGAAGAATTAAGGGGGCTCAATATGTTGACTGACTTAGTCGTAAGTCAAAAAGTAGTCAAGGTAAATGAATTTACTGTTGTAGGAGTGCCTATTCGAACAGATGAACCTGTGGAAGAAACGGGCACAGGTCTTATTCCTGAGCACTGGCAGACTTTTTATAAACAACAGTTAGCTAATAAAATCGCCAATAAAGTAAATGGTAATACATTTGCTCTTTATACAGAATTTGAATATAATCAAAAAATGGATTTTACATTTGCTCTAGGATATGAAGTTTTACCTGGCGGCGAACTCAAAGATGATATGAGAGAGTTCATCATCCCAGAAGGTGAATATATGGTGTTTACAACAGCTGTTGGGCCAGCTAGACAGGTAGTAGTAGAGGCTTGGGCTTATATTCGCGAGTGGGCTAGAAAAAATCATCGTGCCTATAAAATAGACTTTGAATTATATGATGAACGCTGTATTGATCCTGAGTGCAGTCAAGTTGATATTTATGTTTCGATTTAATAGCTAGTTTTGCTAAGTAGTTAAGATGCAGATAAGCGTTTTTTGCTGCGTTCTTACTTTTGACGATAGGAATACAAAAGGGGTTTAGTGAGAGTGATCAGCAACGATTTATTACAAGCTTTAAAAGACGGATATAAACAGAGAATTAAATGGGTACTTATAAGTCAAATGGCACTGTTCATCACCGTAGCAGTCATACTTGTATCAAATTTTGTCACTAAATTTTCGTTTAACCAATTAAGCTTTATTTTTGTTTTGGTTAGTATAAGTTCGCTGTTATCAGGGGTAGAGCACGTATTGTTAAAACGTGAGAAGTGGCAATGGATTTTTGATTTTATTTTAGCTGCTTTTTTTATTGGTTTATCTATTTTTTTACACCGTTAAAGCGCCTGGTTCAGCGCTTTTTTATTTTGAACAGCTCAGCACACAAATTTCGGACCTTTCTAGTATAAACAAAACAAAAATAGGTATTTATGACGAAAATAGTCAGAAAATTTAGTAAAAAAGTCTTGTATCTTGTCTTTATTTCGATTATGATAAGTTTACACCCTTCGTATTCACTTCTTTGGATGTCAGTACCTCTATTTTTACACTACAGAAAAGAGGTGAAGCCATTTCTTCAGTTTTCCTGCTAGCCTGCATATTAACCCTTTTAGCTATTTTATTTAGTAGCAACTACCCTCAAAATTAAAGGAGAGATCCGCGCTTATGTCAAAAGCTCCTGTAAAAAACGATATTGAACTTCAACTATCTGAAACGCACTTTTTTCAACTGCTTGATTTAATTTATTTAGGTAACTGGATGGTCACAGCATGTTCTGGAGTGGAAGATGAGCATGCACAGGAATATACGGATGTAGAAAAACAAATGTTTTCACACGCAGAGCCTTTCCTTGAAAAAGGACCTTTTCACACGCTAAACAGTGAGGTTATGTTTACAGAAGAACATGAAGATTCTCTTCAAGATATTATTGGAGAATACGATAACGAAGTGTTTTGGGAAGCGCTAGCCTATCGCATGGCTAAACGAGATGTGATAGAGCAAATAGGACCCACTAAAGAAATAAAAAATGAAGTTTTTATGCAAATTTTTCATCGAGAAATGGATTATATACGAGAGTTTGAGACAAATGGAATTAAACGAATAACTATACCGCCTTTGCAGTAAAGGAGACAAATCGGCTTTCAACCTTGAAGGCCGATTTGCTGTTAAGCTGAAGCTTTTCTATTCCGCCTGAGAGGCGGGAGAGATCGGTATGTAAAGCTCCGCCATAACCATTCACACGGACCGTAATAGAAATAATAAAGCCACCACTTATTAAGAAAAAGCTGGAGTGTATAGATGATGAGACAAATAACCGTGCTTTCCATTAAGGTAAGAGTTCCGTATAAACCAAAGACTCGAACCATCCACAGGCAAATTAAAGTTTGGCTAAGGTAAGTTGTTAATGCCATTGTTCCACTATACTTAAAAAGACCCAGCATTGAAGCGTAAGGAGAAAATTGCAGGAATAACAGTAAGGTGGTAAGATAAAAAAAACATAGAAAAATGCCGCTCAAACTTGTAAAAAGGTGAATGGCCGCCTGCTGATAGAGTTCGTATCTTAAAATCTCTGTTTTTAGCATGGCCAGAATAATAGTTAAAGTGAAACCTGCTGCGCCTGTTATTGACTGAATTTTCTTGAAAAAAGAACGATTTTGTTCGATATTATGTACCGATCCTTTTTTAGCCGTATATAAGCCAAATAACAACATAGAAAATACGGGAAAGATAGAAAACGGTAGATTTAATAGCATAGGCACCACTTCAACATTCAAACGATAAAACAGCCAAGATAAATAGTCTGCTTGCCTGTATGTGGATAAATATTGGGTTAAGACATGTTCATGTAAAGCTTTATACTCCCACTGAGCCTCCTGCAAGACGTGTGCTGGAGTAAAAAACTGCATACAAGCCAAAAGATAAAAAAAGCATAGCAAGCCTATTGCCCACAGCAAAATCGTCTTAGCTTTTCGATTGTAAAAAAAGAATAATAAAAAACCGCCAATAGCATACACATGCAAAATGTCTCCATACCAGAAAAAGACAAGATGAAAAAGCCCGATTAATAGCAAAGAAGCCATTCTTCTTGCCCATAAAGCAGCGGCAAAGTACTGCTTTTCTTCAGCTCTATGCAAAAAAATTCCGCATCCAAGTCCAAACAAAAAAGAAAAGATGGTAAAAAACTTCCCTTGGACAAATAGCTGCAAGAATAAATCAATATAAGCATCTATTCCTTCATACTTATAAGAAACATTGTACAGCTGGAAAATAAATATCGGAGAAGTAAAAGCCGGTATATTCACTAAAAAAATGCCCAGCAAAGCAATGCCCCGAATAATATCAAGAATAACAAGACGTTCGTTAAGGGGAAGTGGAGAAGGATTCATCGCTGTCGCTCCTTTTGGTTAGATATGTACATCTTAACACGACAGTGGCGAAAAAATAGGTGGAAGTACAAAAAAATAAGCGGAAAGATTCATAGCTTTATGGATGAAAAAGTTGGATAATAATGGTATGGTCACCCATATCAAATATGAAAGGTGGAGAAAAAGATGAAAACAGCACTTGTGTTAGGTGGAACGCGTTTTTTCGGAAAAAATTTAGTTCAGACATTGCTTTCTAAAGGAGTACAGGTTACGTTAGCAACGCGAGGTAAAACACCGGATGATTTCGGCGACCGAGTTGAGCGAATTTTTCTTGATCGTGTAGAAAAAGATTCTGTAATCGAAACAACAAGAGGAAGAAAATGGGATGTTATCTTCGATCAAATATGCTATTCTTCACACGGCGCAGCTGTTGCTGTTGAAGCTTTTCGTCATAGTACGAGTCACTATGTACTTACCTCGACTCTTTCAGTATATGGTTCTTTAGAAAAAACGTGTTATGAAGAAGATTTTGATCCATACAAGTATCCTATTTCATATACACGCCGTGAAAATATTTCCTATCAAGAAGGAAAACGCCAAGCCGAGGCAGTATTCTTTCAAAAAGCACCGTTTTCGGTAACAGCTGTCCGTTTTCCAATTGTTATGGGAAAAGATGATTATACGGACCGCTTGCGTTTTCACATAGAAAAAATTATGCATGGAGAAGAAATTGGTGTACCGGCTATTGAAGCAGAAATGAACTTCATTTCACAGGAAGAAGCAGGTGAATTTTTAGTTTGGTGTGCAGAACAGAAGCTAAAAGGGCCGATTAACGCTTGTTCAAATGGTACCATTTCACTCAAAAATTTATTTTCATATATTGAACAAGCAGCGGATAAAACAGCAAGAACAACCTCTCGTTTAACGGATGAAAATAGTTCTCCGTACGGAGTAGATCATTCTTGGACGATGAGCAATGAAAAAGCTAGCTTTTGGGGATATTCATTTACGAACCTGCAGGACTGGCTGCCTTCATTAATCAAAACTGTCGTTGAAAGCGAAAAGAAAGTACCTTTAAGTTAGAGAACAACAAAGACTGCACGTTTAGCAGTCTTTTTGCTGTTACAAGCAGAACATTTTTATTTTATGAGCAAAAAAGGTACGCTAAGTATACATCATTATATAGAAGAAAGAAGGATACACTATGGCAAAACATCACTTTCATTTGCAAGCAAATTGGCCAGGAGGCCGAAATGAAGTGGGAACAATTGAAGCAGAGCAATTAAAAACAAACATTTCTATTCCACCAGAAATGGACGGGCCAGGAGCCGGGACAAATCCAGATGAAATGCTGCTAGGAGCAGCAGCCACCTGCTACATTATCACGCTTGCAGCGATGCTAGAAAGAAGTGGAATCCATCAGGAGGCTTTAACGATGGAATCAGAAGCTATCGTGGACGTAACGAATGGTGTGTTTACGTACGAAAAAATCATTCATAAACCTCACGTGATCGTCACACCTGAATTTGCGGCCCAAGAAGAGAAAATCAATCGACTTATAAAAAAAGCAGAAACGTCCTGTATGATTTCAAGAGCCATTCAAGGAAATGTAGAGATCGAATTAGAACCTCAGCTCACAGTAAAAGCGTAATGAATCCATTACGCTTTTGTTATGTTTATTTCTAAAAAATAGCACATTTAAGATTGTAAAATACTCAAATTTGAATATAATAATTTAAGTAGCTATCATTTCTGTTCATCAAAAAGATGACGCGAAAGGAGGAACTGAAATGGTTTCATCAGAAAAACATATTCGTTTTATCGTAGCAGGATTGCTGCTCGGTATTTTTATGTCAGCCATGGATAATACCATCGTAGCGACGGCTATGGGGAAAATCATTTCTGATCTAGGCGGATTAGATAAGTTTGTTTGGGTTACGTCCGCTTATATGGTTGCCGTGATGGCAGGTATGCCGATATTTGGTAAACTATCTGATATGTACGGCCGTAAACGGTTTTTTATTTTTGGGTTAACCGTATTCTTACTTGGATCTGCATTGTGTGGTTTAGCACAAAGCATTGTGCAGCTAAGTATTTACCGAGCGATTCAAGGAATTGGAGGAGGAGCGCTTCTTCCGATTGCTTTTACCATCGTATTTGATATTTTCCCTCCTGAAAAACGAGGGAAAATGACGGGATTATTAGGTGCCGTTTTTGGCTCAGCAAGCGTATTTGGTCCACTTCTCGGTGCTTACATTACGGAATACATCAACTGGCACTGGGTGTTTTACGTGAACGTGCCAATTGGACTTTTATCGTTATTTTTTATTATGCGCTTTTATAAAGAGTCAAAAAGTCATAAAAAGCAAAAAATTGACTGGGCTGGTGCAGCCACTCTTGTCATTTCAGTAGTAAGTTTAATGTTTGCTCTTGAACTTGGAGGAAAAGAGTATGAGTGGTCTTCTCCGCAAATTTTATCTCTTTTTGCTATCTTTGCTGTGGCGCTGTCACTCTTCTTTTTTGTGGAAAAGCGCGCGCAAGAGCCGATTATTTCATTTTGGATGTTCAAGCGCCGTTTATTTGCAACATCACAAATTCTCGCTTTCTTATACGGAGCAACGTTTATTATTTTAACGGTATTTATTCCTATTTTCGTTCAAGCTGTCTACGGAGGTTCTGCTACAAATGCAGGTTTAATTTTAACTCCGATGATGTTAGGCTCAGTAGCAGGAAGTGCGATCGGCGGGATTTTTCTCACAAAAACAAGCTTCCGAAACTTGATGATTATGTCCGTTTTTTCATTTGCAGTAGGAATGTTCTTGTTAGGAACAATGGAACCTGATACACCTCGTTGGATGCTCACGGTATTTATGATTTTGACTGGATTTGGCGTAGGGTTTAGCTTTTCTCTTTTACCAACGTCGTCAACTCATAAGCTAGATCCACAGTTTAGAGGTTCTGCCAACTCAACAAACTCATTTGCTCGTTCTTTAGGAATGACGCTGGGAGTTACGATTTTTGGAACGATTCAAAGCAATACATTTACAAATGAGCTGCAGCGCAATTTTCAAGGTATGGGAAATGGATCACAAGGAGCATTTTCTCAAATAGGAGATCCGAGTGCAGTTTTTCAATCAAGTGCCCGAAACAGCATTCCGCCTCAAATATTAGATAAGATTGTTGATGCTATGTCTACATCGATCACGTATGCATTTATGCTTGCTCTTATTCCAATTGCAGTAGCTATTATTACTGTCTTTTTAATGGGAAATGAACGAGTGGAAGTTCCCCCTAAAAAGCGGGTAGAAGCTAAGGAACCGGCAGCTCAAAAATAGAAAAGGCACGAATTTATTCGTGCTTTTTTTACTAAATAAGATGCATGTCAAGAGGTGAAAGGTGTTATGAGTGTTAAATTAGTCATACTGGGCTTATTAATGGAAGGAAATAAGCACCCTTATGAAATTCAGCAAACCATTAATGAAAGACAAATGAAGCACTATATTAAACTTGCAAGCGGTTCTTTATATTACGCTTTTGATACGCTCGAAAAAGATCAGTTGGTGAAAGTAGTCGATGTGATTCGAGAGACGAACAGACCTGAAAAGACCGTTTATTCTATCACGGATGCAGGAAGAGAAGAATTTGAACGCCTTTATTTTGAACAGCTGTTAAAAAAAGAGCATATGCATAGACCTGTTTATGCTGCTCTTTCATTTACTTCTTACGTGGATCAAAAAAAAGTGGCTTCTGCTTTAGAAAAAAAGATTGAGGAAACGGCAGCTTATTTAGAAAAAATGCAAAATTTGTACCAAGTTAAAAAGGTGGATCATTCCATTGCAAATCTGTCGATCATTATGCGCACCATTATGCATTTGAAAGTAGAACTAACTTGGTTCACTCATTTACTCGAAGCGGCGAAAAGCAGCAAGCTTACAGAAGTAGATGATGGTTATTTTAAAGACGTTGAAAAAATCGTAGATGAGTTTTAAAAAAAGAAGCAAAACACTGCTTCTTTTTTTAAATAGTCATAAAATATATTTCAAGCAATTTAATTTTGCCAAAAGCTAGGTCAATAACAATTAATTAACACCTGATTCGACCTTTAATCAGCTTTACTTATAAAACGCTTTCAAAAAGTAGTAAGACTATTAAAAAAGTAAAAAAAATTAAAGAAATATAGCGATTTCATTTTGATTGACGAGTAAAAGAGTGGTAAAATATAAGCAGATATCAGATACACACGCAGTGAGATTTATCACTCGTTGTAAAGATGTCAGACGATAAGGTAATCGACATTCAAAATGGAAAGATTGTTGAGTACGACAATTATTATAACTCGTTGGGGGTTTTATCATGGGTAACGAAACGTCGAATAGAGGGGAGCCTTGGCAAGGATTTTTGGGTCCGAACTACGGCTATGTATTAGAACAGTATGAGTTATATGAAGAGCAGTCAGATCTAGTAGATCCAGACTTAAAAGAATTATTTGATTATTGGGGTGCTCCTCCATTAAACGAAAGTGAGCAGGTTCAGCAAGCTGAATACGCACAGGCTGCACCTTCAGCTAACACATCTAAAATTGCATCGGCTATTAAGCTAGCGGAAAACATCCGTGCTTATGGTCATCTATACGCGTCAATTAAGCCTCTTGAAAGCGAGAAGAAAGATCCTGTCTTGCTTCACTTGGAAGATTACAATTTAACGCAAGAAGATTTAAAATCAATTCCGGTTGATATTTTATGTACGAATGCGCCATCACACGTCAAAAATGGTTTAGACGCAATTAACTATTTAACAGATGTCTACACAAAAACCATTGCGTTTGAATTCCATCACGTACATAACATGGAAGAGAATAAGTGGCTGACTGATATGGTCGAGTCAGGTGCTATTTTCCAACCTCTTTCAAATGAGAAAAGAACTTCTGTATTAAAGCGTTTAACAGAAGTAGAAGGCTTTGAACAATTTTTACATCGTACATTTGTCGGACAAAAACGCTTTTCTATTGAAGGCGTAGATATGTTAATTCCACTTGTAGATGAACTGATTGCACGCTCAGTGGAAACAAGCCCAAAAACGGTTAATATCGGTATGGCTCACCGTGGACGTTTAAATGTATTAGCACACGTATTAGGCAAGCCGTATGAAATGATTTTTGCGGAATTCCAGCATGCGCCTAACAAGGAATTAGTTCCTTCAGAAGGTTCAATCGGTATCAACTACGGCTGGACGGGAGACGTAAAATATCACCTGGGTGCCGACAAACAAATTAAAGCAGAGAACACAGTTCGAGCTCGTTTGACATTGGCTAGTAACCCTAGTCACTTGGAGTTTGTTAATCCGGTTGTGGAAGGGTTTACAAGAGCGGCTCAAGATGAGCGTGATGTGAATGGATACCCGAAACAAGATGTAAAAAAATCGTTCGCGATTTTAATTCACGGAGATGCTGCGTTCCCTGGTGAAGGTATTGTACAAGAAACGCTGAACTTAAATCAATTGACTGGTTATCAAACAGGTGGAACAATCCACATTATTGCTAACAATATGATTGGATTTACAACAGAAAGCGTCGATTCTCGTTCAACAAAATATGCAAGTGACTTAGCAAAAGGGTTTGAAATTCCAATCGTTCACGTAAATGCGGATGATCCGGAAGCCTGTCTAGCTGCTGCTTACTTTGCTTATGAGTATCGCAGACGTTTTAACAAAGATTTCTTGATTGATTTAATTGGATACCGTCGATTTGGCCACAATGAAATGGATGAACCGTCTGTAACGCAGCCGAAGATGTATGAAATTGTGACAAAACGTCCAACCGTTCGTGCTATGTATGCAAAGCAGCTCGAAGAACAAAACGTTATTCAAAGCGGTCAAGCAGATCAAATTAATGAAGAGTTACAAGCGAAGTTAAAAGCAGCTTATGAGAAAGTACCACCAAAAGCTGAAAAACAACATAGAATTATGGAAATGCCACAAGCAGTCTTCAAAGGAATTTCAGATATTGATACATCTGTTACAAAAGAAGAGCTGTTTGAAGTGAATCAAGAGCTAGTGAAATACCCTGAAGGATTTAACGTATTTCCAAAACTTGATCGCATCTTATCTAAACGTGCCAAAGCGTTTGAAGAAAATGAAAGCGTAGATTGGTCATTGGGTGAGGCATTTGCATTTGCTACGATTTTAAGAGACGGCACGCCAATTCGTATTACAGGCCAAGATTCTGAACGTGGTACGTTTGCACATAGACATCTTGTTCTTCATGATCATAAGACAGGGGATGTTTACTCACCACTACACGCAATGAAGAACGTAAGCGCTTCCTTTGATATTCGTAACAGTCCATTATCTGAAGGTTCAGTGCTTGGATTTGAATACGGCTATAATGTATTTGCTCCTGAAACGCTTGTTCTTTGGGAAGCACAATTCGGTGATTTTGCCAATGCAGGTCAAGTTATTATTGACCAGTTTATTGCAGCAGGTCGTGCTAAGTGGGGACAAAAATCTGGAATGGTCTTATTGCTGCCACACGGCCATGAAGGTCAAGGGCCAGAACACTCAAGCGCTCGTCTAGAACGTTATTTACAGCTAGCTGGAGAAAACAACTGGACAATCGCAAACGTAACAAGCGCTGCGCAATATTTCCACTTACTTCGACGACAAGCTGCCATTTTACAGCGCGAAGAAGTGAGACCGCTAGTAGTTATGACACCAAAAAGTTTGCTTCGTAATGCTTTTAGTGTGTCAAACCTTGAAGAGTTTACAAAGGGCTCTTTCCGCTTAGTAGTAGAACAGCCTGGATTAGGCAAAAAAGAAGATGCAGTTGAACGAATCGTTCTGTGCAGCGGAAAAATCAGCAGTGAGTTAACGGAACGCTTAAACAAAGCAGAAGATGATAAAGATTGGCTACACGTTCTTCGTCTAGAACAAATTTATCCGTTCCCAAGACGCGTAATTGCTGAAATCTTTGCTCGCTATAAAAATTTAAAAGAGATTGTCTGGTTACAAGAAGAGCCTGAAAACATGGGCGCATGGAACTATGTAGAAGATCGACTGCGTGAAGTAGCACCAGAAGGAGCTACTGTTGACTACATCGGCCGCACAAGACGCTCAAGTCCAGCTGAAGGAGATCCAACAGTTCACAGACAAGAACAAGAACGTATTTTACAAGATGCATTAACTAAAAATGAAATTGCTAACGACGTTGTTACACGATAAGGAAGGGGAATGAACCATGGGAGAGATTAAAGTACCGGAATTAGCAGAATCAATTTCTGAAGGAACAGTTGCACAGTGGCTAAAACAAGTAGGAGATTTCGTTGAAAAAGGCGATTATATCGTTGAACTTGAAACAGATAAAGTTAACGTTGAAATTACAGCTGAAGACTCTGGTGTGCTAACAGAACTTCTTGCTGGCGAAGGCGACACAGTGCAAGTTGGTGAAACAATTGCACGTCTTGAAGCGAAAGAAGGAGCTTCAGCACCAGCAGCACCAAAAGCTGAAGAAAAACCAGCAGAAGAAGCACCAAAACAAGAAGCTGCTCCAGCTCAGCAAAAAACAGTTGAAGAAGTAGCGCCAGCAGCTGAAGCGCCTCAACAAGGAAATCAAAAACAATGGCTGATTGCTTCTCCTGCAGCTCGCAAAGCAGCAAGAGAACGTGGAATCAAGCTAGATCAAGTACCAACTACTGATCCTCTTGGCCGTGTGCGTAAACATGATATTGATTCATATGCAGATCAAAAATCAAATGAGCAAAAACAGCAGGCACAAGCAAGTAAGCCAGCTAACCCGGTATCTCCGTCTCCAGCGGCAAGTGAAAATAGCGACAAACCTGTTGAACGCGAACGTATGTCACGTCGTCGTCAAACAATTGCCAAACGTCTTGTTGAAGTTCAGCAAACAGCGGCTATGTTGACAACGTTTAACGAAGTAGACATGACGGCTGTTATGGCTCTTCGCAAACGACGCAAAGACAAATTCTTTGAACAGCACGACGTAAGACTTGGCTTTATGTCATTCTTCACAAAAGCAGTAGTAGCAGCACTTAAAAAATACCCATTATTAAATGCTGAAATTCAAGGCAACGAGTTATTAATTAAAAAATTCTATGATATTGGTATTGCTGTGTCAGCTCCAGACGGTCTTGTTGTTCCAGTTGTACGTGATGCTGACCGTAAAACATTCGCTGGTATCGAAGGATCTATCGTTGATTTAGCGAAAAAAGCGCGCGACAACAAATTAGCATTAAAAGATTTACAAGGTGGAACGTTCACAATTACAAACGGCGGTGTATTCGGTTCATTAATGTCTACACCAATTTTAAACGGGCCTCAAGTTGGTATTTTAGGAATGCACAAAGTTCAGCTTCGTCCGGTAGCAATTGATGAAGAGCGTATCGAAAATCGTCCGATGATGTACATTGCACTTTCTTATGATCACCGTATCGTTGACGGCAAAGAAGCCGTAAGCTTCCTAGCTACTGTTAAAGAACTATTAGAAGATCCAGAATCTTTATTACTAGAAGGTTAATAAAAAGAACCTGCTATTCTCCGAGAGAATAGCAGGTTCTTTTATGTTCGCTTAATGCCTGCAACATAAGCAGGACCCAAAAAAGTCATGCTAGCGAGTGTCAGAGCCATTTCTCTAGGTGACTGCTTCATATCTTGTTCTAGCCAGTGCTGAATGACGCCAAGATGGGCTGACGTTACATAAGACATTAAATGTTCAAGTGGAACAAGCGGAGGCGTTTTACTATCCATGAGCCCTAATTTTTCCAGTATATTGGTTTTCATAACTTCTTTAATTTTAAGATGAAAGCCAGGGTTGCCTTTTGGACCAAGCATAACCTGCATAAAACGCGCATTCTCTTGAATATATTCAAAAAGCGCAATAATAAACGGCAAAGGCTGTTCTTTCAAATTAGCAGATACAATCTCATTTGGATTTGCTTTTTTGATAAATTCTTTTATCTCTTGAATGACTTCATTTTCACTTTTTTCAAGCAAATCGTATTTGTCTTGGTAGTGTAAATAAAAAGTTCCTCGATTAATATCGGCTTTTTTCGTCAGATCTCTGACCGTTACGCCTTCAAATCCTTTCTCTTCCATTAATTCTGTTAAAGCATCTCGGATAAATTTCTTCGTTCGAATAATTCTACGATCTGTTTTTGAATTCCCCACAGTTTTTAAACACCTACTTTTTTCTTTAATAATGAACAGTTATGTGTTTTGTGTTAAGTAAGCGACATTCCCATGATTATTGCATATTGAGAATGCAGGTAAATTTATTATAATTTACATAGTGATCACTAATCAACAGCATGTACATTATCTTTCCGTCAACGTGTATATGCTTAAAGAAGGGGATATCTATATGAAATTAAGTAATCAAAAGCTTATATATCTTTCACCAATTATAGTGGTAGCAGTTATTTTCATTTTTACCCTAACGTTAATTCCTTCAGTAAGCCAAGCACCTAAGAATTTGCCAATCGCATTTGTAAATGCCGACGAAGGAATGACAGTTCCAGCAAAGGGTAAGGTAAATATAGGAGATCATATAAAACAAAATATGAAGAGTTCAAGCGCTGAACAGTCTTCGGTTAAATGGATTTTTGTATCAACTACTAAAGAAGTTGAAAAAGGGTTAAATAATCAAAAATACTACGGAGCGCTTATCATTCCAAAAGATTTCACCAAAAAACAGGTGACTCTTCAGACGGCTCAGCCTGAGGCACCTGCTATTAGATTGTTAGTGAATCAAGGAATGAATACAGCTGCTTCAACACTAGCCAGTCAGGTGCTAAACGGAGCAGTTGATCAGATGAATGAAAATATGCGCTTGCAGCTAGTGAAAAGATTTGAACAAAGCGGAACGCAACTAAGTGCAAACCAAGCATTAGCACTCGCTGTACCGATTCAAAAGACAGTGATAAACGTCAATAAAACAGGGACTCATAGTGTCAACGGAAATGCCCCCGTTTCATTATTTCAGCCGCTGTGGATGGCAAGCATAGCAGGGGCAGCAGTTGTCTTCCTCAGCATCCACAAAATCACGTTTTCTTCTCGCAAAGAGAAAATTGTTAATCAAGTAGGGTTCGTAATCATTGGTGCTACACTTGCTTTAGCTGCAGGTTTCGGGCTAGCGTGGCTAGCTGAAGTAGTTGGAATAAGCGTTCCTTCATTTTTGGATACAGCACTATTCTTAGCTATTGCTTACTTCAGTTTTTTCACCTTGATATCAGCCGCACTTTCATGGTTAGGACTAAAGGGACTTCCGATTTTCGTTATTATTCTATTTTTTGGCGCACCGCTGCTTCCAATGGCCCCAGAAATTATGCCTGATTTTTATCGAGAGTGGATTTATCCATGGCTGCCAATGAGGTTTATGGTAGATGGCGTAAGAGAACTATTTTTCTTTGGAGAACATCTGACATGGAATCATTCTGTATCTGCTCTAGCTCTTATCTCTTTAATAAGTTTGTGTGCTCTGTTTGCTTCTGCTTTACCTGCATCTTCTGTAAAAAAAGAGAAGTCTCGCTCAATATAAAAGATACTGCAACTGAATGAGAAGGAGAGATAATGATGAAGCCACAAATCCTAATCGTTGGTGCCGGACCTACTGGCCTTGTGATGGCCTATAATTTAGCAAGACATAACATTTCTTTTCGAATTATTGATAGAAACGAAGGGCCTGGGCAAGCCTCCCGGGCAATGGCTATTTTACCGCGAACCCTTGAATTTTATCAGCAGTTCGGTTTTGCAGATGAAGTCATAGACCGCGGGATTAAGATGGAAGATGTATACGTCCGAGTAAAGAATAAAATAAAAGCAAAAGTTCATCTAGGATCTTTAGGAGAAGGATTAAGTCCTTTTCCTTTTGTTCTTACATTTCCACAGGACGACCACGAGCGGTTTCTGCTTGAAAAATTAAAAAATCTTGGGATTGAAGTAGAATGGAAGACGGAGTTACTATCTCTAGCTGAACACGGAGAAGGGATAAAAACTTTATTAAAAGCCCAGCAAGAGGAAACCGCTTATTTTAAGTATATTTGTGGATGTGACGGAGCACACAGTACAGTTCGTAAACAAATGAATATAGAGTTTAAAGGAGAAAAATATAAACAGCATTTTTATGTGATGGATGTTCACGGCTCTGGTGAAGTGATGAAGGATCAAAAAATCAGTATTTCATTTAGCAATGAAGAATTTTTGATTTGTATGCCTGTTAGAAGTAAAGGAACGTATCGAATGATCGGCATTATTCCTTCAGCTCTTTTGGATCAAAACGATATAAAAGCTGAAAATATTCAAACTTTTCTTCAACAAACATTTGGTGCTGAGATTGAAAATATAAATTGGTTCTCAACATACAATATCCATCACAGAGTAGCAAGTCGTTTCCGACAAGGGCGTATTTTTCTAAGTGGAGATGCAGCCCATATTCATAGTCCTGCAGGCGGCCAAGGAATGAACACAGGAATTGGAGATGCAATCAACCTTTCATGGAAATTAGCAGCTGTCCTTCAACACAAAGCGGCACTTTCCATATTAGATACATACGAAGAAGAAAGGTTACCTTTTGCAGAGCTGCTTGTAAATACAACTGATCGCGCTTTCAAGCGAATGGTGGCAAGAGATAAAACGAGTCAATTTTTTAGAAAGCATATCTTTCCGCCTGTACTATCCTTTTTATTTCGCTTTCCTTATCCCCGTCACAAAGCATTTACAATTTTATCTCAAATCCGCATTAAATATCGAAATAGTAACCTAAGCAGCGGACAAGGGACAAATGTGCAAAGTGGTGATCGGTTACCTTATGTGGAAGGGAATTTTGAATCTTTACGGTCCTTAAACTGGCAAATACACGTCTATGGAACAGCAGCACAGAAGCTAAAAAAGAGCATGAGAGAAAAAGGCTTCTCTTTGCATGAGTTTTCTTGGAACCCCTATATGAAGAAAGCAGGGCTTCAAAAAGATGCACTGTATGTTATTAGACCGGACGGGTATATCGGTTTTATTAGCAGCGAACAGCGTATAGAGCTTCTTTATCAATATTTGAATACTCATAAAATCCTTCCTTTTACAAATGAATAATAACGCTAATAAAAAGCTAAGACAACATGATTTTAGCTGAAAGAAAATTGGATCGATGAATCGAGACTCTTCAAGGAAAATCAACTTTATTCGGATTTTTTTATGGTCATGTAAACGTAGATTTCATCTGTTTAGTTTACTCAAGCGGTTGATTGGAGGGCAAGGCGCAGACTCCTGCAGGAAAAGCAGAACAGGTGAGACCCCGCAGGAGCGCAAGCGACGAGGAGGCTCAGCGGCCGCCCGCGGAAAGCGAAGCCTTGCACGGAAATCAACCGCGGTGTCAAAAGCGCTCCATACTAAGCCTCCTTTATCTCATTTGTGCGTCTTTAGATTGAATTGATTTTGTTATGTCTCAATCTCTTTATTTTTGTTTACAATTTCGAAACAACTTGGAGATGTTTTTGCTAAAGCTGTTTGATAAGATAGACGAAGAGAAATATCAAATGAAAGTACGTGATACATTGAATAAAAGGATTTTAGTAGTAGATGATGAAAAAAGTATTGCCACAGCGGTATCTTACGCTTTCAAGCGCGAAGGATATATTGTAGACACAGCATCTGACGGTGAAGAAGCACTTGAAAAAGTAAAAAGCTTTCGACCTGACGTGATGATATTAGATGTGATGATGCCAAAACTAACCGGCTATGAAGTATGCCGAAAACTTGAGAATCGAAGAGGAATGGGGATTATCTTGTTAACGGTTAAAAATGATATCGTCGATAAAGTTCTAGGTTTAGAGTTAGGCGCTGATGATTACATGACCAAGCCATTTGATGTAAGAGAACTTGTAGCTAGAGCTAAAGCACTTGTTCGGCGAATAGAAAAAAATGAAGCGCCTGAAGCTGTGGGAGAAATCACGGTGGGAAAAGTGAAAGTGAACTTAATTCAGCGCACGTTACATGTTGCCAATGAGTTAGTTAAGCTTACACCAAAGGAGTTTGATCTTATTGCTTTATTGCTTGCCAATTTAGAGAGAGTGTACACACGAGAAGATTTACTAGATCTTGTCTGGGGAATGGATTATGCAGGCGGTACACGTACGGTAGATATTCACATGCAGCGCCTTCGAAAAAAAGTAGGAGAAGCAGAGCCTTATTTGCTTCAAACGGTATACGGGGTTGGATATAAAGCGACTGCAGGAATCAATGAATGAAAATCAGCCTAAAAGCTAAGATGGGACTCGTTCTTGCTTTTTTAATTATTTTAACAGTAACCGTACTGAGCGTACTTGTATTAAAAGGAATTGAGACCAATCAGCGTGATCAGCTAGAAAGTGAACTTATTCAAAAAAGCAAAGCAGCGGAGCAAACGATTCATCAAAGTTATGTAACAGGTGACCCGTCTCTGAATACAGATTCCTTTCTTCAGCAAAAAGGACAGCGCCTTGCATCTTCAATTGCATCACAAAGCGGAATGCAAACAGTCCTATATAATCAAAAAGGACAGGAAGCAGGAAGCTCTATTCCCATCGGCCAAAAAGATGTGGATGTTTCTGATACGCTTAGCTATGCTTTGAAAGGAAAAATAGCCTATCAAATCTCGGGTTCTTCCCTTATTTACTTTGCACCTGTGTCAATCGAGAATCAATTTATTGGAGTCCTTCGTTTTGACCATTCCCTAAAAAATAATCAGCAGTTTATAGCTGACATTAGGCACTTATTTCGTATGGGGGGAACGATTGCAGCGGCAGCAGCTTTTTTAATTGGCTATGCTTATTTTTATCGCATTGCTTCTCTCATCGCTACGCTTCAAAAAACTTCACAGCAGATTCGAAAAGGCCATTATTTAACTGATGTGCCCTTCAAACGGCGCGATGAACTCGGAGAGCTCAGTCAAGGCTTGTTTTTTATGAGTACGTCGATTGAAAAAAACATCGATCAAATGAATAAAGAAAAAAGAAAGCTTGAGTTCGCCATTTCGAAACTGCAGTCTCTCGAACAGCAGCAAAAGCAGTTTATCGGTAACATCAGCCACGAATTTAAGACGCCTTTAACATCGATCAAAGCTTATGTTGACTTACTTGATATGTATCGAGATGATCCTCAGCTTATGGAAGACGGTGTGCAAAACATTCGTAAAGAAACGAATCGCCTCCATGAAATGGTGGATAAAATCTTAAAGCTTTCAGCACTTGAGAAATATGATTTCGAGCAGCGACCAGAGCAAGTTGAATTGAAACGGCTTCTAGAAGACATATGCGATCGTATGAAAGGAAAAGCTGCTAAATTTGATTTGACTCTTCATACAAATATAAAAGAAGCGGTTGTTTGGGCTGATCGCGAAAGCTTAATACACATTTTTATTAATTTAATTGACAATGCTATTAAATATAATGAACCCGGAGGAAAAGTGGAAGTAGCATCTTATACTTTAGAGAATTCTATCATTGTAGATGTAGCCAACACCGGAATAGGAATTCCACCCGAAGCAGAAGAGAAATTATTCCAACCATTTTTCACCGTAAATAAAGATCGGTCGCGTTTATCCGGAGGAACAGGTCTTGGCTTAGCATTAGCCAAAGATTTAACTGAAAAACAAAACGGTGTTATCAAGCTGCATCATTCTGACTCTACATGGACAACTTTTAAAGTGTCGTTTCCTTTAAAAAACGAGAACTGAGTTAGCTAAAAGGAGTGAACCGTTATTGAAACGGTATAGATTAATGATATATATCGCAAGCACTTTTCTTATTTTAGCATCATGCGGCCAAGGAGAAGGTCATAGAGAAACGGTTGAAAAACCAGACAAGAAAATTACTGTATTGGACCACGTAGATCAAGATGGAAAAATAGAAGTGAAAGACGTTCAAGATATTAACGGAGTAAGAGCGTTTCAATTTTTGAATGAAAACACAGTGATTGTTAGTCAAGAAAATAAACAATTTCGGTCGCACGATTTCGGTCCCAAAGAGGTATATGCGCAGAATTTAGCTACTTATAATCTAAAAAAAAAGTCTACTTTTGTGTTGCATCCAAGCAATGAAATTCAACATGCGGCGAAGCTTTCTCCAAATGGCAAATATCTTTTTTATAAAGTTGCAAAAGGCGAAGATACATTTGGTTATATAATGAACGTTCAAACAAAAAAAACAGTTGAAATCAAGAATGTTCTTCTCTACCCATCAAGCGGAGAGTGGCTTAATAATTCAGAAGTAATGTTTATTACAATGGAAGGAAAGCTTTCTAAAGCAAATGTAAAAGGAAAAGCAGAACCTCTATTGCACAGAGACGATCGAATCTTAGATGCAGTTAAAGGGATAGGTGGCATTTATTATATTGGTGTAAACAACCAGCTTTTTTTTCTTCATAACGAACAGACGGACCCTGAAAAAATCCGAGATAATGTGGTTTCTATTATCCCGTCTCCAAATGGAAAGCAATTAGCGCTCGTTCAGCAAAAAGATGCTCAAACGAGAACGCTGTCTATCACAGATTTAAAAGGATCAGAGGCCTTTCAGCTTGCTCTGTCCACTCAAATTTTTGGTGTCAGCTGGTCTCCCGACGGTTCGAAATTAGCTTATAATTTCATTTCTGAAAAAGAGGGAGATAAAGGGATATTCATAGCAGATGGATTAACAGGAGATGTTACACACTTAAACGTAAATTTAGACTATGCCGCTGATCAGCTTGCCTGGAGTCAATCAGGAAATAAACTAGTTGCATCGAGCTTTACGCAAAATCAAGTTCATACGTATATTATCTTTTTGAAATAGACTGCTTAGGCAGTCTTTTTTTTACGCATACTAAACTTCTTTAAGAGTGTTTACAAGTTTGAAACAACTGAATAAAAGACAGAAACATTTATGTTTTATTCTTTCTTTACAGGCTTTTATAGCGTATCAAAAGCCATGTGAAAGGAGTAAGACATCATGAAATACTTTTTATTTATTTGTTCTTTAGCTTTTGCGCTGATGATAACAGGGTGCGGCACAAGCAATTCTTCATCAAAGCCTGCCGGAGAATTCACAAAAAATGGACAGGCTCAAAAACTAGAAAGCTCATCAGCTTCTTCATCTTTAATGAAATCTAATGTAGACGAAACAGTGGTAATAGCCAATCCAGAATCGGTTACGGCTTTAGTTAATAAAAAGCATCAGCTTCCTGAATCTTACCAGCCTTCCGATTTAGTCTATGCCGACGTTCCGTTTATCTTTAACGAAAAAATAGAAAAACGAATGCTTAGAAAGCCTGCGGCACAAGCGCTTGAAGAACTTTTTCGAGACGCGGAAAAAGAGGGGATCAGCTTACTTGGCGTATCTGGTTATCGATCTCACGAGCGGCAAAAAGAGCTTTTTGCATTTTACGCAAAGCGAGACGGTGAAGAACAAGCACGCACTTATAGCGCCTACCCAGGAACGAGTGAACACGAAACGGGACTAGCAATCGATGTCACAGGAGGAAAGGGAATATGTGCTGCGGCAGACTGCTTTGCTGATACACTAGAAGCTCATTGGCTTTCAAAACATGCGTATCAATACGGATTCGTTATTCGATATCCTCAAGGTGAAGAAGAAGTTACCGGTTATAAATACGAACCATGGCACCTTAGATATGTAGGAAAAAAAGCAGCCGCATCCATTTTTAATCAATATATAACGTTAGAAACCTATGCAAGTAAGACAAAAGCTTAATCAAAAGTTCTATAGTTGGAAAACGAAGGAAAGAAAAATGAAAAGTCAGGTTTATCACTCTCACATATGATACAAACTGATACTATAACATGCTTGCTATAGAGGAAGGGTATCGATGTATAAAGATATTGCGATTGAACTGATATGTGGATTTTTAGCGCTATTTATTATGCTGAAGCTTTTAGGTAAGACACAGTTTGCTCAAATTACTCCGTTTGACTTTATTACAACGCTTGTCCTGGGAAATATTGTGGGGGATGCAGCTCTTGAAAAAGGAGTAGAATTAACTGAAATTCTTTATAGTGTTTTGATTTGGGGGCTTCTGATTTACGCAGTGACAAAGCTATCTCAAACCTTTACAGGATTTAGGGGAGTTCTTGAAGGCAAGCCTTCAATGATTATTTATAAAGGGAAAATTCATTATAAAGAGCTTAAGAAAAACAACTTGGATTTGAATCAGCTTCAGCATCTAATGAGACAGCAAGGGTATTTTTCACTGTATGAAGCAGAATATGTCATTTTAGAAACGAATGGAGAGGTGAGCGTCGCTCCTAAACATGAATTCGGCCCTCCGACGAAAAATGATTTAAACATCCCTTATTCTCAAACTAATTTACCTATTGCTTTAATCATGGATGGAAAAGTAGTGCCTGGCAATTTGAAAGAAGCAAACGTAGATGAAAAGTGGTTAAAAAAACAGCTGGCAATCAAGAAAATAAAGGAATACAGCGAAGTTTTTTATGCTGAATGGCAGCAAGAGCGAGGACTAGAAATAACAAAATTCTAAAAACCCTTTCCTTTTAAGGAAAGGGTTTTTAGCTTTCTTTTAATAGCTTAGCAAAATCCTCAATCGTTGTAGAATACGTGACGTACAGACGGGGAATAAGATAGTTTTCATTTTTTTGTCCACTTTCAGTAAAAAATTTTGGAATCGTTGAAAGACCAAATGTATAATTCTTTTTTGTTTCTTCGACTACGCGGCTATTGACCTTTCCGTAAGGGTAAGCAAGAGCAATAACGGGCTGGCTCGTGATGGCTTCAATTTTCAGCTTTGATTCAGCTAGCTCATAGGATAAATTTTTCGTCTTAGTTAAATCCGGATGAGTAGCGGTATGAGACTGAATAGAAAAAAATCCTGAATCAACAAATTTTTTTAGATCCGCTGGAGACAAACGGTTGGGACGGCCAATAAAATCTGAAATCACAAAAATTGTAGCCGCTGGATGAAACTGAGGGCTGGCTGCTCTTTGAAAAATAGGCAAGATAGTAAGATTATTTTTATATCCATCGTCAAATGTGATAAATATAGGCTTTTTTACACGCTTCAGCTCCTGCCATTTTTCAAATGTTAGCGGCGTATATCCTTGCTTTTTAAGATAAAGAAGCTGTTTCTCAAAATTTTCAGGTGTCACATACAGTTCTTTTTCCCCGTGGCCTGTGTAGGAATCAATAGAGTGGTAAATCAGTATAGGTACTTTCACTTGGCTAAAAGCGGGGGAAGGGAAAATAACAGTTAGCAATAAGATAACAAAAACCGAAATTTTTCTCATAACAATCCTTTCTAACGCGCAGTGATGACGAGACTATCTTAGTATGTCAAAAGAAAAGGAATGTATAAGCCAAGCTTTCTTTTTTACAAATATAAGCCTTCTTTTTTAAATATTTTATGCAGAACCAAGTGCTCAGCAGAGTTCACAACGGCAAACTGTTTTTTAGAAAGAGAATGAGGAGAAAAACGCATTAACTTAGTAAAGTCTGATGGCAGCGTAGTAGATGAAACATCAGTAGAGAGTATAGGGGCAGACAAAGATGTTTTCGAGCCGATGTGAAAACCCCAATCTCCAAAAGAGGGAATAATGGTGTGGTAGCTCAACGTATAAAACTGAGAAGCTTTCATCGTCTTATTAATGCTCCAAAAAACGATAGGTGTGTCTCTAGGAGAATTTGACTGACACACGACCAAGCCGCTGCGCGATAGTGAACGTTGGAGAAGTTCGTAAAATTCTTTTGTATAAAGAGCACTTATTTTTTTGTTAGTAGGATCTGGAAAGTCGACAATGATAATATCATAAAACGCTGAATTCAAAGAGAGGTAGTCAACAGCATCTTGAATATGAACGGTGACACGAGAATCTTCAAATGAGCGTTGATTTAACTTCTTTAATTCTTTTATATTCATCGCAGCATTTACAACGTCAGCATCTATTTCCACAAGGTCTATTTCTTTAACTTTCTTATATTTAAGGACTTCTCGTAAAGCTAAACCATCTCCACCGCCCAGAATAAGAATGCGGCGAGGACTTAAGGAAGCTGCAAAGATAGGGTGTACAAGAGCTTCATGGTACGCATGTTCATCCAATGAACTAAATTGCAGCTGTTCATCCAAATACATTCGAATATCAGATGCTTTAATCAGCTGAATATCTTGAATACTGTTTTTCTGATGAAACAAAATGTCATGCTGGCCTGATAAGATCTGCTGTAGACTAACGTGATCTGAGTCATCTCCACGATCGAGAAGACGAGTGCTTTCAGCATGCTGACGATTTTTTGTTGGCGTTTCGACGTGTTGAATTCCGCGAGAAATTGAATATACAACAGCTTTTTTTGAAGCTAATTGCTTCAGCAACGCATAACCAATTTCAATTATTTCTTTGTCTCCGCACGTATAAAAATCTAATGAAGCGTAGTTTTCCTCCGGCCAAGTATGAATAGACAAGTGAGAGGTAGCTAATACGAGAATGCCTGTAATGCCGTGGGGCGTAAACTGGTGAAAATAACAGTGCAAAACTTCCATCTCTGCATCTAGTGCAGCTTCAATAAGAATTTGCCTTAAAAGTGAGGGATCATTTAATATCACTTCATCGCATTCGAACGCATCCATTAGCAAGTGTTCGCCTTTAATATCCACTACTTCAGCCTCCTTTCTGAGCATTATTTTCACTATCTTATGAAATTTTTCAGAAAAAGGAAACGCAAGCACGTTAGTTTATAAATATTTTCGGGAAATAACTAGTTATCATCACATAGAAAGGCGGTTTAGGCAAACATATTTTCGTTGAAGGAAGAGCCGAACAATCAATCCATACTCTTAGTAGAAATCGAAACCTTTCGAATTTTTTCATTGATAGGATGAACGTAGGCTTCATGTATGCAGGATTTCTAGCGGTTGATTGGAGAGCAAGGCGAAGACTCCTGCAGGAAAAGCGGAACAGGGGAGACCCCACAGGAGCGTAAGCGACGAGGAGACTCATCGGCCGCCCGCGGAAATTGATAGCACTAGCTCACTTATCCAATTTATTCATCTTTACATTGGATTGATTTCGGTATGTCTCAATCTTTCTACTCTTTATCAGCATTAAACCAGCCTTTTCGCTTGAACCATAGAATTAAACCAAGCGTTATCAATCCCATGAAGCCAAGCACAAAGAAATAGCCATAGTGCCACTTTAGCTCAGGCATATTTTCAAAATTCATTCCGTATACGCCAACGATAAAGGTAAGGGGAATAAAGATAGATGAAATAACAGTCAGTGTCATCATAATTGAATTCATCCGGTTTGAATTAAGAGAAAGATAATTATCGCGCATATCAGACGTCATTTCCCGGTTTGATTCAATCATATCGGCTAATTTTAATAAGTGGTCATAGACATCTTTAAAATACCTTTTTTGTTCAGGATGAACATCTAAGCGTTCAGAATTTATAACACGGTACAATAAATCGCGCATAGGCAAAATGGTTCTTCTGATTTTTAGCAAATCACTTCGAAGTTTAAATACATCTTCCATTAAAACAGAGATGGATTTTTTTGCGTCTATGTTTTCTATATCATTCAGCTCATCTTCAATTTGATATACAGTGGGAAAATATTCATCTACCACTTTATCCATCACAGAATACGCAAGGTAGCTTATTCCTTTTTCTTGAATCGAAGGTGTATGAAGCAGCTTTTCCCATACTTTATCAATTGCAGCTGACGGGTGAAAATGAAAAGTAACCATATAATTATCGCCGATAAAAAGATCAACTTCTTCAGCTTCTAACGTTTGCCGATTTAACGAATGAAGGACAAAAAAACTGTATCCTTCATAATAATCGAGTTTTGGACGCTGCAGAAAATGAAAGCAATCTTCAATCGCTAACGGATGAAAGTGAAAGGATGATTGAAGCAGCAGCGCTTCTTCTTCAGAAGGGCAGTTAAAGTCAATCCAATAGTACTGAATAGAGGGGTCGTGAATCTGATCTAATTGTATATGTTTCACAAGTTTGTTATCGTTCATAAGAGCTAACGTTCGTATCATTTGAAAACTCCTTCGTGTTTTTATAGCCATTTTCAATGTAGCATAAAATCAATAAACTAAACGTATTTTTTAAAAAATTTTCTTTCTCCTCTTTTTATAAAACTAGTAAGGGGGAAAAAGTTGAATTATAATGATAGTAGTAGCTCGTATGGAAAGGGGAATTGTTTTGAATAAAAATGAAGCACTTCGAATGTTTTTCTTAAAACATGCAGATCAACTAACGGAAGAATGGTATGAAAGCCTTGAAGACAATGACCCAGAATCGGTTTATGCATCTACTCATCCGGAAGTCATTTCAGTATTAAAAGGTCAAAATAATGAATTTCATTTATACATAGCCGATGTATTTATAAAAAGTGAAAAAGAATTTTTTGATTCATTTGAAACGTGGATTTTAAAGATTGCGGAAGACGGAGAGCATGTAAGAACGCCTATTCATTATATTATTCGAGAATTTTTCCGAGTTAGAAAACAGTATTTAACATATTTAAATCAATTTGTAGAAGCGTATGACCAAGATATTACGCAAGAAGAACTAGACGAATGGAACGAATTGATTGTACGCGTGTTTGATATCACCGTTTATAAATTTGTTGAAGAGCACCATCAGCATTCAAGACGGTTGCTTGAAGCACACAAAGAGCTGATTAACGAACTGAGTTCCCCAGTTATTCCATTGAGCGATCATATTGCGATTCTTCCGCTTGTTGGGGATATCGACACGGCAAGAGCGCGACGAATTTTAGAGAATACGTTAACTCGCTGTGCTGAACAGCAAGTGAATCACCTTTATATTGATATTTCAGGAGTAGTTATTGTTGATACGATGGTTGCTCATCAGATTTTCCAGCTGATTGATGCCTTAAAATTAATAGGCGTAGAATCAACTATCTCTGGGGTACGTCCTGAAATCGCGATTACCGCTTCTCATTTAGGTTTATCGTTTGAAAATATATCAACAAAATCAACTCTTGCTAATGCGATGGCTTCACGTATGAGGAAATAAAAAACAAGAATTATTTTTAATTCTTGTTTTTTTATTTCAATTCATACTTGACATATAGGTTAAACAGGTATTATGATTTTACTAATTTAATAAATAAAAAGAGTCGTATTACATACGCTAATATACAAATGCATCTCTGTAATTAGCGGACAAGAATTGAACAAATAATATGAAAACGCTTTATATAGAATACGAGAATATTTAGGAGGAAATGGAAATGAACATCTTATGGTTTTTCCCTACAGCAGGCGACGGACATTATCTAGGCACAACCGAAGGAAGTAGAACAAGTGATATTCACTACTTAAAGCAAATCGCACACGGGCTGGATTATCTAGGATATGACGGTGCTTTGTTGCCTACTGGTTCAAATTGTGAAGATTCGTGGGTGATTGCATCGGCACTTGCTTCCGTTACAAACCGACTGAAGTTTTTGATTGCACTTCGCCCGGGTGTCATGTCTCCCACACTTTCAGCACGGATGGCTTCGACATTCGATCAAATATCAAACGGCCGACTTATGTTAAATATTGTGACGGGAGGAGATCCCGTGGAGCAAGCAACGTACGGTAACTATTTAAGCCATGATAAACGCTACGAGTTAACAGATGAATTTTTAACGATTTGGCGAGATGTAATGGAAGGAAAAAAAGTGGACTATAAAGGAGAACATCTTGATGTAACAGGTGCGTACATTCCGTCGCCTCTTGTCCAAAAACCGTATCCTCCGCTGTACTTTGGCGGGTCTTCTCCAGCGGGCAAAGAAGTAGGCGCAAAGCATGCAGATGTATATTTGTTATGGGGAGAACCTCCTGCAGTGATCAAGACGAAAATTGATGAGATGAAAGAAAAAGCTGCAAATGAAGGCAGGGACATTCGCTTTGGTATTCGACTGCACGTTATTGTAAGAGAATCGGAAGACGAAGCGTGGGAATCTGCAGATAAATTAATTAAACATGTTAATGATGATACGATCAAAGCGTTTCAAGATAAGTTTGCGTCATTTGACTCCACTGCCCAAAAAACACAGTCAAGTTTGCACAGCGGCACAAAAGATCGAGGTGCGCTGGAGATTGCTCCGAATCTATGGGCTGGAATCGGCTTAGCACGAGAAGGAGCTGGAACCGCTCTTGTTGGAAGTCCTGAAATTGTAGCGGATCGTTTAAAAGAGTACAAAGAGCTAGGAATTGATACGTTTATTTTATCGGGATACCCGCATCTAGAAGAAGCATATACGTTTGCTGAGCTAGTATTTCCACATATTCAAAAAGAACGAAGCAAGAGATAATTCTTGCTTCGTTCTTTTTGAATCGTAAAAAAATAAATAACCCAGTTGACTTATAGGAATTATAGGTGTATTATAAAGGTAGTTCATTTAGTCAGAAAATTTGTGATAAAGGGTGAAGAAAATGGAACGTTATGACGTAATTCAAGGCGCAGAATCTTTTTATTATAAAGGCAACGACATTGGTATACTTGTTTCTCATGGATTTATGGGGACTCCTCAAAGTATGGAATATATCGGAAAAGAATTAGCTAAAAAAGGTTTTACTGTGTACGGTTTTCGACTAACGGGACATGGTACTCACTACTATGATATTGAACAAACAACGTACGAGGAATGGAAGCAGGACTTTTTAAATGGGTATCAGCGTTTGAAGCAAGAATGCCGTCATGTATTTATCTTAGGTCAGTCCATGGGAGGCACTCTCACCTTTCATACAGCAAGCCAAGGATTAGATCTTGACGGAGTTATTGCAATCAATCCGGCTATGACGTCCATTCCTTCAATGGAACCTTACCGCTCTCGTCATACGCCTCGTTATTTAAAAGAAGATCATCCTGATATTAAGGATCCAAACGTACATGAAATTACGTACGACAAAGTACCAGTGCGCTCTATGCGTGAGCTGCTTTCTTTAATGGACGAAACAAAAGAACGCTTATCTTATGTAACATGCCCGGCTTTAGTACTAACATCAACCGTTGATAACGTAGTACCGCCTGAGAATTCAGCTTATATCTTAAACCATATTCAATCAGCAGAAAAAAGACAGTACATGCTTCGAAACTCTTACCATGTTGCGTCGATGGATTTTGATAAAGACACAATTGTTGCACAAACGGCACAGTTTGTACAAGCAACAGTTGCCAAAAAAAAAGTGCATGAGCGAATTTTTTAATTTTTAAATTCGCTCCGTTTCTTTTTTACTTCAAGTAAGATAAAATGAATCTTGAATGAAAACAAAGGAGTGTACATACATGATTCATTTAGAATGGAACGATCGTCCAACAATTAAACAAGTAAAATGCATACATACAGATGCAAAAAAATTCGTGGTTGAAAATGTTTTAACAGCAGGAAAAACATATGATGTAAAAAACGAAACAGAAGAATTTTATTTTGTTGTTGATAACACTGGCCAAGTCGGCGGCTTTTATAAAGAATACTTTGAAGGCTAAACAAAAAAATCATCGTCTCGGCGATGATTTTTTTATTGCAATAATTAAATGGAGCTTTCCTTAATGAAAACGAATGAACATTCTTTTAAAGAGAAATTCCATATATCTCATCATTTCGAAAAAAAGCTTTATGATAAAAATAGGATGTAAGACCTAAATTCTTCCGTTTCTTGTTCTGATTAAAAGGGTAACTGACTATAAATACCCATGACAACAATTATTTTACAATGTAAAATGAAAGCGACGCTTAACAGAAAAAGGAAAAGAGGAGGTCATACGATGAAAAAGCGTAATACAGCAGCTTTTACATTTTTAGCATGGACAGCTTTTATTACAGCACTATTAGCTATGTTTATAGGAATTTATACCTTAGATGCATCATTACCGGTAAAAGGTTATTATGCTGTTGGAACATTATACTTAACGATGTCCGCTTTTGTGCTTCAAAAAACCATTCGTGATAACGAAGAAGATACGGCGCACGAACGCAAATATGACAAAGCAGAAGAAGAATTGTAGAGCTAAAAAAAGCATTTTTCTAGCTCTTTGAAAAACATCCCCATTTTTGGGAGATGTTTTTTTATATAAAAAAACAGGGAACTTGTCACTCCATGTCGTATTAATAAAGAAGGAGGCGATTGAATTGACACAACTAATGATTAATAACGTAAATTTTCACGTTGATATGTTTGAAGAAAAAATGATTACTGATGCGAATACAGGTGAAGAGTTGAAAAGGCTAAACTTTTCTTTTTCGGTTGTAGGCAAAGCAGCTTATGATAAATATGATGCATTTTTTGAGGATCCGTACTTTGAAGTAACAAATATGGAGACAAAAGAAACGCTAACACTAAAAAACATTTCGCATAGCACATTTTATCAGTCACCTGAAATTACAGATCATACAAATATTGTTTTCAGAGTGAAGCTGCAGCAAGAACCTGTTAAAGAAAAAGAACAAGTGAAAAATGAACGTCCAACAGAGAGCACGGTCAACGAAATGCTTTTATCTAGAATAAAGTTTAAGGCTCTTGTCGAAATACTTGAAGAAAAAGGACTTTTAACAGAGAATGAGTTGTATACTAAAATTGAAGAAGTAGCAGAACGAGATTTTGATATTCTTCGAGATGAATTAAGTCATTCTAAAAAAGAGGTAAAAGCGTAAAAATACCCCACTCTGCAGGGGGATTTTTTATTTATATCCATTAATTTATAACCCTTTTGATAAATTATTCATATATTACATCACGATGAAAATAAAAAGGGTGAGGATAATGCCGATTGTTATTAATCATGTAGTGATTCCAAATGTTACAGGAGGAGTCGTTACATTTGGCGACACGTACTATGTTTCTCCAAAAAGTAACAGTAAAACTGCGCAAGGTTCAGGGTCTTCAAATACAGGAATTTGTGTAAATACAAATTCGGGACTTTCTAATACAAATACGCTCGATCCGGATGGTTCTGACCAAAACGGCTTCGGAAACGGATAAGGAAAGAGATGTTTTACTCTTCTTTCTACACGCCTTTTCAGTATTCGTTTTATCCGTATTTTATGCCTTCTTTTGCACGTCCAATTGGATTTGTCGTGTCACCTGATGGAGCGATGGATAACTGGTGGGGCAAAAAACCATCTTGGTGGGGGAAAATCACGCCTTCAGCCGGCGTTTTCCCTCCTGTTACCCAGTATTATACGGGCAGTTTAGTTCCTTATAGTTTAAGGGCCTATTACTAATATAAAAAAGAAGTTCAGATTAAGCCAACTTGTTAGCGCCTATTTCCTAAAAATAGGCGTTTTTTTCCGTTTTACTTGATTCAAAGTTATTTTTGCTGAATAATAAGGAAAAGAGAATTTTTAGAAGTAAGCTGTAAGTAAGGAGATGTTCAATCATGACAGATAAATGGAGAGTTCATAAAATAAAAAGTGATTGTGAACCTTGGCTGTTTTTAGAAGGCTGGGAAAAAGATATTATTGAAACCATTGAATTTGAAAAAAAAGAAGAAGCGCTTCGCTACTACGCGATGATGATTTATGAATTTCATCAAAAATACGCAAGCGTGCGAAGTGATGAACTAGCGCTCTTTAGCTTTTGGAACGAAGGCGAAAAGGAATTTTGCGAGGCCTGTGATGATGACCTTCAAATCTTCCACGGTGTTTTATTCGCTAAAAACGATGAAGTCTATTCATTAGAAGAAGATGAAGAAGGATTAAAAATGCTTCGTACTAAATAAAAACGTCCTGCGGGGCGTTTTTTTTATATAAAAAATGAACGATTTCAATCGCTCAAGCGTCATATAGGTGATGAAACAAAAAGGAGGGGTGACCGCTTTGGAACAAGATGATTTCATCCTTGTCCAAAAAGCATTACAAGGTGATGATGATGCCTTTTCATTATTATTTCAGCGCTATCATTCATTTTTATATAAATACCTTTTAAAGCTGACATTAGATGAGGACTTATGCAGTGAATTGTGTCAGGAAGCAATGATGAAGTGTTACGTGAATCTTTCTTCATACAAAAATGAAGCAAAGTTTTCGACTTGGATGATATCCATTGCTTCAAGACTGTACATGGACTATTTGCGCAAGCAAAAACGTGAAAAAAGCAGTCTTCAGCGAATAAAGCAGTCTTTATCGCATCAGCTTCAGTGGAAAGCTAAATACAAAGGAGTGGAATGGAGCGAGATGTTTTCCGATTTTAATGAACTCGATTCACGCTTTCGAATTCCTGTCTTGCTTCGACATTATTACGGATATACATACGATGAGATTGCCCATATGCTGAATATGCGAGCAGGAACGGTCAAATCAAGAGTAAACAAAGGAGTAAACATACTGAGAAAGGAGTGGAAAGAATGAGAGAAGAAAATGACAATCAGTCCTTGCATTCTTTAAAAAAAGATTGGGAGCAGCTAGAGAGTTTAGCAAGTCATGAACATATTTCTCTTCGTGTCATTAAAGAGCAACTTCTTATTGAAAAACAAAAGCAGAAAAAGGCTTTTCGGAAAGAGTTATGCTTATTTACATTAACAGCACTTGTTATTTTAACAGTAATGGCGACGGCTATTTTACAAATACCTGCCTTATTTATCGCCATTGAGGTAATTGGCATCATTGTTGCGCCTCTTTCTTTTATCGTTTTTCACTATAAACGAAAAAAGGAGATGTTTTTATAATGAATGAAAAATGGATTATTGTGCTGTTTATTTCACCATTTCTCCTTCTTCAAAGCTTTCTACTTTTTATCAATGCAAAAAAACGCGGCGCTCATCCATGGTTTTGGGGAATATGGGGGCTGATTCAAATTCCAATGCCAACGCTGTTTTATGGGTTTTTTATTATTTGGCTTCCAGCACGAAGAAAAAGGGGGATGTAAATGAAGGACATTAACTGGTTGTTAATTGCTCCAATTCTATTCTTACAATTATTTTTAATGATTCCAGCGTTAATAAGCTGCATAAAGCAAGAAGAGACAAACGGACCAAAATGGCTATGGGGACTCATCATTTTATGTGTAAGTACAGTTGGCCCCGTTTTATATTTTGTTTTAGGACGTAAAAAACAGTGAGGTGGAGCGAAGATGTTTATGCAAGTAGAAGGACTGACAAAAACGTACCGTAATATAACCGTTGTAGATAACCTTTCATTTAATCTCGATAAAGGAAAATGTGCAGCATTGTTAGGCCCTAATGGTGCAGGTAAGACGACTACTTTGCATATGATTGCAGGTCTTACTGCACCTAATAAAGGGGAAATTTCTTTTGAAGATAAACAGCATCAAGACGTACGATCATTTATTGGCTTTCTGCCGCAGCATCCTACGTTTTTTAATTGGATGACGCCTCAGCAGTATTTAACTTTTTTAGGCCTTTTATCTAACATTTCAAAAAATGTGCTTTCTCAACGAATAGATGAAGTACTTGAAACGGTAGGTTTAAAAGGAAAGGAAAAGCAGAAAATTGCAGGCTTTTCTGGAGGAATGAAACAACGTTTGGGCTTAGCACAAGCCTTGTTACATAAACCTGAACTGCTAATTTTAGATGAACCCGTTTCGGCTTTGGATCCTGAAGGCAGAAAAGATGTCCTAATGATTATCGAAACATTAAAAAAAGATACGACCATCCTTTTTTCAACTCACATTTTGCATGATGCAGAACAAATATGCGATAACATGATCATGATTAAAAACGGACGTATGAAATGGAATGGAACAAAGAGTTCGCTGCGCCAAGAGTTTGCGGATCCTGCTTTTACGATTGAAACAGAAGAAAGGCTCCCTGCATCATTTAGCAGTCTGCCAAGTGAACAGGTGCTGTTTCATTCTCCTTATAAAGCCACTGTAAGTGTAAAAGATACATCTCAGCAGCAGCAGCTGCTTCAACTGCTTGTTGATCAACAAGCAAATCTTGTTTTATTTAAACGAAAACAGCATTCTCTTGAAGACGTGTATCTAGAGGTGATGAATAAATGAATATATTTGGAGTCTTATTTAAAAAGGAGCTGCATGAATTATTTGCGAACGGCAAAGCAATTTGGCTGCCCATCTCCCTAATTTTGCTAGGCATCACACAGCCTTTAACGAATTATTATATGCCACAAATCATTGACATGGCAGGAAATTTGCCAAAAGGAGCAATTATTCAACTTCCTACGCCCACCGGTCAAGAAGTATTGCAAGGTGTCCTTTCACAATACAGCACAATAGGAATCTTATTGATTGTACTAGCAAGCATGAATATGATTTCAAATGAACGACAAAATCATGCGGCTGTACTTGTTATGATGAGACCGGTGAGTGTCATTCAATACATTATGAGTAAATGGGCTGCGCAAATCGTACTGGTTATTGGCTCAATGTTTATAAGCTATATAGCAGCGTGGTATTATACAAATCTTTTATTTTCACATGTGGATTGGACTCATATGATAGTTAGCTTTCTTTTATACAGCCTGTGGCTGATTTTTATCTTGTCCGTGCTAGTGGCAGCTGGAACCTTTCTTTTACAAAGCGGAGGAATTGCTGGAGTAAGCATTTTGATTATTGCGTCACTTTCATTTTTAAGTACTTTGTTTACGAATCAATTAAAGTGGAGTCCTGCAGCGCTGTCACAATACGCCGGCCGTATACTTGAACAATTGCACTGGTCACAAAGTGTCACCTATACCGTAGTTGTTACATTAGTGAGCTGTTTTCTTCTTTTAATTGCTGCTGTTTATAGATACAAAAAAGTAGAATATGTATAAAAAGACTTCTGAAACGAAGTCTTTTTTCTAGGGAATTAATTTGCAAATCCACGCAATATAAAGAGCAGCGGGGACTAAGAGAATCTGGGCACATACTGTCCCGCATAAACGAGAGATGACGAGTGTACCAACCATTTTATTCATAGATTGCTTGGTCGATTCACCTTTCATTACCTTTTCAGTTAGAATGGCTACTTGCGGATCTACAAACACTGCAAGGGTAATCATCGCTAGTCCGTTAATAAGACCAGAAGACATCAGAATCGATTTAGAAAGAGTAGGCTCGAGCGTAGAAGCATAAAGAGTGGAAAGAACACCTACTGTATAAATGGTCGTAGCCATTAAATTTAAAAGAAGCAATCGCTTGGGCACTCCGCCTATTCGCAGCTGAGACAGCATAATCCACCTAGGACGCTTCACGTGTTTTTTTGCTTTCTCAAGGGTATGTATGGAAGTAATGTTTTTCATCATTTTGGGTACAGATCCTGCTACTTCTAAGTGTGAAATCATGCGAGAGAAGATTGATACAAAGCTAGGAATTAAAAGAGCACCTGCGATTGTCCCAATAGAGGCCGCGAGCAAAATGGTTTGAAGCTGATGAAGCAGAAGGGGCAAATCTTCTTTAGACTGGACCGCATCTCCTAATTTGCCGGTCAGCGGAGCTTGCACCATATTAGCTGTTCTTGAAACGATGACAATAATATTAAAAAGAGATAGGGCTACGACTAGTTTTCCAGTTTTCAAGCCCGCGAGTCTCACAGAGTAGGCTAGTGTTTCAATCATGTGAATAATTCCTACAAATACACAAATAATCAGTAATTTTTCCATCATAATAAGTAAGTTCCTTTCTTTGATACACGCACTTCCTTATTATGTATAATTTTGGTTCATTTGTAAATAAAAAGCCGCTTGCTACCAAGAGTAGCAAGCGGCTTTTTATTATCGATGCTGGTTAATATCACGAAGTATATCTTTGCTAGCCTGATAATCTTTTTCCCGTTCTTTTTCCACCTGTAGACGTTTGTCTAGTTTACGGCTATATTCAGCATACCCCACGCCGTGAGAAAGCTGCATGGCCTTTTCCATTTCTGACGTGTACGTTAGGTGAAGTGCGATAATGAATCAATCCTTTCAGCATTTTTCACTTGTGGCACATGTATTGCTGCTCAAGTGTTTCGATGTTTATAATTCTTGAAGTCTTTCTAGAAATCGTTTTCCCTGTCGCTTTGGATCTAAACATAAATGATTAAAATTTCATAACATTCCAGGTAAAAGCCTTTTTTTCTTGCGTAGTATCCCATATAATAGCAGGAACAACGTTTTTAAAGGAGTTATATATGAACAATACAAAACGAGTATGGTTTGATTTACTTTTTTATATCGCTATTCCTTACCTAATATGGAATCAGGGAAAAGACATTATTGGTGATTACTATGCCATTTTGCTTTCAACAGCACCAGCGTTTGTGTATACCATTTATACATTTATTAAAGATCGCCAGTTTAACGTAACAGGATTGTTTATTGTCATTACGCTGCTGGCACGTACCATTATTGATTTAATTTCAGGAAACGCAGCGACGATGTTAAACAATCAAGTATACTTTATGATTGGACTGGCTGTAGTTGTCCTTTTTACCATTGTGATAAAAAAGCCAATTGGTTTGTACTTTTTTGTAGATACGGCGTACTTAATGGGCTATAAGCGAGAAGATTCTCTTAAGCTCTTCCACCAGCCTGATTTATTCAAAATGATGAACTGGCTTACAGTACTGTTCGCAGGTCGCTATGTATTTTTAGCAATTGTAAAATACGTATTGATTCAAAAGTACGGAGTAGAAGGGTACGGGAACATGATTGTATTCCGTCAAGCCGTTACGTGGGCATTCTCCATTTTAATTGCCGTCTACACGTATTTTATCTATAAAAAAATTCAAGATAAAACAGGGATGGATAATCCAATGAATCCAAATGTAAATGAATAAAAGGAGAAGCGTGCGTTTAGCTAACGTACGCTTTTTTTGTTACAAAACAGTGAACAGTGCCCGAAACACTAACATCTCATTTAAAATTAATAGTAAAATAACGCTATTAGAAACGGGATGAAAGTAGGTCAAGAAATGAAACTATTATTAGCATGTCAAAAGCAGCCTTATCGAATTTTAGAAATGATTATGGTGTTTTTTACCTTAATTTTTGTCGTACTGTCGTTTTTTGATTACCGTCAGCTTTTTTTCCTTGTGTTTACGCTTGGAATTGTATTTGCTATTCGAGCGCTTGAAATGCAAGAAGGAGAGAAAAAGACTCAAGGAAACATCTGGCTACTTGTCGGTGTTGTCATGATTTTGCTAGATATAGTTTTATTTGTTGTATATGCCATCAATCGATCTTAACTAAAAGAAAAATGCTTCCGTGCAGAGGTTCACCTCTAGCTGCGGAAGCTTTTTTGATTAAGGAATCATCCACGATAATACACTAGATTGTAAAAATGTTAATACGCAGACAATCAGCAGTAAAAATAAGCTGTGCTTCACCGTAAAACGAAGCAAATCGGACTCTTTTCCAGCCAACCCAACCGCAGCACAGGCAACAGCGATGGACTGCGGTGAAATCATTTTACCGGTTACTCCACCAGAAGAGTTTGCTGCAAGCGCAAGAAGCGGATTCATTCCAATAGACGTAGCCGTGATTTTTTGCAAGTTGCCGAACAATAAGTTGGCTGATGTATCTGATCCTGTAATAAAAACACCAAGCCAGCCGAGTACAGGAGAGAAAAAGGGAAATAACGCGCCTGTTTTAGCTAGCAGCAGTCCTAAGGTTGTACTCATTCCAGAAGCATTTGTCACGTAAGCAAATGCTACAACGGACATAATGGTAAGCAGCGGCAACGCTAATTCTTTGCACGTCTCGTTAAACGTAATAAACCATTCTTTCCAAGAGATGTTGACGATAAATTTTGTGACAACAGCAGACAACAGGATAGCTGTGCCCGCAGCGCCTAGTAATTCTAACTTATACACTGCCGCAATTGGTTCTCCATTTCCATTTAAAATTAAATTATTTAACCAAGGTACTTCTGGCATAAACGTTAAATAATGTCCGACGGAATTGATAGCGCTCAAAAAAGCGTTAGTTCCTTCATAATGTCCCGTCAGAGCGGTTTTAATTTGAGGAATTCCCCATATGGAAATAAAGATCGTTAAAATTAAAAAAGGTGACCACGCCTTTGCAATTTGAGCCCCCGTGAATGCGGGCTGACCTTGAGTTTCTCTTGGCTCAGCCGAAGCGGAAGCTACTTCATGTGCTGCTTTTTCAGATTGAAAGCGAAACGTTGTTTTCGGTTTCCAGAATTTTAAGAAAATAGCGAGCGCAAAAAGTGAAACGAGTGCCGATAAAATATCGGGAAGTTCAGGTCCTAAAAAGTTAGAGCTGACAAACTGTGTAAGAGCAAAAGAGACGCCGGATACTAAAATAGCAGGGAGTACTTCTACTGTTTTCTTAAATCCAGCCATTACAAAAACCAAATATAGCGGAATAAATACAGAAATAAAAGGAAGCTGGCGGCCTACCATTTTAGAGATTTCCATTGCCGCTACTCCAGTAGGACCCTCCATAGCCGTGATAGGAATACCGATTGCACCAAAAGCAACGGGTGCTGTATTTGCTAATAAACATAAGCCAGCGGCATACAGCGGATTAAAACCTAGTCCTACAAGCAAAGCTGCTGAAATCGCAACAGGTGCACCAAAACCAGCAGCACCTTCAAGAAAAGCCCCAAACGAAAAAGCAACCAACAAAGCTTGAAGTCTGCGATCTTCTGTAATAGATACGACAGAGGTACGAATAATATCAAACTGACCGGTTTTTACAGTTAGTTTGTAAAGAAAAACGGATGTAATGATAATCCATCCAATCGGCAGTATACCGTATACAGCTCCTTGACTAGCTGACATAAAAGCCATGCTAGCCGGCATTTTATAGGCAAGCATCGCAACGGCAAGTGCGACCAGTAAGGTTGTAATCCCAGCCATATAACCTTTCATTCGTTTAATAGCCAGAGCCCAAAAGAAGTAAAGAATAGGAATCAAAGCGATTAATGAAGACCAAATGACGCTGTTTCCTACAGGAGTGAACTGCTGTGTCCATGTCATAACTAACACCTCATTTTCAAATTAGTGAACTACGAATTTAGTAAAACGAAACCATTAAAACTACGATGATAAGGTCATCTGATGACTTATGTAAAAATGAATTCGCTTACATTATATTCTAATACTTTCGTGATAGGCAAGTACTAAAAGAAACTTTTTTTCTAAAGAACGGACATTTTTTTTGTTGATAAGAAGAAAATACTGGTTGAAAATCCCAAGAATAGGTGATTAAATGATTGTAAGCGCTTAAAATATATCTTTTCATCTATTCTACTAATTATTCTTCTTATTAATCTACTACTTTCAGTCGTATTATACATGGCACTTCTGTATGTTATTAGTGAAACGTTGTTTGCTATTACAAAACGAGAGGAGTCAATTTATTGAGTACGTTAGAACTTCCAGGTCATTTAAAATCCATTTTATCTCATCCTTCCACACTTGAAGAACAGCATATGAATCACTTCCTTGGAAATAACGGGTCCGTGCATGTTAAGCCAACTTCAGAACAAGAAATAGCAGCCGTTTTAAGGTATGCGGCGGAACACGGAAAAAAAGTCGTCATTGAAGGGAACGGTACCAAAAAAGGCTTTGGCGGGCTTATAGACACAGCAGATCTTTTGCTTTCGCTGACTGAATACAGCGGAATTGTTGAACATACAGTAGGCGATATGACGGTTACTGTAAAAGCTGGTACGCCGTTTGGAGAGCTGCAAACGTATTTAAAAACGTACAATCAGCAAGTTTCACTTGATCCAGCTCTAGGAGACTACGCTACAATCGGCGGAGTTATTGCAGCGAATGAAAGTGGCCCAAAGCGCTTGTCTTATGGATCAGCTCGAGATGCAGTAATCGGTATGAGAGTTGTATATTCAGATGGAACCATTGTTCGTTCAGGGGGAAAAGTCGTCAAGAACGTGGCTGGCTATGATATGAATAAGCTGTTTATTGGTTCAATGGGAACGCTCGGCGTTATATCCGAAATAACGTTAAAGCTGCGTCCGCTGCCCAAGTATCAAAGCGTTCTTTTTCTTTCTTTTTCAACAGGCAATATCGAAGAAGTTCATGCGTTTGTTAGCAAAGTCTTAGACTCCATGATAGAGCCCGTTTCCTTGGAATTATTAAATCCTTCTCTAGCTGAAGATGTAATAGGGCAGCATCTGTTTACGCTTGTAATCAGCTTTGAAGATGTGGAAAGTTCCGTTCATTATCAAGAGAATTACATCAAAAGCATTCAGCCGTCTGATACGATTTTAAAAGTGCTTCATGAAAAAGAAGCCGAAGTATTTTGGGGATTTTTTAGTAACATTAGTCCAAATGGTGCATGCGGTTCTTCCGAAGAGGAAACGGAAGCCACTTTAAAAGTCGGTGTACCAAATATGAATGTACTTGACGTGATAAACAAAAGTACTGCTTTAAAAACATCCCTTCCCATGCTGGTAAAAGCACATGGAGGAGTTGGACACGGTCTTTGCTCAGTCTACATAAAGGGCTCAGAAGAAGCCATTCTTTCCGTTATCACTTCATTTACTGAAACGGCTAAAACGTACGGAGGATATGTGGTCGTTAAACATTTGCCTTTTATACTGCGTCAAAAAGTAAATGTGTGGGGGGAAAAACCTTCTCATTTTCCGTTACTAGCAGGAATTAAAGCAAAGGTGGACGCTAAAAATGTGCTTAACTATAAACGATTTATAGGAGGAATCTAAGTGAATTCAGCGAAAGCGGATATCAAAGATGCTCCATGTCAAAGCGTTAGCAATTATTTGTGGAAAGACGCGCCAGACGAAAAAAAATGGGCGGATTGTGTACACTGCGGAATGTGCTTGGAGTCTTGTCCTACTTACGAAATAACGGGGCAAGAACAGCATTCACCAAGAGGACGCGTGCACCTTATCAAATCGGTAGCAGAAGGAAAGATAAGCGTGAATGAACAGTTTACAGATCCTGTATTTGCTTGTTTGGACTGCCGTGCCTGTACAACTGCTTGTCCTGCAAATGTAGACGTTGGCGGACTCATTGAAGAAGCTCGCGGCCAAATTCGTCAGGCGATGCCTTTGACGGGATGGAAAGGAATGATCAGCAAGTTTTTTCTAAAGGAACTTTTTCCTCATTCCCATCGCTTAGAAGCTGCAGGAAGTCTATTAAAGTTGTATCAAAAAAGCGGGATGCAAAAAATGGTTCGCACAACAGGCATGTTAAATATGATGCCAACACATCTAGCAGAAATGGAACATGTAATGCCTAAAATTACCCGTTCTGTTCGAAAAAAATATAAAAAAGAACGCGTTCTAAAAGCAAAAGCCGAAAGAAAAGCCGAAGTTGCTTTTTTAACGGGCTGCATTATGGACGTCATGTTCAGTGATATTAACGAAGCGACTCTTAATGTATTAAGAAGAAACGGAAACGACGTTGTTATTCCTCATTCTCAGACGTGCTGTGGTGCTTTGCACGTTCATGCAGGAGACCGAGACATGGGAAGGCAGCTTGCCAAAAAAAATATAGAGGCGTTTCAGCATGCCGATACCATTATTGTAAACGCTGCGGGATGCGGCTGCATGTTAAAAGAGTATCCTGAACTATTTAGAGAAGAAGAGCAAGAGTGGCTTGAAAAAGCCGAAGTCTTTGCTAAAAAAGTCCAGGATATTTCAAAATACCTTCACGATACGGGATATCGCCCTCCGCAGGCGAAGCTGCATACGCGCATTACGTATCACGACGCTTGTCATTTAGCTCATGGTCAAGGAGTTAGAGAAGAACCAAGAGATATTTTGCTTTCTATTCCGGGAGTTGAAATGGTTCATATGGCTAACGCAGACAGATGCTGTGGAAGCGCAGGAATTTATAATTTAACAAACCCTGACATGGCGGGAGCCGTGCTTCAAAATAAAATGGAAAATGTGCCCCCTGACGTAGAAATGATTTCAATGGGAAACCCAGGATGTATGCTGCAGATGGCAGTAGGAGTGAAAAAATATGGACGAAGTCAGCAAATTGTTCACACGGTACAGCTTTTGGAGTGGGCCTATCAAAAAGAAGAGGAGGAAGCGCATCGTGTTGAAGAAAAATAGAATAAAAGATCTTCACGTGAAAAATCTTTCTCAACTAGTAGATGCTCATTCTATTTTGTATCACAAAGAAGATTTACTTGCGTACGACTGCGATGGGTTTACTATTCACAGACACTTGCCTAAAGCGGTGTTATTTCCTAAAAATACGAAAGAAGTTTCTAGCATTGTTAAATACTGCAGTGAACATGACTTGCCTTTTCTTGCAAGAGGAGCAGGCACAGGACTGAGCGGAGGAGCGATTCCGCTTAATAACGAAGTGATTATTAGTTTAGTAAAAATGAAGCGGCTGCTTAGCGTCGACTATGAAAACAGACGTGCCGTTGTAGAGCCCGGATTTATTAATCTTAAGTTAACTAATTCAATCTCTGAAAAAGGATATTATTATGCACCCGATCCTTCGAGTCAGTATTGCTGCACCATTGGTGGAAATGTAGCGGAAAACGCGGGAGGGGCACACTGTCTAAAATATGGCGTAACTACCAACCATATTTTAGGGCTAGAGGTGGTGCTTCCAAATGGAGATGTGATTGAACTTGGCAAGCAAGGTATTCCAGATGAACCGGGATATGATTTATTAGGACTTTTAACAGGATCAGAAGGGACGTTAGGAATCGTTACAAAAATTACGGTGCGCATTTTGAAAAACCCCGAAGCCAAACAAACGGTACTTGCCTATTTCGACCGCGTAGAAGACGGCAGTCAAGCGGTATCCGACATTATATCAGCCGGCATTGTGCCCGCTGCGCTTGAAATGATGGATAAAACCGCCATTGAAGGAGTGGAAGCTGCTGCGTTTCCAGTCGGACACCCCAGAGATATTGAAGCTCTTTTATTAATTGAAGTAGACGGCATTTCAGCCGGTATCGAAGAGCAAATCATACGTATTTTAGACATATGCAAAAAACAGAACGTACGGGAAGTGAAAGTAGCTGAAAGTGAAGAAGAGCGCGCCAGGTGGTGGGCAAATCGCAAAACAGGATTTGGAGCGATGGGAGCTATATCCCCTGACTACCTCGTACAAGACGGCGTTATTCCAAGAAGTAAACTGCCTCAAGTGCTGAAGCGAATCAACAAAATTAGCGAAGAATCTGGCCTTCGCATTGCCAATATTTTTCACGCTGGAGACGGGAACTTGCATCCGCTTGTATTATTTGATGCTAGAAAGCCGGGGGAAACTGAAAAAGCACTCGAAGCCGGAAGCGCATGTTTGCAAGTATGTGCAGAAGTAGGAGGAACGATTACCGGCGAACACGGCGTGGGCATTGAAAAAAAAGAAGAAATGCGATTTGTTTTTAATGAAGATGAAATTCAAGCACAAACGAATATACGAGAAGTATTTAATCCTAAAAATCTATTAAATGCAGGAAAGCTTTTTCCAAGTCCCAGCCGCTGCGCTGAAGTCAAAAAAGAAAAGAAAAAAGTGGGTTATTTTTAGAAAATTCTTGAAAATACATTCGCTCGATGATATGATTTTTTTAACAAAAATAAAACGCTGTTTTGTAATAAGAAACAGTACCGCATATGTTCGTCTTAACCATTTTGGCAAAAAGAATTGAAAGCGCGTCCAAATTTAAAAATGTAAAGAAGTAAGAGGAGGAAACAGACGGTGACAAACTACAAACAAGTTGGAAATCTGAAAGTAGCTCCAGTTCTCTATCAATTTATTAATGAGGAAGCTCTCCCGGGCAGCGGCCTAAGTACAGAAAATTTTTGGTCTGATTTTGAAGCGTTAGTAACTGAGTTAACACCCGTAAATAAACGTTTGTTAGAAAAGCGTGATCAGCTTCAAGCTCAAATTAATGCATGGCATCAAGAAAATCCTGACGGTGACTTTAACGAATACAAATCGTTTTTAACGAGAATTGGCTATTTAGAAGACAAGGCAGAAGATTTTCTTATTGGTACAGAAGGAGTAGACAGCGAAATTGCCTATCAAGCGGGACCACAGCTTGTGGTACCAGTGAATAACGCTCGGTATGCTATTAACGCTGCTAATGCACGCTGGGGTAGTCTCTATGATGCACTTTACGGCACTGATGCAATCAGTGAAGAAAATGGAGCTTCGCGCACGAGTTCTTATAATCCAATTCGAGGAGAAAAAGTTATTGCGTTTGCAAAGAATTTTCTTGATGAAGTTATTCCGCTCGTTCAGTCTTCTCATGCAGAAGTGGTTCAGTACAGTCTTGAAAATGGAAAGCTTGTTGCTCAATTAAACGATGGCAGTTTAACAGAGTTACAGGAAGAAGATAAATTTGTAGGGTATCAAGGAGAAGAAGAAAGCCCTGATGCTCTTTTATTCAAAAACAACGGCCTGTATTTTGAAGTTCAAATTGATCGTACGGATTCGATTGGTAAAACAGACGATGCGGGTGTAAAAGATATTTTAATGGAAGCAGCTCTTACGACGATTATGGACTGTGAAGATTCAGTAGCGGCAGTAGACGCAGAAGACAAAGTAGACGTTTACCGCAACTGGCTGGGATTAATGAAAGGTGATTTGACGTCTACTTTTAAAAAAGGAAGTCAAAACATGACAAGGCGTTTAAATCCAGACCGTACCTATATTTCTCCCCACAAGGAAAAGATTTCACTGTCTGGCCGTTCGCTTATGTTTGTTCGAAACGTTGGGCATTTAATGACAAACAGCGCTGTTTTAGATCGAAATGGCAACGAAATCTATGAAGGTATTTTAGATAGCGTGATTACTAGTTTAATTGCCAAACACACCTTGCTTAAAAACGGTACGTATCAAAATTCTAAAAAGAGCTCTATCTATATCGTTAAACCGAAAATGCACGGCTCCAAAGAAGTGGCTTTTGCCAACACGTTATTTAATTCAATTGAAGATATGCTAGGGCTTGAGCGTCATACGATTAAAATTGGCGTAATGGACGAAGAGCGCCGCACAACGCTTAATTTAAAAGCGTGCATCAAAGAAGTAAAAGACCGAGTGGCGTTTATTAATACTGGATTCTTGGATCGAACAGGTGACGAAATTCACACTTCTATGGAAGCAGGCGCTGTTATTCGTAAAAATGATATGAAGGCGTCTAAATGGCTTCAAGGCTACGAGCAGTCTAATGTAAATGTAGGGTTAGCAAGCGGGTTCCAAGGCCGCGCTCAAATCGGAAAAGGAATGTGGGCAATGCCGGATATGATGGCCGAAATGCTGAAACAAAAAGTGGGGCATTTAAAAGCAGGAGCGAATACGGCATGGGTGCCTTCACCAACCGCAGCAACGCTTCATGCTCTTCACTATCATCAAATTGATGTAAGAGATGTTCAAAACGAATTGCTTACTAAGTCCACTGATTTACAAGATGACATTTTGCAAATTCCTGTGGCCGAAAAACCAAATTGGAGCAAAGATGAAATCCAGCAGGAGCTAGACAACAACGCTCAAGGAATACTCGGCTATGTAGTAAGATGGGTCGACCAAGGAGTAGGGTGCTCAAAAGTACCGGATATTAATAATGTAGGGCTAATGGAAGACCGGGCAACGCTTCGTATTTCCAGTCAGCACGTAGCCAACTGGCTTCATCATGGGATTTGTACAAAAGAACAAGTAACGGAAACGCTAAAGCGAATGGCAAAAGTAGTGGATCAACAAAATGAAAATGATCCTCTGTATCAGCCAATGTCATCGAACTACAGCGCATCCATTGCTTTTCAGGCAGCCTGCGATTTAGTATTTCAAGGCTATGATCAGCCAAACGGCTATACGGAGCCCATTTTACACCGCCGTCGTATCGAAGCAAAGGCAAAAGCAGCTATAAAACAGTAAAAAAACGGCCTGTCAGCATAGAGATGGCAGGCTGTACTTACATCTTAAGAACCTGACTACCTAGGATCCTTATTAAAACAAAGCAAATGGGAAAAGGAGTTATGTCATGAAATTTGTAAGGTTTGCTATACAAGATAGTCGTCATACAGGTGTACTAAAAGAGGATACGATCAGCGTTATTGAAGGAAATATATTTGAGAAGTGGGACTATACAGGGCAGACTTTTTTAGTAAATGAAGTAAAGCTTTTGGCTCCTTTAGAGCCGAATCAAATTATTGGAATAGGCGCAAATTATGCAGCTGCAAAGTCGGAGCTGCCAAAAGAAATGCCTTCTATTCCTGTCTTCTTTTTTAAGCCCACATCCTCTGTGATTGGTCCAAACGAAGACATTGTCATTCCAACTGCCATTAAGCACGTTAAGTTTGAATCTGAGCTTGCAGTTGTTATTGGAAAAGAAGCGAAGAACATCGCAGTAGAAGACGTACAGGACTATATATTTGGGTATACAATTGGAAACGATGTAACGGCTCCGGATTATTTTCATAAAGACGGGCACTGGACCATTGGAAAATCCTTTGATTCATTTACGCCTCTTGGCCCCGTAATCGAAACAGAGCTTGATCTTAAGTCCATTCATGTAAAAGCGTTTTTAAATGGCGTTGAAAAACAAAACAGCTCGACAGATTTAATGATTATTTCGGTTGGAGAAATGATTGCTTACCTATCTACTGTTATGACCCTTAAGCCGGGAGATGTGGTTTTAACAGGAAGTCCGGTCGGCGCGGAGCTGGTGAGCGCAAACGATGTTATTGCATGCACCATCCGAGAAATTGGAACTCTCCAAAATCCGTTTGTTGCAGAGAAAGAACGTGTAAACGTATAAAAGTGATAAAAAATGCCCGGCAGTAAAATGACACATAGAGGAGAGAGGAAAAATGGAGCGAGAAAATATGGTTAAGTCTGTAAGCCGGGCATTGGACATTGTCACAATTGTCAGCATGGAAAGAGAAGGGGTAGGGGTCACAGAAATTGCAAAGCAAATGGACATTAATAAAAGCTCCGTATACCGTATTCTAACTACTCTTGCTCAGTATGGCTATATTGAACAAGATCAAGAAAGCGGGCGGTACAAGCTTGGGTATAAGTTTTTAGAAGTAAGTTCAAAGCTTTTAGATTCTATTGATCTACGAACGGAAGCAAAGCCGTTTTTGCAAGAACTTGAAAGTGAGACAAATGAAGTTATTCATCTTGTTGTCTACGATCAAGGTGAAGTAGTGTATATTGAAAAGCTAGAAGGAAATCAGACGCTGCGCATGCACTCAAAAGTGGGGAAAAGAGCGCCTATGCACTGTACGTCTGTCGGTAAAGCTATCCTAGCTTTTTTACCGCTTAACACGGTAACAAGCATTCTTGAAAGAAAAGGCTTACCAGCTCATACCGATCACACCATTACAGATGAAGAAAGCTTTCTCCGGGAACTTTCAGAAGTGAAGCAAAAGGGATATGCGCTGGATTTAGAAGAAAATGAATACGGAATTACTTGCATCGCAGCCCCTATTTTTGATCACCTTGGTCAAGTCGTTGCTGCAGTCAGCATTTCCGGTGCTACGATGCGTATGACCAATGAGCGATTAACGTACCTTCAAGAACGCATGGTTGATATAGGCAAGAACATTTCGGAGCGGCTCGGCTACAAAACGGAATCTGTGAAAGACAAAAGTTTGTTCTGATTCTTAGAGAACAAACTTTTTCTATATAATAATCTGTAAAATAACGTAATTATATTATGTAAACTATAGGCTAGGATTTTTAATTGATGTTTTATTCATGATACAATAAAGTTGTTAGAATATATACGTAAAGGAGATAAATTATGGAACAGTTTGAGCGCAATATTGAAAAGTACGCCGAGCTAGCTGTAAAAGTCGGTGTAAACATTCAAAAAGGGCAAGTATTAAACATTAATGCTGATATTTCTTCCGCTGATTTTGTTCGTGAAATTGCGAAAAAAGCGTATGAAGCCGGAGCAAAGTCTGTTGATGTAGACTGGCATGACGATCATTTAGTTCGTTTGAAATATGAAAAAGCGGATGAATCTGTATTTAATGAATTTCCTGCTTGGAAAGCTCAGGCAAGAGAAGAGCTTGTGAAAAACGGAGGCGCTGTTTTATCTGTAATTTCAAGCGGTCCTGACTTACTAAAAGGAGTAGACGGCAAACGTATTGCTGCGTTCCAAAAAGTAAGCGGAAAAGCAATGAAAAAATTCCGTGAAGCGATCCAATCTGATAAAATCAGCTGGTCCATCGTAGCTGTTCCTTCGAAAGACTGGGCAGCTAAAGTATTTCCTGACGTTCCAGAAGAACAGCAGCAAGAAAAACTATGGGAAGCTATTTTTAAATCTGTGCGCGTAGACCAAGAAGATCCAGTGGCCGCATGGGAAGAGCATAATGCTTCATTACATACAAAAGTAGACATTTTAAATGAAAAGAGATTTTCTAAGCTTCACTATAAAGCGCCAGGAACAGATTTAACAATTGAACTTCCTGACAAACATATTTGGGTGGGCGCAGGCAGTGTTAATGAAGACGGCAACTCGTTCATGGCCAATATGCCAACAGAAGAAGTATTTACACTTCCAAAAAAAGACGGCGTAAATGGTCAAGTAACAAGCACAAAACCGCTTAGCTACGCAGGAAACTTAATTGAAAACTTCACGCTAACATTTGAAAACGGAAAAATTGTTGATGTAAAAGCAGAAGAAGGCGAAGAAACGTTAAAGCACTTAATTGAAACAGATGAAGGTGCCAAATACTTAGGAGAAGTAGCCTTAGTACCGCATCAATCGCCAATTTCTCAGTCAAACATCATTTTCTACAACACGCTGTTTGACGAAAATGCATCCAACCACTTAGCCATCGGCAGCTCGTATTCCTTCTGTTTAGAAGGTGGAAAAACGATGTCTAAAGAAGAGCTATCACAAAACGGAGCAAACGACAGCATCACCCACGTTGACTTCATGATTGGCTCAGCTGAAATGGACATCGACGGCATCAAAGCTGACGGTACAAGCGAGCCTGTGTTTAGAAAAGGGAACTGGGCGTTTTAATAAACAGTTTAATCTATGAAGTCTCTACAATAATCAAGGTAATAAACTTATAGCCACTTCTCGATTTATAGAAGTGGCTATAAGTTTTTTTAATGTAAAGAGGAGAGTAATACGTTAAATGAATGAATTAGTAAAAATTGTTTTAAATAGCGTAGACCAATTATTTGGCAAAAATTATGTGCAATTGATTACTTATTTATTAATAGCATTAATTGGAACATGGTTGTACAAAGAGTTCAGAACTCAATTACTAAATAGTGAAAACTATAAAAGAGAAAAGTACAGTGAGGTATTAACAATTTTATTAGAATTGGAGTATGCACTAAATAGATTCTTAATAAATGAAGTAGAGTTTACTCAATTAGAAGAGAATTTAAAGGCTGCTTATCCGTATTTATCTTATGATCTAAGTAAGGAGGTTGGAAGCTTCAGTACTGGAATAGAAAAGAAAAAAGTCGAGGAATTCGTCGAAAAATTGAGTACAGAGAGAACTAACCTTAAATATAACCAACCTAATGCTTTCTCTTATTTAAATGAAAGAAGTATATCTCGGTCATTTGGTCACTTATTTAGAACAATGCTTTCACCTGTGCTTATACCTTTCTTGTTGACTTTATTAACTGTAGTGGTTTCATTTATGCTATTATATCTCACGTCTGCTATGTCAACTGTTGAATCTGTTGTCAAACAATATTATTTGATACAAGGTGTAATAGATTACATATGTTTCTTAATGATATTAGTTGGTATCGCTGATATTATTAATAACCAAAAGGTGTCTAGCATGAAACACTTAGTTATTTTTCTTATTATTTTTATAACTTTGTCTATTACTGCATTTTTACTTTTTTCAAAATTCATTATTATTCCTACAATTCTATTTGTATGCTACGGAATATTATTAAAAATTTACTTACCAAAAATTATTGTTGGGCTAAAAATAAATAATATATAAATAAAAAGAAGAATCACGGCAGGCGAACTTCACTCAGTTCCACCTTGCTGTGATTCTTCTTTTTTTACCGGAGCGTCACGCTTGAACATGTGATAGTAGGTAAACCCCAAGCATAGAGCGCCGGCGATTGAACAAAAATATTGCAAAAAACGGACGAAATCCATTGGAATGACCTCCCATTTTCAGTTTCGCTTCTAGTATGTACAGGGAAGTGAAATAATATGTGAAAAAGGGAGGTTTTCTCTTATAGTTCGTATGGTTCTTGAAGAGTAAGGTAAGGCTGCTGATCTTCAAGACCAAGACGCTTATTTAATTGTCTTTTCATTAAATCGTACTGGTAGATGAGGTGAAATTGATTTTTTTTCGGTGTTTCACAGCGAATGTAGGTTTCTTGCCCGTTCTTGTCTGTGAAATGAATGGTTAACTCACCGAAATAGCGTTGAACAGGAGCTCCGTGAAGGCCTTTTTCATTTTTGACAACCTTTGAAAATTCTGCTCGTTGAATACGGTTAAATGGAATAATAGCTACTTGATTGATAACAAGACGCTGATCGTACATGTCAATTTTAGATATGGAAATTTGATTAATTCCTTCTGCAAATTTAACATGCCCGTTTACAGAAACAAGCGGTTTGCGATCCTCAGGATCAACAGCGCCTTGAGGTCGCTTAATGACGTAGAAGCTAGCTACGCCAAGTGCTACGATACCAACCACAACAATAAGTGCAAACATCATTTTGCATTCCACCTCCTGAGTATAGATGTGTAATCTGAATTTAACAGCAAGCTGTTTCAGTTGCCATATTGCCTCAACAATGAGGATAGAGAAAAGCAGTTCGGCAGTTCATTATAAGTATATACATACGTTCGACAATATGGTGTGATATTCCTTCTTATTATGACTTTTTTACGACAAAATGGGCAAAACTCTTTCCGAAAATGAAGTGAATCAGTTACAATTTAAGGATAAGGTACCAAATTTCTTTTCTATCTCAAAAAAGTGCAGAAAAGCGTAAAAAATTCTAGGTACTTTCTCATATTTTTACTATTTTTATAGAATTTATCCCAATTTCTAATCCTTTATCGTGTATAATCTCTTGTGTGCAGCATGATATACATAAAGGTGTAAGGAGGCACAGTTCATTGTCTTTATCAGCAAAAAAGATATTATTATTAGTTTTAGTAGTTATATGTTTAGTGTTAGTTGTGATGCAATTCATAAATCGATCAGCAGAGCCGACTTCTGGACAGGCCCAAGAAACACTGAGTAAGCTTCCTGAACAAGAAACCGTTAAAGAAAAAGCGAAAGGCGACGAGGAAGCGCACAAATATCGAGTGTATTATATTACTATTGAAAAAATCGAAAATGGTACATACAGCGGAACAACAAAAGAAGGAACAGGCATTAAATTTTCCGATAAAAATTTAAATGAACCGATTCCAAGCAATTTGAAAAAAGGGGATATTGTCAAAGCATACTTTGATCTTGAATATAGCACGAAAGGTCTAGTCAAAGTAGAAAAGGTAGACGAGATACCCGATGATGACGAGAGCTCAAGTTAATTGAGCTCTTTTTTTGTGTTTTACGAATGTGGTAAAATATTGAATATATAGATACGATACAGGGGGAAGAAGATGATAGCAGCCATTATAGTAGGAGCGGTAATTCTTTTAGCTTTGATTATTAAAGGGATTGTAAAGTCGAGAAGATTTCGCTTGTATAAAGAGGAGCTTCCAGATGATCTCGGAATACATAAAAATCAAGGGTTTGAAGATATTGTTCATTCACTAGAAGATTCTTTACCGGCAGCCTATGTTCAGCAAGTGAAACAGCGCATGAAAGGAAAAAATACAAAAGACGATGAAGTGGAATGGACGTTTTTTGAGATGAAGCGCTACTTTTTATTAAATGCAGTCATCAAAGACGTACCGATGTTTAGTGCAAAAGTGGATGAAGTATGGCATGAAATGATTATGTTTACAGTAGATTATGAACGTTTTACAGACCGTTTTTTCAACCGCTTTTTGCATCACCAGCCAAATGTAGAAACAGCTCCATCCCCACAGCCGGATAAGCGAGCGTTCTTCGATTGGATGTATGCTCATTTGTTTGACATAACGGGTAACAGCCGACTGCTTTGGGGGAAGTTTTTTCAGCATCCGCTTGATAAAAGTACGCTTCAAGATTTTCAAAGGTTATCAGAAGATGAATTACTAGATCGCTATTTTTTAAGAAACGGCAAATGGGAAACACAACAGAGGCATTTGATTCAAACATTAAAAGAAGAAGTCACTGCTGCACGAAAAAGAAAAAAAACGGGCGGATCAACTTATTTTAAAAAAGCGGCTAAAAAAGGAAATGTATCAAACGAACTTCTTCTTCAAGGCTTTGTTTTTTATTCTCTCTACAAAGCCACCAACTTTTCAAGCCATATGAATGAACTGTTGCTATATAAAAAGACGATGTATGCGGGAGAGACAGCCTCTTACAGTGGGTATAGCTGTTCAAGCCCCTGGGAAGATAACCGCCACCATCACCACAACGATGGAGGTCATCACCATCATGACAGCGGCAGCAGCTGTTCGAGTTCAAACTGCAGCAGCTCAAGCTGTTCAAGCTCTAGCTGCGGGAGCGGGTGCAGCAGCAGCTAATAAAGTAAAAAAACTCGTTTTATACGAGTTTTTTTACTTTAAATGCAACGACGACAAAATGATTCACTGACAAGCAGTGAAAAATTTGGTATAATCGTTACGTTTTTAAAAAGGAGAGACAGCGAAAATGAATATTTTATGGGACTTTGATGGAACCATCTTTGATACCTATCCGACTATCGTGAAAGCATTCAAAGAATTACTAACAGATCAAACGATTTCAGAAGATGATATTTTAAAACAAATGAAAATATCTTCTGACGTAGCAATCAAGCATTTTGATATTGAAAAGTCTTTGTTTGATAAACACTTCCATGTGCTCGAACAAAAAATCAATCCTAAAGATAAGTCTGCTTTTTCTCACGTAGAAGACGTACTGAGCTTTGCGGATACAAATGTAATTGTTACGCACAAGTCTAGACAATCTACGCTTGATATCCTGGCATTTTTTAATATGGAGCACTACTTCACGGAGATTATTACAAAGGATGATGGCTACAAACGAAAGCCTGATAGCGGAGCTTATGCCTATCTTCACGATAAGTATCAGCTCGATTTAGTAATTGGGGATCGCGAACTCGACTTAAAACCTGCCCGTGAACTGGGAATTAAAACATGTGCATTTCAAAATAACGATATTGAAGCAGATTATCACCTTACATCATATGATCAATTCTTTACAACGGTCGTAAATAAAAACTCGTGAAGCTATTCTTCACGAGTTTTTATTTGTTCAGGTGTATGTATTTCGGGGATTTCACCGAGCGTGTAGTTCGCTACTTTTGTAATGTTACTATTAGCAAAAAAATAAAACTCTCCGTCGACTCCGCGAATTTTTGTCGTGCGCAATCCAATTTCTTCAACAGTTCCTTTCGTATCATTTATAGATACGTGATCTCCTACTGAGAATTGATCTTCAAATAGAATAAAAAACCCATTTAAAATATCTTTAATCAAATTCTGTGCACCTAAGCCTGTAATAAACCCTGCTACGCTAATACCAGCTAAAAGTGCTTTCATATTAATTCCGATTGCCTCTAAAGACGTAATAAGTGCAATAAAATACACAACGTACATGACAATGCTCAGACAAAGTTTTTTCAGCGTTATTTCTTTTCGTTCGTTGTACCTCAGCAGTTTAGTTTTAAATCTGAAATCAAAGATTTTATTAATGACACTGCGAGCAAACCGGATGACAATTTGAGCAATGATAAAAATGAGGATAATCTTTATGATTACTTCACTAATGTCAATCCACCTACCGGTATTAAATAAAGTTTGCTGTACCCACTGTATGTATTTCATGACTAAGTCCCTTTCTTGCTTTATAAAATTTTCTCTACTGAATAGTATAATTTATTTTAAAAAATATACTACTAGAATTTATTAAGAGGCGTTTGAACTATTGTTTTATTTTAATTTATTTGTATTTGGTATATGTAATGAAAACTCCTTAATTTAGAAAAAGTGAAAATCCTCAGGTATAGATATTTTTAAAACATTTCTTTATACAAATATTAAATAAAATCTTATAGCAGAGATTAGTATAGATCTTATTAGCAAACATTATATATAGATATTAAAGAAAGAAAAATCCTCTAAAAACCCAATGATATCAAGGTTTAGAAAGAAAATAGCTTTTCAATAAATAACTGTGTGGAAAATAGCCCTTTTTTGTGAACAGCATCCTTTGGCTAAAGGATGTTTTTTATCGTAGTAGATATGGAATCTATTTTATTTACTATGTTTTTTCTTCTACAATAGATGGATTTTAAAATCAATAGTATGAAGATTGCTGTTAAAAGTATGAATTATTTCCACTGTGGATAAAAGTAGTTATGTTAAAGAGTAAATAACCTGGAAATTATCGTTAATAAAAAAATAAAAGGGATGTTTTTATTAATAAAGAGGATGATATAACAGTCATTGAATATGTTTTCTTTCTTTTGTGGATAAGTATGAAGGTGTTTTTTAGTAATATTCCATAGTTATACACAAGAAATATCATTTATTTAAACTCATTACGTTTATATAGATAGGATAATGAAATTTGAGAGCTGAAAAAATGGGTGTTTGTTTGTACTATTTGTATCAAAAAGAGAGGAGAAGGGATAGAAAATAAAAAAAAGGCATGCCAAAGAAGCCCCTTATGAAGCTGTAAGTTCGGCAGGGACTTGATCTTGAAGATTTTTTGAAAGCTCTTTTCGAATGAGCGTACGGATTTTCCCACCGTAATTTTCAACGACTTGAGCATCATGGCTGAAGAAGGCCTGTTCAATCAATGTATAAAGGGCAGACTTCACTCGTTCAATACCATATTCAAAAGAAAGCTGAACCAAATCAGCGATGTCTTCGTTTTGGAATGAAGACATAACAATTCCTGTAGAATCTGTGCTGTGTCCAGATAATTTTACAAAAGTCTCTTCAATAGTACGTCGAATCGCCGCATCGTATTGATCTCTCTTTTCTTGTTTTGACATCTTGCCATTTTTAGCTCCGTCTTTTAAAACAAAGAAAATAGTAGATCCTTGGACAACGGTTTTAAATGCGCTCGCCTGCGTTTCAGCTATTTTTTGCATCATACCCTTGTAGTGAGTATATTTCGGCGTAAAAATTTTATAGTCATTAAAGCTAATTTTTGAAGTGTTTTCTCCAGGATTAAACTGACGCTTAATCGTATCGTTGTCATAAACCAATTCTTTGCGCAGCTCTAAGCGAAGGGCATTTACGTTTTCAATTAGAATAAGTTCTTCAAAGCGAGTATATTCTAATTCCATAAACCCAAAGCCGTGTTCTTCAAAATATTGAGGGTAGGGAACAATACAAATATTGATTCCTTTGCCGCTGCGAGAGTAGGAAATTAATTCTGTTTCTGCTAATACTACATTGTTGTTGCGAACTGTTCGAACTGTACAATTCAAAGCGGCTGCAATCTCTTTTTCAGAAACATCACAAATAATACCTCTTTCATCAACGTGAAGGAAGTGATAAAAAATTAATTGTGAAATTTGAGATTTAGATAAACGGTGATGTTCTGCCACTGTTTTGATTGTAGGGTTCCCATGAGCGTCTAGGTCCATGTGATCTTCAATATCTTTATATTTTTCTACGGTGCTAGACAATTGGCGAATAATTTGTTTTCCAATTTTCGCAAATTCTTTTTTTATCATGAGAATCCCTCCAATCTATTTCATATCAACAATAATTTATTAGGGTAAAATAACAAAGAATACCTTGTGAAAATTATATCAATAAGAAACAGAATCGCAAACGAACGAGTAGTACGCTAAAAACGGCAAAAGGTTCAAAGAATGCTGTCATATCAAGGGGTTCAGCGTATAGGTTTTTTAGTACGACAAAAACGGCAAAAGCAAGCAAGCGCCGGTAGAACAGTGTTTGTTACGATCAGTAAAAATCAAAAAAAACTTTATGCGTTTTAGTACGTAAAAAACGGCAAAAGGCTCAATATAGTACGCCGAAAATAGCAAAAGTGAAGAGTGGTACGCCAAAAACAGCAAAAGTGATCTCGATTCACCTAAAAAAAGGGAAAAAAATCACTTCTCTGATCGCTGTAAATAACACAATGAATTTCAATAGTACGTCAAAAATGGCAAAAGCTATTTTTAGTACGTGAAAAACGTCAAAAACGACCTGGTAGTACGCTAAAAACAGCAAAAGTTATCGTTTGGTACGTCAAAAATGGCAAAAGCTTTATATATGCTGCGAAAAAAATAAAAAATAGGGTTTGAAAAGGACATAACAAAGGGAAAAGCAATGTTTAGTACGCAGAAAACGGCAAAAGTAGTGAAGGAGTACGTCAAAAATGGCAAAAGGTAGGATTGTTTTACGAAAAAAAGAGAATAATTAACACTTAATAAGTGATGACGAGTAAATAAAATGAATTTAGTACGTCAAAAACAGCAAAAGACAGTAATTAGTACGTCAAAAACAGCAAAAGACAGTAATTAGTACGCAGAAAACGGCAAAAGTAGCGGAGGAGTACGTCAAAAACGGCAAAAGCTTTTGTGTAGTACGTTAAAAATGACAAAACTTCCAAACTATGAAATGAAAATAGAGGGAGATTTTGTATCAAAAAGACGAAAATGGCAAAATGTCAAATAAAAAAGGAAGGGAATGATTTACCCTTCCAATGTTTCTCTATGTTCTCCTCCAAAATAATCTTGAATTTCATAATTTTGAAGAGGAATAAAAGAGATTTCAAATCCTTGAAGTTTTTGCTGATAACTTTGGATCAGTACTTGATTGCTAACAAATTCTGCTAGAGATTCATTAATTAATTTTAGGTTTACATCAATTTTCTTTGAACGAAAACGAACTTTTGAAGCAAAATATTGATACGGGTAAAAATGAGTGTAAGACTTTTCTTGTAAATAACAGTCTAAACGCTCTTTTTGAAATGCATAAAGCAGTAAAGAAGACAGCGAGTTATCTTTAAACTTTTTAATAACATCACTGTAAATTTGTACAAACTGCTGATTTAAAAAGCCTTGATGCGTATCATCGCTAAATACAATCGTTGCATATCGTCTGCCCGTTACTTCATCGGTTTCAATAACAGCCTTTTGAAAGAAGTTGATCGCAAATTTTGTATCTCTGGAATTTTTCTTCTTTGCTACACCTTCTACGTGATATCTGGCAATTTTCATAATGCGGGCTTCAACGGCTTCATAGTTTTTTACACCTTTTGAATTATAAATTTCTTTCACGATATCCGCTAAATCAAGAGTCACCGTTTTTTCTTTATAAAACATCTCGTCGCGCTGTGAAAGAGCAAACTGGATAATTTGGGAATCTTTTGGGTCTAAAACCATATTTCGTTTGGAAAGAACCGTTTGATTATCATTCACAGGGATAATGGTGCGAATGAAATATTCTTCATCAACTTTATAGTCATTATATAAAACGACTTCTTGGGAGTTTGTTTTAACTTCCATATTGGTTTTAAGAGAATGACTTTCATTTGAGAAGATAGGGGCCTCTACCCACGAATTTAATCTTTTATCAATCCAGTTACTCAAATTTCCATTGTATTTTTCCAGTATGATTTCAGCAATTAAAAAAGTAAAGTCTGTGTGAAATGCTTTCTCTATTTGATAATTCATCTTTGAATCTAGATAAGGAAAATCGGTAATATTTGTTTTTTTACTTTTAGCCCATGCCTCTACTTCTTTTAACTTTATCTTTAAAATATCTTCAGGTTTTTCCACGCCAAACAGCTTTTTTAAGTGTTCGGTATCCACTTTTTTATCCATCACTTTTTTGGCTAATTCAATGTCTTCAAAAATAGGATTAGGCTTTTCTGCTTTAATATCTTTTTTTAATGTTTGCAGCCAGTTTTTCTTATTTGATTGTCTTCTTTTGTAGGCTGGGTTTCGTATTTCCTTAGGATTTATTAATTTATTCTCTAAAACAAACGTATCTTGCAATATATTTAAAATGTAGTCTTCTATAAAATCTTTTTCATTCGAAAAAAACGAATGAGAATCATATAAAAAGTCTATGCACTTTGCTTTGATATTGTCATCGATCGCATCGCTGATTTGTTTAATAAGGTAAGGAGAAAAATTGGATGGTTCGTTCATGTTGACCTCCTCTGTATGTATTTAATCTGTAACACTCTTATTATATCTTTTTTGAACGATACTCTAAAGGCTAAAAGGAAAATTCGTTTTTGTGAATGCTGTTTTATATCAAATTAGCCTAACCAGCTATTAGTATATAAAGGCTTATTGCAAATATAAAATTCTTTCTTTATAGCGCTTGTACAATTTTAGATGTAAGGAGAGTATTATAGTAGCTTTATAAAAGAGAAAAGCAAAGTACATTCATTGAGTTTGAAAATGGAAAAGTTTATACTTGCCAAGTACACTCTTTTTACAAATAGGGGGAATAAATATGTTGTTAAAACCTAAAGCAATTTTTTTAGATATGGACGGTACGATATTAAATCGCTCCAACAAAGTAAGTATTCAAACAAAAGAAACCATTGACGAATTACGAAAACAGGGAATTTTTGTTTTTATTGCTACGGGAAGAGCGTTTGATGAAATAGAAGAGTTAGTTCCTGAAGGCTTTCAAGTAGATGGATTTATCACATCAAATGGTATGGCAGGATACGTAGGAAAAGAATCAGTCTTTCAGCATTCGCTTTCACTTCAATTGGTGGAAACTATTATTGAAAAAGCAAGAGCGAACAAGGTATACTACGAGCTTTTCCCGTATGGCACACCTCGCGTGACGTTAAAACAAGATCAGCCGTATGTTGAAAATGAAATTAAAGAGCCAAAGCCAGACAGTGTGGAAATTAACGAATGGCTTTCTCGTAAACAAGCAATTAAAGAAGAAATTGACTGGAAAGATTCCGTAGAAGGAAGTGAATTTTCAAAGTTCTATTTCTTTGCAAGAACGCACGAGCATATCGATAAATGGAAAGAAGAGCTTGAAAAACTCAAGCAAGAAACAGACTTTACAACTTCTACTTCATCTAAACACAATGTCGAAGTGATGGTGGCAAACGTAAATAAAGCAACGGGAATTCAGCAAATGCTAAAACATTTTAATTTGCCCGAGCAAGACATTCTAGCAATTGGCGACAGCAACAATGATTTACCAATGTTTCAGTTTGCCAGCTACGCTGTAGCGATGAAAAACGCGCCGGATCATATTAAAGAAATTGTCGATGACATAACGGAATTTAACTGTGACGAAAACGGCGTATCTCATTATCTTTCTAAATTTTTATTACAAAAATCTACTAGAAGTAATCCCGTTTTATAAAAATGAATCTATTTCACGACAATGCATTATAACCAGCTCTTCAAAACATCGTCTTTTAGGCGATGTTTTTAGTATACATAAGGTGAAAAGTAAACCGTTCATTATTTTTATTTATAAACAACATAATTATATAACTATCCTCGTACCTATCCCTGCAAAACACCTCTCAGCCCTGATGAGTACCACCATGCCAAAGCATAAAACATTTTAAAATCTAAACTTTTTCTTTCTTCAAACTTTTTATAAAATGCGCAGAAAAGGGATTGTATCTCCGTATATTTAATGCTAATATAACATTTAATGAAAATAGTATAACATATTTATCTTTATTTCATAATTAGTATGACATAAATTCTTAATTTAATTGTTTTGTTAAAGTGTTTATAATCACAGTGACCAGCATGTTTATCTATTCATTACTATTAAATTGTGTATCTTGTAAGCTGCTAAATAAAAATATTAGCGTTATTAAACTATCAAAATCAAAGAATAGGAAGATTTAATGTGAATAAAAGAAAAATTGTCTATATAGTTTCCGACTCAGTAGGTGAAACGGCTGAGCTGATGGTAAAAGCAGTTTTAACTCAATTTAGTGGAGAAGATATTGAAATTCAAAATACTTCTTACGTAGAAAATGAGGAAAATATTGATAATATCATTGCCGAAGCAAGGTGTAACGAAGCCATCATTGCGTATACTATCGTCATCCCACCTTTAAAACAGTATCTTGACCAAACGGCACAAGAAGAAGGAATTGTAGCTGTTGATTTGATGACCCCTCTTATGAGTGCCTTTAGCCAAACCTTTAATAAAGAACCTAATCTTCAACCGAGATTAACAAGAAAATTAGACGATAACTATTTTCGAAGAGTAGAAGCAGTTGAATTCGCTGTTAAATATGATGATGGACAAGACTTCAGAGGCATCAAGCAAGCTGATCTAGTGTTGATTGGTGTTTCGAGAACATCTAAGACGCCACTTTCTATGTATTTAGCTCATAAAAGTCTTAAAGTAGCGAATATACCGTTAGTTCCAGAAGTGACGCCTCCTGATGAACTTTTTACTATTCCAAAAAATAAATGTATTGGTTTAGTTATTACACCGGATAAGCTCAATGAAATCCGAAAAGAACGATTAAAAAATTTAGGTTTAGCGTCTCAAGCCAATTATGCCAATGTAGATCGAATCCTTGAAGAGCTGGACTATGCTGAGAAAATTATGAAGCGCATTGGTTGTCCTATTGTTAATGTCTCAGGTAAAGCAGTTGAAGAAACCGCTGAAGTGATATTGAGCATGTTAAAAAAGGACAAGATGAAAGGGTATGTATAAAAACTCCCATTATGTAAGACAGACAACTTGTCAGACATACTTAATTTATAGAGAGTCAAGTAGAACAGGCGTGTTGCTAAAAGGTGCTTTTTTAAAATATAAAAGATAAGGAAGATTGTGATGAGCAATGTATATAAAAAAACAGACGTTATCTTAATTGGGGCCGGAGTGATGAGCGCAACGCTGGGATCTTTACTAAAAGAGTTAGTGCCGGAATGGGAAATCAAAGTATTTGAGAAACTCGCAGATGCAGGAGAAGAAAGCTCCAATGAATGGAATAATGCAGGGACTGGGCATGCTGCCCTGTGCGAGTTGAACTATACATCTGAACAAGCTGACGGATCTATAGATATTACGAAAGCAGTGCGAATTAATGAACAGTTTCAGCTTTCAAGGCAATTTTGGTCGTATCTTGTAAGCAGTAATTTAATTCATCCTCCGCAAGAGTTTATTATGCCAATCCCTCATATGAGTTTCGTACAAGGAGAAAAGAACGTATCCTTTTTGAAAAAACGTTTTGAAGCGCTATCAAATAATCCGTTGTTTCAAGGGATGGAGTATTCGGATCGTCCTGAAAAGTTAAAAGAATGGATGCCGCTTGTTATGAAAGGCCGTACATCGACTGAAGCAATTGCGGCAACCAAAATTGACTCAGGAACGGACGTGAACTTTGGAGCTTTAACTCGTATGTTGTTTACACATTTAAAAAGTAAAAGCGTAGAAATAAACTATAACCACAGCGTTGAAAATCTGACACGTACCGCAGACGGCTCGTGGGAAGTAAAAGTACATGATATTCATAGCGGCAAACAGGAATATCACACGGCGAACTTTGTTTTTATCGGAGGAGGAGGCGGAAGTCTGTCTTTACTCCAAAAAACGGGTATTCCTGAGTCCAAACATATTGGAGGGTTCCCGGTAAGCGGATTATTTATGGTATGCAATAATCCCGAAGTTGTAGCGCAGCATCACGGGAAAGTGTACGGAAAAGCAAAGGTTGGCGCTCCGCCGATGTCGGTTCCACATCTTGATACACGCTATATCGACCGCAACAAAACACTGCTGTTTGGACCTTTTGCCGGATTTTCACCAAAGTTCTTAAAAACGGGTTCAAATTTGGATTTAATCAATTCTGTAAAACCGAATAATATCTTAACGATGTTAGCAGCAGGCGTCAAAGAGATGGGCTTAACGAAATACTTGATTCAACAGGTGCTATTGTCAAATGAAAAGCGTATGGAAGAACTTCGCGAATTTATTCCAAACGCAAAAAGCGAAGACTGGGATATCGTCGTAGCGGGTCAGCGTGTACAGGTAATCAAAGATACGGAAGCCGGAGGTAAAGGAACTCTTCAATTTGGTACAGAAGTTGTGAGTTCAGCGGATGGTTCCGTTGCTGCATTGCTCGGGGCTTCGCCAGGTGCTTCGACTGCCGTTCATGTTATGCTTGAAGTGCTAGAAAAATGTTTCCCGCAGCATATGAAGAACTGGGAACCAAAAATAAAAGAAATGATTCCTTCTTACGGCTTGTCACTGGTAAAAAATCCAGCGCTTTTTAACGAAATTCATGCTTCTACAGCACAAACGCTGAATTTAAGTAAAAAAGAACTTGCGTACCGCTGATTTTAGGCGGCCTTTGGCACGTATGCTTTAGATTAAAAGAATTTTTTTAGGCTACTTTATAAAGTGTTTAAAATATAAGTGAAATCTATAAGAAAAAATGAAGAAGCTCCGTTATATTGCGGGCTTCTTTTTATTTATTTCCTTTGCTAGCAGAATTTACTTCGTATGCATGATATAATTCTTATTAGTAAGCGTTTACATATAATGGAGTGAAGAATTGGAAAATAGCTATTTTGAGGAGCCGATAAAAGATGATTACAACTAATACATCTTTACTAACGAAAGAACAAACGATTTTTAGCCATTCAGGGAATAAAATTAAATTAGAAGACAGAGAGATTAATATTGTTGCTCGATTTGAAGAGCCTCTTGTTCTAGTTTTAGGAAATGTCCTAAGTACCGAAGAATGTGACGAACTTATACAGCTATCCAAAGATAAAATGCAGCGATCAAAAATTGGAGCTGAACGTGAAGTAAACAGTATTCGAACGAGCAGCGGCATGTTTTTTGAAGAAAGTGAAAACGAGCTTGTACATCAAATTGAAAAGAGACTTTCTAAGATAATGGGACCGTCTATTGAATATGCTGAAGGCCTTCAAGTTTTAAAATACTTGCCTGATCAAGAATACAAAGCGCATCACGACTATTTCACTTCTGCAAGTAAAGCATCTAAAAATAACCGTATTAGTACATTGGTTATGTACTTAAATGATGTGGAAGAAGGAGGAGAAACTTATTTTCCTAAGCTGGGTCTTTCCGTATCTCCGACAAAGGGAATGGCCGTGTACTTTGAATATTTTTATAGTGATGCTGAACTTAATGACCGTACTCTCCACGGGGGAGCTCCTGTTATAAAAGGAGAAAAGTGGGTCGCTACCCAGTGGATGCGCAAACAAAAAATTCGATCGTAAAAACAAAGGTTTGAAGAGCCCTATTAGCTATTGTTAGTAAGGGCTCTTATTTATGTTACAAAAAAATAGTCATTATGGTAGTCAGTTATGATATTGAAATATTCACACTTATTCTATTTGTGCGGCTATTCCTTATTTTTATAAGCCGGTAGACGATAAATGTATTTGTAGTGTAAAATATCCTCATGATTAAAAATCTGGATACACAAAAACGAAAAATGTGTTTGTGAAATAAAAATAAAATAAATGCTATTTAAAATAATGACTTTAAAACAAGCTGCGCGAAAAACTCGTGAAAGGTATTTTCACGAGTTTTTGTTTTTAGGTGATTTACACTATTTATAAAATCATTTTACTTTTATATAGTAGATAGGGAATGTGTTAAAGGAGGACCCGGGTTTTGAAAGAAATAAAAGCAATTATTTACATCATGATCGCGATGTTTATGCTGCTTCTTACTGGATGCAGTGATGAGCAGGCAAGTCATTCAAGCACACCTTCTACGGATACAAAACAAGAAGTTCAAGTAGAAGGTTCATCAGATCAAGAAGAAGACCATAGTCCTTCTAAAGCAAGTCGTGAAGATGTAGTAGGTGAGGCAGCTACGGTAGAAAGAGTGGTGGATGGCGATACGCTTAAAGTAAAAATGCTGAACGGAAAGACGGATCGCGTACGACTACTTCTTGTCGATACCCCAGAAACAAAGCATCCCAAACTAGGCGTACAGCCCTTTGGTCCAGAAGCATCTGCTTACACGAAAAAAAGGCTAGAAGGGCAGGAAATCACTCTTGAATTTGATGTGCAAGAACGTGATCAATATGGACGGTTACTTGCGTATATATGGATAGACAATGAGCTATACAATGAAGAGCTGCTAGCAAAAGGGCTAGCCCGCGTAGCGGTATTTCCTCCTAACACAAAGTACGTAGACGAATTTAAGAAAATACAGGAGCAGGCTCGAAAAAGCGAAAAAGGCATCTGGAGTATTGAAAACTATGCCCAAGAAAAAGGATATAATACGGATGCTGTAAAAAATCAGTCCTCTTCTAATCAAAAAGATACTCAATCTGCCACAAGCTGCGAAGGTAAAATAAAAGGAAATCAAAACTCTAAAATTTATCACGTGCCAACAGGGGCACACTACAATCAAACAATGAACAACGTCATTTGGTTCTGTACTGAAAAAGATGCACAAGAAGCAGGATACAAAAAAGCAAAAAACTAACAAAGAAATTCAGTAGCTGCTGAGTTTCTTTTTTTGTGAGTTCCGTAAGTATGTGTATAGGATTGGCTAAATACCGTCCAACAAAGAACGACCAATTCGTATAAGAAGACGCACGGGCCATATGAGCAACTGAGGCACTTGTAAAAGAACCTCCGCTATAAGTTCTCTCCCGCTCATCGTATTATCTTTCTGCTGACGGGGTTTTTTCATAGTCATCATCCATTCATTTGAAAATATACATTAATTATACAATGAAAGGAAGGTTAGGAGCTAATTTTTTCTTTCTTTTCTTTTTCGTGTTAAAGTAGATAGGTAAGAAGATTTGCTACAAATAACGCAAGCGAAGAGAATAAAGGGAGTTTGAAAATCGTGAAAATAAGGAAAGCAAGAAAAGAAGATGCTTCTGCTGTAACGGAATTACTTTATGACATGCTTGGCAGTATTGCGCGCTCTCACACGGCGGCTACAACGAATGAAGAAGCGCTTTTAAGACTTAAAGCGTTTATTCTGTCTGAGAAGAATCGCTATAGCTATCATCATATTACAGTCGCAGAAGTCAATGAGAAGGTAGTTGGACTTATGCTTTGCTACGAAGGAAGTATGTTACAAACGCTTTATGAACCAGTTAAGCGTTTTGTGCGTGCGAAACTTAATAATCCAGCGTGGGAAATTGATATAGAAACTGAACATGGAGATTATTATATTGATTCTCTATGTGTAGACGAAGATTACCGCGGAAAAGGGATAGGAACGGCTCTTTTAAATGTAGCCAAGCAAGAAGCCAAAAAGCGTAAGATGTTTTTATCGTTAAACGTTGAATACAATAACGTAGAAGCCAAAAAATTGTATCAGCGTATAGGCTTTCAAGAGCATAAAACCATTTTTATTGATAAAAAACCATTTTTTTATATGAAGACTGCCTGATCATCTTTACGGTAGTATTTTTTGTGATAAAATGGATATATAAGTAAAATAGTAAGAACCAACAGCTCAGCACTTTTGCTGAGCTTTCCTGTAAATCGCGTAAACGTATCAAAATGGAAAGAATCCTACATCCAATGGACCATAAGCAAGCGGTCATGAAAGTATGTTTGCTGATGTGCCACATGAAAGGAGCGTGCATGAACATCAGAGATCTTCCGTTTAATATGAGTTATCGATTTAATGAACAGCTTCGAGAAGTTCCGGTTAACCCACACCAAATGAAGCAGGGAATTATCTATTTAAAGAAACGAGCTCTTGAAGAAGAGGATGAGTGTGCCGCTGCTAAAACATATGGACATATTGGTGTATATGAGCGCATACTTGGAGAATTAACGAGCAGTGAAAGACACTTGCAGCTGGCCATTTATCTATATGACCGACATGCTGATACAATAGGTGAATTTTTGAATACAATCCGACTTGGACATACATATCACTGGCAAGAACAGTGGGATAAGGCGAATGAAACGTTTCAGCTACTCATCGAACAATTAAAAGCAGATGAAGACCTTCACATATATGAAGACTTTGTCTATCAGCATTATGGAAAATGTTTACTTGATCAGCGGGTTGTTTCCAGAGCACATCACTATTTTCAACGCGCGTTAGAAATTCGATTGAAAAAAGGCGATAAAGAATTAATTGAGTCGACTAATTCCTGCATCCGTCTTTGCTTAAATAAATTAAAACATTCCTAGTATACATAAAAGATAAATGACTCATAGCCTTGGTTACACATAATGCATAAACTTTCCGTTTGACAAACGTATGTGAACATATTATAGTCATACATGGCAATTTAAGAATACGTAATATAAAAACTAAACATAAGCGTCTCTTCTCTTTTGGAGAAGGGGCTTTTTTATGTGAATTTTTATGCCGAGGAGGGTTTAATCGATGAGTAAAATAGTAAAAGATGTCATCTTTTTATTAATAGGTTCGTTTGTATTTTCACTTGCAGTTAACATGTTCGTCATTCCAATAGGACTGGGTGAAGGCGGCGTTACGGGTATATCCATTATTTTATATTATACAACGCATCTTTCAACAGGCGTCACTAACTTTATTCTAAACGGTATCTTGCTTATCGTAGGGTATAAATTTTTAGAGAAAAAAACTATCGTCTATACAATGATTACGATTATTACTACATCTATTTTTCTTCACGTAACTGAAGGCTGGGGTCTTCATCTTCACGAAGAGCTCATTGGCATGGTTTTTGCCGGTGTACTGCTAGGCGTTGGAATTGGGATGATTTTGCGAGTTGGTGGAACAACAGCAGGGTCAGCCATTATTGCTCGAATTCTAAATAAGTTTTTAAACTGGAAAGTCAGTCATGCACTTTTAATTGTTGATTTACTAGTGGTATTGGCTTCTTATTTTATTATTGGAATCGAAAAGTTACTATTTACGATCGTCATGCTTTACATTACAACAAAAGTAATTGACTTCGTTATTGAAGGATTTGATGCCAAAAAGGCCGTTACCGTTATTTCAAGCAACAAAAACGAGGTAGCGGACCAAATCAATGAACAGCTTGATCGCGGGGTAACGATTCTAAACGGTCGAGGGAACTATACAAAAGAATCAAAAGAAATTTTGTACGTTGTCATTAATAAACAAGAGCTTCTTAAACTTAAAAAGTTAATTAAAAAAATTGATGATGAAGCATTTGTGATTGTACACGATGTACGAGACGTAATTGGAAAAGGCTTTTTAAGCGCATAAAGCTGTGGTTCTTGGCAATTTTTTCTGACGTTGGTGTTTTCCGAAAAAGTATGATATAAGTGTGTCTAAAGACAATTCAATATACGAAAGGAAGAACCCATATGCGTAATAAAAGGCATGTAAAACGTCTTCTTCAACGTCGAATCCGTTCTTTACGATACGTTGTCTTGATTTTATTTACGATACTGATTTTAAAGTACGTTAGTGAAATTATGTAACTTTTTTATATGAGTCTTATCGCTCATTTGGAGTGCTTTTTCTTTTAAATTAGTAAACCAATTTGTATAATAGGTTTTAAGAAGGAGGAGTTCCATGAGCATTCCCAAACCATTAGTTCAGCTTAATCAACTCTTTATCGTTATAACGGTTTTGCTCGCTTTACTTGCGGCAAAGTGGCTTTTACTTTTGCCTTTTCTCGTTGGAGTAGTCACACTTGTAACAAAGCGTAATCCTGTAATTATGGCAGGTAAAAAGCTTCTCAAGAAACCTATTTCTTCTTATCAAATGGAAGACCGGGATCAGCAGCTTTTTAACCAATGGATTGCAACGATATGTGTGGGAGTTGCTTTCATTTCCTTTTTAATGGGTTATACGCTTGTCGGCTATTTATTTAGTATAATGGTGATTCTTGCTGCAGGTGTAGCGCTGATGGGGTATTGTATAGGCTGCACGATTCGTTATCGATATATGATGTGGAAATATAAAAGAAAAAAATACCCTGCATAAACAAAGCCTCGAGAAGGCTTTGTTTTTTTTTGCTCATTTGTATACGTTATCAATAAATTTAATCATCATAACGGATGAAAACAGATGTTAGAGCACCTGTATCCTTTAAAAACCTTTGTTGACAAAGTAAGGTAAACAAATTAAACTTTTTATGATAATAATAATCGTTACGATTTAAAGGAGGGGAATTATAGTTAGAGACAGTACATAAAAAAGGATAGCTTTTAATAAAGGAAGGGTTTATATGAGAAAAAAGATAAGTCTGCTATGCTTAACGCTTGCTACGATAGGTATGCTAGCGGCATGTTCGAGTAAATCCGCGAGTACCGGACAAGAGAGGGAAACAAAATCACTTACTTTTGTATCGAATTTTCCAAGTGACACGCTCGATCCACAGTTAAATTACACCACTGTAAGAGCCGGCATTGCGGAAACACTAGTCAAAGTGAATGAGCAATTACAGATTGAACCGTGGCTCGCAAAGAAATGGAAAACAGAAGATAATGGGACGACCTGGATATTTGAGATTAGAGACGGAATTACGTTTCAAAATGGCAAGGATTTGAATGCTGAAGCCGTGAAACATTCGTTAGAAAGAACGATAAAAGAAAGTGAAGCAATGAAAAGTGCACTTAAAATTAAAGAAATGAAAGCCAGTGGCCAAATCTTGATCATTACAACAACAGAGCCGCTTGCTACGCTGCCTTCTGAACTTGTTCATCCAAACACGGCAATTATTGATGTAGATACTTCAGATATAAAAAGTAAACCAGTGGGAACGGGACCATTTAAAGTAGCTTCGTTTAAACCGGATAGTGAAATGAAAGTAAAAAAATATAAAGAATACTGGGACGGGGAACCAAAATTGGATGAAGTTGTGTTAACATTTAATGATGATGAAAATGCACGCACGTCTGCTTTACAATCAGGTGAAGCTGATATTGTATATCGTCCGGCAATTGAAAGCTTAAATACTTTAAAACAAGATTCATCTATTGTAGTAGATATACAGCCGAGCCTCAGAAATCAAATGCTTTTCTATAATTCAAGGCAAGAAGCGTTTAAAGATAAAAATGTGAGAAAAGCGTTTGATGTATTATTAAATCCCACGGATGTTGTCAACACAGCGCTCGCAGGTCAAGGTTCACCAGCAGCAGGTCCATTTTTAGATAGTTTGGATTTTTCGAACGATCAAAAAACGAAAACCTACGGACCAAGTGAGGCTCAAAAACATTTAGAAAAAGCCGGTTATATACTCAAGGATGGAAAAGCAATAAAAAATGGAAAACAACTTTCTTTTAAGCTTGTTACATACCCTTATCGTCCAGAACTGCCTTTAATGTCACAAATGCTTCAGTCAGAAGCCAAAAAGATTGGTGTAAAAATAAACATTCAACAAGTGGAAAATATGGATGAGTATATGACAACAAAAGATGATTGGGGAATCGTTACATACAGCCTAGTAACCGCGCCGCGAGGAGATGCAGGATATTTCTTTAATGCTCTTTATACGGAGGGAGGGGCATTTAATGTTGGACATTTTCATGAACCAGCATTAGCTTCCATTATTGATGAGCTTAATAAAACCGTTGATCAAAAACAGCGCAATAAGTTAGCAAGACAAGCCGGAGAAATAGCAGAAAAGGAAACGCTGCATTCTTCGATTGTTCACCCGAACAATTTTGTAGCCTATAGAGACAATGTAAAAAATTGGGTTACAGCCAAAAGTGAATACTATGTGATAACAAAGGATTTAGATGTGAAATAGATATGAAATTAATTGGTAAAAGAATAATAGAATTACTCATTTTTTTAGTTATCCTATCGTTTCTCAGCTTTGTTTTAATGAAGCTGGCTCCAGGAGACCCAGTTAAGCAAATGCTTCGCGTAGATGACGTGGCAGTGTCTGAGGAACAAATAAATAGTTTGCGAACAGAGCTAGGGTTTAACGAACCCGTATATATTCAATATGTAAAGTGGCTGAAGCGTTTTTTTCAGTTTGATTTAGGATCTTCATATATGACAAAAGAGCCTGTCATCGACGAATTAGTTGAGAAGTTTCCGGCTACGCTGCGCTTGACGGTTGCATCTTTGGTTGTGATGCTTTTAATAGCTGTGCCACTCGGAACGCTGTCAGCACTATATCCAAATAAGTGGATTGATTATCTCAGCAGAAGTATTTCTTTAATTGGAGCGTCTATTCCAAGCTTTTGGCTCGGTCTTTTGTTTATACAGCTGTTCTCTGTACGTCTTCAATGGCTTCCTTCAATGGGTACAGGCACAGCAGCCCATCTTGTGCTGCCTTCTTTAACACTTGGTTTTGCCATGTCCGCTGTGTATATGCGAATGATTAGAGCTAGTCTGCTAGAAGGATTGAAACAAGATTTTGTACGATCTGCTCGAGCAAGAGGAATAAGTGAAAGCCGCATTTTTATTTTCCATGCGTTTCGGTATAGCTTAACACCCATTCTTACCATTTTAGGGACAAGCTTAGGGAGTTTACTTGGAGGAACGGTTATTATTGAAGTGCTTTTTGCTTATCCTGGAATCGGAAAACTAGTTATTGATGCGATTATGAATCGTGATTATCCTGTGATTCAAGGGTATATTTTGTGGATGGGCCTGTTTGTTGTTTTAATCAATTCACTTGTGGATTTGAGCTACAAATATGTAAATCCCCAGCTCTATGTAAAGGGAGGGGATAAAACGTGAAAAAGCCGCAGCTTCTTTTTGTAGTAATAAGCATGTGTGGTATTGTGCTTATTTTATTTTGTCTGTTTGGAAGTCAGCTAATACCAATGGACCCCACACAAGTCAATATGCAAGACCGGCTTCAAAAAGCCAACAGTGATCACTGGCTAGGGACTGATCACTTAGGCAGAGATCTTTTTTCACGAATCATAGCTGGAGCTCAGACTACGATTGGAACTAGTTGTCTTGTCTTAGCGCTCTCTCTTTTGATTGGAGTCCCGGTTGGTTTAGTTTCAGGGTATATTGGAGGAAAGATAGATCGCTTTTTAATGAGAATTGTAGATGCTTTTTTAGCTTTTCCTGATTATATTGCAGCCATTGTCCTAAGCGGACTGTTAGGGCCTGGATTATTTAACTTAATTGCTGCGATGGTTATTGTAAAGTGGGTTAGTTATGCAAGGGTAGTGCGGAGTATTGTGCTTCAAGAAAAGTCAAAAGAATATGTGCTGATTGCTAAATTAAACGGAGTGGGAACACTGCCTTTAATCCTTCGCCACTTTCTTCCTCACGTCGGGGGACATATTCTTGTTCTTGCTACGCTGGATATAGGGAAAATCATTTTAATGATGGCCTCATTATCCTATATTGGACTAGGGACTCAGCCGCCTACTCCGGAATGGGGAACGATGCTAAATGAAGGCAGGGCTTACTTTTACAATGCTCCGCAGCTAATGTTGATACCAGGTGTGACCATTATTTTATTTGTGCTGACGTTTACAGCTTTAGGTGAATATATTCGAGGAAAATATCAAGTTAATCGATAAAAGAGGTGATCGTCATCGTTTTAGAAGTAAAGCATCTAGCCATTCATAATAAAACAAAACAAATCATAAAAGACGTTTCTTTTACAATCGAGCAAGGACAGTGGATGGCGCTCATTGGAGAAAGCGGAAGCGGGAAAAGCATCACTGCTTCTTCGATAGGAGGACTGCTGCCTTCAGGTGTAACGCTTAAAGAAGGCTCTATCACCTTTAAACAGAAAGGAGAGGCTCCTATCCTTGGAAAAGATATTTCGTATATCTTTCAAGATTATCGAAGCGCTTTTACGCCTTTTTTAACAATTGGAAAGCAGTTTGATGAAACGGTTCGTACTCATAGTGAGCTGTCTAAAAAAGACAGGAAAGCCGCCATTTTTCAGGCTTTAAAAGCGGTGAATTTACCTAATGAACGCGTGTATAAAAGCTATGCTGCTCAGCTGAGCGGAGGACAGCTTCAGCGAGCAGCGATTGCTTTAGCGCTGGTGATGAAGCCTGCCTTGATTATCGCAGATGAACCAACTACGGCTTTAGATAGCGTGGCAGCAGCTGAAGTTCTTCAGCTGCTGTATAAGCTGAAAGAAGAAGCTGGCTGTGCCATTCTGTTTATTACTCATGATTTGCGTCATGTGCGGAAATATGCGGACCGCGCAGCCATTATGCTAGCAGGAGAAATCGTGGAAGAAAACAGTATCGAATCTCTGCTTCACACTCCGCGTCATTTTTACACAAAAAAACTGTTTAACGCCATTCCTTCTTTACGGAAAACGCCTGATCGATTGTTAGATACGCAGAAAAAAGTGTTGATATAGGAGTGAGATATGAAAGAAAAAAATATATTACGCGTCACGCAGCTTGTGAAACAGTATAAAGACGTTAAAGCGCTAAATAATGTTTCCCTGCATATCGATAAAGGGGAATGTGTAGGGATTGTCGGAGAAAGTGGAAGCGGAAAAAGTACGCTTGTAAAAAGCGTGCTAAGGTTAACAGAGACTCAGCAGGGAGAAGTATGGTTTGCAGAGAAACCTCTTCACCGGTTAAAAGGGAAAAAACTGCAGCAAGCTCGTCTAGGCCTGCAAGTTGTCTTTCAAAATCCCGGGGCTTCTTTTAATCCGAAAGTAAAAATCATCGATTCTTTGCTCGAGCCTTTGCGACAGCAGCGAACCGTTCCTTCATTTTTATCTCATGTGAGCAGAAATGAAAAAGAAATCGCTTTTTATTTGTTAGAAAAAGTCGGACTCAGCTCGGAATATGCCCTGAGTTATCCTCATGAACTCAGCGGAGGACAGCTTCAGCGTGTAGCGATTGCGCGTGCCATTAGTGTAGGTCCGTCTCTGATACTGTTAGACGAACCAACAGCGAGCCTTGATGTTACGGTACAAGCAAAGATTTTAAATTTATTAAAAGATTTGCAGGAGACTTTTCAGCTGTCTTATCTTTTCATTTCGCATGATTTAGCAGCAGTAAAATTTATGAGCAGTCGCATGATGGTTATGCAGCAAGGCGAGGTTATCGATCAATTTGACCGTGCAAAGCTATTTGATAAAAACAGGCATCCCTATACAAAAAAGCTTGTGCATTTATTTGAATAGAAAATAAAGCTCTTCGTTTAATATACTAAACGAAGAGCTTTTTTATAAATGAGAATGAGACAAAGTCAGGGACGCGGCGGTGGAGTATGCATATGGATAAAGTGATAGCCTGCTTGGCAGAGCATGATAAAACTAATGGTGAGTACAACGAGAGGAATTAGCTTGTTTTTTCCTCGTTCTTCATATAGTCCGGCTGCGCTTAAAAGAAAGCCAATAGTAGCTAAAGGAGGAGAGGCGCGAAAGAATAAATCTGCAGCTGTAAACCCTTGGTTTGTATATTTATAATAAAAAAATAGACCTGTAATTAATAAAAATAGTCCAATCCAAAACAGCGTAAGTTTTCCAAAAAGGGTTTTAGGCACTGTGTTTTCACTCCTTTTGTCAGTCAAGTACCATAAAATACTAGCATAAAACGTTTTGGTTTGCATTAGAGAAAAAGAACTTGAATGATACAATATGTGTAAAAGAACAGGTTTGAAGTAGGAGGAGATGAAGTATTCAAAGCGCTTCATGTAAAAAAATACATATCGTTGGATCCGTTGGAAGTGGAAAAACGACTCTAGCCCGTTTGTTATCCCATAGATTAGAAGTTCCTCACATCGTAAGAAAAAGCCGCTCAGTTGATGAGCGGCTTTTTTTGGTTTTTATTCTATCAACATAGACCCGCATTTTTTTTCACAAGCTTTTGCAAGGTTTTTGAGAAGCTGATTAAGAAACTCTTTGTCCATTTTAAGCCACTCTTCCTTTTGCAGTCCTTCTACGATATAGGAAGAAAAAACCCACACGTCGTTTTTGATGGCAGAGCGATTTGTTTCAGCGATTACAGTTAATGCCTTAATGACAGCAGACATCACGGAAACATCTTCTTTTCCATAATGGCGAATTTGATAGAACGCTTTGTACAAATAATCCGTAAAAGAAGGTTTTTCTAGCAGCACTCGAATACGTCCTTCTTCATCGCAATAATAAGGAGAGGAAGAATAGCTTTGTCCGAGTTTGATAAACACTTGCGTGAGCTGTTCAATGCAGTTAATAGCTGTTTCAGGGTCATTAATAGCTGGTGAAATAGCTCTTAATGCAATTTCACTTAGTTTTTGAATACCTAATTTTACGTCTTGGATCGATTCTTGGTCATTTGTAATAAACAAGCAATGAAGAAATTTTTCACGTTCTAACGATTGATTGTGAGTGATTACAGTTAATAACGGTGTGTCTGCTTCTACATACTCTCCGGGTGCTTTTTCGAGTTTAACAATGACATTTAATTTAGATGCTAGTGCTGTTAAATGGTTGAGTTCTATATATTGAATATATCCTTGTCTATTACTTTTAATTTGCAGTGTGTTTTCACTATCAAAATCAACCTGTATTTCATTCTTTGATTCGGGGTGCTTTTGTTGTTCTAGCCGTCTCTCTTCAATGGTAAGCATCGTTTTTTTTGCAATGTTTGAAATTAAATTTCCGACTTTAATCCAGTTGATGACGTGGTGAATCAAAAACACAAACATCCCTAAGCAAATGAATGCTACCACGATGGCTAATGAAGGAACAATAAAAGTATTGCTGACTTGGTTGCTGCGAACTTGAATGAGCAGTACAAGCACGTATACGTATCCACCGATAAAAGTGCCAAGCACGCGCTGAGTTTTGGCATCTGTATTAAAGTTCTGAATCGTTCTAGGAGAAAACTGACCTACAAACGTAGTCAGTACCACTAACACAGAAGAAAACGTAATTGTCGTCATCGTTAATAAGGAATTTGATACTGAACTTAAAATAGTATGAGCAAGCTCTTTATCCGTTAGAAACACGGAAGGAACTAACTTTAACCACTGTTTGTGAGCTGTCAAATATCGATCTAAAAATGTACTAATAGTGGCTAAAACAAAAGCAACAATTCCGTATATAGAAGGAGTAATCCAAAAATTAGCTTTTATTCGATTTTGCTGTAGCTTTATTGACATAGCGAACTCTCCCGTATCATGATTTAATAAGTTCGGACTTCTTTTAGTATGAAGAAAAAAGTTAACCATACTTATCCACCTATTATTACCCTCACCTGCATGTGAAAAACTTCTTTAAGAAAAGTTTTATCATTCATTTGTAAAGGGTAGAGATCAAAAAGGAGGGAAGAACCGTGGCATTTGATTATTCACTTGACTTTGAACATATCGATTTTAGAAAGCATCCTGAAAAGTATAGAGTAGGAAAAGGAGAACAAGGAGTTCTCCTTGTTGAGCCATACAAAAGTGAAATTCTTCCTCACTGGCGTTTTCGTACACCTGACATTGCTGAGGAATCCGCCGCCGCCATCTATCAGCTTTTTTTAACCTACAAAGAAAAAAGCGATTTTGTTGGAATGGACATGGCCCGGAAATTTCTCCAAATGGGATACACGCGATCGAGGCGCTACGCGAACTACAAAGGCGGAAAGAAATACAACAAAGACGGCGAGCGTAACGAACGGCAAATTGATGAACAAAAAGCAGAATCGGCATCTATTTTTATGGAAAAATGGAAAGAGGTACGAGAGAATAAAGAGTACTTGAAAATGAAAAAAGAGCATCAAAAAAAGTACGGATAATCAGCTGGGATCCGTACTTTTTTCCTTTGTTATTTCAATTCGTTTAATATGGTGATGTTCAATATCAATGACTTTAAATGAAAAACCTTCGTTTTTGATGCTATCACCTTTAGCAAGATCAAACTTTTCGGTCAGCATCCAGCCGCCAATGGTATCAACGTCTTCTTGTTCAATAGTTGTTCCGAGTAAATCATTTACTTCTTCAATCAACACCTTCGCATCTAGTACGTAGTGATTTTCATTAATTTTGTGTACGTCCGGTATTTCATCATCATCAAATTCATCACGAATTTCACCAACAATTTCTTCTAAAATGTCTTCTACCGTTACAAGCCCGGTTGTTCCTCCATACTCGTCTATTAAGATGGCCATGTGAATTCTGTCCCTTTGAATTTTAAGCAATAAGTCGTAAATGGCGATGGAATCAATGACTTGAATGATGGGTTTCATATACGTTTGCACGGGACGTGGTTTGATATCATCTTCTTTTATGTAATCCGCTAATATTTCTTTAATATTAACTAATCCCACCACTTGATCTTTGTTTCCATCTATAACTACTGGATAGCGAGTATATTGCTCTACTCTAGCCATTTTTAAGAATTCTTCTATCGTTTCATCTGCTGATACGCTAACAATTTCTGTACGAGGCACCATGATTTCTTTAGCCGTACGATTATCAAACTCAAAGATATTATTCATGAACTTAAATTCCGATTGATTAATTTCACCGCTCTGATAGCTTTCAGATAAAATAATTCTAAGTTCTTCTTCACTATGAGCTACTTCATTTTCAGAAGCTGGCTTCAGGCCGAATAATCCGACAACGCCTCTTGCTGAGTGGTTTAAAAGCCAAATAAACGGATAAAGTAACTTAGAAAAAAGAATAAGAGGACGGGAAAATAACAGCGTCACTTGTTCGGCTTTTTGAATCGCCACCGTTTTGGGCGCAAGTTCTCCAGCTACCACATTTAAAAATGTGACAATCGAAAAAGCAAGAACAAAAGATATAACATGCGAAAGTGATGTAGCAAAAGGCAGCATGTCAATAAGCGGCTCTAATAAATGACCTACAGTAGGTTCACCTATCCAGCCTAGACCCAATGCGGTAACCGTAATGCCCAGCTGTGTGGCTGAAAGATAACCATCTAAATTTGATACTACTTTTTTTGCTGCTAAAGCGTTCCGGTTTCCTTCTTCAATTAACTGATCGATTCTAGTCGACCGTACCCTAATGACGGCAAATTCCGTTGCAACAAAAAAGGCTGTTAATATGATTAATACGATGAATAAGATGACATTTACTGTTTCCAAATTTATCTCCTTACCCCGTTGAAACGGATAAGGGAACACCTCCTTTATAAAAGTTTGATGAGCTGATTTATATGGTAAATAAAGAATATCATGTATACTGTTCCCTTAATCTCCGTAGAAATAAACTTATCGAAAAGAAAGAACACTTTTTAATAACCCGCAACATTTTTTGGCAGAAAAAGCGTAAACTAAACATTATAAAATGAACGAAAAGAGACAACGTGATACCTTTAAAGAGATGTAAATAGAAGTAGGAGTCGATTGTTTTTATGGAATTTTTTCTGACGATATTAGTCTTATTGGCTTTGATTGGTCTATCTAATATCATTAATCATTTTGTGCCATTTATTCCTGTTCCGTTAGTTCAAATAGCTTTGGGAGCAGGGCTTGCTATATTGCCATTTGGCGGAGATGTCCATTTGGAACCTGAATTATTTTTTATTTTATTTATTGCCCCGCTATTATTTAATGATGGGAAAAACGTGTCAAGAGCTGCTCTTTGGAAGCTTCGTACACCTATTTTATTACTAGCGCTGGGACTGGTTTTTGTAACGGTGGCAGTAGGGGGATATCTAATCAATTGGCTTATCCCTTCCATTCCGTTACCGGCGGCATTTGCACTAGCCGCTATTTTGTCACCAACAGATGTAGTGGCAGTTGGAGCTATGGCGAGCCGAGTAAAGCTGCCTAAGCGAATTATGCATTTGCTTGAAGGGGAAGGACTGATGAATGATGCCTCTGGTCTTGTAGCGTTTCAAGTAGCAGTAGCTGCTACCGTAACGGGCGTTTTTTCAATCGTAGATGCTACATTTCAGTTCCTTTGGGTAGCGTTGGGCGGTTTGTTTGTAGGAGCATTTATCGCTTTTCTGATTATCAGACTGCGTGTACTTGTTCGACGTTTAGGAATGGAAGATATTACGATTCATATGTTAATACAAATTCTAACTCCATTTGTTGTCTTCTACATTGCTGAACACTTTCATTTATCGGGAATCTTGGCAGTTGTAGCAGGCGGCATTGTGCATGCGATTGAGCGCGACCGAGAGGAATCACCTAACCAGCAGCTTAAAGTGGTATCAAAAAGTACTTGGACGGTGATTTTATATTTGTTAAATGGCTTGGTTTTTGTGCTGCTTGGTCTGCAAATACCAAAAGTGGCGAAAGCAATTATTCAAGATCCAAACTTTAATAATGGACAAGTGCTTCTTTATATTTTGATTATTACTGTCTTTTTGCTTGTACTACGATTTATTTGGGTGATGGTATCATGGTCAGTAGGCTGGTATTACAAAAACAATAAGCATCTAAAACCTGAGCCTCGGTCTATTGGTATTATTACGGTTTCAGGTGTACGAGGAGCTGTTACGTTAGCCGGAGCGTTTTCGATTCCTTATACGCTTGATAACGGCAGTGATTTCCCGGAACGCTCTCTGATTATTTTTCTAGCAGCAGGCGTTATATTGTTAACCTTAGTTGCGGCAAGCATTCTTTTACCTGTTATTGCGAAAACAGAAAAGGCGCCGAAGAAGCCTGAGCGCAATACAAAAGAGGTTAAAGCACGTATTAAAGTGCACAAAGCTGCTATTCAGCGGTTAAAAAGAGAAATGACCGAGGAAAATCGTGGAGCAGCGCTTTCGTTAATTTCAACGTATAATACAACGATTAATAACATCATTGTTAAAACGCATCCTTTAGAAGCCTCTGAAAACAAACAGTATGAAGAAGAAATTCGATTGCTGGCTCTTCAGGCCAAGGGGAAATTGGTGGAAAAGCTATTAAAAGAGGAAAAAATAGACCGTGAGACAGCGTATATTTGTTTGGAACATACGCACAAGCTTGAAATGGCTGTAACCAATCGTGTAAGGTACAAATTATTGGTGAGCTGGATGAGGTTTAAAAAAGTTTTGCTATTACTAGTCCGAATTTTTTCACCGAATAAGCAGGCTTTAAGAAAACAAAGCCTGCGCAGAAGAAGTAAAGTGAACAAAGTACGTATTCAAATGATTGAAGAAGCGATAAAGGTCATTAAAGAAAACATGAACGAAGAAAATCGAATGATTTCACTTGCTATCATTAGTGAATACCATAGATCCATGGCAAGACTTAGAAAAGAGAGTACGGAGTATAATTCAGGCAAACGTAAAAAAGCAACGAGAGATTTATGTTATAAAGCGTTTCATACCGAGCGGGAAACGGTGCAAGAACTTTATGAAAAAGGAGAAATCACGCGTGAAATCGCTCATAATATCCGAAAAGATATCGCTTTGCGTGAAGCATTAACAATTGAAGAAAATGGTTATTAAAAAGTCGCAGAGAGTAGTCTCTGCGACTTTTTCTAGTAAGCTTCATTCTATTGCTTTTCAAAAAGATAAAGCTTTCCGTTAACAGCAATATCAAACCGAGGCCCTTTAAAGCCGCGTTTTATAAGTTCTTTACGCATAAACTTCATAATGCCTCCGTGGCTGACAATCAGCAAATCATCTTCTGACTCGGAAATAGCGCGATCTAGCACTGCTGCTACTTTTCTCTTAGTCTCAGCCATATCTTTACGAGCTTGTTTGTTGCTGAGTCCGGACATGCGAAACAGTAATGCCCAGAGAATAAAAGGAAGTTTGAATTTTACTGGAATAATAGGCATAGGTATTTCTCTAAGTTCCGGAAGGAGAGTGATCTCTTGTTTATAAATATGCTTTGCCGTTTTGTGTGCTCGCGGCATATCGCTTGAAAAACAGCGTTTCCATTCAATATTATTTAAATCAGTCTCCCCATACGTAATATCTGATTCATCATATTCCTGAAACCAAGCCACTAGTTCATCGGTGGATAAACGGTGGTTTTCTGGAAGCCCTTTGTTTACTTTGTAATGACGTACTAATGCTACTTTCATTGTGAAATCTCCTTAAAATTTAAGCGCCAAAAATACTTACTCGGCGCAGCTTGATTTTTTTATTTAACGTTATTTTCATCATGCTGCACCCCCTTTCAAATATTTGTAAAATAAGTATAAAATGGATTGAGAAAATTGTAAATACGGCATAGAAGAAGATTTTTAGATAGAATAATTGGAAAATGAAACCTTTTTATAAGATAAAACGTATTACTTATAGATAATTCAAACAAATTGAAATACATATAAAAGGGTGGATTACAATGATGGAGACAGAGAGAAAAGTAAATATCAGAGAAAAGTTTGGAACTTTATTTGCACAAGGGGATTTTCAGAAGCTTTATGATTGTGTAAGCGAAGAATTTAAACGTCAAGTTTCGCTTCAGCAATTTTTGGAGCAGAGCAAATTGTTTAATCAAGGAGAACAGTTCTACAGACTAGAAACAAATCTTTATTTAACTCCTCAAATTGAGCAGTTTATTTGGATAAATTCTACCCAGACAAAAGCCATCAGCGTTATATTTGATGAACATAACATTATACAAGCACTTGTGCTTGCTCCTATAGAATCATTTTCAGAGAGAGAGAGATGGAGTGCAAACAAATATACGATGCCGATTCAAAGTGAATGGTTTGTCTATTGGGGAGGAAAGCATGAGGTGTTAAACTATCACCATCCAGTCGAAAGCCAAGGGTATGCATATGATTTAGTCGTGCGAAAAGGAAAGAAAAGCTATAAAAATGATGGAATGAAAAACGAAGATTACTATGCCTATGGAAAAAAGGTTGTAGCACCGCTAAAAGGAGTTGTCGTTTCAGCAGCTGACGGCCAAGAAGACAATGAAATTGGGCACACGAATAAAGAAAATCCCTTTAGGAAATCACGTTATCATTGAACATGAAGGGAAAGAATACAGTGTGCTTGCACATTTGAAGAAAGGGTCGGTTTCTGTGAAAAAAGGAGACGTGGTTCGTAAAGGAACGCTGCTTGGAAGATGTGGAAATTCCGGGAATTCATCCGAACCTCACATTCATTTTCACGTCATGGATGCCTCTGACATCGAAACGTCAAAAAGTTTACGAATTCAGTTTCATGCGGCTATTGAACCGATTCGCGGAGATACAGTTATTCCATTTTTCTATTGATTAAAAGCCATAGCGTTTGCTGTGGCTTTTTATGCAGGGATTTCCTCAAATATAAAGTCAAGCAGCCGTTGAAACAAGTAAAGGATAATAGCTACGGTAGTCATGACAAGGAAAAGTCCAAAATGACTGATATCATACAAATTATAAAGTCCGATTTTAGCGAGAAAAGGAACAATAACATAACCATGAATCAAATCCAAAATAATGTTAACCATTATGTACAAGATAAACCCGGGATACGTAAGGTAAAAGACAAAGATCGTAATCACAATATGAAGGCAATAAATCGTTGCTCCCATGCTAGTAAGAAAAAATACGTTTTCTTGAACCGTCCACCAGTGCATTTTTTCCGCTACTTGATAGGCGATTGTCATCATTAATGCAGCAAACAACCCTACAGTAAAAAATCGTTTAACCCGCTGTTTATCAAGCAGTAGCAGTAAAAACCATGGAATAACAAGAATTCCCCATAATATAATTTGATTCATCCATCTTCCCACCTTTTATTTATCAGTAGTTCTTAGTGTAAGAAAGAATTGTAAAAATATACATTTCGCAAAGAAAACGTTTACAGTCAGGTTTCTTATCTATATACTAAATCTTGAATACTTGTATACAAGTTGGTTGAGGAAGTGATGACACATTAAAAGAGTAACCTACCCGGAAAGATGGCTTCGCGGAGCCTCGCTGGGAGAACAAGTGGTAAACAAATTAAGAATTCAAATTATGAGCGGCGAGCTGAAAAAAGGAACCATACTATCAGAAAATCAGCTCTCGTCAGAGTTTGGAATGAGTCGATCTCCTATCAGAGAAGCGCTGCGGATCCTTTCAAACGAAGGGCTCATTGATTTACAGCGAATGGGAGCAGTTGTTATTGGTTTAACAACTAGGGATTTAAACGAGCTGTACGATGTTCGTCTGCTTTTAGAACACTTTGTCTTAGAACGTTTATCTGAAGTCAACCATGATTCGCTTATTAAAAAGCTGGAGCAAAGCATTGATCAAATGAAGATGGCAGCTAAATACGATGACTATGTAGAGTTTGCTTATCAAGATTTGCGGTTTCATGAGCTCGTGATTATCGAAGCAGACCACAAGCGGATATTAAAATTGTGGGAAAGCATCCGTGAAATTATTTTAGCTGCTCTTTTAATTACGACTGAAAAAAGATTTCGAGATGATAAAGCAGCTGTGCTCCCACTGATTAAGCAGCATCATGAAATGATTAAGGCATTAAAGTCTCAAAATACAGAACGCATTCAAGATGAAGTGAAGCGTCACTTTGAAGACACGCGAAATACCATAACAGCTTCACTTTTGAATGAAGCATAAAAAAAGGGATGAAATATTGGAAATATTTTTGAATATTTTTCTCTTCAACTTGTCGACAAGTATACAAAAGGGGATGGAGAAATGAAAGCAGGTGTCTACGTTTCAGAAACAAAAGCCGTTATGCAGCAAAAAGCGAAACCGGTTATAAAAAAAGGAGAAGCGCTTGTAAAGGTATCTCATGCTGGAATTTGCGGAACGGATATGATGATTTATTTTGGAAAACACCCTAGAGCACAGGCGCCACTCACTATGGGACATGAATTCAGCGGAGTGATAGAGGAGATCCGAGGAGAAACGGAATTTTCTTTAGGTGACCGCGTAGCAGTTGAGCCTACGCTTAGCTGCGGAACGTGCGAAGCTTGTGTAAAAGGACAGTTTCACGTTTGTAAAAAGTTAAAACTAATCGGCATTGATCAAGATGGAGGTTTTGCGCAGTACGTGGCTGTTCCTGTGAACCGCCTTCACCTCTTGCCAGAGAAACTGTCTAGCGAGCATGCAGCCCTTGCAGAACCTGTAGCGGTTGCCGTACATACAGTGCGACGCTCGCGTTTGAAAGTAGGAGACCAAGCTGTCATTTTAGGGGCAGGACCTATTGGACTGCTAATCGGGATGATTGCGAAACGAGCAGGAGCAAAAAAAGTAATGATCTCAGATATTAGTTCTTATCGCTTAACTAAAGCGAAAGAACTTGGCTTTATACCAATTGATGCAGCGAAAAGAGACGTAGTAAAAGAAGTGCGTTTGCTTACGAATGAAGTCGGTGCAGACGTTGTATTTGAAGTAGCCGGAAATCAAATTACAGCAAAACAAATGGTTGAAACAAGCCGTATTCAAGGAGAGATTGTAGTGGTGAGCGTATACAAAAGCGCTCCAGAAGTAGATTTAGCAGCGATGCACTTTAAAGAAATTTCATTAACTACAACGAGATGTTATACAAGGGAAGATTTTCAGACGGCTATTGATTTACTGGCAAACGGTGAAATAGAAGCAGATTCTTTAATTTCTCATAAACTGCAGCTTGAAGATATTCAAGCGGGGTTTGAGTTTATGCAGCGGCCTGATGAATCACTTAAGGTTTTATTTGCACCAAACGGAGAGGAGAATGAACAATGACAGTAGATTTGTTTTCTTTAGATGGTAAAGTGGCAGCGATTACAGGAGCAACAAGAGGAATTGGAAGATCAATGGCGATTGCTTTGGCAGAAGCAGGTTCGGATATCGCTCTGCTGCAGAGATCAAAGGAATTTCTTGGAGTAAAAGAAGAAATTGAACGTCTGGGAAGAAAATGTTTTATTGTTAATTGTGATCTAGAAAACGCTTCTGAAGTAAGCGAAGCGATCTCATCGGTTGTTGCTTATTTTGGCAAGCTCGATATTTTAGTGAACAACGCGGGCATTCAAAGACGTTCACCCGCTGTAGACTTTGCAGAAGAAGATTGGGACGCTGTTATGAACGTTAATTTAAAAACCGTATGGTTGTTATGTCAGCAGGCGGGCCGCCAAATGCTTAAACAAGGAAGCGGAAAAATCATTAATATGGCATCTTTGCTTTCTTACCAAGGAGGTATTACCGTTCCAGCTTATGCCGCAGCAAAAGGCGGAGTTGCTCAGCTTACAAAGGCTTTATCTAATGAATGGGCAGCAAAAGGCGTAAATGTTAATGGAATTGTACCAGGGTACATTGCTACTGATATGAATGAAGCACTTATTAACGATGAAACGCGCAGCAGACAAATTATTGAACGTATTCCCGCAGGAAGATGGGGACAAGCAGATGATTTTAAGGGAGCGGTCGTCTTTTTAGCATCTGATGCGTCTGCTTATATTCACGGGCACTTGCTTGCCGTAGACGGAGGATGGCTAGGAAGATAACGCATGAACCAATAAATTTTTTCATATCATGAACAAACTCGATTAAAAGGGGCGTTCATGGTATGAAAGTGTGGGTATTGAATGTTGGTATTGCTGTCACAGTACTGACAACTGCTTGGGCGGTGTATACAAAGCCTGAAGAGAAAGAGGTTTCGCTAGTTTCTTACAATCGGTTCTCCATAGCCGTCCCAAAAGAAAGCAGCGACTTTGAAAAAGAGTTAAAATCAGCTTTGACGCAGTATGGTTTTCAAGAGGTTAGAGTGCTGAATGACTATGCGGAAGCTCAAGTTCTCGTTCTTCTGCCCGCCGAACAACTTTCTTTCTATAAAAAGAAGGAGATTCAGCAAGTCGTAAATCAACTTGCCAAGCAGTATCACGTTAATCCTGATGTAGTTAATGTTCAGTTATATGAAAAAAAGTAAAAGCCTTTTAGAAAGGGGAATCCCCTCTATAAAAGGCTTTTTTTACTCTTTTTTCTTCTCTTGTTGAGCGAGCTCTTCTTGTCTTTTAAAATGTGATTTTCCTAACGCATACACAAAACTAAAAAACAAAGGAAGTAAAATAGTCAGCAGCACAAGGCGAGTAAGCATATCGCTCAAGTCATTTCTCGTTAAGTAAATATTAATAGCTGCGATGACAATATAAATAAAAATCCCGAGGTTTCGTAAAAATCTCTTTAGCATAGATGCATTCATTTTTTTCACCTTACTTTTATATACTCACATTTAAGGTAAAGGAAACGATTAATAAAAGCAACCTATTTACTACAAAGCAAGAAGGAATACAGAAATTTATGATGAATGTTTATATGTTATCTGAAAATTATGCGAATAAAACTGCTAACATGAAGCTTCTTTATACAGCAGTCTGCTTTTAGTACACCGAGTCAGTATAAACAGTTGCCTTCTCTTCAATTAGCTTTATTTTCTAAAAAGGTAAGGTGATGAGATGAAAAGAGTGCTGGTAATGGGCGTTTCTCCAGGAGTAGGAAAGTCCACATTTGCCAAGAAATTAGGGAAAAAGCTTGATCTAGAAGTACATCATTTAGACAGCCTGTATTGGCAGCCGGGCTGGACGGAAAGAGACAATGATAGTTTTAGAGAATTGCAGGAGCACATTGTAAAAAAAGACAGCTGGATTATCGACGGGAACTACAGCAATTCGTATGACCTGCGAGTGAAGCGTGCAGATACCATTATTTATTTAGAGCTTCCTCTAATCGTTTGTGTGTACCGAGTGATAAAGCGGAGGATTGTATATGCAAGAAAAACGCGTGAAGATATGGCAAAAGGATGTCCTGAAAAAGTAGATTGGTCATTTTTTACATTTATTCTTACGACGTACAGAGAGCGGCAAAAAAAGATGAGAAAACGGTTTGAAAAGCTTAGAAACGATGAGGATTGCAAGGTTTTTATGCTGATGAACAGAAAGGACATCGAGAACTATATACAAAACCTATAGGTGGAGTAGAGCTGAATTTTGAACAAAAACAGCCATGTAACAAGTTCGTTTGTTACATGGCTTTATTGAAAAAACAATCATTCTTGCGTAATCTTCAGCATTCCTTTTTTATCTAACGCAACTGCTAGAGAATGATTAACCTTCACCGTTAATGGATGAACTTCAGAGTCTCGGTCCGAAAAAAACCACCGTCTTTTAGGCGCCCCTACAAGAAAAAACGCACTGCCGCTTCCTAAAAAGTTAAAGTTCTCGTTTAATGGCCTGTTGTTGCGCACGTTGATACCCGAGTTAATAAGCTGTGTCCCTACAGAGCGGACATGAGGCGTTGTCAAGTTGATTTCTCCTATGCTTAAAAGCGACTTAGAAGAAAAGGGGTCGTTGGATGGCGGGCAGTCTGAATGTCTTGAAATGTATTCAACAATATTATGAGCAGGATCTTTAAAATAAAACGAATGAGCATCAAATGCTTCAAAATAAATCTCATCTTTCTTCTCTTCTGTATTGAGGAAGACTCTCTGAGTAGCCCATTTCTTTGCTTCCATAAAGCGGTTTGCTGGAACATTAAAAGCAAAATGGTAAAAGGGCTTTGTATGTACAGAAGTCTCTTTAAAGGTTAGCTCACTTTCACCAACTCCAACGGAAAAAGAACGCGGTGAAGCGGCGGTTAATGGGAAATTGAGGGAATTCACATAAAAAGCCTTCATTTCGTCCAGTAGATGAGTGTACAGGACAGCTTGATTAATCATCATAAACCATTCCTCCTCGTTTAAACGTTGTCTAAATCACATGGCATTAAACAGATGTTTCATTATCATCCCTTTGAACGCTGCTTTTCCAGTGAAGCTGAAAAGATCCTTTATGCTCAGAGCCTATAAAGTTAATACGATATCTTCTCGTTCTTTCGGGTGTTAGATAAAGAGAGTTATTAGTCATCTCAAAGAAACGTGTACGTCTTGGATCTTCTACATATAGAGAAAGGTCTCCACTTTTAGTGTTTTTAGATAGCCTGAAAACGTAGGTTACGCCTTTTTTGAGTTTAATGCTCCGAGAGTAGCGGCCTGTAAAGCTGTCATATTCTCCAAAGAAAACCTCACTTCGCTCTTTTTTTATTCTCCCACCTACAATTTGATTTTCCTGGCCGTTAAAGTTAATAAGTAAAAAAGCAATAAGAACAATAAGAAAACTATATTTAAACATAAAAACCTCCATCTACTAAATTATAGATAGTTTTGGATTTCGTCAAATAGTGTTATAGTTTAAAAAGGGAAAAATTAACAAAAAATATTATCCCTTTGTATGTTACGCCTAACGGAAAGGAGAAAAAATTGACTCAGCGTTTTTATTTTTTAGCAGCAAGTCAAGTAACCACAAATTTAGGTTTTGTTCTTTATACAATGGCCCTGACTTCCTATATAAATCAAAACACCGGTTCAACAGCTCTTGCATCAATGATTACGATGACGAGCTTACTTGCTCGCCTCCTTAGTGGTCTTAGCGTACCTTTACTAGCCGATACATATAAATCTATTCATATTATGCGGGCTGTACAGGTTATGCAAATAGGAATGCTCGCTGGATTGTATATGCTACTCACACAAAAATTTACAGTCACAGTACTAGCGATGTGTTTTGTCATTGTTGGGATCATTTCTTTTTTTAACGGTTTTTTTACTATTTTTAAAACGTCGGTTGTCCGCAGCTTAGTAAGTGATAGTCAAAGAATGCAGGCGAATAGTTTGCTTTCAACAATTGACCAAACCTTTCTATTTGCAGGGTGGTCCCTTGGTGGTTTCGTTTTGTCTTTAACAGGATTCACTTATTCTTTATATATAACGGCAGGTCTTTTATTGTTCTCGTTTGTTTGCTTGCTGTTTATAAAAGAAGCCCGCACATATAAACAACCAGAAAAGCGAAGCGTGGCAAAACTAATGGAAGGATGGCGTTTTTTATGGATACATAAACGCATCAGAGCACTCGTTATAATGGACATAACTGAATCACTCGTTGGAACCATTTGGATTGGGGCTATTACTCTTTCTTTTGTGAAAGAAGTGCTTGGAAAAGGGGAAGTATGGTGGGGATATATAAACGGTGCGTATTATTTTGGAAGCATAGTCGGAGGAATTATTGTGTACCGAATGTCTTCTATGGTAAAAGGAAGGCTTTTGCTTCTTATGTTCGCAGGCTCAATCGGTTATGCTGTTTTAACCGGTTTTTACGGCTTAGTAACGAACCCGTATTTAGCTTTAGCACTTTTGGTAATGATGGGTCCTGCCTATCAGCTTCGAGACGCAGCGCAGGAAACCATTTATCAAAATGCCTGCAGCAGTGGGGTTCTTTCTAAAGTAATAGCGGCAAAATCAACTCTTGTACAGGGTGCGTTTATTCTTTCTATCGCGTTTGTAGGTACAGTAGCGGACTTCTTTGGGGTGAGGATTGTATATCTATTTGCAAGCTTCCTATTGCTGGTAACGTCTCTCATAGGTATTGCAGTATTAGTTCATAACAAGCAGTCTGTGGAAACAACATCACCTGTTGAACGGGGAGAGAATATATGAAGATCATCACGCTAACGTATCTTATGGAGCATGATATAAAAGAGCTGTTAATAGAAAGCCAGGAGGAAGGCTTTTTCTTTCTTACCAAGCTAATAGCTGAGTATAAAAACGGGCAAAACGTATTTAATAAAACAGGCGAAAGACTGTGGGGAGTTTACGGTGAACAAAACCAATTAATCGCCGTAGCGGGCCTTAATCAAGATCCTTACAGTAAGTGTGCTAACGTTGGAAGAGTAAGAAGGTTTTATGTTTCAGCTCAGTTTCGGAGAAAGGGTATAGGTAAACGACTTTTAAAAGAAATTATTCACTATGCAGAGAACTACTACGACAGCCTCGTTCTTTATACAGATACTGAGGAAGCGACGTTATTTTATGAACGAACCGGTTTTAAACGCGTATATAATCAATATAAAATTACTCATGAATACAGTTTAAAAAGAGTCTAGCTGCTTTTTATACAGGTTTGGATATAAAACGAAAATATTGTCATTCGCTTAAATTAACAAATAAACGAAAGGAATGATTTGACGAATGAAAAAACGAACCGAGCGTGTTTATTTTCATGCTGCTATATTTATGCTGGTGGGAACGTTAGTAGGGTGTGCTGGAAACAAGGACGAAAAATCCATAGAAGAAACCACAAGTGAAATGAATATAAATTCCTCAGTAAAAGAAGCTACAGGCAAAACGGATGGAAGCCCCTCAACAAAAGAAGCTGCGAGTAAAACAGATGAAAGTTCCTCAAGCAGTGAGTCGAAGCAATCAGACAAAGCTGATAAAAATGACGCCTCTTCAGAAAAAGCTGTTGATGAAAATTCCGATAGCATTTCGTCTGGAAATAGTAATTCAAAGGTTAGTAAGAAGGAAGACAAAAAAACACTATCTAATTATTCGAGCAAACAAATTGAATATGCTCGAATTTGGTTACAGCTAGGACCAAATCAAGAGATAGATGAGCTAAATGTTCGCCACATTTCAGCCGGAGAATTAGTCAATATTTATGACGATACTAGTGCTAGCTATCCAAAAGACGTTGTTACATTAGAGGGTTCTCGTTCTGTTGATGGTTCAGTGACTTATAGTAGTAACGGAAATGGTACAATTAACGTGTACAACGTTCCTTCACATTGGTCCAGTTCTGCTCAGGTAGATAAGGATTTTATGAAAAATTACACAGAGGATATTATTCGAAATGCAAAGCTGGTTCACGTTGACCCAGGTGAGGATAAAAAAATCATAAAATTAATCAACATACTAAATGTTTATTAATAAAACCAACGGGGGCTTAATTCAATTAGGACATTAAAATAATATACGAATAACGCTCAGACAAAATCTGAGCGTTATTCGTTACCATTCATATTGCTAATTCACTATTAAAATAGATGCTAATGAGGCTTTTAATTACATGGCTTTTAGCTTGTTTTTTTGCATCAACCGAACCCGTTACTCTTTTTAGTTTGCTTTTTTAAGTTTGAGAGCTGTTTTAGGAGCAGGGCTTTTTTTAACAATATACAAACCGCTAAAAATAATAAGTCCTCCAAGCAGCTGCATGGAATTAATGGTTTCTCCAATGGCTACAGCAGCAAAAACAACGGCAAATAAAGGAATAACATACATGTAAACCATTACTTTTGTAGATCCAATTTTTCCAATTCCTACGTACCACATTACCAGCCCGTACACCGTCACGAACAAAACAGAGTATGCCAAAGAGCTCCAGCTGCCTATATCTGTTGGCCAGGTAAGTGTTTGATAGGTGAAAAGACAGTAGACAGTAAGTGGAATAGCTCCAATCAAAGCAGACCAGGCAGTCACGCGCAAGGCAGAATATTTTACGACTAAAGGTTTTGCTAAAATCGGGTACCAGCCCCACGCAATGGCCGCTACAATCCCCATGATATTTCCGAACCATGCAAGCTGCGACAGCGCATGACTAGAGTGACCAAACAGCAGGACAAACGCAGCCCCGAAAAAAGCAAGCATAGAGCCTAGCTGTGTTTTTAATGAAAAAGCTTCATGCTTATATAATATAGCTAAGATTCCTGTGAAAATAGGAGACATGGAAATAAGTAAAGAAGCATTTGTAGCTGTCGTATACTTAACAGATACCATAAACAGCGTTTGATAGAGCGTAACGCCTACTATGCTGACCGCTATTAAACGACCCCAGTCTTTTTTTTCGATACGAATGCCTCGCTCTATTATTCCTGTAATAAGTAAAAGAATAGGAGCAACCATTATAAAACGCAGTGCGCTAAATTGAATGGAAGACATATGAGCAACTCCAAATTTTCCGATTGTATAATTGGCTCCCCAAATTAACGCCACGGATAATAATATCCATTCCAGCCAGCCTTTTTTCATGTCATCACCTCGAGTAAGTATAGAAACTAAATAAGTGCGGATATCCTTAGTTACAAAGTATACAGGAAGAAATTATGTAAAAGGCCAGCCAATTCAGGTATTTTTATCTCATCCACTTGTTTATAATATAAACAAAAACGCAGCTGCAATGGCTGCGTTCATGACTGTTATCCACATTGTTCTATCTCATCTAATCGCACAAGTTCGACTTTAAAAGCATGATCAATCGGTCGAATTTCACAGTACCCTGAATCATATACGTGAATCAGTACAAAGCGTTTTCCTTTATATAGCACTTCTTTGTAGGCTGTCACGAGATACACCCTTTCTTTTCATAAGTTTGTTTTTCATTCTATGAACAAAAAACGACGTAATTGCCTAATATAAAAAGAATTTTTAAGGTTGATAAAATTGCTTGGCAAAACAAGTTCGCTTATACTGTACTGTGATTCTATTTACGTATAGGTTCTGATTAAGAACAGCTTTAGCATATGGATAACGAAACAAAACAGCAGTACATAAGGAGCAGCACATGGATATTAACTATTTATATACATTTAAAGAAGTAGCGAAGTGGGGGAGCTATACACGAACGGGCGAGGAATTAGGGTATGCTCAGTCAAGCGTTACCACTCATATAAAAAAATTAGAGGATCATTACGGTCAAAAACTATTTGAACGAACAGGACAAAAAATGAAGCTGACTCAGCCTGGTGAAGAATTGCTTTATTATGTGAATCAAGTAACCGAGTTATTAAATGAAGCAAAAGAGCGCCTTACTACGAATGAAGATGCTAGAGGAACAGTTTCAATAGGAACCGTGGAGTCGCTGGCCGCTTATTTTATTACACCGTATATTCGTGAATTAAAAAAGCAGCACCCTTCTCTAAAGATTATGCTAGAAGCGGGTTTATGTCCAAATTTAACACAAGGGATTATTGACGGAAAGTATGACGTAGCCGTTTTGCTTGATCGCCTTCAAACCTCTTCAAGTTTAGAAGTGATTCCTATTCGAAAAGAAAACATGGTTATGATTGCTTCGCCTTCGCATTTTTTTAGTGAAAAAAACAACGTTGTAATGGAAGAGTTTGAAGGTGAAACCATCATTTTAACCGAGAGTGGCTGCCCTTATCGTACGCTTTTAGAAGAGATGATGCGCAGCAGGGGTATTCATATGCAATCGGTGATTTCATTTAGCAGTCTTGAAGCAATTAAACAGTGCGTAGCGGATAATTTAGGTATTGCTCTTGTGCCAGAAATAGCGGTAAAACAAGAGATTGAAAATGGAAAACTGATTAAAATCCCGTTTGACCATGAAGAATTTTATCTTTATTCACAGCTCATATTCAAAAAGAAAAAATGGCTGACGGCACCCATTCAACACTTCATTTCACTTGTACAAGAAGGTTATCAAAAATATTGATAATAGATATAGAGAATCTTCAATAATGATGAAGCTGCTTTCGTGATACACTTTTTACAAGAAAAGAAAACTAGAGGTGTAGAACATGAATATATTTTTGCAGCACAATCCTACCAAATTATACTTTGGAAAAAATCAAATTACGAAGCTATCGCAAGAGCTTGCTTCTTATCATAAACAAGTAAACGTTCTGTTAGTATACGGAGGAGGAAGCATCAAACAAAATGGCGTATACGACGAAGTGAAAGCTGAACTTCAGTCTATTAACGCAGTCGTTCACGAGCTGTCTGGGGTAGAACCGAACCCTCGTTTGACTACGGTAGCTAAAGGCGTTGACATATGTAAAAAAGAAAACATTGATTTTCTCTTAGCCGTTGGGGGAGGAAGCGTGATCGATTGTACAAAAGCTATCGCAGCTGGAGCCGTATATGAAGGGAATACATGGGACTTAATTACACGCAAAGTAGAGATTACAGGTGCTCTTCCTTTTGGAACGGTCTTAACACTTGCGGCAACAGGATCTGAAATGAATTCAACTTCTGTTATTACAAATTGGGAAACAAAAGAAAAGCTAGGTTGGACGTCTTCTCATGTATTTCCCGTCTTTTCTATCTTAGATCCGGCGTACACGTTTTCAGTGCCGCGCGACCAAACAGTCTATGGAATTGTTGATAGTATGTCGCATGCGCTTGAACACTATTTTCACCGCACAGAAAATACGCCGATGATCGACGGCTTTATTGAATCATTGCTAAGAACAGCTGTACAAGAAGGTCCTAAGCTTCTTACAAACCTGACTTCTTATCAGTATCGTGAAACAATGATGTATATCAGCACGACGGCTTTTAACGGAAGCTTAGCAAACGGAACGGATGGAGGAGACTGGGCTACTCATCGTATTGAACATGCTCTGTCGGCCGTGTATGATATTCCCCACGGAGGCGGCCTTGCTATCTTGTTCCCTAACTGGCTGGAGCATGTGCTAAAAGAAGATCCTTCTCGTGTAAAACAACTGGCTGTAAACGTATTTGGCATCAACCCAGAAGGAAAAAGCGATGAAGAAACAGCAATGGAAGGTGCAAAAGCGCTTCGCACTTTCTGGAATGACTTAGGAGCCCCGAACAGCTTGCGTGACTATGATATTGATGACTCTGAATTTGATGCGATTGTTGAAAAGACCTTTGTAAAACCAGGTGTTGGTACTTATAAAGAGCTTGATTATGCAAGCGTTCGAGATATTCTAGAAAGATCCAAATAAAAAGACGAGCTGCCTGCTCGTCTTTTTTATATGTACTTAATAATCCATTAGAAAATAAAGAAAAAGAAAAAAGCACAGCAAGATGCAGCCTGCTCCTACCGTTATTTCGGAAAAGCCTTGAATAAACGTATTTTTGGGAATGCCTCCTTCATTTTGTAGCTGAAATACGCGTTTTCTTTTGCGCTCATGAACGATTACCAACGAACCAAAAGCAACCGATAATAATGTAAAGAGCGGCACCACAATTAAAAACAGCTTAATAGAATACGCCCAGTACGATATATAGAGCGTATAATACATTGCTCCAGTACTCAAGGCAAAGAGTAGTAAAGAAAATAAAAACCACTTCGTAAAACGGTTTTTGCTCATGTATGGTTCACTTCCTTTTATCAAGTGCGTCTTATGATGTAGACAATAAAACACGTCTATCATTTTACCAAAACTTTTTGGTACATTCTATTTTAGCGAAAAAATAGGGTTTGCAAGTTTCTTAAAAGTGGTATAGTTCTTAAGAACTATCCAAGTATACATACAAAAAACTGATGATAAATGAGGGAGAAGATGAGCTATGGGGTGCGACGCGTGTCTGCCAATTAGGACAGGATATACGGTTTCTTTTCAGCAATCAAGCGATGTGAAGAAATTGGAAAAATACTTTAAAGATATTTCTCAAAACCAATGGAAGGCTCTTGGAGAAGATATGGTCTGGATGAGGGAAGATATCTTTTGGAGTTTTATGGATTATGTTCATCAGCGTTTAGACCCTCGGCATGTGCGGGCTGTAGAAGCCAAGCAGCGGAGCCCGTTTGAAAACCTGCCGCGTATGGAGCCAATCACCGCTTTCCAAAAAATGAAAGATGCCTTGTGGATTGATGAGCTGATTGAAGACAAGCGAATTTGCTCATATTATCAGCCGATTGTATCGGTTAATCACGAACGCGTGCATATCGTTGGCCACGAAATTTTATCAAGAGGATTAGAAGAAGACGGAAGTATTATACCTCCTTTTAAAATGTTTGAAGCTGCTCAAATAAGAAATAAAACCTTCGCTCTTGACCGAGCCTGCCGCTTAGAAGCTGTAAAAAATGCTAGTATTATTGATCATCAGCTGATTTTTATTAACTTTATTCCTACAGCAATATATAACCCTGAGCATTGCTTAGCATCTACATTTACATTAATTAAAGAATTGAATATAAAGCCCGAGCAAATAGTGTTTGAAGTGATTGAAACGGAGGATGTTCAAGATATTGAGCATTTGAAAAACATTTTGAATTATTATCGCTCCCACGGATTTAAATATGCGCTAGATGACGTAGGAGTTGGCTATAATACGCTGAATCGGCTTTTAGAAGTGGAGCCTGACGTCGTGAAATTGGCATTTGAATTCACAAACGGAGTCAGTAAGAATGAGAAACAGAAAAAAGTGGCTCAAGAGATGTTAGCTATCACCCATAGAATGGGGGCGCAGGCTCTTGCAGAAGGTGTAGAAACAGAAGAAGATTTAAAATGCCTGATAGAGATGGGTTATGATTTGTTTCAAGGGTATTATTTTGCAAAGCCTAATCCTAAACCTTTAAAAGAGATTCATTCTATTTACGTTTAGCAGCCAAAAGCAGAAGAACAGAAACTTCTGCTTTTTGTATGAACGAAAGTAAGAATACTCAAAAAATAAACAATTCACTTTCATTTTGCTAAATAGTTTACAGAGAAAGGGAAGTGCTATAAGATGATAAATATTAATTCTTAGTATTTCTATCAGAAAAGGAGTGGATGATTTGGCACAAACGTTGCACTCATCATATAAATCAAAGCCAACTACTGTTGTAACAGAATTAAGCCCTATGCAAAAGCCGTTATTTGCAGGAGGGGTTATAGCAGCGGTTATTTTACTTCTAGCGATTGTGCTAACGACTGATTGGACGCAAGGTGTGTTATTTATTATCGGTCTAGCACTAGGAATGACGCTTCTGTACGCACGTTTTGGCTTTACATCAGCATTTCGCCGACTCGTATCTGTCGGCAACGTTCAAGGCTTGCAAGCGCATATGCTTATGCTAGCGATTGCGTCAACGCTGTTTGCTATTATTTTAAGTACAGGCTTTAGCTTTACAGGGGTAACGCCAAAAGGATATGTTTCACCTGTAGGAGTCAGCGTGATAGTTGGTTCGTTTATGTTTGGAATTGGCATGCAGCTAGGAAATGGATGTGCCTCAGGAACGCTGTATTCGTTAGGCGGCGGCTCTTCTTCCATGATTTTAACGCTTTTAGCCTTTATTGTAGGCTCTATGTTCGGGGCGTATCATTTGCCATTTTGGCAAAAACAACCTTCGCTTCCTCCTATTTCATTAGCTGAATCGACAGGCCTTGGTTATTTTGGCGCTTGGATTGTACAGCTTATCGCGTTTGTAGCGATTTACTGGATTACGATTCAAATTGCCAAAAAGAAAAATCCGCCTATGATGAAGCAGCTTCCTACGACAAAAGGGTGGAAAAAGATCATTCGCGGCTCTTGGCCTCTATTCACTGCAGCGATTGTGCTGGCTGTATTAAATGCATTAACGCTGGCTGTAAGAGGAAATCCTTGGGGTATTACTTCTGCCTTTGCTTTATGGGGCGGAAAAGCAATGATGGCAGCTGGAATAGATGTATCAAGCTGGGGCTTTTTCCAAGGTGCAAATGGAGAAGCGCTAACGCAAAGTGTGCTAGCAGACTCTACCAGCGTATTGAATTTTGGGATCATACTAGGCGCTTTCATTTCAGCGACTGCGCAAGGAACGTTCAAACCAGGAAAGATTAAACCTGGCGTTGCAGGAGCAGCTGTTGTTGGAGGCCTTTTAATGGGATATGGTGCGCGTCTTGCTTTTGGCTGTAATATTGGCGCTTACTTTGGCGGCATTGCTTCATTTAGTCTTCACGGATGGGTATGGATGGTTATGGCGATGCTAGGCACAGGCTTAGCACTATTTATCCGCCCGTTATTTGGACTCAAAAATCCTAAATCTAATGATTCGATTTGTTAAGTTTAGATAAAACCTTCTTTGCATGAGCAAAGGAGGTTTTTATTTTAGGTGATGTTTGGAATCGCTCTGCTATTTTGTGAATCACTTGAAGTTTAGTACAGCTCATCGGCTTTCTGCGCATCGTTTCCGCTGCTTTTCTCTTAGCCAAATCCTCTTGTTCTAACCCAAAAAGAATATAAAAACTTCCTTTTTTTATAAAAATTTCACTTATTTTGCCGATAAAACAGGAGAATTGTATGTATTTGGCGAAATAAGCAGTAAACACCAAGTCCAGACACAGTTATTAAAACGTAAAAAGGGGTTTTAACGTTACATGAACAAGTATTTAAAAAAAGCTGTTATTTATGGAAGTTTGTGTTTTTTATTAGGAGCGTGCGGAGGAGCAGGAGAACAAACCTCTTCTGAGCCGCAGAAAAAAGAAGAAACAGTAAAGTCTAAAGAAGAAGCGAGTAAAAAAGAGAAAAAAGACGCAATCAATACAACCATTAAAGTTAGCGCAGCAGGAGATTTTACCTTAGGAAACGATGAAAGCTTTGGGTACGATTCTACTTTTAACGACGTAGCAGCAAGAAATGGCCTGCCGTATTTTACGCAAAATGTAAAATCGATCTTTGAGCAAGATGACTTAACAACGGTTAATTTAGAAACAACGCTGACAACTGCGACGGAAAAAGCAAGTAAAACATTTCGTTTTAAAGGTGATCCTTCGTTTGTAAATATTTTAAAACAAGGAAGTATTGAAACCGTTAACTTGGCTAATAATCATACGCATGATTATTTACAGCAAGGATATGATGATACACGAGAAAACTTAAAGAAAAGCGGAATAGGCTATTTTGGCTATGAAGATACATATATTACAACGGTAAAGGGAGTCAAAGTAGGATTGCTTGGATATCCGGGCTGGGATGACACAAAAGAAGTAAGAAGTCAGATTAAAGACGGAATTAAGTCTTTAAAAGAAAAAGGCGCTAAAATTATTATTGTGCATTTCCACTGGGGATCTGAACGACACTATGTTCCTGATACAGCGCAGCAGGCACTGGCGAAGTATACAATTGATAACGGAGCAGATTTGATTTTAGGTCATCACCCTCACGTTGTTCAAGGAATTGAAGAATACAAAAATAAATTTATTGTCTATAGCTTAGGAAACTTTATGTTTGGCGGAAACAAAAATCCAAGTGATAAGGATACATTTGTATTTCAGCAGACGTTTACGATTAAAGATGGAAAGCTAACGACAAACAAAGACATCAATGTGATTCCATTCCGCATTTCTTCCACAACGGCGCGAAACGACTACCGACCTACGCCTTTAACAGGAGCAGAAAAGGACCGGGTAAAAAATAAACTGATTGATGTTTCCAATCAAATCAAACAGGAAAAGTGGACGGTCTACGATGAAGATAGTAAATGAAGCTCTCAGCACTGAGAGCTTTTTTTTATAAAATAAAGCAGAAATAACTAAAAAAATGATATAATGTAAAAAAATAGATAAAAGGTGGAACTATGGTTAATATAGGTGATATTATTTTTCAAATTCTTATGCTGCTGATCCTGATAGGAATAGCAGGAGTAATAATTGCATTTATTATAGGCTTAAAAAGGTTGATTCAAAAGCAGGGGGCAAATGAAAAAAGGCTTCAGAGAATGGAGCAAAAATTAGATGATATGCTGAAAAATAAAGAGTCATGACTATACAGAAGCACTGTTAACACATCAGTGCTTCTAAACTTGACATTTTATAAAAAAGCAGTAAGATATGTATACATCGTTTATATAGGGAGGAAGTTACATGGCAAAGTCAAAAGCAAAAAAAATGCGTGATAAAATGACGCGTGAAGGAAAACGAAATCCAGAATTAAACCGCAGCCTGTTTATATTTGCAGACATGGAAACGCGCAAAACCAAAACAAAGAAGGAAAAACTTCAGCATCAGCATACAAAACATAAAAAACGATTATCAGACGGAGCGTACAGTACCGGAGATGATCGTTTTTTTATTGCGTTTCATACATCTACAAAATGAAAAAAAGCTTTTTGACTATCCATCTTCACTTTGCCTCAAACATTTTTACTGTAAACTTTCACAAAAAACCCTTATGATAGGAAAAGAAGGAGATGAACTAAGAATGCTTACGATTGAAAAAGTACCTAAAAGCCAAGCGGGCGTTTTGCAAAATTTGTATTCTCTTTATCTCCATGATTTATCTGCGTATACACCTTCTTTAGATATTCGCGAAGATGGAGCTTTTCATTTTGAAGAGCTGCCCTTGTTTTGGAAAGTAGAAGGCCTCTCGCCATACTTTATTAAAGTAGATGATAAGCTGACGGGCTTTTTTTTACTTCTTGAACAGCCCGCACTTCAGCAAGAAGCAGATTACTGCATCAATGATTTTTTTATCTTAAACAAATACCGAAAGCAGGGTATTGCTTCTGAAACGGTAAAAGACATTTTCTCTCATCGAAAAGGAACGTATATGATTATTGAGCTTGCAGGCAACAAGCGGGCTATTTCATTTTGGAAACATATTTATGAAAGCTTACATATTTCCTTTCAAGAAAAGAAAATTGAACTTGACGGAGAGCCAACTCTTATTCAAACGTTTAGTGTGTAAAACCCTTCTGGAAAGCAGAAGGGTTTTTATTAAACTAAATATTAACAATTTTCAACAAATTATGTATAATTAAAGATGCTTGTCGACATTTATTCACAGGAGCATTCCTGTAAAGGAGGAGTAAAATGAAAGCGTTATCTAATTTCTTCACGGCGCTTGTTCAGCGCTTTTTACCTGATCCGTTTGTATTTGCTTTAATCCTGACGCTGATTTTATTTGTATCAGGTATTGTTTTTACTCCTCACGGGCCGATTGAGATGGTTCAGTTTTGGGGAAGCGGCTTTTGGAACCTTCTTGCATTTGCGATGCAAATGAGCTTAGTGCTTGTCACGGGACATGCGCTTGCCAGCTCGCCGCTTGTAAAGAAGTGGCTTGTGAACATAGCGCTGTTAGCCAAAACTCCGGCGCAAGGGGTAATTCTGGTCACGCTCGGCGCAGCTATGGCCTGTATGATTAACTGGGGGTTTGGCTTAATTGTAGGTGCGCTGTTTGCGAAAGAAGTAGCGAAACGCGTGCCGGGATCTGATTACCGGTTTTTAATTGCCTGTGCTTACATAGGGTTTTTAACATGGCACGGAGGTTTGTCGGGTTCGATTCCTCTTGTTGCTGCTACACCTGGAAACCCAATGGAAAAAACGGCTGGACTTATTCCGCTGTCAGACACGATTTTTACAGGCTACAACTTATTTATTACCCTCGGATTATTAATTGTCCTTCCTATTATGACAAGACTGATGATGCCGACGGGAAAAGAAGTGGTAGAAATTGATCCAAGACTGTTGGCGGAAGATGAAATGGCTCCGGCTACAGTTGTTGAGACAACTTCTTCTAAGCCAACATTTGCTGTACGCATGGAAAACAGCAGGTTTTTAAGTCTAACAATTGCACTTCTTGGGTATTCATATTTAATTTATTATTTTGCTACAAACGGCTTTAAAATGGATATTAACACAGTGAATTTATTATTTTTCACGACGGGTATTTTACTTCACCGTACCCCTTTATCCTATATGAATGCCGTTTCTAATGCGGCGAAAGGCACCGCTGGGATTGTGATTCAGTTTCCGTTTTATGCAGGTATACAAGGCATGATGGAGCTATCAGGTTTAGGCGGGAAGCTAACGAACGCCTTTATCTCGATTTCAAATGAAACGACATTTCCGTTTCTCGCGTTTTTAAGTTCCGGCGTTGTGAACTTTTTCGTTCCCTCGGGAGGAGGACACTGGGTTGTACAAGGACCTTTTATTATGCCGGCAGCTGAACAGCTCGGCGTAGATCCGGGAGTCGCTGCGATGGCCATTGCTTACGGAGAAGCATGGATGAATATGGCGCAGCCGTTTTGGGCACTACCTGCACTAGCTATCGCAGGGCTCGGAGCACGCGATATAATGGGCTACTGCGTGACGACCTTAATTGTATCAGGCTTTATTTTTGCTATAGGACTAACGTTTTTTTAATACGAAAAGGTCAGCTGAAAAGCTGACCTTTTTCATTACTTTTTTCTTTCCCAAGCGTATCTATCTACTTTATAAACCAACTTCGCGCGCACTCCAGTCCCAAAATTCTTCTGCAAGCCGTTCATTTTTTGCTCTTGAAGAAGGAGGAGTCACGCGTTTTTTATAAAAATAAGCGCCGCTAATATGCGTCACTTCAGGACTGTCAGCTAAATAAATAGCTGTTTCGGCACCTTGAAGAGGTGTTAAAAAGAAAGGGCGAAGCACGGCGTGAATGCTTTTTCCAAAACCTGTTTGACGATTAACGCCGATAGCGGTAGAAACGGCTCCGGGGTGAAGGCAATTTACGGTTACAGAGGTGTCTTTTAACTTTTTACTTAAATGAACCGTAAATAAGTTATTTGCTAATTTAGACTGAGAGTATCCTCGCCATATTCCGAATCCTGTTGTTAAGTGAGGGTTGTTGAGGTCTATTTTTCCCGCTTTATGAGCACCGGATCCAACGTTTATAATGCGTCCCTGTTGAGATTTTTTCAGCGGATCTAAAAGTAAATTAGTTAATAAAAAGTGACCCAAATGATTGACACCAAGCATCATTTCAAATCCGTCTTGTGTTGTTTCCCGCTTAATTGTCACGACGCCCGCGTTATTAATCAGCACATCAAGTACACTGTAGCGAGACGTAAAGTCTTCACTGAAAGCCCGGATACTGTCAAGAGAACCTAGGTCACAGGTCATAAGAGATATGGAATCCGATCCGCTTTGGCGTTTCGCTTCTTCTAAAGCGGCATTTCCTCTTTCTTCATTTCGGCATACCATAATGACTTCGAATCCTTTTTTAGCTAGTTCAATCGTTGTGGCCAGCCCCATTCCTGAATTGGCACCTGTAATTAGCGCTCGTTTTGCTGTCATGAGTATGTTCCTCCCAACTACATCTTTTTTCTAGTGTATAAGATAAGAAGATATGTCGTCCACTTCTAGCTTTTTCTTATATTTCTTTCATGCTTTAGAAAAGTATGTAAAATGTGCACAGGGGAGAAAATGTTGCACAAAGGTCAATATTTTACACCCTACTCGTCAATTAAAGCGGTTTCATAAATAGCGGATTTCGCTAAAATAAGACATAGGGAGGTGCTAGTAAGATGAATAGCCAAAGTAAATTACAGGAGACAGAATATGTTCCTTTAGAGCAAGAACTTAAAAGAGAACCATCAGTTAATACGAAAAAACGTAAAAATTTGAAAAATGCAGGTTTATTTGCTCTATTTGTAGGGCCCGCACTTTTAGCGTTTTGTGTGATTGTACTTATACCATTTTTTACAGGGATTTATTACTCATTTACAGACTGGAACGGAGTAAACGGCACGATTAACTGGGTGGGGCTTGATAACTTCAAGTACTTGTTCACCGAAGATAAGCAGTTTCAGCAGTCGTTTTGGATCACAACAAAATATACGGTCGTTGCGATTATCTTAACGAATGTGGTTGGGTTCGTGTTAGCAATCCTTGTTACTCAAATGTTAAAAACACGAAATATTTTACGTACGGTTTTCTTTATGCCGAATTTAATTGGCGGACTTTTACTAGGATTTGTATGGCAGTTCATTTTCGTAAAAGGATTTGCATCTATCGGACAAATCACGGGAATCTCGCTTTTTGAACTTCCTTGGTTGGGAGACGCAAAAACAGCATTTTGGGGCATCGTGATTGTAAGTGTATGGCAAGGAGCAGGTTATATCATGCTTATTTACACAGCAGCACTGCAAAACGTACCGCAAGAGCTGATTGAAGCAGCAAAAATTGACGGAGCAAGCAGATGGCAAATTCTTCGTCACATTACAATTCCAATGGTAGCGCCGGCAGTAACGGTTTGTTTATTCTTAACGATATCATGGTCATTTAAAGTATTTGATGTCAACTTATCATTAACAAACGGTGGTCCATTCAAATCAACAGAAATGTTAGCGCTTAACATTTATACAGAAGCATTTGTGAATAACAGATACGGTCTAGGTGAAGCAAAAGCCTTAATTTTCTTCATCGTCGTAGCAGCGATTACGATTATTCAAGTAACATACACGAAGAAGAAGGAGGTTGAATCGTAATGGGAAACAAATATACGAGCAAAACCTTTATTGTTGAAATTTTAGCAGTCCTGCTTGGACTGGTGTTCTTGGTTCCCTTTTATTACGTGCTTTCAAACTCCCTGAAGTCATTTGCAGAAATTTTATCAAACACATCGGCACTGCCAACAACGATTCAGTTTCAAAACTTTGTTAATGCATTTAACCAAATGAACTACTTAAAAGTGCTTAGCAACTCGCTGATCATTACAGTCATCAGTAACGCAGTTCTAGTCATCTTCTGTTCAATGGCAGCTTACATGCTGGTTCGAACAAAGAAAAAAATCAGCAGCATTATCTTTATGGCATTCGTAGCGGCAATGGTTATTCCATTTCAATCCATCATGATTCCACTTGTAAAAGTAGCAGGAAACTTAAATCTGTTAAACAGCATTTGGGGTATTGTGATCATGTACTTAGGCTTCGGTTCAGGTATGACGATTTTCTTATACCACGGATTTATTAAAGGAATTCCAGTTGAGCTAGAAGAAGCGGCAATCATCGACGGATGCTCACGTCTAGGCGTATTTTGGAGAATTGTGTTCCCATTATTAAAGCCAATTACAGTAACTGTCGTCATCTTAAACAGCCTATGGATTTGGAATGACTTCTTACTTCCGTCTCTTGTTTTGCAAGATCCTGAGCTAAGAACGATTCCGCTTGCGACATTCTTCTTCTTTGGTCAGTATACAAAGCAGTGGGATTTAGCACTAGCAGCACTTGTAATCAGTATTATCCCGCTATTAATCTTCTTCTTTGCAATGCAAAAACACATTGTTAAAGGAATTACAAGCGGTTCAATTAAATAATAGAAGCGGCAACAGGGCTGGTTTTGAGGCTGAGGCATCAAAACCAGCAGCAAATAGGGAGGAACAGAAAATGGCATTCAAAATGAAAAAATGGCCTTTAGCAGTAGGTGTTTTATCGGCTACGCTTTTATTTTCAACCGCATGTTCAAACGAAAGCGCATCTGGTAATAAAAAAAGCGGCGGAGATCAAGTAGTAGTAGACGTATTTCAAGGAAAAGTAGAAATTGCAGATCAGCTAAAAGCTCTAACTGATCAATATACAAAAGAACATCCAAACGTGAAGTTCAATATCCAAACGGTTGGTGGAGGAGCTGACGGTGCAGCAGCCTTAAAAGCGCAGTTTGCGTCGGGCAATGCACCCGACCTTTTCACAAACGGCGGATATCAAGAGGCGAAAACGTGGAAAAATAAATTAGAAGATTTATCAGATCAGCCTTGGGTTGATGACGCATATGAAAACACACTTACACCAATGACGATGGACGGTAAAGTATATGGACAGCCAATCAGTCTTGAAGGCTATGGATTTACATATAACAAAAAACTGTTCAAAAAAGCAGGCATCAAAGAACTTCCAAAAACGTATTCAGAATTAGAAGCAGCGGCTAAAAAGCTAAAAGCAGCCGGCATTACGCCATTTTCTATCGGCTACGGAGAGTGGTGGGTGCTTGGAAACCACGGCTTAAACATTCCATTTGCCAGTCAAAAAGATCCGGATGCATTTATTAAAGGATTAAATGACGGCAGTACGAAAATCGCAGGAAACGAGCAGTTCAAACAGTATGTAAAGCTGCTTGATTTAACAGTGAAATATGGAAACAAAAATCCGTTAACGACGGACTACAACACGCAAGTAACGAAATTTGCGACCGGTGAAGCAGCGATGATTCAGCAAGGAAACTGGATTCAGCCAATGCTTGATAAAATTACGCCGAACATGGATGTAGGTATTCTACCTATGCCGTTAAGCGATGATGCAGCTGTATCTGACAAGCTTGCAATTGACGTTCCAAGCAACTGGGTTATTCACAAACAAGCACCAGCGGCAGATAAAAAAGCAGCCAAAGACTTCTTAAACTGGATGGTTACATCTAAAGAAGGTCAAAAAGCGCTAGTAGAAGACTTCAAGTACATTCCAGCCTTTAAGTCAATCGAAGCAAAAGACATCGGACCTTTAGGTGACGAGCTTCTTAAATATTCTAAAGATCAAAAAACGATTCCTTGGGAATGGACAAAGTTCCCTGAAGGCGTAACGCAAAAATTTGGAGCAGATGTACAAGAATACATCGGCGGCCAAACATCTGAAGATGAGCTGTTAAAATCATTAGATAAAAGATGGGCTGAGTTGAAGTAATTGAAAAGACAACCTTTTGGTTGTCTTTTTTTGTGGAATCAAAGATATGATATTTTTGTATCTTTATCCTTTTTATAGAAATTAATTGTGTATAAAAGGTTAGATATTCCTATTTAGATAGGTTAGCTGAAACTTTATAATGGATAATATAGGGAAAAGTTAGATTAAATACAAAAAGTTTGATGGTTTTCTAATTAAAGTGATAAAAGAGGGAATTTAATGGGTAAAGTGTATGAAGCAAGTTCGCTGCTTGCTTATGCAAAAGAGCGTGTAAGTACATATAAAAAGCTTAATGAAGAATTAGGTGAACTGAAAAAAGCATTACAAGGTGTAGCAAACTTAGATACCGAATTTCAAGGGAAAGGTGCAGACCAAATTAAAAAATTTTATCAAATGCAGGTAGACGTGGTTGGCTATTGGGAAGCATTAGTTTCCGCTCACTACGCCTATTTTTCTGTATTATCAGAACGTGCACACGAAGAAAAGTTAGATGGTCATACGATTGTTGATGTATCTTTTTTAGAACATGAACTCGAAGTAGCTAATAATCAGTCAACACAAATGATTGAAGCACAACATAAAGATTTGAAAGATATCTTGAACGATATACATGATATTTTGCCGTTGGACGCTTTTTCAACAAAGGATGTTCAATCGAAGCTAAAGAGCGCAGATAAAAAGAGGGCTAGTACTATTACTGCAGTAGAAAAACTAGATCATAATTGGTCTACTGAATATGCAAGTTTAGATGAAAATTATCAATCTGTAAAAAGCAGTGTTGATGAGCTAGAAGCGTTAACTTCTCAAGGAAGTGGAGCTTATCAAGTTGTTTTTGACACTAAAGCCTATCATAATAGTGAAAAATACAAAGTACAGCAAAAAATTAGCCAAAATACAAAAAGTTATTTAAAAGCAAAAAAAGAAGAAAAAACATACTATGAAAATAAAAGACAAGCAGAAATTGAAGCAAATAAACCATGGTATGAAAAAACATGGGAAGTCGTTTCAACCTTTACAGGAGAAGCGACTGGATATTATGATTATAAGCGAGCAACCGAAGGTGTAGATCCTGTGACGGGTAAAAAGCTCTCTGCCACTCAGCGAGCAACTGCAGCGGCAATGGCTGCAGCTGGTTTTATTCCAGTAGTAGGATGGATTGGTAAAGGAGCAAAAGGAGTAAAAGGTGTATATAAAGCTGGTAAAGGAATGAATGCGGCTCACGATGCACTGCTTGCATATAAAAATCCTAAATCGTTTCATGTTCTTCAGAACACCGAAAAAGGTCTTTACGGACTTGTAGGTACGAATGGGACGTACGAATATGTAACAGGAAAAGATGTACTTGGAAATAAGCTAGATGAAGATGAGCGTAAAAGCGCGTTAATAGGAGCATTTGGAGGGCTATTTGGAAGCGGAGCTGGTGCAGTAATTACTCAGAAAGTCGCCAAAGATACGAAAGAAGTCATTCAAGGAGCAAAAGTGCTAGGTGAACAAGCAAAGCATACGTTTAAAGAAACCTCTAATTTAGCCAATACTACAGGCGTTCAAAGACACTTAGCTTTTGCTGGAGAAAGTGCAGTGTCTGAGTCAAGCTTATATTCCAAGTCTTCATCTCATCTAGAAAACAATATTTATAAAACTACTTCTGATTGGAATGTGCCATCGAAAGGTAGTGGAAGAGGCTCTCAATCTTCAAAAAGTCTTGAGGCTGTTAACTCAGAAACTAGATCTGCTGAAACTTTATCAAAGAACTTAGATATTATTAACAAACTAGAGTTTAATCAAGCTAGTAAGGCCAAATTAGCAGCGGCTGTAAAAGAGGGTTTAGTTGACCCAGCAAGCTGGAAAGGTAGCTTAGTAGCTCCTAGTAAAGATGTTACACACCTAACTAACCGGGAGCTTCAAGCGATTAATTTACGTTTAAGCAAAGAAAAAATATTAAAGATAATACCGGTAAAACGTAAGGTGAATGCTGATAGAATTCAGCGATTAAGGTTAATGGCTGCTAAAAAAGCAGAACAATACGCTAATCAAGTGAGGAAAAATCAAGCTTGGACTATTCAGAAAACACATAGTAAATCCAAACAAGATTCTGTAATACTAAGCGATGAATTAAAGAATGCCGGTATTATACGGCCGAAAAATTCTCAAGCTCATCATATCGTTCCTGTAAACGATGGAGGGATGAGAGAGTATTTAGAGAAATATGGTATAGATATTAATTCTGCTGCTAATGGAGTTTTTATCACCGCAAAAGAGTTTAAATTTTGGCCAGGACAAGTTGTACACCATTTGTATGGAGATTATTGGCTAACTGGAAAGAGTTTTTGGGGACATGGGAAAGTCTATAAAGACTACTTGAAGGACAGCATACTGAGAATCGACAACGCTCCTATACCTCATGAACAAAAGACGGAGCTTATAGTTAATTTATTAGATAAAACTAGAAAAGACTTATTAACAGGCAAAATAGACTTCCTATATAGAAACTAGAGGTGTTGTTTATGAAAATATGGAAATTAAGTACAAGTTTAGAAAGTGAGCAAATAGCCGCTGCTAACAAGGAAGATGACGAAACACTATTTAGAAATCTGCTGCAGCAAGGAGAGTATCTACATAGTAAAACAAATCTTCCAGTTGAAACATATGAAAAAGGAGAGTTAAATAACCTTTTAACTTATAAAGGTTTTGCAACTCCTCCAATTATCGATGGATATGCTGTTCAGAGCTTAGAAAAACTAATTTCTGAGTTTGTAGAATTTGTTCCTCTTACTCACCCTGAATACAAGTGCTACGCTGTTAATATTGTTAATGTGATAAACGAATGTGTGAATTATTCAGAATCAATACCTGATGATTTTGGAGGGTTTGACAAGCTATCCTTTATAGAGGATAAGGTACAGAGACAGCCAATTTTTCGAATAAAGTATACCGAACATAGTCTAGGAGATTTTCCTATTATCTCTCCAGAAATTTATGTTTCTGATGCATTTCGAGAGGTAGTGTTTGAGAACGGGCTAACCGGTTTTACTTTCTATGAAGTATGGTCATCACAGGAAGCAGAAGCTTCAGTTGAAGAGTTAAATCCATTTGTTCGTGAATCGCTCGATGAGGATGTGGAAGCTCACTTACAAGCATATTATGGGCCAATTATCCGCCGTGTTGAAGCAGAATCAGCTGAGGTGACAGAGGCAGGTTTTTATGAAATGGCTCCTACAGAATCAGTGCCGTTTTATACGGTCGCAACACATGGTTATAGTACGCTTCGCCTGCCGGCACCCCCTGGATTAGACAGCGCGTACGTTGAACTGGTGATGCATGCAGATCAAGATCCGTTTGAAGATGAAAAGTACAGCTGGATTCCTCAAGTCATGCATCAAGTAGGAAGCTTTGCGGTTAACAATATGAATTGGATTGGTCAGTGGATGGTGTTTCCAAATCAAGAGCTGGATCGCTACGTGGATACCTATGAACGAACGTTAACAGGTGAAAAAGTGAAGCTGCCATTACAGGTTCAACCGTATTCACCAGAAAGCGGCTTTTGTGGTGTTATGGTCGTGCCTCCTTTGCCGCAGTGCCAAGAGGCATTTATGATGCCGTATCTTGAAAACGGAAAAGAAACCCACGGAGAGTGGCCAGTCTATTTCCATACGCTTCTCCCTTTGTACGAAGAAGAAATGGAGTACTATTTCCAGCATGGACAAGAAGCTTTGCTAGAAAAGATGATGGAAAATGGCATCGAACACTTATTTAATTTACATAGACCTAATACGTTTAAGGAAAAAAGAAAAGGCTTTTTCGGCAGATTTAATAAGTGATAAATAAAAAGAGGCTGGGACAAAAGTATGTTAGACGAAGTGAAAAACGAACCATTTATCAACCATGTTGATGAGTGGTTCGTTTTTTTTGTTAGGGTAAACGTAGGTTTCACCTGTTGAGATTCTTCTAGCCGTTGATTGGAGGGCAAGACGAAGACTCCTGCGGGAAAAGCGGAACAGATGAGACCCCGCAGGAGTGTAAGCGACGAGGAGGCTCAGCGTCCGCCCGCGGAAAGCGAAGTCTTGCACGGAAATCAACGGCGGTGTCTCAAACGGTTCAGCTCATGTCTCTCATTTGTTCGTCTTTAGATTGGATTCAACTCGTTATGTCCTAGCCTCTTTTTATTTTGCTTCTTCTTACAAAAAGGGGAGAAAGCGCGCTCTTTCCTGTGTGGTTACTTAACTTCTTGGCCAAAGCATAACCGCTACGCCAATCAGACACACAAGTCCGCCAATCCAATCGTATGTATCGGGCATTTTTTTATCAACCCACCACGCCCAAAACAGGCTTAAAACAATAAAAATACCGCCGTAAGCTGCATATACACGTCCAAAGTCAGGGAACGACTGCCACGTAGCAATGACGCCGTACAGCACCAAAGCAATACCGCCCAGAAGTCCTAACCAGCTTGATGCTCCTTCGCGCAGCCACTGCCAAATCAAATAGCCTCCGCCAATTTCAGCAAGACCTGCTAAGATAAAAAGAAAAATCGCTTTAATCATAACCTATACTCCTTATATCATCATTTCGTCTCTTTTATTCTATCTTACTTTTTTCGTTTGATGAACCGTTCGTTTGTTTTAAATAAGTACACTGGAAAGCATTCCTTTATCAATTTGTCTTCAAACCTGCTAAACTATTAATAGTATGAGTTTATGTGACTGTTTGTACGAGTGCAAAGAGCTATGTAATGACTTCTGCTCAGAGTACTTTTACAAGTAGACGTTAGCAGGAAATTGACTAATTAAAAGAATAAGACGTTTAACAGTATAAAAAAGTAAAAAGAATGCAGATATAGGGGTTTGGTAAAATGAGTTTAGATCATAAAGTGATACGCATTGAACTGCCTACGCCATTTCCAATTGGACCAGTGAATGTGTTTTTATTAAAAGCAGACAAGTTAACGTTAATTGATGCAGGTATGAAAACCAAAGAAGCGTGGAGCGTTTTTGAAGAGGCGCTTCGTAAAGAAGGATATAAAGTAACAGATATTGAACAAGTTATTCTGACTCATCAGCATCCGGATCACACTGGATTTTTAGAGTGGCTGCCGAGTGATATACCGGTTTACGGCCATAAGCTTGTGGAGCCTTGGATTTTCCAAGATGAAGAGTTTGTTCAGCAGCATAATGAGCTATATCGTAATTTCCTTATGGAGTTTGGAGTCAGTGATGATGTAATGGAAGAATGGCTTCGTAAAGCAACGGCTGCAATTCAAGTATATTCACCTAAAGGGCAGAAGCTAACGGGTTATTTAAAAGAAGGAGATACACTTCCGTATGCGAGTGAGTGGGAAGTAATTGAAGCGCCGGGACATTCGTTAAGTCAGCTGATGTTTTACAATCGCAAAGAAAAAGTTGCGTTTGGCGGAGATCATATTTTGCCAAAAGTACCGTCAAACCCGTATTTAGAGCCAACCATTCAAAATCCCAAGCCAACGCCGCTACTGGACTACTTAGCGTCTCTAGAAAAAACGTTGAACTATGACATTGATTTGATTTACAGCGGTCATGGTGAACCGCTTAGTGACATTCATTCTTTAATTATGGAACGTATTCAAAAGCAGCATAAATGGGCGCTGCGCGTGTTACAAGCGATGGGGGAAGGAAAGAAAACAACGCTTGAAGTCAGCGCTGCATTTTTCCCGGATATGTATCAAAAAGCACCTGACTTTATTTTCTCAGAAGTGTACGGCCAGCTTACGTATCTAGAAAAAGAAGGCTACGTGGAATTAACAAAAAATAAAGACGGCGTCTTGCTGTGGGAAGCTACACGTGTGCTTGCTCCTCAGTCATAACATAAAAAAACCAGCTTCTTTAAAGAAGCTGGTTTTGTCTGCTTACAGTGAATGCAAGCGCTCAATGCGTTTTTCAAGCGGTGGATGAGTAGAAAATAAGCGTGAGAATTTTTCTTTACCGCTAATTTTAAAAGCGGCAATTGATTTTTGACGGTCATCTACTAATGAAGTAGTATGACGAAGCGATTCTAACGCATAAATCATTTTTTCCTTGCCGCCGAGTTTAGCTGCAAGCTCATCGGCTTTGAATTCACGTCTTCTTGAATGCCAGAAAATAATTGGGCTGCTTAAAATACTAAAGAGAATCTCAAATACAATCGATGTAAGGAAATAAACAACCATCGCAAACTCTTCTCGCACAAAGTTTGACACCGCTTTGGCTACTAAACGAGAGAAGAAAATAACGAATGTATTTAATACTCCTTGCAGTAGCGTAGTTGTGACCATATCACCGCTTTTAATATGCGCTATTTCGTGAGCGATAACGCCGCTGATCGCATCGCGGTCCATTCGTTCAAGCATTCCGCTTGAAACGGCAACAAGCGAGCGTCTTTTACTTGGCCCCGTTGCAAACGCGTTAACTTCGGCTGAGTGATAAATTCCGACCTGAGGCATTTTTCTTAATCCTGCCACAGATGCAAGTCGGTGCGTTTCTTCTAAAACAAATCGTTCGTATTCACCTTGAGGGGAACGTTCATCAATAACTTGAACACCCATCATCCACTTTGCCATTAAGCGTGACATCATAAGAGAAATAATCGCGCCGCTGAAGCCGGCAATGACGCTAAATGCCAGCAGGCCGCCGTAACCGCCGCTTCCCATATAGCTTTGAACACCTAATAAAGATGTAATCGTTGTGATTGTAATTAATACTAGAATATTAACGAAAATAAACAGTGAAATTCGTTTTAGCACAAGTCTTCCTCCTTTAACTAATACGTGCATGATAGGTATACGGTTAGTAGAGAGGAAAGGTTTCATTTATTTATTCAAATTTACTAAAAAGATTACTATGTTAAGTAGTTAAATTGTAAATATCAAATGGAATGCATTGTTTACTCTATAATCCAGAGCGTTTTTTAAAAATAAATTTCATAATTTACGTCTATCTTGAGACAAGGCGTACTAAAATAATAAAAAAAGGTGTTCAACTCATGAACACCTTTTTGGTAAACATATTTAAAGATTACTAGTCAATAACTTCATGACGTTTAAAAATTAACCTTAGGCTCTGTACCCAATTTAATTCGTTTGAAGTTTTTAATATGCTTCCATGTAATGAAAACAAAAATAACGGCTGCAAATACGATTAGTACAACATCACCTACATAAATTGATGCTAAAAAGGCAACCAATGCGCCAATAGGTGAAGATAAGGATACGTATTTAGAAATTTTGAGAGAAATTAAAAAAGCAAGAATCCCTAGAATGAAAGCTAACGGTGAAAATGCAAGGAATACACCAGCGGCAGTCGCTACAGATTTTCCTCCTTTAAACTTTGCAAAAATCGGATAGCTATGTCCAAGAATAGCAATAAATCCAGGGACAAGCATATGCAAGTGACTATTCATCATAAGCGGTAAACAGACGGCTAGCGAGCCTTTTGCTATATCGCCGATCAATACTATAATACCTGCTTTCTTTCCTAAAGTGCGAAAGGTATTAGTAGCTCCTAAGTTACCGCTTCCGTGCTTACGAACATCGGTTTTGTAAAAGCCCTTTCCAATCACTAAAGCAAAAGGAATTGACCCAATTAAATAAGCTAATAAGATAATTATAGCGTTTGTCAATACGTTCATTGTTGGCACCTCAAATTGTGTTGTTAGTATTCATTAAAATATAAATGCGGTAAAAGTAGTCTTTTGTATGGCTAAAGGCTTCTAGTTTTTTCGGTGGAGTTTTTGTAAATTCGATTGGCTTTCTAGTGGGACAACCCAATGCTTTTTTAGTATGTTAAGATATTTTTGAACTTTTAAACCTTGATACGTATTAGTATAGATTGAGATGTCTATTATGAATATGTAAAAAGAAGAAAAGAGGAGAAACGAAAAGGCAAAAACAAAAAACTTGTAATACAATTTTAAAAATATACCATAAATATTTAAAGGTTAAAAGATATTTTGGGTATATTGTAGTGGAAAAAAGCGTTTTGATCATTTTTTATGAAAAACAAGACAAAAAAATTAACAAATCCAAAAAAATATAATAAAATGTAAAACAGTGTTTCGAAATATTAACTTCTTAAAATTGAAAGGGGTTCTGCACTTGTTGTGGACAGATATCAAAGAACGAGAAGTAGTTATGTACAAAAACTGCCAGGCGAAAATTTTAGAAAAAAAAGGGCCGAATAAAATAGTCGTTCGAAATTTAGAATTCCCGGAAAAAGGCGATTGGATATCAGCCGAGCTTGATTTTGAAGCTGTTGAAAAATTTGAGAAGAGTCGAGAACACTAATACAAAAAACATTTTATAATACTTCTATTTATCATATAAGAAAAAGCCGAGCTTACATTTTGAGTTCGGCTTCTTTGTTGATGTTTACTTCATTCTCTCGACGAAGAGCTCCTCGTTATTACATGTAAAACAACGCCTTTTCCTCTCATTCATTTTCCACTATTACACTAGTCCCGTATAAAGACGTATCTTTATATGGGACTATCGATTTATTTTTAGTACACGTATTTTTGCCACTTTTTTCATATACAACCGTTCAGAAACAGAACTTCTGTGCATACATTGAAGACAAAGGGGGAGGATACATTGGGAAAAACAAGTCGTATATTGAAATGGGTCAGCGGAGGATTAGAGGCTCTTTGGGGGATTCCAATTCTAGGCGGCACCTTGGTTATTGGCCTAGCCTACACGCCGCTTATTCTAATGCTCGCATTGCATATTGTAGGTTTAGTATTTGCGATTAAAACAAACAAAGTTCGGACAGGGCATATCATGGGAATTGTCTGTTCTGCTATTGCGTGGATTCCAATTGTCGGCATGATCATGCACATCTTAACGGCTATTTTCTTACTTATAGAAGCAGCCAAAGATAATGAACCATCTGAAGACGCAGCATAAAAGAAGAGCCGCCTGATTTTAGGTGGTTTTTTTATATTTCCAAATAAAGACTGGTAGGCTCTTTTGCTTTGAAAAATCCTTTTTATGTTAGAATATTAGAAGTATTTTCTAAAAAAGGGGGTAAACACAATAGATAAAGAAAATCAAAAGAAGAACAGATTTCTTGCCGTAGGAGTTATATTAGCCGCTCTTGTAAGTTTTATATTTCTACTATGGAGTATAGGCTGGGTAATTCCAAATGCAATGAGTGCCAGCGGCTATAAAGGTAAAGAAACGTTTATTGATTTAAATGTGTTTAACGGAAACCAAGCAGAATTTGAAAAATACTAGTTTACTAGAAAGGTAAGAGAGGGAGGAAAAAATAATGCCTACTTATAACAAGCTAGTGCGAGATAAAATTCCCACAATTATTGAAAAAAGTGGAAACACCTTCAAACCACGCGTGCTGCAGCGAGATGAGTATCAAAATGAGCTGAAGAAAAAGGCAAAAGAAGAGCTTCAAGAATACATAGAAGCCCAAACGCATCAAGATGCCATTGAAGAACTCGCAGATTTACTGGAAGTGATGCACGCGCTAGCAGCTGTGCACGGGGCCACGCCAGAACAGCTTGAGAAAGTGCGTGAGGAGAAGGCGGAGGAGCGCGGGAAGTTTGATGGTCGAATTTATTTAGTGGAAACAGAAGAAGCGTAGTTTGGTGGTGCAATAGTGGAAGGAGCGAGCGGTGGCAGGTGAGTTTCAATTTAAAAGTAGGAGAAATAAAAAAAACTTATTTAACAGAACAAGAAATTTGGAAGATCATTAATCAATTTTTCGCTAATGGTCACTTTACCACAACATATAAATATGGATTGATGAAAGCTTTAATTGAAAACCTATATAATGTTGACAATCGGTTAGTCCTCACGTTTGATCAAGTGTATTTTTCATTTGCTAAAATATATTGGAACTTGGTTATTCATCATGATTTAAATCAATTAAATACGTCCAACAGACAAGCTGGAATTCAAAAAGAGTTAAAGGAATTTCAGTTAATGCATGGTGTCCCCAATAAAGTAGTATTTGATCGTTTACCAAGTAATCTTCAATTGCAGTTAGTAGAAAGAACTAAAAAAGTGGGGGCAAGGTATGTAGTAGGGGCGTTATATGGAGATATGGAAGGTTCTGTTTATGAGTTTGATAAAAGAACAGAATACATAAAGTTTAATAGCAGTCTATATTTTTTTTACAAAAATATAGACAAATTGTTACTCATTTAACCAATTATCATTTGGCGAAATTTTTAGAAAAGCATAATGACAAAAATAAGTTGGAAGATGTCTTGTTGAAAGTGGAAAATATATCAAAACGCGAATCGCTGCATGCATTCTATAACATCCTTTGGAAATATGAAACAAAAGAATGTTTTTATTGTGGGAAAGTTCTTTCTGATAAACGCATCGCTACTCATGTAGATTATTTTATTCCATGGAGTTATATCCAATCAGATAATATGTGGAATTTGGTGCTAAGCTGTCAAAGCTGCAACACAAAAAAGAGCAATAAACTTGCTAAGAGCTTATATCTTGAGAAGATGTTTGTTCGTAATGAGAATCTTAAATTAACAGCAGTTCACAATGATTTTAACTATTATTCGGAGCGTAAGTTAGAAGCTCTTTATGAGTATGCTGGAATGAATGGATACGTAGAAAACTGGTCTCCTTAAACCCGAGTATTTCTCTTTTCATCTCAGTTACAAAATCCCCTCTTGAAATTTTGTTCACCAAACAAGTAAACTAAAGACATAAGTTTGGTAAAATTGGGATAAGAAATTCATGAGGTAAGGGAGAACAAGTCGATGGAGATGGATCAAGAGAAATTTAATAAGGTGATTGAAGCGGCAAGGATGTATTATATTCTTGATTATAATCAAAGTGAAATTGCAAAAAAACTTGGTGTATCGAGGCCTACGGTTTCTCGATTGCTGCAGACAGCAAAAGAAGAAGGCATTGTTCAAATTAAAATTGTGGATTCATCTATCAATAGTGAAAAATTGTCTTCTCAGCTTGAACAAAAATTCAATCTAAAAAAAGCAATCGTCACACCGGTGCCTCAATATGAAAATCACATTATTAAAAGTCATCTAGGCGTGGCAGCAGCTGACTATCTCTATGACATCGTAAAAGATGGAGATATTATTGGGGTGACGTGGGGAACAACTCTTTATCAAGTGGCCATCGATTTAAAACAAAAGTATGTGAATGACGTGCAGGTTGTGCAGTTAAAAGGCGGCGTAAGCCATTCGGAAACGAGCACATATGCTTCTGAAATTATGTACTTATTTGGAAAGGCATACAATACGCCTCCTATGCATCTTCCGTTGCCTGTGATTGTTGATCATGTGGTAGTCAAAAAAGCAATGGAAACAGACCGTCATATTAAGCGCATTTTAGATTTAGGCAAGCAAGCCAACATTGCCGTGTTTACTACGGGCCCCATTAAAACGGATTCGCTGCTTTTTCAGCTTGGCTACTTTTCCGAACAAGATGTAGAGATGATTTCCTCGCGAGCAGTAGGAGACATTTGTTCACGCTTTTTTGATAAGGATGGACAAATTTGCAATGAAAGCCTGGATGAACGGACGCTTGGACTTGATTTGGAGGAGCTGAAGAAGAAAGAGTACGCCATTTTAGTAGCTGGCGGGGATCAGAAAATCGACAGCATTTACGGAGCGCTGCAAGGGAAATTTGCAAATGTACTCGTTACTGATCAGTTCACGGCGCGCTTTTTATTAGATAAACAAGAGTAAAGGAGATGAAGACGCTGTTTTTTCAAGAGCAAAAGCTTCATCGAATTGAAATAGTAGAAGATATTGTATCTTATTCCGTGTCGTCTCTGCAGGCACAGCGAAACCGGTATCCTTTTCAAGGGGACGTTTCAAAAGACGGAGTGATTGCCAAAGGAACCACGGGCTATATCATTAAACGGTGGGGAAGAATGTATTTTTCTCCTGATGCTAATCAAAAAGGAATTGAACAATTTACACCCCCTGATCAGCCATATGTATTAATTCCTTATAAAAAGGTAAAGAATAAGTACAGAATCGTATTGTCATTTGTGATAAAAGCTGAAAAATAAGGGAAGACTTCCGAGTGCGGAAGTCTTTTTTTATTCACTAAAACAGCGGCTATAAATATTTTTGAACAAATGTAAATATATCTGTTTACAATTGTTCAAAGCTATTATATAGTAAGGGTGTAAGTTGTTGAAAACGTTTTAGTGGATGCACAATATGCAGATACTTTTAGGGGGAAAACGTCATGAGAATGGTTGACTTAATTGAAAAAAAACGTAATGGACATGAATTAAATAAAGCAGAAATCGATTTTATTATCGAAGGTTATACAAAAGGGGATTTACCTGATTATCAGCTATCGGCATTTGCGATGGCGATTTACTTTCAAGGAATGACGCAGGAAGAACGCGTAAATTTAACGCAAGCAATGGTTGAATCAGGCGATCAAATTGACTTATCAAAAATTGAAGGTATTAAAGTAGACAAACACAGCACAGGCGGCGTAGGTGATACAACAACACTTGTATTAGGACCTTTAGTAGCTGCGGTTGATGTACCGGTTGCCAAAATGTCTGGCCGCGGCTTAGGACACACTGGCGGTACGATTGATAAACTAGAAGCAGTGCCTGGCTTCCACGTTGAAATTACAAACGAAGAATTCATTCGTTTAGTAAATACAAATAAAATTGCCGTTATCGGTCAAAGCGGAGACTTAACGCCAGCGGATAAAAAACTTTATGCGCTTCGTGATGTAACAGCAACGGTTGATTCGATTCCGTTAATTGCAAGCTCAATTATGAGTAAGAAAATTGCGGCTGGAGCAGATGCCATTTGCTTGGACGTGAAAACGGGGAACGGCGCATTCATGAAGAAGCTTGAAGACGCTGAAGAATTAGCAAAAGCAATGGTTGAAATCGGAAAAGGCGTAGGCCGAAACACAAAAGCAATCATTTCAGATATGAGCCAGCCTCTAGGTTTTGCGGTTGGTAATGCGCTTGAAGTGAAAGAAGCAATCGACACGTTAAAAGGCGAAGGCCCTGAAGATTTAACGGAGCTTTGCTTAACATTAGGAAGTCATATGGTTGTACTTGCTGAAAAAGCAAGCAGCTTAGACGAAGCGCGTGCAATGCTTCAAGAAGTAATTAAGAACGGAAAAGCATTAGAATCATTTAAAACATTCTTAAGCGCACAGGGCGGAGACGCTTCTGTGGCAGACGATCCGTCTAAATTACCGGATGCAGCGCACAAAATTGAAGTGCCAGCAAAAGAAGATGGCTACATTTCAGAAATCGTTGCAGAAAAAATTGGCGTAGCAGCAATGAAGCTAGGTGCAGGACGTGCAACAAAAGAATCTGAAATCGACTTAGCAGTTGGTATCATGCTTAATAAAAAAGTTGGAGACCAAGTGAAAAAAGGCGACTCTCTTGTTACAATCCACAGCAACAGCGAAGATGTACAAGAAGTGATGGATATCGTTTATGATTCTTACAGCACGGTCGCTGAAAAAGTAGAAGCTCCAACGTTAATTTATAAAGAAATTCATTAAGAAAGAGAGAGGAAGAACAAAATGAGTCAAAACATTACGGGTATTATTGATCATACATTATTAAAAGCAGATGCAACAGAAGAGCAAGTTACGGTTTTAGCACAAGAAGCAAAAGAATATTCATTCGCTTCAGTTTGCGTAAATCCAACGTGGGTAAAAAAAGCAGCTGAGTTATTAAAAGATGCTCCAGAAGTAAAAGTGTGTACGGTAATCGGTTTCCCTCTTGGAGCTACGACTTCAGCAGTAAAAGCATTCGAAACAACAAATGCAATCGAAAACGGTGCAGATGAAGTAGATATGGTGATCAACATCGGCGCATTAAAAGATAAAAACTATGACTTAGTGCAAAGCGACATTCAAGCAGTAGTAGATGCTGCAAAAGGAAAAGCGCTAGTAAAAGTAATTATTGAAACAGCTCTTTTAACTGACGAAGAAAAAGCAAAAGTTTCTGAGCTAGCTGTAAAAGCTGGAGCTGATTTTGTTAAAACGTCAACGGGCTTCTCAACAGGAGGCGCAACGGTAGAAGACGTAGCGCTTATGAGAAAAACGGTTGGACCGGATGTAGGTGTAAAAGCTTCTGGCGGCGTTCGCGGCTTAGAAGATGCAAAAGCAATGATTGAAGCAGGTGCAACACGTATTGGTGCAAGCTCTGGCGTATCAATTGCAAAAGGTCAATTAAGCAACTCTGATTATTAATAAATGACAGCAGGTTAGTACTAGCTAACCTGCTGTAAACTAAGCAAAGGATGATGACGGTGGAGCCAAAACAATTAATAGATGAAGCAATCGCAGCAAGCAAACAAGCACATGTACCGTATTCTCACTTCCATGTTGGTGCAGCTCTTTTAACAACCGATGGGAAGATTTATCGTGGATGCAATATTGAAAACGCTTCCTATGGATTGACGAACTGTGCTGAGCGAACGGCTATTTTTAAAGCTGTTTCAGAAGGGGACAAGCAGTTTTCAGCTATTGCAGTTGTAGGAGATACGGACGGCCCAATTTCTCCTTGCGGCGCATGCAGACAAGTATTAGCTGAGTTCTGTGATGATCACACACAAATTATCTTAGCAAACCTAAAAGGAGATTTTGTGATTACAAACATTAACGAAATCTTACCAGGCTATTTTTCATCAAAAGACTTACAAAAATAAGTAAGCAGTGGAGGATACTATGAAATATTTAATTGGCATCTTAGGATTACTCGTTGTCTTTGGATTAGCGTATCTTGCAAGTAATAACCGTAAAGAAATCAAATATAGACCAATCGTTATTATGGTTGTGATTCAGCTTCTTTTATCAGCTTTACTTCTAAACACAAAGTTTGGCTTGATTATTATTAATGCGATTGCCAGCGTTTTTGGAAAGCTGCTTTCATACGCAAATGAAGGCGTAGAGTTCGTATTTGGCGGAATCGCGAATAAAGGATCAATGCCGTTTTTCTTAAACGTGCTGCTTCCAATCGTTTTTATCTCTGTCTTAATCGGGATTTTGCAGCACTTTAAAATTCTTCCGTTCATTATGAAATGGATTGGGTTGGTTCTCAGTAAGATTAACGGAATGGGAAAATTAGAGTCTTATAACGCAGTAGCTTCTGCAATTGTAGGTCAGTCAGAAGTATTTATTACCGTTAAAAAGCAACTAGACAAACTGCCGCCAAACCGTTTATATACGCTTTGTGCATCAGCTATGTCGACTGTTTCAATGTCTATTGTCGGTGCTTATATGACAATGATTGAACCAAAATACGTGGTAACAGCAATTGTGATTAACTTATTTGGCGGATTTATTATTTCTTCTATCATTAACCCTTACACAGTAACGGATCAAGAAGATATTTTAGAAGTACAAACTGGTCATAAGCAAACGTTCTTCGAAATGCTTGGCGAATATATTATGGATGGATTTAAAGTAGCAATTATCGTAGGTGCGATGCTAATTGGTTTCGTTGCGCTGATGGCTGCGATTGATAACGTGTTTGAAATGTTATTTGGTCTGTCGTTCCAGCATCTGCTTGGCTATGTGTTTGCACCGTTCGCATTTATCATGGGTGTTCCTGCTTCAGAAGTAGTAGCAGCTGGCGGAATTATGGCAACAAAACTTGTAACAAATGAATTTGTGGCAATGATGAGTCTTTCAGATATGGCTTCAACATTCAGTGCTAAAACGCTTGGAATTGTATCCGTATTCTTAGTATCATTTGCTAACTTCTCATCAATTGGAATCGTGTCAGGAGCGGTTAAAGGCTTAAGTGAAAAGCAAGGAAATACAGTAGCGCGCTTTGGTCTTCGTTTACTGTACGGAGCTACGCTTGTAAGCGTACTGTCAGCGATTGTTGTCAGCTTCATTTTATAAATGTAATAGAAACAGAAAGAAAAGCAGTTTCCTTTTCAAAAGGAAGTGCTTTTTCTTTTTTACATGTAAACCGTAACTCCGCACATCCTAAAGAAAAACATCGACACAGAGGAGGACAAGAAAAGCTGGGGGCTTTTCTTACTGAAAAATGGATCAAATTGGACTATTGCTGTCAGGAGCAGCTTTATTTTTAAACGGACTCATGCTGCTTGGAAAAGCAGATGAAAAAAACGTAGGCGTATTTAACTTATTTGTTGGAGCTTTTCAAGTTATTGTTCCGTTTTATTTAATTATTACGTCAGACCAAAGCAACTGGATTTTATATGAAAGAACGGCAATCTTTTTATTTGGCCTTACGTATTTATATGTAGGCGTGACGGTATTAAAAGGAATGCAGGGAACGGGGCTGGGCTACTATTCACTTTGGGTATCGATTATCGCTTTAGTGTACGTGACGGTTTCTCTTGTTCACTATCATGACGTCGTAAACGCCATTACATGGATTCTTTGGTCGTTTTTATGGTTTTTATTTTATGTGCTTAATACGAGCAAAAAAGATGTATCTGCATATGTAGGGAAAGTGGCGATTGTACAGTCGTGGGTTACCTTAACAATTCCAGCGCTGTTTTCGCTAACGGGCGTATGGGGAAATAAAGATATGTACAATATGTGGGGAATCGTGCTGGTAGCTTCCATCATTTATTTTGTATACGTAGGATACCGACTATTCTTTTCTCAGCCGAAAAAAATGATTTTGAAATAAAGTATTTACAAAAAATAGATAATAATGGTAAGGTGTTAGAAATTAAATGCCGTGAAGAGAAAAGTAGACAGCGCGTATTCTTAGCAGAGAGCTCCGGAAGCTGAAAAGGAGCAAGAAAAACGCTGTTGAAGCAAGCCTCTGAGCAGCGCATTGGATCTAACGTGATAGTGCGACGGCTGCTTCCGTTACAAAGCTAGAGTATAAGCGAGAGCCGTACTCGACAAGGTTTATATGGCGACATATGAACAAACTAGGGTGGCACCGCGATTCATAATCTCGCCCCTAAGACACATGTCTTGGGGGTGGGATTTTTTTATTGACAAAAATCAATAGTGAAGCGGAGGCCTTTCTTTTATGAAAAGTAAGCTGTTGTCTTGGAAATACCCGTGTTTATTGCTGTTTGGAATTGGCACTAGCAATATCGGCGACTGGATTTATTTGATCGCTTTAAATGTCATGATGCTTGATATGACGAATTCGCCGCTTGCGATTTCAGGGCTATACATGATAAAGCCGCTTGCTGCGCTATGTACAAATATATGGTCTGGAAGCTTAATTGACCGCATGAACAAACGGAAGCTTATGATGTTTTTAGATTGGATGCGCGCCGGGGTCATTGCTTGCCTTCCGCTCTTCTCATCCATACTGATCATTTATGTGCTGGTATTTATCATCAGTATGGCAAGTTCGATGTTTCGTCCGGTATCGATGGTCTATATTACAAAGCTTATTCCAACTGAAAAGCGAAAAAGATTTAATTCGCTGCGCAGTTTGATTGACTCAGGAGGCTTTCTTCTTGGTCCGGCCGCAGCAGGTGCGTTATTTATGGTTGGAACGCCCGCGTTTGCTATCTATGCCAATGCTGCAGCGCTCGTGTTGTCAGGAATGGTTACTTTATTAATGCCTAACTTAGATATAAAAACAAAAACTAAAGAAAATAAACTCTCTGTAAACACCATTCGAGAAGATTGGAAAGCGGTGTTTCGTTTCAGTAGAGCCAACAGATACATTATCACCATTTATGTATTGTTCAGTTTCTTAATGGTCATGGCCACGGCAATTGATTCTCTTGAAGTTTCATTTGCAACAAGAGTCATTCATTTATCCGAAAGCGAATACGGATTTTTAGTAAGCGTAGCAGGTGCTGGCATTATGATTGGCGCAGTTGTGAATACACTGTTTGCTCAGAAGCTGTCGACGAACTTTCTCATAGGCGCCGGCAGTGTAGGAGTATCGCTTGGCTATTTGCTGTATGCGTGTTCGTCTTCTTTTCAAACTATTGGAGCGGGATTTTTTAGCTTATCCTTTGCGTTAGCTTTTGCAAGTGCTGGTTTTCAAACCTTTTATCAAAACAGCATTCCCGTTGACATGATGGGGAGAGTAGGAAGTATCTATGGACTGCTTGAGTCACTGCTAATTATTATGATGACCTTCCTATGCGGAATGGCTGCACACATTGTTTCAATTCAAGGAGCTGTAATTGGTGGAAGCCTGGTTATGCTTTTAAGTACGGTTGTACTGTTTTTGTGCACGTTAAAGCCGGCGTTTTATAAAATAAGTTTAGTCAAAAAACAAGGAATCTAACGCATAGGTACTAATGGACAAATAAGCTAAGAAGCCGATAAAAAGAAATGAATACAGAATAAAGGATGAGAAAGCATAGTGAAAATGAAAGATGCGTTAAAGAAAAAAGGAATGTTTGTTAAAAAATTACCGAATCAAGGTGAGCTCTTCCGAAAGCAGTGGGAACATGAATTTGCAAGTGCTTTAAGCGCATCGCAAAAAAAGAAAATTTATATGGATGAATTTTTGTGGCATGCGTTTAGCTATGAAAAGCTTCCTTGCTTGCAAGGAGAACAAGCGATCCAAACGTTTGAGCACCAAGTTAAGAACGACTGTTATTTGTTATTTGAGCATGATGAACGAGTGCTGCATCTATCTAAATGTAAGCATTTATCAACCACTGATTTGAGTGGAAATACAAATATGTATTTATATACGTGGTGGATAAAGATTTTACGTGGACTTATGTGATTACGCATGAAAGTTCATGTGGACCTTACTTTTACCGAACATAAGTAAAGATAGCGTCTGCCGTGTTTATTGACACGGCAGTTTTTTTTGTTATAAAAGAACATTTTATTAATTAAAAGTAATTATAAGTATAAAATGGTTTTTGTTTCGGGATTTTTGGGTATTTATTACTAATTATTATCCATCTATCCCCTATATCTATATTACCATTTGGGATTTTTTCAAAAAATAGGATATAAAAATAATTTTTTGTATGCTAAGGTAATTACTGCTAGTAAGCTTATCTTACAAAATTCGGTTTAAAAAGGAGGTTTTTGTATGAAATGGTATTTACATGTGCTAAAAAATTATGCAACGTTTCGAGGAAGAGCAACACGTAAAGAGTATTGGATGTTTGTCTTATTTAATTTTATTATATGGTGTGTGCTTTCAGTTATTGAACTTATAACAGATATGCCTCCGTTTTTGCGTATAGTTTATCTTGTTGCAGTCTTCATTCCATCACTTGCTGTGACAGCGCGCCGCCTGCATGACATAGGAAGAAGCGGTTGGTGGCAGCTCATTACTATTATTCCGATTGCCGGAAGTATTTGTCTATTAATTCTTCTTTGTCTACGAAGTGAGTCGCAGTTAAATCGTTTTGATGTACCTAATAAAGTTGCGTAGGACTTAAACGGTTAGGTAGTTTAATTTAATAAACAAAGAGAGGGTTTAAAAATGTACTGGTATATAAAAGCGTTAAAAAATTATGCGACGTTTCGAGGAAGAGCAACGCGTACGGAGTATTGGATGTTTGCATTATTTGCTTATATCTTTATGATCATTCCATATATCTTGGTTTTTATCGATTCACTTGCAGTATTTGGAGTTATTTTAGTATTACTTTACGGAGCAGCAATGATTCTGCCTTCACTTGCAGTTACTGTTCGCCGCCTGCATGATACGGGAAGAAGCGGCTGGTGGTATTTAATTAACTTTGTTCCAGTTATCGGAGGCATTTGGCTGCTCATCTTACTTTGTCAAAGAAGCGAAGTAACAGCCAATATTTACGACACAGACACGCAGGCTTCTTGACCAGAGTAGTTTATTAGTTTAAAAAGTTAGTAAACTAAACGTGCGAATTGTTTCTAATTAAAAAGAGGTTGGTACAAAAGTAATTTAGTTGAAGGGAAATCCGAACTAATTGAGATTCTTGATGGAGAATCCAATTAGTTCGGATTTTTTCATAGTGTGATGGTGAACGTGAATTTTATGTGTATAGGTTCTTCTAGCGCCGCCCGCGGAAAGCGAAGCCTTGCACGGAAATCAACGGCGGTGTCATAAGCGGTTCAGCTCATTTATCTCATTTGTTCGTCTTTAGGTTGGATTCATTTCGTTATATCTTGGCCTTGGCCTCTTTTTTCATTTTCCCACACGCTGCCGGGAATTTCTTTTCGAAGAACAGGTGCAATATCACTTGCGAAGCGCTCTAGCTGTTCGCGCTGCTCTGCTTCGCTTAGACCGTCTACGCTGATGCTCAGCACTTCGTTTCCATAAGCATGGTGATAGTCTATTATTTTTTCAATGATTTGCTCTGGGCTTCCTACTAAAGCAGGGCCGTGTTGAACAATGTCTTCTAGTGACGTGAATGGCGATTGATTATGCTTCGCTGCTTCTGTATTGCTAAATGCGTTATAGTATGGACGATAGCGGCGAATCGCTTCTTCCGTTGTATTAGAAATATATAGGCTGCTTGCCCCTGAACCGACGATGGCTTTGCGTGGGTCATGGCCATAATAAGCAAAACGTTCGCGGTAATGGTCAATCAGCGCTTTATATTTAGCCTGAGGGTGAAAAGAATTGGATGAAAATAGAGGCTCTCCGTATTTAGCTGCAAGTTCTGTAGACAGCGGGCTTGACGCGCTTCCATGCCAAACGGGAATAGAAAGCTGAAACGGCCGAGGCTGAGTCGTAACGTTAGTTAAAGGCGGACGATAACGGCCGCTCCACGTGACATTTTCTTCTGTCCAAAGCTGTTTCAAAAGAGCGTATCTTTCAGCAAGAGACTCCCATTGTTCTTCTTCTGTAATGCCAAAAAGCGGATAATGACGCGGGTCATTGCCTTTTCCGATAATCAGTTCAAGCCGTCCACCCGACAGGTGATCAAGCGTTGCGTAATCTTCAGCTACTCGTACAGGATCTAAAATGCTTAGAACGGTAACGGTAGTAAGAAGACGAATGTGTGACGTTTTAGCAGCGATTGCACTTAAAACAACGGGAGGAGAAGAAGACAAAAAAGGAGCTCCGTGTCTTTCGCCGACTCCGTAAGCATCAAAACCTAATTTTTCGGCCAGCACTGCTTGATTTAACACATGCTGAAATTTTTCTTGAGCAGTTAATGTTTCTCCAGTAACCGGGTTCGGGATATTTTGAATAAGACTAAATAAAGCAAATTTCATACGTTTTACCTCCAAAAGATAAAATGCTGGACGACAATAAAAAAAGCAAACGTACACATATTGTCGTGTCCATTTGCCTCCAGTTGACTGGTAGATATGTAGTTTTATTGTTTTATTAGTTGTATCTTAAGCGGTAGACACTGAGCTGTCAAGATAATCTTTTTTCTAAAACCTACTTGATTTATCGGTTAACTAGTATTATGATGTGAATAATCTTACACGAAGTAAGCCCACTGGTTAACCAGAGGCTCTTGATGAAGCAGATGCTTTATCAAGAGCCTCTTTTTATTACATAATAGAGGGATTCAGGGGAGGAACGTATGAAAAAATATTGGCTGTTTTTACTTTCAATTGTAGTAGCTGTGAGCGTGGCAGGATGCGGAACAAACGCATCTTCAAGTGCGGGAGAAAAGAAAGAAAAAGATGTTCAAACGATTGTTGTTGGAACGGGCACTCAGTTTCCTAACATTTGCTTTATTGATGATAAAGGCAAACTGACCGGTTATGATGTAGAAGTAGTAAGAGCGATCGACAAAGAGTTAAAGGATTATAAATTTGAATTTAAAACGATGGAATTTTCAAATCTGCTTCTTAGCTTAGAAAGTAATAAAATTGATATGATTGCTCATAACATGGCTCAGAACGCTGAGCGAAAGAAAAAGTTTTTATTTAATGATGAAACATATAATTATTCTCCGCTTTATGTAACAGTTCCTAAAACTCGAAATGATATTCATTCATTAAAAGATTTAGAAGGGAAAAAAATGATTGTAGGAGCTACAAGCAATGCGGCTGTCTATCTAGACAAATATAATAAAAAACACGGCAATAAAATCGATGTAGTTTACGCCGGTCAAGGTGCGGATGATGCTACCACTCAATTAAAAACAGGCCGAGCAGATGCTACGCTTGCGACGCCATTTTCCATCGATTTTAGCAATCAAGCGCTAAAATTTCAGCAAAAAACGGTTGGAGATATTGTGATTAATTCAAAAGTGTATTTTATGTTTAACAAAAAGGACGAAAAGTTAAAGTCAGAAGTTGACCAAGCGATTAAAAAGCTGAAAAAAGACGGGACGTTAAAAAAACTCAGCACAAAATGGCTAGGAGAAGACTACACGGTGCAAAATTGACTATAGCAAAAAAAAGCAGCTGTCCATACAGCTGCTTTTTTTGCATGATATAAATCCAATAGATAGAAGAAACGATCTGCAAAGAAAACAAAAATTAGTGTATAGTAGAGCTATAAGTACTATAAAAGCAGAACCGCAGTAGGAGGCCATTCATTGATTACGGATTTACAGCGCGGAGATTTCTTTCAAAAAGGACATCGTTATCGCAGAAAACAAATTCATAAGCTTTATAAAGGACAGGAACAAAGCGAAATATCAACGCCGAAAGCGCATCCATATATTTTTATTTTCACAAAAGAAAGCGGAAGTGAATACGGTACAGGGCACGGATGGAACAAAGATAAAACCGCTTTTTTCTATACGGGGGAAGGCCAAAGAGGATCGATGCAGCTCATTAAAGGCAATAAAGCGCTTCGTGAACATTTTTTATCAGGAAAAGCCGTTTATTTGTTTCACTACGTGGAGCCAGGAGTGGTCGAGTTTGTTGATGAAGTGACGTATATCAATCATCAATTAGAAATTATGTGGGATTCAGACGGAGAGCTGCGTGAAGCCATTATTTTTGAACTTGAACGAAATTCCGTGATTGAGGAAAAAGCAGCACAGCTGGATGTTTCAGCTTATTCAACTGAACAGCTTCGTCATATGGCGTTAGGGAAAGAAAAAAAGACAAGTATTTATGAACAAACGGCAGCTCTTGGACAATATGTTCACAAACGCGCAGCGGGTATTTGTGAAGCCTGCGGAGAAAGCGCGCCGTTTATCGCAAAAGATGGAAGCTCCTTTTTGCAAATGTACTATCTTTCAAAGCTTTCAGAGAGCGGACTCGCTAAACCAAAGGACGCTGCGGCACTATGTCCCAACTGTCATAGTCGTCTACGCTACGGGAAAGATAGTGAAGTATATAAAGAAGATTTGATTACTAAAATTAATGAAAAAGAAGCAGGAAAGAAAAATGAGTAATAGCGTCTTTTTCATTTTATAAAAAACCGTCTCTAGGCAGGCCAGCTGCCGAGGCGGTTTTTTGTATGTAGAATGACTTCAAAAAATAAAGACAATAAAGCGTATAAAAATAATAGAAAAACAGATAATGAAAAACTGAAGCTTTCGTTTAGAAAATAGTAAAAGCTGGGGTGATGTGCTGTGGCAGACAAGTATGACTGCGTCATTATAGGTGGAGGAATTGCAGGACTTCAAGCCGCTATTCAGCTTGGAAGATATAAGCGCAGTGTATTGGTTATTGATTCAAACGATGGACGTTCCAATCTCTGCAAAAATTATCAAAATATATTGGGATGGCCTGAGGGAATAAGCGGGCAAACTCTAAGAGAAATGGGAAGGCAGCAAGCAACAAGCTACGGCATTCAATTTACAGAAGATCGTGTCATACAGTGTCAAAAAGAAATAGAAGGGTTTAACGTCATCACAAAATCTGCTAATTACGAAGCAGCTACTTTATTGTTTGCGACCGGAGTCGTAGATCGGATTCCTTCTGAACTTCAGCAAGAGCTACATCACTGTATGGGAAAAACGGTATATGTATGTCCCGACTGCGATGGGTACGAAGTAAATAATAGAAGGGTATTAGTACTAGGGTCGGGAAAAACAGGAGCCAGTTTATCTCTTACGTTAACATATTGGACAAATGAAATTACGTACATTAATCATGACAAAAAAGAGATTGGATCTTTAGCAGATACTTTGATGCAAAAGGGAATTACCTATAAAGAAGGGGCAATAAAAAAAGTCATAACTGAAGCAGAAATGTTAAAAGGAGTCATCCTCGAAAACAATGAATTTATTTATGGAGAAAGAGGTTTTTTAGCGTTCGGAGGAAATAAAGTTCGAACAGAATTAGCGCATGAGCTGGGAGTAGAACTTCTAGAAAATCAGCACATTATCGTAAATCCGCGTACAAAAGAAACAAATGTTTCAAGTGTGTGGGCAGCAGGAGACATTGTGGCTCATTCTGAACAAGTGACAGTAGCGATGGGAGAAGGTTTACAAGCCGCTATTTGGATACACAAACGCTTGTTAGAGCTTTATGAAAAATAATTGTTTTTTTATAAAAAAAGTTAAGATTGCATGTTTTGTTTCCTTTTTGTTAGGGAACTGGAAATAAAAGAGAGATAAAAAATGATTAAAAATGAGAAGAAGGAGTGGCAAAAAAGTGGTATATAGTCAAGCAGTAAGAAAACCTGAGTTTCAACAAGCGGAATCGGAAGGGTTAAATGAAGCCATTCACGAGTACATAACTCGTCGTACACGTCACAATGCACCGGTTGTGGATGCGCTTCGATATATTATGACCATTGAACATAAACATGAACGCATGCAGGTAGCAGCAGAACTGTTCGGAACAGCTATCCAGCGTGTAAAAGATCAAGATATTATTCAATATCTAAAAAAGTGCGGAAGTTACAAAAGAATTTCTGATACGACGGAATAAAACCGTTTTCTTTGAAAAAGCGCCTTGAATGGAAAGGGGCTTTTTTTGTTTCCTCCATTTAAAAGCAAGGGGAAATACATAGAATTCTTCCAGTTTGCGCATAGTAAATGAAGCAGAATTAATTGAGGAAGAGACAGAGTTTTGTATCTGATTACGTGAATGAACGTTAAAGTAGAATACAATCTTCACTTGTACAGATGCCGACTTTTGAATAAATAGAGCTCTATGTATCCCTAGCAGGAGGTTTAGTGTATGAGTCAAGAAATACCCTTAAGTTCAAGTGAAATTGCTACTCTTTGGATGACCTATCAGCAAAAGACAATGATCCGAAGAATTTTAGAATATTTTATTGCGCACGCAGAAGATGACGGGGCAAAAGAAATTATGCAAGATACGCATATGCAAGTGGTGAACTACATTGAAGATATCAAAAAAATTTTACAGAATGAAGGGGCAGCCATACCGGTAGGATACACAGAAAAAGACGTAAATGTCGGTGTTCCTAAGCTTTATGATAAGATGTTTGATATTATGTTTCTTCGCCTTTTAAAAGAAATTAGCATGGGGCTACATACGCTTCATTTAACCATGTCCTACAGAAAAGACATGATTTCACTATATAAAGAGCTTACCGCTTTCACGCAAAGTGGCTATGACAAATGTGTAGATTATCTTCAGGAAAAAAACGTGCTTCCAAGACCTCCAGCTGTTTCAGTACCTAAAACAGCGAAGTTTGCTGAAGGCACAGATTATATGAATGGAATCCATTTGTTTTCGAGTAAACGGGCATTAAATACTGTAGAGGTAGCACATATTTATTATGCAATTGAAAGCAACGTTCTTGGCATGCAAATGATTACAGGGTTCGCTCAAGTAGCAAATGAACCTGAAGTGAAGAAGTACTTTGTAAAAGGAAAAGAGCTGGCTAAAAAAGTTGTAAGTGATTATAGCAAAATTCTTCTAGAGAGCGATATCCAGACGCCTGCGACGTGGGGTGCGAAAGCGACCGAGTCAAAAATAGCGCCTTTTTCAGATAAACTAATGATGTACTGCGTGAGTTTATTCTGCAGTTTCGGGCTGGGAAGCAACGCTTTAGGCACTGCCTTTAGTTTGCGTGGAGATCTTCCTCTTACACTTGTCAGTACGGCCAAAGACATTTTAACATACGGGCAAGACGGGGGGGAAATCATGGCCAAAAACGGATGGCTTGAGGAACCGCCAAGTATGGAAGACCGAAATGATTTGATTAAATAGAAAAAGCATAATATATGAAGAAAACTTCTTTTTTTTAAAGAAGTTTTTTCTTTTGGATAAAAAATGTCGTTATTTGTTCATTTAACGGTTTGTTTTTTGAATAAAAAGGATATATAAACTATAAATTTACAATTATATGATAAAAAAGGAGGATGTTGTAGTTGAAATGGTACATAAAGGTGTTAAAAAATTACGGGGTATTTTCTGGTCGAGCAAGCCGAACTGAATACTGGATGTTTGTGTTAGTTAACTTTGTTATTTCATTTATTCTGTCTTTCATACAGTTCGTTATTGATAAGCCTCTTTTTCTGCCGGTTATCTACTCGTTATTGATTGCAGTCCCATCGTTAGCGGTAGGAGCAAGAAGACTCCACGATACGGGAAAAAGCGGATGGTGGCAGCTTATTACATTGGTTCCACTTATCGGCGGTATTTGGCTAATTGTGTTATTCTGCCAGCCTAGCGATCCAAAAGAAAATCGTTTTGGTACAACGGCCAAAGCAGCATAAATAGAACTCCCCCTTATATAAGGGGGAGTTTTTTAGTGCACAGATTCCACTATAGCTCCATCATAAGCCGATTGGTAAATGGCTCGTATGTCTTTTTCATGAAGAGGTAAAGGACTGCGAGCAAGAATTCGTTTTTGCTGGACGCCATCTTCTGTCAGCCTTTGAAGGGCACTTTCTGGAATATCAAATCCGCGAAGGGTTTGAGGAATGCCGACGTCTTTAACAAGTGACTGCAGTTGTTTTACACACTGATAAGAAGCTTTCTCTTCTGATAAAGAAGTAGCGTTTCCGCCTAGTGCTTCAAAAATATCCCGCATCTTTGTCACGCAGCTGCTGCGGATATAGCCCATAACGTATGGAAGCAGTACGGCGTTTGATTCACCGTGAGAAATATGAAACTGTCCACCTAATGGATATGCAAGTGCATGAACACCAGCAACACCAGCGTTAAAAAAAGCGAGACCTGCTAAATAGCTTCCGTAGCTCATCTGAGTTCGCGCTTCTTTATCTTCGCCATTTTCTACAGCTGTTCTTAAAGAAGAGCTGATCATGCGTATAGCCTTTAGGGCTAAGGCGTCCGTTACTGGATTTGCATTTACCGATACATAAGCCTCAACGGCATGAGTTAATGCATCAATCCCTGTAGCCGCCGTTACTTTAGAAGGAACGCTCAGCGTAAGCTCGGGATCTACAATGGCGGCGTCCGCAAGCAAATGGTCGTGGGTCACGACGTCTTTGCTGCTTTCAAGAGACAGCACAGAGATATTCGTTACTTCTGAACCTGTGCCAGAAGTGGTGGGAATTAAAATTTTCGGAAGCCCTTTTTCCGTAATTTGTTTTGTGCCAGTTAAGTTCAAGTATTCTTCTACAGCTCCGTCGTGAACGGCTAAAACGGCCGTAAGTTTTGCTAAATCTAATGCGCTACCGCCGCCAACTCCAATGACTAAATCAAATTTTCGGCTTTTTGCGTAAGATACGAGTTTTTCACCAAGCGCTAAGGGCGGCTCTGGTGCCGTATCTGCATATACATCTACTTCGTATCCATTTTGGATAAGAGGAGCACTCACTTTATCTACAAGTCCAATGTCTTTTAACACTGGATCTGTGACGATTAAAATATGAGCAGGGTCATATTTTTTTACTTCCGGAAGCAGTTGCTGAAGTGATCCCCATCCTGTGTAGCTGTGAGGGGTGAAAACTAGTTTTGAAATGGTCATTTGTTTGCCCTCCGATTTATAGAAAATTTTTTTATATTAAGCAGCTGCTTGATTTCATTCGTAATAACCTTCAGTAGATTTGCGGAACTGCTGAAATTGATTTGCATCGTGACCAAACCAAACTTGCGAATTAGTTTCGTAGGCTAGACGGCGTATACGTTCAACCGTGTTTGCATATCCAAGAGAGTCATAGATAATACCGGGTGGTTTAACAGGAGGACCATAGCTCTCAGCTGTATAGATTGTATCGGATGCTAAGATAATGCCACCTGTTTCAGGCAAATGAACATGAAGACCAAGCATACCCCAAGCATGTCCGCTTCCAAAATTCAAGACATTAATTCCTTCCGCCAGTTTGATGGTATCTTCGTTTCGTTTAATCGTTTTCCAACGAAGGTCATTTTTTATCCAGGCGTCAATGTCAGCCCAAATGTAAGCACCTTCTTTTTGATTGCGTGCATAAGACTGAAGAGTGCCGTTTAACTCATCTTCATGAACGATAACAGTGGCGTTAGTGAACAATTCTAAGCAGCCGGCATGATCAAGATGAAGGTGGGAGGCAACAACAAATTTAATTTCTTTAGGGTCAACCCCTAATTGTTCTAATCGATTTGGTAAATAACATTCTTCTGTAGCGGAGTAAGGAAACATTTGTTGAGTTGTTTCAGTCCAACGCCCTTGTGGTCCCATTGATTCAGGGTTGCAGGCTGTATCAAACAGAATTTTCCCTTCAGGATGATCAATTAATACAGTATAAATTGGAAACTCTACAAATTCCGTAGGTGCCTGAGGGTTCTTAACAGTTGCTGGGTTATGCATTGCAAGCATCCAGTTTTTATCCATTTGCATCGAGCCGTTGTCCATCACATAAAGCTTTGGGTTAGGTTTGATAATATTACACATATAATAGCCTCCTAAACGTAGTTGGATTTTTGTTTGCGCTTTCAAAATAGCTTTATACTACATTTACCCTATATGCTGGAGAGAATAATCCTTTTTAAAATGGATAGACTCTTTCCTATTCTTTCAACATACTAAACTGCAATTTTTATGCCAGTATTTGAAAAGTAAATATTAGCGCCGTTTTCCTCGGTTCTTATAACCAAGTGCTGAAAAAATTCACCGCTTTTAGAAGGAAAAAGGCTATTGTGCATTGAATGGTTAGTGGTGAAAAGTTTCAACATATGTTGGCGGGAATTCACCATAAGAAAGGAATGCGAAACAATGACTTCTTTTAAAGGGAAAAAAGATTTGACGAACGAAACGTTACAGGCCATCATTGAATTCTCTACGGACGGAATATATGTAGTAAATAAAAAGGGAATAACGATATATGTAAATGAAGCTTATGAAAAAATCACGGGAACAAATAAACGAGACGTATTAGGAAAGCATATGCAAACCGTTATCGATGAAGGATATATTGATCAATCTGTTTCCCTACTTGTGTTAGTAGAAAAACAGCAGCGCTCTATTATGCAAACCATTTCAAGCGAAAGAGACGTTATGGTAACAGGAAATCCAGTGTTTAACAAACAAGGTGAAATAGAGCTCGTTGTGACCACTGTACAGGATATTACACAGTTAAACGCAGTTAAAAAAGAGCTGTTAAAGGTAAAAGAGTTTTCGCATATGAATGCAAATAAATACGCTGTGAAAGTGAATGGCTCGGAACAGCCCCTAGTGTTTCAAAGCAATAGGATGAACTTGGTTTATCAGCAAGCCAAACGAGTAGCTCCGTTTCCTACAAGTATTCTTCTATCAGGTCCCTCAGGATCCGGAAAAGAAGTAGTCGCTAACCTTATTCACGATTCAAGCGATAGAAACAATCAGCCATTTATTAAAGTGAACTGCGGAGCCATTCCTGAGCCGTTGCTAGAATCGGAGTTGTTCGGCTATGAAAAGGGAGCTTTTACTGGCGCTCGAACAGAAGGGAAAATAGGACTGTTAGAACTCGCTGATGGCGGAACCTTGATGCTTGATGAAATTGGTGAAATGCCGATTTCCTTGCAAGTGAAACTGCTTCGAGTGTTACAGGAAAAGCAGGTACAGAAAATTGGAGGAACTAAAACAAAAAGTATCGATATACGAATCATTTCGGCAACAAATCAACATCTAGGAGAGCTTATTAAAAAGGGGAGGTTTCGTGAAGATTTATACTACCGTTTAAAGGTAGTCGAAATCAGCCTTCCGCCTCTATCTCAACGTAAAGAGGATATCAGTTTACTGGTTGATCATTATGTTTCCTACTTTTGCAGCTTGTATTACGTCCAAAAGCGCATATCAAATAAAGCGAAGCAAGTATTAGAAGCTTACCAATGGCCAGGAAATGTAAGAGAGCTTCGAAATATGGTGGAGAATATGATTGTGTCTATTCCTGGAGAAACAATCGAAGCCCATCATTTACCTTTTCATACTTATCATGAAGATGAAAAATGTGATTATTTACCTCTAAAAAAGAAAGTGGAGCAGTTTGAACAGCGACTCGTTAAAGAGACTATTCAACATTGTCCATCACTCCGGCAGGCAGCGAAAGAATTAGGTATCGATCATTCTACTTTAATAAAGAAACTAAAAAGATGGGAATGTAAAGAAAGAGAGGAGCAGGCTTGAGATACGTAACAAAAGAATTAGCTCAGAAAATTGTGTATAGAACAATGGAGATTATTGATTGCAACATTAACGTAATGAACGAAAAAGGAGTGATTATTGGGTCTGGTGACAAAAATCGAATGGATCAAATCCACGAAGGAGCGTTGATGGTATTAAAAAACGGCAGTTCCTACGAAATTACTCAGAAGCAGGCTGACACGCTGCGCGGAGCCAAACCGGGCGTGAATTTGCCTATTTTCTTTAACGGAGAAATTGTTGGAGTCGTGGGATTAACAGGACTGCCAGAACAGATTAGTAATTACGGAGAGCTTGTGCGTATGGCTGCTGAAATGATTTTTCAAGAAATGATTTTAATAGAGGAAATTCAGTGGGATGAACGATTAAAAGAAGAGGTGGTTCATCAGCTTCTTCAACAAGAAGAGCCGCTGGATTCCTTATTTTTTGAACGAGCGAATCGGTTTAATATTAACTTATACCTTCCAAGAATGGCACTAATTATTAAAGCTGAAAATCGCCATGAAGTTATGAAGGTTGTAAAGAAATACATAGCTAATAATGATCTATACGCTATGCTTCCAGACGGAGTAGTCATATTAAAATCTATAGAAGCGGGCAGCGCTAGCAGCTATGCTGAACAGCTGGAAAAGCAGCTTCGTGCGTCTGGTTGTCCTTATAAATTATCTGCAGGATCTGTTCAAGCTGACTTTAAAGGCCTTCATGTATCGTATCAGCAGGCAAAAGATACGCTTTCGGTTGGTTCAAAGCTTCATCCAGAAGCTGATTTCTACTGCTATTCGGATTATCAAATTCCCGTACTGTTACGTCAACGCGCCGGTTTTCAAGAAAATCATGATCTGTTGCAATACTATGAAAAGCTTAAGGAATATGATAAGAAAAAAGAGCTTATCGAAACGTTAACGATCTACATAGAAGAAAATGGCGAAGGAAGCACGGCAGCTAAAAAGCTTTTTATTCATCGAAATACGCTAAGCTACCGTTTAGATAAAATTCAAGATATTACGGGAAAAGATCCAAGGAAAGTAAAAGACCTTCTTGAACTATATGTAGCCATGCTGCTATCTAAAATTTCATAATTGTGCACGTGCATAAAAGATCTTGCGATAGCAAGGTCTTTTTTTGTTGAAATGACTAATGAAAGAATTAAAGGTAGCGCTTACAATTAGCACTGGGGATAGAAGAAATAAGAAAGGGGATGCTTTATGGATGTTCAAGTAAGCGCATTAGGCGCGATTTGTGCATTAGTAATTGCCATTATATTAATCTTAAAGAAAGTGGCTCCTGCATACGGAATGATAGCCGGAGCTTTAATAGGAGGACTGATAGGCGGAGTTAATATTGCTGATACCGTTACTTTAATGATTGAAGGAGCGCAAGGCATCATTCCTGCAGTGCTGCGGATTCTTGCAGCTGGGGTATTAGCCGGCGTATTAATAGAATCAGGTGCTGCAGCGGTTATAGCAGAAACCATTGTGAAAAAACTCGGGGAAACAAAAGCACTTTTAGCTCTAGCGCTAGCCACACTTATTCTAACCACAGTAGGCGTGTTTGTTGATGTGGCTGTGATCACAGTGGCGCCTATTGCTTTAGCTATTGCGAAACGTACGGGTATGTCAAAGCCTGCTATTTTACTAGCAATGATCGGAGGAGGAAAGGCAGGGAATTTAATGTCTCCTAATCCTAACGCCATTGCTGCTTCAGATGCATTTAATATTCCGCTTACATCCGTAATGGCCGCAGGGATTATTCCCGCTATATTCGGCGTAGCAGCTACTTATGTAGTAGCCAAACGATTAGTGAAAAAAGGAACAATGGTTCAAGCTGAAGAAATAGATACAGTGGATGCAAGCAGCTTGCCGCTGTTTTTAACAGCCATCATAGCGCCAATCGTTACCATCGTCCTGCTGGCGCTGCGTCCGCTTTTTGATATTAATGTTGATCCGATGGTTGCTCTTCCCGCAGGAGGGATTGTTGGTGCCATTGTGATGAAAAAAGGAAAACAGCTTAATACATACGCTATTTCAGGGTTAGGGAAAATGTCAGGTGTAGCCATTATGCTGTTTGGAACGGGGACATTAGCAGGAATCATTGCTAACTCTCAGTTAAAAGACGTGATTATTCAAGGCTTGTCTGCCATTGGATTGCCAGCTTATGTTTTAGCTCCGGTTTCAGGTATTTTTATGTCAGCCGCAACCGCTTCGACAACTGCAGGAACAGCAGTCGCAAGCCAAGTTTTTGGCTCGACGATTTTAGAGCTAGGCGTTTCTGCTTTAGCCGGGGCTGCTATGGTTCATGCCGGAGCAACCGTACTTGATCACCTTCCGCACGGAAGCTTTTTCCACGCAACGGGCGGAAGTGTAAATATGAAAATAAAAGAACGTTTAAAATTAATCCCTTATGAATCGCTGATTGGACTCATTATGGCAATTGTATCCACGCTTATATTTGGTGTATTAAAGCTATACGGGTAAAAACAAAAAGGAGTGTTTCTATGAAAATTGTGATTGCACCGGATTCATTTAAAGAAAGCTTAACGGCTTTGCATGTTTGTGAAGCGGTTGAAAAAGGAATAAAAGCTCATTTTCCAGACGCGGAGATTAGTAAAGTACCTATGGCAGACGGTGGAGAAGGAACCGTTCAGTCGCTTGTGGACGCGACGGGCGGACAAATTATACAAGCTAAAGTAACCGGACCTTTAGATAAAGAGGTGGAAGCTTTTTACGGAATTCTTGGAGACGGCAACACGGCTGTTATTGAAATGGCAGCCGCTTCAGGCCTTCATCATGTTCCTGTCGATAAACGAAACCCGCTTATCACAACAACGCGAGGAACGGGCGAGCTCATTCTTAAAACGTTAGATCATAAAGTGAAGCATATCATTATTGGCATCGGAGGAAGTGCTACAAATGATGGAGGAGCCGGTATGGCAAAGGCTTTAGGGGCAAAGCTTCTTGATGCTAACGGAGCAGAAATTAAAGAAGGAGGAGGCAGTTTAGATCAGTTAGCCTCTATCGATCTGACAAACTTGGATTCTCGGCTTGCTGAAGTTAAAGTAGAAGTGGCGTGCGACGTAGACAATCCGTTAACGGGTGAAACCGGAGCATCCGCTGTGTTTGGTCCTCAAAAAGGTGCAACTCCTGATATGGTTAAACACCTTGACCGTAATTTAGCTCATTACGCAGCGATTGTTGGAAAAGAAATGGGTATTCATATTCAAAGTATTCCTGGTGCCGGGGCGGCAGGAGGACTAGGAGGCGGCCTGCTGGCATTTTTATCTGCGGAGTTAAAGCCAGGTGTAGACATAGTCATTAAAGCAACTCAGCTAGAAAGCTATATTAAGAATGCTGATCTTGTCATTACCGGTGAAGGAAGAATAGATGGTCAAACCATTTACGGGAAAACCCCCATTGGAGTAGCGAAAACAGCAAAAAAGCATAGCGTTCCCGTGATAGCAATAGCAGGGAGCATTGGAGCGGGAAGTGAAGCTGTGTATGAACATGGTATTTCTGCGTTATTCAGCGTCGTGCCCGGAGCGGTTGATCTGTCAGAAGCACTAGAAAAAGCTGATGAAAATATTGAAAGAACGGCTAAAAACGTAGCGTCAGTTATACGCTTAGGCATCAAGTGAAGGAGTTACAGTTTTTATTGTTCTTTTTTAATAAATAGTAAAAGGTCTCTTCCATAAGAAGAGGCCTTTTTTTCGTTTAGTGCTGAAGTAAGCTGCTATCATTCTTTTAAATTTTATATAGGAAATAGAACTAAATGTTTTCTGAAGCGTCATAGTAAGTAAGCAGTCACAAAGAGTCACTAGGGTTGGCATCTGCTTGTTAATTGCTACTTACGGAAAGGAGAAGTAAACGTGCAAAAAAAGTTTAGGTTCTTGAGGATTCTACGAAACGTGATAGTAGCTATATTGGGGATATGCATCATATGGAGTGTAACGAATCAAGTAATGACGGCAGTGGAAAAGAAAAAGTACCCGCCTATTGGTCAATTAGTAGAGGTTAATGGCAGAGATATTCATGTATATACAAAAGGTAAAGGGGAAAATACGATTGTACTACTAACCGGCCTAGGAACGACTGCGCCTGCACTGGATTTTGAACCTTTAGTAAATGAACTGTCGAAGGATAATAAAGTTGTGGTAGTAGAACCATTTGGATACGGATGGAGTGATACTACGAATAAAAAACGTACGGTAGAAAATAGTGTAAGCGAAATGAGAGAAGCTTTGCAAAAATCGAATATAAAGGGTCCGTATATATTAATGCCGCATTCAGTTTCTGGCGTGTACAGCATGTATTACGCTAATAAATATCCAGATGAAGTAAAAGCAATTATTGGAATAGACCCTACGTTGCCAAAAGCGCTGGATTATTTTAAAGAAGAAGGGCCGAATATACCAAGTTTGATGAGTGTTTTAGCGCCAAGTGGAGTGGCTCGCTTAGCCCTGCTTACTAGTCCTAATCAGTATCTACCGCTAGCCGAAGAAGGAACGTATACAGCAAAAAATTTAAAAATGACAAAAGCAATCTCCAGCTGGAAAGGCTACAACAAAAACGTCATTGATGAAGCAAAAGAACTGAACAACAATATAAATAAAACTCTCGATATGTCGTTTCCTTCAAAAATACCCGTAATGATTTTTACTAGAAAAATAGATAAAGAAGCAAAAGAAGGAAAATCAAATATTACGTTTTACCAAAATCAATTAAGTCACGTATCGTCGCAAAAACTAGTTGTTTTACAAGGTCATCACTATTTACACTGGACGAAGTACAGAGAAATGAGCAAACATGTGAATGATTTTATAGATACATCTATTAATTCAAGTACAAAGAAATAAAGGTTTTAAGAAAAAGGAGTCCGAACCAGGGGTCTCCTTTTTTATGACACTGCAAATAAAAAATTGCAGCCGCCATTAAGGGGTAGGATGAACTCTTTGTTTTTTACAAACGTAAATCATTTGAGTGCTTTGGTTGGTCAAAGCGCTCTTTTTCCAATCTCCGTAGACGTTCGTAATCATAAATCCGATACGTGCTAAAAGATGTTCCATTTCTTGCGGGAACGTATAGCGTAAATCTATTTTCGATGTTATTTCTTTTATGATTGTTTCGTGATCTCTTATCTTTCTAGTTGTGAGATTATGCTGAATTTGTTTGATGGCATCATAGTGGCTGATTATGTAGACGTCTGTTGTATATCCGGTGTCGGAATCTTGGTAGCTTTTCCAATATTCTTCTGCTTCTGTTGATGTTAGCTCTTCTATAGAAGGAAAACGTATTCCAACAATAAAGATTCCACCGTCGTTCAAATGCGTATAAACGCCGCTTAAAAAGGCGTGCTGCTCCTCATTTGTTAGAAAATGCTGAAATGAATTTCCTACGATATAAATAAAGTCGCTTTTTATTTTTAAGTCGAGTTTGGTACAGTCTTGTTCTACCCATTTAACAGATAGCTTTAAAGCCTCTGCTTTCTTTTGTGCTTCTTGCAGCATGGGTGGGTGAATATCTACTCCAATCAGTGAATGTCCCGCTTTTGCTAATGGAATGGTCGCACGTCCTGTACCACAAGCTAAGTCAAGGATTATTCCGCTTTCCTTAGCTGCTTCTGTTAGTAAAAAAGCAACGTCTTCTGTATACTGCTCATTTTCATCGTCGTATAAAAGAGGGTTATTATATTCTTCTAAATTTGTTAACATAAAAGCGGACCTCCGTGTAGGTATATTTTTACATAATTATAGCAAAAAAAGAGCTGAAACTAGTTTCAGCTCTTTTTTTTTACAGCCCACCCCTCCACAATTTCCGTAAATCCACCTAGGTGTTCTTCAAATATCCGTTTTCGATGTCCGTTTGCTCCGGATGGATGAGGAAAGCCAAATAAATACGTATGCCGAGAAAACGAAGGTTCACTTGAAAGTTTTCTTAAAACATTTTCAACTGCTTTTCCTAGCGGAATGATTAAGCATGGATTCTTTATTTCGTTCAATTCCTGTGGAAACACTTCAAAAGCATAGTGTGAAAGAAGCGCTGATCGTTCAATTGGCGGCTGATGACCCGTATAGTTTTTTCCTTTGTAAAACACAGGATACTTTAATACGGACGTGGTATGCAGCATATCTCGCTGTGAAGCAAATAACTCAGCGGCACTGTCTATATCGATCGCTTTTTGAACGCCGCACCTGTCTAACATGTCTATTAAATTTACTCTCATCGTTCCGCTAAAGCTAGCGGATTTTTTTGTTTCGTACAGTACTTGTTCAAGCGGATGATGATGGGACAGGCTGGAAAGGCATTGTTTAAAAGCGGTTTTCATTTGAAACCAGCCTGGTGTGATGCCGGCAATGAAAATATGAGCGTCTGGATTTATGTAATCGTTATGGGGTGAGTAGTACATGCTTAGTTCCTTTTCTTGACCGATTAAAAAGTCTTTTTGCAACAGCTGTTCTTTCGTGAAATTCATGTTATGCAATTGTTGAAGGGCAGGCAGACATTGTTGAAAATAAGAATGTTTGCTAATCATATGCGCTCTCTTTCCTTATCAGTATTTCTTCTTTTATTTTCCCCAACAAACCGTTTTATATCAAATATGAACAAATTCTTATAAAAATTAATATTTACTAAAAGTTTACTTAAGTTTTAGTGCGGTTTGATAAAAATAAGGCAGTGGTAGCGGCTTTTTTGTCACTTTAACGGCGGAACTAGCAAAAGAAATGAAGAATTTTGGAGGATATTTTAATAAATTTACTGAAATTTTAAAATTATTTATTGAAAGCGTTTTATTAATGTGCTATTCTTCCAATATAAGAGATAAATATTTAGTAAAAATAGAAGATTATAATAGAGAGGTAAAAAGATGGCAACTTTAAAAGATATAGCGGCGTACGCTAATGTTTCCAGTTCAACCGTATCCAGAGTACTAAATAATGATCATACGCTTTCTGTATCTGAGGTTACTCGTGAGCGCATTCTTCATGCAGCCAAGGAGCTGCAATATACGCCCGTGAAGATACGAAAAGGAACGGCAAATGGAAAAGACATAGAAGCTCCAAGGATAGGTATCATTTTTGCTCAATCCCTTGAAGAAGAGTTAGTAGACCCTTTTTTCTCTTCTATTCGCCATGGAATAGAGAGTGAATGCGCAGAAAAAGAAATTTTTACAGTAAAGTCATTTAGACTAAAAGGCATGAAGCAAGAAGAGCTGCTGCAGGATCTTGATGGAGTAATTGTAGTGGGAAGAGTTAGTCCAGAAACGGTTCAAGAAGTGAGCAATCATTTAGATACTATTGTTTTTATCAATCACAAAGCGGATGAGGATTTGTACGATTCGGTCATGATTGATTTTGAGAAAGCTACTAAACATGCATTAAATCATTTATTTGACCTCGGTTATAAAAGAATTGGCTATATCGGAGGGACAGAAAGAGAACATTATATCAATGGAAGTTCTATTATTGAAGATCAGCGTCAAACGGTTTTTGAACGCGTTATGCATGAAAAAGGCCTGTTCGATTCTGAGAAAGTTTATGTCGGCGAATATTCAATGAATGAAGGATATGAGCTGATGGGACAAGCGATTAAGCAAGGAAATCTTCCTGAGGCATTTTTTATCGCAAGTGATGCAATGGCGATAGGAGCGATGCGTGCCCTGCAGCAATCAAATATAAAGGTTCCTGAAGACGTAGCGATCGTAAGCTTTGATGATGTGGATGTCGCAGCATTTGCGAGCACGCCGCTCACCACAGTTAAAGTATATACCGAAGAAATGGGAAGGCAGGCTGTTAAAATGCTAGTAGATCGGTTAAGCGGCAGGTCCATTCCTTTAAAAGTCATGGTGCCGACCAAACTAATTTACCGTGAAAGCTGCGGAGCTTTGCTCAAGAAGCAGTAACCTAAAAGTTATAACTTGAAAGGGGGTGATAGAAAAGCAGAATTCATACATAAAGAGTGATAAGGGGGAAGAAAAATAGAAAAAATCATAAAAAAGGCAGGTTAAAAAGCCCTAGAAACTACATACTTATTGGCAGATAAGTATGTAGATGAAAAAGCTTTTTAGGACTCTTTGAACCTTTGTAAAAGTATAGGATTAAATTATAAGTGACTTTATTTCGTTGTGCAATGAATTTGTCTATGTACAAATAACTGAATATTCAGTTATTTTTGTCTTGATAGAGTATAAGGAGGAAAAAAGATAAATGAAAAAGCTTACGTATCTTTTTGTTCTATTACTAGTCTTTTCTGTTGTGGCAGCGGGCTGCGGAAATAAAGAAGCGGCAACAGGCGGAAATGGGAAAACAACGTTAACGCTTTTTTCTACGATGAGTAATAAAGGCGAGAGAAAAGCGCTTCAAAACGCGATTACAGAATTTGAAAAACAAAATCCAGATATTAAAATTGATGCGAATTTTCCGGGTAACGGCTATGAAGATATGCTTCGTGTGAAAATGGGTGCAAATGATATGCCGGATTTATTTGATACGCACGGCTGGTCTCAGCTTCGCTACGGGGAGTATGTAGCAGATTTAAAAGATATGGATTGGGTTCAGCATTTGGATCCGGCGCTAAATCAAATTTTAAAAGATAAAAGCGGCAAAGTGTATGCGTATCCTTTAAATCAAGCAAAAGACGGAATTAGCTATAATGCGACGTTATTAAAAAAGTACGGAATAAAGCCTCCTAACACAATGGATGAATTTATAACAGCGTTAGAAACAGTAAAAAAGAAAAGCAAAGGAGAAGTAGCGCCTCTATGGATCCCAGGAGGGGAAAATGGCAATATTGCTCAAGTGTTTGATCAGCTGGCTACACCTCAGCTTATTACAGCAAAAAATAAGAACTATGCTAAGCAGTTGGAAAAAGGGACATTCAATTGGTCAAACTATACGCTTCTAGCGGAAACAATGGCAGAAATGAAGAAAAAAGGGCTGCTGAATGAAGATGTATTAACCGCAAAAGTATCTCAAGCAACGGAATTAATGGCTCAAAATAAAATTGCTTTCACATTTGTGGGCGGATCTCTTGGAGCGGATGCAACAGAATTAAATCCTGAAGTAAAAGTAGGAACTGTACCGGTGCCTGCTATTCATAAAGGGGGCACGCAAAGCTGGATTGGCGGAGAGCGCTTTACCCTTGCTGCGTGGAAGGATTCTAAGCACCTTAAAGAAGCTAAGAAATTTATTGAATTTGTGTCACAGCCGGAAGTTGCCAAAAAGATTGCCGAAGGAACGTCTTCAGCATCGGCTCTGACAAACAATAAAACCCAAAACTACTACTCTGAATACTACGATAAGTATAGCGATATTAAAGTTGAGCCATACTTCGACCGAAAGTATTTACCGAGCGGTATGTGGGCAGTGATGTCTTCTACAGGTCAAGAATTGCTAGCGGGAAGTTTAACGCCAAAGCAATTATCAAAAGAGATGGAAAAAGAGTACAAGCGTCTCAGTAAACAATAAAATAGTGTGCAAAAGTTCCTTGTTCGCTAAGAAGCAGGGAGATAGTCTTCTGCTTCTTTTCAACACAAGCTGAAATAGGAGTGAACACGATGAATGAAATAGTCAGGAAAGAGTCGGTTTCCGTAGTAAGAGATACGGAAAAACGAAAGAAAAAATTAAAAACAGAGTCTTCTTTATGGTGGATGTACCTTCCCGGCTTAGTAATTATCACCGTTTTTATTATCTATCCTTTTATTAACGGAATTAGACTTTCCTTTACTAATTGGAATGGATTTTCACAAACATACGATTGGATTGGGCTCCAGCAGTATAAACGTTTGCTTGCAGACCCAACGACTTGGCTTGTGATAAAAAATACGCTGCTCTACGGAATAGGCAGTACAATTTTCCAAAACATTATTGGCTTGTTGTATGCTTTGCTTCTCAATCAAAGCATTAAATTGAAAGCTGTAACAAGAACAATTGTCTACCTTCCAGTTATTATCAGCCCAATTATTATGGGGTATATCTGGTACTTCTTTTTTGCCTACCAAGGAGGCGCTTTAAATGACCTTCTTGTATTTTTAGGCTTTGAGAAGATTAATGCTTTGGGGACTCCGGAGCTTAACTCTTGGATTATTGTGTTCGTCAATACGTATCAATTCGTTGGAATTGCGATGATTATTTATTTAGCGGGGCTGCAAAGTATTTCAAAAGATTATTACGAAGCGGCGCAGCTTGACGGAGCATCGACTCTTCAGCAGTTTAAAAACATTACGCTTCCACTGCTCATGCCTTCGATTACAATTAACGTCGTTTTAAATATTATCGGAGGTTTAAAACTGTTTGACGTCATTGTTGCGCTGACAGGAGGAGGGCCTGGAGATGCATCGCAGTCAATGTCTACTTTTATGTATGATTTATATTTTAGAAGACAGGACGCCGGCTATGCTGCAACTCAAGGTGTGTGCATGGCGCTCATTATTTTAGTCATTAGCTTATCAGCACTTGTGTACTTTAAGCGAAAGGAGACAGAAGCGTGATGGACTATACAAATAAACGGAAAAAACGATTTTTTACCTTTCTAGCGCTTTGTATAACGCTCGTTCATATTGTCCCTTTTTATATTCTAGTTACGACTTCTTTAAAGGCAACCGGGGATTTTAGTTCAAAATGGGTATTTCCAAAAAGCATACACCTTGAAAATTTCACAGCGGCTTGGGAGCAAGCCAACTTAGGAAATTCTTTTGTTAATACATTTATCATTACGTTCGTTTCGGCGATTCTGCTTATTTTTTTAGGATCAATGGCTGCGTATCCTTTAGCGCGACGCCAAACGAAACTAAATAAGTACGTCTATTTTATCTTTATCGCCGTGATGGTAATACCGCCTTTAACAGCGCTAGTTCCGCTGTACAAAATGGTTGTGAATATGGGGATGATGAACACGTATCAAATTGCTATTTTAAATAATGTCGCAGCATTTTTGCCGCTAACGATCTTTTTATATGCGAGCTTCATTCGCTCCACTATTTCTAAAGAGCTCGAGGAAGCAGCAAGAATTGACGGGGCCGGCACGTTAACGATTTTCTTTAAAATCGTATTTCCACTGCTAAAGCCTGTCACTGCGTCTATTTTAATTATTGCAAGCGTCTATATTTGGAACGACTATCAGTTTGCGATTTTCTTCCTTCAAGATAAGGAAATGCATACATTAACCGTTACGCTAGCAAGCTTTTTTGCCGAAAATCAAAATAATCTTAGCTTAGTAGGAGCAGCTGCGATTATTGCGATGCTTCCAATGACCATTTTATTTTTAGTGCTACAAAAATACTTTATTGCAGGGCTTTCATCAGGATCTGTAAAAGGATAAAACCAATATGAGGAAGGAAGATGACAATGTCTAAAATCACATTTATCGGAGCGGGAAGTACAGTTTTTGCAAAAAATATTTTAGGAGACTGCATGTTTGTGCCTGCTTTAGCTGGCTTTGAGTTTGCACTTTACGATATAGATGCTGAGCGTTTAAGAGATTCGGAAAATATGCTAAACAATCTAAAAGAAAACTACAAAGTGAATATTACGGTTAAAGCCTATTTGAACCGCAGAGAAGCTTTAACAGGAGCAAAGTATGTGATTAACGCGATTCAAGTAGGCGGATACAAACCAAGCACCGTCATTGATTTTGAAATTCCTAAAAAATACGGCTTGCGTCAGACGATTGGAGATACAGTAGGAATTGGAGGAATCTTCAGATCACTGCGCACGATTCCAGTGCTGTTTGATTTTGCAAAAGATATTGAAGAAGTATGTCCGGATGCGCTGTTTTTAAATTACACCAATCCAATGGCAACACTAACGGGTGCAATGCTGCGCTATACAAATGTAAAGACGGTAGGCCTTTGTCACAGTGTTCAAGTATGTACAAAAGATTTATTTGATTCTCTCGGAATGGATCATGAAGGAATACAAGAGAAAATCGCAGGCATTAACCATATGGCATGGCTGCTAGAAGTAAAAAGAGATGGACAAGACTTATACCCAGAAATCAAGCGTCTGGCAAAAGAAAAACAAAGAACAAAGCATCATGATATGGTGCGTTTTGAGCTAATGGATAAGTTCGGTTATTATATTACCGAATCGTCTGAGCATAACGCAGAATATCATCCATACTTTATTAAACATAAATATCCAAATCTTGTTGATCAGTTTAACATCCCTCTTGATGAATATCCGCGCCGATGCGAAGAGCAAATCAGCAATTGGGAATCAATGAGAGAAGAAATGGTTAACAACAGTCAGTTAACTCATACGCGTTCACATGAGTACGGCTCTAGAATTATTGAAGCAATGGAGACAAACGTGCCGTTTAAATTTGCGGGTAACGTATTAAATACCGGAGGCTTAATTAGTAACCTGCCGACAAAAGCGTGTGTAGAAGTTCCATGTGTTGTAGACCGAAGCGGTATTATGCCGACTTATGTAGGAGACTTACCAGAGCAGCTTGCGGCGTTAAATCGCACGAATATTAATACGCAATTATTAACTATTGAAGCAGCGGTCACTAGAAAAAGAGAGCACATCTATCAAGCTGCGATGCTAGATCCTCATACAAATGCGGAATTATCCATGGATGACATCATTCGTATGTGCGATGATTTAATTGAAGCCCACGGCGAGTGGCTGCCTGATTTTACAGGGAAAGTGAACCAATACGTGTAAGAAAAGAATCCTCGGCTGAGATCAGCTGAGGATCTTTTGTACTTAGGAAAAGAAGGGAATATCATCCAAATGGATATTGACATTTAAAAATGTTCATCATACACTGTAAGAAGCAAGTCATTTTATACTAAGAAAGGAAAGGTACCGTAGACAATGGATAAGTAATCCTATTTTTTTAGACATTCTTTTAAAACTTTATTTTAAATGAACATTTGTCTAGATAGGATTAGTCTGTACATTTTTAGGTGCCATTTCTATATGTCTTATATGAAGTGATTTCTCCCTTTTTTTACTCTATAAAAGGGTGCATATTTGCGTATGCCTAATTATGACCTCTAATCCTCTCTAGAAATCCTAGGGAGGTTTTTTTATGTTATTGTTAGAAGCTATAAATATTGAAAAAAGCTATGGAGATCGCCTGCTGTTTCAAGCAGAGAAGCTTCAAGTACATCGCGGAGAGCGAATTGGAATTGTGGGGAAAAACGGAGAAGGCAAATCGACGTTGCTTCATATTTTAATGAAAAAAATGAGTCCAGATCAAGGGATTGTGCAAACATATGGCCGTTCCTCACTGATTCCGCAGCTTGATGTTCAAGCTACAGGAGACGTTTCTCCTGAGATGAAAAGTCAGTGGAGTGTGCCAACTGAAGCGGACTTTCTTAGCGGAGGAGAAGAAACAAGAAAGAAAATTGCTGCTGCTCTTTCATCCGGGGCGGAACTGCTTGCAGCCGATGAGCCAACGAGCCACTTAGATGTAAAAGGCGTAGAGAAATTTGAAGAAGAAATGAAGTCTTTTACAGGCAGTCTGCTGCTGATTTCACATGACCGAGAATTATTAAACCGCCTTTGTACGTCTATTTGGGAAGTAGAAGGCGGCAAAATTCACTGTTATGAAGGCAATTATCAAGAATATGTGACGCAAAAAAAACACGCGGTTGAAAGACAGCAGTTTGAATATGAACAGTATGTAAAAGAAAAGCAGCGGCTTGAACTGGCGTCTGAAGAAAAAAGCCAAAAATCAAAGTCGCTTAAAAAAGCGCCGAGCCGCATGGGCAACTCTGAAGCGAGGCTTCATAAACGAGCGGTCGGAAAACAAAAAGCGAAGCTAGACAGAAGCGCAAAAGCGATTGAAACAAGAATTGAAAAGCTGGAGAAAAAAGAAAAGCCAAAAGAAATGGAAGAAATTCATTTTGACCTATCGCAGTTTCACCAAGTGCACAGCAAGCAGGTACTAAGCTTTGACAAAGTCTCAGCATCAGCTGGTAATCATATCTTGTTTCAAAACCTAAAAGGCGGTGTGAAGCCAGGAGCGAAAGTAGCGATTGTCGGCAAAAACGGCGCCGGAAAATCTACGCTGCTGAATATGATTGAGCAGCGAACAGAAGGAATCACGGTTGCGAAGCCTGTAAAACTTGGGTTTTTTCATCAGCGCCTTGAAAATCTAGATCCCGCTAAAAGCATTTTAGAAAACATCAAAGAAGACAGTCCGTACACCGAGCAGTTTATTCGTACGGTGCTATCGCGCTTACTTTTTAAACGTGAAGACGTGTATAAAAAAGTAGAGATGCTAAGCGGAGGAGAACGAGTCAAAACGGCATTAGCAAAAGTCTTTTTAGGAAACTATAACGTTCTTCTTTTAGATGAACCGACCAACTATCTTGATCTTCATACAAAAGAAGCGCTTCAAGAAGTGTTAAAAGCTTATCCAGGGACGATTTTATTTGTGACGCACGACCGCTATTTTGTTAAAAAGCTTGCGACGCATGTTTTGACGTTAAAACAGTCCAAAGCGGAGCTTGCGGCGATTGAAGATACGGGTAAAAGCAAAAAAGCGTCACAGCAGCAAAATGAAGCGGAGAAACTTGCGCTTCAACTAGAATTAACAAAAGTGATTAGCGAGCTTTCTATCACGCCAGAAGGAAAAGACAAGCAGCGTCTTGAAAAAAGATACGAAGAGCTTTTAGAAGAAAGAAAACGATTAAATAGAAAGGAAGGGTAATATCACTTCACCTAACAATGAATACAATGATGTTACTGAACATCAAAAGCGTATTGAAGGAAAAATGACGGATATGAATGTAAAAGGAACGCCCAAAAGAATAAAATGGATTGGCTATGGAATCATTATTTTCTTTGTGATTCTTATTCTAACGATGATCATCAGCGTATTTATCAATTAAAACAAAAAGCAGCCGCTTCAATGTTGAAGCGGCTGCTTTTTTATTTGCCTACTTTTGTAACGATCGCATCTCCATTTTTTCCAACTCGTACAGTAGCAAAACGAGCTTCGCTTTCCACTTTGCTGCCGGTTCCTTCTGGAATAAAATAATGCTCAATTCCGTACTGAATTCCCCATTCGTGATAGCTGCCCGTAATGACAACGTCTTTTTCTTTAGAAGTATACGGCTTATTCCAGTCATCATCCGCTTGGTAGATTTTTGCGTATTCATACACGCCTTGTTTGTCAGGGCGAAGAACGAGCTTCACTTTTTCTCCGTCTTTCACATGAGGTAAGGTAACGTGCGCAATGTCGTAATTAAGCTCAACATAATCGCCTTGCAGCAGCGAGCGCGGATCGATCGGCTGTAAAGCGAGCTTAATTTCTTTTCCGTTTTGAAGAAGCACTTCGTTTTTAGTGAAAATGCCGCCCAGCATAATGAGCTGAACAAGAATGATGATCCATACAGCGGTTCGTCTGCGGTCAAGAAACGATGGCTGCGGCTGATCAGGCATTGACAGGTCCCATTTCCTGCTTAGGAAAAGAAAGATAAGACCTAAAATAACGAGTACAAGTGACTTATTAAATAAATCCCACACAAAGTCGTAATATTTCATCGCTAAAAAAACAAACCAGAAAATCATGCCGACCATAAAATCGTATTTTGGCTCTTTTCGTACCGTCACAAATAAAAAGACGGTCGAAATTACAAAAAACATCGTACAGTAAATAATATTTAAAAAAGACGGTTCGCTTAATTCAGTCAGCGACAGTAAAAAGATAAAAGCAAGAAGAAGCGCTGCTTTTTTAAACGCGTGGTGTACGTTTATCGCGTACACAGCGGCATTTAATAGAAACAAAGCGAGCAGCACATAATCTATTTTGATAGTGTCATAGTAAGCAGTCGGAACCTTTATTAACAGAAGCCCTTGCACTAGCACAAAAAGCAGCAGGCGAACGGGCGTATGCTTTGTGAATACTAAAAGCGCTACAAGTGCGATGACGTAGATAAAAAACAGAATGTCGTTCACAAAAAAAGAAGCGCCGCCGCTAATTAATACGCCCATCATTAAAAGCGTATATTTTACCGTTGGAATATCTGCTTTAATCCAATAACATGCCACAATCAGTAAAACGCCAATCACAAGCATTCCATTTGTTGGGTACGTTCCTGTAATAAGTGTGACAAGTCCTCCTAAAGAGCTGCTGCCGATGACCGATGCAATGGCCGTAATCCCAATCACCGCTATTCGTTTGATTACGCGGAGCGAGGTTTTTTGTGCTGCCGTGTTAGCAGTGAGCCATTTGACAAACCATACGCTTGCACCAATAAATAAAATCACAAATCCTAAAGCTAAGAACAGTGACCATTCAGCGTAGTGTTTAAAAATAAAAGAGAAAAACTGTTCAATAACAAATAAAGCAAATGCTACGATGGAAATCCCTAAAAACGACCTTTGCGGCTCCACTTTTGAAAAATAAAAAAAGGAGCTTAGTAAAAACAGCAAATAAAAAATAATCAGACCAATCCGTAAGCTAGAGCTCCCTGTGAAATCCGGCAGGGAAACAGTTAAAAAAATGTAGTGAAACAAACAAAACGCCGCATACATGATCACAGGAGACGAGCGCCGTTTCTTTTTTATGATCCAAAAAATAATCAAGTTCACAAACGCCATTCCTGCGTAAAGTAAAAGCGTCTCGTGTTCGCCTCGCTGTGAAACTGCGCCTGTTGGTGAAATGAAAAAAGCCATGGTGAATTGAAATAAAACAAACGATAACACGTAAAACGGCTGATACTTTGTAAAAAAGCTAAACAAAATAACCGGCACAAGCCAAATTAAAAACAGCCAGTACGATTCAGCGTGCGTGTTGTAAATTTGAGAAAGAAGCGCGATGCTTAATCCAAATGAAAGAGCGCCGGCCAAAAGAGTCCAGTGACTTAAAAACGCCTGCTGAGGAAGCAGCTTTCGCACTACAAACGCACTTCCGTAAAACAGCAGCATCAGCCCCACGCTCAGCGCAATTTTAATGTAGCGGTCAAAGCCTTGCCAGTTCGATGCAAAGAAATATAAAATGCCGGACAAAACAAGAGCCAACCCCAGTAAATAACCGAGTCTTACGAGCTTTTCTCTCATACTCAACCTCCTCTTTATATTATGTATATACTAGCGCATGTTTAAATATTTGGAAATAGAAAGAATGAATGCGTTTTAACAAAAAAATTGTGTAAAAAGGCCTTTTAGTGGCGTGGAAATAACAAGCAAAGTAGTCCGAAAATCTTGATAAATTGTCAATGGTAAGATAGTTTTGGTTATTTTATCCTGAAGAGTGGGTATTGAACTAAAAACCTACATTATTCCCAAAAAATATAAGAAAACATGCCGATGTGCTCTCTTTCTTTATTTGATAAGCTATAAAAGGGAATTACTGTTAGAGAAACCAAGAGATAGATATAAAGGAAGTGTCATCATATGAATGAGATGTTTGTTGCTCATCTGTATACCCAAGTGAAGCAGGCACATGAAGATATCCAGCAGCTTACGGCTAGTAAAAACACGTTAACGGAAGTCAAAGGCGAGCTTGAACGTGCAAAGGAAAAGGTAAAAGAACCAGAGCTCACTTCCGCCACTTGGTCAGGCAGCCTTGCTGTTGGGTTTGAAGACATCCGCACCGCTATGTTAGACGAATACGATGATTTGCTGACCCGTCAGCTGACGGATGCCATCACGACAATTGATGCAAAAATTACGGCGCTTCAATCAGATATACAAGGGATGGAACGCGCCATTAAAATGCAAGAAGACGAAGCAAAAGATAAGGTGTGATGCAATATGGCAGACGAAATTAAAGTAATAGATGGTGAAATTAATAGAACGCTTAGTGACCTAAGCGCTGCTGCGCAGCAGTTTCAGCCGCTTTTTCCGTTTCACGTCGGAAGCGGACAAGAACTAGAGGTGCTCGATGAATTAAACCAGCTGAACCAGCAGCTGCAAACGTTAATTGTGGACTACAAGCAAACGCTCCTCGATGATTTGAACGCCACCAAAAAATCCGTGCAGTCCATAAAAGAAGCAGATGAAAAAGCTGCAAACGCCGCTAAATAATGTTCATATTTTATATAAAGCTATCAAAAACAACCTTTCAACCAGCATAGATTCGGCATTCAAATAAAAAGGTTTTATTTAGCGGATGATGCAAGCCTTGTAAAGAGGAGCATCCGCTTAGGTTTAGAAAAATGACGGGCGATTGTTCATTAACCGTTTGTTGTTTTTCTACATCGATACAGCTAGGAGGTTACAGGTTATTGAAAACACTTGATGTCGATGCTTTTCACGAAAATATTCAAGCTATCTTAGACTCTATTAAAAGTCAAAAAGAACAAATTCAGGGCCTGATTTCACAGGTTCAGGCATTTTCAAGCTTAGATGATGCGTTTAAAGGAAAAGGAGGAGAAGCGATTCGGTCTTTTTACGAAACGGGACATGCTTCTTTTTTAACGCTGTATCATTCATTACTCACTTCCTATGAAAATCGACTAACTCAGATCACACATGCGCTGCGCTCATTTGAACCGAGCGAAGACGGCTACATCACGCAGCCGTTTCTACAAGACACTATTCCCGCGCATTTAAATCAAACAAGAAATACAACCGTTTCGCTTGTCGATCAAGCGAATGCAGCAATTCAAAAAGTCAGTCATCTTGCTTCTGTTTCAGCGCTTAACGACCAAGGTTTTCTAACAGAAGTAGAACAAGCAAAAAACAAAGCGGACAAAACGATGAACGATTTAGTCCGTTTTGACGAACAGCAAACGCAAAGCCTTTCAGCGATTCAAGATCAGCTGACGTCTTTAAACTCGCTGCTTTCTAAAGTGAAAGCTGGGTTTCAAAATGGTTCCATTCAGCCAGGCAATGTAAGTGAGCTGAGCGCGTTGGCGAAAAAAGCGATGACCGATTCAGGAGGCGTCTCGGTTTTTGAAGAAGGTATTCCAACAACCTTGACAAGAAAAGAAAAACAGGAGAAAGTGATAAAGGAAGTAGGCCTTAAAAAACTGATTCAACTTCAGGCAATGACGCCTGCTGAGCAGTTAAAAGAAATTCACAAGCTTGAAAAAAACTCGCCTTACATAAGAGAAGTGCTAACGCAAATTCAGCAGGATACAGCACCTGCTAACATGAAAAAACTAGCGGAACTGTCACCTGCAGAGCAAGCAGTGGAACTTGAAAAAAGCCCATACCTGCAGGCACTCAACGATTCTTCAACTGTAGGCATGCTAACGTCTCAACAGGTTCTTCAAAACGCTACGGGCGTTGAGGGAATGCTTATGCAGTCGGTGATGAGTCAGGGGCAGATTAGGAGTGTCGGGACTAAAAAAACAGCTGAATCCTTTGACTTTACAGAAATCTGTGAAAATCCTAAAGCTAAAAAAGAAGAAACCGGTATAAAAGCTGTAGTCAAGGACGTAGGAGAAGGTGCTATAACTTTAGCAAAAGGTACAGTTACGGGTACTAAAGGCGTAGTACAAGACGTTTGGGCCGGTATGGGAGAGAGAGCAGATAAACGGTACAACTCCTTGTATGACTTTGGAAACTATATAACGATGGGCGGATTTGATGGCGCTGTTTCCTTCAAAGAAGGCTTAATTGAGCGAGGAGAAAAATCGTTTGATTCACCGTATGACTTCGTCAATCACGCAACGATGGGACTTTTAGATGTAGGGCAGCAGGCACTTAATCCGGACAAACCTCTTTCAAAAGAGCACTGGGAAAACAGCATGTTTCTGTTTGCGAGCGTAATTGGAGGAGCGAAACCCGCAGGAGCCGTAAAATCCGTTCCAAAAGTAACAAACGTTCCGCGTGTACCTGCACATAAAGCAACCAAAACATTAAGCAATATGCGAAATGTCGTCAGCCCAAAAGCAGCAAGCAATTGGTCGAAGAAGGTATATGAACCTGTTCAGAAGAAGCTTCAACCTTTATTAGATGCTGAGATACCTACTTTACGTCCTCGACCTCAACTGGTAGGAATAGGAGAGGCGTTACCTGGAAAGACCGTTGGTGAAGCGTTAAATGGATTAACGACGTATAAGATGGGGAATGTTTCGAAAGGTCAGTCCAAAGCGTTGGAGAAAGTGGAAAAACCTGGTGGTAAAGCGGATGTTGAAGGGGTTTATGATCAGGATGCGGTGGTTAAGGGGAATATAAGATATAAAGAAGGCTACTATATTGAGCATTTAACTGGGAAAGTAGAAAAGTGTACAAAACGTCACGGTGTAAGTGGCGGACATAACTATGATGAATTTAAAAAATACTTTGATAATAGTGATCAATATAAATTAGATGAAGTTAAGAAGGATGAGCATCCAGATGTTAAAGGGGTATACGATATAGAGTATAGATTAAAAGTTGAGATAAAAGATTATAGAGGACAAGGAACCGGAGAATTTAAATTTGTACCAAAGGAAGATAAACCTCCTCATAAGAAAACGGTTTATGACCCTGCTTTAATATCCAGTGACGAAATTGTTCGATTGGGGAATGAAGCAATGGAGGAAGGTATTGAATCGTCAAGAGTTAAACAATTAAAAGGCCAGACAAATAAACAAATGATTCGGGGAGTTTCAAGTAATGGATTGAAGTTTGAAGGATTTAAAAATACTGATACCGGGGAAATAGAAAATTTTTATCCAGTATTGAAATTTGGACAGAACTAAGGAGATAATACAATGAGTACTGTTTTTGATGATAAAAATAAGTTGATTCGAATGTATGAGGAGCAAGGGCTCCATAAAGGTTCAGTTATTGATGTGCTTGGTGATTTTGTAATGGAGTATGACTTTGTTAGGATACTAGAAGGCTTTTTGGAGGAATATGTCGAAAGACGGGATTATATGGGTGTAGTATATTCAGATGAATTTGATAGAGATGATGAAGAATTTTTTGGAGAAAATAGAGTTCTATTCTACTATGGTGTAGATGAAGAAATAGAAAATATTGTAGATTATGAAGAGTTATGTAAATATCTTCAAACTGCATGCCAATTTTACATTAAAAAACATCCTGAGCGTACTGAAAACGTGAAAGAACTTCTTTTTAAGATAAAAGATAAATATAATATAAAAGGTTAATTGATTCCTCTCTTTAAAAAAGAGATTATTGAAGAGTTGTTGATGAAAACTAAAGGCAAATATGCTTATTAAATAAGGGATAGTAAAAGCACTTCTGAATAAATCCAGAAGTGCTTTTTTCTTGAAAACTATAAAAACCATTAGACAAATTACAAAAAAATTTTGAAAAACTCAAAGAAGAATCTATGCATGCTATTCAAATTAAGCGAATTGAGCTATTTTTGAAGAACAGCTAGCAATAAATTAATTTATTATAAGTGGGTGAGAGCGTGGAAAATAATCCGAAAATTATTTTGGGAATACCGGGCACATGGAAAGATAGACAAGCATTTAAAGACAAATTTAACGAAAGTCAACAAGAGTTTGTATACCTAGGGGAACATATAGGCAAATTACAGACGCCTGAATATTTTTATCAAGTGGAATTTGTTAATGAACATATTCCTCATGTAGCTGAAGCGTTTGAGCTTTGTGGAAATGGGACATTTACTAAAGATGATATTGAAACCCTTCAAAATCACCGTAGTATGGCATATATTATTGCAGAAGGTGATCACTTGAGCAAGTTTTTGAAATTATAAGTGTCGGGAAGGCAGTCCTTCAATCGGGCGGTTTAGCAGTGAACGTTGAGTCATCTGGAAAGGCCACTACCAAAGATAATTGGTTAGAATACGTTAACAATGGTACAGAGAACAGAGCATTTGCTGCTTTCGTTCAAATGTCTAGAGAAGAAGATGTGTTTTACACCTGTGGTATGCATAATTTTTGGCTATAAAGATTTACTAACATCTACATCTAATACCAATCCAGCTGAAACAGTAGAGTTGTTTCAAACCTTTTGCCTATATACGTTGATCGAAAATCCTGTATTTAATAGTGGAGAAACATTTAGTGTTGATCCTAAAGCTCCGGTTTTTCAATTAAGGGAAGAATCGTGTGTGCTGTTTGAAAGTGATGACCCTTTTTATAACCCTTATGGGGTTTGGCGTTTAAATAAAATAAGCTAGTCATTTAAAGAACAAGGTTGAAAAACTTTGTCCTTTAAGCGTTAATCGGAGATGTAGAGTGTACTACTAATGGTTCAGTGGTATTACCATATCAATTTGAGGTGGATGGTAAATAATTATTGGGAGGGATTTGTATTGGCACTCAATGATCAAGTGTATGACCAAATTGTAAAGTTATGTAGTGAAGGAAATGCTTTTGTTGAAAAAGGAAAAGATAATAAAGCAATAGAGAGCTATATAGCTGCTCTAGATTTAGTTTCGTTACCGAAGAACAATTTGGAAACAAGTACATGGATTTATACAGCATTAGGAGATACTTATTTTTCTAAGTATGAGTGACTGGTTTACAGTTAAAGATATCCTTGAATTTGAATTAATAGCTCATTAAGGAAAGCCATTAAGAGATGCTATTTTAATACTAATGTAATAAGAGCAAGAATAGGAGAGGTGACGTTTTGTATTTTTACAAGAGACAGTTTTATAATACTTGCTATTTGTTTAAAGTACGTTGTGGAAATGACAATTAGTGGTGGAGTAGGAGAGATAAGATGAAAATAAATGATGCGGTTTTTGGTGAGCTTGAATATAATTATGGATGGGTTAAGTACACTACCATTGAATTTTGTGGAAAAGAAGCTGGAATAGCATTAAGGGTTAAAGGTGAAGAAGACGGTAAGTTTGATGAAGAACAATATAGTGCTTATAACTCATTAGTGCAAAATTGGGAACAATTACAGCAAGGTTTTTTACAAGCAATATTAGACTATTACAAACTAGAGCGCCAAGAACTAGGGTATGACATTGAAGTTAATGAAAATTATCCGCAAATCGAAACGACTAATCAATTACTTGAGATGATAACTTTAGTTGGAATTGTTGTTCCGTATGGAGATATTAATGAAGATCGAGATATTGGGATAACCTTCGATTGTACATGGGACACAGAAAATGGACTAGGGCTTCGTCTATTAAATGAAAAAGTAACTGAAGTGGGTTACCAGGATGTTGCAATTTGAAATAGGCTGTTAAAAAGTAAAAACTCATGATGGTTGTACCGTCAGGGAGTACTGAGCGTAATGATAGAATAGAAAAACGGAGTACGAGCTTAGGCGAGATGACATTTTACTGGGTGATGAATATAGACACATGGCCGATATACAAAAGGTGCCATCCTGTTTTTATAACGTTACGAAATTTATATCCTATATTGTATGTAATCTAATAATAAAAGCATGTGTTGCCTACCGTAGACAATCAAGTGCTTTAAGTACATATGTTTTCTAAATTTCTATGTTAGCTTTAAATTTATAGGTAAGGTTGCTGATTTTTGAAGAAAATAGAAGAAAATGATAAGTATTACCTTGATTTATTAGTAGATTGGAAATTTAACGAATATATTATTTATTCCTTGATTGGCTAAATGCCTTTCAAGGGTTTTTTATAAAGTTGCATGTGATGAGAAGGTATTCAAGGAAGAGTAGAGATAGTAATCAAGAATTAATGACAGTAGGTAATGAGGGGTAAGGCTATATTTGAAAAGTCTTGACACGAAAAGAAAAACAAGAGAACGTGATAAAGGAAGTAGGTCTTGAAAAACTGATTCAACTTCAGGCAATGACGCCTACTGAACAGTTAAAAGAAATTCATAGGCTTGAAAAAACCTCGCCTTACATAAGAGAAGTGCTAACACAAATTCAGCAGGATACAGCACCTGCTAACATGAAAAAACTAGCGGAACTGTCACCTGCAGAGCAAGCAGTGGAACTTGAAAAAAGCCCATACCTGCAGGCGCTCAACGATTCTTCAACTGTGGGCATGCTAGCGTCTCAACAGATTCTTCAAAACGCTACGGGCGTTGAGGGAATGCTTATGCAGTCTGTAATGAGTCAGGGGCAGATTAGGAGTGTCGGGGCTAAAAAAGAAGCTACAAGTCCTAAAAAGCTGACTATTCAACAAAAAGAAAAGCAAGTTATTAAAACAGTTGGACTAAAACAGCTAAAAGAGCTGGAAATGATGCATCCACTGGATCAAAAAAAGAAGCTCGAACAGCTTGAAAAAAAAGCTCCCCATGTTAAAGAAGTTTTTAAACATATTCAAAAGGAAAACAGTCCAAAGGTTCAGCGAGATCTTGCGGCGCTTGCTCATTCTAAAGCAAAATTAGAAAAAGAGTTGAAAAAGTATCCGTATCTATATGAGAATTACAAAAAGCCTGAAATCGCAAGAAGTGTATATGAGGAGGAAGCCAAAAAGCAACAACAGGATGGTCTAGCAGCTGTTTCTTTTGTAGCGGATATGGTGCCAGTGGTTTCCAATGTAAAAGGTGGATGGGAAGCAAGTGTAGGATACGACCCTATTACGGGGAATGAACTATCTAGTTTTGACCGTTCTGTTTCTGGAGCAGGAATTTTCTTTGGCGGCTTTGCGAGAGTGCCAGGGAAAGTGGTGAAATACGGAAGCGAAGGAGCAGAATACGTACTTCGCGTAAACAAAGCAGAAAAGACCGTAACAAAGCATAAGGTTAAAGATGTTTCCAAGGGCGAATCGAAAGCTGTGGAGAAGGTAGAAGAGAGAGGGAAGGCGAAGGAACCAGATAGAAGTATTGGGAATAAGGATACGGGTGAAGTAGCCAATAAATCTGGAAAATCAGCTGAAACACTGGAAGCCGCTAGAGTACAACAACGAACGGTAATACAATCAGTAGAAAGTGGCGAAGTAGTCTTAAAAACAACAAAGCATAAAGGGAACTATGGTGAAATTAAAATGGATGACTTCTTTGAAAGTCAAACCTATACAAGAATTAGTGATGATCGTGTATTAACGTTGAATCAAAAAATTGTTAAAGGAATAGATGGTGTATATGAAAATGCATCTCCACCACCTAAGTATGTAATAGCGGAGGCTAAGTATAATACATCCAGGTTAGGAAAAACAAACGATGGGAAGCAAATGAGTGAAGATTGGATTCTTGGAAATGAAAGGTTAGATAGCACTTTGTCAAAGGAAAAAGCAGACGAAATTGTGACGGAAATGTTGCTCAATCCAGAAAATGTTCAAAGGATTGTTATACAGGTTATGCCTAATGGAAAAGTAGTAAAGAAAATCCTTGAAGAATAAAAGGTGGGAGAGAGAGTATGCTACGGGATAAAATTAAAACTAATATATATTTCGATGAGTTTATTCATTATGAGGAAAAACGAATAGAAAAATTTTTATTATTAATTGAAAAAGTTATTGAAGAAAGAGGGAAAGATGATAAAGGTTTAAAGAATGGATACATAGCATTGCAAGGCTATTATTTTAATAAATTAAGGGCTATGTACTCTGCGGGTTTCTCTGTTCAAAACATTCGTGAGTTTCTACCTGAAGTAATAGGTATTATGGAGAAAGTATGGAATAAAGAAAGTGGGTATATACGTATGCTATGGATGACCTCCATAGCAGTGATGCTAAATATTGAAGATAAAGAATTTAATAGACTTGTAACAATGATTAGGAAAGAAGGGTTAAATGATTATTTGATTAATTATCTTATTGCTTTTCGAAATGGTGAGGCCTCAGATTTTTATGAGCAGAGTGAATTTTATGTGAAAAATCCATATGTAAAATTAAAAGAAGTAATCGAAAACAATAAAATTTCACAAGAGAATTCCATAGAAAAACTGGAAGAATATATAAATAAATATTGGTATGAGGGCCATTCAGATGAAGCATGGTACGATGCGCATGAAAACAAACATGATATTTATAGTGGTTACTGGAGCTTTGAAAGTGGAGCAATCGCAAAAATCTTAAAATTAGATGACTCAGCTTTAAAAGATACTCCGTACTACCCTTATGATATGGTACATTTCCAAGAAAAATAAATGTAATACGCCACAGTGATAAATTTTTACATTAGGAGAACTACAAGATTTGTTTTTAGAATTCATAGAAGAAAGAGATAGCAACAGCTAATTGAAAGTTTGATTACAAAGGTTTCCATCAATATCACAAAAGATGATTATATAGTTCTAACGAATTTTATAACCTTGATTGGCTAAATGCCTTTCAAGGTTTTTTTATAAAGTTGGATGTGATGAGAAGGTATTCGTTTACAATGTAGTGAGACAATAAGAAAATGGTTAGTTTGAGAAGCGAGAGCTCATGAGTAATACCATTAAGGAGTTTTAATTTAATACTTGCTATTCGTTTAAAGTACGTTGTGGAAATCACAATTAGTGGTGGAGTAGGAGAGATAAATGTGGCAGCGTTTAAGCCGGGAGGATTTGCTAATAAATAAAAAGGAGAAATAAGATGAAAATAAATGATGCGGTTTTTGGTGAGCTTGAATATGATTTGGTGTGGTCTAAGGATACTAGCATTGTCTTTTTAGGCCATGAAGTTGAGATAGCGTTAATGGTAAAGGGTGCTGAGGATAGCAAGTTTGATAAGGGACAATATGCAGCATATATTTCACTTATGCAAAATTGGGAACAGTTACAACAAAGCCTTTTGCAATCAATATTAGACTACTACAAACAAGAGCGTCAGGATCTAGGTTATGATATTGAAGTAAATGAACACTATCCATTCGTTGAAACAACTGATGAAATAGCAGAGATGATACGTTTAGATGGAATAGTTGTTCCCTATGTAGGTTCTTTTGACGGTCGGGATATTGGACTTACATTTAATTGTACATGGGATATAGAAAATGGGCTAGGGATTCGTTTATTAAATGAAAAAGTAGCTGAAGTAGGTTACCAGGATGTTGCAATTTGAAATAGGGTGTTAAAAAGTAAAAACTCATGATGGTTGTACGGTCAGGGAGTACTGTGTGTAATGATAAAATAGAAAAACGGAGTACGAGCTTAGGTGAGATGACATTTTACTGGGTGATGAATAGACACAATGAAGATGGTGATAATTTGTAAAGGAAGAAGACGAACGATTACAAAAAACTTGATATACTCTTTTCAAAGTTTTTTGAAAAGTGAATATATAGAAATTCTAGAATGGAATGTTCCCTGTCCAGCCCTTATTGAATCAATTTTTGTTAATGAAGAAGATTTATGACCAGAAGACATAGTGGAGATTGTCTCACCCTATGAAGAAGAATTCCCTATTATTAATTAAAGATATAATGTTACGGGAGGGCGAAAATGAGTAGAGAATATCAAGTAAATGAAAGTAAAGAAGAGATTGATAAATTGATGGTAATCTATTTTAATTTCATAAATGGAAAATATCTAGAAAAAGCATTAAAAAGCTTTGCTGAAAGAAAAGGTTATGGACAAGAGATTGTCTTTGCTCTTTTTCAGTCTGATTTAGATGAATATGATATGGCGCAACTGCCTAGACTACTAGATGAAAAACATGTTTTGATAGAGTTGGGATATCCAGCTGTTAAAATTGAACAAATAGCTTTTTTAGATTTTAAAACATTTTATGATTATTTAGATATAAATGTACATAAGGAAATGGAGAAAAAACCAGAGAAAACTGAGCTGATAGATTTATTGGCAGAAGTGAAACGTAGTTTATGTATATAATTTTTTTATCATTACCTAAAAAGGCACTCTATCACCTGAATGGGGAATTAAGTGACAAAGCGTTGTAAACTCACTACTGAGTTTTGGATATATGATAAAAATCTAGCTTTTATAAACTGGTAACGATCCCCTGAATATATAGTAAAGCAATTGAAGCACAGCGATCAAGCACCATATTTTGAAAACATAAATCGTAGTAGTGTCTGTTAAAGGAAACAGGTCTTGAAAAACTAATGCGACTTCAGATAATGACGCCTGTTGAACAGTTACAAGCCATTCACATGCTTGAACAAACATCACCTTACATAAGAGGTAAAGAATATATTTATTCCTATAAATAGTATGGGCATAATGGTTTGAAGATATTTGGCAAGTTAAATTACCAATGGATAGAAAGGGAGAAAAGCACCATGAAATTTCAAGAGGATATTTCTATTTTATACAAAATGCGTTTTCTAGATAATGAAGGAGATAACATTGAAGAGTTTGAAAATATTCTTAATGAATTATCGCACAGAGGAACAAATGATATAATCCCTGACCTTTGTACAGTTTTTGAGGAAGATATTGCTGAGCCATCAGCTGGCGATTACCTTATTGAAACGATATTTTATATTGCTGACCGTTCTGGGACGGAGGAAGGACTATACAACTTGGCTATTGGTATTCCTAAAATGTTACCTCATGCAGAATTCTGGGCGGAAAGAATTCATCGGAGACTTTTAAATTCGGAAGGTTTAGTAGCATCTTATATTAACGCGTTAGAAGATGTAGATAGCTCAACAAAACAAATAATTAAAGGAATTCTTCTTGAGATAAGAGAGGACAATCCAGATGTATATTCAGAAAAAGTTAATTCAATCTTAGAGAAATTAAATGAAAATCAATAAAACAGAATCTGTACATAAAGCAACTAAAATATTACTTGATATCGGACCTGTCATCAGCACAAAAGCAGCAAGATCTTGAAGATGTTAAGGTAGCGGGGTTATATGTAGGAGTAGATTTACATAAGGAGCATCATACGGCTGTTATGATTAATTGGTGTTAAGAGAAACTAGGAGAAATACAACTTGAGAATAAATCATCTGCATTCTTTTTGATACTAAGGGGGATTTAAATGAAACCTCATTATTTTACAATCGGTGTTTACGGAAGAAATGTTTACAGAAAGTATAATTAATAGATGATTATATTCCATGTGGATGAACTGGAGAATATCCTAAAAGAGATATAAAAATTATATGATAAGGAGTGAAATTTTTGGAAGAAAATAAAGATTTCCTCAATGAATGTATAAGTATTACAAACACTACTATAGATAAGGTTTTTAAAATAGACAGCAATGATGAACAAGAAAAGCAAATCTTGGGTGCGTACCTTTTTGGAATGTTTAATGTGTTGGGGCATGAAGAAAATAGTACACCTGTTGAGATACAGGGTGCTATGATTCAGGTTGCAAATGAAAAACTAAAGTGTTCTTTAGAGTCTGATAATGCTAAACTTTGTTACAAGAAATAATAGTCAACGTAAAAAGCTGTTCGTACGCTTTGTTGAAGTTAAATTTCAGGCTGCATTATTAAAAGAGAAGGGCGTACAGTCTTGCTGTTCGGTAGTGGACTTGTGAAACTTTTTCCCCTTTATCAAAAATAAAAATATGAGACGGAAATGAAAATGGGATATGCTTTTAAATTTAGTGAAGATGGCTATTATATGCCAAGGCTAGGTGCCGAGCTTAGACTAATGAGCAAACAGTGGTGATGATTATAATTATTGAAATTGACGGTTTCTTTCATCAAGTTCTACTTACGGGTAAAAAGTGTTCAAAACAACAATTGAAGCAAATGTATCTTCAAGCCAAAGAGATAACCATTGAGTCAAAAGACTTTTCTAACGTATTTTGCAGGCTCCACAACTTTGAGCAAATCCCCTATTCGAAGGATATTAAGGTTGACTTCGTGTTAGATACTAATACCGATAGAATTTACGCTCTGTCATATTAACAAATGGTAGTGCTTTTAGGTGGGCTTTTAAAAACAAGGGCTCCCTAAGGTGTATACAAGAATCAACGTTTTATATTATTTAATATCTCATAAGAAAAGAATTAGAACGTTTTTATCCTGTTTCCAACAAAGGAGAAAGATACGGAATACAAATTGGTGGAAGAGTATGAAGGAATAGAAGTTTTGTTAGAAGCTATTTTTACAGAAATAAATATAAGATAAAACGAATTTATATATTAAAGAATTAAAAGCGTTAAATCATGAAAATAATAAAGATATTTTGAAATTGGAACCTTTGATACTAGAAATAGAAAAATAAATTAACACAGTATGAGTCAGATAAGGTAGTTACTACGCAATTTGTGTCAACAGAAAGAAATGCCAGGGGTTTTTGTGAAAAATGGGGGGATTATAAAATGACAATAAACGATAAAGTTTTTGGAGAACTTGACTACCAGTATAAATGGGTAGGGTATAGAACTATAAAATTTTTAGGAAAGGATACGAAGGTAGCATTATTAATAGGTGGAGAAGATGATGGAAGCTTCGATGAAGGTCAATACGTGGCATACAGCTCGTTAATGGATAATTGGAACAATGTCCAACATAATATATTGCAGCGAATTCTAAAGTACTATAAGCAAAAAAGGCATGAGCTCGGTTAAGATGTTTCATTTAGCCAAGACTATCCATTAATTGAAACCGTTGATCAATTAATAGAACATATAACACTAGTAGGCATTTCGGTTCCCTATGAATTCCTTCGCGATGGACGTGATATAGGAATCTCATTTGATTGTTCATGGAATCAGGAAAATGGTTTAGGAATTCGTCTTATAGATGAAAAAGTAGAAGAAGTAGGTTATCAAGATGTTGCCATCTAAAGTAGGCTCTTGAAAGTATAGATGATAAGGTTATTAAATCAAGCTTTGATGCAACATTAAAAATTTGATACATCCAAAACAAAAACAACACAATAGTATCCTTTTGTGACTTAAAGGAGTGTATGCATGATTAATTCAAGTAGGATAATGAATGCTCAAGCCATTACTGGCATTTTTGGAAGGATGCTAACGTTTAATGGTTCTGAATTATTAAATGTCCAAATAAAAAGAGATGGTCCAACACTATTCATTGAATTATCTACTAAAGAGATGGTCAAAAATAAGCCTAAACGATGGAATGAATGGGACATAGTATATGTTGAGATGTCGTTTTTTGGTGTAAGAGACTTAGAAATCAATTCATTTGGAACTATGAATGAAATAAAACAGTTCGCAATGGAAGACATTGGGGAAGAGGGATCTATAAAAATTCAGTGTAGTAATAAAATGTCTATTGCGTGTTTATTTGACTGGGCAAGGGTTGAGAAAATAAATCCTGGTTTAATAGGTACACCATAAGAACGATGGTAGAGTGGGTGGATTGGTATGAATGTATATGAAGAATTTATTGAGGTTATGAAACAGAATAACTTGAATAAAGAAGCAGTTATTGATGTTTTGAATAGATATGTAAATGGACATGATTTTTTACAACGCTTAGAAGATTTTAAAAATAAAGAAGGAGAGCGTCGGGAGTATAGTGGAGTAATTTATTCCGATGAATATGAACAAGATGATGATGGGTATTTTGGACAACATCACGTTTTATTTTATTCAGGAAATGGTGATGAAGACTATGATATTGTGAATGATGAGGAGTTGTATCCGTATATCAGTGCTGCATGTGAATTTTACATAAGGAAACACCTTGAAAAGGAAAAGATTATTAAAGAATTATTATTGCAAATAAAAGACAAATATAATCATAGTAACAGCCCTTTAGAATAATTCGAAAAGGCTTTTTTACGGGCCATTATAAGCAGAGGGAGGAATTTTTATTCTTGCTTTGTAACTTTAAAATAATAAGTTGTTTCGTGATAAATTATGCTAACGATAGAAAAAATGAGTTGCGGAGCTTATATTATAAAACCACTCAATATCCCTGTTTCTTGTATCCCCCAAAGGAGGAGAAAAATTGGCTTGATGTGTACTTTCCTGCTCTTGGATTAGAACCACTTCAGTGGCTCTATGAAGTAGTTGAGCAAATAAAAGAAGCTGTTAAAACAAAATAGAGTCATGGTGATGAAAACGGTAATTTGGTCTACAGCTTTTATGGGTTATTGATTGGGTTAATAAAGGTATGAATAATCGTACAAACATTGAGGTGGATGGAAAGGTAGCGATGATTAAATATAACTATAGATTTAAGTATATAGAGGAATTTAATGTGGTGGTAATGGATTTTGATGAAGAAAAGTCTCTAGAATTTGCTAATATGATAAATGATCCTTTAGGATCTGATATACCTTGGAGGTTAAGCGAGTTAAAAAATGATATTGAACATTTTATTGATTTATTAAAAGGGAACATACCTCACTATAAACACGGAGGAAATGCTTCTAGCATAGTAGCCTATAAAGATTTCACTATCATTGAAGATCCATTTTACGACGAAGAGGAAGATGAGGTTGAACCAGTATGTAAATTAGAAACAGTTGAGTTTGTTAAAATCATATTGGTTTGGGCTTATGAAACATATAAGTATAAAAGCCAAAAAAGAGTCATTTCTCAAGAAGATGCAGAAATAGCTATGAATTGGATTGAGGAAAAAATGGAATCCATCACTTAGCCATAAGAAGTGTGAAGTGTACTAAAGCCTGAAACCACAATGGGTGAATGCTACTCAAACTCAGCAAATCAAGCTATTGTTGAAAAACTGTTAGTGCTGGTTTTAAGGCTCCGGTTTTTCTAAATTACTAGTTTAATAAAATAAATCAGTAATCAAAGGACAAGGTTAAAAACGTTGTCCTTTAAACGTTCAGTTACCTATTAGTAAATGTTATTTTAAACTATCTATATAGTAGAAATAGCAATGAAATGGTGAAGAAGCTAATCAATAAGGAGTGAGTTTTAGTGAAAATGGAAAGAATGCATGAAAGTTTATCCATTGAAGATTTAGAACGATTTGAGCATAGTCATTCTATTACAATTCCAAGAGAGTATAGAGATTTTTTACTGGAATATAACGGTGGTTATCCAAATCCAAGTGTTTATAAGATATCTGAAAAGCTGGGTGAAAGTATAGTAAACATTTTTTATGGAATTGGAACCATGTATGACAATTTAGAGAAAAAGTTTGATCTTTTCGACGAGATTGTAGAAGCGGGGTTTATGCCAATAGCAGATGACCCAAGCGGGAATCAAATATGTATTGGGATCAGCAACCAGTATTTCGGACAAGTCTATCATTGGGCTCATGGTGAGGAAACTGAAGAAATGGAAAATATATATTTTTTGTCAAATAGCTTCAACGATTTTCTTAATTGTTTATATGAGGACTGATCATTTTACATATAAAAAAAGAACGGTTGTAACAGGTGACACGAAAGGAGAAGTAACATGAAAAAAGAAAAAAACATAGAGGTTACAAACGAATATAATGATTCTGTCTTTTTGACTGATGGAGTCAGTATTGATGAAATAAAAAAGAGAGAAGATACGATCAACGTAAACTTGCCAGATAGTTATCAAATGAATGTAAATGCTTTTGGTCAAGCAACGGAAGAATCAATTGGCAAATTAGAAGAACTTTTGGGGTTTTTACTTCCCGAAGATTATAAAAAATTTTTAGGTGAATATAACGGAGGAACTTCGAAAGTAAGATATAGTAAATTTTTTGTTGAAGAATTAAAGCAAGAAATTCCTTTAGATGTTTTGTATGGGATAGGTGTAACAAGAACGTTTGATTTAATTGAATGCTATGAAGAGTTTGAAGAAGATATGCTGCCGTGTAGTTTGGTAATAGGAGATGATCCTGGTTCGGGACTTATTGTACTTATTACTGATACGGAAAGGCACGGTGTGTATTACTGGGACCACTCTCTTTCTTTCCCCCAATCTCGTGAAGAAGAAAATACATATAAAGTAGCCCATAGTTTTAAGGATTTTTTAAACGAATTAATTCATCCGAGATAACAGGGCGTGAAGAAACAGAACTAACATATGCTGAACGATTAGAAAAAGTCTTAAGTGAAGGTGATGTTATTGGTAATGAAAGATGCTATGAGCAACTATTTTAAGGTAAGAAGAGAATATTTTGAAAAAGGTTTGGATTTCCTATTTAAAACATCCTACAACGAAAATGTTCAATCAATGATTTATCAAGGGGAAGTGGATGAAGACGAAGAAATTTTATGGAACCCTGTTCAAAAAAATAATCATAGCGATATAAAACCACTTGAAGAAAGGTTTCATATTGAATTTCATTCTTCAATTGACTGCTATTTTAATTCCTACTGGTTTGCGGAGTTAGATGGTTTTCTGGATAGCCATTACATCACGTTAGAAGCTGTATTACCAAATATTGAATTGGATACGTTTGAAAGGAACTTAAAGGGATATAAAAAAAATCGCGATAAGCTTGATAAGGTTCCTATAGGTATAGAAGGCAATGGTTTGGTAGTTGTGATTGATAACCTCAGCGGCAGAGTAGAATTAGAAGATTTTGAACGAGGTTGCTTTAAAGAAATTGCAAACTCCTTAGAAGATTTAATTTCTAGCCTGCGTTTACAAAGATAACAAAAGATACTTTTATGGATTTTTTAAGTAAATTACATGATTGAAAAGCTTTTTGTAAGTGCACGTTGATTTGCTAAAGTCTCTAAGGGGTATTTTTGTGGAAATGCTTCATCGAAAAAATGCTCGAGCGTATAACAATATGTCACTCGTCCAAATTTGGAGGGTTTTCTTTTAAATATTCAAATATAGTCTATGTAAAAGTCAACATACATGTTAGGTTTTATAACATAAATTTCTGAATAATCATTTACTTATTCACTTATTTCATGGTATGTTATATGACATAGATATTGTAACTTGCAATATGGGCTGGAAATTAGCCATTGCAATATATACTTATTTTTCTAAAAATGCACCTGGATAAGCTGGTGCTCTATACATATATGAATACATCTACGTATAACTAGTCAAAAGAATGAAGGCATTTCTAATTATAGTGCTGTTTGTTCTTTCAAATGAGTATAGTTATAGTAGGTGAAACTTTCAAGGCAGTTATTTTGGTTTTTAAGCTGAATTTTTGGAATAGTTTGTTATTTTATTGATCGATGCTTTGCCACTTAGAAGTAGGTATAAAAGTTTACTAATAAAAGAAAATGCAGACGGAATTTAATAAGTTTTTTGGAATTTGTGGGCGATTTTCTCACTTTTTTATCATTTTTGAATAGTTTATAATCATCAGACAATTATACTGTGATATAGTTATAAGTGAGACAGAAAAAGGTGTGTTCTTAGGTCGCACCTGAATTTTTTTACTACGTAAGCAGGAGCGCCTACATCTTTTTACAAATATAGGGGATGAGGAAGGTTATAATGAGCAACGTACAGAAAAAAACAGACGTTATCTTAATTGGTGCCGGAGTCATGAGCGCAACTTTGGGATCATTACTCAAAGAGTTAGCACCTGAATGGGACATTAAAGTATTTGAAAAACTCGCAGACGCAGGGGAAGAAAGCTCGAACGAATGGAATAATGCAGGGACGGGCCATTCTGCGCTGTGCGAACTAAACTATACATCAGAAAAAGCTGATGGATCTATAGATATAACAAAAGCGATCCGAATTAACGAGCAGTTTCAGCTATCAAGACAGTTTTGGTCTTATCTGGTAAGCAGCAAGTTGATTCGCAATCCGCAAGATTTTATCATGCCAATTCCGCATATGAGTTTGGTACAAGGGGAAAAAAATGTATCGTTTCTGAAAAAGCGTTTTGAAGCGCTGTCAAACAATCCGTTGTTTCAAGGAATGGAGTATTCCGACAGTCCTGACAAACTAAAAGAATGGATTCCGCTAATCATGAAGGGGCGCACGTCAAATGAACCAATTGCCGCAACTAAAATTGATTCGGGGACAGACGTAAACTTCGGTGCTTTAACACGCATGTTGTTTGATCATCTGAAGAATAAAGGGGTTCACGTTCATTACAAACGAAGTGTAAAAGATATTAAACGTAAAAGTGACGGTATGTGGGAAGTAAAAGTCGCAGATGTAGACAGCGGCAAAGTTGAGTACCACACGGCAAAGTTCATCTTTATCGGTGGTGGAGGCGGAAGCTTGCCTTTACTTCAAAAAACAGGTATTCCTGAATCCAAGCATATTGGAGGCTTCCCGGTAAGCGGATTATTTATGGTATGCAATAACCCTGAAGTGATTGCGCAGCACCACGGGAAAGTATACGGAAAAGCCAAAGTCGGAGCTCCGCCAATGTCAGTTCCGCACCTTGATACACGCTATATTGACAACAAAAAGACGCTGTTGTTTGGTCCGTTTGCCGGCTTTTCACCGAAGTTCTTAAAAACAGGTTCAAACCTGGACTTAATCAGTTCTGTAAAGCCGAATAATATTTTAACCATGCTAGCAGCAGGCGTCAAAGAAATGGCGTTAACAAAATATTTAATTCAGCAAGTGCTGTTATCAAATGAAAAACGTGTGGAAGAACTGCGTGAGTTTATCCCGAACGCGAAAAGCGAAGACTGGGATATCGTTGTAGCAGGCCAGCGTGTTCAGGTAATCAAAGACACGGAAGCCGGAGGAAAAGGAACGCTTCAGTTTGGCACAGAAGTTGTAAGTGCGGCTGATGGTTCTGTTGCTGCACTTCTTGGCGCTTCGCCTGGTGCATCAACGGCGGTTCACGTTATGCTTGAAGTATTGGAAAAATGCTTCCCAGAAAACATGAACAAGTGGGAGCCAAAAATAAAAGAAATGATTCCTTCCTATGGCATGTCATTAGTTGATCATCCAGACTTCTTTAACGAAATTCATGCGTCTACTTCACAGACGCTTGGTTTAATTAAAAAAGAGTCTGTTTATAGCTAAAGATTTTACGCCGCAATAAACAGCACATGCGTATGTGAAGAAATCTACAGGCGTGCACAAACACCACCTTTTCTTGAGGTGGTGTTTTAATGGTCTTTATTTATGTAGAGTTTGATTTAAGAGCGGTATTGATTGCTTCCAGGCTGAAGTTTCAAATGCTTCCACGCCGCAATTGCATCATCGCGGCTTTTTCCTTTGTTTTTCGGATCCTTAAAAAAATCGCGAATAAAGCGGTTGTACTCAAACTGAGGCGCAATTTCTTTTTGATAAGAAGGCTGCTTTTTTCGTTTTTCTTCTTCATGCCACGCTTTTACCACATCTCGATAGGTTTTCCCTACATTTTCTTTAAAGTAGTTTTGAATATATGTGGAAAAATGAAACGTAGGATGAATGGCTTTCTTAAAAAAAGCCCGTACTTCTTGACTGCAGCGGTGATTTTCCCCAATGACGGTATCTAATGTTAGCGGCGCTTGTGTTTTAGAGGACGAGCGTCTTTTAGAAGGTGCTCCTGAGTATTGAGTGTTACCGGTTGTTAAAAACACTTCAATTCTTTTTGAAAGTTCCATTTTAGATCCAGACGGGCTCATGTTGTTTTCTCGACAAAATTGCTGCAGCTCGGTTTTGAGCCAGTAAAAATTCGTAAAGTCATTGATAGATAAATTTTTTGTAAGTTCAGGTCGCATCGTTTTCACCTCCATATATTTACTATAGAACGTTTGTTCTTATTGGTCAATTGTTTTTAGAGAAGTACGAAGGAATGTCTTTTATAAAGAAGAAAAAGCATCTAGGCAAGAGATCTCTTGCAAATTCCAAAATCAAACAATTACAATAATAGAAAGGAGTTGATTGCATGACGCTACATAAAAAAGTCCTTTCTACAATTCTAGGAGGAGCTGTGGGAGACGCTTTAGGCGTTCCAGTTGAGTTTAAAAAACGCGATTCATTTCGGATTACGGCTATGACCGGCTACGGTACATACAACCAGCCTAAAGGAACGTGGTCAGATGATACATCTTTAACGATGTGCTTGATTGATAATTTACTAGAAAAACAAGATGAATATGATTTGATGCAAAAGTTTGAGAGCTATTGGTCGGATGGCTACTGGACGCCGTACGGAGAAATGTTTGATATTGGCATCGCAACAAGCGAAGCGATTCGCCGCTATAAAAGCGGACTTCCTAAAGAAGAGTGGGGAGGAAGCGCTGAATACGACAACGGAAACGGAGCGCTTATGCGTATTGCCCCGCTTGCTTTTACATTATGTGACGAACCTAGCTTTACAAAAAGAAAAGAAGAAATAGAAAGAATTGCGCACGTCACGCACCGCCATGTGCGCTCTACGCTTGGCTGCATTATATACGTGGAGCTGCTTATTCGTCTTCTTGACGGCAACGAGCCTTTTGAAGCATATGAAAACGCGGTAAATCTCTGTCAAAAGCAGTTAACAGGTACGGAGTATGAAGCAGAGTTTTCTGCGTATGAACGAGTGTTAAACCTAAGCTTGCGGCACGCAGCGAGAAAGGAAATCGGGTCAACCGGATACGTCGTCAGCTCGCTAGAAGCATCTCTTTGGTCTTTTCTGCAAAGTGATGACTACAAAGAAGCTGTACTTACCGCTGTGAATTTAGGAGAAGACACAGATACAATAGGCTTTATTACCGGTACTATGGCAGGAGCATATTATCAGCTGGAGGGCATTCCTGAAGAGTGGGTTTGTCAGCTTGCTAAAAAAGAAGAGTTGATAGGAGCTTGTAAGAAATTTGCGGATGCGTGTGTATGAAAAAGACAATGAAAAGAAGCTGTATTTCACGAAATAAAACAAATCCGTATTAACGGAAACAAAACGCCCGAATATGTAAAAATACAAGTAAGCAATGATAAAAAAGGGTTCCTTCTTGGAGACTTTACTAGCGAAAAAACAAAAGGCTATACGTTTAAGAACTTGCAAAGTGTGAAGTTGCAGCCGCATACAGGCCCTGACGAACAGCTAGAAAGATCGCACAAAGGAAAAGAAAGTGATCAGATATATGCGCTTTCTCTTGCAGATAATATAAGTATACAGGAAGTAACCATCTCATACCGCCACCTAGGAATCTCACATCAGGAGACAATTTCTACGGGGTTATAATAAAGTGCGCTAAGCAGCTTACCTAGATGGGTGAGCTGCTTATTATTTTTTGAAAAGCTACCACAATTCAGTTTGATTTACAATCTCTTTTTCTTTGAATTAAAAGAATATTCAAACAATATTTTTCCTTTGGTAACGGAAAAATATTGCGTTTAATTGAAAGCGTTTTCAATATATAGTTAAGGTAACAAGAAAACATCTTAGCAAGATACTTATCTCACTTATGGATGTTAATCAATCACTGATCAAGGGGGAATTGGAAATGAATATTTTACTATGCTGCGCAGCAGGGATGTCTACGAGTTTGTTAGTGACTAAAATGGAAAAAAGCGCAAAAGAAAAAGAGACAACGTGCAAAATCTGGGCAGTACCAGGAGACGCGGTTAGAAACCATATTGATGATGCAGATATTTTACTTTTAGGTCCGCAAGTGCGCTACTTGCTTCCTCAAATGAAAAAGTTAGGAGAGGAAAAAGGAATTCCGGTAGAGGTTATTAATCCGGTTCATTACGGAATGTGTAACGGAGAAGAAGTGCTAAAATCTGCTGAGCAGTTAGTTTCGAAATAGGAGGGAATCAATTGAGCAAAATGAATCGTGTACTTGAAACATATATTATGCCGCTTGCTGGCAAAGCTGCTCAGCAGCGTCATCTTCAAGCATTACGAGACGGTATGGTCCTGACGATGCCGCTTATTATTATCGGTTCACTTTTCTTAATTTTAGCCAATTTACCTTTTCAAGCCTACACAGATTTTTTAACAGAACATCCTAAGCTAAAAGCAAGCATTTTATACCCGTACAGAGGAACGTTTGAAATTATGGCTTTAGTAGCTACGTTCGGGATTGCCTATCGCTTAGCAGAATCATATAAAGTGGATGCACTTGCTTCAGGTGCAGTGTCTTTAGCTGCTTTCTTTGTCGGTACACCTTTTGTTTCGTATACGATTGGAGAAAACGCAGATGGAACGGCTATGGTCGAAACAGCTTACCAAACGGCTATGTTTACAAGTAAAGGTCTTTTTGTGGGGATGGTTATAGCTATTATTGCAACAGAAGTTTACCGGAAGATTATTCAAAAAAATATTGTGATTAAGCTTCCAGAAACCGTTCCGCCAGCTGTCGCTCGTTCATTTTCAGCTTTAATACCGGGATTTGGCGCTGTAATGGTTATATGGGGGCTGCGTTTGCTTGTAGAAAACGTCGGAGACTTCGGGAATTTACATAATGTCGTGACGGTTTTACTGCAGCAGCCTTTAACTCATATTGGTACAAGCTTAGTCGGTACGATTCTGATTTTTATCTTAATTACTCTTATGTGGAGTACAGGGCTACACGGTGCTACGATTGTTGGTTCTGTCATGACGCCTGTATGGCTTACGCTAACAACGGAAAACGCAACCGCTCTTGCTTCTGGTGAGCCAGTAAAGCATATTGTAACGAATGAATTTAACGATATTGTGTTTGTGGGAGGGTCCGGCACTACGCTTTCTCTTGTGCTGGCGATGGTGCTGTTTGCAAAAAGCCAGCAAATGAAGCAGCTAGGAAGATTAAGCATCGGACCAGGCTTCTTTAATATTAACGAACCTGTTATTTTTGGAATGCCTATCGTATTAAATCCGATTATGATTATTCCGTTTATTTTAGCACCACTTCTATCGGTCATTATTACGTATGTATCGATGGATATCGGCCTCGTTGCAAAGCCAATAGGAATTGTCACGCCGTTTACAATGCCGCCGGTGATTAGCGGCTACTTAATTACAGGAAGCATATCAGGGGCTGTTCTGCAGCTTGTGCTAATGGTGGTATCGTTTGGTGTCTATTTTCCATTCTTTAAAATGTGGGACAAACAAAAGCTTATAGAAGAAATCGGAGCTTCTATAGATCGTGATCGTTCACCGGTAAAAGAAGAACAGCAAAGTATTGTATAACGTATTTTTTAAATCATTCATTATAGCGGAGGGATTCAAATGACAAAAGGAATTAAAATTGTAACCATTGGCGGAGGTTCAAGCTACACGCCGGAGCTTGTCGAAGGATTTATTAAGCGCTATGACGAGCTGCCTGTACGAGAGCTTTGGCTAGTAGATGTAGAAGAAGGAAAAGAAAAGCTAGAGATTGTTGGAAACCTGGCAAAACGAATGGTCGAAAAAGCAGGAGTCCCAATTGATATTCATCTTACCTTGGATCGAAGAAAAGCGTTAAAAGATGCCGACTTTGTCACTACACAATTTCGTGTAGGATTGTTAGACGCCAGAATGAAAGATGAACGAATTCCGTTAAAATACGGCGTGATTGGGCAAGAAACAAATGGACCGGGCGGCTTATTTAAAGGGCTGCGCACAATTCCTGTGATTTTAAGTATTGTGAAAGATATAGAAGAACTATGTCCAAATGCGTGGCTTGTAAACTTTACGAATCCAGCTGGTATTGTGACAGAAGCCATTTTACGCTATAGCAATCATAAAAAAGTAGTGGGCTTATGCAACGTGCCAATCGGTATTCGTATAGGGATTGCTAAAGCGCTAGAAGTAGACGAAAGCCGGGTACAAGTTAGCTTTGCCGGATTAAATCATATGGTCTTTGGATTAGATGTCTTTTTAGACGGAGTGAGCGTAAAAGATCAAGTGATTGACGCTATGGCAGACCCGACGAATGCGATGTCTATGCGAAATATCAAAGGAGTTTCATGGGATCCTGACTTTATTAAAGGCCTAGGAGTTATTCCATGTGGCTATCACCGCTATTATTATAAAACAAACGAAATGCTGCAAGAAGAACAAAATGCAGCTGAGCTCGAAGGCACACGAGCTGAAGTAGTGCGCGCGTTAGAAAAAGACTTATTTGAGCTCTATAAAGATCCTAATCTTGCAATTAAACCGCCTCAGCTTCAAAAGCGAGGAGGCGCGTACTACAGCGATGCAGCCTGCAGCTTAATTTCATCTATCTATAATGATAAAGGCGATATTCAGCCTGTAAATACCATTAACAATGGGGCAATTGCCAGCATTCCAAATGATTCTGCTGTTGAAGTGAGCTGCGTGATTACAAAAGAAGGGCCAAAGCCAATTGTAGTTGGTGATTTACCTGTAGCTGTTCGAGGACTTGTTCAGCAAATCAAATCTTTTGAACGCGTTGCAGCCGAAGCAGCGGTTACGGGAGATTACAATACCGCGCTTGTTGCAATGACAATCAATCCGTTAGTCCCGTCTGATACTATTGCCAAGCAGCTCCTGGACGAAATGTTAGACGCGCATAAATCTCATTTACCGCAGTTTTTTAACTCGGTGAATGTCTAATACGTATAGTGAAAAAACCTTTGACAACGAGTCAGAGGTTTTTTCACTTTTGTAGTATACTTTACATACAAACTAAACGTTAAAGAAAGGTGATCACAGTGCCAAATGCATGGGATGCAGAACAAATCGTATCAGCACCGCTTGCCAAAACGCTAATCGAGACGCAGTTTCCAGAACTTGCGCCCGCTGTAATTTCGCTGCTTGGCTACGGCTTTGACAATACGGTTTATCAAGTAAACGACCGCTTTGTTTTCAGGTTTCCAAGAAGAGAACTCGCAGTAGGACTATTAAAAACAGAAAATCAGCTTTTACCAAGCCTTGCTTCTCAGCTGCCGCTATCCATTGCAGAGCCCATTTTTTTCGGTAAGCCGAATGCAGGCTATCCTTGGCCGTTTACGGGCTATCACTACGTTCAAGGAACTCCACCTGCAAGATTAACAGAAGAAGAGCGCATACAATCTGCTTCTGTACTAGCAAGGTTTCTTCGTACGCTACATCACTATCCTCATTTAAAAGCGCAAGAGCTCGGCGTGCCGTCTGATGAGCTAAATCGGCTTGATATGATGAAGCGAAAGCCTGCGCTAGAGAAGTATATCAAGCAAATGAAGGAGCGTAATCTTTATTCAAAACAAGAGATTCTTGAAGACTATGTAAATGACATACAAGAAATTAAGTATCAAGAAAAACATGTACTAGTTCACGGAGATCTTCATATTAAAAACATGATTGTTGATCAAACCAATATGGTTTCGGGCATCATTGACTGGGGAGATGTTCATATAGGTCACCCAGCAGTCGACCTAGCGATTGCCTATAGCTTTTTGCCTTCTAAAGGAAGAGCGCGTTTTTTTAAAGAATACGGAAAAGTAGACGAGGAAACGCACAGACTGGCAAAATGGAAAGCCGTATTTACAACCGTAGTGCTTGTGGCACACAGCTACGATCAAGGAGATAAACAAACGTTAGAAGCGGCTATAGAAAGCTTAAACCTGATTTTTCAAGAGTAATAAAACTGTAATAGAATTTCTGTTCAATTCCTGTATAGTTAAGAAAGGATAAAAATAAAAACAACAGGTGAAGCAAACGATGAATACAAGCCACTGGAATGAATCAGCAGCACATTTACTAGAAAGGTGGATACAGCTATATAAAGAAAAAACATTTCTTATTGAAGAAACGGAATCTTTAAACATGCTAAAAGAAGAAGTAGACGGTATGGATAAAGAAAAATTTCTCTCTATAGTAGAACGTCATCTGCAGAAAGTGTATGACGAACTAGAAAAAGAACGGACAGAGTACAACATGAACAACAGTGAATATACAATGGTGACGTTTCTTTCGAGCGACTATCCGGAGTACATAAAAAAGCGTCAAAGCAATATGAGACAGATTGAACAGTTAACAAACATACATAGGAATGTGACAGAGTTTTTCGGAAAAGAACTTTTTTCTGAAGCGGATATGGTAGCGTTTAGAAACGACTTTTTTCAACTAACAGAAAGACATGCTAACACGTCATTGCTAAAAGAAATCAAGGAAAGCTGGAATGCTTATTTGCCCGCGTTCGTTGACTTTCAAAAAAAGCATGAGCATGTAAAACAAGCGATAGCCACAGTACTCGAAGAAGACAAGAGCTTGAAGCAAGAGTGGCATCAGCTAAGCAAAAATAAAGTAGTGACCAAACAAAAAGCGACCGCCTTTCGCACAAAGCAGCATGAGCTAAATGAAAACATTCGAAAAGCCACAACTGCACAAAAACAGTTACTCGAACTGCACTGGCCTGATGTTTGCAGCCAGTTTGATGCGCTACAAGAAAAAATGAGTAAGAGTCTTTCTACTGTGCTGAAAGAAACGCAACGCAGTATGGAAGTCATTAGCCAAAACGATGCAAATGAACACGCCAAGTTAAAGCAATCACTTACCGACCTACATGCAGTCCACAAAGTCGACGCTCATCAAACGTGGTTAGCGGCTTTTATTAAAAAATCACGACCATTTTTCAACGAACTGAGTGAAGATATAAAGGATACTCGGTGTCAAGAGCTATGGAACCGAATTTACGGCATGCATAAAGGAATAGCAGTAAAAGAGTTTATTGTTACATACGAAGAATTATTAGCACTTCAGCCGCTTAATAGTATAAAAAGCACGGAGATGCCAAAGCCGTTAGCTCGGTTAAAGGTAGATATAGAACCTGTTACACTGCCATCCTACGCAGACTTTCCCGTGCTCAAAAAGCAGCAATCATCACGACGCACTTTTCCTATTTTAATAGGAGCCGCTATCGTCCTTGTCTTATTACTGACAATTGTATATATGAATCGTGACAATCAAACGGCAGAAACAAGCTCAAATATAAAAGAAACGACCAGCACGAAGTCGTTAAAAAATGAAGAGACTAAATTAGCTGCTGTAAGCCAAACGGATCTTGAAAACTTTTTTATCTCTTATAAAGCTGCTTACTTTTCAAGCTTAAACAGCGGCGACTTTAGTGGGATGGCACCCTATATCGACTCGGGTCAGCCAGTGTATAAACAGCTAAAAAGCTATATTACATCCCTAGCCGGAAAAAACGTATCGTTTGCTAACGATCAATTTTTAGTGACAAAAACAGAGTCACATGATGATGGAACCTACAGCATTTATACAAACGAAGTATACACGTTCACCGACTCATATGACGCAAGCACGCAGTTTAAAAAAGAACGAATTTATCATGTGAAAGCTTCTGGCAAAGACAAACTTCAAATTACTAAAATTGATACGTTAACAGATGAACAGACGCCGGTGGAAGAGTGAATGGTTTCTGAGAGACTATGAATAACCGCTAGTTCCTTTTGGGGGCTAGCGGTTGTTGTGGTTGGGAGAGAGAAGAGGTTTGGTTGAATTACTTGAGCGTAGGATGACCTCTACGCTGCCAGCGTGGAAAATGAAATTTCCTGTAGTTTTCTATTATGTTCAGAAATACCTCTATATCAAGGATTCAAGGAGATTTTTAAAATTTAAATGAACTATAGTTCCCCTTGATTTTCTATAGTATATGACCAAAATATGACCAGGGTGTGACCATTATTTTTTGGGTGAATGCAGCTTTTCTTTTGTAGAATGATATGATTTTAAGATGTGATAGTATGCCGTAAGTTACCTTTCCACTTAGGTGGAATTACAAGAAAGCAATTAGGAATAATGTAGTCTGACCATGAAGCATAGTGTTTTTATACGTGATATAAACTAGAAATAAATATTTGTGCCTATGACTATTCTCTTTTATTTTGAATTTATATCCTTTTTAATGAATCAACAAGCTTATAAAAGGGATTATTATCCTATTTAGATAGTGTATTAGCAGTTTTATAATGGATAATAGAGGAAAATCTCAAACCAGAGATATATTAATCATAAAATAAAAGAGGGTATGTAATGGGAAAAGTATATGAAGGCAGTACGCTTTTAGCTTATGCAAAAGACAGGGTGCAGGCGTACAAAGCATTTGATGAACAGCTAGATGCATTAAAAAAATCCCTTCATGCCGTGGCTACACTGGATCATGAATTTCAAGGGAAAGGTGCCGACAGCATAAAAGGCTTTTATGCATCACAAGTAGATATGGTCAAGCATTGGAAAAGCCTTGTATCGTCACATCAATCCTATTTTAATAGTATTGCAGATTATGCTGAACAAGCTAAATTAAAAGGTGATACGGTTGTAGACGTATCATTTTTAGAGCAAGAGCTGGCTGTTGCTAATGATCGCTCCAAGCAAATGGTCGAACAGCAGCACACTGAACTTGAAGCGATTTTAAGCAATATTGAAGATATTATACATATTACACCGTTTTCAACAGAGGGCTTTGAAGATGAGTTAAGCGCTGCTGAGAAAAAAAGAACAGAAACTATTACCGCAGTAGAGGAATTAGATAATCAACTTTCAAATGAATATGAAATGTTAAATTCTTTCTATGAATCCGTTCAATATAGCGTAAATGGTTTGGAACAGCTGACTTCTCAAGGCGGCAGCGCTTATCAGCTCACTTTTGATACCAAAGCTTACAAAAATAGCGAAGCATACAAAACACAGCAGCAAATTGATAAAGTCGCTTCAGGTTATGTAGAAGGAAAAGCAGAACAAAAGCGGCAAATTAAAGTTCAAAAAGAAGCGATTGAAGCTGAAAAGCAAAGACAAATTCAAGCCAATAAACCTTGGTATGAAAAAGGTCTAGACATTGCAGGAGAACTTACCGGATACTATGACTATAAGCGAGCGGTGGAAGGAGTCGATCCGGTTACACATAAAAAACTTTCTGCTACGCAAAGAGTGACAGCTGGAGCGATGGCAGCAGCTGGATTTATTCCGTTCGTAGGATGGGCCGGACGAGCTGTAAAAGGCGGCAGCGTCGTCTACAAAACCGCAAAAGGTATGAGTGCCGCGCATCATGCAATGGCTTTTTACCAAACGCCTAAAGCTTTTAAAGTACTTGAACAAACAGAAAAAGGATTGTATGGACTTGTCTTAACAAATGGCATGTATGAGTATACAATGGGGAAGGACTTACTAGGAAATAAGCTTACTAAAGAAGAGCAGCAGGCTAGTTTGTTTCAATCCTTGGGGATTGCAGCAGGCGGTTTACTTGCTGCAAAAGCATCCACTCAGCTTGTCGAAAAAGGTGCACAGGCAGTCACGAAAAAGTTCAATGATATGCGCAACGTAGTTCGTACAAGTAAAGTGACTCAATATGGAAAAGACATTCAGCAGGCGATGCGAAAAATGCCAGCAGCTGGTATTGATAAAGCCAAAAAGATGTATGATGCGGTATTAGATGCGAAAGTACCGAGGTTTTTACCGCAGGAAGCACCAGTGGGTGTGAGTGTAGACTTTGCGCAGCAAACTGTACGGGATGTGTTGAAGAGTACGGCTAAAGATACAATGCATTTTATGGGGAAAGACTACTTTGACGGAAAACGTTGGCGTGATGCTAGAGGAAGGTTTATAAAGAAGGATCCGACCCATGTTAGTAAGATGGAAAATAGCCAGGTTGAATCTTTAAAAGAAGATTCAAAAATTGATAAAACAACACATTTGATTTCGGTAGTAGAAAATAATACTAACAGATATAGCGGTACTGGAGTCAAAATTAATTCTGACTTAATAAAGAGGTATATTAAAGATGTTGAAATGAGAACATCGAGAAAACTTTCAAAAAATCAAATAGAGAAGCTTAAAGAGGCGTTAAGAAATAAGGAATACCAAAAACTTTCTCCTATAGAAACGCGGAAGCATCGACGGGCCTTTAATAAAATTAAAGATAAACTTATTGAGGAATGGGAGATAAAAACGGGGCAAAAATGGCCCACTTACAGTGAAGATATTATTTCAGATAATACAGGTGAACCAGTTAGAAGAAAAGGCGATAAATATGATGCACATCATATAATTGAAAACAGCTTTCGTGGAGAACATGAATGGTGGAATATACACCCTGCAAAATTTCCAAATGAACATCAGTCTGGTATTCATGGTACTGGATCACCCGCTAATGAATTATTTAAAGGAGATAATTAAATTATGAGATACGATTTTGTTAAGAATCAAAAAGATAATCAATTTTATCCTGTAAGTAAAAATGATATTGAAGAGGTAGAAGGAACATTAGGGTTAAAGTTCCCTTTTGAATTAAAGAAGTTTCTTTTAGAGGTTGGTTATGGCTTCCTTCAAAGATCAGAATATAATATCAATCGTATTATGGGGCCTTCTTCTATCAGAGATGCTAGATTAAAAGTTAATGATTTTGAATTTTATCCTGATATAGAAGTTTACGAAGATCTGGAGGAGGATAAATTAATATTTTTTGAAGCTAATGAAAGCGCATTGCTACTAATAGAAATAAGTGAAGAGCAAAATAATGCTATTTATTATGACGATATAAAAATCGCGGATTCCTTAGAAGAATTTTTAAAGAAAATCATTGAAGATGATAAGTATTATATCGATTTAGAATAATACAATATTTATTGAATATTAAAGACTTTATTTATATTAAAGAATGAACGATAGGTAAAATAAAGAACCCAACAAGTAAAAAACATTGGCTAAGCCTTAGTCAATGTTTTTTTGTTTAGGTAGACATTGTTAAGAAGGGTCGGTCTTAGTATGGTTTTTATGTATTTTTAAGTTTATCAATTTAGTCTTTGAACATGGGTTAATGACATGTGAAATAGAAGAGATTTAGGATTTGATGGTATCTTTAAAATAATTATAAAGAGTAATTCGCCTAGGGTTTAAGATTCCTTAGGCTTTTTTTATGCATTTAGAAAATAAGTTTCGACATGAAAAAGAGTTTGGTTTCATATTTTTTAGCATCAGTTTACGAGATTAGCTTGTAGAAATATTTCAAAAGTTTATTTAAGAAAGTTATAGAAGATTTTTTTATTAGATATTTTTGGTGATTATTACAAAGATATTGTATCTAAATACAATTATTTGGATATTATAACCATTAAATCTTAATTTAAGGAGTGATTCATTTGGCTCAAAATGATATATATGAAGAAAACTGGTTTGAGCGGGAGTCACCAAGTATATCGCTTGAAAAAGAATTTTTGCAAGGTATGTGTGAAAAGTCTGGGATCGAATCTTCTTTGTATGAGGAACTGCTAGACATTGAGCATTCTTACACACTGAAAAGTTCTAGAAGTGGCATTTTTAAGGCAATGCTAGCTGTAATTGAATCTTATGAAAAAGGAGAGATATAGTGTATTACACGGAAATAGAGTTTCAAAACTTCGGTAGTTTTTATGGAGATGTAAAAATACCATTAGCCGTCGACTTTGAGTCTGGAAGAAACATCATTTTGATCGGAGGAGAGAATGGTGCTGGCAAGTCAACATTTTTAGATGGCATTAACCTAGTCTTATTTGGTAAGTACGCACCATCTCTAAAGAATCGTAACCAATATCATGAAATAATTGGAAAACGCTTAAATAACCGGGCTTTTTTTGAAGGAAAGCGTAAATCTTCGGTTAAAGTCTCATTTCTTCTATTTAAGAGAAAAGGTGGACATGACACCCTTACAGTGAAACGTGAATGGCACTTTCAGCAACGGAGAGTGATGGATGAAAATATAACTGTTACCATTAACGGTTTTGAACAGGAGCAATACAAAGATTCGATTGAATTTCAAAACTTTATAAATCGATTGATACCTGTTGATGTGAGTAAATTTTTTATTTTTGACGGAGAAAAAGTTCGCAGACTCGCAGAAGCTTCCAACATGAATGAAGCAATGGGCGAAGCTATTGGTGATGTGTTGAATATTAACATTCACAAAAAATTACATGATACGTTAGAGACCATTAAAGAACAGATGGCTAAAGAAACAAGCTCTAAATCTATGGCCGATTTGTTAGAGTTATCTGGAAAACAACATCGTTCCAAGGCAGCCTTGCAAAGGTTTGAAAAGGATCGAAAAAAACTGTTGGCAGAAAACGAATCTCTTTTAAAGGAAATAAAATCAGCTACAAGGTGGGTTTCAGAATATGGACTCCCTTCTACTAAAGAACGACCGCTCCTTGAAAAGGAACTTGAAGAATGCCGAGCGAGATTGGAAGAGAATGAGTTAGAAGCATTAGAAAACACTACCGAACATCTACCTTTTATGATACTAATGCCTATACTTCAAAAGATTGAAAAGCGATTAGGAGAAGAGGAGGAAAGGGCCAAGTCAGAGAAAGTACGAGAAGACAAGTTAGAACAAGCAAATAAAGCCTTAAAAATACTTGACGATTCATCTATTATACCTCCGTTACTACCCGAACAGAAATCTTGTCTTTCTTCATTGCTGATGGATATTTTATGTGACAAGAAGGTATCGGAGAAAATCATTTCTCTTCACTATGAAGTGTTATCTCACGTGGATCGCCAATACTTAACGGAGGAAATTGGTGAGGAGATAGAAAAGGCTCGGCAGAATAATCCGCTTTTAGCTCATCTCAAGAAGTCATATATAGAAAACCAAATAAGGATCGAAGAAATAAAACGGATATTAAAAGGATTACCAACTGGTACACAACTTACCCAACAAGAAAAGGCCCTAGAAAATTTATTGGAAAAACACGGATCATTGCAACAGAAGTTGGAGGAAATCAATGGATTGGTACAGGAGTGTAAAGATGAAATAAAAACACTCCAGGAAGAAGAAAATCAGCTCAAGAAAGAAGTGAGCGGAAATGAACGTCTAACTGTACAAATCGAAAAAATCGAAAAAATTCAGAATATCGTTAGCTCCTATTTAACAATGTTAAAACGTGCTAAAGCCAATGAAGTACTTGATTTCTTTCGAGAAAGTTTCTGTGAGATGATTAACAAAGCCAATGGTTATTATCGGAATTTCTCAATTCATGAGGACACTTTTGAAATTACATTTGAGGATCCATATGGGGAAATCATCCATAAAGACATGTTAAGTTCAGGACAAAAGCAGATATATGCTATGTGCGTATTATCCGCTTTAACTCGAGCGTCAGATCGCGAGTTTGGAGTAGTAATTGATACGGTTGAGGGAAGGCTAGATCAAACGCATAGACGGCACTTACATAGTATTTACCTTCCGTACTCTTCAAAGCAAACAATATTATTAAGTACGGATTCGGAGATAACATCGCAACAAAAAGCAATGTTAAATCCAAAGATTGCAAGAAGCTATTTGCTGATTGATAATCCTACACATGACCAGGTCGATGTAATAGAAGGATACTTTATGTAAAAGGAGAAAAATCGATGGCCGAACATCAACGTTTTTTAGTAAATCATGAGACATGGGAATATCTGCATTACTTAAGGGTTCGCCGTTTTCATCAGCAAATTACCCCTAAATCCCTTTATCGTTTTGCCATTGCAAAAGGAATTATGGAATTGCCAGCAGAGTATGAAGTCCCGAAACTACCAGGAAAGAAAATGGCAATTCGTATTGAAACATTTGATCACCCAATTTTGGAGGCTGCTGTTAGGGAGAAAATGAACATTCCTATTCTTGAACAGGTAGCCAAAAAAGAATGGTATTTAAAGGCTATGGAGTTTGGTATTGAATTACTACGGCAGGAAGAGGGAAATGCTCCACTAATATGGGACTACATAGGAGAAGCCCCTATTGGAAAGCAGCCACAAAAGCTAGTTACTTCTTCAAATGTACCCGCTATAAACTGGACCATTGGTGTTACTGAAGATAAAATACCTGTAACTATTCATTTCAATAACCATCAGACCAACCAGCACGTGGCTATTTGCGGGAAGTCCAATAGTGGTAAGACACAGCTTGGTATGGAGCTGACTGTTCAGACAAAAGAGCAATCACCGCTTACTAACATAATCTTTCTCGACTTTGCGAAAGGCGATGTGGCTGCGAATGATGAATATATTAAAGCGATAGGTGCAGAAGTATGTAAAGTTGATGAAGAGGGGTTACCTTTTAATCCTTTCTCCCTTTCAGATACTTCAGACAGAAGCCTAGAAGAACTAAAGGACTGTATTACATGTCTCCAATCCCAAATGGGGCCTAAGCAATCGCTTCGGCTTTTCCATTACTTACAGGCTCTTTACAATTTACATGGAAATCAAGTGGATGCTGAGATTGTATTTCGTCATATGACACACACCTATGAAGAAGAAGGTATTGCTTATGACATGCTATACGAATTGTTCCATAAATTAAACGTTTCTCAACATCTCCCAAGGAGTGGGAAGGAGTCATATAAAAGGTTATTAGATAAGACCTTTGTACTGGATCTTCATAAAATACAGGGACACATGAAAATTAAGGAACTCCTTGCATTCTTTGTTCTACAACGACTTTACCAGGAAGCCCTAGAGCTACCAGATGCAATGTTCGATGAAGCAACCGGCTCAAGGGAGATACGAACCATTGTGGTAATCGATGAGGCTCATGCATATTTAAATACTAAACATCCAGTACTTGAAAAGATGATTCGAGAATTAAGGAGCCGTGGGGTAGCTATTTTCCTCCTCTCCCAAGGATATGGAGACCTCGAACAGGAATTTGACTATAGTTCTCAGATGAATTTTACGTTTTTATTAAAAAGTGATAATCAGCGGGCCAGCTTAGAAAAGGCTTTAGCAGTTGGGAGACACGTAGCATCAGACCTTGTTACGGAACTAGCCCATGCAAAAATGGGAAGAGTGTACACCCGAAGTTTAAGCCTTGCAGATAAGGATTTCACTATGTTTGATGGAAATCTATTCTTTTATCGGAATAAAGTTTAAAATATCATAAAACTATTTTCTGAATGAAAAAATTGATAATGTGACGTAAAATAAATAAGAGAGGGTTTATCCCTCCCTTATCAGTTTGAATTTATAATAGGTTCATCATTATGAAATCTCTTGTAACAGCTCTTTTTCTAAGGTTAATGTTTTTCTGTAATCCTCAGCTTGTGCTAATTTTGTAAACTCCACTGTTTTATTGTGATTGCTTTTAACAAGATTCTCTATTTCCTGTAGGTTGACTCTAAAAAATTCTTTTCTATCGTTTACTTTATTTACTTTTCTATGTGCTAAAGCTCTGTGAATAGCATTTTCAAGCGTTGGAGCATCTTCACTAAAAATCATAGCATGGACATCAAATGTGAAAGGAACAGATGCATCGCCTAATTCTTTTACACGATCCATTGGTTCCAGACGTCTAGTCATTCCGATTTTGTACACATCTTCACCAAAAGATCCTATATTTGAGATTATATAAACGTAACCAGCTCTTGTATTTTGCACACGATATAGAACATCTTCTTTATTTTTCTTTGTTTCTTCAAGCTGTTTTTCTAGCTCTCTGAGCTTAGCTATCAATTTTTCTTTTTCATTATCGCTAGAGTTTGAAAGTTGCTCGTTCATCTTTTCAATAGCTTGCACAAAGTGTTTTTCTTCTTTTTCAACTTTTTCTTTCGCTTTTTCTAGTTCTTTCAAGGCTTTTGCCTCTTCACGCATCCGCTCTTTGATGGCTTGTTGCTCTTCTTTCTCCTCTTGTTTCTTTTGTTCAAATTCATATTTTAAATATAATTCTTCGATTTTTAATTCTAAATATTCTCTTCTAATGGACACTTGCTGCATATCTGTAAGTTTATTTAAATCTTCATAAACTTTCTTTATTCGTTTTTCATTTGATTCTATATTGTTAAATTTAACTTTGGAAATAGCGTTATCACATTCATTATTAAAGGCCCTTAGTGTTAATTTAATCGTATCTAATATGAATTCTTTTCCTTTTTTCTTGTCATTGCCAATAGCCCAATCTAAAAAGTGATCCGTAGCTTCTTTTGCTTTTACTAATTGTTGTTGCTGTTTACGAATCTCGGTTAGTTTTACTTGATAAGCTTCTGAAGTTTCGAAACCATATTTAGGTTCATAAAAGCCAAACGATTGCATAAGTTGCTCATCTTTTAATAGAATTAATTCCTCTTGTACCAATGATATCTCATTTATAACATCCAGTTTCTTAGAATTTAACTCTTCAATAGATTGAATGACTTTTTTCTTATCCTCAACTGCATTTGCAACGGATGTGATTTCTTCAACCTCAGTTAATAGGTTATTTTTTTGTGATTTCAATTCCTCAACTTTTTCATTTAATTGCTTTTTATATTCAACTAAATTTGAGATGACTTCTAACTCATTTAATTCATTAAGCTTTTCTTTCTTAGTCTCCTCTAGTTGAATAAGTTCTTTCTTCAACTCTTTTATAGGATATTGAAGAGATAGTATTTCATCAATATTGTTATCTTTCCATTTATTTTGAGCTTCTTTCAAAGCTTTGTGACGTTGAATAATAAGTATAATTCCAAGAATTAAAGGGATAACAAAAAACCAAAATCCGAATAACAGGCCAATGACCCAAGGTGAATGATACCACTTTTCTTTGTACATGATTAATCCCCCTATAATAAGTTAAAGCAAAGATATGATTTCTTGATACTATATTTTGCGTTAATACTAATCTTTTAAATTTATCTTTCTAATAGAAGAGCCTACTAAAGAATAACTTCTTTTTACAGCGGTGTCTTTTACATTATGAATCCCCCAATTAGTAATTTTTGTAACGATACAGATTTCATTATAATACTTTTTAAGATAGTTTCAATGTATAAAAGGATATAGTTCAACTTATTATCCAGGAGCTGATTTCGAGTTTGAAAATGATTAGACAAAGTATAACGCATCATTCAAACTTAAGCCGATGGAAATAGAAAATAACTATCATAGTACAAACCATTATGTATTTAATTCAGTAATATTAATAACCAATCTAAACGACGTGGATACTTCTTAGATGAACATTTCCAGTCAATTTATGACTTAAACGGAAGTTTTTTAAGGTGCATAGAAATTTATGTATGATTTAACTTCACCTTCATGACATTATAAAAGCAGATGTATTGAAATAATAGATATAAAAAGAAGTTGCAAAAATTGTGAGTTTAAATGCAAGTATGAGTTTTAACTTTTTGTTAATAAAGTAAGAGTTGATCAATTAGTGATTAAAGACTTAATAATTTGATTTTAAAGAGTACTGCTGAGTGAAAGCTTTTAATTATGGTCAATAAGTCAGAAATTTTTATGATTCTAATGAATGTCGCTTATAAATCTATAGGTAACAAGGACTGTGGTAATCAATAGTAATAAACATTCCTAAAATATCAAATTGTGGAACAGCGTTCATTATATATTTTACGTATTATGAATTAAGAAAAGCGTATAGCTTATAATTACTCTACTTTGTTTAAGAAAAAGTTTTGTGACAAGGAATTAGTGATCTATATTACTAAATGCTCATTACTTATAAAATGGAAGTTTACCTTGGCTGAGTCGAAGTCAATTTCAATTTTGAATCTTATCTGTTAGAAGGTTGCTGCTTTGTTTACGCGGCTTTTAAAAAGATAATAATTTTAATCTGATTTCGTTGTTTATTGTTAACTTAAAATAAACTTTTAAAAAATAAATTTTTAGTTGCCTAATTTTGGGATGGTAGGTACAATTTATAGTATAAAAGATACAGATTTTTAGGAGGAAAAAAATGAGTAATAGGATGTTATGGGCAAATTTGCTAAATGATGATAGAAGAAATAAGAAAGAAAAAAAAACTGATCATCGAAATGAATTTGAAAAGGACTATGATAGAATAGTTGCCTCTTCATCACTTCGAAGACTTCAGGATAAGGCGCAAGTTTATCCCTTACAAGATAATGATTTTATCAGAACTCGTCTTACTCACTCTATGGAAGTATCAGCCATAGCTCGTTCATTTGGAACATGGTTAGAACAATGGCTAATTAATGATAAAAAAGAGCTAACCACGGATGATTATCGTAAAATACCGAATATTTTAGCTGTTGCTGGATTAGTTCATGATATTGGAAATCCACCATTTGGTCATTACGGAGAAGATGTAATAAAATGTTGGTTTGCAAAGTGGTTTTCAAATAAGGCGGAAATGAAAAAAGTTGAGGAACATCCAAATTATAAAATAGGAATAACGCAAGAAGAAATAAATGATTTTCTTCATTTTGACGGGAATGCTCAAGGAATTAGAATTTTAACAAGTTTACAGTTTTTAAATAATCAATATGGAATCAACTTTACATATGCTACATTGTCTATTTTAATGAAGTATCCTTGGGATTCATCACATGAAGTAGCAGTAGAAAAGAAAAAGTTTGGTTATTTTCAAAAGGATAAAAACATTGCAGAAGATATTATCAAGAAGACGGTGGGAGAAGAGTTTATGGGAAAAAGAAACCCCTTAACTTATTTTCTTGAAGCATCTGATGATATAGCTTATTTGGGTGCAGATGTTGAAGATAGTGTAAAAAAAGGAGTTATTCCTTGGGAGAAAGAATTTCCTAACATCATTGAGAGTTTAAGCCCATATTATGAAGAAAGTATGAAAAAGTTAGAAAAAAAATATGCTGATGCTCAAGAATTAAAATTTCCTGATTACTGTTTTACAAGTGCTCAAAACTTTAAAGTATGGGCACAAGGACAAATGATTAAAGAGTGTATAGATGTTTTTAGAGATAATTACGATGATATTATGACAGGTAATTTTACGGGAGACTTATTAAATAAAACTGAAAAAGCTAAAGAAATTAAAAAGATTTTGAAAAGGTTAGTCTCTGGTTATTGTTATCCTAATAAGGAAGTTTTGTCTTTAGAATTAGTGGGAGATTCAGTAATCAATGATTTATTAAATACATTTGTAAACGCGATTATCTTTACCGACATTATTTTAGAAGAAGATCATAAACCTAGAGAAGGAAAATTGTTTAGAATGATATCGGATAATTTTAGATTTGTTTATTCTTTAGATGAAGAGGGAAAGTCTAAAAAAACGATGCAATCTTTATCGTTATATGATAAGTTATTATTAATTACTGATTTTGTTTCAGGTATGACTGATTCTTATGCTTTAGATTTACATCAAAAGCTAAAAGGAGTTAAGATGCCATAAAGATTCTTTAAAGGAGTGGGATAGAATGAACTTTTTACCAGAAATAAGAAGTGGCTTTTTTAACATTCTATCAAGTCGTCCTCGTGCAGCTAAATTTGTTACTGAGTTAGAAAAACAGGGTGAACTTTTATTGTTCGGAGGTTGTGTAAGGGATTATATTGAGCACAAGTTTTCGATAATGCCTAGAGATTTCGATATTATTATTAATAATAATAGTAATATCGACTTAAGCTATTTTAATACAAAAGAGTATAATCTTAGAAAAAATAAATTTGGTGGATATAAATTCTACATTGATGGATTAAAGTTTGATGTATGGCATATTAAAAACACTTGGGCTTTTAAAGAAAGTAAAGTTGATTTTGAAGATGTCAATGACTTAGCTAAGACTGTTTTTTTAAATATTGATGCTTTATTTTATAATTTAACAACTGGATATCTATTTGATGAAATTTATGAGAATACAATTAAACAAAAGGTATTAGACATTGTTCTACAAGAAAACCCTTATCCTGATTTAAATATAACTAGGGCTTTTAAATTTAAACAAAAGTATAATTTAAAGTTCTCTGATGAATTAAACCTTTATCTTCGGAAATGGCTAGAACATCATGATAACTACGTAGATGCCATAAATAGTTTAAAGGTTATTGAACATAAAAGATATCATGAAGCTAATATAGATTGGAATAAAGAAACTCGGGATTTAAAATTACAATCCGCTCGTGAAGAAAATATGCTTGTTGTACAATAGTATGCCTCCTGCAAAAGTGCAGGGGCTTTTTTTATTCTTAAAAAGAAAGAGCATCCTATAGCTTAGTTTCCATTTAAATTTCAAATTGTAAAAAGAAAGCCTTACTTTAAATGTGGGTTTTCTATTAATTATTTAAGTGGTTGAACTTATGAAGACATTATTTGTTAGTGTTAGAATCAAAAAATAAAGTGAAAATAATTTGAAAGGTTAAGGCATATGTTGAATGGTTGCACTTAATCTCCTATTAGCAGGTTCGTTTAAGAAGGCATAAGAAATATTAACAAGGAAATCTTAATAATAAATTGTTTAAAAGATTTATAATATTGAATAATATAATACACTCTGTTACTATTATCTCAGTGATATGGAACTATTTGGTTTTATGGAAGGGATTTATAATGGAATGGTTACATTTATCAGCTTTATATTTGATTTATAAAAAATAAGATATAGATGTTATGAGAATAGGTTTCTTTGATTATTTAAATCAGCGTTTTAAGGATAAAATTGATTGTTTATTTATTACTGAAGACATAACACATCAAGGGCAAGAATATACGGAAGAAGAAGAAGTATATGAATTTTTAAATGAAATCTTAGCTTTATTGCTATTCATTCCTATAAAAGTAGTTAAAGCATCTTAAATATCTATTGTTTTCAATATATATCTAGATTATGGAATGTTTCTTCAGCAGGAGTCTCAAAAGTTTAAAGATTTCTTCTTTATTAAATAAATTATTTTCTATTTTTTCTCCCGTTTGAAAGCTACCTACTATATTTCGATCCCTTTTAATGCGTTTCGAAATATTTATGGAGTAAATTATAATAGTTATGCATTCAAAGTTGAACTTTTATAGACTTCAATTTTTAATATATTATAGGAAAGTCTAAATCTTATGTAGTGTTGAAGTGTTGTATAACAGAAAATTCAGTGTCAAAGTTCATAAGGGAGTCACATAATAAAGTGTTTATTTTATATTCATAGAATTTATCAGAATATATGAGATGGATAATGGAGTTAGGGATAAGGGTTGTAAACGAAACTGAAATCATGAAAAAGTGAGGAACTCAAGATGAGCTTAATAAGGAGAGAATTATAGGTGATTAATACAAGCAAAACGACGGTTAGAGAGTTCCGTGAGTTATACAATCAAAAAGGATGCGAAAGGCTTCTGAATGATATTATAAAAATAAGGAGTGAGATAGAAAATAAGTTTGCCTTTGATGCTTTTTTAATGGTCTTGATTGGAAGTGAAGAGCCAGGATCAAGTCATCTTGATATTATGGTAAAAGGGGAGCGTGCACCTAGTAGACATTCATTTAAAAATAACTTTAGGCAAAATGGAAATAAATTTTGGAATTACAAGAATGCAGATGGACTTTATTGTAATCTATTATTCGGTGACAAAGTTGAAACCAAAGATGGTCGAAAAATGTCTGATGAGATGAAAAGTTTTATTCAAAAGGATGTAAACCTAGATGATAGTATAGACGATTTTTCTCAAGATTTAATTGGGAAGATTAAAAATAGCACATTTTTAAATAGCACGGTTCGGCAAGATCGATTAGAGAGGTTGAACAATTGTTATGATCAATTTCGTAGGATTTTTGAATCTGGTGAAGGTGAGAAGGTGAGTGGTATTTCTGTAAAAAAATCAAGTATAATACATGATAAATTGAAAAAGCTTCTAAAAAATGATGTTCGCCAAATTATTTTAACCGGTGCACCTGGAACAGGAAAGACATTTTACTCACAGAAGTTTGCTAAGGAGTTTGCTACAGCAGGTGAAATTGGGAAGGGTAGAAAATATGAGTTTGTGCAATTTCATTCGTCTTATGACTATACCGATTTTGTAGAAGGGATCCGCCCTGCTCAAGTTGAGAGCGGAAAGACTGAATTTGTAAAACTTGATGGTGTTTTTAAACGTTTTTGTCGCAAAGTTGTTGAAAATAATAAGAATCTAGAAACATCTGATGAAGGAAAAGCCTATTTTTTTATTATAGATGAGATTAATCGTGCTGATTTATCAAGAGTTTTTGGGGAGCTTATGTATGGGCTTGAGGAGAATTATCGAGACAAGCCATTTAATACCCAATACAGCAACTTGCCAACATATGAAATTAAGAATAATAAAGCAACACAGATGGAAAAAGATGTGTTTGAAGAAGGCTTTTTTATTCCTAAGAACGTTTATATTATTGGAACGATGAATGATATCGATCGTTCCGTTGAAGCCTTTGACTTTGCCCTTCGACGGCGATTTCAGTGGATTGAAGTAAAAGCAAATGACGTTATGAAAGAGGCTTTAGAGGAAATGCAATCTAGCAAAGAAATACATGACAATATAGATGTGATCAATCTAGTGGAAAGTGCAATAGCGTTGAATGATATTATTAGTGGTGAAGAGGGCAAAAAGTTCGGATTATCTGATGCCTACCATATTGGTCCAGCATATTTAAAAACTAAATTAGAAGATACGCTTAGAGCGAAAAAAGAAATCTGGGAATATCGAATTGAGCCGATTTTGAAAGAGTACTGTAGAGGATATAATGATACGAACCAATTTATAAATAAATGTAATACAGCATTTATAGGAGATAGGGATGACAAAGAATAAACAGCTTCTTTTTCATTTTAAAGATTATACTTTCTATAAAAAACTGGAAGCTGTTATTGAGGGTAAGTTGGTTCCCATTGAACAAGGCAGTCCTGAATTTCAAGCTTTTGAAATAGCAGTAAATGAGAAAATCAAGCCCTCAAAATTAACAGCCAATCTAACTGAAACAGGTTATAACGATGGAGATAAATTAAAGTTCATTGATTTTGATCCTATCGCCTCCACAAGCATGTTTGAAACAAAAGGATTAGTAGGTGTAGTTCAAGTTAAGGATATACCAGTAAAAGTGGAGGAAGACGAATCGATTCTTTTTGATGTAAAGATTATGGTTACATCTCGCTTCGATGAGGAAAAGCCTTATTTTCTTTCCTATATGTTGTCATATGAAAATCCAAACTTTAGTGATGATTATCAAACAGAGTCGAATAAAGAGAGTCTATTTACAATTCTATTGCTATATCTTTTTAAAAAACAGCTCCAAGAAGCATTTAAGCAGGGGATGTTTAAAACTTATCAGCGACAGGAGCTAAATAATGATAGGCTGAAAGGGACAATTGATATTGGGAGACACATTAAAGAAAATATGATATTTAATGGAAAGGTAGCTTACAGTACAAAAGAACATACGGTGGATAATACTATTAACAATCTGATTCTCCATACCTATCATCACTTGAAGCAGAGTTTTCCAAATGAATCCTTTTGGCATATGGATAGTGATAATAAAATACGAACAATTATAAAAAAATTAAAGGAAGCCGTACCATCCTTTTATACAAGTAATATTAGTAAAGTTATGGTCAGAAGTTTAACACCTCTTTCCCACCCATTTTATAGTAAATACGAGGCACTGCGAAAAACCTGTATTAAAATTATGCGAAACTTAGGTGTTTCTGTTTTTGATGGAACAGAAGAATTGGTAAGCGGGTTGTTATTTTATATCCCAGACCTTTGGGAGAAGTTCTTATTGCATAGTTATAAAAAGTATTCTTCAGATGAACAATTTGTTGTACATATATCTAACAAAATAAGGATTTTTAAAGAAAGTGGTGATAATAGTTTTCGAAAAGAAATACGTCCTGATTTCGTATTCAGAAGAAATGATAGATCACCTTTCTTTATTCTAGATGCCAAATTTAAACCGAAGTGGTATGAAGTTGCAGAAAATAGGGGGTCGTTAAGCTCTGTATATGATGATTATTTACAAGTAATCAATTATATGATTTCCTTTAATACGGTCGCAGCAGGAGTAATTTTTCCTACCAATCAGGGCCTACTTTCAAAACATGCTTTTGATTTAAGCCCCTATAATACTCGAAATAGATTCTATTGTTTTGCGTTATATGTGCCAAAAGTAGAAGATACATTTAGCAAGTGGAAAAGAAACTTTGAATTAAATGTAAGATATACTTTCAGTGAAATTTTTGAAATGCTAGGAAAATTATAATAACCAGAAGAAGGTATCTCAAAAGAATTAACTTAGGGTTACCTTCTTCTCGCGTAAATAATAATTAATTTCAGCAATTTGCTAGTCGCATATTCTGGGACTCTACAGGGGTTACTTTTAGGGAGAGAGCTATACAACGGCGGTTCTCAGGTAGATTATTAGAGGGTATAGGAATTTATAAGCGTCTTAATCGTATTCTGACCACCTGCTTAACGCCTTCTTTTCGCCTAAATTATATCTACATCTTCCCCTTAAAACCCTTGAATTAAAGCTGGTTTGTTTTTTGCTTTATACCATCCATTTAACTTTTTTACATGTAATTCCAGAAAATAAAGAATGTAGAGGGAGGGGATTATTTTGTAAGTTACCATAAAATAGGTATGGATTTTTAAAAAAGGTTCTTTATTATTTTTTGAACTTCTGGAATTTTTTTAATTAATAATTGCGTAACGATTAGGAGATATTTGATCAAATTACAGAAATATTGAACATAATAATCTAATAAGCTATTAGAGGGTGTGAAATATGAAAGATATTCTATATAACGAATTTATAACTCTTCATAGTAAAAATCCAGATAGTATAACTGATCCAATTGTTTTATCTACCATGTGGGAACCTGTTATAAATAGTCAAATTCCAACGATATTAGCGGGCAAAACTAATAATACTTCTCAGATTGGCCGTATCTTGAGAAACTTTGAGGAGAATTTTATTGCAGAAATACCGAAGTTAAAGTCTAGAGCTTTATTAGGGTCATCTAATTTGTTTACAAAATATAAAGCTCCTATTGGTGGGGCTGCAAATCAAATTACGAGAAGTTTATCAACAAAAATAGGTAACTTATGGGAGAGTATAGCGGTATTGTCTAGTAATGTTATTTCGCCAGAGAAAGAATTAGGATTAAAATTAAAAGGCATAGATGTTATTTTAGTTGATAAAACTACCAAAATACCTTATTATTCACAATTAAAAACAAAGAAGGATACATTAACAGGATCACAGTCCCATAGATCGGATGAGGAATTAGCCGCTTTTAGTAATGCATACTTTGTTGCATGTATTGACTGTCATTGTAAATGGACTTATAGTGGTACAATTCCAAAACTTGTAGGTGCACAATTTTGGGATAAAACAGATATTATATATACTTTGTTAGAAATTGAAATAGGAAAAGTAATACGGTCAATTGATACTCATATTTAATATTTTCTCTGGTGAAGGATTTTTCACGGTAGGTTAACGGTTTTAACACATTTAATAAAGCTTTGGATAGTCAAAGCTTTATTAAATCGCTTTCTCAATTTTATTACTGAACCTAGTAGTGTTGAGTTTTTGATTATTATTTTAACTTTGACATATAAACAGGTTGCAGAGGTGTCCTTTTAGCAATAGCATGGGCACTCAAATGGTTAAATTCTTAAATGAAATATAATTCTAAAGTCTTCTTAATGTCCTTTTAGCCTTTCAACAAGCCCCAATAGCAAGAATCTATCTTCTGATTAAGGGAGCCCAACCTATACTTTAATGAAAATTAAAGTAATCTTACTTTGATAGTTCACTAGCCTTTATAGAGGTTTTTTCTACTATTCTCAATTTTAGCTTTTTTAATAAAAGTTACAATGTCTTCCGTTGTTCACTTGAGATTTTCTCTTATTTTATATTCCCAAACCCTAAGAATATCTGAAGTATTACCAATTTAGTTAAGATTATAAGCTCTTATCTCTAGCCTGATTCTTCTCTAGTTTATCTGATTAAGTTAGGTATGTATCCATAGGTATCACAAGTATGTCAAAAGAATGAGTCTATAAATATGAATATATATTTAGACTACAATGTCAGGTGTCGCTAACAAAGAGTTACCAACTTTTCTAAAACTTACTTTTATTTCTAGGGAGCTTTAGCTATTAAATTTTCTAGATAAGAGTATAACTTAATTAAATTCATAATATTATTTTTCTTTGCTTTCGAAGTTTTATCCACCGCAATAAATTCCTCTGTCAGAATACTTAAAGATGGCTAGATATTTTATAGTTAATACTTAGACCTAGAGGTTTATATACCTTTTAATAATAAGTAACAGTGTCCTTATATATTTGAGCTAAAGCCCTATATGGGTGAAATCAGGCATACGTGCTATCCCTCCAATATCCATATAAGAAAAGGGTTATAAGTGTATATTTTATATGTAACGTAAGATAAGTCGACTGTAGGGAAACCTTATAAGTTTATATTTCATAATTAGGAAATTCGTACCTTCTTAATTCTGTTTATAGTATAATATGAAAAAGAATTTAACCTCTCTGTTTTTTAACCAACCTATATCAAAATAAATTATAATACACTAGTAGTTGTGGAACAAATCTGGAAGGTAGGAAAGAAATGAAAAAAGATAAGTGGATGTTTTCTGTTAATAAAATAATATTTTTTGTAATATCAGTAATCCTTATAGGCATCTTGCAGGCTTCTTATTTTAATAATGTCCATGAGAGTTTTCTAATTAAAGTTCTAACTATTAGGCAAAAAGAGAGTGATAGCCTAATAAATACAATATGGCAAGTTCAAGCAGGTGTAACTACCTTAACAATTGCAATATTGGCTTTGATAGTAGGATTAAACAAAGAAAAAAGATATGGTATCAAAATCTTACAACACGTATTAATAACCAAACCAAAATTCCTTAAATATCATGACGTGATAGTTTTGAGTATTATCTTGTTATTTGTTAGTTATTTCTTCGTAGCATATGGAGCACTTTCTTCTGTGGCTTTTATATTTTTTATAGGTACTGTATTAATAGTCAATATGGTTTATACAAGTATTAAGGTAGTTTTGTTTGATGAAAAGGTTGATTCGGAACTCAAAGATTACATACTTAATCAATGTCGTATTGGCATTGAAGAAGAAAACAAGCAATTGAAAGAAGAGGAAAAATAAAAATGGAAAAGGAATTGCAAAATTTATTTTCACACACTATAGAAAGCATTCAAAAAAATGAGCTTGATAAATTGGATGAAAACATTGAAGTTTTCAGGTTAGTATATGAACAAATATTGAGAAATAGTAATAATCCGGAAAAGTCAAATATTCAAAAAGAGTGGACTAGATATATAAACAAACTTGGCGAAAAGTTATTAGATGTGGATTTATTAGATAAAACAAGTGATATGGTTAACTCAATATTTAATATTAGTAACAAATATAAGAAACACAATTTAAATGTAGACTCAATATTATATAAATTTTTAAGAATAATAAAGGAAATGGATAACCCTAATAAAATAAGAGATCTTTCTTTTCAGTCTATATTATATAATGCACTTAAAAATACTGGAACTTATAATAGTTATTATCAAGACAATGATGTTCCAAGTTATTTTGCAAGATACTACTACACTATTTTCCACAACAGGCACCTTACTGAAGAAGAAAAGGAAGAAATTATTAGAAGTCTTATTTCCGACTGTATTTTTTTACCATTTCATTCAGAAATAAGACAGGATGAATCTAAAATAAAGCTTACAGAAAAGATAGTTTTATATTTGCTAAAAGCGATGATTGACCAGGGAGATATTAGCAGAATTATTTTTTTAACGAAAAAATTAAAAAGCCGACCTTATTCCTCAAAAGAATTAGATTTGAAAAAGTTGTTTTTAACTACGTCTATATATATCTACTATCTGGGCTTAAAAGAGAATTTTTTAAATGAGAAAAAACAAAAGTATAAGAATCTATTACTTGAACTTAACTTTAATTTACAATCTCTGCTGGATTACGAAGTTGAGAGTTCGTGGGTATATTATAAAGAAATTAAAAATGAGTTAAGTAAGTGGGAACAATTTGTAGATGAAGACAATGCTAAATGGCTTATGATGAACTCAGTAGTTAGAGAATTTTTCTTGTTCTTAACTGCCACTGAAGTTTCGTATAATATCAAAAGTTTTGACGAGTATGTGTCTAATGAAGCTGAACTCTTTACAATGCTAAGCAGTTTATTAAACGATAATAATCTAAAAGAGGGAGTATTAGAAGATTACCGTAAATTTAAAAGTGTATTTGGGTATTCAAGTCAACAGGAAAAGGATAAAGATGAGCTTAGTTTATTGAAGGAATATTTATTAGCGAGATATAAGAATATTCATATTAGTAAAGTTAGACAGGAATCAAAGAAAATAGAATCCAAATCGAATAAATCGCAATATCTGTATAAACATTTAAAAGGGAATGCAGAAGATATTAGCTTTCTTAAAGGTTTAAATAAAGAAATCAGTAGTGATTTAAAAAAGATTACTATTTTAAAAGGTACATATCCTACATCCTATTTTTTAGAAGATGAACAGCAGATGAAATTATTTGATAATATATTTGTTAGAAGGTTAACAAATTTTTTACTCCAAAGTATTGAAACAAGTGGATTTATAAAAGAAGATATTAGGTTTAGAGAGACTAAAAAAATTGAGAAGTTTTTCAATTTAGTAAAAGAGGTTGAAAAGGATAATGATTTTTCTATAAATTCTCTGATTGACGGATTAACTAGTAATTCTGGTTTTTTCTATACTGAAGAAGAGGGAAAAATTAAAATGTTTAATAACTATCTTGAGAGCCTGGAGTTTTTAGAGAAAAGCAAAGAACCGGTAATTGTTGGTTTAGATAAGCAATTAAATAGCTGCAAAATAGGTAATGTTAATGTACAGATACGAGGTCTTCGAAACAAAGAAGTAGAGGAACTATTAACTACATTTATAAATAATGAAAATCAATATAAAATTAATATTGTAAATGATATAGCTGTTTTCTTTGAAAAGGAGGAAGCTATAGAGTACGTTTTACTAGGTTATAAAGTTATAGAAATTGAAGTAGAAATAAGTTTACATCTCACACCAGGGTCAGGATTTATACTTAAATTGAACATTTAAAAAGTGGAATCTGAAGCTATCTGAGCTGTATTTACTCCTTTAATTACTCAGAAAGAGGTCTAGCTCAGAGATATAAAGACGTACACTTTCCATATGTTTGAATTCATTTAGAGCTTAAACTATACTGATAATAAATCAGAGGGAAAGCAAAGAAAACAATTTATCTGTGAGTTGCTAAAACAAATGACTTTCCCTCAAATTAACGGTGGACCAACTCTTAAAATAATGTTATACTGTATCAAATAGGATTTATATAAGCAATGAGGTGCATTTTATGGCTACGGCTATTTCGTTTTTTTCTGGCGCCGGAGGACTGGATATAGGCCTTCAAGAAGCTGGATTTGATATTAAACTCTCTGTTGAAATAGAGAAAGTGTATTGTGAAACTTTAAGAATGAATCATCCTGGGTTAAATATAATTCAAGGTGATATAATGAAATTTAATAAAACTAAAGTCTACAAGGCAGCTGGTTTATCCCCCTCTAGTACTGTTGATTTAATGGTAGGAGGAAGTCCTTGTCAAAGTTTTAGTACAGCGGGAAAACGTCAAGCATTTTCAGATCCTCGAGGACAAGCAATGCTGCACTTTGCGGATTTAGTTACAGAAATAAGACCTCAGGCTTTTTTACTGGAGAATGTTAAGGGACTTCTCTCTGCTGCTTTAAAACATCGGCCGCTGAATCAAAGAGGAAAAGATTTTCCTCCCCTTGAATCAGAGGAACAAGCAGGGAGTGCTGTTTCTTATTTGTTAAGACGATTTAAAGGTTATCATATTGAGTATAGACTAATAAATTCTGCAGACTATGGAGTTCCACAAAAACGAGAGCGTGTTTTCTTTGTAGGGATCAGAAAAGATTTAAGAAGAAGAATTTATAGATTCCCTATACAAACTCACTCTAAAGATGGCCTGCATGGCACAGAAAAATGGATACCAGTAAGTGAAGTACTTTGGAAATTAACAGAAATAGAACATCACCATATGAATTATTCAAAAGACCGTTTGAAATATATGAAGATGATTCCTTCTGGTGGTGGGAACTGGCGCGACTTACCAGTTGATGTAGTAAGAGAAGCTATGGGTGGTGCTTTCGAAAGTGGAGGAGGAAAAGTAGGATTCTTCAGACGAATTCACCATGATCGTCCGTCACCAACATTGTTAACATCCCCAGTGCAAAAAAGTACAAATATTGGACATCCATTTGAAGATCGTCCATTAAGTATTGAGGAATATTTGGCTATTCAAGAGTTTCCCCCAGGATATAAAGTAGCAGGAAGTCTAGCTCAACAGTACACACAAATTGGTAATGCAGTGCCTGTTAAATTAGGAAAAACAATTGGTAATTCTATCTTAAAGGCAATTGTTACTAAGAAAAATAGATATAACAAGGCTAGATACCGTTCAAAAAAACACAAGGGTTTAAAAAAGACTGTGGGAAGACGCAGTTTCGGATTAAAACTAAAGAAAATATCTTATTTAGAAAAAAATAATTCTAAAAAAATAGAAATGGTGAAAGCATAGGAAAAAACCTATGCTTTTTTGCTTTTCTGTGAAATAATTAACTTGTCAGTTAAATGTTTACAGGGGGAAGTTTGATGGAAGACTTAAGTGTAATTATTGAAGAACTTTTAAATGACTTTTATAAGAGGAGAATTGAAAAGATTAGTAAGCTAGAACTAAAAAACACATTAGCTCGCAAAAACCCTTACTTATATAAGGCTGTAGGTGTGGAAAAGGCCTCAGATATCGTAAGTGAAATATTAACAGCCTATATGTCCAGCAGTGACGAGGGGATTTTTGGAGATGCCTTCTTCGAACCACTCGCAGAAAGAATAGGAAAGGGACATGTAGCAGAAACAGAAGGTGTAGACGTAATTGTTGAAGATGAGCATGTTTATAAAGCATTTGCAGTTAAAAGTGGAACCAATGTTTTTAATGCTGATAGTAGAAAAAAACAAGCGGACAACTTTAACTCTCTAAGAAAAAGAGTAGCTAAAAGAAAGAAATTTTTTGATGCTATTGTTGGATATGGCTATGGGAGGAAAGAAACTGCAATAAATAAACAGGGATTTAGAGAAGTTGCAGGACAAGCTTTCTGGGAAGAACTAACTGGAGATTCAGAATTTTATTTGAAAATTATTTCTGTAATGGGAGATAGACCTCAGCAACATCTCGTTGAATACCGGAAAGCTTTTGATGCTGCAGTCAATAGGTTTACAAAAGAGTTTATTAATGATTTCTGTAACGAGGACGGTGCAATTAATTGGGAGAAAATAGTTAAATTCAATAGTGGAAGAGCATGCAAACAATTAATTGTAACACCAATTTCAAAGACAATGGATATTCACGAAGAACTTCAGTTATCCGTCAAAGCCTTTATGTTTGATGAAGAGGAAGTTGATATGACACAATCACCTGAAGTTGATTATTTAGTTAAAAGTGGAGAGGAATTTATAAATGTTGATGAATATGGAATTGTACAAGTAAAAGAGAATGCAATAGGAGGAACTATTGCTAAGATTATAATTTTTTGCTTGGGGAAATCGAGAACTGTAACTATTAAAGTAAAGAAAGCGAAAAGAAATTTGTTTGATTCTTAATAAGGATTTTTAAAAAATCATTTCTGTGATTAAGTAACTAACAACCCTCATAAAATTATTACAGTAAATAGCTAAATAACAGTACTGATTATAAGGAACAAGCTTATGATCAGTACTGTTTGTTTATATATTATAATATTATTAATTTATAAAATATTGTTAAGTGAATTAATTTCTGTTTTTATAATAGCAACCTTCCATAATCATTAAAGACTTGTATCTGATATGAATGGGAGACCAATTATTGAATATAGAACCTTAGCTTATCCACATATTTAGATAAGGGGGATTATTAATATAAAGGCATAAGGATCTCTCTCTTCTTAATAGTATCTTGAAAGGAAAGTAAAATAGTGTTAAATTTATCATAGGTTAATTTACCTATATTTTGTTTTGGAGGAAAATATATGATGAAAAGCTTTGTGAAATATTTCAATGAAGAAAAAGGATATGGATACATATCTGGTGAAAATATTGGTTTTAAAAATGATATTAAGATGCATTCTAGTAACATTAGAAGTGGAGAAACTATTAAAGTAGGAGACACTGTAAAATTTGAAATTTATGAAAATCAATATGGAATGAATGCTAAAAATATAGTTTTAGTAGAAAGAAATGAAGTTCGACATAATACAGAAGATAAATCTTATTGGTACAATGATGGTGAAGAAAAGGAGAGGGAGTTTATAGATGAAATTACTCCTCTTATTGATAGAAAACTTATCATTCACCCGGAAAAGAAATATAACAAATCTTATATTGATTTACTGAATACTGAAACAGGTGAGTTAGCAGATTTAAAATCTCAAAGAGAACCTTTTTTTACTATTAATTCTAGAGACAACAGGTATGACCCAAGATTTACAGTAACATTCAATAGAAAAGATTATGAAAGCTACCTTGAAAAATATCCAAAAGCGGTTATTTATTTCTGGGTACGTTGGGAAAGTTTAAAGTTCAGAGATATATCTGTTGAACCTTTAGAAGGAGTTTGGGAAATTCCTTTCTCTGAAATTAAAAATTTAGTAGAGTCTGATCGATTATATTTACATCCCTACATGAATAGAAAAGACGATGTATTAAATGCACGAGATAGTTATGCGTTAGATCTCAGAATGTTTAATAGTTATCTATTATGGAAAAGAGATAATTAAGTTAAGAGTTTTACGGTCATTAAAAATGTAGGTTTAAGGATAAATAAATTAGATATCTTATCTAACTAATAAAAAGAAAAGAACACTAACAAACTTTTAAAATAACTTATGCAGTTTGTGATTACGAAACTCCAGGTATGCTATCTGGGGTTTCATGATTATATGTAATACAATTTTTTATGTTAGATCATGTGTAACTTGTAATAATATAAAGGCTATTATATTTGGTTTATTTACAACAACTTAATTATATAAATGGTTTTATAGAAGGACAAATTACAAACAAAATTAAGGCACACACATACAAGAGGGAGCTTTGTCTATGGGAACAGTTAAAAAAAATACTGTTGACTATACACTTTGGAATAATACTTTGTGCGAATACTTTTTTTCTGAAGATAATCGAAATAGAACCATGTATCTTCATGTAAATGATGATCTAATTATAGAGTTAGGTGAGAAGTTACGATTAAAGAAAGAAAATAGTCTAAAATCTTTTTGTGAAAGCGTTATCAGTTATTCCGGAAATGATATAAATAGAATTTTTGAGATTGCTTATATATATGGGAGAAGGTGGTTTAGCCAAGGTATGATAGGTTTTCCACCATTTTTATCAGTTTTAGCAGTAACGGTACTTGCAGCTAGTAAGATGAATACAGATTTAGAAGAAGGAATTCATGGTAATAATTATTATCGGCGTTTACGAGATCTTATACAATTAGAAGGAAGCGGTAAGCCAAGAGGCTTTGAGAAATGTAATGAACTTTGGGAGATGCTTGTAAAATGGCAAAAAAAATTCAAGGGTAAATATGGTTATTTTAATATATTTAAATTTGGAACAGAGTATATTGGATATGCAAGATCTCAATGTTTAATTAGAGATAACGAAAGAGAGTTACTCTACGACTTTTTTTATTGGGCAGGCTTAAAACCAATGGATTCTATAACCGCTAAGCATCTTGAAGAACAACTAGAAATGTACTTATATAATAAAAGTAACCGTTTATCCAGATTCTTTTTTAGTAATGAATTGAAAGTTAAGGAATCATTAATAAATCTCCTACTCTTTGAGTTAGAAAAATGGGACGGAACAGTTGAGCCACTTCATAACAAGACACTGGGAGGATCTTGGGAGCACCGAGTAAGGTCATACAACCTTTTTCTGAAGGTAGATGTTGAAGGAACGCTACAAAGGAAAGTGAATTTGAGTTTATTTGGAATTATAGAACACCTCAATAAGGGTGACATTAACTACACAACTTTAGATGGATGTGAAGTTTTAGAAGGAGCTATTAAACGTAACGTTAGTTTTACAAATATTAGTAGTGATTTTAATTTTGAGTCCGAAAATCTCGGGATACGAGCTAGGTTCAAAGCAATGGGTACATATATATTGCGGAATGGTTTGGATAAAGGGATTAATGGATGGATAGAGAGGGATGACATACAGTTAAGTCAAAACCATCTCATTCTTACAAGAAACTCTAAAAGTATAGAGAAATGGTTAAAATTAAATCATTATAAATTTAAGGAAGTTAAATTTACTAATCAGCCAAACACTTGGTTTTTCTACGTATTCAATCCTGAAGAAAAAATCCCGATAAATGTGAATATGATAGGCAGAGAATTTAATGTTATAAAAGAAAAGGATAAAATCATATTTAACGACGGACTAAAGATCCAAAATGATGAATGGTTGTTTGAATATCCCCCTAATTTAATTGTGCAATCTAAAAGGGGAAGTACTATTTTTCTAAATGGGAGTCCATTGTTGTCTACTTTGGAGAACACAATTAGCTTAGATCTTAGAGAATTATATATTAAAAAACCTACAATTTATGAATTTGAAGTCAATACTACGAAGAGTAAATGTCTACTTAGAAACGATTATAAAAACAGACTATCATTTGATTATTTTACTCCAGAAAAATATATGGGTAAAAACAGAAACCCAAATATTATGGGCACGTATATATATGAAAATTTAGAGCAATATCCTCCTTTAATTGAGTATAAAGGAAGAGAAAGAGCTAATTTGTCATCGGATGGAAAAATATTTGATGTTCCTTTGAATAAATTGATCGAGGCACCCCCTTTCAAATCTGGAAGAGGCTATAAAAAGCTCGACCTTGATTTAGTAGGCTATGCTCAGGGATTGGAAAGAAAGATAGATATCTTATTTGAATACCTATCTATTAGACAGATGGGAAATTGGAAGGTGTTCTTAGAAGCTGTAAAATTAATATTTGGTGAAGATAACTATCATCTGACCGCTTATAAAATTAGAAAAAATTTGACTTCATTAGGGTTAGTTGAATTTGGGAGAAATCCTTTTAGTAAAAGCTACAATTGGAAGGTCGTACCTCCATCTGCTGCCATTATTCCTTGTGAAACTCCAATGGTTTATCTAACTGGAGGTAGGACGAGAACGTTTTTAGGTGATATTAAGAATCAAGTACCTGTAAATACAGAGATGCTTATGTCCATTCCTAAGAGCAATTTTGAACCCCTATCTATAATTTTCATAGATAAAATTAATAATAATATGGATCGTTTAGGGGAGTTTTTAGATTCAATTAATATAAGGTTTAATATTGATGAGGATTACTTTGCTCATGATCTACTTAAATGTTTGCCCAGTTTGTCAGGGATGGTTCACTCTCTAGAGACCAGAGAAAGACAGAAATTTAACAAAGAATGGAAAGTATCTTCTTGGGATCTGAGGTTTCATAGATGGATCAATGGAGAAATAGGTAAAATAAATAAGTATGAAAATCTGTTTGGTCAAGAGAGATGTTTTCTCTTAGTGAATTCTACACAAGAGATAGAGATAGATAAGGAATTAGGAAAGCTTTATTATGCTTCCAAATATAAACCAGCGTTAAGCATATTTAAATATAGCAATTATATACTTGAGGTTAGAAAAGAGTATCACTTACCTGATCTCTATGAAAGAGTTCTTGCATCTTGTATAGGACAGTGTCCAGTTATTGAGAGAGGCTATAGAATATATAGAAATGTACCATATGATATCGCGTTGATCGTTTCTGTAAGACTGGGGTTTAACCTTAACTATTTGAAGAGAGGTAGAATAAATGAATGATGTTTATAAGATATTTAATAGTTTGTTAGATACGTTTATTAAATACATGGATAGTCCCTTTGCACTCGGTCATAAGAAATTAACTGAAGAAAGGGAAGAGTTATTGAGAAAAACAGGAAATATATATCAATTTCCTTATATTGAAGCACTGCCATCTTATATTTCATCAAATTATAATGTTACTCAGATGTGTGAAGAAATAGATTGGGACAGCGATTTTGGTCAATTTGCTGGAAAAGGTTTATTTCATCCTGATCATAAATTACATTTACACCAATACGAAGCTTTTACGCAAGTTTTAAAGCAAAAAAAGAATGTGGTGGTTACTTCTGGAACGGGATCGGGAAAAACAGAAAGTTTTCTTTTACCTTTAATTGCATCTATTTTAGAGGAAGCTAAAAAATGGAATGACTCTGAAAAAGTATCAGATATCAATGTATGGGACACGTCTAATCAATGGCATAGTAAGCGTGAAGGTGAAAAGAGGACAGCGGCGGTAAGAGGGTTAATATTATATCCATTAAATGCGTTGGTTGAAGATCAATTGGTACGCTTAAGAAAAGCATTGGACAGTGATTCTGCCCGAGACTGGCTAAAAGAAAATAGAGGAGGCAACCAAATTTATTTTGGTAGGTATACAGGGAAAACTCCGGTTGCAGGCCATCCAAATGGTAATAAAGTGAAGAAGATGAAGGAATTTATTCGAGATTGCTATAAGAAGCAGGAGGGACTTAAAGAGTACTTTGGAGATTTAATAACTTCTTTGGATGATAATCTTTCTTTTGAAGTCAAAAGAAAGATTACACTAGAATTACAAGACGAGCTAGGTTTGGATTATCTTAACAATGAACCATGGGATAATGAAAAACTACAAGCAATTAAAGAACAATTACAAATAAGGTTAGGAGAAAAATTAGCTTTTATATCGCAAACTAATGGTGCAGAACTTATATCAAGATGGGATATGCAAGAATATCCCCCAGACATATTAATTACTAACTTCAGTATGCTTAATATAATACTTACCAGAAGCATTGAACAAAATATATTTGAGAAAACAAAAGATTGGTTACAAGAAGATTCATCAAATGTCTTCTATCTTGTATTGGATGAGCTTCATACATATCGTGGAACAGCAGGAACTGAAGTATCCTATGTAATTAAATCTCTCTTAAACCGCTTGGGACTTACTCCAGATAGTCCTCAACTTAGAATATTAGCTACATCTGCTTCATTAGATGAAACTGGAAAACAGTTTCTAGAGGACTTTTTCGGAGTTCCTATTGACAAGTTTGAAATTATAAATGGAGAACGCCAATCAGAAAGCATCTACCCTGAGGAAATTCATTTTAACTCTCTTAAAAGAGAATTTGCAGAATACTATGTAAAAAGTAAAGAAGACTTTACTGAAGCTGCAAAAATGCTGTGTGAATCGTTTAGAAAACCGTTTTCTTCAGAGTCTTTGGAAGAATCTTTGTATAATCTTTTATATGAAACAGGAGCAATGCACGCATTTATTAAATATACTAAAAAGCCGGTTTCGATACTAGAGTTGAGCAAACGCATGTTTGGAACAGTAGAAAATATTGAAACAGTAGCAGGTTTACTACATGCAATTATTAATTCACGTAAAAATGATCAAGTGGTTGTACCTATCCGTGCACATCTTTTCTTTAGGAACTTTCAAGGGCTCTGGGCTTGTACAAATAAGAGCTGTACCGAGGTTGATCCAAGGTTTCAGTTTAAGGATCGTACTGTGGGGAAACTCTATTCGCAACCAAAAATACAATGTAATTGCGGTTCTAAAGTGCTAGATCTTTATTATTGTCAGAATTGTGGAGATTTATTTTTAGGTGGGTACAAGTCTGTGAATCAAGATGGACTCAAGCATAGTTATCATCTAAGTGCAGAATATGATGATTTAGAGAAACTACCAGACAAGTTGCCGCCTGTAAAAAAATATGGACATTATGCTTTGTTCTGGCCATCTTTAAATATTGATGAGGATATTAAAAAGAAGTGGAAGAGGAAGTTGGATTATCCGGATCAAGACAAAAAACTAACATTTGAATGGATAAAAGGAACATATGATCATAAGCTAGGGAAGCTTACTGTTGATAATTTTGAGAACTCAAATGCTTATGTATATATGGTTACAGGAGATGAAGAACGGAAAAATAGGATGCCTGCATTTCCAATTCGTTGCCCTCATTGTGCAGATGATTGGGAGATAAGTGGTAGGTTTGTAAAAGATGAACCATTAGAAAGTATAAAACGAACTCGTTCACCTATTAGAGGACAACGCACTGGCTTTGATACGATTGCCCAAATTATGCTTGATGCATTAATGAGGGAACTACCTGAGAATGAAAAACCAAAAGCTGTACTATTTTCGGATAGTAGACAAGATGCAGCAAAACTCTCAGCTAAAATTGAAATGAACCATTATTATCATTTACTTCGTCATATTGTAGTAAAAGCTTTAAATGGGAAAAACCATTCTATTCGTATATTTTTAAAGAAGTTAAGGAATGAACTGCTTAGTCCTCAGGAAGAAGAAATTGCAGAATTATTTTGGAATGAGGAATACGATAAAGCTATGTTGTTAGACTCATATCTTTCTAATAGTAGGTTGCCTCCACATAAGCTGGAAGAAGCAGCAAAAATCATAGATAATATTAACAGACCTGTACGTTTAGGAGATCTATGGTGGGATATTGAGAAGGCATTTATAAAGTTAGGGATGAATTCTGCTGGTCCAGAAAAAGGGGTTATGCTTGAGAAAAATACACATTGGAAGGATCTCTACGATTGGTCTAACCTTGAAAATCCAACCCGTATAGAGCTTAATCCTAATAATGAAAATGAAAAAGTTCTACGTAGCAAAATAGAGGAGATGCTGAGGGAAAATGTAATTGTCAATGTTTTATTCTCACAGAGGAAAAGAGATTTAGAATCTTTATCTATAGCTAGGTTGACTATAGATATTGATAAAGACTTCAAAGATTATTTGGGGATTAGTGGGAAAGAATGGAGACAGCTTGTTGACAGTTCAATAAGGATACTAGGTGGAATGAGAAGATATGAGGAAAATGAACGGAGAAGCCATCAAGCTGATCCACCAGCTAAACTAAAGGATTATTGGAAGGCTGTAGCGAGGTCTTATACTATAAATGAAATAGACTTTGTTAATTATGCCAATGAAATATTCAACAATTTTAAGAGTATTAATGGATATAAGATCCAGTCAGATAACATATATCTAATCCCTGCTGACAGCTATATATATACTTGCGTAAAGTGTAACAGACACCATTTACATCCATCCTGTAATGTATGCACAGACTGCTATGCAAGACTTGAACAGAAACAAATAACTGAATTGGAAATTAATGATTACTACAGGTTCCTATCACAAGAGCCAAGTGCGTATAGAAGATTTCACTCAGAGGAAATGACAGGTCAAACTGATGCGAACGATGCATCTAAAAGACAACAACTTTTTCAGGGGATATTTGATGAAACTGATGTACCACTTGTAGATGAAATTGATATCCTTAGTGTAACAACAACTATGGAAGCCGGCGTAGATATAGGTTCACTGAAAATTGTAGCTATGTCAAACATGCCCCCCCAACGCTTTAACTATCAGCAACGTGTAGGTCGATGTGGGCGACGTGGATCTCCTTTGTCCGTAAGTTTAACATTATGTAGAGGCAGAAGTCATGACGATTGGTATTTCCATAACCTTGACAAGATGACAGGCGACCCTTCACCACAACCATACATTGATTTGAAGTCAAGTAAGATATTTAAACGTGTGGTTCTAAAAGAGATGCTTTTTTATGCTTTCCGAGATACAGAATTGGCTTTAGAAACTAGTGGTGGAGAGAGCGTTCATGGTGAGTTTGGGCTAAAACGTGACTGGGAAAATATAAAAGATAGGGTTGATCATTACTTTAAGTCTGAAAAAGGTGTCTTAAGGTTGGAAGATACAATTAAAACTTTGGCTTTCAACTCACACTTGATAGCTAAGGAAGTTATAGAAATAAGACAAAGTTTCTTTAACAGAAAAATTATTGAGCAGATCTCAGATATTGCTAAGGATTCTAAATATTCTTCAAATGCACTAAGCGAGAACTTAGCAACGGCAGGACTTTTACCTATGTTCGGGTTTCCAACAAGAACTCGAAAATTCCATCATGGGGAGAAAAAGTATGGTATGAGGGCTGCAAAGTTAGATATTGCTACAGTTGATAGGGATTTAGAAATAGCTATTAGTGAGTATTCTCCTGGATCTGAGATTATTAAAGATAAGGTAAAACATAAAGCTGTTGGAATAGCTCATTATTGGGTTCAAGGAAATGATATTATTCCTGAAGAAAATCCGCTAGGAAAAATTAAGACAATTGCTTTCTGCAAGAATTGTCATATTCTTTATGATAATGAAGAACAATTTCCATCACATTGTCCTTCATGTAAGAGTCAGCTTAATGATGGGAACGGAGGCTCATTTGCTACTTTACCAATTGCTGAACCACAGGGATTTCGAAGTGATTGGATAGAAAGAGATTATAGAGAAGACTTTGAATGGTCTTCTAGAAGCTCTATTCCACGTTTAGCAGACAGTATTAAGGACAGTCTAGAGGAGGCTACTGTAAATAATACTAAATACAAAGTCCAAGAAGGAAATGTATACTCATTAAACGATAATAACAGTGAATTATTTACTTTTGTGAAAGCAAAAAATAACTTTGAGGGCTGGATTGAGAAAAAGTACACAAATTTAGATGATTATAAGCCTGCGTTAACTGATAAAGAGGTAACTGTAGCTCTTGCTTCAATCAAGAATACTGAGGTACTTGTTTTAGAACCAAGTCATGTGAGTGAATATGTTAATTTAAATCCAATGTATTTAGGCGTACGTGCTGGTTTAATTTCTTTTGGTTACTTAATAAGAAGAGTTGCAGCTACTCTAATGGACATTGATGCACAAGAAATTCAAGTGGGTATTAGGTCAAAAGTAAATAAGGGGAATACAATAGGCCAGGTTTTTATAGCTGATCAACTTATAAACGGGGCAGGTTATGTAAAATATTTAGGACGTGCAAGTATCTTGCAGAATATAGTGAACGACATGGGAAATGACTTGTCTTTTATGCCAAATTTAAAAACACATGATTGTGATTCATCTTGCTATACATGTCTTAGAGGGTATGAGAACATGGCGTTTCACGGTTTGTTAGATTGGAGACTTGCATTAGATGTTGCTGGTATATTAAATGACTCATCTTTTATCCCTGAATTAGATAACAAATGGAAAGACTTGATTGTTAGAGCGTTAAGTACTTTAACATCAAATTATGCTGGTGAGGGATTAAAAGCAATGTGGCATGAAGGTATTCCTATTATCGAGATGTCAAATAATACTTGTGTTATATTGAGACATCCATTGTGGGCTAAAGAAGATAATGGTTTATTATTGCCAAGAATGAAGCGGGCTGTGGAGAAATATAGTATGGAAAACTATACTGTGCTAACAGACTATGATATTTTTGATCTAATACGCAGACCAAGCTGGTTAATTCAAGATATAGCTAATAAAATAAATGACACTGATCCATTTAATTTGTTGATTTAAAAGATAATTGGCACTATTATTATAGCTCTCTTAGCTATAAATGCTTTAACTGTAATTTATCTTGATGTTATATTTCTGAAGGCGAATAAGGAGAAAAATTAGACATTTGTAATTTTGAGATATGGAATAAAAAAAGAAAAGTCATGAATATCTTTAAAATAAAAACAACCTTAATTCCTTAGTGAATTAAGGTTGTTTTTATTTTAAAGAAGAGCAAGCAGAATATATTCATTAGATGGTTTATTTATCTCTTTTCTGTTCAATTTTCTTTTCTTTTTTAACCGATTGGTATAGGCCATTTCACAACTAAATCTTTTCCGTCCAGGAAGTACAGAACAGAAACATTGTCGCTTATGAGTAACTTCAAAGAGATGCCACAGTTTTCGCAAATTCGTATTTCAGCATTGCTGTATATAGATAGTGTTAAAAAGAAATAAGCTGCTTCAAATAAATCTTTGAAGATAGAAAAGAGAGGGGTGAACCTCTGACCGCTACGCTGCCAACGTGGATATCTTGTTATATAAAATTTTAAATACTTCCATTAAACACTTCCAATAGAAACAAGAAATTAATCTAAAGTACAATCATATTAATTCCAGTTTTTTTCAATAAAATGAAATACAGGCCGTAAGTTAGTTTTATTAGCAATTGAAATAAGAGCGGGAACCACAGAAGGGTCTGTTTTAGAGAAATTAGGGATCCGGGGATTTAATCTAAAAAACTGATCGCCTAGAAGCTCAGAACTGACCATTGATTCATAGTAGCTTGATCCACCGGAGATAATCTGAAGAAACGGCAGCAACGGTTCATTAGGCGATCGGTCTAAAAGTACTCCCCAATTCGGCGGCAGATCCTCCATATCGTCAGGACGTATGTTATCCGCACTTACCATTCCCCATCCTTTCGTATCTCTTCTTAATTGAGTTGGCTGCTCACCTGTTCCAATGGATAATACAGAAATTTGATCCAACGGCTGTTTTGCTTTCCCTACTGCAAACGCGATACTAGCTGTACTGGTGTTAGTTGCTACTGTATACCCATCCACGTAGTTTTGATAAGCTCTTTGCGTTGCGGGAGCAGCGCTGCTCCTAAGTATTACGTCACTCGCTTTTTCATTAAGATAAGGAGAACCAGGAAAGTTATGAAATAACACAGGATTCCAACGGTTCAGCTCCGGTGAAAATAAGTGAAAGGATGGCACAACAATTCGTTTCTTTAAGTCTCTAAGGCGAAGGTCTCGGGGGAAAAACGTTCGTATGGCTTTAATAAAACCAGAATAGGGTAGTTGTTGGTTAAAAACAGGTCCGCCCGGTCGGGAAACGCTGAACGCCGGTAAGATGTGATCTTTGAAAAACTGAAATGTCTCCTCTGGTGATCTTCCGCTTGCTAGTGAAAGAGCAGTGAATGAACCGATCGAATTTCCTGAAAAAACGTTGGTTTCACTAATTAACTTGGGATTTTGATAAGCCAATCTATTCAAAAGCTGTAAACTTAAAGCACCTAAAGTACCGCCTCCATCAAAGGTCATAATCCGATATTTTGTCAAAGGTGATTTCTCCTTTCGAATCCCATCAGAGGTATCATTCTGTATATGTTTATTTGATGTGTTGCAGAGGTATGAGTATCTCTTTTACCGCTCCTTTAGAAGCCAGGTTATGTAGATGAACATTCTTAGGAATAAATAAAGACTCCAACGAACCAAACCATGGGCTAAATCTTAGCCGATGGTTTTATTTGAGTAGATGTTGTTAATAGGGAACATTTCCTTGCTCAATTACAAAAATAAGAACAAGAAAGAGTACGAAAATGGAAATGAAGCTGAAAATATTATACTCATAACATTTCGTTCCTTCTTTTAATCTTTTCGCTCCCTTTATAAGTGCAGGCCAAATCTAAAATAGCCCTTTTAAAGAAATTAAAGGAAATATAGTGCCCGTTTATACAACATTTTATTGTAAGATAGATTAGTTGCATATGAATCGAATATTAGTAGGTTCACACTAACTTACCTATTATTAGTGTAAGGAATCAAGAAAGAGTGAGGGAAAGATCAAAATGTCTAAGACAAGGTATAAGAACCAAAAAGCATCCAATGAAGCAATTGCAAAAGCTTATATAGAGAACGATTATACAAATAGTCAGAATAAGCTGTTGCTAGTATCAAAAGCTAATTACGGGAAAAAAAGTTCAAATGTATGTTACTCGTCAGTAGACGATAAAGGCATGAATTTTTATGAATTTAACAACAACGCTGAACGAAATTTAATGTTAATTGAGCAGTATGAATGGGCTGATTTCTCTAGTGTTACAATTGACCATAGCGTTACAAAATCAGTATTTACATTTGTAGGTCATGGTGAAAATAGGGATATCACAATAGAAGGAAAAGGAAAGGAAGTAGAGCAAGTTATTCGTAACCACTCTTCTATGGAAGTTAACGTAGTAAAAAGACCTGTCTGGACTAAGGTATTAGGATATCGTTCACAGACAAGTTGGAAAATGTTTGTGGCTTCGACTGTTTATACATTAATTCTTTTATTTATTTTAAATGCTTTGTTACCAGCATCTACTCATAATTTTATTACGGGACTATCTTTATTCCTTTTCCTTCTAAGCATCATAGGTTTCCTTGTTGGATTAATAAAGCCAAAATGGGTATTGCCTAAATTTAAAGTCAAAACAAGAAAACGTGTATTATTTTCTTATCTATATTTAATTCTTAGTTGTTTATTTATTGTTGGAATCTTTAGTGATGAAGAATCAACATCTACTCCTGCTTCAACTCAAATAAGTTCTTCGCAAAACAGCGTCACTGTTGCATCTAAAAAAGATGGTGCTGATAGCAGCAAGCAAAAAGTTGAAAAGAATGATAGTGATAAAGCAGTAAAAGAAGAGAAAAAACAAAAAGCTGAAGAGCAAGCAGCAAAAGAAGAAGCAAAACAAAAAGCTGAGGAGCAAGCGGCAAAAGAAGAGGCAGAAAGAAAAGCTCAAGAGCAAGCAGCAAAAGAAGAAGCAAAACAAAAAGCTGAGGAGCAAGCGGCAAAAGAAAAGGCAGAACAAAAAGCTCAGGAGCAAGCGGCAAAAGAAGAGGCAGAAAGAAAAGCTCAAGAGCAAGCAGCAAAAGAAGAGGCAGAAAGAAAAGCTCAAGAGCAAGCGGCAAAAGAAGAAGCGGAACGACAAGCTGAGGAGCAAGCGGCAAAACAAGAAGCAGAGCGTAAAGCTCAACAAGCAGCTAGTCAACAGGCTACAACTAGCAGTTCTACTAGCAGCAGTGGAAATTATAAGCCATTTGAAAATGATCCGAGTGATGATCAACAGTCTAATATGTCTTGTTCGGGACAAATCAAAGGTAACAAAAACTCGAAAATTTACCACGTACCTGGCGGAGCTTATTATGACAGAACTCAAGATAATATTGTTTGGTTCTGTTCAGAAGCGGATGCACAGGCAGCTGGGTATAGAAAATCCCAACGATAAAAAAATGTATGCAACCTTTAAAAGCTCTCCTATATGTTTCTTGGAGAGCTTTTTTCTTTGTGAGAGATTATTTAATGTAGGTATTAAAGGCACAGAACGAGTAAGTTTTAAAAGCAGAGAAGATATGAAAAAAGAATTCTTTGAATAAAACAACTTGGATAAGAAAGCTTAAAGTAGCGTTTTGTAAACGAGTCTGCAAATAAAGTTCCCTTGCTCATCTGATGCTGTCATATAATAGAATTAGCTATTATACTTACATTTATTAATACTTTTTCAAAAACGGTCTTAGCTCTAAGGTTTTAAATAGTTTTATAGATGGGAGTTAAAGCAAGCTTATGAACAGAGAAGAAGTACTACAAAAAATAAAGAACTTAAACATCTGGAAAAAAAGGGATCAAAGAGCTCCGCACAAACCATTGTTGATACTGTATGCCCTAGGTCAGCTGCAGGCCAAGCAGCAAATACACCTGCCGTATAGCGAGGTGAAAATCCCTTTAAAAGAGCTGCTTATGGAGTTTGGACCTTCTCGGAGTTCCTATCATCCCGAGCATCCTTTTGTTCGTTTGACAGGAGATGGAATATGGGAGCTAAGCGAAGCAGTGGATAAGCGTAGCTTTACAGATAAATATTTACTGAGTACAAATATAGTAGGCGGTTTTAGACAGGATGTTTATAACCTTTTTGATAATGATCCTACGCTTCTTCAAGACGCAGCACAATTTTTATTAAATGAGCATTTTCCAGATACAATTCATGAAGATATATTAAGAGCCGTAGGCTTGGATTTTGAAACACAGTTAAAGCGAAGAAGAGATCCAAAGTTTCGAGAGAAAATTCTGCAAGCTTACGGATATAGCTGCGCTGTTTGTGGGTTTAACGTTCGTCTTGGACATAATTTAGTTGGTGTAGAGGCCGCTCATATTAAGTGGCATCAAGCGGGAGGGCCAGATATTGAAAGTAACGGAATCGCGTTATGTTCAATGCATCATAAATTATTTGATCGAGGAGTTTTTACTTTTTCAGATCATAATGAGCTGTTAGTGGCAACTCAAGCGCACGGGACGAATGGATTTGAAGAATGGCTTATGAAGTTTCACGGGCAAAAGCTTAGAGATCCTATTCATCCGGCATATCAACCGAGCGAAGATTTTCTTGGGTGGCATGTTAGAGAAGTATTTAGGGGACCTGCTAGATATCAAGCAGGTGATATAAATTAATTTTTGTGAATGATAGATTGCTGCGTCTATAATTAGGAAGTGATTTACATATTGTAATGTCAGTTAAAATACGTTCAAGAAGATATAAACGGAGGAAGAAAGATGCTACGAAAAAGCGGTGCGAAACGAATACAGACTTGGTTTTACGATGAAGATCCAAATGGGATTAAAGTATCTGAGGTGCCGAATACAACGATACAGGCTGTATTCATTCCCAGAAATAGTTTGAAAGATTTAAAGGGTGAAAGCGAAGTAGAAAAGCCCGGCATTTATTTTTTATTTGGAGAAGATAAAGAGGCATATATTGGAGAGGCAGAAGTGGGATATGAACGTTTAAGACAGCATGCTAGTCCATCAACAGGTAAAAGTTTTTGGGATGTGGCCGTGTTAATTGTCTCTAATGCTTCTCAAGATCAATTAGATAAAGTTGATGTAAAATACTTAGAACATATTTCTTATCTAGCAGCCATGCGCTCTGGTACATATGATATTAATCAAACCGTTCCCACAAAACCGTTTGTGCGTGAATTTAGAAGAGACGACCTGACAGATATTTTTAATGTTATTAAAGTTTTACTTGGTGGGTTAGGCTTTTCAATTTTTGCGGATGCTTCAAATGGAATAGAATATGAAAGCGAAGCTGTACAGTCTGGTGACATACCAAAGATTGAAGCAGAGCAAGCGATAGAAGAGATTGTTCAAGTTGAGACACATTTGTCAAAAGATATAAAATCAGTAATAGTAGAGGACGTTCTATATTGTAAGCGCCGAGATGCGTATGCGACCGGGAAATATGTTAGCGATGAATTTCTTGTCTATAAAGGAGCTTTGCTTGCGAGCGAACAACAGCTAGAAGGAGCTAAACTTAAAAGGCAGCAAGACCATATTAATACTTTTCTAGAAAACGGTGTACTAGAAATAAAAGATGGTAGATACGTGCTGGTACAAGATCAAATTTTTTCTTCTATCTCAGCTGCGGCAGTGTTTGTGACACAGCGAAGAAGCAGTGGAACTTCTGAATGGAAAGATAAGAACGGGATAACAGCGCGTAATAAAATCGATCAAATGTTAAGTGCAGAAACAAAATAACTTAGATCTAAACCTTTGGATTTCAATAAGGATTTTAAAACATTGACATTCCCTTCCAAAGCGCATACAATAGCTACTAATAAAAGCACACAAATTCGTTGAAGAGAATCAGTACGCTGCAAGTTTGTTCCACAGAGAGCTGGTGATAGCTGAAAGCCGGTGTTCAAGCTGCAGGGGAATATCCTCTCTGAGAAGTCAAACTGAACGATAAGTAAGTTTGAACGGTAGTCTACCGTTAAAAAGAACGCGTATGATTGTACGTTGCTGAGTGCTATTGATGAACGGATCAATAGAAGCCAGGGTGGTACCGCGGTTAAAACCCGTCCCTAGTCATAGGGACGGGTTTCTTTGTGTGCTTTTAACTTTAAAAGGAGTGGTATCACATGAAAGAAGTGAATGTAAGGGAGTCTTCGCAAGAGCGCGAACAGCGTATCCAGCAGCAGTGGCAAAAGGGAAATGTGTTTCAGCAGTCGGTTCAAAATCGAGAAGGACATCCGTCGTTTGTATTTTATGAAGGGCCTCCAACAGCAAACGGTTTGCCTCACGTTGGGCACGCGCTAGGCCGGACGATTAAAGACGTGGTGGCTCGTTATAAAACGATGACGGGGCATCAAGTGATTCGAAAAGCAGGCTGGGATACGCACGGACTACCGGTAGAGCTCGGTGTCGAAAAGCAGCTCGGAATTTCAGGGAAGCATGACATTGAAAAATACGGCGTAGAAGCTTTTATCAACAAGTGTAAGGAAAGTGTGTTTGTGTATGAAAAGCAGTGGCGCACGTTCACGGAGCAGCTTGGCTATTGGGTTGATATGGAAGACCCTTACATCACCTTGGAGAATTCATACATTGAAAGCGTATGGAACGTGCTTGGCACGATTCATGATAAAGGACTTCTTTATAAAGGCCATCGCGTATCACCTTACTGCCCGAGCTGTCAAACGTCGCTGAGTTCGCATGAAGTGGCGCAAGGGTATAAAGATGTAAAAGATTTAACGGTAACGGTGAAATTTAAAGTGAAAAACCGCGATAATGAGTATTTTTTAGGCTGGACGACAACGCCTTGGACGCTTCCGTCAAACGTGGCGCTTGCGGTGCATGAAGAGATGAACTACGTTCGCGCTGAGCAAGGTGATAGCGTGTATATAGTGGCAGAAGCGCTCGCAGACAAAGTGTTAAAAGGAGAGTATACGGTTTTATCTCAACATAAAGGAAATGAGTTAAAAGGGATGTCGTATGAGCCGCCGTTTGATTTTGTGAACGTTAAAAAAGGGCATGAAGTCGTAACGGCTGATTACGTAACGGACCAAAGCGGAACGGGGGTTGTTCATTTAGCACCTGCTTACGGGGAAGATGATTATAGAGTTGTAAAAGAAAACGGCTTTTCATTTGTGAACGTGGTGGATGAAAAAGGGCAGTACACATCTGAAGTGCCGCCGTTTAAAGGGCGTTTTGTAAAAGACTGCGACGTTGATATCGTTCGTTATTTAGCAAATGAAGGCGTGCTGTATCATAAAGAAAAGCATGAGCACAGCTATCCGTTTTGCTGGCGATGCGACTCGCCGCTTCTTTATTACGCAAATGAAAGCTGGTTTATCCAAACGACGGCGTTGAAAGAACAGTTTTTGAAAAATAATGAAAGCGTGACGTGGTATCCGGATCATATCAAGCACGGCCGCTTTGGCAACTTTTTAGAAAATATGGTGGACTGGAACATCAGCAGAAAACGCTACTGGGGAACGCCGCTGAACGTATGGGAATGCGGAGAATGCCAGCATCAAGTAGCGCCAAAAAGCATCAAAGAGCTTCAGAAACATGCGTCTCATTCCGTGGATGACAGCATTGAACTGCATAAGCCTTATGTAGATGATGTGCAGCTGACGTGTCCGGTCTGCAGCGGAGAAATGAAGCGAACGCCGGAAGTGATTGACGTTTGGTTTGACAGCGGCTCGATGCCGTTTGCGCAGTATCACTATCCGTTTGAAAACAGCGAACTGTTTCAAAAGCAGTTTCCAGCAGACGTTATCGCAGAAGGAATTGATCAAACGCGCGGCTGGTTTTACAGCTTGATGGCAGTTTCAACGCTGTTTACAGGAAAAGCACCGTATAAGCGCGTTCTGTCTCTTGGCCACGTCTTAGATGAAAACGGTCAAAAGATGTCTAAAAGTAAAGGAAATGCGCTGGACCCTGTTGATCTTATTCATACATTTGGTGCCGATGCGCTTAGATGGGCGCTTTTAGCAGACAGTGCACCTTGGAACCCGAAGAAATTTTCAGAGCGGGTCGTGCAAGAAGCGAAATCAAAAGTGATTGATACGCTTGTGAACGTGTACGGCTTTTACGTTCTGTACGCCAAGCTTGACGGCTATGACCCTGAGCAAACGTATGAATTGAAAAAAACAAAATTGGATGAATGGATTCTTTCGCGTTTGCACAGCACGGTTAAGCGAGCAACAGCACATCTTGAAGATTACGGATTTACAAGCGCCGCTCGTGAAATCGCAGCATTTATTGAAGAGCTAAGCAACTGGTATGTACGACGTTCCCGCGATCGTTTTTGGTCAGAAGGGATGGACGGAGAAAAAGCAGCGGCTTACGATACGCTTCATAAAGTGTTAGTCACGCTTAGTCAGCTGTTAGCACCGTTTACTCCTTTCGTTGCGGATGACGTTCATGAAAATCTCACAGGGAAAAGCGTTCATTTAGCAGACTATCCTGTGTATGATCAAACCAAAGTGAATGAAAATCTGGAAAAAGAAATGGCAGCGGTACTGCAAGTAGTTGAACTAGGTCGAAGCATCCGAAATACGCATTCGTTAAAAGTAAAGCAGCCTCTGCAAAGTCTTTCGCTTGTGGTAACGGAAGAAGATGTAGAGTGGGAAGCATACCATGATGTCATCAAAGATGAGCTTAATGTAAAGAACTTTAACGTGGAGCAAGACGACGCCAAGCTTGTTTCGTACGTGTTAAAACTTGATTTTAAACAGGCTGGACCAAAGTTCGGGAAACAAGTTAATGAGGTCAACCAAGCGCTGAAAAACCTTTCAGAAGAGCAAGGAAAAGAGTTTGTTGAACGAGGCAAGCTGAGTGTTACGCTTGCTTCAGGAGAAAATCTAACGCTTGAAACGGCAGACGTACTCGTTGAAAAAGTGCCAAAAGAAGGTTTTGCGGTTGCATCAAACGGCACGTATACTGCGATGTTGGATACGGCTTTAACTGAAGAACTCGTGCAGGAAGGAGTCGCTCGTGAAGTAATTCGAGCGGTTCAAGACTATCGCAAAAAGCTGGATTTACCCGTGAATTTACGTATCGATTTGGAGCTTAGCGGAGACGAAGAAGTGAAGGAAGCCGTTGCGAAGTTTGAAACGCTGCTTCAAGAAAATCTTCTGCTGCACAGTCTCAGTGTGAAAGAAGCCATCAAAAACGGAGAGACGGTAAAAGTCGGAACAAAGCAAGTTGTGCTTCGTGTTTTAAATCAGAGCTGATAAAGAGAGGCAAAGATAAGTTGAAGTAATGTACGAACGGTTTATTTGTTAACCGTTCGTTTTTTCTGTTTTTATAGTGAATGTAGCTGCTTCTAGCTGTGGATTGGAGGGCAAGACGAAGACTCCTGCGAGAAAAGCAGAACAGGTGAGGCCCCGCAGAAGCGAAAGCGACGAGGAAGCTCACCGCCCGCCCGCGGAAAGCGAGGTCTTGCACGGAAATCAACAGCGGGGTAACAAGTGATTCATACTAATCATTCACCCGATTTGTTCATCTTTAGGTGAGATGAATTTCGGTATTTCTAAATCTCTCTTTTTACCTTTGATCAAACTGTTCGAGAACATTTTTAAGACTCGGCCAAACGATTTCAAAAGGAGCAGCTAACACATACTCTTTTCCGTTTTCATCTTTAAAGTGCTGTACAAAACGGTATTTTCCTACCTTGTAGTTAGGAGTTGCGATATCTAGTTTGAGTGATTTCCCTGGCTTTAGCGTGACGGTTTTATCAGGAAACTCTAATCCGTTTAGCACAACTTCGTACCACTTGCCGTCTTTTAAGTGATCCGCCGTATTTTCATAAGGAATTGTTAAGGTATGCGTCGAATTGTTTTGGATAACAAAAAAGCCAAACTGCGTTTTATCGTATTTTTCGCTTGCAGCAGATAGCTTAATAGTTCCCCCGTTAGTGTTAATGGAAGAAGGAATGTTTTTTTCTTGTTTGGCTCCTAGTTCCATTTTTTGACCGTTATAATCGATATAGCCAAAGATACAAAACAAAATAATAAAAATGCCTAGTATTAGTAAAAGTGTTCGTACTATTTTCAAGAGCTTTGCACCACCTTTGTATTACTCTTCCATTATACGGAAATTCATCTATGAGAAATAGTATGAATTTACCTTTTATCTATAACCTTTTTGAAAGGAAGGATAGAAATGAGACAAATTATAGCCATGGGAGGCGGAGGTTTTTCGATGGAACCGGATAACTTGCTGCTGGATCAATACATACTTTCACAAGCTCATACAGATGTGCCGAAAATCTGTTTTATCCCTACAGCCAGCGGAGATGCGGATAATTATATAGAAAGGTTTTATGAAGCGTTTGAGAAGTTGGTATGCAAACCGTCTCATTTATCGCTGTTTTCACCAAACTTTATAGATTTAAAAGCATATGTGCTGCAGCACGACATTTTGTATGTAGGCGGCGGTAATACAAGGAATATGCTTTCTTTATGGAAAGAATGGGGACTTGATACAATTTTAAAAGAAGCTTATAAAAAAGGAACAATCTTAGCAGGAATAAGCGCAGGTTCGATTTGCTGGTTTGAAGAAGGCGTCACTGATTCAATGAACGACAACCTGTCTAAAATAGACTGTTTAGGGTTTTTAACGGGCAGCAACTGTCCTCACTACGACGGAGAAAGCAATCGAAGACCTTCGTATCATGAGTTAATGGCAAGCGGTGAAATGAAAGAAGGCTATGCTGTAGATGACGGAGTTGCCCTGCATTTTAAAGATGAGAAGCTATCCGCGTCAGTTAGCTCAAGGGCAACAGCAAAAGCGTATGCTGTTAATCAAAAAGAGAAGGAAGTAATTGAACGTGAGCTTCCGATGACCTATTTAGGTAATCGCAAGCAATAAATTGCCGCTTTCGATGTTTCTCTGCATAAAATCGAGCTTATTCGTACATACATAAGCAGAGATTCTATATAGGAGGGTGCTTCAGTGAGTTATAAACAATACTGGGGAAACATACATGAACAAAGCGATAAGCTGCAGGAGTTATTATCGGCGTATTGGCATCAGTATTCAGATTTTGGAAACTGGCAGTTTTGGGTGGTGCTTGCTTCGCTCGTTCTTCCTCTTGTGTTGTTGTATTTTACCGTAGATCGGACGAGGATCTTTGAGGTGTTTTTCTTCGGTTATACAGTTCACGTGCTTTGGGCATATACAGATACTGCACTTGGAAGAACCGGTTATTTAACACACACGTTTTTCTTAACGCCGCAGCTTCCAAACGCAACAAATATTACCGCTTCTATTTTGCCAGTAGGCTTTCTGCTGCTTTATCAATATTGTACGAATCACCAAAAGAATTTTTATCTGTATACGATTCTGCTGAGCGCTGTTTTTTCATTTGGACTGGCGCCTCTTGAACACCATTTTAAATTTATTGATTCAGGAAAAGGAATGAGCTTGTTCTATATTTTTCTGATTGATATAGGGATAACGTTAGTAGCGTATTGGTTTACAAGGCTGCTTGTAAAAGCAAAAGCCGCAGCCTATCGTAAAGCGGAAAAAGAACGTTGAAAAAATGTTTGAAGATTATTAGTTAGGGGTATACATATATTTAAGATAAATTGAGGTGAAAAAATTGTATTACTACCGCATTTCAGAAGGACAAAATGAAACGTACTCTGAGACAATTGTTATTCATGAAGAACAGTTTGATCAAGCTACATTTGAAAAAATGGTGAAAGAAGCGATGGTCGATAAGCCTGGCAAAATTGATCAAGTGGACATTGTGAAATATTTAATTGGACATTATCATTTCCAAGTTGCATATATTGAAGCAGCCTTTCATAGTACATATACAGATTAATAACGTTATGTATTCGTTAAAAAACCCCGTTGCACTGGCAACGGGGTTTTTTGTCTCTACCAATATCGATAGTGATAGGGATTTTGAGGAGAGTAATAAGAATTTTGAGGCGGAGGATACGTATAAGGAGGAGTCTCGTGGTGAGGGGGTCCGGCTTGTTTTTTCTTTTTATAGTGTTCTTTTTCTCCACATTCGTCCGTTGGCCCAATTACGATGGTTTGATTTTTTAACGGAGCCAGCGTTTTCTTTAGCTGCTCCGGATCTAAGCAGTACGTGTGAGCAAGGACTTCAATAGGCGTTTTATTTAAAATATCAGATCCAAAAATGTATTCCGGATAAGGAGCGTCAAAAATGGCAAGTAAATGCGTATTGTCTTCAGACGCAATTTCCCAGTGCCACCAGCCTTGAGGGATATTAGCTACTTGACCGGGAGTAATCGGAATATTTGTCACTTCATTGTTAAACGGATTGATTAATGAAACGACGGCTGAGCCTGAAATGCAGTAGACTAGCTCAGCGGCATTTTGGTGATAGTGCGGTTCGACTACGCGGCTTTTGCTTAAGTAAATATCAAGTAATGATACGTTTCCTAATGTGTTGAGCACATCCCGGCCTAATCGGTTAATGTAATTTTGATCGTTTCGCGTATTAAGTCTGTTTTTATTCACATCAGAAAAGTATTGTACGTTTGGATTATTGTAATCCATATAGGGCGTTGACAAGGGTCTCCAGCTCCTATCCTTGAATTTTTTATGATGCTGTATCGTATGTGAAGAGTTTTATTTCGTGACAGAAGCCTAGGAGGATCTGTAGGTAAGGCCTATTTTTGATAACGTGTACAAACATTTGTCCACTGATTTTCATACACTGTAACAGGTTCTTTTTTACAGAGCCATGATCAATGTCAGACGCATACGACAGATCATTTTAAGGAAAGTGAGTTGCAGAGCTGTTGCTTGATCAATATGAAAAGATAACTAGTACGTATGAAAAGCTGGATGAACTTCAGCTGCCGTTTGATAAGCCCGTTTTAGTAGGAATCGAGTGGAACGGAGTGCTGTTTGAGTTTTTAATCAGGTTAAAAAAAGAGTCTTCTCATTTGCTTGTGTTTGGCTCAGGAGGAGGGGCAAGTCAGGAAATGCCTGCAGGCCCTCCATATTTTCAGCGCCATTCGTGGATGAATGAATTCCAAGATTGTGCGACACGTTTCTAACTTAAAAGGTTAGACATCGAATTTTATTCGATAGAACTATTCACATGAAGAATCAAATGA
>NZ_JBOZGL010000038.1:0-677 GCF_050846855.1 Priestia sp. TGN 0903
CATCAGGATCGACGGGGATGAGGCCGAGAGGCTCTACAAGCTTGGCTATGGGACTGAGCGGATCGGACGGATCTTGAGTGCTGACCCATCTGCCGTCTGGCGCCTTCTCAAACGCCGCGGCGTTCAGATCAGGCGTGGCTACGGCGGGCCAAAGCGCAAAGCAGGCTAGCCCTTTAGCGCCGCAGTGCTCGGCGCGGCTACCGGCAATGGTGGCGTCGCAGGTGGAGCAGGTCCAGGTCATGATGTCTCCTGTCGGTTGCGGAGCGCCTGGCGTAGGCGCTCGCGGTGGGCTCTGATCTGGTCGGGGGTGGCGAGGTCGGTGCGTTGCTCCGGCTGCCATGTCGGCAGGGTCGGGGTCGCAGGTCGCCCGGCTGCCTCGGCTCGTCGTGCGGCGAGGCGCTCCAGCTCGAAGCGGATGCCTGCTGGGGTTTTGTGGTCGTGGTTGCAGGCGGCTGCGATGGCGGCCCATGCGAGGTCGGCGAGGCTGTCGGTGTCGAGGCTGGCGAGGATGGAGGCGACGGGTGGCTGGAGCCATGGCTGTCGGTCGGGGTAGCGCATCGCGGCGCGAGTGTGGCAGGTGAGTGCTGCGAGGTCGCGGCACCAGTCGGCGGGGGCTCTCATGCTGCGTCCCGGTTTTGTCGCGTAGCGAGGTCGGCAAGCAAAGATCGCGAGCCCCT
>NZ_JBOZGL010000039.1:0-666 GCF_050846855.1 Priestia sp. TGN 0903
TCTCCGCCGATCAGGTAGAGCGCCTCATCAGCAGGTCAGCCACCCGCTGACCACAAATAATCGGCCCCCGCCGCTGTCACGACGAGGGCCACGCAATCCCGAAAGGAAGCTCAACATGACAGACTCTACCACCACCCCCGCCGACTACCACGACCGCGCCAAGCGGATCGAGGCGGGTGACGAATCGTGAGCGACCTACTAGCCCACCTAGTCGAACTCGATCAGGCCATCACCGACATGCGGGAGGCCCGCAAGCGCATCGAGGCGGCCGTCACCGCGATAGCCGAGGCGAACACTTGGCCCTACGGCGACGCCTACCTTTACCAGGACGACGATTCACCCGAGCGCCTATGGCTCAACGGATTCTCGTGCATCAGACCCAGTGACGAGTTCGCCCGCGATGTTGGACGGAGCGTCATCCAGATGGCGATCCGACGCCCCGGGAAGAGCACCCAAATCGAGGTGACGGCATCGTGAGCGAGATCAACTGGGATGACTACAGCATCTACGACCACGACTTGCCGACCAACTGGCACGCCGCTGCGAGGAGGTGGGTGTGATGACGTACTACAAGGCTATCCGCCCCGACGGCACGTCGTGGTACGACCTCGGCTTCCGGTGGGTGGCTGAGCGTGGGCCGGTCGAGGGTGTGGAGGTGTGGCATCC
>NZ_JBOZGL010000040.1:0-639 GCF_050846855.1 Priestia sp. TGN 0903
CGTGGCCGTCGCGGATCAGGTAGCGGCTCTTGTTGGGCAGGTACAGGGTGGCGCGCTGCCGGTCATCGTCGCCGGTGTAGGTGCGCAGCGCGGCAGTCATGCGGCGGCGGGGGTCGATCTCGACCGAGAACGCCTCGGGCGACTCCACGGTGATCAGCGGCTGATCAGGGTCGTCGGGGTTGGTTGACACAGCCGCGAAGCCGCGCCCGAAGGTGCGGCAGTCCTTGTGCAGCAGCGATGACTGGGAGGGCAAGTTGTTGTACTCCCACGCCTCCTGCAAGCCGCGGTCGATCTTGTCGGAACCCGACCGCTGGAAGGCGCGCAACTGCTGGCGGCGCTCCGGCTCATCCACAGCCATGCGTGGCACGTTGATCGCGACCTCGAACATCCTCAGTTCGGGCGGCACGGCGAGACCGATCACGTCGATCTTCTGCAGGCCCTCGTAGTACATGTCGAGGTGCTTGTAGTCGCGCTTGATCTTCGGGGTCTTGCGGTGGAGGCGGTTCAGGACATCAATGTCACCCATGCCCACCTCCATTCATCGTTTAGGCGAAGCACCACACGGCGCTGTTCTGTGAGTCGTCATCGGTCCAGTCGGTGGCCAGCACAGCCCGTCTCGCCGCGTACGCGAGGGCGTCT
>NZ_JBOZGL010000041.1:0-613 GCF_050846855.1 Priestia sp. TGN 0903
GTGCCGAATCTCCGCGTGAGATGGCTGGCCTTGTTGATGAGCGTCACGAGATGGTGACGGCGGCTGCACGGTTCTACGGCGTGGATGCCGTGACTCGACGCACCCCTTGTTTCGCGACGCTGTATCTGCCTGATGAAACGGTGTGGGTTGAGTGGTCGCCGCGTACCGGCAAGTGGGTCGAGGTCGACCGCGACCAGCACCGGATGGGTGTCGTCCCAGTGTTCATGCACCTCAACAAGAGGGTTTCAGGGTCATGGGTTGGGAGGACGGCGCTGACCAGGGGCCTGCGGTCGATCATCGACAGCTCGTGCCGGAATCTGACGAACCTGCAGTTCGCGGTCGAGTCGCATGGCATCCCCCGCATCTTCATGACTGGGGTCGTGAAGGGCGATTTTGTTGACCCGAAGACTGGTGAGCCGTTGCCGGTATGGGCCGCCTACTACAACGCGATTCACACAATCACAAACCCGCAGGCGAAGGTCGGACAACTCACCGCCTCCGATTTGAAGAACTTCCGCGCCGCCCAGGAGGCGTATGCGATCGAGATGTCGGCGGCGACGGGCTTCCCGATCTCGTATTTCGGGCTCTCGACAGCGAATCCTCCGGCTGAGGG
>NZ_JBOZGL010000042.1:0-587 GCF_050846855.1 Priestia sp. TGN 0903
CGATCTGCCCTGCGACGAGACCCGGCATCTCCGCATCGACGAGCGAGAACTTCGGATCGGTCGCGGTCAGGGTCTGACCCCAGAACGTGGCGCCGAGCTCGGTCCCGTTGTAGTCATCGATGGCGGTCGGCTCCGGCAGGAAAAGCAGCGTGTCGTCAGGGATGACGCGCCCGCTCTTCGTGCGCCGGTCGTAGATGATGATGTCGGGCAGGCCGGCTGAGGACACGATGCCGCGAACATCCTGCTCCATCGGGCGGCGGAACGCCCCAGCAGCGGTCTGGCCCTGCATGACCTTAAGGCCGGACAGGGCGCGGAACACGCGGCGCGACATGACGATCGCGCCGGGTTCGGTGCCGTTGCGGGTGGAGTACAGGTCCATCCACGTCTCGAGTTGGGTCAGTCCGTCCGTGGTGTCGGTCGACCAGAGGCTGTTCGCGGTGATGGTCAGGTCGGCGTCTCGACCGAAGTCATCGCTGGTCTTGTAGTTCGACTGCGTGATGGTCGCCTTGCCTGTGGCGAGCACAATGCCACGCATCCGCTCCACCGCATCAGCGATAGCCAGCACGCACCGGTCGGCAGCGCGGAAG
>NZ_JBOZGL010000043.1:0-581 GCF_050846855.1 Priestia sp. TGN 0903
GCGTGTCAGAGATGGCGGACGTGATCCCAATGACGGACGCGATCGCCCGCATCATCACGAACACTCAGGTCGGTGCTGAGGCGCTGGCGTGGCCCCACCGGTGGGCTGCTGGCGTCAAGAAGGACGACTTCATCAACCCCAAGACGGGTAAACCCATGGCGACGTGGGAGGCATACATGACCATCCTCAAGGTCACGTCGAACAAGGACGCCAGGTTCGGGTCGTGGGACGCGGCGCAACTGTCGAACTTTACCGACGCGGTGAACGCGATGCTGCGCTGGTGTGGCGGGATGTTGGGGCTCCCGACCCGCTACCTCGGTCAAGACACCGTCAATCCTGCGTCGGAGGGCGCGATCCGCGCCGATGAGGCCCGCCTGATCCGCAACGTCGAGCGCATGAACGTCCACGACGGCGACTCGTGGGCGTGGGTGATGGGCCTGCGGGAACGCCTCCGCACCGGCGAATGGCTCCCCGGCAACGAGATCAGGGCGCTGTGGCACGATCCCGCGACCCCCACCTACTCACAGCGAGCCGATGCTCTCACGAAGATGGCTGGCGGCGTGCCGATCCTCTCTCGCGAG
>NZ_JBOZGL010000044.1:0-533 GCF_050846855.1 Priestia sp. TGN 0903
GCTCTGAGAATGCTCCCCACGCCGCGGTCGTCGGACACCCACGGCGCGGGCGAGCATGGCACGGGTGGGCCTGACCTGCGCACCGTCGTGACCATGCTCCCCACGCCGGCCGCTGGCGCGTTCAACGACGGCGAGGACGTGGACGCATGGCAGGCCCGCCGAGACTGCGTCAAGGCCGAACTGGGCAACGGCAACGGCTTCGGGATGCCACTGGGTATCGCCGTCGCCACGCTCCCCACGCCTTCCGTGGCCGATGCTACGGGTGGGCATGAGCGACGTGGCGGCGCGCGCGGCGGCGAACTACTACTCAAGGGCATCGCATCCCACGAGCAGTTCGGACAGTACGCCCCTGCCGTCGCCCGTCAGGAGGTCGCGTTCGGGCACCCCGCGCCGTCGCCAACCGAGCCCGGCAAGAACCGGCCACGCCTCGCCGCTGCGTTCGCCGAATGGATGATGGGTCTGCCGCCCGGATGGGTCACCGACGTGCCCGGAGTCACCCGCAACGAGGCGCTGCGGCTGGCAGGCAACGGCGT
>NZ_JBOZGL010000045.1:0-509 GCF_050846855.1 Priestia sp. TGN 0903
TCGGGTGATGGTGGTAGGCATGTCAATGTCCCTGATCGGTGGGCAGCACTTCCGTCCCGATCCGCAGTCCGGCGCAGACCACGGGCGCGAGGATGACGACGATGGGCACGATGATGTCGAGCACGATGCGGCGGGTCATGACGCACCGCCGAGCGCGGCGAAGTCGATCCCGGCGGCACGCATCGGCTCGGTGAGCGTCGCGAAGTGGGGGGTGGAGATCATGTCGCGGACGACGACGGCCCATGCGGCGTCCCATGCGGCGTACCGTGCGGCGATCTGCACCTGGTCATCGGTCAGGGTGGGCAGCAGCGCCAGATAGGCGACCACCTCACGGCCACACGGCCCGAGCGCCTGCCACGCGGGCAGCTCCCGCACCACACGCCACCCAGCGCACCCGACCTTGCGCATCGCCCCGGGCACCACATCGGCCAGCGGCTCCACCTCCAGCAGACGGCTCGGCCACCCCATGCCGGAACAGTCGGCAGGCTCGGTCGATGCGGCCAAATGCC
>NZ_JBOZGL010000004.1:0-618197 GCF_050846855.1 Priestia sp. TGN 0903
GCTCTCGTCGTTCTACTCGCCGCTCTCGTCGTTCTACTCGCCGCTCTCGTCGTTCTACTCGCCGCTCTCGTCGTTCTCGCCGTTCTTAATTTCCCTAAACACTCATCTTTATTGAAAAAAAAACGCCGAAGAGCCATGAGTGTCTTCGGCGTTTTTTTCCACTTATAGAAGAGGAACATTTGGAAATATACTAAGATGAAGCGTTATTCATTTTACATAGAAAAGGAGAGGTTTTATGAAAAAAAACAAACATCAAATTTCAACTTCATCAACAACAGATGTCGAAGAGATCAAACGTTTAAATGCGCAGTCTGGACTAACTTACAATGAAGTATTTGCACTTCTTGGAGAAAACTATTTGAAAAATCAACAGAAAAAATAATAAGCTGGGACTAGAAAACAACTTCTAGTCCTTATACTTTGAAAATCCCGGAAAACCCTTTCACTAAGGATGTTAATTGGTTCATGGCTCCCATCATCTGTCCCGCAGTATTCATCATTTTGTTCATATCGTAATTGCCATCACTCGATTTAAACTGAGACATTAATGACTGAAATTGAGATGGCTGAGGCTTTTGCTGCTGACCTTTAGGATATGGATTAAAAGGCGCACCTGCATTGTTGTACATGGGCTGCTGGTACATTCCGTTCATATAGGGAATTTGCTGAGGGCCAAAAGGCATTTGTTGCTGAGCGTACGGATGTTGCGGCATATAAGCTTCCGTCCATGGCTGCTGGTGATACTGTGGAAATGGATGTACCTGACTTAAATCAAAACGTTCTGGTTGATGTTGCTCATAATACGGATAGTGCTTACTTGTATACATGCAAAATCAATACCTCCTTTTTAATATTACATAATATATAGTATGTATGCAGAAATAAGAGGTGACGTTCGTCTACTTGTACTTTTGGAGAACGCATTCAAAAATATGTAGGTTTCTGTCGAAAGTTTAAATTTTTCAAAAAAACGAGATTATTTAAATATATGGTACGATAAGAACAAGTGATACTACCTATACGTAGTGGCACAAATGGGGATTAGGAGGGAATTTACATGTATGTGAACGAACTTCAAGAAGCTTTTATTGCGGTGAAACAATATGAGCCGCAGTCAAGTAATGAATTACTCGATTTTGCTCAGCAGCAGTATTTAAAAGGTTTTTTAACTCCTATGAATTACAAAGCCGCTGTACGTGAACTCGAACAAATTGGAGCTACTAAGCCTGATTTTAGTGCACAAGATGATTAATTTTTTTACTACCACTGAGAAATCGGTGGTTTCTTTGTTTCCTATAAAGTGGACACATACTTCTTTTTTGACTTGTTTATACTATAAAGGCTTTAACGTAGTATTCAATAAAGGAGGTTTATTTCATGAGTCGTGGAAAACATTTTGATCATAAAAAACAAGGACAAGGTGCAGTAAATAAAACAAATAACGCCGTTGCTTCTAAACATACCGAAAAAGTTGATTATCATATCGATACAGTTGCTTCACAAGATCACCCAGCTGTTTCTATCCAATCACAAAAAGATTTTGATTAACTTTTTATTGATCATGATAAAATGCCTAAAGAGTTTTCTCTTTAGGCATACATAGAAAATCCCCACCTTATAAGTCTCAACGGAAGGCCGGGATTAATTATTCAATATCGACTCGAGCACATACTTATTTGAGTGATACATCTTTTTAAATCGCTTTTCTCGCGTCTCGGGATAAAATGACTGTAGTACAACGTTTTGTAAATTTTCTTTTAACGTCTCTACTTGATTAACATGAATATATTTTGGTCGCTCTTTCTTCAGCCATTCCGTTACGAGACTAGCCCATTCATCAAGTTCTTTGAAGAAAATGTCTCCATAAGGCTTTACTTCTTCAAAAAATTTCACTTCATAATTTTCTTCCTGTTGAATAGACGCTAATCGTTCTACAGCTACTTCATTATATTGAAACATGATCTCCGTACTTTTTTTCACATCTTCATTCATCGTTATTCGTCACCTCTACGATGACTATTGTAACATAAACAATCTTTATACTGTATGAAGAACCATTTCTCTTCGTCTTCTACTCCATTCTGTTTCGGAAGGCATGCTTTCATACACAGTTACTTCAATTTCTTGCAGCGATTGGTCAATGCGATGAACTTGTTCCATATATGTTTCTTCACAATGTGTAAATGCTTCATTTATAGATGTAGACATCGTTTTATCCACTAGATCTACTTGCTCTAGTAAGCTATCTAATAAAGTCATCATTTCGCTTGTTTTAACCATACTTTGTTTCATCGCCATCCCTCCAAATTTTCCTTTGCATAACGTATTCTCTTTTTTATTCATTGTCCCTTCACACATGACAAAACTAGTTTCTATTCGTCAAAGAAAGATGTTTTCGACATTTTCATTTATGGTGAATCGAAAGAGAACATATTGAAAACACTAGTATAGACATTTCAGCTAAGTGGATACATTCTGCTGCTGAACGTTCATTACAACATGATAGGAGGTGCCTAGATATGGCCAACAAACAGCAAAAATCACAGCCTAAAAATAAGCCTGAAACAAAAACCTACGGTGATCCTAAAAAGTTAAACGGTCCTAACCAGCCTTCTACTTAAGAACAAAACGGTCACTTGTGACCGTTTTTATTTACATTAACTACTTGCGCTACTTTCATTAATATATGCAGCTGCTTTTGCTTTTGAAGATACCACTTTGTAAAATGAACTTTCTTTGGAAAAGGCGGCTTTTTCATGAGCTTTTGTTCCTGTTTTTTTGTTAAAAACCACTCTTCTCTCTTTTTTTCATGATGTCTAATAGCCGGATACACCTTTCGAAGTGCAGGTGTACAGCAACTGGTTTCATCCACAAAATACTGCTCATAATCGTATCTCGAACCCGTATGCTTTGTTTTCAAAGAAAATTCATAAAACAAGGGATAATACTTTTCATGAAATAATAAAGCCGCTAATTTCTTCCCCAAATCAATCCGATTATTTACTTTTGTAAAATCATGAACAGAACAACCGTATAGCTCCCCTTTTGTAGTAGGAAAAAGGACGGAGCTAAAGTGGAATATATCTTGAAAAAAAAACAGCATACTTTTAAATACTCTATCTTGATAAAAAGGCTGTTCAATAACGGGCTTTTGAATAACGTGCTGCTCATTTACAATTAACGCATGAATAAGCTGCAGTTCAGAAGGTTTCTGCATAAATTGCCTCCACTTTTCTTCGATAAAAGATGAAACATTTAAATAGGGAAGTAAATGAACGTAAGAGACATGTTTTTTACGCGAAACAGCATACAATAGTAATTGCGGGAAGGCATCTTTAAAAATAAGCCAATTTGCTCTTTCATACGTCAAAAATAATAAATCGCGCGTTTGCTTTGATAACGCTTTTTTCATTGGTTCTCCTTGCAAATCACACATATTCCACCCTGCGTTGCGCGATACCATACTTGCGAGAAATGCCCACTTTACTTCAGGATATCTATGATAAAAAGTTGCATAAGCTTGGGTTCTTGATATATTATCAATATTCAGCTTGTCTGTTGTTTTATTAATCGCCGTCAACAGCGCTTGTTCCGAACTATTGAGTGACATCTCTTCATCTTCTTTCATCTATTTTTATTTGTAGGATTTGGTATAATAGAATTTGTTTGTTTAATAGATTTACACTAAAGGAGTGATGGTTATGATTCGCTATCCTAACGGAAAGGCCTATAAGCCATTGAATACCAGCAGTCCTTCCCCTAAAAAGCTAGAAGCTAGCTATAGCAATCGTGGTATGACGCTGGAGGACGATTTAAACGAAACAAACGAATACTATGTTTCAAAAGGAATAGCCATTGTTCACAAAAAAACAACCCCTGTTCAAATTGTAAAAGTAGACTATCCGAAGAGAAGTGCCGCTGTTATCAAAGAAGCTTATTTTAAGCAGGCTTCTACTACAGACTATAATGGAATCTATAAAGGAAAACACCTTGACTTTGAAGCAAAAGAAACGAGAAATAAAACCTCATTTCCTCTGCGTAATTTTCATGAACATCAAATTGAACATATGAAGCAAATTGTGAAACAAAACGGGGTTTGTTTCGTTATATTAATGTTCTCTACTTTACAAGAAATATACTTGTTCGAAGCACAGTTCCTTTTTCCTTATTGGGATGCCATGAAAAAAGATGGACGAAAATCAATCCCTAAGGCAGATATTGAAAAAAAAGGACATTTCATCGAACTTGGTTACCATCCGAGAATCGATTACATAAAAACTATAGATAAATTATACTTTTAAGAGTATGATATATATGTTTACGGAAATCATTCTCTTACAATGCGTTGAAAGGTAGGAGTTTTTATGTCAGATAATTATCGCTCTCGTGAAGAACGACGAAGAGCTATGAATGACAACAAACCAGAAGGTAAATCTCAAGGAAAACCGAAAAAGAAGAAAAAAGGAGGCCTATTTCGTAAAATTGTTGCCGCAGTTTTACTGATAGGAATCATCGGGCTCATTGCCGGAGTGGGAACTTTTTTTGCTATGATAAGCGATGCTCCAAAAGTTGATGACTCGGTATTAAAAAACTCTTTTTCATCTAAAGTATATGCAAACGATGGAAAGACAGTTGTAAAAGAAATTGGAGCTCAAAAACGTACATATGTGCAATACGATGAAATCCCTCAAGTCGTCAAAAACGCATTTATCGCTACGGAAGACGTTCGTTTTTATAAACATCACGGCGTCGACTTTTACCGTATTGGCGGAGCATTAATGGCGAACTTTAAAAACGGCTTCGGTGCTGAGGGCGGTAGTACGATTACTCAGCAAGTGGTAAAGAATTCGTTCTTATCACCAAAGAAGACGGTTAAACGTAAAGTACAAGAAATGTGGTTAGCTTACCAACTTGAGCGCAAATATTCGAAGCAACAAATTCTTGAAATGTATTTAAACAAAATATATTTCGCATCAGGTGAAGTATACGGTATTGAACGAGCAGCTGAGAAATTTTACGGAGTTAAAAGCGTAAAAGATTTAACCCTTGATGAAGCTGCTATGTTGGCAGGCTTACCAAAAGCGCCAACTACTTATAACCCAGTTACAAACCCAGAGAATGCTACTAAACGCCGTAACACAGTATTAAACTTAATGGCTAAAAACGGCTTCATTACACAAGCCGAAGCCGACAAAGCAAAACAAGTAGATGTACAGGCTCACTTAGCTAAACAAACTGAATCAACATCTAAGTACGATGTATTTATTGATCAAGTAATCGAGGAAGTAAAAAAGAAAACAGACGCGGATCCATTTTCTGCGGGCTTAGAAATTTATACAACGCTTGACACGAATGCTCAGGACTATGTGGATGATGTGATGAATAACAAAGTAGTCAACTTCCCGAACGATAAATTCCAAGCAGGTCTTGTCGTTGTAGATAATGAAACAGGCGGTATTCAAGCAATTGGAGGCGGACGTAACCGTGTGTCAGGCGGCTTGAACTTTGCAACAAATATGAGACGCCAGCCCGGCTCAACAATTAAGCCGATCTTAGATTACGGTCCAGCGATTGAGAACTTAAAGTGGTCTACTGGACAACCGATAAAAGATGAAGAATATCATTATTCAAACGGCACGCCAATCCGAAATTTTGGACGCAACTATAAAGGGTGGGTTTCAGCGCGTGAAGCTTTAGGACGCTCACTGAACATCCCTGCTTTAAAAGCGTTTCAAGCAACCGGTGCTGACAAAGCAAAAGAGTTCGCTACGGGCCTTGGGCTAAAATTAGATGAAGAAGACGGCGAAGCTTATTCTGAATCTTATTCTATCGGAGGCTTCCGTACAGGTGTTACACCTCTGCAAATGGCTGGAGCCTATAGTGCTTTTGCAAATGAAGGTATGTACAATGCACCGCATACAGTGACAAAGGTAAAATTCCCTGATGGAACAGAAATTGATTTAACGCCAAAACCAAAACGCGCAATGCAAGATTACACGGCGTTTATGATGACGGACATGATGAAATCTGTTGTAAACGAATCCTATGGTACAGCTCGTGCTGTTCGTACACCAGGATTAGAAATTGCGGGTAAAACAGGAACTTCGAACTTTAGTGCTGACGAGAAAAAACGATACAACATTCCAGACGCTGGTGAAAAAGACGTGTGGTTTAATGGATTTACGCCAAACTATACGATTTCCGTATGGACAGGCTATGAAACTGCTAAAGACGGCTATATTTTAAGTCCTAATGAAACAGGCATGGCAAAAAATATCTTTAAGCATGTTATTACTCATATTTCTGAAGGCAAACCTAAAGGAAGTTTCAAGCAGCCGGACAGCGTAGTTGAACGTTCCGTGGAAAAACCAACGGGCAAAGACTTAAAACGCCCAAGCGGCTCTACTCCTTCTAGCTTAATTACAAAAGAATACTTTGTGCGCGGTACTGCACCGACAAAAGTATCTCAAACGTTTGTGAAGAAAGAAAAAGAAGAAAAGAAAGAAGATAAAAAAGAGGACAAAAAAGAGAAAAAAGACAATAAAGATGTGAAGCCAAAAATTACTGCTTCGTATAGCGGAGGAGCAATTTCAGTTAACTGGTCAGCGTCAAACGCAGCCAGTGATACGACCTTTACAGTCACAATGTCTTCTCCTAACGGTTCTGAACAACTCGCATCTGGCGCAGGAGCCGGTGGAAAAACAATTTCCAATCCAGCACCAGGCTCAACGTATAGTTTCACCGTAACAACAAATACGGGCCAAAGCGCTAGTTCTTCTGTAAAAGTTCCTGATTCATCAGATCAAGCTACCGAAGATAATTCTACTAAGCCTGAAGATGACGGAACAACGGACGATAATCAAAATGAAGACAATAGCAACACTGATCAAAACAACGGCTCTGATCAAGGTGACGATTCATCTACTCAGCCGGATGATAACCAAAACAGCAATAATGGCAGCAATAGCGGCGGTAACAATAGCGGAAATACCGATAATAACAATAACGATAGCGGCAATGCTAACGATGGTAATAGCGGCAACAACAACAATAATAACGGAGGCACAACTCCTCCTCCAGCAGACAACGGTGGAAGTGACTCAGGAAGTCAAACACCACAAACTCCTGCTACACCATCGACGCCGTCAACACCTGCTACACCGCAGCAAGAGCCAACAACTGAAAATTAACGCAGCAGTAAAAAGCCCCTACACGTGTAGGGGCTTTATTTCTTGTGAAGAATAAGCATTTTTGCATACTGCTTACGCAACTCATTAAATAATTCTGTCAGCTGAATATACGCTTGATAAGAAGAAACTCGCTGCAGCAAAAACATAAGCCTCTCAGCACAGTTAATAGGCTTATAGATTAGGTCCGCTATGTCTTCTTGCAGCTGATTTAAACGCCGAACGGGCTGTCCATTAATCCAAAACAGTAAACTAATATACATAGCAGCAGCTTGTTTCATACAAGGCGCTGCTTCTTTTGCTTTTCGCTGAGAAAAAAGCGTATGCAGTTCTTCCCTTTGAGTTTCCCACTTTTCAAAAAATGGCCGTATGTTCTTTTGAACATCCCTCCAAGGTGTTTTCGTTTCTTTATGTACATCGTATAAAATATCATAAGCAAAATAATTTCTTCCATTTTTTGTATCTAATTCAAGAACCCGATCTTCTTTTGAATAAAATGGTTCGCATATGAAATGTGACGGCACTTCAATCGGTAACATCTGTCTTCTTCTCTTTTCCTTTCATTCGTTTCTTTCCTTCTCGGCAAAGATCAAGAAGCGGGCAGACATGACATTGAGGAGACTGTGCTTTACAGTGATAGCGTCCAAAAAAGATAAGTCGATGATGCGTAACGGACCATTCATCTTTCGGAATTTTTCTCATCAGCGTTTTTTCTACTTCTAAAACTGAATCTTTCCACCTGCAAATCCCAAGGCGTTTACTTACACGTTCTACATGCGTGTCTACGGCTATTGACGGTACTCCAAAAGCTACGGATACAACAACATTAGCCGTCTTACGCCCTACTCCCGGAAGATTGGTCAGCTCATCACGATCTTTCGGAACTTCTCCTCCGTATTCATCAATGAGCATACGGCAGAGCTTTTGAATGTTTTTAGCTTTATTTCTATATAAGCCAATTGATCTAATATCTTGCTGCAGCTCTTCTAACGAAACGGCTAAATAGTCTTCAGGCGTTTGATATTTCTTGAATAAATCCGCTGTTACGCGGTTGACTAAAGCATCTGTGCACTGAGCAGATAGCGCCACGGCAATGACTAAATCAAAGGGATTCCGATGATTCAACTCACAGTGGGCGTCAGGAAACATTTCTGCCATAGCATCTAGGCACTGTCTGATTTGTTTTAACGTTAACATACTAGTTCTCCTTCTTCTTACAGGTAGTTCCCTCCTATTTTACAATAGGGTTCCTGTCAAATGCTACTTTTGTCCATACTCTTTTAAAAAAGCTGCTTCAAGATTCAATTACTTGGATCTTGAAGCAGCTTTTTATCCTGTCATTGCTCTAGCCAGTTAAAAAAAGGAATGGCTGATGTAGACTGAGAAGGGTTAACAGAAGATAGTTTTTTGGGCTGTTGATTTTGACGAAATTTTTGGCTATGCTTGCGGGCTTGATCAATGGTCTGAATGCCATTTTTCTTCCATTCAAATAAAATACGATCAATATACCGGAAGTTTAATTTTCCAGACATCACCGACTCTCTTAGTGCCGCTTTAATAATAATGGGATCGTGATGATCTTGATCAATCCACATCGCTAGCGTTTCGCATTCAAACGGAGACAATGCTCTGCCAAACTCTTTTTCAAACATTGTATATAAATTAAGCTCTTCTTGTTCTTCTTCGCTTTTTTCTACTTCTCTTGTTTCTTGCATCATATGATGAATAAGCTTTTCCCAAAGCGGTTTTAATGAATAACGTTCACAAATAAGGGCGTTTTGCTGTTGATCTTGCTCAATAGATAAAAAGCCGCGCTGAATTAATGCTCGCAGCGTATCCATACACACAGCACTTGAAATACTCATTTTTGCCGCCAATTCGTTAGGTGTCGGGAAACCTTCACCGCCTTCAATGGAAACATAAATATGCATTAACGTCATGAATTCCGTTTCGTTCATTCCCAAATCGCTATAGTGATTAAACAGCAGCTTCGGAATTGAAACTGTGCCTTGTTCAAACCATTCAATTAACGTTTCTTTTTTCATATCCGAACACCTCAGTAGTTAGTATATCATGAAGTTTATGGTCAAAGTAATAATTATTCGAAGCTAAAAAAGCTTCTATGTAAAACTTTCCGCTGAAACCGTACCATTGCTCTGCACATATAAAATATATACGAACGATGACTTCCTTCCAAGAATATTACACTAACTTATTTTTTCGAGAATTGCAACTCCCTTTTAAGTTAGACTCTCTTCTATGTTTGCCGTTGTTTCCTTGTGATATAAGTAAAAACCTCGTTTTTCTTTTCTTTTTATGATTCATAAAAAAAAGCTAAAAAAGTATCCTGACTACAGGAGTCAGAATACTTTTTCACTTCCTTACGGGTATAAACGGTTTAATAAGCGTGGGAATGGAATCGTTTCACGAACGTGTTCTACGCCGCTAATCCATGCTACTGTACGCTCAAGGCCTAAACCAAATCCTGAATGTGGAACTGAGCCATACTTACGAAGCTCTAAATACCACTTGTATGTTTCTGTATCTAATTTGTGCTCTTCTACACGCTGAGCTAAAAGCTCTTGATCATGAATACGTTCAGAGCCTCCAATGATTTCTCCGTAGCCTTCTGGTGCGATTAAGTCTGCACATAATACTACGTCTTCATTTGTTGGATCTGGCTGCATATAAAATGGTTTTAATGACGTTGGATAGTGTGTAATGAATACCGGCTTGTCATAGCTTTCTGCGATAGCCGTTTCATGCGGTGCTCCAAAGTCATCTCCCCACTGAATGTCTGTAAATCCTTTTTCATGTAAGAATTTAAGAGCCTCATCGTACGAAATACGAGGGAATGGCGCTTTAATTTGTTCTAACTTAGATGTATCACGGCCTAGTACATTTAACTCTAACTTACAGTTTGTTAAAACAGACTGTACGACATGAGACACATACTCTTCCTGTACTTTCAAGTTATCTTCGAATTGGTAGAAAGCCATCTCTGGTTCAATCATCCAAAACTCAATTAAATGACGGCGTGTTTTAGATTTTTCAGCGCGGAACGTTGGACCGAATGAAAATACTTTTCCAAGCGCCATTGCCGCTGCTTCCATATAAAGCTGTCCACTTTGAGAAAGATATGCATCTTCGTCAAAATATTTCGTGTGGAATAATTCTGTTGTTCCTTCAGGAGCACTTCCTGTTAGGATTGGAGGATCTACTTTTGTAAACCCGTTTTCGTTAAAGAATTCATACGTTGCACGAATGATTTCGTTACGAACCTTCATAACAGCATGTTGACGTTTAGAACGCAGCCATAAATGACGGTTATCCATTAAGAACTCTGTTCCATGTTCTTTTGGCGTAATTGGGTAATCAACAGCTTCATGAATAACTTCAAGGCTTGTAACTGTTAACTCATAGCCAAACGGTGAGCGCTCATCTTCGCGTACCACACCTGTTACATATAGTGATGATTCTTGCGTCATAGATTTAGCTAATTTAAAAGTTTCTTCTTCTACTTCAGCTTTTACAACTACCCCTTGCATGAATCCTGATCCATCGCGTAGCTGTAAAAAGGCAATTTTACCACTTGAACGTTTATTCGCTAACCAAGCACCAATTGTTACTTCTTTTCCTACATGCTTGTTTGCTTCTGAAATCGTAATTTTCACGATTAATATCCCTCCAAAAAACTTACATTTCGTAATTATGTATGCCATCCTATTATACATTTCGACAAACATAATAACAAGTAACAAACAAAAAGAGCCTTCTAACACGTGTGATTTGTGCTAAAAGGCTCTTTTGTTTTTAAATATAATCTTTTTTATTTCATATGACGAGTCATGAATGATTGAATTCGTTCCAATGCCTTTTCTAGCAGATCTAGTGATGTAGCATAAGAAAGACGTACGTTTTCAGGTGAACCGAATCCTGATCCAGGCACTAGCGCTACCTTCTCTTCTTCTAAAATAGCTTCTACCCATGCATCAACTGTATCAAAGCCAGTTAACTTTGCAGCTTCAATTGCATTAGGGAATAAGTAGAAAGCACCCTGTGGTTTTAAGCATGAGAACCCTGGAATGTTAATCAGCTTTTCATGAATCACGTTTAGACGCTCTTCAAAAGCTTGTCGCATCATTTCCACCGGCTCCTGAGTGCCGTTATAAGCAGCGATTGTTGCATATTGAGCAATAGATGTTGGATTTGACGTGCTGTGACTCGCTAGGTTTGTCATCGCTTTAATAACTGTAGCATCACCAGCTGCATATCCAATGCGCCAGCCCGTCATGGAATGTGACTTAGAAACACCGTTAATGATAATTGTTTTTTCTTTTAACGCTGGTGAAAGCTGTGCAATCGATACATGTTCATTTTGACCATACACAAGCTTTTCATAAATTTCATCTGATACGATAAAAATATCGTGCTTCAAGCAAACTTCTCCTAAAGCTTGAAGCTCTTCTCTTGTGTAAATCATACCCGTTGGGTTGCTTGGTGAATTGATAATAACAGCTTTAGTTTTAGCAGTAATAGCCGCTTCTAATTGTTCAGGTGTGATTTTAAATTCGTTATTTTCAGAACCTTCAACGAATACTGGTGTACCTTCTGCTAACTTTACTTGCTCAGGATAACTTACCCAGTAAGGAGTTGGGATAATTACTTCGTCACCTTCGTCTAACAGAACTTGAAATAACGTATACAGTGCGTGCTTAGCACCTGTACAAACAATAATTTCAGAAGGTGAATACGTCAGGCCTTGATCGCGTTTGAATTTTTCAATTACCGCTTCTTTTAATGGTGCAAGACCGCCTGCTGGCGTATATTTTGTCTGACCATCATTCATTGCTGTAACAGCCGCTTCTAAAATGTGCTGCGGCGTATTAAAATCAGGTTCCCCTGCTCCAAGTCCAATCACATCATGACCAGCCGCTTTCAATTCTTTCGCTTTTGCTGTAATCGCTAATGTTGATGATGGCGTTAATGCTGATACACGTTTTGCTAACTTCACTAAAATCTCCCCCTATGAACTAAAGCTATAATCAGCCTCAGGCTGATTATAGATAAAAAATTGGCTTCATTTTCATAAAGCGCTGAAATCTTATATTATGACACATATGACATTTCATATGGTATAAACGATTTATGATTGAGATAAGCTGTATCGTTTTATAAATTCACCGCTAGAGAAATCAAGATAATAGTATGTTAAATGTTTCTTATCTTTATCCACATATGTTACTTCCCACAGCGGCTTTTTATTTTCAATGCCTAGGCGCACCGACTTAATTTCCTGCGGATTTTTATCATTTTTCACAATGGAAATGGCTTTCTCTTTTGTGATCCCGCTGCTTGCTTTCTTTAAAACAGCTGTTTGTTTTTTGCTTTTAGGCACCCAAGCAATTACCTTTTGATTGCTTCGGTTTGTACCTTCTACTACATAAAATGCATGATTGCCGAAATATGGCTGGGTGCTTGTGACAGATTTCAAATTAAATTCTTTTTTTGCTTGGGATGCTGCTTTTTCCTCAGCAGACTGAACATCCTTCACAGACGAGTGATAAATGCTAAAAGAAATGCCTCCGATAATTAAAAGCACAGCAGCTACCGCTACAATAATTAACTTTTTCATAAAATCCCTACTTATGTACGATAAATTGTAAATACAGCTTTGCTTTGATCTTCTTCATCTAACGCTAATCCGAACATCAAATCTTGCTTTTTCAACGTGCGATTCAAACTATCAACAATTTTATATAAATCCGAGGAATTTTCCACGCGGACAGTTGATAATACTTCAATCCTGCTTTCCATTGTAAACCTCCTAGCTCGTCTATCACGACGCAAAAATGACGATATCCGTATTATAACAGGTATCAAAAACCATCGTCATCTTTTTCACTCATCAATCCAGCCCGTACGTTTTGCGTAAAAACCGAATAAATAAGTAAACATATATAATATTATAAGGAATTTACCTCTTTTTGCAAAAGGAAATTTGTTTATTTTGCAGAAAATTTCATCACATCATAGGATTTTAGCGACATTTTAATAGAGTAAGCGCTCCCCTCTCTTACGTCATATAATTCAATCCATTCAGCTGTTAAATTTGAAAGCAGTCGAGGGGAATAGGAACGCCCTGGTTTCGTAAACGAAACGGCAAGCTGTATATCTAATTGCTTCAAAAATGTATTCGAAAAAAACGTTCCCTCTCCAAAATTAGGAATTTTCAATATATCTACATGAGTAAGGGGAATGCGTAAAAACTTTTCCTCTACTTCATCTGAGCCGCTCATGGCATATAGAACTCGGTGCTCTCCAATCGTGAATAATAGATCCATAGCCGCTGTTTTTTGCTTCGATGCATGCAAGACATCAACGTGTATATTATCCGTTAACTGAAATAAATCATTTTCTTTCCACTTCTCTGTTTGAAATTCCGCCTGGTACTGAGCCGGCACAATAATACGCTCTATATGATAATCCTTCACAGCTCGCTGAACATTTGAATCATAGTACTTTTGCTGTTTCGTAATTATTAATTGGTTGATTTTTTTTACTTTATATCGCTGCAGCCACTTGTTTAGCTCGGGATAGGAAGATGCACTCCCGGTATTTACTAAAATCGCCTCACCGCTTCCGTCTTGAATCAGACTTGCTTCTCCATCTGAAAGAGGCAGAAAGGTGATCACTACTTCATCAGCTTGCAAACCAAAATCTACGTTTTTAATGACGGCTGCTGAAACCGAACAGGTCATAAAACTAAAAAACAGTACAGCACTTAGCAATATTTTAATCATACACTGTCCTCATTTGCTTATCATAGTATATTACTATCGTCTCTCAAGTGAAGAAACAGTATGCATAAAAAAAGACTTAAGCTATGCTCAAGTCTTTTCATTCCACCATTCTTTGTAGTCCAGTAAGATATTTGAAAACGTTTTTTGAACAACCTGGACTTTTGGAAGCGAGTGAAGGAAATGGTATCCATATGCTGTTCGCGTAATACGATTATCAAAAATAAATATAGCTCCCCGGTCACTTTTTGAACGAATCAACCGTCCAAATCCTTGTTTAAAACGGATAACGGCTTGAGGAAGTGAATAATTCATAAAGGGACTTTTCCCTTCTTTTTTCATCTGCTCAAATTTAGCTGTCAACAGAGGTTGATTTGGAGATGAAAAAGGAAGTCTGACTATTACGAGACATGATAATAAATCTCCTGGCAAATCAATTCCTTCCCACAGACTGTTTGTACCCAAAAGAATGGAATGCTCAAATTGACTGAAGTCTTTTAACAGTCTATTGCGATTTCTAGTTGTGACTCCTTGACCAAGCAGGACAAACTCTTCAAGATCGTTTAACTCTTTCAAATAACCATATGTAGCTTTCAACATGTCATATGAAGTAAAAAGCACCAGCATACGGCCATTTGTTACTTTGGCTACGTCAAGAATACTTTCTGCCATCATAGCGCTATACTCATATAATGATACTTCGTTAACAGCAGGCATATCCTGAGGAATATAGACTCTAGCTTGCTTCTCGTAATCAAACTCGGAAGGAAGAATGAGTTGAGCAGGCTGAAAGTCATATAACCCTAGCTCTTGAATTAAATAATCAAATGTTCCATTCACCGTCAATGTAGCCGATGTTAAAATAACGCTTTGTTTCTTAGCGAAAAATTCATCAGCCAGCGTATCGGCAATGGAAGTAGGCTGACTATAGATATACGTAGCATTTGCTGCTCCTTTTGGCTCAATTTCAAACCACGTTACGTAATTGCTCTGCTGTTTGAACAAAAGCTTTTCTATTTGCTGAGATATATGCTCAAATCCTTTAACAGCCGTTTGAAATTCATGAAGAGATGACTGTTCATTTTTTGTGGCTTTGTCATATAGATCGTCAAAGGAATGTCTTGCCCCATCATTCCATGTAAAAAGATCGTGAATTAAAAAACGAATGCGCGACGCTGCTTCTTGAATAGCCGTCCAGTAATGCCCATGCTCTTTTTCCACTTTGTACCGATAGCTGCTTCTTCCAATCTCGCCCTGCTGATTGCCGATTCTTTTTTGAACAAAAGAATGAATTAAACGAAATAAGTCATCACACTCAGAATGAAGCTGCACAAACAGATTTTGAAGAAATTCAGTGTTAAGATCGATGCTATATTTTACAAGCGTATGATGAACTTTTTTTAACAGCCCTTTGTCTTGAATGGTTCCGATTCGGTTTAATAGCGCATGAACCGCAAAATAATCTAAGCGCTCTCCCAGTTCTTCTCCGGCAATGTCTTCTAAGTGATGAGCCTCGTCAATAATAATTTGTTCATAATCAGGTAGCAGCTCATGATTACTCATCACATCCATCAACAGTAAGCGATGATTTGTCACTACTATATGGGCATTTTGCGCTCTGTTCTGCGCTCGTTCATAAAAAGAATAAAGCTTCCAAGGATGCTTAAAGTCACTTGGAGACGGATTGCTTTCATTTAGCTGTTCCCAAAAAAGTTTACCCCCAGAAGGCAGGTTTATTTCATCGCTGTCGCCCGTTTCCGTTTCCGTCAGCCAAATAAGCAGCTTCGCTTTTGTGAGGATCGCATCGTAATTATTATTTCGCTCTTTTAAGAGCTGAATGAATTTTCTTATACTAATGTAATGTTCTCTTCCTTTTAAAACAGCTGCTGTGACAGGAAACGGCACAATCTTTTCTAAAATGGGCACATCTTTTTCGACGATTTGCTGCTGAAGCGTTACCGTGTTAGTTGAGATAATGACTGGGTGGTGATGAACAGAAGCATAAAACACGGCAGGAACTAAATAAGCGTAGGTTTTACCAATACCGGTCCCCGCTTCAATTAAAGCATGCTCGTTGCCTGCAAAGCACTCTTGTACAAAGTTCATCATCTCCCACTGCCCTTTTCGTTCTTCAAACAATGGCAGAGCCTGATGGAACAGCTTTTGCTTTTCAGTTTCAAATATTTCGTAAGTATGAGAGTGCTGCTTTTCATTAGCTGAATGCGGCTGATATTTGTTTAGCGCAATGCCGTGTATAAATTCATAAGAATCATCCTCGGCATAACTTTTATCATCTATAACTTGTTGAATCAGTTCTCCAATTTCACTTTTAAAGTGTAAGCTTAGCGCGTATAGCTGCTTCAAGGTTGTTAAAGGGAGCTTCTTTAATTTTTCAATTAGTAAAAGTAAAATACGTGCCGTTACTTCTGCATCACTATCTGCTTGATGAGGGTTTTCATGTTCAATATGTAAATACTCAGCTAATTGACTAAGTTTGTACCCATCAACTGTAGGCAGCAGAATCCGGGCCAGTTCGACGGTATCCACGGTTGAATTATAAAGCGTCTCCATCCCGCACTGATAGAGTTCTTCTTGTAAAAAAGTTAAATCAAATGCCACATTATGTGCAACAAAATAAGCATCATCTAGCAATTCTATAATTTTAGGTGAAATTTCTTCAAATAAAGGCGCATCTTTCACCATATCATTTTGAATGTTAGTTAGTTGTGTAATAAAAGGCGGAATATCCATACCAGGATTTAAAAAACTAGAAAAACGTTCAACAATTTTGCCGTCTTCTACTATGACAGCAGCAAATTGAATCATTTTATCTCCTTGTTTTGGAGAATGTCCCGTCGTTTCAAGATCTACCACAACAAAGCGTTTATTCACGGTCAACACCTCGCAAGTCTGTCTTTTTATAGTATAAAGTGAAAGCCTGCTCTATATGCTTTAAAAGCGCAACTCCTTCTCGTGAAAAACAGAGAGGCTTTCATACATAGAAGTTTTACTTTAGTGTGTATAGAGGTTTATACCGTTCACTTACTAGCGTATGTATTCAAATAAAAATCCCCCTCATAAAGGGGGACTGTTCTTATAGAATTGTACCAGCTGGTTCTTGTTTAAGCAATTGTTGGATTTTATTCTGCTCATTCATAATCGCTACGGTTGGATGATGGTGAGCTACTTCTTCATTTGCTACGAGCGCATAAGAGATAATGATGACGATATCTCCAGGCTGCACGAGTCTTGCAGCAGCTCCATTTAAACAAACTACGCCGCTCCCTCGTTCGCCGGGAATCACGTACGTTTCCAAGCGAGCTCCGTTATTATTGTTTACAATTTGGACTTTTTCGTTTGCTGCAATTCCTACTGCGTCGATAATATCTTCATCAATGGTGATGCTGCCAACATAATTTAAGTTGGCTTCAGTTACATGAGCTCTGTGTATTTTAGCGTTCATCATCGTGCGAAACATTTAGTTATCCCCCTGTACGTCTACAATTACATTATCAATTAAACGAGCTTTAGAGAATTGAACAGCTAAAGCGATAATGATTTTTCCAGCGGCTTTCTTAATTGGTTTTAGCTCTGGATACGTATAAACCTCGATATAATCCACTTTACCGCTCGTATGTTGCTCAATTTCTTTTCGAATGGTCCCTTTAATGATTTCTACTTGCTTCTCTCCGCCTTCAAGAAGCTGCAGAGCGCTTTGTAAACTCTTAAATAAAACAGGTGCCTCTTCTCTTTCTTTATCTGTTAAATATACGTTACGAGAACTTTTAGCTAATCCATCTGCTTCTCTCACCGTATCTACTGCTCTAAGCTCCACCGGGAAATTAAAATCTTCAATTAAACCATCTACTACAGCAACTTGCTGCGCATCTTTTTTACCAAAGTATGCACGATCTGGGGTTACAATGTGAAAAAGCTTTGTTAGTACCGTGGCTACTCCGTCAAAATGACCAGGGCGCTTCTGTCCACACAATACGTCTACACGATCTCTCACGGTTATAGCAACTGAACGGCTTGACTTATACATTTCCTCTACTGAAGGATAAAATAAATAGTCGACGTTAGCTTCTTTTGCCACGCGCTCATCGCGCTCAAAATCTCTTGGATACGTATCAAAATCTTCATTTGGTCCAAATTGAGTCGGGTTCACAAAAATACTTAGCGCCACTACTTCATTTTCTGTGCGAGCTGCTCCAAGCAGAGTAGCATGGCCTTCATGCAAATAGCCCATCGTCGGGACAAATCCAATTGAACGTCCAAGCTGCTTTTCTTTTTTCATCTCCTGCTGCATGTCTTTAATTGTTGTAATGACTTTCATCTTATTTCCCTCCGTACAGTGCCGTTAACTGCTCTTCTTTCATTGAAAAAGTATGTGCTTCTTTCGGAAACTCTCTTTTTTTCACTTCACTTACATACTGAGAAAGCCCCTGTAAAATAGGCTCATTTATTTTCGCAAATGACTGAACAAATTTGGGCACACGCTCTACGCCGTACGTTAATACATCGTGGTATACAAGTACTTGACCATCCGTGTCAGCTCCTGCTCCGATTCCGATTGTTGGAATGCTTAAGCGTTCAGCTACTTGTTTTGCTACTTGTTTAGGAACACACTCTAATACAACAGCAATAGCTCCCGCCTGCTCACACTTGATTGCGTCTTGGATTAGCTGTTTGGCTTCTTTCGCTTCTTTCCCTTGCACTTTATAACCGCCCAGAACACCGACAGACTGAGGTGTTAACCCGAGATGTGCAACAGCCGGAATACCAGCTTGCGTCAATTCTGAAATTGTATAGAGAACATCGTTTGCACCTTCTACTTTTAAAGCATGAGCTCCGCTTTCCTGCATAATGCGAGCAGCATTTTTCATCGTGTCTTCTTTCGACACGTGATAGGACATAAACGGCATGTCGGTGACGATAAATGTATCACTAGCCCCTCTTTTAACCGCTTTTGTATGATGAATCATATCATCTACCGTTACAGGAATCGTAGAGTCATATCCTAAAACGACCATTCCTAGAGAGTCGCCTACTAAAATCATGTCTACGCCTGCTTCTTCAGCGTACTTAGCTGACGGATAATCGTACGCAGTCAGCATCACAATTGGTTCATTGTTTTGTTTCATACGTAAAAAATCTAATTTTGTTTTCACTAACTTTCTCCTCCTTCTCAGAGGAGATGAGCGCACGTCTGCACACAAAAAAGCCCTTCTACCTATAAAAGGAAGAAGGACTTTGACAGACTTCATCTATAAAAAGCACACTTTACCTAATGTGCTTACCTACGCGTCATCCCTCTGTCCTAGTCCTTAATGGATCAAGGCAGATTTATTGTCGTATTAAAAATAAACAAACGAGTATCAAGTGAAGTTCTTTCGATACTACCTTGATACTCGTATTATAATAAAAATTTCTTTATTTTTCTACTATTTTTTAGCAGAGAGCTCAATATCTGCAGAATGAATTCGGTGTATAACACCTTCATCGTCTTCAATCAATAAAACGCCTTCATCTGTTATACCTTTTGCAAAGCCTTCAATGTTGGCTGTCATCGTCCGTGCTATAATTCGCTTTCCAATGCTGATTGCATACGTTTCCCAAAGAACTTTAATTAAACCAAAGCCATTTTTTAAGTATTCTTCATAAAGGGTTTCTAACTTTAAGAAAAACGCTTGCATCAAAGCGGCACGATTAATTTCTTCACCTTTTTCAATACGTAAAGATGTGGCAATGTGTTTGATTTGTTCATTAAAATCCGTTTCCTGCTGATTCACATTAATGCCGATTCCAATGATGACCGAATGAATCCGGTCAAAATCAGCCTGCATTTCCGTTAAAATCCCAACTAGCTTCTTCCCATTTAATAAAACATCATTCGGCCATTTAATGTCTGGAGAAAGGTTCGTCACTTCTTGAATGGCCTGTACAACAGCCACTGCTGATAGTAAAGTCAGCTGAGGAGCCTGCTGCGGAGGGATAGAAGGACGCAGTATAATACTCATCCAGGCACCAGTATATTTTGGGGAGTACCACGCTCTATCAAGTCTTCCTCTTCCTGCCGTTTGCTCTTCAGCAACTACGACCGTTCCTTCTTTTGCTCCTTCTTGAGCAATTCGATGAGCAATTTTTTGAGTAGAATGCACGCTTTCCTCATAGTGAATATACTGGCCGATTTTTGTTGTTTGAAGTCCTAATAAAAGCTCGTTGCTGCTTACTTTGTTCGGCTTCCCAACAATGCGATAGCCTTTTTTACGAACAGCTTCAAGTTCATAGCCGTCTTTTCGTAGCTCTTCGATATGCTTCCATACAGCTGTTCTTGAACAGCCTAATAAATCGCTGATCTTTTGGCCGGACACATAGTCCCCATCTGCGTTCGTAAACATTTCAAGCAGCGTTCTTCTTATATCTGACTGCAAGACTGCACCCACTTTCTTATTGAAGATTTCGTGTTCATTAACTCATTGTATAGAACTTTCTCCTCAATTTCTTTTAATAGTTGAGACACCCATGGACCACCCTTTTTACCTGTCCATACTAAAAGATCTTGACCATTTATATCTAAATCTTTTAAAGAATGAATAGGCAGCTCGCTATAGATGTAAAGAAGCTCATGTTCATTCATATACTCATTGCTTCGAAGAAGTTGTAAAATACGATTCACGCTCACGCTGGCCTGCTCTCCAATTGTATACATGATACGTTTTGACCATCCATTTTCCAAAACGTCCCGAAGACCAATAGACTGAAGCTGAATATCTTTAATTTGCTTATTAGATAATTTCCAGCTTTTAAAAAATGCCTGCTTGTCTTGAATGTCGAGCAGATGTACAAGAAGTGTCCATGACTCCGATACTCGCTGAAGCATCATCCAATCGTGTGCACAAACAGATCGGAATTTTTGCGGATCTACATTCAATTCGGGTAAGTAGCGATACAGCTCCGTATCTGCTACAAGTGCTAATGCTAAAGACGGCCGCTTTCCGCTCAGCATTTTTTCGAATTCAACTGTAATGCGTTCAATAGAAACATGCCTCAGTAGTTCACCGTATTGCTGAATGGCTCTTTTAGTTTGATCAGACAGCGAAAACGCCAGCTGACTGACAAAGCGAACGGCTCTCATCATACGAAGAGCATCTTCATGAAAGCGTTCTTTAGCATTTCCGACAGTACGAATTAACTGGTTTCGCAAATCTTCCCTTCCATTAAATGGATCAATAATTTCTCCTTTTGCATTCATAGCCATTGCATTAATTGTAAAATCGCGACGCTGCAAATCTTCTATCAGAGACGAAATAAACGTAACGGACGAGGGACGACGAAAATCATCATATTCTCCCTCAGAGCGAAAAGTGGTCACCTCATAGGTCTCGTTCTCATGGACAACGACAACCGTACCATGCTCGATTCCTACATGAATCGTCTTAGGAAAGAGTTCCATCACTTGTTCCGGCCTAGCTGACGTAGCGATATCAATATCTCCAATCGCCCGATTTAAAATGAGATCCCGGACCGCTCCTCCAACAAAATACGCTTCGTAACCGGCTGTCTCCAGTTTTTCAATAATATAAAGCGGATGAATGAACGGTTCTTTCATAACGTCCTCCATTCTTCAACCCTGTACCAATTTATAATAAAGTTTTTCATATTGACTCACAATCTCTGTTGAATGAAATTTATGATTAACTGCGCTTAGAGACGCTTCCCTCATTTGGTGATGCAGCTGTTCATTTTCAAGTAGCTGAATTGCTTTGCTCGCTGCCTCTTCGACGTCTCCAACTTCGCAAATATATCCTGTTTTTTCGTGTTCAATTACTTCGGGAATTCCGCCTATATTTGTTCCGATGCATGGAACACCACAAGCCATAGCTTCTAAAAGTACAAGCCCAAAGCTTTCTTTTTCAGATAATAACAGTTTTAAATCGCTAATCGAATATAATTCTGCTACATTTTCTTGTTTCCCAAGAAATAACACAGAATCTTGAAGATTTAGCTCTTTTACCAATTGAGACACAACCGTCATTTCAGGTCCGTCTCCTACAAGCAGCAGCTTAGACTGAAGCTTTTCATTAATAATAGCAAATGTTTTGACTATATCTGTAACTCGTTTGACTTGACGAAAGTTTGAAATATGAATAACGACTTTTTCATTTTCTAATATGCCATACTCCGCTTTTAAATACTGAACTTCTTTTTTATGATAAACTCGTTCATCAATAAAATTATACATCGTTTCAATTTCTTTATCTGGACTAATTAAATGGTGAGTTTGATCAACAAGTGACTGAGATACAGCCGTCACTGCATCTGATTTCTCAATTCCAAATTTAATTAAGTCTTTTAACGATGGATCCTCTCCTAGAACCGTAATATCTGTTCCATGAAGAGTCGTCACAATTTTCACTTCGTGCTCTACCATTTGTTTAGCTAAAATCCCGCAAACGGCATGGGGGATTGCATAGTGCGTATGAATAATATCAAGCTTTTCTCTTTTAGCCACTTCAGCCATTTTACTGGATAAAGCGAGATCATACGGAGGGTATTTAAAGACGGAGTATTGATTTACATCTACTTCGTGAAAATAAATATTTGGATATACTTTCGTCAATCTAAAAGGCATGCTAGAGGAAATAAAATGAATTTCGTGCCCCTTTTCAGCCAGCAGCTTCCCTAGCTCCGTTGCTACCACTCCTGAACCTCCAACGGAAGCATAACATGTAATACCAATTTTTAACTTCATTTATTTTCCACCTACTAAATCGTCGTACATCAAAATCGGTTTTTTAGATAAAAAACCTTCACCGTAAGCTATCCCGACTTCTTTGCCAAATAATCGCTCTCTGCTCTCTACCGTTTCAATATATCCGTTTACGAGCGGCGTATCAAACGTATCTGCTGTTTTTATAAATTGACTTTCATAAGCCTCTAGACTAGCTACTTTCTTTTGAAACGTGCTTGATACATCTACGATAAAATCTGGCTTATGAAATCCATTTATCATATAGAAATATAGAGACTCCGCACGATGAGCTTTTTGCTTCTTATCATCTATATAATTTTTAACGCCAGCGGAAAACATGGCCTCTTCTACAAGCTTTGCACAATTTCCATGATCAGGATGACGATCTTCAAAATAAGGAGCAAATATAATCCTTGGTTGATACGTGCGAATGACTGATGCAATTTCAGCTATATATTCTGGCTTTAAAAACAAACCTCTGTCTGGCAAATGCAGATGAATTCGCTCATGAACACCTAAGACTTCAGCTGCTTTAGACGCTTCTTGTTTTCGAATTTCAACCGTTCCATTTGAAGAAAGTTCAGCTTGCGTCAAATCGCAAATAACTACCTTCAAACCTTGTTCACTCATTCTTGCAATGGTTCCACCCATGCCGATTTCTACATCATCGGCATGAGCACCAAAGGCAAGGATATCTATTGTTTCTTTCATTATCTTCACCCTATTTTTTTATAATTGAACGCCAATGCAAATCGCCTCGTTCAAGTCCATGAATTAAAATCTCTGCTGTTCCCATATTCGTTGCAAGAGGAACCGCATAGACGTCACATAGACGCATCAGAGCTGAAATATCAGGTTCATGAGGCTGAGCTGTTAACGGATCGCGGAAAAAAATAACCATATCCATTTCATTTTGAGCAATTAAAGCTCCTATCTCCTGATCTCCTCCAAGCGGTCCTGATTGAAAGCGGTGAACCTTCAAACCTGTTGCTTCTGAAATACGCGTTCCTGTTGTTCCTGTTGCGAACAGCGAATGTTCCTGTAAAATCGCTTGATAGGCTGTTGTGAATTGTACCATATCATTTTTCTTTTTATCATGTGCAATTAAGGCGATTTTCATTTTTCTCGCTCCTTAGTCAATAATATTTTCTAACCCATATACAAGTGTGTCTACGTTCATAACTGTATCAACAGCTAGCTTCACACCTGACATAAAAGAAGCGCGGTTGTATGAATCATGACGAATTTTTAATGTTTGTCCAAATCCTCCGAACATCACTTCTTGGTGAGCAATCAGTCCTGGCAAACGTACGCTATGTAGGCGGATTCCTTCATAATCTGCACCTCGCGCGCCCTCTAGCAGTTCTTTTTCATCAGGATGACCCTGTTTTTTTGCTTCACGAACTTCACTGATCAGCTCCGCTGTTTTTAAGCCTGTTCCTGATGGTGCATCTAACTTTTGATCATGATGCATTTCAATGATTTCTACATCATCAAAGTATTTAGCTGCCATTTGTGAAAACTTCATCATTAAAATAGCGCCAATCGCAAAATTAGGTGCAATGATACAGCCAAGTTCCTTCTCTTCAGCAAGCTGCTTTAATTCTTTTAAATCTTCTTCTGAAAAGCCAGTTGTTCCTACAACAGGTCGTACTCCATATGTTAAAGCTGTTTTAGTATGAACGCGCCCAATTTCAGGTGTTGTCAAATCAACTAAAACATCTGCCTTAACGTCTTGAAAACATTTTTCAATATCCGTGTAGATCGGCGCTTGTACATTTGGCATTCCTTCAATATCACTTATGTATTTTCCTTCATTGATACGATCCACCGCTGCTACTAATTCAAAATGCTCTGTTTCTTCTATTAATAATACAGCTTCTTTTCCCATACGACCTCTTGGTCCTGCAAGTACAATTCGAATTTTGTCCATTCTTTTTCTCTCCTTAGTCTTCTTTTTTCGTCCAGCGATCTTTGTCACGCGTATTAAATTTATTCATAACGCGATCATGCGCTTCTTGTAAATCAATATTTAATGAATTTGCAAAGCAAATTAATACAAATAAAATGTCGCCCATTTCTTCTTCGACCGTACGTTCTGCTTCAGTCGTTTTCTTCGGCTTTTCACCATAATAGTGGTTAATTTCGCGCGATAATTCGCCCACTTCTTCCGACATTCTCGCAAGCATAGCAAGAGGACTAAAATATCCTTCTTTAAATTGGCTAATATATGCATCAACTTCTTGCTGCATTTGCTCCATCGTTTTTTTTGACATCTTTTTATTTCACCTCTTTTAGAAGTACACTCAGCTTACTATTATAACATCTTTACTTCAAATTATTTAGTGTAATTACTTCTTCTTACCACGCCTTTGTCAGATGCTCTTTCACAATATTCCTCACGTTTCCCTTAATTCTCAAAAATCTGTCTATATTTTACGAATTGAGGATACTACTAATACATAGCACTAGAAGAAACATCATCACTTTTTACTATTTTCAAAAATCTTTTCGATAGTTATTTACGAAATGAAATATATTCCTTTATGATAAGGTAGTGCAAAAACGGTCATAGGAGGTTTGTAAGTATGAAAGGTCTCAGATTAAAAAATATTATTTTTATACTGCTTGGTTCTGCTATATTTGCGTTTGGACTTGTTAATTTTAACATGCAAAACAATTTAGCTGAAGGTGGATTCACAGGCATTACCCTGCTTTTATTTTTCTTATTTAACATTGATCCCTCTTATTCTAACTTAGTGTTAAATATTCCTTTGTTTTTTGTAGGGTGGAAACTATTAGGGAGAACAGCATTTATTTATACCATGCTCGGAGTTGTTAGCTTATCGCTATTTTTATGGATATTCCAGCGCTTTCCGGTGAATATGCCCCTGCGCCATGATATGACTCTAGCAGCTCTTTTTGCCGGTGTTTTTATTGGAGTGGGTCTTGGCATTATTTTCAGGTTTGGAGGAACAACAGGAGGAGTCGATATCATTGCCCGTGTTGTTCAAAAATATATCGGGTGGAATATGGGGAAAACGATGTTTCTTTTTGACTTTATTGTAATTAGTGCGTCTCTCATTTATTTATCCTACCGAGAAGCTATGTACACACTTGTTGCAGTCTTTGTCGCTGCACGGGTTATTGACTTTATGCAAGACGGTGCGTATGCGGCCAAAGGCGCAACCATCATTTCGAATCATAACGAAGCCATATCGGATAAAATTATGAAAGAAATGGATCGAGGCGTGACGATTTTAAAAGGACAGGGTTCTTTTTCTAAGCAAGATACCAACGTGCTATACTGCGTTGTTAGTAAAAATGAAATTTTCCGTTTAAAGCAAGTTATTACTTCTGTAGATCCACACGCCTTCGTTGCAGTTACGGATGTTCATGATGTCTTAGGTGAAGGATTTACCCTTGATGAAAATAAAAAACCGCTTGAAAGATAAAAAAATACCGCTAATGCGGTATTTTTTTATTAGTCGTCGTTATTCATTCCTGTATAAATCATGATTAAACGAACCAACTCAAGAACTGCTACTGCTGCGGCTGCTACGTATGTTAAAGCCGCTGCGTTAAGCACTTTGCGCGTCTCGCGCTCTTCGTCATTTCGAATCGCTCCGACTGAGACGATTTGCGTCATCGCTCGGCTTGAAGCGTTAAATTCAACAGGCAGTGTTACAACTTGGAATACGACCGCTGCTGCCATGAAGATAATACCTAACAATAGCAACGGCTTAATCGACGCGATAATTCCAATCATAATTAAAATCCAAGAAGCGTTTGATCCAAGGCTTGCCACCGGCACAAGCGAGTGGCGAAGGCGTAAAAACGAATAGTTTTCTTTGTCTTGAATCGCGTGTCCCACTTCGTGAGCCGCAACGGCAGCGCCTGCGACAGACGTTCCGTAATAGTTGTCTTCTGACAAACGAATGACTTTTGAGCGAGGATCGTAGTGATCGGATAAAAATCCGCCTACAGGCTCTACGTGAACGTTGTACAATCCGTTTTCATCCAAAATTTTTCTTGCTACTTCTGCCCCTGTCATTCCTGATGAGTTGCTTACTTGTGAATATTTTTTGTAAGCACTTCTCACCTTAAACTGTGCCCAAATTGGCACAAGGATAATAATGAGAAAATAAATCAAAAAGCTCATTTACCCACACCTTTCATTATGTGTTTGACTACTCTTTTATTTTAGACAATTCTGCGCTTTTACGTCAATCATTACGCCCTCTGGCTGACTTTCTTTTCTGGTCAGCGAAATATTTTCGCGCTCCTACATAAAAAAGTGTAGCAATAATAATACTTCCGGTGGTAATTGTAACCCAAATAAAAGACGGGTCCGTACGATTTTCTTTTACTTGTTCAAAAAAATCTTTTAAATTTTGTTCCATTTGGTTGAACTGGTCATCGTTAATCTCACTTAGCGTTCCTTCACTTTGTAAAAAGTGAACGTCTGCGCTCACACGCTGTACGTAGGGAGACGACACGTCTACCTGCGCGCTCGGTAAGATCATATCATATTCCTTTAAAAATTGCTTAAGCTGCGCTTCATAAGCCGCCTGTTGTCCTTTTACTGCTTCATTTCGCATCTCTTTAAATGTTGCTAGCATACTGCCCTCGAGTTCAGTCCACATAGGCTGATGCTTGCTGTGCAGCGCATCGACTAATAATCGAAATTGAGTAGCTTTTTGAAGACGTTCTTCATCACTGGAATCAGAAGATAAAAGAGACCTTTCTACCTGTTCATAACAAAGAGTTAAAATACGTATATCTTCGGCCGATACGCCCAAAGAAGCTGTATTGAGACTGGTAAATTCATTCGAAAAATTTCTGAACAAATGTTGGGCTGCTTTATACTCCTTTTGCTCTACAAGCGATAGCGTTTGATCAGATAAGTTATCAAGCTTTTCCCACTGCCCTTCAGCTGCATGTACAGTAGTCGTATATGCAAAGAAAAGTACGAGCAATATTCCTACTATTCTTCCTTTCATTCTCGTCCCTCCTCTAACCTCTACTAAAACTTATGAGAAAGAGGACAAGAGTAGACCTATTTTCAAAAGGAAGTTTTAATCTTACTATTCATTCATCGGAGTGATAAAGTTTTGCGTATAATACTTCTCATATACACCTACACCAAGACGCGTAAACTCTTTATTGAGTAAAGCCTTACGATGTCCCTCACTATTAAGCCACCCTTCAACCGCAGCGATTCCATCCTGATAATTCGAGGCAATATTTTCGCCCGCGATACGGTATACTACATCACCTTTTTGCAGACGGTTGCCTAAATCACCTTGTGCTGGTGAAACGTGAGAGAAATAGTTTAAGTCACTCATTTCTTTGCTGTGTAAATAAGCTACTCCGGCAGTGGCTTCGTCCCAAGCTAAAGGTGACAGCTGAAAACGGTCTCGAATTACATTTGTAATATCGATAATTTGCTGCTCTTCTCCTTCTTGGACACTTTTCCACTCCTCTGCTGTCAATGACGGAGCTGTTGGAAGCTCGCCGCGATAAACAATTTCGTACGGACGCTGTTTTAATAGCGTGTCCATATCCATAATTCGAATACTTGAGATTGTATTAAGGAACTGATCAAAATATAGTTGGACGTATACATCTCCATATTTAATAATTGGACGCATTTTCATATCCTCTTCACTCAGACGAAATCGGTATTCATTTCCGTCTTTTTGAAGCGTGAGTTCGGATGAAAGTGAAACTCTTTTTTCCACTTCTTCTCGCTTCTCACCAATCTCAAAAGGATCTGTATTTGTTTTTGAACCAATGACGTATACGGATACGACTTGATTATTTTCTACTCCTACCTGCGCATACGTTTGACGATTCTTTTTGTAAATCCACCAGTCATAGCCATATGCAGAAGAATCAATACGATCCGGCTCTCCAAGCATTCCAATTAACTGTTCTGAATGATCTCCAATGAGCCTCATCATATTTTCACTTTGTTTTTCATAAGAAGCCACTTCTTGGGTGGGCTGACTTTTGGAATCCGTTTGGTTTTGCTCAATATTTTGACCCGTTAGATATTTTTCTAGCTGAGGTAAATAATCCTCCGCGTATACAAATGCCACTATTAATACGAGAATAAAAATAACTTTTTTCAGCTTTTCTTCCTCTCCTTACACCTGTTTTCTTTACCTGTTTAACTTATTTTTATCTCTATTATACATGCATTCAAAAAAAAATAGCTATCGGTATGAAGGAAACAAAAGAAAAAGCCAACTATTTACGAATATCCTGCAAACAGTTGGCTTTCGCTTTTTAATGCGTATGTTCTGAAATGTCTGAGAGCGCTTCTCCTGCACGTTCATTTGCATAGCGAAACGTTGATAAATCACCTAGCGAAACAATCCCGACTAGCTTTTGATTTTCCACAACAGGAAGACGACGGATTTGATGTTGAGCCATAAGCTTAGAAGCTTCTTCTACAGAGGCTTCCGCTGTAATAGTTATAAGCTCTTCACTCATAACATCCGTTACTTTACTTGAATTTGGCTTCTTTTCTGCAATGCCTTTTATAACTAAGTCTCGATCTGTAATCATTCCTACTAACTGATCTCTATCGACAATTGGAATTGCGCCTACATTCCATTCCTTCATTTTCACTGCCACTTCATATACGTTATCGAGCGTGGTGCATGTTTCCGTATCAGCTGTCATTACCTCTTGTACAGTTTTCATTGTTTTATCCTCCTTTACATAGTGTGTTCGCTTTATAGTGTGACCAACTTTTTAGTAAACTTTCGCATTTAAAACGTTTAAATAAAAATAGATAACGTTTACATTTTTCCTTATTAGATATTGCAAGTTTTATCCATTCAGCTTATGATTTAGTTGGGGTATATCTGTTTTGGGAGGGAGTTCATATGAAATTTGAATATGCAAAGTTTGATTCATTAAAGGTAGATTTAGATTTATTAGATGAGATTATGCATCAATTTGGCCTGGTCCGCGCCGGACAATGGGATTATGAACGCGTCACGTACGATCGAAAATTCGAGTTTCAGCGAGATACCTTCTATTTGCGAGTCCAAGGACATGCTATTTCAGGCGATGTAGGGGGCAGGCATGCTGTTATTCACCTTATGACACCTCTATTAGGCAAACATTATTATCCTCACGGTGTAGAATATGGAGACGGAGAATATTTCCCGCCATCCCTTGTAGAACAGTGTGAAAAGATATTAACACAAATCAAATCACAGCTTGAAACCGTTCAGCTATAGAATTAGAAAAAGCGCAGTAATCAGACTGCGCTTTTTTTAATTCAAAGGAGGAGTAGACGGAAATTCCTTTGGTTTTATATCTTGAGGTTCAGTAAAATCAGGCATGTACGTATCTTTCTCTCGTTCTTTTCGAGCCCACTGAAAAAAAATAAAGCCTAAAACCGTTCCATACACAATTTCTTGAATGATCTTCATAATAACGCCGCCTAGCTGCTGGTCTTCCACGGGAGGCAGCGTATTAAACATCTCAGGAGCAAGCTGCCCTAAACTTGCAATCATAGAAGGCGGTACACAAAGGGAAAGAGCTTGTACCCAAGCGCTTGAGTCTGTATACGTCGCATACAAAGAATGGTTTGCAAAAATAATCAGCGCGCACGCTGGAGTAAGAAGTACGCCATCTGCAAAAATGTATCCAAGCTTTTTTAAAGAACTTAGCGTTTGTTCTTCTTCTAGCTGATTAATGAGTGGCCACCACATACAAAATGCAGCGATAAATAATACAACACTCACGATTCCGTGAAGCGTCATATCCGTTTTAATAACATCAAAAAGCAGCGGAATATGATACAAAGAAAATACCCCATTGAATAATAGTAAAGCAATTAAGGGCTTTGTAAAAAATTTAAAAACAGGTTTAACCCCTCTTACATAAATAACAGAACGAGCTAACCACGGTGGAATTCCTAAAATAAAAAGCGGGGGAATCACCAAGTAAACAATTGCCATTTGCGTCATATGAGCACTAAACATAAAGTGCCCTAGTAAATCTACAGGTCCTCCTTTACATATATACAAAAGAACCATGCTGATAACAAAATACGCTTTTGTTTTTCTGTCTACGGCCGCCGCTCCTATAAAATTCCCTCTCCATCTACCAACGATGAAAAAATATAAGACGGTCACCAGACAAATGGTTAAAAAATAGTAAGGACTCCAAAGTGCTTCAAAACCAAACATCTGCAAATTGTTAATCAACGTCTATTCCTCCTTCTACAGATGATGAAAAGGACTGGCGCATGCCAGCCCTTTTCTTTACCACCAAATAATGGTTACAAAAGCTAAAATGGTTAAAAGAGCTACCAATACGCCTGAATACAAGAAAAATGCTGGTATGGTATGTCCTTTGTGGTTCATATGCATGAAATAATAAAGTTGAAAGATGACTTGAACAACCGCCAAGAGCACAATCACCGGCATAATGTACCATCCGCTAAACTCTTGATAAACCGCAAAAAAAGCAATTAGTGTTAAAAACAACATCATTGCAAAAGAGATAACTTGCATCTTCATATCTTCTGCGTTTCTTTTTTTACGATATTCTAAATTGAGCCTTGGGTTATCTGAGTTTGATTGATTTGTCGTCATCAGCTTATCCCACCATTCCCATTAAATATACAACCGTGAAAATAAAGACCCACACAACATCGATAAAGTGCCAGTATAAACTTGCGACATAATATTTAGGAGCGTTATATAAGTTTAGCCCCCGCTTCGCATTTCGAATCATCAAAGAACCAATCCAAAGCAGTCCGAACGTTACGTGAGCTCCGTGTGTCCCAACCAGCGCGTAGAAAGAAGAACCAAATGCGCTGCTTGTAAACGTATGCCCTTCATGAACATAATGCCTGAACTCATAGATTTCTAGCCCTAAAAACGCTAAACCTAAAAGCCACGTAACGCCTAACCATAGCTGCATCTTTTTAAACTCAAAATTTTTCATATGATACATAGCATATACGCTTGTTAGTGAACTTGTTAATAAAATCATGGTTGCTGCAAAAACAAGCTTAATATCAAACAATTCTTCCGGCTTAGGTCCTGACATCGTTGAATTGCGCAAAGCTAAATAAGTAGCAAAAAGTGAAGCAAACAAAACCGTCTCCCCGCCTAAAAAGAGCCAAAAGCCGGTGAATTTATTTTTCCCTTCAAGCGTTGCTTTTTCAGGCGAAGCAGGGAAAGTTTCAGCGGTTAGCTTTTGTTCAGTCTCCATTACATCTTCGCCTCCTTGTCATCATCAACTAAGTCTTCTTTGTGAATATGAAAGCCGTGATCATCAATCCATGAACGGAAGAACATCGATAAAAACATGACGACCATTCCGATAATCCCTACAACATCTCCCCACGCATGATCATTTCGATACAAAAAGCCAATCCCTGCAATAAACATCCCAAGCGATATCATAAATGGAATAAACGATGAGTTTGGCATATGAATATCACCAAGAGGTTCGGCTGGCGTCATTTCTTTATTTCCTGCCATTTTTTCAATCCAATATGCATCTAACCCGCGTACAAGCGGCGTTTGTTTAAAGTTATACTCTGGTGGCGGAGATGAAATAGCCCATTCTAATGTACGTCCGTCTCCCCAAGGATCTCCTCCTACCTTTTGTCCTTTGGCAGTGGTTTTTATAATGTTAACAAGTAAAATGAGCGTAGCAACCGCCATGAAAGCAGCTCCTGATGAACTGATTGCATTCCCAAGGTCGAGACCTTGATTAGGCAAGAACGTCCATACGCGGCGAGGCATCCCCATTAGACCTAAGAAATGCTGAATAAAGAACGTTAAGTGGAAACCAATCAAAAAGAGCCAGAACGTTGCTTTGCTTAACTTTTCATCTAACATCTTGCCAAACATTTTTGGCCACCAGTATGTGACACCTGCTAATATAGCGTATACGACACCGCCTACGATAACGTAATGGAAGTGAGCAACGATAAAATAAGAATCTTGAAATTGATAATCTGCAGGTGCTACAGCTGCCATAACTCCTGTTACTCCCCCGATAACAAATGACGGAATAAAGGCGACAGCGTAAAGCATTGGAGACGTAAACTCAATACTTCCTCCCCAAAGCGTAAACAGCCAATTGAAAATTTTAATTCCAGTTGGAACGGCGATGGCCATCGTAGCGACAGCAAAAATGGCATTTGCAATCGGACCAAGTCCGGTTGTAAACATGTGGTGAGCCCACACCATGAACCCTAAAAATCCGATTAATACGGTAGCAAAAACCATCGACGAGTATCCGAATAATCTCTTTCTTGAAAAAGTAGGTAAAATTTCCGAGAAAACACCAAACGCTGGAAGAATTAAAATATATACTTCCGGATGACCGAATATCCAGAAAAGATGTTCCCAGATAATCGTATTTCCACCCATTGTGGCGTCAAAAAAGTTTCCACCGAACAAGCGGTCAAAAATCATTAAAAACAATCCAACCGTCAGTGCTGGAAACGCAAACAAAATAAGAGCTGATGCAACAAACGTCGTCCACGTAAACAGCGGCATACGCATATAAGTCATACCTGGCGCCCTCATGTTAATGATTGTTACGAGAAAGTTGATACCTGAAATCAATGTCCCGGCTCCGGAAATCTGCAAACCTATCGCATAAAAATCAATTCCGTGACCAGGCGATGCAATAGACAGCGAAGCATATGATGTCCAACCTGCATCAGGTGCTCCTCCTAAAAACCAGCTTAGATTTAAAAAGAGTCCCCCAAAGGCAAACAACCAAAAACCTAACAAATTTAAAAATGGAAATGCTACATCTCGAGCTCCGATTTGCAGCGGAACAACTGCATTCATCATAGCAAAAAGAAGCGGCATGGCAGCTAAGAAAATCATCGTTGTTCCATGCATTGTTAAAATTTCATTATACGTTCCTGCACTAACAAAGTCATTGCTTGGTATAGCCAGCTGAATACGTATAAATAGCGCTTCCACTCCTCCGACTAGAAAAAAGATACCGCCGGCAATTAAATAAAGAATGGCGATTTTTTTATGATCAACGGTTGTCATAAAGTCCCAAATTGTTCCACCTACACCCTTCTTTTGACTGAGTGTACTCATCGCTAAACCTCCCCTTTTAAAAACGACTGGACGTTTATTTTTCTTTTAAACTCATTAAATAGTCTGCTAGCTCATTTACTTGTTCATCAGTTAAGTCAGGATATGTACCACTCATCTTATTACCCGGCTTAACTTTCTCAGGGTTTTTTAACCATTTTTTGATATTTTCCTTGTTGTGAGGAAGCACTCCAGCTACACGCTCACGTTCAGAAAAACCGGCTAAGTTTGGTGCTTGACGAGCTTGCTCTGGACGATTGTCTTTGACATCAACAGCATGGCATCCGATACAGCTTTCATTAAAGACCTCTTGACCCGCTTTTGCGGATGCTGTTTCTACATCAGGCTTTGCCTTTTTCAAATCTTTTGCCCACGTATCAAATTCATTGCTTGATACAGCCCGTACTTTAAAGTCCATAAGAGAATGAGATGGACCGCAAAGCTCAGCACATTTTCCGTAGAAAACCCCGTTAGCTTCCTTCGATTTTTTAGAATCAAACACTAGCCAGAATTTATTATCATTTTCTGTGTTAGCATCGAGCTTTCCTCCAACTGAAGGAATCCAGAATGAGTGCTTGACGTCAGAAGCTTTAATATTAAAGTAGACTTTTTTATCCGTTGGAACAACTAGATCTTGGGATGTAATAATTTTTTGATTAGGATACTCAAATTCCCACCAGTACAAGTTAGCACGCACATTTACTACGACAGCATCTTTGTCCTTCATTCCTTTTACGTCCGCTAGCTTAAATGTTGAGATGACCGTTGGAACAGTCAAAATAATGAGCAGCAAGATAGGAATCACTGTCCATATAATTTCTAACTTTCTGCTTCCTTCCACTTGCTTTGGAATCACGTTTTCTTCGCCTTTACGACGGCGAAAGCGCAGAATAACAAATATAAAGATAATGGTGACCACAATAATAACTAAAACCATGATGGCTGTACTAAGAAGCATAAGCGAATATTGTTCTTCAGCTACCTCACCTGCAGGCTTAAGTGTTGACAAAAACGGTTTTCCACAGGCCGATAACACGAATGCAAGCAGCGTAAATAACGACAAAAGACGAAAGTTCAATCGCCATTTTTTCATACCATTCCCCAACCTCTCTTTCATTGACGTGATTTCATCTATGCCCTCTTGAGCATAAAACTTATTCCTTCTATAATGAATTCTACATGTAGAAGAAATCCCCCTTGTGCAGCGTCGCATTCAGTGAAAGATTTTATCTAGGCAAAAAGCGTTGCGACAATCATTGAGACAAATAAAATAGTTAAATAGTTTAGTGAGTAGACAAACATCATGCTAGCCCACTTTGTGTCTTCTTGTTTATTGTATTGAGCAAATCCTAAAAATAGCCATCCTATGTTTAAAACAGTGGCCAAAATTAGAAATGGAATGCCTAATTCGTATAAATAAAGAGGTAATGGCAACAAACAAGCAATCCAAATGAGAATCTGTCGTTTTGTAAGCTCAAAACCATGTACAACAGGCAACATAGGGATTCCCGCTGCTCGATATTCTTCACATCTTCGCATAGCAAGAGCTAGAAAATGAGGCGGCTGCCAAATAAACATGATTAAAAATAATACCCAAGCCACTACGTGTAAATTGGGATCGATAGCGGCCCATCCAATTAATGGCGGGACAGCGCCTGATATACTTCCGATTACTGTATTAATTGTGTATAGTCTTTTGGACCACATGGTGTAAAGAACTACATATGTAAGTATTCCTGCTAATCCGATGAGAGCGGCTACGGAAGAAACAACTAGTAGCATAAGCAAGCCGGTTAACGTCAAACCGATTCCAATCCCAAGGACCGTCAAAGGTGTAAAACTTCCTGTCACTGTAGGTCGTCCCTTTGTTCGTTCCATTAGAGGGTCAATGTCACGATCTATGTAATTGTTCAAACTGCATGAACCGGCGATGATAAGTGAAGAACCTATTAAAGTAAAAAATGCTTTATCCAGGTTTTCTAAGAAGTGTTGTTCGTTGAAGAAAAGAGCTAGCCAAAAACCAGTAAAGGTGGTGATGAAATTTGAGTTGACTATTCCGATTTTAATCGTAGCTAAAAAATCTGACCAAATGGAACTATTTTCGCTTACATGAGCTGTGTTAGGCGATGCAGAAAGCGTTGAATCTTCCACCATTTTTGAATCTTCCATGGCGCTTCCTCCTTTACTCATCCACAGACTTTTATCTAGTAAATAAAGAGTCTATAAATGAAGGCGTTTTCAACATATTTTTACAAAAATCTCCTCTTTGTTCACAAAGAAGTCATATTCCTCTCACCGAAACTACTTAAAAGCTTCACATATAAACGATAAAATAGTAGAGAATTATCTATTTCTCATGTTTATTAAACCATATTTTGCCGTTACTTTGTGAAGAATTCATGAAAAAAATATGGATTTTTTTTGTCATGAGCTAAATGCATGTCCCTGTCACTTGTTAAAAGATATTTCTGCAAGTAAAATAGTTTTCTGTACGGTACCTTTTACATATCTGCAGAGTCAAACTCATGAACAACCCTTACACTTTCTACCATTATAACAAATTCAATCAAGTTTATGGAGAATAAATGAAATTTATGTTTAATATACAAAAAGATTAGGATAAAATGTTTAGCTCGTTATATTACTTACTTTGCTTTTAGGATGGTGATTATTGTGCGACTTGGATTAAAGTTTTTATCCGTTGTGACGAGCATAGCCATGTTACTTATTCTACTTGGCGGTGCTCTTGTTACGAAAACTGGTTCAGCAGACGGGTGCGGAGATTCTTGGCCTCTGTGTAACGGACAGCTCATTCCCGACCCTTTAACATTTGAAACCGTTGTTGAATTAAGCCACCGCTTAGTTTCTGGCGTGTCGGGCTTTCTTGTACTCGCTTTATGCGTATGGGCGTGGATTTCACTAGGACATATAAAAGAAGTTAGACCTTTAGCGTTTATCTCTTTTTTCTTCCTAGTACTGCAAGCATTAATTGGGGCCGCTGCCGTTATGTGGGGGCAATCAGATGCGGTGCTTGCTCTTCATTTTGGTATTTCCCTTATTTCGTTTGCTTCTGTACTGCTGTTAACACTTATCATCTTTGAAGTGGATCAAAAGCTCGACACAGCTAATATGCAGCTAGGCTCTAAAATGAAAAAACATATTTACGGGGTTATCTTATACACATATGCCGTTGTGTACACGGGCGCGCTTGTTCGCCATAAAGAAGCTAGCTTAGCCTGTCCAGACGTTCCATTTTGTTCAAACGGAAACGGTTGGCTACCCGTTGATTTGAATCAGTGGATTCAAATGGGACATCGATCCGCTGCTGTTTTAACGTTTGTATGGATTTTAGCTGCCTTTATTCATGCAGTTAAATATTATCGTCATCAAAAAAATATTTTTTACGGATGGTTAGCTGCTCTCATTCTAGTTATTTTTCAGGCGGTTTCCGGTATGCTTGTTGTTGTCACACGTCTGCAGCTAGAGCTCGCGCTTGCTCATTCTTTAATTATCTCTTTCCTATTCGGTGTATTAAGCTACTTGACCTTACTTGCAACGCGTCATACACATAATTAATCAAAAAAGGTACGAGCTCTGAGCTCGTACCTTTTTTGATTAGCTTTCTAATTCAATTAATAAATCTCCCGGCTGGATGCCATCTCCATTCGATACGTGTACTTGTTTAATCACGCCGTCAAATGGTGCTTGCACGGTTGTTTCCATTTTCATTGCTTCTGTGATCATTAAGTGATCACCTTTTGAGACTTTATCGCCTTTTTCTACTACTACTCGAATAACGGTTCCAGGCATTGAAGCGCCAATGTGGGACGGATTTCCTTGGTCGGCTTTTTGTTTTGCCGTAACGGTTGTTTTGACACTTTCGTCTTTAATCACGACTTCACGAGGCTGACCGTTTAATTCAAAGTATACTGTTCGCGTACCGTCTGCCTGCGGTTCTCCAATGGATACAAGGCGAACGATTAAGGTTTTTCCTTTTTCAATCTCAATTTCAGCCTCTTCTCCTAAACGCATGCCGTATAGGAAAGTCGGTGTATCAAGAACAGAGATGTCTCCGTATTGTTCGACTGCTTTGTGATAATCCATAAATACTTTTGGATATAGCGCATAAGCAATGGCGTCAAAACTCGTCACTTGACGATTTAAGTCTTTAAATAGCTTTTCTTTCACTGCATCGAAGTCCACATCTTCTAACAGTTCTCCAGGACGAACTGTAATAGGTTTTCTGCCTTTTAGAATGATGCGCTGAAGCTCTTTAGGGAATCCCCCGTGAGGCTGTCCTAAATACCCTTCAAACAATTCGATAACGGAATCCGGGAAGTCAAGCGTTTCACCGCGCTCAAACAGCGTTTCTTCTGTCAAATTGTTTTGAACCATAAACAATGCCATGTCTCCAACTACTTTTGATGATGGCGTAACTTTTACAATATCACCAAATAACAAATTCACGCGTGAATACATATCTTTTACTTCATCCCAGCGGTTTCCTAAACCAACTGCTTTTGCTTGTTGCTGTAAGTTGCTATATTGACCGCCTGGCATTTCATGCTCGTACACTTCCGTATGAGGAGCATTCATCCCGCTTTCGAAGTCTTGGTAATATTTTCGCACGTCTTCCCAATAGTAAGAAAGCTCTTCTAGATTTTTAATATCCAGATTTGGTCTGCGGTCCGCACCTTCTAATGCGTAATAAAGAGAGTTAGCGCTCGGCTGAGACGTTAAGCCTGCCATTGAGCTTACGGCTACGTCTACAATGTCTACACCTGCTTCAATTGCTTTTGCGTACGTGTATACACCGTTTCCGCTTGTATCATGCGTATGAAGGTGAATTGGAATATCAACCGTTTCTTTTAGAGCCGATACTAAATCATAAGCTGCCTGTGGTTTTAAAAGACCCGCCATATCTTTAATGCCCAGGATATGTGCTCCAGACTGCTCAAGCTCTTTTGCTAAGTTCTTGTAGTAATCCAAATCATACTTACGGCGCGTCGGATCTAAAATATCACCTGTATAACACATCGCTGCTTCTGCAATCTTCCCTGTTTGACGAACAGAGTCAATTGCAAGAGTCATTCCTTGCACCCAGTTTAAGCTGTCAAAGATACGGAAAACATCAATACCTGCATAAGCTGATTTTTCAACAAATTCCTTGATTACATTATCAGGATAGTTTTTATATCCAACCGCATTTGACGCGCGAAGAAGCATTTGGAAAAGAACGTTTGGCGCTTGTTGACGTAAAGTAAGCAAGCGATCCCACGGATCTTCTTTTAAGAATCGATAAGCGACATCAAACGTTGCTCCTCCCCACATTTCCATAGAAAACAAATCCGGAAGCAAGCGTGCAGTTGGGTTAGCTACTTGTTTTAAGTCGTTTGTACGAATACGCGTTGCTAAAAGAGACTGATGGCCATCACGGAAGGTTGTATCCGTTAATAGCACTTCCTTGCGTTCTTTCACCCAATTTACTAGCCCTTCAGCGCCTTTTTCATCTAAAATCTGCTTTGTTCCGTTTGGAATTGGTTGTTTTATATCGACATTAGGAACACGCGGTTTCGTAAAGATCGGCTTTTTCTTTTCCGATACACCCGGGAATCCGTTTACCGTAACATTCCCAATGTATGTAAGCATTTTAGTTCCGCGGTCTTTTCGCTTAGGGAAGACGAAAAGTTCAGGCGTTGTATCAATAAAGGATGTATCATAAGCGCCTGTTAAGAACTTATCATGCTTTACTACATTTTCAAGAAATGGAATATTGGTTTTAATTCCACGAATACGAAACTCTTTTAAGTTCCGTACCATTTTTGATGCGGCTTGATCGAATGTTAAGGCCCATGTTGTTACTTTTACTAACAGTGAATCATAATACGGCGTAATGACAGCACCTTGGAAGCTGTTTCCCGTATCTAAACGTACGCCAAAACCGCCACCAGAACGATAAGCCATAATCTTACCCGTATCCGGCATAAAGTTATTTAACGGGTCTTCTGTCGTTACACGAGATTGAATTGCATATCCATGTACGTGAATTTGGTCTTGTGCAGGAATAGACACTTCCTTGCTGTGAAGTGCGTAGCCGTCCGCAATTAAAATTTGCGATTGAACGATATCAATACCTGTAATCATTTCAGTAATTGTGTGCTCTACTTGAACACGTGGATTTACTTCAATAAAATAAAAATCGTTTCCTGATACTAAAAATTCTACTGTACCAGCATTTATGTACTGCACTTTTTCCATCAGCTGCACAGCTGCTTCACAAATGCGGAGACGTAAGTCTTCATCTATAGAAACACTTGGTGCTACTTCTACTACTTTTTGGTGACGACGCTGCACTGAACAGTCGCGTTCGTAAAGGTGCACAACATTTCCTTGTTCATCACCTAAAATTTGCACTTCAATATGTTTTGGATTTTCAACTAGTTTCTCGACGTATACTTCATCGTTACCAAAAGCCGCTTTTGCTTCTGATTTGGCACGATCATAAGATTCATTCAGGCTGTCTGCATCGCGAACGATACGCATGCCTCGACCGCCTCCGCCCAAAGCTGCTTTGATCATTAGAGGATATCCATGCTGATTAGCAAATTCTTTTGCTTCGTCAATTGAATCAATAGGACCATCTGTACCAGGAATAACGGGAATATCTGCTTGAATAGCCTGATGACGTGCTTTTACTTTATCGCCAAACATATCAAGATGCTTGGATTTTGGGCCAATAAAAATAATGCCTTCTTCTTCGCAACGTTTTGCAAATTGGATATTTTCTGACAAAAAACCATAGCCAGGGTGAATAGCATCTACATCATGAGACTTAGCAATGTCGATGATGCCTTCTATATCTAAATAAGCATCAATCGGCTTTTTCTCCGCTCCTACTAAATAGGCTTCATCCGCTTTGTAACGGTGATAAGAACCTGCGTCTTCCTTCGAATAAATTGCAACAGTCCGAATATTCAGTTCAGTACATGCTCGAAATACACGAATCGCAATTTCTCCCCGGTTTGCTACTAATACTTTTTTGATTTTTTTAGTTACAAAACTCATGTTGCTAATCTCCTCTCAATTTCGTATAAACTTCAATATATAGCAAAATTGGATAAAAGAAAAGCAAAAATCAATGGAAAATAATAAAATTCCAATAAATTTTTGCTTTTTTTACACAATTTTTTTACGAAAATCAATCGCTTGTTGTTGATGTATTGTTCGGATGTAGCACAATATTTTCCGTATTTTTCTGTTTTTTATTTTGATAATTTACGAAAAATGAAATATTTACAATAATTCCCATAGACACCATCAGCGTTAGTAGCGAAGACCCTCCGTAACTGATAAACGGAAGCGTGACGCCGGTAATCGGAATGAGTCCCGTAAGCCCTCCAAGGTTGATGCCTGTTTGAATACCTATCATACTGGCTACTCCAATACAAATCATGCTAGCAAACGGATCCTGAGATTTTTTAGCCAGCATTAAAATCCTGAAAATTAAGAAGCCTAAAAGGCCCAGCACGAGCATAACTCCAAAGAATCCTAATTCTTCTGCAATAATGGCCATAATGAAATCGGTATGGGGCTCGGGAAGATAACCATACTTTTGTACACTTTCTCCTAAACCAAGGCCTTTTAAGCCTCCTGTACCTATTGCTAAATATGAATTAACCAGCTGATAACCGGTTCCTTGAGCATTAGCAAACGGATCTGACGCACCGGTAAAACGGCCGATTCGATTGGCAGTAAACTGACCTGTAAAAAAACCAATCGTAATAATGACCGTAAGCAAAATAATACCTAGTGCTAACATGCGGAAAAAGGTTTTTTTAGAGATTCCTGAACATAGCATAATGGTAACGGAAATCGCAAAAATAATTGATCCCGTTCCAAGGTCAGGCTGAATCGCTACAAAACCTAATATTAGAAATACAAGACCCATAGGTCCAAAAAAAGCTTTTTTGATGTTGTCAATATACTCTTGCCTTTTAGACAAAACATACGATAAGTATAAAATGACAACAAGCTTGGCATACTCAGCCGGCTGCATGTTTGCTCCGCCAAGCTGCAGCCAACTTTGCGCATTGTTACTCGTATGCCCCATTACAAACACAAGCAAAAGCAGTACAAAAATGCCCAGAATCGCATAAGGCAGTATTTTAGGATACAGCTTGTAAGGTGTTAGCATTGTTAAAATGAACAATACAAGCGTAAAAGCAAGCCACATTTTTTGTCTGTTGTAAAAGAAATCACTTGACGTATGATATCTTGTAATACTTACAATCATACTTGAACTGTAAACCATAACTAGTCCAACCGCACAAAGAAGCAGCACTGGAATTACAATTGAATAGTCAAAATGCCTAAATATTTTTTTTACCATAACCCTCTTCCTTTAAAAATGACGTGTTTCTGTTTCGTTTCATTTTTTATGTACAAATTTGAGTAAATTAGGAAATTTCAACCACCTGTAATAAAAAACTCAAACTACGTTTGTATATAGTTTGAGTTTCGATCGCGTGATTTTTATTTTTTTGTAAACGCTTCATGCAGTGCAGAAAGTTCACGCTCGAGGCGGTCTAGCAATGTTTTTCCAACACGTTCATCAATTAAACCAAGACGAACTGCAAAATCAATTTCTCTTGATAAACCAAACATTTGTGTATCTAAAACCTCTTCATAAAGAGGACATTGTGGCATTGTTAAGTTATCCATTTGAACTTGAATTAATTGCAAAATCTTATCTGCATCAGCTTTTAACAACGCATACGCTTTTTCACGATGATCTATCATTGTCTCAGGCGTCAAACTCAATCCCTCCGTTCGCGAGCGATTACCTAATCTATCTCTCAATTTTAAAGGCTATGCTCCAAAAAAGCAAGGATAAACATGTCCGTGTGGCTGGCCGTCTTTTTTATACTGTTACTTTCTCAAAACCATTACCTTAGATGTAGGAAATTTCGCACTTTCGTTGACTCTTACATTATATCATACGAGAATCACTCTCAACTAAATTTTTTCATCAAAGTGACAAATAAGGAGAAAGCGCTTATACTTTTAGCAAGGGGGCATTTATGATGAATTCAATTATTATGTTAAAAGGAAAAGTAAAATATACGCTGACACTCGACCCAAGCGTGTGGATTTTCGATGACCGCAAGCTCGATATGGACGTTTTCTTTGAACATCCACCGGAGCAAAAAGACGAGACAGAAGCGTACACAAAGGCTGTTTCTAAGCATTGGGACCGTGAAATTCAAGAAGGAGCCGTCTTTCCTCCTACGTTAAAAACCGAAAAGAAATTCAAAAAACAGGAGCTAGTAAATGGAACATTTGGGATTTTATTTGCACCTTTTCTAGCAAACGCTTCACCTACTGAAGACGCTACCAACGTTTCATTTAAAACAAAAGACGCGCTGATTTCTTTTTCATTAGAAGAAGCGCAAAAACTAATCTTTGGTTTCAGCCAAGACGGAAAGCCTCTTAGAGAAGACGGGCCTATCTATGTCTATTTACCGGACGGATCTAACCGAAATAACCCTATTAAATATGTGGAAGAAATCATCGTTACATAATAAAAAAAGGTGGGGTTCCAAAAGGAACCCCACCTTTTTTAAAGAATATCAGCTGCTAATTGTGCTAGCCCGGAGCGCTCTCCTTTGATTAACCGAACGTGGCCCGATACTTTTTGCTCTTTAAACTTTTCAACTACGTACGTTAATCCGTTGTTATACTCATCTAAATAAGGATGATCAATTTGAGCCGGATCTCCCATAAGCACAATTTTACTCTTTTCCCCTACCCTTGTTAAAATTGTTTTAATTTCATGCTTCGTTAAATTTTGTGCTTCATCAATAATAATAAACTGTTCCGGAATGCTTCGGCCTCTTATATACGTCAAGGCTTCCACTTCTATTGAACTCAGCCCCGCTAGAATCGCATCCAGTTCTCCAGGTTTTTTAGTGTTGAATAAGTACTCTAGGTTATCATAAATTGGTTGCATCCATGGACGAAGCTTCTCCTGCTTTTCTCCTGGCAAGAACCCAATATCTTTCCCTAAAGGAACAATTGGACGAGCTACAAGCAGCTTTTTAAAACACCCTAGATCTTCCGTCTGCATAAGTCCTGAAGCTAAAGCAAGCAGCGTTTTACCCGTACCTGCCTTTCCAATTAACGTGACCAGTTGAACGTCGTCTCTAAGAAGAAGTTCTAACGCCATAATTTGCTGAACATTTCGAGGTTTAATTCCCCAGATATGATCATATTCAAATAACAGTTTTTTTACTTTCGTTGTTGTTTGATCGACAATGCCGATGGCTGATCCGGATCCTCCAAATGCATCTTTCATCACTAAGAATTGATTTGCAAAAAAGGAGTGGTTCGCAATTTGAGACGTTAGCAGCTCTCCTTTTTCGTAAAATTGACTCAGCAGCTCTTTTGCAATATAGACTTCTGAAAAGCCTGTATAAATACTATTGAATTCCACTACTCGATCACTTAAAAAATCTTCTGCTCTTAAACCGATTGCGTCAGCCTTCACACGTACCAACACATCTTTACTTACTAGTATCACTTCACGTCCATCTTCTTTTGTTTCCTCTTCAAGGGATAAATTTTTAGCAACAGCTAAAATTCGATTATCATTTGTTTTTTCCACAAAGATTTCTTGAAGCTGCTGAAAAGAGCGATGATTGAGTTCAATTCGCAAATGGCCCCCATTTTCTAACGGGATTTTCTCATATAACTTTCCATGTTGTCTCAAGTTATCAATGAGTTTGGATACCTGCCTTGCATTTCGTCCGACTTCATCCATATTTCTTTTTTTCGAATCAACTTCTTCTAGTACAACGGCTGGAATCACTACTTCGTTATCATCAAATGAAAAAATTGAATGCGGATCTTGTAATAAAACATTCGTATCTAATACATAAATTTTTCCCAATAATTCAGCCTCCTACTCCGATTGTTTTTCCTGTAAGGAGTGAAACAAGGCACCCATCCATTTATATACTATGTAACGCACATGTGTGAAGTGACCTTAAATGGACGGACCATTTTCTTTAAATATATGAACACGTGTATAAAGATAGAAGAACTATTAGAAACTAAATACAAATTACTACAAAAAATGAGTCATTCATAAGGAGGAGTCTCCCACATGAACAAATTTTTTCTATCCATTAGCTTATGTTTTATTACACTAACCGGCTGCAACAATAATCAAGCAGACGTTGAAGAAGGGCAAAAAACAGATCGAATTGTACAGGTGAAAAATTCATCTCCTGAACGCTCTCACAAGCGTACTGCTAATGAAATATCAGCGCATTTAGTTGAACTGGCTTCAAGCGTTCCGAATGTAAATGATGCTACTGCCATTGTGCTCGGCAAGTATGCAATCGTAGGCATTGACGTCGGCAAAGATATTGATCGTTCAGAAGTAAGTTCAATCAAATATACAGTTGCCGAAGGTCTGAAAGCTGATCCGTACGGCGCTAACTCTGTTGTTATTGCAGATCCTGATACGGTCGCTCGGCTAAAACAAATTGGAAATGAAATTCGCAAAGGTCGGCCGGTTACAGGATTTTTAGATGAATTAGCAGCCATTGTAAACCGAGTGATGCCTGAATTTGCAGAAGAAATCCGCCGAAATCCTAGTTCAACAGATACAAACAATCAAAAATTAAATAATAAACAAGAGCAAAATTTAAAGAATGAGCAGGAAAAACAATCTAATAATCATCTTCAAAAAAATGAATAAGAAAGTCGCTTAGCGGCAGGCTGCTGCTAAGCTTTTTTTATCGCTTCAATTACTTGCTTATCGAGTTTAGCGGCTGCTACTGGATCATAGGTCTTTTCATATGAAGGGTTTACTGAAATCTTAGAGCCATAGAACATGACATCTCTTACTTCATTAATATCTAGTTCAATTAGTGTCAACTTTAAAGCTACTCCTTCTAACTTTTCCTGCACTACCTCAGCTATTCCGCTGATTGAGTAGCATGATTCATTAGCAAGGATATTTACCACTGCTTTATTCGTATGTTTAATGTTTTCTACAATCCTCGATTTGACATCTACGGCAAATCGAATTTTTTGTTTAGTCGGAGCTACTAACCACGAAATGGCACTAACATTTGGAGCGTTTGTTTCAAAATCAATAGTTGAAATGGTTGCAAATCTCTCTGTCTGTAGCTCATCGTATAATGCATCTACTAATTGAGTCTCGACTTCGTTGGCCATTTTCATCCCTCCTACTGTTTATGTACTTACTAGTTACTATCTTCGAGCTAACAAGCAAAATTACCTGCTTCTTTAGGAATGTTTTCCTATCGTTCCTTTTCTCCTGAGAGATAGCACCGCAAAAAAACTTTATAAAACAAGAATTTTCGGCTAGAATGATGTATAGAGAAGTTGAGGTGATAGAAATGAGAGTACAATGTGTCATGTGCGATAAAATTGAAACAATTGAGGATGAAACGCTCGTGGCAAAACGACTGCGCAACCGTCCTATCCATACATATATGTGCAATGAATGTTCTGAACGGATTGAAAAACGAACAAAAGAACGCATAGCTACTGGTAACTTTAAACTATATGAGTCGAAAAAGACAGAGGAGGATTGGTAAGGTGCTCCGTTTAGGAATAAGTATTGGCATGTTCAGCGGGATTATCCTTGGGTTATGTTTGAAATGGATAGAATGGCTAACCGGCAAACAAGTTTATACCCTTTTATTAAATGTTGATTTTATTCCTATCATTGGCCCTATTCAATGGCCTGAATGGGTGGAGTTTGTTTTTCATTTATTCATTGCCGTTGCAATTGGGATCGTTTTTGTTTACATAGTAGGTAAATTAAACAATATGTCTATTCGAAAAATCGTATTGTGTTCTTTTTTATTAACACTTCCAACCATTCCTTTGTATTTTCCGTTGACGCTGCTTGCGCTTAAGCCTACGCCTGCGGTGGATGATGCAGTAGCAATTTTTTATTGGACAGCTGGCCATTTAATTTTCGCAGCCGCTCTTGTCTTCGGCTATATCATACTAAAAAGACGCTTGTAGCTACAAGCGTCTTTTTATGTAGTCTTTTATGAACCCAACGTGGAGTTTTGCTTTTTAGCCTGATACAGCCGTATTTTATAAATAATTAATACAAGCGCTGCAACCACAAGCCCTTCAGCTACAGGTAAAAAAATGCCTAAAAACGTTAAAATCGTACATCCAAAAGCTAAAAATAGATAAATAACCACAGATTTTAAAAGCGGCAGCTTCTTTGCAAACCCGAGTTTGTACACAAGAACAGATAGCCCTAAAATAGTAAAGTATAACAGCCACATTCCTATTTTTGCATGTTCATCTACTTGATACAAAGCAGCAAAAAATGAAAGGTGTTCTTTTACATCCATCTTCCTTCCCCCTATTCCTTACTTTACATTATTCGATATAAGCCACCTTTTTCCTTTCCAAATTATCTCTTTATAAAACGCTTTCAAAAAATAGAAAATTCTGATATAATTGATAAAAAACAAGCCGCTAGCAAATAAAGCTAACGACTTCCTTTTTTTATTATTTCGTGTCAGCGTATTTTTTCTTTTTCGCTGCTTTTTCACGTTCATTTTTATCAAGAATTTTTTTACGTAGACGAATAGATTCTGGTGTGATTTCACAATATTCATCTTCGTTTAAATATTCAAGTGATTGCTCTAAAGACATAATACGAGGTTTTTTCATACCTGTTGTTTGATCTTTGTTAGCAGAACGCATATTCGTCATTTGCTTCATTTTACAGATGTTAACAACGATATCATTTTCACGAGTGTGTTCTCCTACGATCATACCTTCGTATACTTCTGTACCTGGCTCCACGAAAATTGTACCGCGGTCTTCTACGCCTTGGATTCCATAAGTAGATGATTTACCGCTTTCCATAGAAACAAGCACACCTTGACGGCGACCTCCAACTTGACCTTGCTGCATTGGTTGGTAGCTATCAAATGAATGGTTAATGATACCGAATCCACGAGTTAACGATAAGAACTCAGTTGTATAACCGATTAAACCACGTGCAGGAACCATAAAGATCAGACGAACTTGACCGCTGCCGTTGTTAATCATATCAACCATTTCACCTTTACGAGCACCCATTGATTCCATAATAGAACCCGTATGTTCTTCAGGCACGTCGATTTGCACACGTTCAACTGGCTCACAGCGAACGCCATCAATTTCACGAACGATTACTTCAGGTTTTGATACTTGAATCTCATATCCTTCACGACGCATATTTTCAATTAAAATAGATAAATGAAGTTCTCCACGTCCTGAAACGACCCATACATCCGGTGAATCAGTATTTTCCACGCGTAAACTTACATCTGTCTCAAGTTCAGACATTAAGCGCTCTTCAATTTTACGAGATGTAACAAATTTACCTTCACGACCAGCAAACGGTGAATTGTTTACTAAGAACGTCATTTGTAAAGTAGGTTCATCAATACGTAAAATTGGCAGTGCATCTTGGTGGTCAAACGGACATACTGTTTCACCTACGTTGATGTCTTCCATTCCTGATACAGCGATCAGGTCTCCTGCCTTTGCTTCTTCGATTTCAACACGCTTTAAGCCTAGGAAACCGAATAATTTTGTTACGCGGAATTGTTTTACCGTACCGTCAAGCTTCATTAATGCAACTTGCTGGCCTACTTTCATTGTTCCGCGGAATACGCGCCCTACACCGATACGACCAAGATAGTCATTGTAGTCAAGCATTGCCACTTGGAATTGAAGTGGTTCGTCGCTGTTGTCTACTGGTGCTGGAATGTGCTCGATGATTGAGTCAAATAGAGATGACATGTTCTCATCTTGCTTTTCAGGGTTCGTGCTAGCCGTTCCGTTGATTGCTGAAGCATAAACAACAGGGAACTCAATTTGTTCCTCACTTGCACCTAGTTCAATAAATAAGTCAATTACTTCATCAACTACTTCAGTTGGACGAGCAAAGTCACGGTCAATTTTGTTAACAACAACAATCGGCGTTAAGTTTTGCTCTAATGCTTTTTTCAATACAAAGCGCGTTTGAGGCATACATCCTTCGTATGCGTCTACTACAAGTAGAACACCGTCTACCATTTTCATAATACGCTCAACTTCTCCACCGAAGTCAGCATGTCCTGGCGTATCCATAATGTTGATACGCGTATCTTTATAATTAATAGCTGTGTTTTTCGCTAAAATTGTAATTCCACGCTCACGCTCAAGGTCATTTGAATCCATCGCACGTTCTTCAACATGCTCATTAGTACGGAATGTTCCGGACTGATGTAATAATTTATCTACTAACGTTGTTTTCCCATGGTCTACATGGGCAATAATGGCAATATTACGTAAATCTTTACGAATGTTCACGCATTTCACTCCTATGCTTGTAATAACTAAGCTATTATATCACACTAACTCTAGAATTGCAGAATGATTTTGTTGTACACTATAAATATCCGTTACAAATGGGAGGAATCAACATGAGAAACATTAAGTGGGTATTCGTTTTATATGCATTCATCGCAACTGCAGCTATTATGTCAATTGGCATATTTATCGGAGAAGGAAGCGCTCTCGGGGTCATTTTAGCTATCGTAGCTTTAATTGTTGTAATGGGTCTTGGCTTTACGACTAAGAAAAAAATGCGAGAAAAAGGGCAGCTGTAATTTTTTTGCGATGATTGAAAGCGTCATGGCCATTTGCAACATCAAAATGGTTCATGACGTTTTTTCATCACAAAATTCTTTGACTACACGTAAGTCTTCACTTCTATTTTATTTAGTCCACTTTCCTTCAAGGTACGTACGAAAGATTTCGTCATGTAATGTTGGTTTGCTTACAAATACACTGCTTTTTTCAAGAATCTCTAACGGCTTTCCTTCTAAATCCGTCATAACTCCTCCAACTTCTTCAATCAACACTTTACCGGCAGCAAAGTCCCATGGAGCCAAACGTAAAGTAATGTATCCATCCAAGCGTCCAGCCGCTACGTAAGCAAGCTCAATAGCTGCGGATCCATATGAACGGGTCCCTCTTACTTTACGCACAAGCGGACTTAATACGGAAGGATCAATACGGCGGTTCTCCGTCACCCACGTTGCATTTAAGCTAATAATAGCTTCTTCAACTGGTACAGGTTCAAGTTTTGGCAATTGGATGTCATTCATAAACGCGCCCTGTCCTTTTAAAGCATGATACAGCTCATTATGAATAACATCATAAATATAACCTGCTTGTCCTACACCATTTTCGAATATACCGATGGAAATAGCAAAATTTCGCTGCTGATGAACAAAGTTCATCGTACCGTCGATCGGATCGATAATCCAAATCGTTCCTTCTTCTGATTCAAGCTCTTCCCCATATCCTTCTTCTCCAAGAATATGATGTTCCGGAAAGGTTTCATTGATTTTTGAGATAAAAAACTGTTCAATTTCTTTATCCATATTTGTTACTAAATCATTTGGATTCGATTTCGTTTGAATGAGAAGTTCTTTACTAAACGACTGTTGAATTTTTTGTCCAGCTTCTTTTAGCCACTCTTTAACGTATGTATCAATTTCTTTCCAGCGTTGTGTCATCTCAATGCCCCCTCAAAAATACGTCTCTTGTTTAAGCTTAAAAAAACCTCTGCAAGATGTCAATTAACAGAGCACGTGGGAGAAGAACTGCCGCTTCTTCTCCCACGTGCTCTGTTACCACTTATGAATCTGCTCATTCAGTTTAATCCTTTTTTACAGTTTACCCATATTTGTTCTATTTTATTCCCGTGTCTGCTACTGAAGAGATATCATTTCTTCACGAAGTTTCTCGAGCTTTCGCTTACATTTTTGTTTTTGTTCCTCATTATTTTCCATCATGGCTTCATATAACGTCGCTAACTCGTAATCTAACTCCAACCGAATTACACCTAATCTTTTTTGTCCATCATTCTTCTTATACATATTCACCACTTGTTTCATGTTTCAAACACCCCTCTCAAATTATTGAACCCACTTATAGAAAACTAAATTTTCAGATATTTTGATTGATATAGTCTATGTCGAAACCTAATCTCATGCAACTAAATTGTGTGATTACCTATAAAAAAATGATAGACACGTTTTGACAAGCATATGCGAATTAATTGGTGTTTATGCTTTTCATGTGGTAGAATCTTCGCGTAAATCATACTTACTTGCATAGATGCACAGCAGCTATACATATTCACTAAAAAAACGGAGGTTTCACATGGCATTCTCAGGATTTTCACAAGATGACTTTAACGTATTCCGTATCGAGGGGCTTGATGCACGTATGGAAGCCATCAAGACAACGATACGCCCAAAATTCGAACAATTGAGCAATCACTTTGCTCCTACTCTTTCTTCACTTTGTGGAGACGAAATGTTCGTACACATTGCCAAGCACGCACGAAGAACAGTTAACCCGCCAGCAGATACGTGGGTAGCCTTTGCTAACAGTAAACGCGGGTATAAAAAGCTCCCTCATTTTCAAATTGGCCTTTGGGAAACACACGTCTTTGTGTGGTTCGCCGTCATTTACGAATCACCTATTAAAGAACAATTTGGAAAGCTGCTAAAACAAAACATGGAGGAGATTCGTCAAAATATCCCAGACTCGTTTGTTTGGTCGAAAGATCATACAAAACCTGATAGTAAAAAAATGGGCGACTTATCTTCTGAAGACTTAGAGAGTTTGTTTGAACGTCTAGAGAAGGTTAAAAAAGCTGAGATCCTATGCGGCATTACAATTCCAAAAGAAGAAGCGATTGCAATGAACGGCGAAGAATGGATGGCTCGTATTGAACAAACATTTCATACGGTAACTCCATTATATGAACTAACTAAAAAAGCATATGCATAATTTTAACGAATTGATATAAAAAAATGAGGGTGACACATAACGAAAGGAAGCTCATCGAAAGACCAATAAATGGGATACATAAGCTGAAACGCTTGTGACACCGCAGTTGATTTCCCTGCAAGACTTCGCTTTCCGCGGGCTGCCGGTGAGCCTCCTCGTTGCTTGCGCTCCTGCGGGGTCTCGCCTGTTCCGCTTTCCCCGCAGGAGTCTTCGCCTTGCCTTCCAATCAACTAGAAGAAACGAAACAGATAAACTCTATGTTCACCGTAACAAAAAAAACGAATCATTAATCAAACAATTTGATTAATGATTCGTTTTTTACTTCGGCTAAACTACTTTTGTCCAGTCTCAGTTTTTACATTTTTATGATATCTCCAGAAGAAGCAGCCTTTGCTTTTTGAATCGTTCGATAAGAAGAGTATTTGCTTTGGTCTTCAAAATCGTTACAGATTGTTTTTTCTTCTGCTTTACTTGGCACAATTTCTTTAAATCGGCGATAGACTGCCATTAGGTGATCACGCTCAATACCTTTTTCATAAGCTCGTTCAATGCTTTCAAAAAACTTCACTACATCAATAATTTCTTCTGTACTCCAATCAAGGGAGATAGGGTATTGATATTCCACTTCTCATCACTCCATTTATTTCTTCATTCTATGTATATCTATATTCTTAACTCTATCACAATCTATAATGTACACAAAATTTATTCTCTTTTCACCCAAAAGAATTTCTCCTTTTTTTTCTTTTTATTTTCTCTTTAAAATATCTTTGCAAATAGGTTAATAAGTGCTATAATTCTTTTGTTTTATGGGGATTTTCAAAACATAAAGAACTATAAAATAATAAGTAATAAGCAGTTTACAATTACTTGTATTTTTTTAACTAAAAATTGTATTTATATTATCAAACAGTAGTAAACATACGCGTTTCATTCATTTATATAATGGTTAAAATCAAGAAAACTGCGGAGTAGAATTTGTGTTGAATTTCTTTTGTAGAAAAAAGATCTGATATTTTAATATGTATAATTCAACAGCCATTAGTTTTTGGTATATAAAATTGAATGCTGTAATTTGATAAAAAAACAATCAAAGTCCCTCTAAGCTTTGCTTAGAGGGACTGACAATTTATGATAAAAGAGGTGTATAGCAAAGTTGTCTTCTCAATTTTCAACTCCATTATTTACTGGATTAGTTAATCACGCTAAGAAAAACCCAACACAATTCCATATCCCTGGACATAAAAAAGGAAATGGAATGGATCCTGAATTCCGCTCATTTATTGGCGATGATGCTTTATCCATTGATTTAATTAATATCGGTCCCCTTGATGATCTTCACCAGCCAAAAGGCATTATCAAACAAGCGCAGGATTTAGCTGCAGAAGCATTTGGTGCTGATCATACTTTTTTCTCTGTTCAAGGAACGAGCGGAGCAATTATGGCAATGGTTATGGCGACATGTGGACCTGGAGATAAAATTATCGTTCCTAGAAACGTGCATAAATCTGTTATGAGTGCGATTGTTTTTTCAGGAGCTACGCCTATTTTTATTCATCCTGAAATTGACGAAAATCTTGGCATTTCTCACGGTATTACATCGGACTCTGTAGAAAAAGCCTTAAAGCAGCACCCTGAAGCAAAAGCAGTGCTTGTTATCAATCCAACTTACTTTGGAATTTCCGGAGACCTTCGTAAAATCGTAGAAATTGCCCACTCGTATCAAGTGCCTGTACTTGTTGATGAAGCTCACGGCGTTCATATTCACTTCCATGATGATTTGCCTCTGTCTGCTATGCAGGCCGGTGCAGATATGGCAGCAACAAGCGTTCATAAATTAGGCGGTTCTATGACGCAAAGTTCCATTTTAAACATACGCGAAGGCTTAATTTCTCCAAAACGCGTACAGTCTATTTTAAGCATGCTGACAACAACATCAACCTCTTATCTGCTGCTGGCTTCTTTAGATGTTGCACGAAAACGTCTAGCTACAGAAGGAAAAGAGCTGGCTGAACGTGCAATTTCTCTTGCTGAAAAAGCACGAAAAGAAATTAATACAATTGAGCATATCCGATGTATAGGCAGAGAAATTTTAGGCACAAAAGCTACGTATGATTTAGACCCTACTAAATTAATTATTTCTGTTTCAGATTTAGGAATTACGGGCTATGACGTAGAAAAATGGATGCGTGAAGCTCATAATATCGAAGTGGAAATGTCTGACCTTTATAATATTCTATGTATTATCACGCCCGGAGATACAGAAGAAGATCTTTCACGTCTTGTCACAGCTCTGCGTGAGTTATCCGCAAAATTCCATAACCTTTCTGAGACAACGGCAAAACCGGCTATTTTATTACCTGATATTCCTGTATTGGCTTTAACACCTCGTGATGCTTTTTACGCTGAAACCGAAGTGGTACCTTTTCATGAGTCAGCAGGTCGTATTATTGCAGAATTTGTAATGGTCTATCCTCCTGGTATTCCTATTTTTATTCCTGGGGAAATCATCACTGAGGAAAATTTAACCTACATTGAAACAAACTTAGAGGCAGGTTTACCAGTGCAGGGTCCGGAAGATTTTGAATTAAAGACATTTCGTGTCATTAAAGAACATAAAGCAATTCAATAAAAAAAGGTGCGAAGTTCCGCACCTTTTTTTATTGAATTAATCTAAATCTTCATCTGCTTTTTGACATTCTCCGCTTTTACATGTTGAGTATAATCGCGTCACTTTCTCATCTTCGAAATGATCAATTGTGCAGTTACATGTTTGACATACGATTGTTCCCATTTTGTAAACTCCCCTTTAACCGTCTTTTTTTGTAAGCGTTTTACAACTCTTGATATTATATTATTATGTCACATTAAATATGTCAACAACTAATTAGTATGTCACATTAAAAATATTTTTCTCATAAATGTTATATTTGTTTTCAAAAAACTGACCCCTTAGCATCATCTCTATTTATATGAAAAAACTATGTCTAATTTCATATCTATTTCGGCACTTTAAAATAATTACGAAAAATAAGAATTTGAGATCTTGCCTTTTTTTCTTACTAATAGGGTAGACATTTCATACAAACTTTACTAGAATGTATAACCATGTGGTTTCATGTATAGCTAAAAAGGTTATATGAGAAACTATGTTATGTAAAATAGAATAGGAAAGGAGTGATAATCGATGAAAAAACTGACTCCTGTTTTTATCATTTCGGTTATTATTGCTGCAGTATTTATCGTATGGGGTGTTATTCCGGAATCTGTGCTAGGAAGCGCAGCGCTTACACCTGTCACATCGGCAATACATAGTTTTATCATCGAGAAATTTGGCTGGTATTATTTATTAGCAGCTACATTATTCTTAGTTTTTACGCTGTACTTAATTTTTTCAAAGTACGGAAACATTAAACTAGGTAAACCTGACGAAAAGCCTCAGTATGGTTATGTCTCGTGGTTTGCTATGTTATTTAGTGCTGGTATGGGGATTGGACTTGTATTCTGGGGTGTTTCAGAACCAATCAATCATTTTCATACTCCACCTTCTGGTGAAGGCGGTACAGCAGAATCAGCTCGTGCAGCTCTACGTTATTCGTTTTTCCACTGGGGTTTACATCCTTGGGCTATTTATTCCGTTCTTGCACTGGCCCTTGCATATTTTCAATTTAGAAAAGGTTACCCGTTCATAATCAGTAATATTTTACGTCCACTATTAGGAAAACGTGTTGATGGACCTCTTGGAACGATCATAAACGTCATCGCCGTATTTGCAACTATTTTTGGAGTGGCAACATCTCTAGGACTGGGCGCTATTCAAATTACTGGTGGAGCCTCTTACTTGTCGCCAAGTATTGATAATAATTTCACGACTCAATTAATTGTTATTATTATCGTGACGTTCTTGTTCATGCTGTCAGCACAGACAGGTCTGAACAAGGGTATTAAGTATTTGAGTAACATTAATATTGTTTTAGCTATTCTGTTAATGCTATTCTTGTTATTTGCAGGTCCAACCAACTTTATTATGGACTTATTCGTTACAACAATTGGCAGCTACATTCAAAACTTGCCGTCGATGAGTTTTCGATTGAGCCCGTTTGATAACAGCACCTGGGTTCAAGATTGGACAATTTTCTACTGGGCATGGTGGATCGCCTGGGCACCGTTCGTTGGTACGTTTATTGCTCGTATTTCACGAGGTAGAACCATTCGAGAATTTTTAATTGGTGTACTAGCTGTTCCGACCGTATTTGGCGGATTATGGTTTGCTGTATTCGGAGGTTCTGGGGTTTATTTAGACTTTTTTAAGGATCTTCCTGTTATGGATGTTATCAATAATAAAGGAACAGAAGTTGCTTTATTCTACGTACTTGAACAGTTTCCATTTGGTACGTTCATGTCCATTGTTGCTATTTGCTTAATTGCTACATTCTTCATTACATCAGCTGACTCAGCTACATTTGTTTTAGGAATGCAGACAACAAACGGTGATCTAAATCCTTCAGGCTCTATTAAGCTTACGTGGGGCTTAATTCAATCGTTAACAGCAATCATTCTGCTTTGGACAGGTGGCTTGGATGCACTCCAAACGGCTGCGATTATAGCAGCACTTCCATTTTCAATTGTGCTGGTGTTAACGGTCTTCTCATTAATGAAAGCATTTAAAGAAGAAGGCGCATTAAAAAAAGAAAAGAAATCTGTGTAAGATAAAAAAAGCGTTAGCTTATATAAGCTAACGCTTTTTTTATGCACTCTTACGCCGTGCAAAATAAAATTAGTTGATAACACGTCAAGCAGACAGCTGACGTTGTGCCCGTCATCATAAGCGCCAGTCTTTTAGATTTAACGTTCATTTCTGCTATGCCGTAAGCTAAATAAGCAAATACTAAAAACAAAATAATTTTAGATGTCAATTGATCACGTTTTGATAATAATTCAACCAGTGAATAACCTATCCAAATAACAATGTGTAAGCTCCAAACGAAATATGTCTTCATAGCTCCTTCGCCGCCTTTTCATTCGTTATCCAAAGAAGCAATTTTTTATCTACCTATAAGGAAAGCACGTCCCACTTCATATGTATGCATCTAGAGCTCATTTAAGACTGCCTCAGCGCTTTTTACACGTTTCTTCTAAAGGAGATACTCATCAGCAATAAAAACTGTCTGACAAGCATCTGATACTTGATGAAAACCGTTTTCTTCAAAAAAAAGCTGATGCATACGCATCAGCTTTTTAAAAACATTATTTTACAATGTGAATTGGGCTTCCAATAGCTACTTCAGCAGCTTCCATTGTGATTTCACCTAATGTTGGGTGAGCGTGAATTGTTAATGCGATATCTTCAGCTGTTACGCCAGCTTCGATAGCAAGACCAAGCTCAGCGATCATGTCAGATGCGCTAGGTCCAGCGATTTGAGCACCAACAACTACTCCGTCTTCTTTACGAGTGATAAGCTTCAAGAAGCCTTCTGCAGCGTTAAGTGCAAGCGCACGTCCGTTAGCAGCGAATGGGAATTTAGAAGCTTTAACAGCTAATCCTTCTTCTTTCGCTTGTGCTTCAGTATAACCTACAGATGCAAGCTCAGGCTCAGAGAATACAACTGCTGGAATTCCTAAATAGTCAATTTCAGCAGGTTCGCCAGCGATTACTTCAGCTGCGATTTTACCTTCGTAAGAAGCTTTGTGTGCAAGTGGTGGTCCAGTTACGATATCACCAATTGCAAAGATGTTGCTTACAGATGTACGAGTTTGGTTATCGATTTCGATAAGACCACGGTCAGTCATTTTAACGCCAACTTGCTCAAGACCAAGCTCATCAGTGTTAGGACGGCGACCTACAGTAACTAATACGTAGTCAGCATCGATTACTTTTGACTCTCCGCCTACTTCAAACGTAACTTGTACGCCATCAGCAGTTTCTTCAACACCTTTAGCCATTGCTTTTGTATAGATTTCAACGTTTCCTTTTTTCTTAAGGTTACGTTTAACAAGAGAGCTCATTTGTTTTTCAAAACCAGCTAAAATTTCATCAGCAGCTTCTACAAATGTAACTTCTGTACCGAAGTTAGCAAAAGCAGTACCAAGCTCAGTACCGATGTAACCTCCGCCGATTACAACTAATTTTTTAGGAACTTCTTTAAGCGCTAATGCACCTGTAGAGTTGATTACGCGCTCAGAGAATTTGAATCCAGGGATCTCGATTGGACGAGAACCAGTTGCAAGGATTGCATTTTTGAATTTGTACGTTTGTGCTGAATTTTCATCCATTACACGTACAGTTTCGCTGTCAACGAAGTAAGCTTCACCTTTTACGATGTCAACTTTGTTACCTTTAAGAAGGCCTTCAACACCGCCAGTAAGTTTGTTTACAACGCCGTTTTTGAATTCTTGAACTTTAGAGAAATCAACTGTTACGTTCTCAGCGATAATCCCCATGTCTTCAGAATGTTTAGCATGTTCAAAACGGTGACCTGCAGCGATTAATGCTTTTGAAGGAATACAACCAACGTTTAAGCATACGCCTCCAAGATTACCTTTTTCTACGATTGTAACTTTTTGACCTAATTGAGCTGCACGAATTGCTGCAACGTAGCCACCAGGGCCAGCACCAATGACAAGAGTATCAGTTTCGATTGGGAAATCTCCTACTACCATTTATTACGCCTCCATTAATAATAATTCTGGATCATTTAATAAACGCTTGATTTGGTTAAGAGCGTTTTGAGCTGTTGCGCCATCGATAATACGGTGGTCAAAGCTTAGTGATAATGCTAATACTGGAGCAATTACAATTTCACCGTCGCGTACAACTGGTTTTTCAGCGATACGTCCGATACCTAGAATTGCAACTTCTGGGTGGTTGATAACTGGAGTAAACCATTGTCCACCAGCAGAACCGATGTTTGTAATTGTACAAGAAGCGCCTTTCATTTCAGCAGGAGCTAATTTACCATCACGTGCTTTTCCAGCAAGGTCGTTAATTTGATCCGAAATTTCGAATACAGATTTACGATCAGCATTTTTCACAACTGGTACTAAAAGACCTTTTTCAGTGTCAGCAGCGATACCGATGTTGTAGTAATGTTTTTGAATTACTTCATCTGTAGAATCATCAATTGAAGTGTTAAGAGCTGGGAACTTCTTAAGTGCTGAAGTTAACGCTTTTACCACGTAAGGTAAGAATGTTAATTTAATACCTTGATCTGCTGCAACTGTTTTGAATTTTTTACGATGAGCAACAAGAGCTGTTACATCGATTTCATCCATTAATGTTACGTGTGGAGCAGTGTGTTTAGAGTTAACCATAGCTTTTGCGATTGCACGACGGATACCGCTCATTTTCTCGCGAGTTTCTGGTAGATCGCCTTCAGGAATAGCTTGTGCTGCTGCTGCTTTTGGTTCAGCTGAAGCAGTTTCCTCTTTAGCTGGAGCTTCAGCAGTTGCTGTAGCTGTAGAGCCACCAGATAAGAAGCTATCGATGTCATCTTTAACAATACGTCCATTTTTACCTGAACCAGGAACAGCTTTAATGTCTATACCTTTTTCACGAGCATATTTGCGCACTGAAGGCATAGCAATTACTTTACGGTTAGGATCAACATCAGCTTGTGCTGCAGGAGCTGTTGCTTCTTCAGTCACTTCTTCAGTTGAAGCTTCTTCTTTAGCTTCTTCTGCTGGTGCATCATCATGATCGTCACCTTTGAATTTTAAGTCTTCGTATCCAGGAGCATCAAAAGTAACGATAACTTGTCCTACAGTAGCTACTGTACCTTCGTCAACTTTTACTTCTAATACTTTACCTTTTACAGGAGATGGGATTTCAACAACAGCTTTGTCATTTTGTACTTCTGCTAGTACATCATCCTCATCAATTTCATCTCCAGCTTTTACGAACCATTTTACAATTTCACCTTCGTGGATACCTTCACCGATATCCGGCAGTTTAAATTCAAATGCCACGTGTCTTCACCCTCCTAGTTAGTTGCGTTCAATTTGTTAGTGTTTATTTTATCTAAGACAGAAATCAGCACAAAGCTGATTTCTATCACAGTAAAATGCTAATTAAAATTCAAGTACTTTCTTAGCTGTTTCAACGATGTCTTTGTGGTCTGGTAACCATACGCCCTCAGCTTGAGAGAATGGGAACACAGTATCCGGTGCTGTTACACGTAATACTGGTGCTTCTAAGCTTAAGATTGCACGATCGTTAATTTCAGCTACAACGTTAGCTGCGATACCAGCTTGTTTTTGAGCTTCTTGAACTACTACTACGCGACCAGTTTTTTCAACTGATGCAAGAATTGTATCGATATCTAAAGGTTGAACTGTACGTAAGTCCACTACTTCAGCAGAGATACCTTCTTTTTCTAGTTCTTCAGCTGCTTTTAATGATGAGTGTACCATTGCACCGTAAGCGATAAGCGTTACGTCTGTACCTTCACGTTTCACATCAGCTGTACCTAAGTCAATAGTGTATGATTCTTCAGGTACTTCTTGACGGAATGAACGGTAAAGCTTCATGTGCTCTAAGTATACAACCGGATCGTTATCACGGATTGATGAAATTAAAAGACCTTTTGCATCGTATGGAGTTGAAGGAATTACAACTTTTAGACCAGGTTGAGATGCTACGATACCTTCTAAGCTATCAGCGTGAAGTTCTGGTGTATGAACGCCTCCACCAAATGGTGAACGGAATGTGATTGGTGCATTCCAGCGACCGCCAGAACGGTAGCGCATACGTGCAGCTTGACCTGATACAGAATCAAGTACTTCGTATACGAAACCAAAGAATTGAATTTCAGGAACCGGACGGAAACCTTGAGTCGATAGACCCACAGCAAGACCACCGATACCAGATTCAGCTAATGGCGTATCGAATACGCGATCTTCGCCGAATTCTTGTTGAAGACCTTCAGTCGCACGGAATACTCCACCGTTTACGCCAACGTCTTCACCAAAAACTAATACGTTTTCGTCGTTTTTCATTTCTGTGCGTAACGCATCAGTAATCGCTTGAATCATTGTCATTTGCGCCATGGCTTACTTCGACTCCTTCTCTTTGTAGATTTCATATTGCTCTTGTAAGTTTGAAGGCATAGTTTCGTACATGATTTCCATTAAATCTGTAACTTTTTGTTTTGGATAATCGTCAGCCTTCTTAATAGCTTGTTTGATATCTTCTTTAGCTTGCTCGATTACTTTGTTTTCTTCTTCTTCATTCCAGATGCCTTTAGCTTCTAAGAATTTACGGAAGCGAACAAGTGGATCTTTCTTTTCCCACTCAGTGTCAAGCTCAGCTGTACGATAACGAGTTGGATCGTCACCAGCCATTGTATGTGGACCATAACGGTAAGTTAATGTTTCAATTAAAGTTGGACCTTCACCGTTTACTGCACGCTCACGAGCTTCGCTTACTGCAACGTATACTGCTAGTGCATCCATACCGTCTACTTGAACGCCTGGGATACCAACAGCCGCTGCTTTTTGAGCGATTGTACGTGCTGCAGATTGCTTTTCAACTGGTGTTGAAATTGCAAAGCGGTTGTTTTGTACAACAAAGATTGCTGGAGCTTTGAATGCACCTGCGAAGTTCATACCTTCGTAGAAGTCACCTTGTGAAGCTCCGCCGTCACCTGTATAAGTGATCGCTACTGCTTTTTTACCACGCTTTTTAAGACCTAGTGCCACACCAGCAGTTTGCACGATTTGTGCACCGATGATGATTTGTGGAGAAAGTACATCTACACCTTCTGGCGCTTGGTTACCGTGGAAATGACCACGAGAGAATAAGAACGCTTGATATAGTGGAAGACCATGCCAAATTAACTGAGGCACATCACGGTACCCAGGTAAAATGAAGTCTTCTTTTTCTAATGCGAAATGTGAAGCGATTTGAGAAGCTTCTTGCCCAGCAGTTGGTGCATAGAAACCTAAACGACCTTGACGGTTCAATGAAATTGAACGTTGATCAAGAATACGAGTGTATACCATGCGAGTCATTAACTCTTTTAATTTTTCGTCAGATAAATCTGGCAACGCTGATTTATTTACTACTTCGCCCTCTTCATTAAGAATTTGGAACGTTTGGTACTGCTCAGCGATTTTATCAAGTTGCTTTGATACATCAATAATAGCCTTTTTAGTTTTAGCAGCCATCTAAGTCACCTCTTCCTTTCATTTAAGCCGTATAAATTCATTTTACTAATCAAACAAACATACACGCTTTTAGAATGTCCCAAATGGACAAGTAAAAGTCATATTTTGTCGAGTAGCTTTTTGAATTCGCTAATCCTTAACATTTCTATGTATTCCCCAGCGAATTCTGTGCAAACATTTACGTAAAAGGAAAGTTTAAGCGAAACGAGCGTTTCGTTAAACTGTATTAATTATTTTGCAAAAATGATTAATACAACACTTACTACGCTACCTAGTTTACAATACACTAAAACAGTTCGTCAATGCATTTACATCAAGAAATTACGCTTTTTTAGTTTGTGAAATAAAACACATAAAAAAGACATGCTGTACTATTACACAGATACAAACTGTATTATATGTTTTATAATAACCTTCTCTGTTTTTACGTCTGCACATCTCCTATCTTGCCACAAATAAACGATTTTTTAAAACAATAACCTTTTGTAATTTTTACTTGAATCGTGTCGAAACTCTTTCTTTATTTCAGAAAACCTTCCTTTTCAGCCAAAAAAAAAGACCTGTAAACTTCACAGGCCTTCTTATTTATCCTCGCTATTTTTCACCTTTAACTTCGTTTTGTTATAAAAATCTTCTTTGGCTTTGTTATAGTCAGCTGTTAGTGTGTTAAACGTTTCTTTTTTCTTTTCAACTTCTTTATAAGTAGCATTGATCGAAGCGATTTGTGTTTCAAGATTCTCTAATTTCACATTGTCTTTTTCAAAGAGCGTATATAGCTGACGATCTAATTCAATGGAATGAAGATAGGCATCATGTAAGGACTGGTAGGCCTTATAACGCTTCTTCATTAACGAAGATAGTTCAAGCGCCTCTTCTTTTGCTTTGCCGTCCTCTAGCTTTTGGATCTTTGGCTCTGTCGCTTCAAACTGTTTTTGCGAAGCGCTGATGCTTTTTTCTTCTTTTTGTAATTTATTTTCACGCTCATCTAATAACTGCTGCGCTTTTTGTGCTTTATTTTTTATTTTCTTTTTATCTTTAATCCCTAGCTCAATAATTTGGTCGTATATCGCATTTTCTTGCTGTTCTAAATCAGCTAACGGTTTTTGCTGATCAGCAAATTGCTTTTCTTGTGCTACCACTTTTTCTAATCCATTATATACCTCAAGTTCAGGCGATGAGCCCTCTGCACAGCCTGCTAGTGACATAGCAGCAATGCCAATAACTATATATCTTCCGACGCATTTCATATTTGGTAAATCCTCCCTTATTCATGGGTCATTATACAATTTTTGTAGGAAATTAGCAATTTATCTACACCCTTTTTCCACCTTTTAATATATTATACTAACCCAATCGTGAAAAAAAGGGAGTTTATTACTTTTTACCTTGGGATTGATAACTACGGGAGGTTACATTATGTTGGGTTATGGTGGATATGGCTGCGGCGGTTCTAATAAAGGTTTCGTGTTATTAATCGTACTGTTCATTTTATTAGTTATTATCGGCTGCAGCTGTGGCGGCTGGTAATTATACAATAAAAGCGGCTAACTGCCGCTTTTATGTTTTCTTATGCATGTTTTTCCAAATGTTTGATACATATAATTAGTAGAAACATTTATGTGGTCAAGGTCGAGGTAATGACTTTTTTATACGGATTTGGTACACTTTATACCTATAAAATAGCCTAGGGAGATGTGAAAGTTGATTACAATGAACGATATTATCCAAGACGGACACCCAACGCTGCGAGAAGTAGCAAAAGAAGTACCGTTACCTGCTTCTGAAGAAGACAAAAAGATTTTACATAGCTTATTAGAATATGTAAAAAACAGCCAAGACCCTGAAATTGCTGCTAAATATGGACTGCGATCTGGTATCGGACTTGCCGCTCCTCAAATTAATGTATCAAAACGAATGATTGGGGTACACGTTACGGATGAAAAAGGCAAGCTATACAGCTATGCATTATTTAACCCTAAGATCATTAGCCACTCAGTTGAAAAGACATATCTTACAGGCGGTGAAGGCTGCTTGTCTATCGATCAAGATATCCCAGGATTTGTTCCTCGATATGCACGCATCACAGTAAAAGGCACAACGCTTGAAGGCGAAGAAGTGAAAATTCGTTTGAAAGGCCTTCCTGCTGTCGTATTTCAGCACGAGATTGATCATTTAGACGGAATTATGTTTTATGATTACATCAATAAAGAAAACCCATTTCAAGAACCTGAAAATGCTTTTCCATATGAACGCTAAAAAACGCGAGCTAGAGCTCGCGTTTTTTCTTATTTTAACAATCCTACTAGCTCTAATCCGTGGAGAATACCACCTTCTGCTACATCTTTTGTAACAAGATCAGCCACTTCTTTCACGACTTCTTCCGCATTTCCCATCGCTACGCCATTTCCGACAAACTCAAGCATTTCGATATCGTTTAAGCCGTCTCCGAATGCATATACATCTTTTTTATCAAAGCCAAGCTTTTCAATCATGGTCTCAATTCCTCGCGCTTTTGATCCACCTTTTGGGAGAACATCAGTTGAAAATTCATGCCAGCGAATAAAGTCAAATTTCTTAAATTTTTCTTCATAAGGAGCTTCTTCTCCCGCTGTACAGAATAAGAGGGATTGATAAATTTCACGCCCTTTGAAATAAGCAGGATCGTGGTGAGGGTGGGTAAATCCAATTTTCAGCGTGCTGATGCTGGATTCGATATAATCATGAAATTCAATGTTTGATTTCATATCTTCATGATCCATGTATACGACAGGATGATCATGCTCAACAGCAAAAGCCGTTAAATCCTGAAGCTCTTCTTTATTTAACGGGTTTTTGTAAAGAACTTCTCCATTTAAGACAATGTACTGACCATTAAAGCTAATATATGTTTGAATATCCAACTCTTCACGCAGATCTTTAAACATAAAAGGAGCCCTTCCAGTTGCAATTGCCACTTCATGCCCCTGCTCTTTTAACAGCTGGACAGCTTTTTTTGTAGAAGCAGGCAGTTTTTTATCATGATCCAATAACGTTCCATCAATATCAAAAAAAATAATCTTTCGTTCCACGTTTATCACCTTATTTTTTATAATTTTTTATCTCTTTGTTAAGCCTTTCCAATTATATCAAACAAGCGCTGATTTCTCTATAAATGGACGTTCCTATTTACAATTTTTCCATATTTAACCACGAGAAACCTCTCCCTTTTCATCATATAATAAAAGTACAGAGAGAGACAGGCAGGTATCGCAAAAAAACAAAGGAGCTGAAAAATCATGTTAAAAGATTTTCGAAAAAGGCTGCTAAAACGCTGGAATGAATTATTGCGTAAAAAAACGATGGCATAATCGATTTTTTTAGGGCTTTCTGTTGTAAAATTTGCAGAGTGTGTGTCTGCATCGTACAATGGAATAGCCCTTATTTTTTATACGCCCGGAAAATATAGTCTTGTATCCGTTTCCTATTAATATTATTCTATAATTAATTGACTTGTTATATTTAGATGACTAAAATGTAGTGAAAGCAAGTTTCTTTAGAAAATACATGAAATACATACACATTTTATAATATAATAAAATAAGTTATTTGAATTTCGGAATTAAGGAGAGATTTTTGTTATGATTTTTAAAGTTTATTTTCAAGAAAAAATGAGTGAAGTAGCTGTACGTGAAAATACAAAAACAGTGTATGTGAACGCAGATTCTGAGCGTGACGTTCGTAAAAAGTTAAAAGCGCGTTCAATTAATATTGAGTTTGTTCAAGCAGTGACTGGAGACTATCTAGAATATGAACAACAGCATGAAGATTTTAAAGTATTGGAGATATGATGAAAATGAAATTTGTAAAAAATAATCAAACGGCAGTTTTCGCCCTGGGTGGACTAGGCGAAATTGGTAAAAATACGTATGCCGTACAGTTTCAAGATGAAATTATTCTTATTGATGCAGGAATTAAATTCCCTGAAGATGAGCTTTTAGGAATTGACTACGTTATTCCTGACTACAGTTATTTGGTAAAAAATGCAGATAAAATCCGTGGTCTTTTCGTTACACATGGTCATGAAGATCACATTGGCGGAATTCCTTACTTATTAAGAGAATTAAACATTCCTATTTATGCAGGAAAATTAGCCCTTGGACTTCTTCGCAACAAATTAGACGAGCACGGGTTGCTTCGTACAGCTCAGCTTCATGAAATTACTGAAGATGACGTAATTAAATTCCGTAAAACATCGGTAACGTTCTTCCGTACAACTCACAGTATTCCTGATTCTTACGGAATTGTGGTAAAAACACCAAACGGACAAATCGTACATACAGGAGATTTCAAGTTTGATTTTACACCAGTGGGCGAACCGGCTAACTTAACAAAAATGGCTGAAATCGGTAAAGAAGGCGTTCTATGCTTGCTTTCAGACAGTACAAACAGTGAAATTCCTAACTTTACGATGTCTGAGCGCCGCGTAGGTGACAGCATTCATGACATTTTCCGTAAAGTAGACGGCCGTATTATTTTTGCAACGTTTGCTTCAAATATTCACCGCTTACAGCAAGTAGTGGAAGCAGCCGTATTGCATAACCGCAAAGTTGCTGTATTCGGACGCAGTATGGAAGCAGCTATTGAGATTGGCCAACAGCTTGGATATATTTCATGTCCGAAAGATACGTTCATTGAGCCTTCTCAAATTAACCGAATTCCAGCTAACCGCGTGACTATTTTATGTACAGGCAGCCAAGGTGAACCGATGGCAGCGCTATCTAGAATTGCAAACGGTACTCACCGCCAAATTCAAATTATCCCTGGAGATACGGTTGTGTTCTCATCTTCACCTATTCCAGGAAATACAGTAAGTGTTAGCAAAACAATTGATATGCTATTCCGTGCAGGAGCAGAGGTTATTCACGGTGCTCTAAACGATATCCATACTTCTGGACACGGCGGACAGGAAGAGCAAAAATTAATGCTTCGTTTGATGAAACCAAAATACTTTATGCCAATTCACGGTGAGTATCGCATGCAGAAGATGCACATCAAACTTGCAACAGACTGTGGAGTTCCTGAAGAAAACTGCTTCATTATGGATAATGGAGAGGTGCTAGCTTTAAGCGACAGTGAAGCTTCAGTAGCCGGCAAAATCCCTTCAGGCTCTGTATATATTGACGGAAGCGGAATTGGTGACATTGGAAATATCGTACTTCGTGACCGCCGTATTTTATCTGAAGAAGGACTTGTTATTGTCGTTGTAAGCATCAATATGAAAGACTTCAAGATCGCTGCTGGTCCAGACATTATCTCTCGTGGTTTTGTTTATATGCGCGAATCTGGCGACTTAATTAATGATGCACAGTCCCTCATTACAAAACACTTGAACAAAGTGATGGAACGTCGTACGTCACAATGGTCTGAGATTAAAAATGAAATCACAGACACATTGGCTCCATTCCTTTACGAAAAAACAAAGCGCCGTCCAATGATTTTACCAATCATTATGGAGGTTTAATAAAAGAAAAAGAGCAGATGCAATTGCATCTGCTCTTTTTTATTAGGAACTGGCAAATTTATTTTCGAAGCGGTTGATATCTGCGTCTGCTCCAATAACAATCAACACGTCTCCTTCTTGTATCGTTTCGGACGCCTGAGGAGAAACGATGATATCTCGATCACGCTTAATGGCTACAATGTTAATACCATATTTCGCACGAATGTCTAACTCAATCAGCGTATTGCCAGCCATTCTTTTGCTTGCTACTAATTCGACAATGCTGTGTTCTTCAGATAGCTCCAAATAATCCAGCACGCTGTTTGAAATCATGTTATTGGCAATTCTTCGTCCCATATCTCGTTCGGGATGCACGATAAAATTGGCGCCAATTTTTGATAATACTTTGGCATGATAATCATTTTGCGCTTTTACCGTTATTTTTTCAACCCCCAGCTCTTTTAGTATAAGGGTCGTCAAAATACTTGCCTGAATATTGTCGCCAATAGCTACGATAACGTGATCAAAATTACGAATTCCTAAACTTTTTAGAACCCCTTCATCCATTGAATCGCCTACTACTGCATGCGAAGCAACGTTAGCATACTCATTTACCTTTTCTTCATCAATGTCAATCGCCAGAACTTCCATTCCTTGATCGCTTAATGTTTTACAAATACTTCCACCAAATCTACCTAATCCGATGACTGCAAATTCTTTTTTCATTTGAATTCCTCCATTATGTACAGGAAAAAATCTGAACTACCGTTATTTTACCACAATTCTTTTGTATCAACCTCATTTTCCCGTTAACAACGCTTATATGTCTTTACTATTTCTCATAGAAAAACAGAAGGATCAGCTCCTTCTGTTTTTTAAGCTGTAGCATGGGTTTGAACAAGGTAATAATATACGCCTTTTTGCTGCATAAGTTCCCCGTGATTGCCTGTTTCAATAATGCTTCCGTGGTCTAACACAATGATGTTATCTGCTTCTCGTATAGTCGATAGCCGATGAGCAATCATGATGGCCGTTCTGTTATTTAACAGCGTTTTAAGCGCTTGTTGAATCTTCACTTCTGTTTCTGTATCGATGCTTGCTGTCGCTTCATCTAAAATAATAATACGAGGATCAGCCAACAGCGTTCGAGCAAATGAAATCAATTGACGCTCTCCCACCGATAAAACGTTTCCTCGCTCTTCTACTTCCGTATCATAGCCTTTTTTCAGACGCTTTATAAAATCTGCAGCCCCTACCGCTTCTGCGGCCTTAATCACTTCATCATCGGTAGCATCCGGTTTTCCAAACCGAATATTCTCCGTGATGGTTCCTGAAAAAATAAAGGTTTCTTGCAGCACAATACTAATTTGTGCTCGTAAACTCGCTAACGTAATATCTTGAATAGGCATATTATCAATTAAAATCTGCCCTTTGTTCACATCATAAAAACGTGTGATTAAATTAGCAATGGACGTTTTTCCAGATCCAGTATGCCCCACTAAAGCAACCGTCTGTCCTTCTTTTATTTCAATTGATACGTTGTTTAGAGCTTTACGCTTCCCATCATAAGAAAATGAGACGTGCTTGAACTCAACTTTCCCCTTCATATTCTCTAAAGACGTAGCGGTTTCCAAATCTGCGACGAGAGGTTTTTCATCTAGAAATTCAAAAATGCGCTCGGATGAAGCCATTCCCATTAATAATTGATTGTACACTTGCCCTAAACGAGAAATCGGTTCCCAAAACATCCCGAGATAAAAAGCAAATGATACAAAAATACCAATTGTTAGCCGCTCATCTTGAATAAGTGCAGCACCGAACCAAATTAAAATGGCCGTTCCGACAGCATTTGTGAGTTCTACAAACGGTCGAAACATGGCATTTTTTCGAGTAGCTTGCCTCCAGCTCTCGTAATTTTCACTGTTTATGCGATCAAAAAACAGCATATTTTCTTGTTCTTGAGCAAATGATTGAGTAACGCGAATGCCTTGAATACTCTCATTTAAATGTGAATTTAATACTGACTGCTTCATACGAACAACTTGCCATGACCGGCGGATTCTTCTTCTCAGCTTTGTAGAAATCAAAAACATAATCGGTAAAATGACTAAAACAGCACATGTCAAAGCAGGACTGAGAGAAAATAATATAACCACAATTCCCACTAACAATAAGAGGTCCATAAATAGGTTAACTACCCCGTTCGTAAATAAATCTTGAAGAGAGTTAATATCATTCATAATCCTTACAAGAATAGAGCCTCCTGAACGCGTATCAAAAAACCGGTGCGACAGCCCTTGAACATGCGTAAATAAATGTTTTCTTAAATCATATATCACGTGCTGCCCGAGTTGATTCATCCATTTAATCCGAAAGACATTCGCAATATAAGATAGGATATACAAGCTAAAAATGATGAAAACTAACTGCATGAGCAGCGTGCTATTCTTATCTTTTACAGCATGATCAAGCGTATAGACACCTATCAAAATAGGAATAGCGAGTCTAATGACCGTCGTGATAATGACCATAAGAAACGAGAAAGGAAGCAAGTTTTTTCGATATGGATGAAGATAACGAAACAAGCGGGCCATTTGCTTCCAGTTAAACGTCTTATCAATGATTTGATCTGTTTGATAATAAAAGCGCTCTCGCACAACTTTATTTTTTTCGCCTGCCATTCTATTCCTCCCCTGTTATACGTTCATCACCGACGTACTGCTTTCATATTGAATGTCGTAAATGTTTTTATAAATCCCTTGCTTTTGAATGAGCGTTTCGTGGCTTCCTCTCTCTTTTATACGACCTTCATGTAAGACCAAGATTTCATCGGCATGTCGCAAAGAAGAAAGGCGGTGCGCGATAATAAACGTCGTACGATTTTTCATCACTTCTTTTAAAGCCAATTGAATTTCTCTTTCTGTTTTCATATCAACGGCACTGGTTGCATCATCTAATACTAGAATACTAGGATTTAAGATAAGCGCTCGTGCAATCGCAATACGCTGCTTTTGCCCGCCTGATAACCCCAGTCCTCTCTCTCCCAGCATCGTATCATATCCATCTGGAAGCTCCATAATAAAATCATGCGCCTGCGCTCGTTTTGCAGCATCAATAATGTCTTCTCTAGAAATACCCGGCACGCCATAAGAGATGTTGGTTCCTATGCTGCTTGAGAACAAAAACGTTTCTTGAAGTACAAAGCTAATTTCTTTCCGAAGAACAGAGAGCGGATACTCTTTAATCGGACGATGGTTAACTAAGATCTGTCCTGAAGTCGGTTCATAAAACCTCGTGAGCAGCTGTGTTAAGCTTGTTTTGCCGGCTCCAGTTGCACCGATTAAACCTACTACTTTCCCTTTAGAAGCAGAAAACGATATGTTCTCAAGCGATTTTTTATCCTCGTTTGGATAGGATAAGCTAACATGCTGAAACTCGACCGTTCCATTAATAGAGAAACTTCCGGCATGCTCATGGACTTTTTCTTCTTCTTCTAAAATTTCTAGCAGCCTTTCACCTGAAGCTTTAGACTGTGAAAACATATTGATAACAAACCCTAGATTCATAATCGGCCACATTAAATAAGAGGTTAAGCTAAAGAAAGCAACAAGCTCTCCAGGACGTACGCTTCCGTTCATAACAAGCGCTCCTCCGTAAGCAAGGAGACCAACAATAGATAAATTCCCTATAAACTCCATTAAGGGGAAATAAGTTGCCCACACATTCGCTGTTTCAATGTTTCGATTTTTATAAACTCCGTTGGAATCGTTAAATTTAGAGGTTTGAAATTTTTCTCTTGATAATGATTTGACCGTCTGTATGCCGCTTATATTTTCTTGAACATTTGTATTAAGTTCTCCAAACGATTGGCGAATTAAGCGAAACGCTGGATGAACGCGTTTATCAAAACGATAAACAGCTACCCCCAAAAAAGGCAGCAGGCAAATTGTGACAAGAGTGAGTGAAATAGAGTAATAGAACATAACGGAAAAGCTGGCAGTAAGTAAAATGACGAAGCGAATTAATTCTGAGAAGCCAAAAGATAGAAAAAAACGAAATCCTTCTACATCAGCTGTCAACCTGGACATCAAGTCCCCTGTTTTAGCATTGTCATAATAAGAAAACGGTAAATACTGAAGTTTGCGGTAAAGTTTATTGCGAAGAGTATACACGGACTTAATTCCAAATAAGTCGCCGTAATATTGCTGAATATATGTAAAGATTCCTTTGATGATCATAAGTCCAATAAAAATAAATGCTACATTATCGACTAGCTGATATTGTTTTCCTAACACGATATGATCAATCGTATATTGCAGCACAATAGGGTAAATCACAGTGATGGAGGTTACAAATAACAAGCAAATAGCAGAATAAAAAAAGTACATTCGGTACGGCAAATAAAAATCTTTTAGTTTTTTAAACGTTCCCATATACCCCGTCCTTTCCCTTAGCTAAGATGTGGCACACATATTTAAATATATCGGTTCCCGAAATAAATTACCATAATTTTTAGATATTTTTTCAAAAAAAGGTAAATAGTCATAAAAAAGAGGTTGGGATATAGCTAAATGAATTCCATCTAAAGACGAAACTATTCACTCAAACAAAAAAACGAACCACTAATCAAACATATTGATCAATGGTTCGTTTTTCACTTCGTCTAAAATACTTTTGTCCCAGCTTCTTTTTTTATTGTTTTTCCACTGCATGTCCGCCGAACTCATTGCGAAGAGCGGCAACTACTTTACCTGTAAACGTATCATCTTCAAGTGAGCGATAGCGCATCATTAAAGATAAAGCAATAACTGGCGTTGGCACTTGTAAATCTAAAGCTGATTCAACCGTCCATTTCCCTTCACCGGAAGAATGCATAACTCCTTTAATACTGTCAAGCTTTGCATCTTTTGAAAATGCACGTTCCATTAATTCGATTAACCATGAGCGAATAACAGAGCCATTGTTCCATACGCGGGCTACAGCTTCGTAGTCATAGTCAAATTCACTTTTCTCTAACACATCAAAACCTTCAGCAATTGCTTGCATCATGCCGTACTCAATTCCGTTATGAACCATTTTCAAGAAGTGACCGCTTCCTGCTGCACCTGAATAGAGATAGCCGTTTTCTACGTTGATGTCGCGGAAAATAGGTTCGATTGTAGCAAATGCTTCTTTATCTCCGCCAATCATCATACAAGCGCCGTTTCGGGCACCTTCCATTCCGCCGCTCGTTCCAACATCGAAGTAGTGAATTCCTTTTTCAGCAGAAGCTGCGGCACGTCGTACGGAATCTTTATACTTAGAATTACCGCCTTCGATAATCATATCTCCTTCTTCAAGTAATTCTTGAAGCTCAGAAATTACTTTTTCTGTGAGCTCTCCGGCTGGAACCATTACCCAAGCAATGCGTGGTTTTTCTAATTTGCTTACTAATTCTTGAATGGAAGAAGCGCCTTCTGCTCCCTTTTCTGATACTTTCTGTACGGCTTCGTTGTTCACATCGAATGCTACCACAGAATGGTTATGATCTAGTAAATTCAATACTAAGTTTGCTCCCATTTTCCCTAAGCCAATCATACCTAATTTCATATGTAAATTACCTCCAATAGTAAGTTTCGTATCATGTTGTTAGTGTTAGTATGGTGTAAACTCACAAGAAAAAATCCACATTTTTATATTTCCTTTATCAGTTACTTCCTACACACAAAAAAGAAAAACATTCGATGCAAGTTCTACTAAGCATCGAATGCTTTTCACCTGTTACAACTGCCTGTATTTATTCGTTCTCGCCTAATACACGATTCACGCGCTTTTCAAGCATTTTCATACCGCTTCCACCAGCTTGGAAGTGGCGTAGCTGACCTGTTTTGTCAAATACATAATATGCCGGTACATATTGATTTTCAAATGCATCCGTTAATTTATGTTCACTGTCTACAAAAATTGGCTGCGTAATATCGTGTTCTGCTGCTACTTCTTTAATTTTTGTTAAGTCTAAATCATCTTCAGAGCGCGGCATATGAACGGCTACTACGTTTAGTTGTTCTTTGTATTGGTCGCGAAATTCATTTACTTGAGGCATTGCTTCTTTACATAGATGACAGCTTACTGACCAAAAATGAATAAGCGTTGGCTTTTCGCCAATTAGCTGCTCTTTTGTAACCTCTCCGTTTAACCATTCTGTAGCGCCCGTTAACTCAGGCATTGGCTGACGTAATTTCATGAATAAAAGCCTCCCTTGTTTTCACTATTATTGACTATATGTTCTTTATTATCCGATGAAAAAAAGGCCTAACGTGGACGTTAGACCTTTTAAACGTTGTGCTTACGCGTTTAAAGTAGCTTGACCTGGTTTCCAGTTAGCTGGGCAAAGTCCGCCAGTTTGTAACGCTTGAAGAACACGTAAAGTTTCATCAACGTCACGGCCAATATTGTTGTGGTTTACAACTGAATATTGTAATTCGCCTTCTGGGCTGATGATGAATAAACCGCGAAGTGCTACACCTTCTTCTTCAATTAAAACGCCGTACTCACGAGAAACAACGTGATTTGTATCAGCTGCTAATGGATATTTAAGATCACCTAAACCATTATCTTTACGATCAGTGTTGATCCAAGCTAAGTGTGTATGGATTGTGTCTGTAGAAACACCGATTACTTCTGCGTCAAGATCTTCAAACTCATCATAACGGTCAGAAAGTGCAGTGATTTCTGTTGGACATACAAATGTAAAGTCCATTGGATAGAAGAATAATACTGTCCATTTGTCATTTTTAATATTTTCTTCTAAGCTAACTTTACCGAATTCTTTGTTTGATAATACAGCTTCCATTTCAAAGCGTGGAGCTTGTTTACCTACCATACGTTCTGGCATACATGATCCCTCCAAATAATTATTAAATGAGAAAATGTATAAAACATTCTCACTTATGTACTGTTATAACGGTTTTCATTATAATGGATATTGTTTTTTTAGTCAATATTAATTAAGAATGAATTTAAACAACACCTTATAATGGTAACATAGTTGTTATGCCCGCCTTTAGGGCAAATTAAACCCTGACTTCAGCAAAAAAATGCTATAAAAGGGTTGCATTTATTTACCTTCTCAGTTTAGCATGTCTAATATCGGGAATAAACAAATGTGCTCATACTCTTACAAAATCTTTTCCACAGAATAAATTCCCACTTATTAATATTGAAACAGAACATAGGAAGGATGAACAACGAATGTTTAAGATGCAAGACATCAACTGGGAACAGCTTCTTACCAATGCTGGAGTTATTGTGTTAAAACTTATTGCCATTACCATTGTATTTTTACTTGTACGAGCAATTGGTAAAAAAGTTATTGAGCGTTCCTTTGAAAAAATGAGCGAGCGCGAAAATACTACGCGCGGACGCATGCTCACACTCAAAAGTTTAACCGTTAATGTGTTTTCATATGTACTTATTTTTATTTTTGTCGTCATGCTGCTTGAAGCAGTAAATATCCATGCGACAGCTCTATTAGCCGGTGCCGGAGTTGTGGGTCTAGCAATCGGGTTCGGTGCTCAAGGACTAGTTAGCGACGTTGTAACAGGTTTCTTTTTACTTCTTGAAAAACAGCTGGATGTTGACGACTATGTGACAACCGGAAGTTTTTCAGGAATTGTCGAATCAGTAGGTCTGCGTACTACTCAAATTCGCGGATTTGATGGAACTTTACACTATGTGCCTAACCGTGAAATTACAAGCTTAAGCAATCATTCCCGAGGCAATATGCGCGCGTTGATTGATATTGGCATTTCGTATGATGATGATATTGACAAAGCAATTTCTGTACTAGAAAAAGTATGTGAGCGCGTTGCTGCAACAAATGAAAACATTGTAGAAGGACCAAGCGTGATAGGAGTTCAAGGTCTAGGCGCATCGGACGTTGTGCTTCGTGTAGTTGGCAAAGCTAAAAACGGTGAGCAGTGGGGGGTTGAACGTCAGCTTCGCAAAGAGTTTAAAGAAGCATTTGACGCAAACGGTATTGATATTCCGTTCCCTCATCAAGTAAATATTGATAAAAAGCAGCCTGAAGATGCCAAGCAGCCTCAGCATGCATAAAAATAGCCGAAGGATTTATTCCTTCGGCTTTCTTTTATCCTTGTACCTTGTTGCCTACTTGCTGACAAATTTCTTCTGCCGTTAATCCGCTAGCTGTAATAACTGAGCCTTGCGTTACTGCATCAGAAATCCCCATTACGTTTGAATCCTGTCCTGTTACAACACAGCAATCGCACCCTTGTGCATCACTTTCGTTGCGTAATTGTACCACTTCATGTCCGAGCTGCTGAAGTGCAGCCTGTACATCTGTTAAACCATATTCTACACCAATTCGTGCCATCGTTGCCCACCTCCTCATGGTATTAATTTAGCCATAAGGAAAAATGATTATACGATTTATTGATTGCCTTTATGTTCAAAATATTTTGTAATAAGTGAAATCGCCGTATCTATTGCGCCTTCATGAGGCTGCAGCTTTGCATGATGAAGCCCATATTCAGACTGAACGCCAAGCCAAAACATAAATCCAGGAATATCTTTTAACATATAGCCAAAATCTTCTCCTGTCATTGCTTCTTTGCACTCAATGACATCCACGTCGGTTTGCGCTTTGGCAAATTCCATAAACTCTCGCGTGACTTCATGGTGATTATATACTTGATGATACATACATCCATAATCAATGGCTGTTTCACACTGATACCCTACTTCTACTCCTTTAACAATCGCTTCAATTCGTTCTTTAACACGCGTCATTGATTCAGGAGATAGCGTGCGAATGGTTCCTTCTATGCGAGCTCGCTCCGCAATAATATTTTGAACCGTGCCGCCTTGAATTTTTCCTACTGTAATTACAGCGCTGTCTAGCGGATCAACGTTTCGAGCAACAATAGTTTGAAGCTGTGAAACAAGCTGACATGCAGCAACTACCATATCATTTGTTGTATGTGGATAAGCAGCATGACCGCCTTTTCCTTTTAAATCAATAAATAGCTCAGACGTGTTAGCAAATAGTAACCCTTCCTTCAGCGCAATCGAACCAACCGGATATTCAGGCGCTACGTGAAGGGCGAAGATGAAATCTGGAAGCCATTCTTTCATGATATCGCTTTGGAGCATTGGCTGTGCTCCTCCTGGACCTTCTTCTGCAGGTTGAAAGATGAACAGTACATTATCTTTGATTTCATGTTGAGCAAAGTAAGTCAGTACGCCTAGCCCAATGGCCATATGCATATCATGTCCGCAGGCATGCATAAGTCCTTCGTGCTGTGATTGAAAAGAATAATTCGTTTCTTCCGTGATAGGAAGACCGTCAATATCTGCTCGGTAGCCTATTGTTTTAGTTGGGTTTGTACCATGTACTTTAACAAAGAGTCCCGTTTTCCACGTCTTTACTTCTAAGCGCTCTTGCGGAAGAGTGTTAATATAATCAAGCAAAAAACGCTGTGTTTTCACCTCTTGAAACCCTAATTCAGGAATTTTATGTAGCTCTCTTCTTATTTTCACAAATTCATTTTCAGCCATGTGTATGTCCTCCTCACGAAATAAAGAAGAAAGCGTGGTTGCCCACGCTTCCAACTTGTCCATATGATACGTTTAAGGATTCAGTATCCCAATCGCTAAAACCTATTAATTCAGCAAAGAAAAAGCGCAAACTGATCGTTTTTCTTATTCTTCGTTTAATTGACGCAATTCTTGCTTGATTTCTGTTTTAGACTTTGTTTTTTCGTCAATTTCTTTAATAACGCGTGCTGGCGTACCTGCTACTACTGTGTAAGGAGCTACATCTTCGACCACAATTGCACCTGCAGCAACTACGGCACCTTTACCTACTGTTACCCCTTCAAGAACAACAGCATTAGCACCGATTACTACATCATCTTCTACTACAACTGGTTTTGCAGAAGGTGGCTCAATAACACCAGCTAATACAGAACCTGCGCCGATATGACAATTTTTACCTACTGTTGCACGACCACCAAGTACTACGTTCATGTCGATCATTGTTCCTTCACCGATTACAGAACCGATGTTAATCGATGCACCCATCATAATAACAGCGTTGTCGCCGATTTCAACTTGATCGCGAATAATAGCGCCTGGCTCAATACGGGCTTTAATTCCTTTCATATCTAATAAAGGAATCGCAGAGTTGCGGCGATCGTTTTCAATTACGTAGTCTTCAATTTTTCCTTCGTTTGCTTCAATAGCAGCTTTGATTTCTTTCCATTCACCAAATACTACACCTATGTTGCCCGTTACAAATGTTTTAGAAGATGAACCAAAGTCAATTCCTTCTACTTCACCTTTTACGTAAACTTTTACCGGTGTTGATTTTGTACTGTTTTGAATAAATGAGATAATCTCATTAGCATCCATCATTTTCATTATGTATTCCTCCTAAGTAAGCAATGTCTCATTTAATGTAACAAAATGCTTTCACAATGACAAGCATCATTATCGTTTTAATAAAAAGATAACGATTGCAAATAAAAAAAGCGAGCACCTGAGCTCGCTTTAGACCGTTTCTCTTACGTATTCACGTACAATATCAACAAATGCTCGAACTTGCTTCAGTTTAAACGCTGATTCATATCCAACTAAAGAAGTGTCTCGTGTAATTGGCTCGCCATTTGCTTTTAGAAGCGGCGTCCGATGAATATGGCTTCCAGCTTCTTTGATAGCAATCGATGGTAAAATAGCGAAACCAAGACCATTTAAAGCCATTTGTTTACACGTCTCAATCTGATCCACTACAATCGTACGCTTCGGTGTAGTATGAAACTCTCGATGCCACCATTCTAAAATTTCTTGATAATACGTTGAGTCACTTTTAAATTGAATAAATGGTCGATGAGTATTTACTACTTCCGCTGCCCTTTCAATTTCTGAATCAACTAGGTAAAGAGGATCTGTAAACAAATGTTCTTTGACGCCTTTCCAATCCGGATTTCCGCGTATGATTCCAATATGTACCTCATCTTCGTACAGATAGCGAAGCATTTCACTGCTCCAGCCGGTTACAAGAGAGATTTTAGCATGTGGGTAACGATCCATATAGCGTTTTAACACCGCCGGCAGCCAGTGCTGTCCAATAATCGAAGCCACCGCTAATTTGAGTGTACCATATACTTCATTATCTAAATGATGCAAGTCCTCGCGAACCCGATCTTCTTTTTCTACTACTTCTTTTGCAAATTGAACAATCTTTTCTCCAGCAGGCGTTAATGACAGTCCTTTTTGCGAACGAATGAAGATTTGTGTATCCCATGCTTTTTCAATGGTTTGCAGCCTCTGTGATAAAGCTGGTTGCGATACAAATAATCTCTCTGCAGCTTTTCTCATATTTAATTCTTGAGCTAATACAACGAGCATTCGACATTCTATTAATTGCATTCAGTTATTCCTTTCAAGCCTCTTTTTACTTTCATTTTACCTTTATCATATAAGAAAAAAACGGAGAAAGATAGGCTGAAACACGATTTCTTAAAAAAATTATTGAAATGACTCTTTCGGGAGAATGATGGACTGCCTTCTTAATGACTTTAACAAATTTCTTCGCGTTAAAATCCCTTCAAAAATACCATCTTCATTCTCTACGCACAAAAAAGGATGGTTAATCATGGCATTTATGACTTTTAATACGGATTTTTTCATGGAGACACGAGGAACATTTTGATTCATAACTTCTTCTACTTTCATGGTTTCTAATCGTTCAAATTCAATGCGCTTTAACCCTAAAATCGAATCTAAAATAAGCGTCATGCTCACGAACCCCTGCAGCTGAAACCTTGGATTTAATACGGGAATGGACGTATAGCCAGTCTTTGTTAACACAAGCAAAGCATGTTCTAAATTATTTCCCACTTGAACATGAGCAACTTTATCAGAAGTGACAAGCAAATCTCGAAGTTCAATTTGATTTAACTGATTGTGATCAATATCAATCATTTATACATTCTCCTTCCATTTCTCATAACTTCCACGTGTGTAAAGAGAAAAAGAACAAGCTACAAAATGAAAATAGCTTGCTTACGTAAATGCGAACCTTTAAGAGGGAATAGAAGCAGACACACTCGATGTTCTCCCTTATATGTTAAGTCTAGATTTTTTTAAAACAAGTGTCAACGAAAGTTCATAATTATCTGAATTTTTTATTTTGCTTTTTTTACAGCATTCGACCCTTTCCTTCCATTTATCAGAAAATCCGCTATCACTTTGTCGGTATTTCTCGGGAAAATAGGACAGAAGCCACCGCAAAAACTCCATACGCAGTAACAAAAAAATGCCGCAAAGTATAAAATCCTTTGCGGCATTCGTTTTGCTTTATCCCTTAATGAATAAGTTCAAAAATTTCAATTGCAATCATATCAACGTTATCAAATTGATAAACAGCTGGCTTTTCACCATCTTGATATACTTCAAGTTCGTATGTTTCAGTTTTTGCATGATATTTCACGCTGCAAATTCTTTTTCCCTCTACTTCGAAGAAGCGTTGTGGCGCTTCACTTCCACTTGCTTGCTCACGGAGATTCACAAGACGAGTTAAAATACCTTGTAATTGTGACATATAATCTCTCCTTTCACCTATTACATCATTACGCATTCGACTTTTCTACAATATCAATTCAAATAAGTACTTTATCTAAACTAATACTTAAAAGACACCATTTCACTATATGCCACATACTAAAAAAACACAAGTACTTTACGTGATTTTTCATAAGAAAATGCCTTATTATAGCGATATATGTCGTTTTTTATTATAATAACATAGCGATATACTATGTATCATCCAAAACTTCATTCTACTTTAACACCATTCATTTTGATATAGGGAGGTGCTTTCATTGAGATCTATAGAGCTGTACACACAACCAGCTTGCCCACCTTGCGAAATTGTTAAACAGTTTTTACAGCATCACCACGTTTCCTATAAAGAATTTGACGTATCTAAAGATGCTTCTGCTCGAAAACGAATGACTACTGAGTTAGAGTCTTATTCCACTCCGACTATTCGTGTTGATCAGGAAATTATCAGAGGGTTTGACCTTCAAGCGCTTGAGAAGCTTCTGAACATTGGGTAACAGAAACACTCAAAATAAGCTTTTCTCGGCTATTTTGAGTGTTTCTTACTATATATAAGCTTTTGCACCTTCCATTTCCCCTGTTTTTTTACTAAAGTGATCATTTCATAATGATCTTGGTATTTTACTCGTTCATTATGCACAGCCGGAAAAAATTGATAGACATAAGCTTTGTTTTGGTCGGAATGAAGAGCTACCTTCGTCTGTTCATCGAAAGAAAAGAAAGGGATGTAGTGTGTTAAATATTCAGGTCCCTCTCCGACATATCCTTGAGCTTTTTGTAAGAGAGCCTCATTAAAAAATACGGATGCATACTCATCATCTAAAAATAATTTCAGCTCACGAGCAGCATCTTGATTAGCATGGGCAGACGCAGCTCTTAGCTGAGCCTGATAAGCGTCCTGCAAATTTATAAAGATTTCATGCCTAATCTCTCCTGACACTTCTGCATGAACAGATTTTCCTGAGTACAAGATCATCATCAAAAAGACAAGTAAGCATATTTTCTTCAAATTAACTCAGCTCCTTCGCTTCTTTTTTATTAGAATTCCGAAATTTCCCCTGCCTATGCATATCTCTATAACCGACTGTCGTTCCCCTCTAAAAAAACATAAAAAACCGGCAACCACTTTTGCTGATTGCCGGTTTAACTTCAACTTATATATTCTCTACAAAACGTCTCTTTCATATAAAAAAGAATATGAAATATCAAGGAATATATAGTGCATATTATCAATCGGATACGAAAAAGTCCGGATATTCTCACCTGTTTCAATATCATTATACAAATCTGATAATATGCCTTTTTTTTCATAGCTCATTCGAATAATATTCTCAAGAAAATATGGGCGCCAGCTCCAATTTTTCTTTACATATTCAGGCTCAAGAATCCAATCCTCGTTTTTCTTTACATAGTTAGAAGACTTTTGAAATCCATTTTCATCGCAGATGTAAAGGCGAAAACACACGTTGGATAGTTCTTCTGCAATAACAGGCAGCATATCGTCATACGTTTCTAGCTTTCTGCACTTTGTCATTACCTGCTGCATTTTATCTTGAAAGCGTTCCGTCAGCTGGTAAACAGCAAGCAGCTTTTTCTTTTCATGAGCGATATACATTTCGAAACGTTCCTTTAGTTTATCCTTTAAGATGTTCGGATCGACAAGTTCAGCAGCCGGCTTATGTAAATAATAACCTTGAAAATATCTGCCTCCGTTTCTCCATGCATACTGCAGCTGATAGGAGGCTTCTATATCTTCATATAGAAGCGTAGCACCCATTTTTCTTGCTAAAAGAGATAAAGAATACAATACGTCTTGATACGACTGCGCCATGTCCGTTTGTCTTAGAATATGTAAATCTACTTTTAAGATATCTGGTGACAGCAACCCAATTCTGTCTAGATTACTACTTTCTTTTCCTATATTATCAATTGCAATCTTAATACCATATGTTTGATAATACTTTAGTAAGTGTTGAAGCGATTCCAAATCTCCACTAAAATTGTGTTCTGTAATTTCGAGAACAATTCGATCAAGCGATAATCCTTTATTTTCGAAAAGTTGCAATAATTCTAGCAAGGATTCTCCATGATCGTTCATTAATAAATTAGGGTTCTGATTAATAAAAATTAAAAATTGTTCTTCCTGGGTCAACATATGCTCGAGCGCTTGTGTTAAAACAGCATAATCAACTTCTATGCGATATTCATCCGGAATCGCATCATCATGAAAGAATGGGCCGAGACTTTCAATTTCCCCTTCATTTTGAAACCTCGCCAACACTTCATAGCCAATTACTCTGTGTCCATCTGCACTAAAAATTGCTTGATAATACGGAAGAGTTTTCTCTATGTTTGTTAATACATCTAACGGGTCCACTCAACTCTCCCCTCTCCTTGTTCACTTTACGTTAGTATAATACGAATAGCATAATTTTGCTAGTCCTTCTAGGTTTGCTTTGTACTTTTTAGTGCGTATCCAACCTTAAAAAGGATGCTGATTTAGCCACTGTCCCCCGTCCATTGTGATGCATTCCCCATTGATATAAGATGCTTCATCGGAGAATAAGAAACTAGCTAATCCTGCTATTTCCTCAGGAGTTCCAAGGCGTCCTAATGGTACAGAATTCAATGTACGCGCTTTCATTTTTTCTGACTCAAATAACTTATCGGCTCCTCCTGTTCGCTCGATCGGCCCCGGCGCAATCGCATTCACCCGTATACCGTATTTCTTTCCCCACTCTACTGCGAGCGTGCGCGTCATGGTTAAAACTCCTGACTTGGCACAAGCTGAATGAATAACACCTGCTCCTGCGTTCCACGCATATGTAGCCACAATGTTTGTAATGGCTCCTTTTGTACCTTTATCGATCCAATATTTCCCTACTGCGGAACTGCAATAAAATGTACCATTTAATACAATATTAATTACGCTGTTCCATCCGTTAACGGATAAGTCTTCAGCTGCACATATAAAATTCCCTGCAGCATTATTAACTAAAAAATCAATTTGTCCAAATGCCTTGTCTGTTTCTTGAACCATTCGTTCCACATCTTCTGGATTGCGTACATCCATCACCACGGAAAGTACCTGTCCATCAAACGTTTTAATTTCCTTTTCTGTCTCTTGTAATCGATCGGCTGACCTACCTGTGATTACCACATGAGCACCTTGTTCTGCAAATCGCTTCGCCATATGTTTTCCCATTCCACTTGAACCGCCAGTAACAATTACGACCTTGTTCTTCAATTTATCTTCCTCCCCAAAACATAAGTGTTTTACAACTATTATTTTACTATTTTTTCTGAATAAAGTGAAACTTTTATCTATTTAACTTAAAAGCAGACTTCTCGTTGTGATGATAAAAAAAACAATGCTATAATGAAAACTTGAAAACTATAAGGAATAGGTTGATTTTGCATGAAAAAGACGTATACAAGACGATCTTTTTTGAAAGGACTAGCGTCTATTTCGTTAGGGTCTTTGCTCACCACGTCTTTTGGGTATACATATGCCAAATATATTGAGCCTAGACGTCTGCAAATTGTTCGTCATACAATTACTTCTAAAAACATTCCGAAAAGCTTTAACGGAATAAAAATTTTACAATTTAGTGATATTCACCTTGGACTCTCTTATGATTTATTACAACTTGAACAGCTTATGGTAACCATAAATAATTTGAAGCCTACTATTATATTATTTACTGGAGATTTAATGGATGTACCTAATGAATACCCGCATCCAGAAAGAATTCCCCCGATTTTACAGAGGCTTCAGGCTCCTCTTGGAAAATACGCAATATATGGAAACCATGATCATGGAGGGTATGGAACAAATATCTACAAACAAGCCATTGAAGACGCAGGATTTAGACTTCTAGTAAATGAAGTTGACACGGTTTCCATGCCCGATAAAAGCTACATTCATATTTGTGGACTCGATGATATTATGCTTGGGAATCCACAATATGAGGGAACGCTAGGACAATTACAGCCGGATATCTTTTCTATTGCTATGATTCATGAACCTGACGTTGCTGTCAAAGCAGCTCCTTTTCCAGTGGATCTTCAGCTCTCCGGCCACAGTCATGGAGGCCAAATTCAAATTCCTTTTTACGGTCCTTTGATTACACCGCCCTTTGGGACGGTTTACCCTGAAGGAATGTACGAAGTTGGAGATTCTAAAATGAAGCTTTATGTGAATAGAGGCTTAGGAACCACGCGCATTCCTTTTCGTTTTTTAGCTACGCCTGAAATTACGCTTTTCACCTTGCAATCAACATAAAAACGCCCTTACAGGGCGTTTTTATGTTTTTTTGTCTTTTTTTAGCTGATCATGACCGCCTAATTCTAGTCTTAAAGAAATAAACCAGGCTCAAAAACTTCCGTTCAGCCATACACTACAAAGACAACTGACAAGGAGGTTAAATTATGTACTATCAATATCCCTATACAGGATATCGTAATATTCCAAATGGTGACGAGCGCTTTTTTGGATTTCCTTTTGTTGCTGGCTTAGCTGGTGGGCTGCTTGGCGGACTAGCTGTTGGCGGCTTTGGAGGCAGACCTGGGTGCTGTCCACCACCTTATCCTTATCCCGTTCCGTTTTACGGCGGTGGATTTCCTGGAGGAGGCTACCCTGGTGCCGGCTTTGGAGGCGTTGGATTTTCTGGAGGAGGCTACCCTGGTGCCGGTTATGGAGGCGGTGCTCCTGTTTATAACACATACTACGGACCTGGATACGGTCCTGGTGGTCCCATTCCTAGATAATAACATGACTAAAAAGCCGAGCACTCGGCTTTTTTTGTATTATTCTTGATCGTCGCAAAGAGCATATTGACAAAAGATCTCTTGACTATTGATAGAGAGCTCATGTTCTTTTTTTATGACGTAATGATAATTCCCTTCTTGATCTTGTTCTCGTGCTTTTACATTATCAGCAAGCATAACTTCAAGCCACTTCCACACTTTTTTTTTCAAATGTGTATCCAAGACAGGAAATAAAATTTCTACTCGTTTCACCATATTTCTTGTCATCATATCTGCAGATGAAAAGAAAAACTTTTCCTGTTTATTATGATGAAAATAATAAATTCGGCTATGTTCTAAAAATCGTCCCACAATGCTTCTTACTCTTATATTCTCGCTAACGCCTTGAATTTGAGGGCGCAAGCAGCACGCTCCTCTAACAATGAGTTCGATTGTCACACCCGCTATAGAAGCTTCATATAGCTTCATAATTAAAATTTTATCCGTCAATGAGTTCATTTTCCCAATGATTCTTCCATTGCCATACCGTCTGTGATACTGTATTTCCTGATCAATGAGATGCAAAAAATCGTTTCTTATATCAAATGGTGCAACGGATAAATGATGATATACTGGTTTTTGCGTATAGCCACTTAAGTAATTAAAAAAATTGGCCGCATCTATCCCGATGTTTTCGTTGACAGTAAAAAGACTTATATCCGTATAGATCTTTGCCGTCGCATCGTTGTAATTCCCAGTACCAAGATGAACAAATCGCTTAATATGCTCTCCTTCTCTTCTCACCACGAGCGTAATTTTACCATGCGTTTTTAAATGCGTCATTCCATATATCACGTGGCATCCTGCCCGCTCTAACTCTTTAGCCCATTGCACATTATTCTCTTCATCAAACCTTGCTTTTAGTTCAACTAGTACCGTCACTTGTTTACCTTTTGCAGCCGCTCGTTTTAATGCTTTAATAACGGGAGAATCTCCACTTACCCTATATAACGTTTGCTTAATAGCAAGCACATTTTCATCGTCTGCTGCACAGTTAACAAAGTCAAGCACCGGCTTAAACGATTCATAAGGATGGTGAAGCAAAATGTCTCTTTGAATCATTTGATCGAAAACATTTTGATCCGGGTGTAACTGTGTTGTAACCTTAGGAATAAAGGCTTTTTCAGCGAGCTCTTCATGGGTAGATTTAAGTAATCTATAAAACGAAAACAAACTGGTTAAATCCAACTGTTCTTTGATCTCATACACATCTTCATCGTCAATTTCAAGGACTGACTTTAAATACGCTAGTACACCCTGATCGTATGGACTCTTAATCTCAAGCCGAACAGCCGCTCCCCATTTTCGCTTCTGCAACTCTTCTTCAATCTCTTTTAATAAATCTTGAGCGTCTTCTTCGTGAATAGTCATATCTGCGTTGCGGGTAATTCGAAATTGAGAAACGGAAGAAACGCAGTATCCCTTAAACAACTTTTTAATAAAATAGGCAATCACATCCTCTAGCAATACAAATAGACGGGTAGAATCTGACGTAGCTATTTCAATATAGCGCGTTAGCATCGAAGGTACTTGAACGATGGCTAGTCTTCCTTTTATCTCGGCAATTTGCTGCTCATCATTTAACTTTTCTGAAAGGACAACTGCTAAGTTCAAGCTTTTATTCATCAACATAGGAAACGGCCGGTATGTATCAATAGCCATAGGAGTTAATACGGGAAAGATTTGCTCGTCAAAATACTGTTCAAGCTTATCTAGATTTGATTTCTCCAGCTTTTCAACCGAAATGATTTCCACACCGTATTTCTGTAATTCGGGAAGAAGTGTGTGAATATACGTATCATACCGCTGCTTGACAAGCTCGTGGTTTTGTTTGGAGATAGAGAATAGCTGCTGTGTAGGAGTTAAGCCTGCTTTGTTTTCGGGTTTGTTAAATCCAGCCTTCACCTGATCTTTTAACCCCGCTACCCGAATCATAAAAAACTCATCCAGATTCGAACTGAAAATCCCTAGAAATTTAAATCGCTCAAGCAAAGGGTTTTTCGTATCTACAGCTTCTTCCAGCACCCGCTTGTTAAAGGCCAGCCAGCTCAATTCACGATTATTGTAATAAGCTGAATCAGCCACTTGTATGGTTTGCTTATAAGTGCGATTACTTTCTAACATTAGCCTCACCTTCCAGGATAATGAATTTAATCTAGTTAGCTATACTGAATATTCTAACCGATCCAGCGTTATTCTAAAGCTTAGTAAATTCAAGAACAATATTTTTTTTTACTACTTTTTCTAGATGCTTTTTCTGTTTTTCAGCCTGATATTGTTCAGGAAGAAAGGTTTTTGTACATAATAGTTTAATCGTCACTGTGTTTTCATCGCTTTTCACATCAATATGTTGAACAACATTTCGCTTTGTTGCATGTAAGCCATCAGCTATTTTTAAAAGTGCACCGAGCAGCTGAACTTTTTTTTGTTCGTCTTTTGTTAACCACTTTTTAAAAGGAGCAACATATTGCCTAAAAGAAGACTTCCCTTTATATGAAGAAACAAGTGCCAGCTTTAAACGTTCTCTATGTGAAATTCCATCTATTGTACGATTAGCAAGCACATAAAACGTATGCTGGCTGCTTGATTCTGCATCAATATACTTTCCTATATCATACACTTGCGCAGCTTTTATAAGAAGCGCTAAGTCATCCTCTTTTAACTCAACCGGTCCCTGCTCCCTAAGATGCTGAAACATCATACTAGCTGTGCGCGTAAGCTGTTTGACGTAATCTTTACTTACTTCAAACTCTTCCATTATTTCTTGAAAACTTTGCTGTATGACATCGGGGTACATTGGCTGGATATTAGCATCAGATGCTTCTTTAAATAACAGCCCTTCTCTCAAGCCTTTGCGGCTTAGGATGAAGCGAGTCGCGTTCACTGTTTCATATACTGATTGAAATACTTCAATCGCTAGCAAAATTGTATCTGCACGATCGTTTGACAAGCGGTCTAGCTTTTGAAGATTGTGATAAGACAATGAGCCTATAGCAGATTTCACATGCAATATATCAGCTAAATTCATTTCATATTGATGCAGCCCCGCGAGAGGATAGTGGATAAAACCTTGATGCAGTTGCACCATACTTCTTGCACTTCCTCCAATTGCTACAATCGGCACATGACGATTTAAAAGCCAAGGGACAGCATGGAAATGCCGGATCACGAAATCCCGGATTTTCGCTTTTTCTTCTGCAGTGGGAATATTGCCTTTGACGAACTGCAGACGTAGAGATAAGGCACCGAATGGAAAGCTGTGGTACTGCACTAACTCTCGATTGCGAAAATACGTAACTTCCGTACTTCCCCCGCCAATGTCAATTGTAATGGCTTCTTCGATCGAAGTGGAATGAATAACTGCAACAAAGCCGTAATACGCTTCTTCATATTCAGACAATAGTCGAATAGAAAAGCCCGTTTCTTTTTTTACAAGGGCTAGAACTTCTTTTGCATTAGTCGCTTGACGGATGGTAGCTGTGGCCACACAGGTAACGCGCAGCAGCTGATAATGCTTGGTAATAACTCCAAACGTTTTAAGCGTATCAAGCAAGGTATGTATTCCTTTAGCCGTTAACACTCCTTCTTTATCTAAATAATTTCGAATCCGTGCAGCTACTTTCACGTTTTCAATTTGCTTAAACCCTCTGCCTTTTTTGTATTCATAAATAACAAGGCGTATTGTATTTGAACCTATATCAATCAGTCCATGCTTATAAGTCAATGTAATTTCAACACCTTTTTCAAAATAACTTTAAAAAGTCACTTTTACTTTTTTCAATCGTATACTGTTACAGCATAGTCATATATCAAAGGAGCGAAGTTAATGAGATATATAGTAAAGCGCGGTGAAACCTGGCAAAGCGTTTCAGGTGACTACCGGATTCCGGTTGAAGACCTGTGGATGACTAATCCTTTTGTAAGCCATCATGCGCTGAAGCCTGGGCAAGTAATCATCATTCCAAACCTCCCCGATAAAGAGCTCATTCCTTACACGATCCACGTGTTTATTGCTGAAAAACAGCTTGAATTACGAAGAAATAATATCATACAAAAAGTCTATCCCATTGCAGCAGGAAAAATGCTGAGCGCAACGCCTACTGGAGACTTTGTTATCGTTAACCGGGAACCAAACCCCGGGGGGCCTTTTGGTACAATGTGGCTAAGCTTGTCTAAAAAGTCATATGGCATTCACGGAACAAATGATCCAAGTTCTATTGGAAAAGCCGTATCCAAAGGATGCATTCGTATGTATAATGCCCAAGTAAATGAGCTAGCTCAAATTGTGCCAAATGGTACTGGTGTTTATATTCGACCCTCTCGACGAATGGCTCAATAGTTCGGGATTTACTAATCAATGATTGTTTAACTGTGCGAGCAGCATTTTTTAAAAATAGAAAGTATGGCGTGCTGTTCCACTTTACTTGTATAAGGAAGCGTAACAAAACAAACCCTATACATAGGAAATTTCATTAATTACCAAAATACTTCTTCGTGTAATTATTTTCAAATGGGACAAGACACGCTATAATGAACGTATCAGCTTTCACCTTTCACCTTATAGGTTGAACAGCTGATATGATAGAAAGGGAGTGAACGTATGTCTCAAGCAAATGGACAAGGCTCTTTGACCCCGTCTGTATCTGAGATTGCACAAGCTATTTTCACTGTAAATCGTCACGCAAAAGCTGCTCCTGATCCTAAGCAGTTATATACGTTAAAAAAAATTGCATTAGATCAACTAATTTTAGAAGGAAAAGCAAAAAAAGAAGGACTTCACTTTTCGCCAAACCCTGGTAAAAGTCAACAAAAATCAGATGTACTTGTATCAGTTGGAGACTACTTTTTCCATATGCCTCCAAAGAAAGAAGACTTCAAAGAGTTATCACACCTCGGCCATTTAAACCATCAGTATCGAAATCCCAAAACGACTATGTCATTATCTTATGCGAAGCGCTTATTATCTAAATATACGGGTCATCTCGTACAGCCGGCTAAAAGCCCTGTTTCGACTCCAAGAAAACGGCAAGCACCTGTGTTTAAACCGCTGGGTAAAAGTTATTTTTAAAAAAAGTGCCTGAAGTGGAGCAATCTGCTTTCAGGCACTTTTTTGTCTTCCTACAAAGTATAGAGATCAATCAACTCAACAAGCTCTCCGATTTCCGGCTTACTTACTTGTCCTTCCGCTCCTACCATTTTTCCCTTGTGACGTAAATCTTCTGTGATAAGAGAAGAGAAAATAATAACTGGAAGGATAGAAAGCTGAGGATTTTCTTTCACTTTTTTAGTTAAATGATGGCCATCCATTTGCGGCATTTCTATATCTGTAATAAGCAGCTGGACTTGATCACTGATTTCCACTCCTTTATCGATCACCGAGCTTAGATAGTTCCATGCTTCCTCACCGTTCTCGAAAAATTCCGTGTTCTCATAACCTGCTTGTGCAAGAGTATCTTCAATCATTCGGCGCAGCAGCGGCGAGTCTTCAGCCACGACAATCTTTTTATTAGAACGTTCTCTAGCCCCTAGCTTTTTTATTTTCGACTGATTAATACCCGCATCAGGGTTCACATCAGAAATCAACTTTTCGAAGTCTAACAGCAGAAGCATTTGCCCGTTTAATTTTACCACTCCAGTAATCTGCGTTTCCAAACCTTGATACAAATCTGAAGGCTTCTCAATTTCTTTCCAAGAAATACGGTGAATTTGCGTTACTGCGTGTGTGTGAAAGACTATTTTTTGCTGATTGAACTCTGTGACGATTAACTTATCTTTTTCCGGCGTATTTGAAGGTTCCATTTTTAACGCTTTTGCTATGTCAACGACAGGAAGAACTTCTCCTCTTAGCTCTATAATACCTTCTATGTAAGAATGCGCATTTGGAACAGGTGTAATAGATACAGGATTAATAATCTCTCTAACTTTTACTACATTGATGCCAAATAAAACATTTCCTATCTCAAATTCGACAATTTCCAGTTCGTTTGTACCACTTTCTAACAGTATTCCTTTATCTTGATTCATATCACTTACTCCTCTCATCTCACCCGCTTATCTAATAGTCCATATTTCCTATTATAGTGACCGCCTCTTATATCCGTAAAGAAAAATTTTCTTATTTTATTATCCTTTTTCCCTAAAACATATACATAAAATATTGTTTTACGAATTAACAGAATATTATATACTATATAAAAACATGAGCGTTGATCCCTTTCGTCTTATCCTCTGCTCAGTTTTTTACTTGCTCTACTTTACTTCTCTATACTAGCTTATGAACTTGAGTCAAACGACCACTCCTATTCAAATGAGGTGTAATTTATGAACAGAGGATTACAAAAAGAAGAAACAAAAAAACGCATTCAAAAAGCAGCTATCTCTTTATTCCAACAGCAGGGATATCAAAAAACGACTGTGTCTCAAATTACGCATGAAGCGGGTGTAGCAAAGGGAACATTTTTTAATTACTTCAAAACAAAAGAAGAAGTTCTTCACTACCTTGGAATTAATTTCACAAACCGTATCTCCTATAAATTAGAACAGCTCCTTCAAACCGAAGAATCAACTGCTGCCATTGTTAAACAACTGTTTTTATTACTAGCACAATCAAACGAAGAAGCGAACCCTCACCTAATCCGTTCTTGGTTTCATATTGCTATTACCAACAGTTCCTTTCAACAATCTGAAATTCTTCAAATTGAAAAAATGCGCGCTCATTTTACAAAAGTTTTTCAAACAGGACAAGACCGTGGTGAACTTATAGTTGATATCCCTGCGGAAGAAATGGCTTCTATTGCTATACTTAATTTTTTTGGCACCCTTCTCTACTGGTGTACTAACCAACCCGACTCTGCTACCCTTCAAGAAAGAATAGACAAGTCGGTTACTCTTCTATTTAGAGGGTTTCTTATTCATTCCTAAAAGCCTGTTCACAAATTTTTAACAAGAAATCGAAGATAGCTGTGGACTCTACAGCCAAAACGGTTTATACTACACAAAGTGAATGAATAATCTTAAAAGAAGGTGTTCGTAATATGAAAGGCTCCGTCATTCTTTTTAATGACGATAATGAAATGACCATTATTGAAAACGTAGAAGAAGCTGTATATCAAGATATTAAAGAACAAGAAGGCTCTGATCACTGCGTTGTCACATTGGACGATCATGAAGTTGATTTTGGCTACGTTTCCCCCGTTTATTGGCGTGAAGGCCAAATACACACTGACTAATATACAAGACCTGCATATATATGCAGGTCTTTTTATGCACTTATTTTTTTGAATCTAGAATTGAGCGTGAAGCAAGGAACCTCTGATTTCCTAACACATACCTTAGCACATTCGCAGTTAAAAACAGGGTTAACAACTACATAGAAAGGGTACATTTCAAGTAATAGAAGCTGCGTTTTATTTTAAAAAAGGAGGTTTATGTTATGAGTTCTTATCGAAAAAATATGAATCACTATCCTCACTCATCTCAGTACACACCTTACCAACACTATTACGCAAAAGAGGCCAATCGTATTTTGACGACTATGAGTACAAACTTTAATAAACAGCATTTGAAATCTCTTATCGACGATGCGTTAGATAACAGAGATGAAGAACAATTTTATGAACTAACAACTGCTTATAATAAGCTATATAACACCTAACTTAAAACCACTATTTGCAAAATGCGCAAATAGTGGTTTTTTACCTATTTTCATTGTGATAAAATGAGTTGAAAATACGCGGAAGGATTTGAAACCATGGAGCACTTAATCAATAAACGTGTCAAAGAAATTGAACTATCAGGAATACGTACATTTTATAATATGGTCTCACAATACCAAGATGTTTTATCCCTCACAATTGGACAACCTGACTTCTTAACACCACAGCATGTAAAAGAAGCGGCAAAATCTGCAATTGATGGTAACCAAACTTCTTATACCCACAATGCTGGAACAATCGAACTGCGCGAGGCAGCAGCTCAATTTGTCAAAGAAAAATATGACTTGCACTATAACCCAGCGGATGAAGTAATTGTGACCATTGGAGCTAGTCAAGCAATTGATATTGCTCTTCGCACCATTTTAGAAGAAGATTCCGAAGTTATTTTGCCTGGACCTGTTTATCCAGGATACGAACCGCTTATCCGGTTAAACGGGGCTAAACCTGTACATATTGATACAACCGAAACAGGATTTCGACTAACTGCGGATTTAATCGAACAACATTTGACCTCTAAAACAAGATGCGTCATCTTACCTTATCCGTCTAATCCTACAGGCGTGACGTTGTCACAGCAAGAATTAGAAGAAATTTCCGCTCTTTTAAGCGATAAAAATATTTTTGTACTATCTGATGAAATATACAGCGAGCTCGTTTTTGATAAAAAACATCAGTCCATTGCCTCCATTTCATCTATGAGAGAGAAAACAATTGTTATTAACGGAGTATCAAAGTCTCATTCCATGACGGGCTGGCGAATTGGTCTTTTATTTGCTCCTTCTTATTTAGCCAAACATATTTTAAAAGTTCATCAATACAACGTGAGCTGTGCTTCTTCTGTCTCTCAAGCAGCTGCACTCGAGGCACTGACAGCAGGTAAAAACGATGCGGTGGATATGAAAAAAGAATACGAACAAAGACTGAATTATGTGTATGACCGACTAGTAAACATGGGATTTGACGTAGAAAAGCCGACTGGTGCTTTTTATATCTTCCCTTCTATCCAGAACTTCCACAGTAATTCATTTGATTTTGCCCTGGAGTTAGTCAAAGAAGCGGGTGTTGCACTAGTACCCGGCAGCGCTTTTTCTTCCCACGGTGAAGGATATGTACGCCTGTCGTATGCGTATTCCATGAACACGCTGCGTGAAGCCTGTGATCGAATTGAAGCTTATCTTACATCTCGTCAATCACGTTAAACCGATGGTAAGAAGTGTATGCATTTTTTTGTGAGTGATAGCACATAAGAGCGGGTATACTAGAAGCATATAAATTGACTTCAATAGTGTATCATTATAAAATGTGCATCGATTCACTAAAGAAATACATACTTTTAACGGAGGTTTTTATTATGACAAAAGATTTTTTTGATGTGGTAAATGAACGTACATCGATTCGAGAATATGACTCTTCAGCTAAATTAAGCAAAGAAGAATTAACGGAACTTTTAGAAGCAACAGTGAAGTCACCATCAGCTTGGAACTTACAGCACTGGCATTTCGTTGTTATTACAGACCAAGATGCGAAAGAACGTCTACTTCCAATTGCTTACAACCAAAAACAAATTACAGAAGCAGGCGCTGTAGTAGCTGTGTTAGGTGATTTAGAAGCCAATAAAAATGTAGATGACGTGTACAACCCACTAGTCGAAGCAGGTCACATGACAGAAGACGTAAAAAACATTTTGTCAGGACAAATTAACGGCGCTTATAAAAACGGTGCTTTCGCCCGCGATGCCGCGTTTACAAATGCTTCGCTTGCATCTATGACATTCATGCTTGCAGCAAAAGCAAAAGGATATGACACATGTTCAATGGGCGGATTTAACGCACAAAAATTTGTAGAAGAGTTTAAAATTGAGGATCGATACATTCCAGTTATGCTTATTTCAGTTGGAAAAGCAGCTAAAGAAGCACATGCTAGCGATCGTTTACCATTAGATCAAGTTACAACTTGGATTTAACAAAAAACCCTGCAGCTGCAGGGTTTTTCTATGTAACTAAATGGATTTCACCATGCCTCCGTCGATTAGAAACGACTGGCCTGTCATATATGAATTCGCTCCCGAAACAAAGAAAGCAACGGCTTTAGCAAACTCTTCAGGCTGACCGTAGCGCTTAAGAGGAATTTGGTTTCTCATCTCTTCTTCAACTTCTAAAACGTCTACTCCCATTTTTTCAGCACGAATGGTATCTAGCTCTTTCACTCGGTCTGTTGCAATTCTTCCTGGCGCAACCGTGTTAATTAAGATACCGTCCTCTGCTAGTTCTGAAGCAAGTGTTTTCGTAAGTCCCACGATTCCTGTACGGAAGGTATTTGACAGAATAAGTCCAGCAATTGGCTCTTTAATGGAAGAAGAAGCAATATTGACAATACGTCCTCCGCTCTTTTTCATAAAGGGCACTACCTCACGAATAATACGAATATAGCTGAGGAGATTTAACTCAAATGCCTGCTTCCAATCATCATCTGTTAACGAAAGGAAGTTCCCAGCTTTAGGACCTCCTGTATTGTTAATTAAAATATCAATAGTTCCAAACGTATCTACTGTATATTGAATAACGTCTTGAATGTCCTCTGTTTTTGTAACGTCTGCCGTTTTATGTAACACTTGTCCGCTTCCAAGGTATGAAATCTCTTCTGCTACTTGGGCTAGTTTCTCTTCTGAACGACTTGCAATCATAACGTTTGCGCCTTCTTCTGCGAGTCTAGCAGCAATCGCTTTGCCAAGCCCTTGGCTGGCTGCAAATACAAGCGCTGTTTTTCCTTTTAATTCAACATCCATTTCTTTCACCTCGTCTAATAGTTCGAATCTTTTTAACTTTATCACGTTCTCGTCAAATTCTTCAATAAATATGAAATAATTTCTTTTTTCCATATGGTATACTTAATTATCTGAAAATTATTTCTTAAAGGAGGCAAAAAAGCAGTGTATAAAAAGCAATGCTTTGTCTTTCATCAAAATAAGCCTGTAATATGTACGGTACGATCATATACATCGAATGATTTTGATGAGTTGATTCGGATTCAAGAAGAAAGTTTTCCCCCTCCTTTCCCTTCTGAATTATTATGGAGTAAAGATCAGTTAAATAACCATGTTTCCCTTTTTCCGGATGGAGCGCTATGCGTGGAGATAGACGGGACAATATGCGGATCTATCACAAGCGCGATTGTTTCAGTGGAAGGAAATGCGGCTCACACATGGGATGAAGTAACAGGAAGCGGATATATTCATACGCACGACTCTTCTGGTAATACGCTTTATGTAGTGGACGTGTGCGTCACTCCTTCGCATCGATCAATGGGGCTTGGGAAGCTGCTTTTGCAGTCTTTATATGAAGTGGTGATTCATTACAAGTTAGAAAGGCTGCTCGGCGGGTGCCGCATCCCTGGATACGCACCAGTGTCTTCCTTGTACACGCCCGTTGAATATATGAACCTTGTATCAGCCGGAACTCTCTACGACCCCGTTATGACCTTTTTGATGCGCTGTGGCAGAACGCCTATTGGCCTCGCAACAAATTATATTGAAGATGAAGATTCACACAACTACGCCGTACTAATGGAATGGAAAAATCCATTTTATACGTCTATTCAAAAAGAGGCTGGGACAAAAGCATTTTAGCCCAAGTGAAAAACGAACCATTAATCAGCATGTTTGATTAGTGGTTCGTTTTTTTGTGATGGTAAATATAGTTTTATCTGTCTCGTTCCTTCTAGCAGTTGATTGGATTCATCTCCCTATGTCTCAACTTCTTTTTAGGTTATTGAACTTCTTCAATGCTCCACTCCAGTTCTTTATGAGTCAGAACAAGATGCGCCTGCAATTTACTCATCGCTTTGTGCTCAAACCGATCATTATACATTTCATTCATATCGTCAAAATCACCGATTGTATACAAAGGAATTTTAATATCTTTACGGGATTGAACCATATGTTCAAAATCAATAAACAAACCGTCATTCGTTAAAGTAAGAAGCGTATTTGCTAACACGAGCGGCAAGATCGGATATTCTAACTTCTTCCTTCTAAATACAAATCTTTTTTGCTTAATTGCTGACATTTTTAACGGAATGATTCGGCTTAAAATATGCTTCATATCATACACGTCTCGAAAATAGATTTTGTTATAAAATCCATCATCGTGAGCTAAATAAACAAATTGATTACCGAGTTTATTATTAAATGGCGAATTGAGCGGTTTTTTTAAATGACCTAAATACAGCAGCGCTGCAATATCTTGAGGTTCTAACAAATCCAACGAAGATATATCCTCAAAATCAATCCAACAAAAATCGCCATAATTATAAACATCATCCTCTGCTAAAAGATGAATTTGTTCTTCTTCTACATAGTCCATATGGGTTTGGTAATGGTAATCACTGTCTTCAAAACCGTGCTTTAACAATAATATATTTGCAAGCGGCGTAGGAAGGGAATGATAAAACTCTTTAAATTCAATTCCATATGTAATAAAGCATTTTTTATTTACATGGCCATTAATATAAACGATATCTCTTATTTCATCTGCTTTACTCAACCGTTCTAACCACCTTATTGATTGATTCTGTGATCGATATGTAACCGTTCTACTGATTTATATATTATACTTCTAAAATAAACAATGTGTAAATATATATTGTTGGCAATTTCTTTTGTATTCACTCCCCCTTCTACTGATCATTTTATTGGATAGGACAGAAAGGTATAGAGCTGATCGTGAATGTGGTAGAATGTGTGTATCTTATTAATTAGCATGTATGAACACGGAGGTATACAAAATGGATGTTCGCCATTTGCATTACTTAACAGAAGTGGCAAAACATAAAAATTTCACAAGAGCTTCTGAAGCGCTGCATATTTCTCAACCTTCTCTCAGTAAAATGGTTAAATCATTAGAAGAAGAGCTCGGCACACCTTTGTTTGATCGCACTGGCAAACAAGTGCAGCTTACCGATGCAGGAATAATTGTGTACGAGCAAGCTGAAAGCATTTTATCTTCTCTCCGAGATTTATCGGATTCCCTCTATGATTTAATGCATTTAAAAAGAGGAACCATCAAAATAGGCATTCCCCCTATTATTGGTACATTGTTTTTTCCTACTATTATTAAAGCATTTCGAGAGCAATACCCTGAGATTGATATTCAATTAGTGGAATATGGCGCTAAAAGAATGCAAAAGTTTGTGGAACAAGGAGAAGTGGACGTGGGGGTAGTTTTACTTCCAGTTGATGAAAATATGTTCTTTACGACTCCTTTAGCTCGAGAAACGCTGCAGCTTGTTGTGCATAAATCTCATCCGTTGGCTCAGCATTCTACGATTTCATTAAAAGAGTTAAAAGACGAAACGCTTATTTCCTTTCATGAAGACTTCACCATGCATGAAATGGTCTATAACGAATGTTTAAAAAATGGATTTACGCCTAATATTGCTTTTAAAAGCTCTCAGTGGGACTTCATTGGAGAGCTGGTAGCTGCTAATCTCGGCATTGCTCTTTTCCCTTATTCATTATGTGAAAAGCTTGATTTGGAGCATATGAAAGTAATTAATCTCGAGAATGCTATTCCATGGGAAATTGCTTTAATCGTTAAAAAAGATCGATATATCTCTTATGCTACGCAGGCTTTTATTGATTATATTAAAAGTACAGTTTAACAATGCTGAGACAAAAGTAGTTTAATTAAAAATCCGAACGAGCCTGATTCTCCATCAAGAATCAAACTCGTTCGGATTTTTTTCATGGCGGTGTAACAAGTCATTCATACTAAATCATTTATCCCATTGGTTCGTCTTTAGATTGAATGGATGTAGGCATGTCACAATTTCTTTTTTTGATTGCCTTTTATTAAATAATTACACCTTATATTTCACAAACGCTTTTTTGAAAAGGTTACCAACGCATTTGTAAAGAGATTTCTTGCGACTATAACTAAAAAGAATAGTTATCATAGTTATTATATATTTCATATTATAGTCGTTTTTTTGTAAGATAAGTGTGTAGCATTCATTTACTTAAGTTGTATCCCCATTTGCAAAATCCAAATAGTTTCTCTTTTCCCATGATGGAGTCGTCTTTTCAGCATAGACGACTCCATTATTGTCTCAACAAACTAGGAATGAATGAATAAAAACATAAATAAAGGAGGCTAATCATGAAACTGATTATGGTGATTTTACAGATTTTATTACTAACGGCTCTGTTTTTAATAGGAGAAAGTATTTCACAGTGGTTTGACCTCCCAGTGCCAGGTAGTATCATCGGATTTTTCTTACTGTTTTTCTTACTGTACTTTAAAGTAATTAAATTAAGCTGGGTTGAACAAGGTGGAACACTGTTAGTGGGAGAACTATTATTATTTTTCATACCAGCCGTCGTTGGACTCATCAATTATGGAGATGTATTGATGCATTTTGGAATCCAGATTGTGATTATTATCACAATCAGTACGATTATTGTGATGTCTGTAACGGGAATCATTGCAGAACATATTTCAAGAAGAAAGGAAGGTTCGCTAAAATGACATTACTCACATGGATTGCTCTTCCGCTTACACTGCTCGTTTATGTCGGCACAAAAGTGCTCTATAAAAAATATAAGTCTATGCTAGTTTCCCCTATTTTACTAGCCCCCATTCTTTTAATTGGCATCTTATTAGTAACGAATGGCTCTTATGATCATTATAAGCAAGGTGCCAGTGCTATTAGCTTTATGCTTGGACCAGCAACCGTTGCTTTTGCTGTTCCTATGTTTAAATACTTTGATTTACTCAAAAAACATCATGTTGAAATCAGCTTAAGCGTAGGGCTCGGCACGTTTGCTGCCATGATTTCTTCCATGCTGTTAGCATTAGTGTTTCATTTACAATCAACGCTGGTTCATAGCTTGATTCCAAGATCGGTTACGATTCCTATTGCTGTTAATGTATCTCAGACGCTAGGAGGAGATCCGAATATTACCATTATGTTTGTGATTATAACCGGTGTAGTGGGATGTATGGTCGCTCCAAAACTCATTAAGCTCCTCGCACTGCACTCTTCTCTAGCAAGAGGTCTTCTTTTAGGCGTAGCTTCTCATGGGACAGGTACAGCAAGAGCTTTTGAATTTGGAAAAATTGAAGGTACTTTTTCTAGCCTTGGCATGATCGTAGCAGCACTTCTTACAATGCTGTTTGCGAATATGCTTCTGCCTACTATTTTCGCTTAAAAGATAAAAAGGTGTGATCATATATGATCACACCTTTTTATTATCCAATATGAAAAGTTGATTTTACGAACTCAATAACTTCTTCCGTAGAAGACATTGATAGAATTGTATCTAAATGAGGTTCGATATCAGCTTTTGATAATTGACGGATTTGAGAACGAGCTTTCAGAATAGATGTTGCACTCATTGAGAATTCATCTAAGCCTAAGCCTAAAAGAATTGGAATGGCAATCTCATCTCCTGCCATCTCTCCGCACATGCCTACCCACTTACCTTCTTTGTGAGCCGCTTTGATTACCATATTCACTAAGCGAAGAATCGCTGGGTTATACGGTTGGTATAAATAAGACACGCGCTCATTCATGCGGTCAGCAGCAAGCGTATATTGAATTAAATCGTTTGTTCCGATAGAGAAGAAATCTACTTCTTTAGCAAATAAATCTGCGATTACCGCTGAAGAAGGAATCTCTACCATCATCCCTACTTCGATGTCTTCCGAAACTTGTACGCCTTCTTGTTGAAGTTTTGCTTTTTCTTCTAAAAGAATAGCTTTTGCTTGACGGAACTCATCAACAGTAGCAATCATAGGAAACATAATTTTCAGATTACCGTATACGCTTGCACGTAGAAGCGCACGAAGCTGTGTACGGAACATGTCTTGCATCTCTAGACATAAGCGGATAGCACGGAATCCTAAGAATGGGTTCATTTCTTTTGGTAGATTTAAATAAGGAAGCTCTTTGTCTCCACCGATGTCAAGAGTACGAACAACCACTGGTTTGCCTTCCATACGTTCAAGAACTGTTTTATAAGAAGTAAACTGCTCTTCTTCCGTCGGAAGATCTTCGCGGCCCATATATAAGAATTCTGTACGATAAAGGCCAACGCCTTCGCCGCCGTTTTCTAATACGCCTTTTACATCTTCTGGTGTACCAATGTTAGCTGCAAGTTCAACGTGATGATCATCAGCTGAAACCGTTTTTTCATTTACAAGCTTAGCCCACTCAGCTTTTTGTTCTGCATACTCAGCGGCTTTTTTCTCGTAAGCTTTTACTGTTTCTTCGCTTGGATCAACGATAACTTCGCCATCTAAACCATCAACAATTACTAATACGCCGTTTTGAATGTCTTCCATAACTGTTTTTGTACCTACAACAGCTGGGATCTCCATTGAACGCGCCATAATTGCTGAGTGAGAAGTACGTCCGCCAATATCTGTTGTAAATCCTTTTACGAACTTACGATTTAACTGTGCTGTATCAGACGGCGTTAAATCTTCTGCGATAATGACAACTTCTTCTGAGATTAAGCTTGGATTTGAAACGTTTACACCTAAAAGATGAGCTAATACACGTTTTGTTACGTCACGGATATCAGCAGCACGTTCTTTCATATATTCATTGTCCATTGACTCAAACATATTAATAAACATTGCCGCTACTTCATCAAGTGCATGTTCAGCGTTTACATTTTCATTGGTAATTTTATCTTTAATTGGATTAATAAGTTCAGGATCGCTTAGAACTAATAAGTGAGCTTCAAAGATTTCTGCTTTGTCATCTCCAAGTTCTTTACGAGCGTGCTCTCTAATAATTTCAAGTTCTGATTTTGATTTCTCTAGCGCAGCTTCTAGACGTGCTACTTCTGCTTCAACTTCAGTTACTGATTTTTTTTCAACGGTTAATTCTGGATTTTCTAGACGAAATGCTTTAGCAATAGCAATGCCGCTAGAAGCGGCAATGCCTTGAATTTCCTTTGTCATTATTCGCCTAATCCTTCTTTGCTCATTGTATCTTCAAGAGCAGCAAGTGCATCTGCTTCGTCAGAACCTTCTGCAGAGATAGTGATTGTAGCGCCTTTTTGAATACCTAAAGACATAACGCCCATGATTGATTTTAAGTTTACAGTTTTACCGTTGAATTCTAAGTTGATGTCAGAATCAAATTTGCTTGCTGCTTGTACTAAAGTTGTTGCTGGACGTGCGTGAATTCCTGAGTCTGCTGTTACTGTAAATGTTTTTTGTGCCATGTTAAATCAATCTCCTTTTTACTTTGAAATGTTAATAATATTTGCTTCTTGTTGAGAAACTTGGCCCTGCTTTAAGATATCAATTTTTTCATCAGCTTGTAAATTCGTGAAAATGATCGGCGTAATCGTCGATGGCGCATTTTCTTTTACAAAGTCTAAATCAATTTTCAATAGAGGCTGTCCTTTTTTCACTTCATCGCCTTGGGCAACTAAAGCTTCAAAACCTTCGCCTTTTAAATTAACTGTATCAATACCAACGTGAATTAAAATTTCACGTCCAGTCGTTGATTCAATACCTAAAGCATGTTTCGTCGGGAATAAGTTTACTATTTTTCCGTCCACTGGTGCAACTACTGTGCCTGTTTTCGGAATAATCGCAAAACCGTCACCCATTAATTTTTGTGAAAATACCTGATCTGGTACTTCCGATAAAGGTACCAATTCTCCCTCAATCGGTGAAACAATATCATTACCATTATCGCTTCCTACTTCAGATGTTGCAACAGGTTTTTCAATTGTTTTTGTCTCTTCTTTTGTGACAACCGGTGTTTTGCCATTCATAATGTCTTGAATTTGACCTTTTAACGTGTCAGATTTCGGACCGAAAATAGCTTGAATATTGTTACCAACTTCAAGAACACCAGCTGCTCCAAGTTTTTTCAAGCGGTTTTTATCAACGTTACCCACATCATCTACTGAAACACGTAAACGCGTAATACAAGCATCTAAATGTGTAATGTTTTCTTTACCGCCAAGTGCAGCCAAAATATTTGTCGGAAGCTCTGCTGCTTCTACTTTTACATCTTCTTCTCCTTCTTCTTTATCTTCACGACCCGGTGTTTTTAAGTTAAATTTACGGATTGCAAAGCGGAAACCGAAGTAGTAGATAACTGCTAGAACTAAACCTACTGGAATAACTAGCCACCATGCTGTGCGGTTTTGCATAACTCCAAATAGAACGTAATCGATAACCCCACCTGAGAATGTCATACCGATTTTAACATTTAATAATTGCATAACCATAAACGACAAACCAGCAAATACTGCGTGAATCGCAAATAATACTGGTGCTACGAATAAGAACGAGAACTCAAGCGGCTCTGTAATACCCGTTAAGAAAGATGTTAAAGCAGCTGAACCCATGATACCAGCTACATATTTTTTGTTTTCAGGACGCGCTTCGTGATAAATCGCAAGAGCGGCTGCTGGCAATCCGAACATCATGAACGGGAATTTACCAACTTGGAATGTTCCTGCTGTTAAAGGCACGCCATCTGCTAATTGAGCAAAGAAAATCTTTTGGTCACCATGAATATGTTGACCTGCTTTATTGACATAATCACCAAACTCAAACCAGAACGGAGAGTAGAAGATGTGATGAAGTCCAAATGGAATTAATGAACGTTCAATTAATCCAAATACAAACGCTGATAAAGTTGGGTTTGCATCAATCATGTTGGTAGAGAAAGCATTTAATCCGCTTTGAATTGGCGGCCAAATGAAAATCATAATAACACCTAAAAGAATTGAAAATACCCCAGTAATAATTGGTACAAATCGTTTTCCTGCAAAGAACCCTAAGTAAGATGGTAATTCAATATTGAAATAACGATTATACATGGATGAAGCTAAAATACCTACTATGATACCCCCGAATACACCCGTAGCTAACGTAGGAATTCCTAAGATGCTAGTGTAAGCTGGATTAGCACCCATTTTGTCAGGATCTAGTTGTCCTGTAGCAACTAAGATTGTGCTCATCGTTTTGTTCATAATTAAGTAACCTACGATTGCAGCAATACCTGCTACACCGTCACCACCGGCTAAACCAACGGCAACACCAACGGCAAACAATAGCGATAAGTTGTCAAATACGATTTGACCCGCCTGCGACAAAACATTTGAAACTAATTGAACCCAGTCTGCACCAAGTGCCGGTACTGCATCCAACAATGTAGGGTTTTGAAGCGCTGTCCCTACTCCAAGTAAAATCCCTGCTGCCGGTAAAATCGCAACCGGTAGCATAAGCGCTTTTCCGACTTTTTGTAATACTCCAAAAAGTTTTTTAAACATGGCGCTTACCTCCTTTTATATATTTAGTGTGCAACAAGCTATTTATTTGATACGTGAATCATTAACGCGCTTTCATAAAACGCTTTCTTTAACTAGAAAACTCATTACATCTCCTGGTGTTATGAGGCGAAGTCTTCAATGATTGCGCTTTCTTATAACAAAAAAAGGCATGAGGAAAAAGAAACGACAAATGGATACACTCATCCAATTACACATCGCTTCATTTCTCACTCATGCCTGATCGTATCAGTAACACGTATTGAAATGATTTTATAAATCCGTTTTTGTTATAAGTCGCTGCAAATGCATCGTTAAGTAAACTGCTTCTGCTTCATACACAGGTAAATGTAACGCTTGCTGCATTACTTTTATCACTTTCCAAGACACATTGTAACACAGAGGATATTCTTCTTTCAATAGCAAAGCAATTTTTTTTGGCTCTTCTATTTTTTCTCCTGTTTTTACTCGATCAATGGCAAAATGCAAATGACGAATCAATCTCATATAGTGTACAGATTCTTTGTCTACCTGCAGATGAAGCGATTCTTCAATCACATTAATAATCGTTTGAATAAGCTGCGAGTCTTGATTCACTTCCAGCAGATTTTTTTCAGTCAGCGCGCTGTGAATATGTAGCGCAATAAAACCAATCTCTCCTACTGGAAGCTTCACGCCTATTTTACGACTAATAATTTCTACCACTTCAGATGCGATCGTGTATTCCTCTGGATATAAGGCTTTTGTTTCAAGTAAAAATGGATTTTTAAGCCCCATTCCCTGCTGAAAACGTTTTATCGCAAACGCGATATGATCCGTCAATGAAATGTGTATATGCTCATTCAAAGGAATGTTAACACGCTTTTGAATGTGCGTTACAATATCATTCATCATTTCAATCACGTCTTCATCCACCTGAGCTAAAAGCTGCTTGTACTGTTCTTGCTCTTCTTCACTCTTTAACAAAAACATTTTCTCCACGGCTTTTGCATCGATTTCATCGCCTTTTTTCTTATTGAACCCTATTCCTTTCCCAATTAGCACAACTTCATCATAGGTAAGGTGTTTAGCAATTAAAACATTATTATTAAGTACCTTTTCTACAAAAAAGGACTCTTTCACGAATCCTTCACTCCCCTGTTTCGGCTTTCTATTATTTGCTTTCCTATCTTACAAATAATACGCATAACCGTCAATTCATTTTTCTTTGTTTCAAATATTATTGAACTAAACTATTTGAGTTACGTATTATCTTAGTAGTTCTTTGCTGGAAACGCAACGTCTTTTTTGCTCGTCCCATAACAATTTTTCATAATAAAGTTTTGAAGCATAACGCTCAGAATGAATACACCCGCTTGTAAAAGCGTAAAAAGAACAAGTGAAGTGGTAATAGATACCAGTAAAATCCCATAGTGAATTAGTAAAATATCTACTATACGCAGCCCCGCTATAATGATCCCAGCTCCAATAAAAAATTCTTTGACTACACTCCAAACGAGGAGAATCGTAACAATACAAACATAAATCATCGTTGCATTTACGGAATCATGAGTAGCCGACGCAAACCATCCCGTATAAAACCAATTATTATGAAAGTATGCTAACAGCAGAAACATAATAGTAGAAGTAATGGCGAGCATTCCCAGAAAAAATGTAGCGTAATGCACAAATGTCATATACCGTTCTGTTAGCCATACATACCAAATCTTTGAAATACTAAAGCCTATAGTCATTAAAACGCCTGTATAAATTGTTTTCCACCAGTGATGTGTATAAATATCCCAGTGTAAAAATAATTCTTCAATCCCCATAAACATAGCCGAAATGATTAAAATATAGCGGAATTTTAATTGATAAGCAGCTACCACCATAGCCATGATTGGAAAAGCAAACGTTTGAGAAGTTAAGGACCCAAACAAATTATCAAAATATTCATTGGTCATAAAATCAGGATCGTACTCGTAACTTTCAAACAACACAAATACAACATACTCTAGTACATAAGCCATTCCAATGATAAAAAAAAGCAAAACGACTAGCCTTTTATCTTTTTTACGTATGAATACTGTAAGCAAAACGGCTGTGCTGATAATAATCAATGCAAAAAAAGCAGTATAATGAGGCATAGACGTCTCCCTTTTACGACCTAATTATTACTTAGAGTAAGACGTTTTAGCTAAATTATACATAGCTAGCTGCTATTCAAAAGAGATTGAGACATACTACATCAATCCAATCTAAAGGCGAACAAATCGGATACATGAGATAGTATGGATCGCTTGCTGCACTGCAGGTGATTTCCCTGCAAGTCTTCGCTTTCCCTACAGGAGCCTTCGCCCTGCTCTCCACTCAACAGTTAGAAGCCTACATACAGGAAACCTACGTTGTAATGTAACCCTAACCATGAAAAAATCCGAACGATTCATCGTTCGGATCTTCTTTCAACTACCATACTTTTGTTTCAGCCTCTTTTAACTCTTTAGTTTACAAAAACTGGAATGACCTCTATTATCCTTCAATCATTTTTGAAAGGTTAGCCATTTCGATAGCTGATGCTGCAGCTTCCCATCCTTTGTTTCCTGCTTTTGTTCCTGCACGTTCAATTGCTTGCTCAATTGTTTCAGTTGTTAATACACCAAAGATAATTGGTACGCCTGTTTGTAAGCTTTGAGATGCAACGCCTTTTGCTACTTCATTACATACAAAATCAAAGTGTGGAGTAGCTCCTCGAATAACCGTTCCTAGCGTAATAACCGCGTCATATTTTTTAGATTCAGCTAATTTTTTAGCGATTAATGGAATTTCATAAGCGCCCGGTACCCAAGCCACGTCTACATCTTCATCAGCTACGCCGTGACGTTTAAGCGCATCTTCTGCTCCACTAAGTAAACGCCCCGTAATAAATTCATTAAAACGCCCTACCACGATTCCGATTTTTAATCCTGTGCCAACTAAATTTCCTTCATATAAATGATTCATCTCTTGTTCCTCCTGCTAGTAGTAATATATAGTTATTTACATTTCTTTTCATGAATTAGCTTCATTTGTTATAACGAAAAAAAGTGTAAACTTATAAATGTAATAAATGACCTAGTTTTTTAGCTTTGGTATCTAAGTATTTTTTATTGGCATCCACTGCCGGCATTTGAAGAGGCACTCTCTCTACCACTTCAAGGTCGTAGCCTTTTAGCCCAGTAATTTTGCGAGGATTGTTCGTTAAAAGCTTCATTTGTTTGACTCCAAGGTCCTTTAAGATTTGAGCACCGATTCCATACTCTCGTAAATCCGCAGCAAACCCGAGTTTTTCATTCGCTTCTACGGTATCGTATCCTTCTTCCTGCAGCTTATATGCTCTTAGCTTATTTAATAAGCCAATACCTCTGCCCTCTTGACGCATGTACAGCAGAATGCCGCGTCCTTCTTCTTCAATTTGCGTAAGAGCTGCGTGAAGCTGAGGACCGCAGTCACAGCGCTCAGAGCCAAACACATCTCCAGTCAAGCACTCGGAGTGAACCCGCACGAGAACGGGGCTATTATGATCGATATCACCCTTGATAAGAGCCACATGTTCTTTATTATCAAGTTTATTTGTATATCCTACAGCCTTAAAATCACCAAATGCCGTAGGTAAGCTTACTTCTACTTCACGGCTAATCAGCTGGTCATGTTTGCGGCGGTAGGCAATCAAATCTTTTATTGTAATCATTTTTAAATCAAATTGCTCTGCAATCTTTGTTAAATCCGGTACGCGTGCCATTGTTCCATCTTCATTCATGATTTCACAAATAACACCCGCAGGCTTTCCTCCTGCTAACACGGCTAAATCAACAGCGGCCTCTGTATGACCCGCACGCTGCAGAACGCCCCCGTCTTTTGCAATCAACGGAAAAATGTGTCCTGGTCGTTGGAAATCACTTGCTACCGTTGCTTCATTTACAAGAGCCATAACGGTAGCAGAACGTTCGTACGCACTGATACCTGTTGTACTTGAAATATGATCAATACTTACTGTAAATGCTGTTCCATGTACATCCGTATTGTTCACTACCATCGGGTGAAGATTCAATTTATGCGCAATTTCTTCATTAACAGGTGTACAAATTAATCCTCTTCCATGAGTAGCCATAAAGTTAATAACCTCAGGCGTCGTTTTTTCGGCTAATGCAATAAAATCTCCTTCATTTTCTCGATCTTCATCGTCGCATACAATAACCACTTTTCCCTTTTTTAACTCTTCAATGGCTTCTTCTACTTTATGAAACATCTCTTTCACCTCACTGTTAATTTGTAAAACCATGCTGCTGCAATAAATCCTTCATATTACCTGACCGATTCGAGGCGCCAGGAGTTGACTTGTTAGCCATCATCTGATGCATATATTTAGCTAACATATCGCATTCAATATTCACCTTGTCTCCTCGCTGTTTGTCTCCCACGACTGTGTGAAGCACCGTATGAGGAATAAGAGAAATAGTAAATGATTGATTGCTGACATCAAAAATAGTAAGACTTGTTCCGTCTACAGAAACAGATCCTTTTAACATCATAAATTCACGAAGTTCAGGATCCACTTGAATTTCATAATAAAAGGCATTTCCTTTACGTGTTTTGCTTACAATGGTTCCAATTCCATCAACGTGTCCGCTGACGAAATGCCCTCCAAACCGGCCATTTGCAGCCATCGCCCGTTCTAAGTTAACACGTGATCCAACGGTTAGAAGCTGCAGGGTACTTGCTTTAATCGTCTCCGGCATGACGTCGACCGTAAATTCATTTTGAGAGTAAGCCGTTACGGTTAAACAAACGCCGTTAACTGAAATACTGTCCCCTAAGTTCACATCTTCTAACACGGTCTTCGCATCAATCGTAAGAACAATTGCTTCTGTAGCCTTTTGAATCCGTTTTATTTTTCCAATTTCTTCAATAATACCTGTGAACATTTTCTTCACCTGCTTTGGCGCTATTCCAACTTCTTATGCCGTTTTGAAATAGCAGCTGCTTTTTTTTCATATTTATCTTTCCCCCAACCACTGAAAATAAAAAAGCCCCTTGAACAAATGTCCAAGGGGTCGGCTGAGCTGAATCAGTTTTATCTATGCAAAATTCCGCTAATTGTATACGAAATAAACAGTTATGTTTTGTGTACAAAAACAAGGGTAGCTTTAAAAAAGGCAAACCTGTCCCTTATTAATACAACACAAAAAAACAACTGTGCTTCCTGATCCTTCTCCCATCCAGACTTTTACTGTCGGCTCTAGATTTTAACTAGATCCACCGCTAACATACATCGTATGAAAACGGGTCACGGGCTTAAAAGCATATGCTTTATCACCGCCGGTTGGGACTTACACCCGACCCCGAAGGATAATATATTCGACTGCTAGAGTCTTATTTGTTTTACATTATAGCAAAGTAAAATCGACTTGTCACATCATTTAACTTCGTTTTTCACATCTGTTCTGCAAAATCCAGCTTTTAGCTTATTTTTTCTTTTTTAATACATAGCATCCATACAAAAGCTAGTCCAATATAGCCAAATATCGGATACAAAAACTCAAGAAGCTGAGCATATCCAAATTGCCCGATAATAAAGCATGCCAAGATAATAAACGCAAAAGCTTGTTTGTCATTCAGGGGAAGAAATGATTGAAGCTGTTTAGCGATTCCAAATACATTTCCAATCAATGTAGTAAAAATCTCACCTAACACAACTACCGTAAATAAAACATTCACCCACGCTGAGATATTTTTAACAACGGCACTCATCGGAATATCAAGTTGAAATGAATAAGGCAAATTGGAAAGGGCAAGATGAGTAGAAACAAGCATAAACGTAAGTACACATCCTCCTATTACGGCCCCTTTTTTGATCACGCTCTTATCTTTCACGGAGCTTCCTAATGGAACTAAAACGGCCTGAGCCAAAGCTAGATTTAGGGAAATATATAAAAAGGGACTAACCGCCCACTTCCACTGTGTGACGAGCGTTAAGTCTGGCTTCGTTTGAATCAGTGAGAAATAGCTGACATTTGGCACAAAGATGATAAAAGCAAATGAAAGCATCATCGGCACAACAAGAGAATTAACCATTAAAATACCGTTAATTCCTCTTGCGATAAATATATAAGTTAAAACAATTGTACAAATCATCCCAACAGGAGGCCACAGCCCGAACTGTTCTTTTCCTATTGCCCCCGTACTCGCTAGCATGACTGAAGTTACTCCAAATAAAATGACGATCATTACACCGTTTACCGCTTTTCCAAGTACATCACCAAATAAATATGTATTAAGCTGCTGATAAGAAGAAGCCCCAATTGCGTGCGAAAGCAGCATCATTTTCGAACCTAGCCAAATAAAAAACAAGCCGCTGACCAAAATTCCAACCATTCCAAGTTCCCCGTACTGTGTAAAAAATTGAACAATTTCCTTGCCTGTTGCAAAACCGGCTCCTACAACGGTGCCTACATACGTAGCAGCAACCTGCAGCGTGAGTTTCCACCTTTTCATGCCCATCACCCTTCTACCCTTCATAGTTCACTATATGTAGAAACGGTTAAAAAAAGACGAGCCTTTTATATGTAAATCCTCGCCTCACCCGGTGCTGTTCCTTTTTCGTTTTTTTATTTCCTTCTTGTTTTTTTCATGAAAACCCTTTATCCCTTAACATAACGGCAGTTTTCAAACAAAATATACGGATATTTTCCCTTTAGCTTTTAAATTTTCCTCAATATTTGCTGGAAATTCACAATTTACTGTTGTATAATTTCTAAAAATCAGATAAATTATTAAATAAGTATTCTTTCTATTTAAAAAAATATGTTTCAATTATATACAATTGATTCTTATCATGAGAGGTGGAGGGACTGGCCCTTTGAAACCTCAGCAACCAGTCGTTAGAGACATGGTGCTAAATCCAGCAAGCAATTTATTGCTTGGAAGATAAGAAGGCGAAAAAAGTCTTCTTCTTAAGAAGACTTTTTCTATTTTATCGGCATATTGCATAAAACGAATCACTCGTGAAATAGAAGCGGAACAATTTAAGGAGGTTTTGACATGGGGTTACTTGAAGATTTAAAGTCTAAAATTTTAATTGGGGATGGTGCCACTGGTACCCTCCTTTACTCACACGGTATTGACAGCTGTTTTGAAGAACTAAACATCACCAAACCAGAAGAGGTTTCTCGTATTCACAGAGCCTATGTAGAAGCTGGTGCAAACGTTATTCAAACAAATACGTACGCTGCTAATTATCAAAAACTTGCCCGTTATGGATTAGAAGATTCAGTCAAAGACATCAATGTTGCTGGTGTAAAATTAGCGAAACAAGCTGCAAAAGATCAGGCTTACGTGGTTGGTACACTCGGCGGAATTCGTTCTTTCCAAAAAAATGCTATTAGTTTAGAAGAGGTTAAGCGAAGCATTCGTGAACAAATGTTTTGGCTTTTAAATGAAGGCGTGGATGGCCTTTTATTTGAAACATACTATGATTTCGAAGAATTAAAGACCGTTCTTACACTAGCAAGAAAAGAAACGGATAAGCCTATTATTACTCACGTTTCCCTGCATGATATTGGCGTACTGCAAGATGGGCGTCCTTTAGCAGATGCATTAAAAGAATTAGAAGACTTAGGAGCAGACGTTGTCGGGCTAAACTGCCGTTTAGGTCCTTATCATATGATTCAGTCTCTTGAAGAAGTACCGCTTCCTGATCGTGCTTTCTTATCTGCTTACCCTAATGCCAGCCTTCCGGCGTATGTGGAAGGCAAGCTGGAATATGAAACGAATGAAGACTACTTTGTAGAAAGCGCGCGTTTATTCCGCGAACAAGGGGTTCGCTTAATCGGAGGATGCTGCGGTACAACACCAGCTCACGTACGCGCCATGTCGTCTGCCTTAAAAGACCTGCCTCCGATTACAAGCAAAGTCGTTAAAATGAGACCAGCCGTTACGGTTCAAGAGCGTGAGCAGCAGGATAAACCTCATATGCACGAAATTGTGAAGAAGCGCCGCTCGGTTATCGTCGAGCTGGATCCGCCTAAACAGCTTGGTCCGACGAAATTTTTAGAAGGCGCAAAAGCACTTGATAAAGTCGGCGTAGATGCTATTACATTAGCTGATAATTCTCTTGCCTCACCTCGCATCAGCAACTTGGCAATGGCAACACTGATGCAACAAGAAACAAAAGCACGACCGCTTATTCATATTACCTGTCGCGACCGAAATTTAATTGGACTTCAATCTCATTTAATGGGACTTCATACGCTAGGAATGAATCAAGTGCTTGCAATTACCGGTGATCCGTCAAAAGTTGGCGATTTCCCTGGCGCCACTTCGGTCTATGATTTATCTTCATTTGACTTGATTAGTTTAATCGCTCAGTTTAATGAAGGACTATCTTATTCCGGCAAACCGCTTGGTCAAAAAACCAATTTTTCCATTGCAGCTGCCTTTAACCCAAACGTGCGTCACTTAGACCGAGCCGTTCAGCGCTTGGAAAAGAAAATCGACTGCGGGGCTCACTATTTCATTACTCAGCCTCTCTATTCAACTAAGCAAATTGAAGAGGTATATGAAGCAACCAAACATTTAACAACACCGGTATACATCGGGATCATGCCGTTAACAAGCGCAAGAAATGCTCGATTTATTCACCATGAAGTACCTGGAATTAAATTATCAGAAGATATTCTAGAACGTATGGACGCAACGGGAAATGACCGGATTCGCGGTGAAGTCGAAGGCCTTGCGATTGCAAAAAACTTAATTGATACAGCATATGAGCTATTTGACGGTATTTACTTAATTACGCCGTTTATGCGCTATGAAATGACCGAAATTCTAACACGCTATATTCATGACAAGCAACTCGTTACATCAGAAAGGAAGATATAAATGAGCTCACTTATCGAACAACAACTAAAGAAGCGAATACTCGTCATCGATGGAGCAATGGGAACGATGATTCAAGATGCTGATTTAACCGCTGAAGATTTTGGCGGCGAAGAATATGAAGGCTGCAACGAATATTTGACCCGAACAGCGCCTCATGTGATTCAGCGCATTCATGAAGAGTACTTTGCAGCGGGTGCTGACATCATTGAAACCAATACGTTTGGCTCAACATCTACCGTACTTGATGAATATGATTTAGGCCACTTGGCGTATGAATTGAATATCGAAGCTGTGAAGCTTGCTTGTGCAGCTCGCGATAAATATTCAACTCCCGAATGGCCTAGGTTCGTAGCTGGAGCTATCGGTCCTACCACTAAAACTCTCTCTGTTACGGGAGGTATTACATTCCCTGAGTTAGTAGAATCGTACGAAGAGCAAGCTCGGGGTTTGTTAGACGGCGGCGTTGACTTACTTCTAGTCGAAACCTGTCAAGACATGCTGAACGTAAAAGCTGCGTTTTTAGGCATTACAGCGGCGTTTGAAAAACTGAAAATAGAAGTTCCAATTATGATTTCAGGAACGATTGAGCCAATGGGAACAACTCTCGCTGGTCAAGATATCGAATCTTTTTACTTATCACTGGAACACATGAAGCCTCTTTCAGTCGGACTTAACTGCGCGACAGGTCCTGAATTTATGACGGATCATATTCGCTCTCTTTCAGACCTAGCCACTTCAGCTGTTAGCTGTTATCCAAACGCTGGACTTCCGGATGAAGAAGGCAATTATCATGAGTCCCCTGAGCTGCTGGCTCAAAAAATTAAAGGATTTGCTGATAAAGGCTGGCTGAACTTTGTAGGCGGATGCTGTGGTACAACGCCTGCTCATATTAAAGCACTTGCTGAAGCAGTAAAAGAGGTTGCGCCTCGTTCGCTTGATCGCTCCGAGCATAATCATGCTGTAACCGGTATTGAACCGCTTGTATATGACGATTCTATGCGCCCTCTTTTTGTGGGAGAACGTACGAATGTAATCGGTTCTCGCAAGTTCAAGCGTCTGATTGCGGAAGGGAAAATTGAAGAAGCATCTGAAATTGCGCGTGCTCAAGTTAAAAATGGTGCTCACGTTATTGATATTTGCTTAGCAGATCCAGACCGTGAAGAAATGGAAGACATGGAGGAATTTATTCAAGAAGTTGTAAAAAAAGTGAAGGTTCCTCTTGTAATCGATTCAACTGACGAGAAAGTTATTGAAAAAGCTTTAACGTACTCGCAAGGTAAGGTCATTATCAACTCCATTAACTTAGAAGATGGTGAAGAGCGTTTTGATGCAATCTTGCCGCTAGTAAAAAAATTCGGTGCAGCTCTGGTTGTCGGTACAATCGATGAAACAGGCATGGCCGTTACTGCAGAAAGAAAAGTAGAGATTGCTAAACGCTCACATGATTTGCTTGTTAAAAAACATGGCTTTAATCCAAAAGATATTATTTTTGACCCTCTTGTGTTTCCTGTAGGGACTGGTGATGAACAATATATTGGTTCTGCTGAAGAAACAGTTAAGGGAATTAAAATGATTAAAGAAGCCCTGCCTGATTGCCTGACCATTCTTGGCGTAAGTAACGTGTCATTCGGTCTTCCTCCAGTCGGACGTGAAGTACTAAATGCGGTTTACCTTTATCACTGTACGCAGGCTGGACTCGATTATGCCATTGTTAATACAGAAAAATTAGAGCGCTATGCTTCTATTCCAGAAGCTGAAATTGAGCTTGCTAATGCGTTATTATTTAACACAACTGATGAAACGCTAAGCACGTTTACAGACTTTTATCGTGATAAAAAGAAAGAAGCAAAAGTAGAAATTTCTACGTTAACACTTGAAGAACGATTGGCAATGTATATTGTCGAAGGTACAAAAGAAGGATTGCTTCCTGATTTAGAACAGGCTTTAGCTCAATATGATGATCCGTTAGATATTATTAACGGACCGCTTATGAAGGGGATGGCGGAAGTCGGACGTTTGTTTAATGACAACCAGCTGATTGTAGCAGAAGTGCTTCAAAGTGCGGAAGTTATGAAAGCATCCGTTGCCTTTTTAGAACCTCATATGGAAGCAACTGAAAATGATTCTGGAAAAGGAAAAGTGATTCTTGCAACGGTTAAAGGCGACGTGCACGATATCGGTAAAAACTTAGTAGACATCATTTTAAGCAACAATGGTTTTAAAGTCATTGATTTAGGAATTAAAGTAACGCCGCAGCAGCTGATTGAAGCAGTAAAAGACGAAAAGCCAGACATCATTGGCCTGTCAGGTCTTTTAGTAAAATCTGCTCAGCAAATGGTTTTAACTGCACAAGATTTAACGCAATCAAGCATTGATGTTCCAATTATGGTAGGAGGCGCTGCCCTTTCCCGTAAATTTACTGACTTTAAAATTGCCCCGGAATATGAAGGTGCCGTCCTCTACGCCAAAGATGCGATGGACGGATTAGCGTTAGCAAATAAGCTGCAGAACAAAGAAGAAGTTATTCAGCTTTTAGCAGATTTAAAAACGCGTCAAGAAAAGAAAGTAACGGTTCGAGAACGCCAGCCTCAAACCGCTCAAGCAGCTACGGCTGTTTTAGAAAGATCCGCCATTTCAACGGATGTTCCTGTTTTTGTACCGGCTGATTTAAAGCGCCACGTTGTCAAACACTACGATTTGGCACAGGTTCTTCCGTATATTAACTGGCAGATGCTTTTAGGCCATCACTTAGGACTAAAAGGAAAAGTGAATAAGCTGCTTGCTGAAAAAGACGAGCGTGCTGTTCAATTAAAAGAAACCGTTGATGACCTTCTCGAACTGGCACTAAAAGAAAACTTAATTAAACCAGCGGTTATTTATCAGTTCTTCCCTGCTCAAGCAGACGGAAATGATTTAATTATTTATGATCCTGCTGATGAAAAAACAGAAATTGAACGCTTTACCTTCCCTCGACAAGCAAAAGGACAGTTCCTGTGCTTATCTGATTTTGCAAAACCTAAAGAAAAAGAGATGGACTATGTATGTTTCTTCTCTGTAACAGCAGGAACAGGCATTCGCGAACGCGCGGCGAAATTCAAAGAAAACGGCGAGTTTTTAAAGAGTCACGTGTTCCAAGCTCTTGCGCTTGAACTAGCTGAAGGATTAGCAGAACGTGTTCATCAGCAAATTCGTGACCGCTGGGGATTCCCCGATTCGCCTGACTTTACAATGGCGGAGCGTTTTTCAGCCAAATACCAAGGTCAGCGTTTTTCATTCGGATATCCCGCATGTCCAGACCTTGAAGACCAAGCAAAACTGTTTAAATTAATTAAACCTGAAGACATCGGCATTCAGTTAACAGACGGTTTCATGATGGAACCAGAAGCTTCTGTTACAGCCCTTGTTTTTGCACATCCTGAAGCGAAATATTTTAACGTATTGTAAAACATGGCTGCGGTCTTTTAGACCGCGGCTGTTTTTTTACAGTGAACAAACCTAAAAAAAAGGCTGCGACAAATGGATTTTAGTTGAAGAAAGATTCGAACGGAGTTAATTCTTAATTGAGAATCAACTCCGTTCGGATTGTTTTCATTATGATGGCGAACTAGATTTCATGTAGCTGTTTCTAGCTGTTGATTAGAGGGCAAGGCGAAGACTCCTGCGAAAAAAAGTGATGTAGTTATGTCTTAATCTCTTTGAATTCACCGCCGGTTTGAGCTTTTTTTATGAGTTTCTTGGGAAACACTGATAGAATAAGGAATGTAATAAATTTGTAACACTCTTATCAAGGTAATTTTTTTAGGGAAAGGAATTTTCAAGAGATGATTAAATTATTTGTAAGCGACTTAGATGGAACTCTTTTACACGAAGAAAAATACGTAGAACAGCATAATGCAGACGCACTTAGTGAACTTCAGCGCCAAGGAGTAGAGGTTTGTCTTGCTTCTGGACGAATGGATACGGAAATTTTAAAGATTTCTACTGATATTAATAATACATTTCATCGCATTAGCCAAAACGGAGGATTTGTGTGGACCAAAGAAAATCAAGAACTTCATGGAAAAGTGTTTGAAGATGATTTAGCGGTTCAACTTTATAAAAAAACGATAGATCCTAACCGTATTACGCTTGTCTGTTCAAACGACACGAATTATGTAGAGCAGCGAAATGAAATTATTGAAGCAATTGAAACTCACATGTTTTTCCCTATCGAAGAACAAATTGAAATGACAGATTCATTTGGTCACGCTCTTTCTCCATCTAAAATCACGGTTCTTGGAGATCATGATGAAATGGTAGCTCTGCAAAAAGAAGTGAACGAAGAGTTTGGTGATTATATTGATACATATATTTCTGCCAAGCAGTGTTTGGATATTATGCCTAAACATATCAGCAAAGGAAATGCCATTGAAATTTTATTAAATCATCTTCAGCTAAAACCAGAGGAAATTGCATGTGTGGGGGATTCATTTAATGATATTCCTATGTTTCAATTAACACCGAACAGTTTCGCTATGGCTACAGCTCCTGAAGCTGTTCAGCGCCATGCCTCTGCTGTTGTGTCATCTGTTAGTGAAGCAGCGCGTATTGTTTTAGAAAAAAATAAGCAAACAATCTAAAAAAAGCGGTCAACGTTTAAATTGACCGCTTTTATCTATTTAATAAGAAAACGGTAGTTATTTTTTTCGTAAAGAACGAAAAAAATCACCTAAGCTTTTTTGCTTCCCATCTGCATGCTCTCCATGATTAACCAAGCTGCTGATTCTTTCTCGTCGAACAACAACCATAATAAGAGTGGCAAAAAAGATAATGGAAACGGCAATGACAACCAGTGCAAGAACGGATGCTACAATAGCTTCAGAAGTCGTTAGTGACGATAGCATCTGCCTCGTACACCTCCATTTCGTTTGTGGCGAAAAGGAGCCTAGCAATTAGAAATGCAAATAATCTTTTTTCTCAGCTTGATGCATGTTATTATACACCATTTTCATTTTAGAAGCTGTAGCTTTTAAAGACGTAGACGAATCCACATCTTCGGCTAACATAATGTTTACTAAGTCAACCACAGAACGAGACAACAACTCTACATTATTTTGCAACTCTAATTCGTCATAAGTCGTACGGTCTTGAAGACGAAGTCGAATAATTTCATTTGCTAGCTCCCTAACACGCACTAATTGTTGATGTTCTCCCATAGTATCTCCGCCGCAAGAAACTTATAATCAGCCCTTTTATTGGCTTTTATAAGAGCTAGAAATTCCTGCAGCTTACCCCTCCTTATAAAGATGCCTAGCACACCTTTATGTAAATCGCACTTTCACCTTGTTTACATGTATATTCGCTATAGCTGGTTCTTTTTCCTTTTGAAATTAGCAGCCATCGTCAACGACCTTCTTGGTTTATCGTTCAGGTTTCAAATTTTTAAGGGTGTGATATACGAAAATTAAAACGCCAATAGCCGTAAGTGTTGCTCCTACTGCCACTAGGGGTGTAAAAGCTTGGTTTTCTAGTACGATCATGAGAAATAAACCAATCATCATGACCGGTAATCCTATATTATGCAACCATACGTGCAGTTTAGCTAATTTACTTTCGCTAAACGCAGGAAACAAATAATAAATAAGTCCCGCTAACGTAAGCGACGTCCATCCTAATAAATTAATGTGCACGTGAACAGGCGTCAAAGCGTAGCTGTGAACAATTGACATATAATACCCCAATATGATGCCAATTCCAAAATAAACGGCTGATATTTTAATTAATTTAATTCCCATCGTTTTCTCCCCCTTATATCCCCTCCGACTTCTGTACTACTTTACGCAGGAAACATCATTTTAGAAGCGGCTGATTAACCAAAGGACACGAAATACGGAGTATGATATCTAAAAAGAGGATTCTTTACCGCAAACACAAAAAACAGCTGAGCAAAAGTACTCAGCCGTCTATTTTAAGCAATATAATGCAGCACAAAATTCAAGAAAAACAATAGCGCGCTTACATACATAAACATCGATACTTCACGCATTTTACCAAGGAATAATTTAAGCAGTGGATACGCAATGAACCCAAATGCAATTCCATCAGCAATGCTGTACGTAAGAGGAATAAGCGCAATAATTAAAAATGCAGGGAAACCTTCTGTTAAGTCCTGTAAATTGATGTTTTTGATATTTTGAATCATTAGTGCTCCAATAACAATAAGAATAGGTGCAATAGCACTATCTGGAACCAGCTTGATAAATGGAATAAACAGAAGTGAACTTAAAAATAAAACTCCTGTAATCAGCGATGTTAAACCCGTTCGCCCTCCAGCTGCAATACCAGATGCTCCTTCTACAGAAGACACCGTTGGACTTGTTCCAAACACGCCGCTTAGTAACGCTGAGGCAGCTGTTGCTTGAAAGGCCCGCGGAAATTTGCTATCTTGATTCATCATACCTAGCTGACCATGCAGCAACCCGATATTTTCAAAAATCAATACCATTGTTAATGAAAAGACAGCTGCCCAAAACGCAACGTCTCCAATAGCTCCAAAAGACAATGTGCCAAAGCTGCTAAAGAAGTCGTTCACGCTCCCAGCGGAATGTCCTTTTTCTGCACTGCTTCTTACACCAAGTAAGAAGGCAAGGACGGATCCAGCAATCATGCTTAACAAAAAGTTACCTTTCACATTTCGGATAAACAGTACGATTGTGATAATTAACGTCAACAGCGTACTGATTACAAACGGATCTGACAAGTCTCCAAGTGCTACAAAAGTGTTTTCGCTTGGAACTACAAGCTTCCCTTTTTGCAAACCGATAAATGTTAAAAATAAGCCAACACCGACTGTTATCGCTTCTTTTAACGAATGCGGAATCGAAGAAACAATTTTGGCAGACAGTCGTGAAAAAGCTAATGCTATAAAAAGAAAGCCGGATATCACTACTGCTAATAACCCTTCTTGCCAAGATAACCCCATTGATTGAACCATCGTATACGTAAACAATGCATTAATCCCCATACCTGGCACCAGAATGAGAGGCGCATTTGCCCAAAAAGCCATAATAACACAGCCTACAAAAGCCGAAGCCACTGTTGCGAATATTCCTGCTTCAAGCGGAATACCAGCATCAGACAAAATGGTTGAATTAACAGCAATAATATACACGATGGAAAGAAATGAAATGACCCCAGCTAAGCTTTCTTTTCCGACAGTTGTTTGGTGGTCGTTTAAACGAAACAACTTTTCAAATAATGCGTTCAATCTAATTTCCTTCTTTTCATCTATCCCTCGCCCACCCAGTGACCAAAAATGCCACCGAAGTTATTATAGCAAAATCAACAATTGTTGCAAGGAAAACTTGTCTCCTTTAGCTTAAGCGTTCATTCCTTATTTAAAACTGTTATCATTTTCTAAACGTAGCGTCTTGCATGCATTCTATATATACCTTGAATTGGACATAATAAAAGAGCGCTTTATCAGCGCTCACTGTTTTAATAATAATAATATGGTGGGTACGGCGGATAATATGGTGCTGGATAACCGTAATAACCTGGACCTCCTAATGCACTTCCAAGAACTAATCCTCCAAGAAATGGAGCTCCAAAGCCCCAACCCCAAGGGCGACCAAAGCCATAACCGAACCCCGGGCGGCCGAAGCCAAAACCAGGACGACCGAAACCAAAACCCGGGCGACCGAAACCGAATCCTGGACGGCCAAAGCCTCCAAAACCACCAAATGGTCTTCTTATGTCATTAATATCAAATTCTTGCATGATACATGCCTCCTCAAATTATATTTCATTCTCTTTATTACATATGTTATTCACCTACTTCTTGCATAGGCAATCGCCTCTTTTTTTGTGATTTCTTAAAAAATATTCTTTTTCTATCACCTCGTTAGGATCAAACAAGCGTACAGCCATATATTTTTTAAGGCTTTGAAACATACTACATGTAACTTATGTAAAATAAGAGAGAGCAAAGGAGGAATGTACCTTTATAATTTTCAGCAGCTGCTGCAATGAGGAATAAATATAATATGAACGCATAAAAAGAACGCTCAACAAACATGTTGACCGTTCTTCTTATGAAAATACATAGCGATTTTTTATTAATTTATCTGACCCTTTGCTTGACCGTATATGCCCTAAAGCTATATAATCCCCTTTTTATACAATGCGCTTTGAACATAAAATCATAGGAGCGTCTCCCCAAACGCTGCTATGTATGTATATCTGTAATCGCTTACAAACCTTTAATAAAAAACCGATATGATTTTCTATCTATTTACATTAAACAATATTTTAGGCTAAATTTCAACACATTTTTTGTTTTTCTTTGTACTCAGCAAAAAAACAGGTGATATAGCACAATGATTTTCCTTTTTTCCTGTCCCTTTTACTTATATCCATAATCGTTTATAGTTTATAACGAAAGGAAGTGACATAATGTCTGATCAACTAGAAGAATACTTAGAACGAGGAATGTACGGAGCAAAGGAAACAAAAAGAGACGAAAGAAGATATTTCTTAACTGCTCTACGTGAGAATATTGAAATTGCGCTAAAAAAAGGGCAAGTCATGAAAAAGGATGCAGCAAAAATAAAGCCTCTTTTAAAAAAAGTGAAAGACGGTCATTTGTTTTTAAATGGCTCTTTGTCTTATTCATACCTCTCCCCTTATATTCAAGTGGCTAACCAACATAAAGTGCCTTTTACCATCGTTCAGAACTTAGAAGCTGATACCGATATTGGTCTAGTTTTAACGGGTTCTGAAGGCAGTTTGGAACGAGATATCTTTTTAGACTAAAAAAAGAGGTTGACACATAACGAAATGAACCCAATCAACTGCTAGAAGGAACGAGACAGATAAAACTATATTCACCATCAAAAAAAAAACGAACCATTGATCAACATGTGATCAATGGTTCGTTTTTCACTTCGTCTAAAATACTTTTGTTGCAGCCTCTTTTTTATTTAGCAAACACGTGATGATCAATTGTTTTAATTACAGCACGTGAACGAATCCAGTTATCGGTAGCTGTTTTTGGATTATAAAAGTAAATGGAATCGTCTAAACGATCTTTTCTAGTCAACGCTTGCTCTACTGCTTTTTTCGAATCTTCTGAAGCAGGTTTGTTAATTGATCCGTTTTGAACCGGTGAAAAAGCGTATGCTTTTCCGACAACTTGTTTAATAACTCCTGTTACCGTATCTGGAAACTTCGGAGAATCTACACGGTTTAACACTACTGTTGCTACCCCTACTTTTCCTTCATACGATTCGCCTTTTGCTTCGGCTTCTACTAAGCGAGCTAATAAATCTTTTTCGCTTGCCGAAATCGAAACTGCAGGTGTTTCCTGGTTCGCAGGTTTGGCTTCTGGTTTTGGTTCTGGCTTAGCCGTATTAGCAGGTGCTGCCGTTGAAGGTTCCGTTGTTTCAGCAGCCAGCACTTTTGTCTTACTCGGAATAGCTAATGTTTCACCAATATAAATCATATCTCCTTGACGATTGTTTAATTTTTTAATATCGTCAATTGTTACACTATATCTTTTACCTAACTTCCAAAGACTATCGCCTTTGACTACTTTATAATTAGTTGCAGCCGTAGCTGTTGCATTAAAACCTATAAATGAAAGAGTAGCTAAACAAGCTACTACCATTGATTTCATATAACTATGTTTCATAGGTAATACCTCCTGAAATTTCGTATGGTATTACTCTATCATAGCTATATGGGGGTTTCACCGAACGATTCAATTACATTTCTTTAAGTTTGATGAACAAAATTACGTTCGGAACACAAATATGACATTGTACCTTATTTTTTGTCATAATCACGGTAATTTTTCTAAAATACAGGTATATTTTCCCGCCTTATTTCAGTTTAATCAGAAATTTCTTCATTCGTTTTTCCCTTATAATTCTTATGATAAACATTTAAATTCATCTACTTTTACACAAAAGAGCTGAATGTTGTAATCAACATTCAGCTCTTTTTAATCTTCGATCTCAATTTCTACAACATCATAGAAATCAATCACTAGTTTAGCACCCGTATCATCCATAAACGTAAAAACGTCTTGATCATCTGATAAATGTATCACGTATCCGGTCAACTGCTGTTCACTGTTGTCGTAAACAGTAGTAATTAGAATTTTTTTATGATCTACATATGCTTCTTCTAATAACGAATGGAGGTCATAGTCCCCGTCATCTTCGGGCCGGTTCGTTAACAGCATCCCATAAGTCGTCATTCCATTTTTATCTTTCCATATATGATCTGCAAAATAAAAAGGTGCTGTACTTTTTCGAAACTCATCCATAATATCCCTCCTATAACTAAACACGTTTATTCGCTCTTACTATACGTTACTAAATAAACGCACAAGCACTTGTAACAGTATATTCTCTACTGTACAGGCTCATACATCCATTATATAAGGCATAATCAAATAATGCCATCATTTCGTTTAACTCCTAGGAATTTCTAGATACGTATAGGTAAAATCGCCTCCGCGTCCGGCGATTCCACGAAAATGTTTGAAATCAGGGCGATTTACTAAAAAAGGGCGAAAAGCAAGAAAGTCTTCTTTTTTAACTTTAATTTCGGTTACTTTTCCTTCACTTAACTCATTTAACATATTGATTACTGTTTGTTCATCCATTCAGTTCCACCTCGTTTTTAGCTGTTCAGCCAATTTTGCAGAGACGCAAATTGAGCTTCAGCTTCTTTATATCCTTGGTTATAAAGAGCGTCGAGACGCTCACGATTCTTCTCAATTCGCCCTACTACAAGAGGGGATTGCGGACGAATCACAAAGATATTCCCCTGTCTTTCCTGTTCTTCAATATATGACAATGTTTCATTATACAATTTATAGCGGTTCTCAAGCGCACGAGTCAGCCCATCATAATGACGATATTTGCGCTTCAATAACCAAAGCATATTTGATTTCTTTTTTCGATATCCTTCGTTTCGCGTTAGCACAACAATATTTTTTCTATATCCATCCTGCACTGCTTTTTTGATTGGAATCGGATCACTGATTCCTCCATCTAACAGCTCTTTTCCTTTATATGTAACGACAGGTGCTAAAAATGGAAGGGAACTAGAAGCGCGAACCGCTGTCAAAATATCCCGATCATACTCATCAAAATAAACGGGTTCTCCCGTCACGCAGTCCGTTGCTCCTACTACAAGCTTCTCTGTACGCTCAGCAAATGCCTCAAAGTCAAATGGAAGAAGCTGATTAGGAATTTCATCAAAAACGAAATCCATTCCAAATATCTCTTTTGTTTTAAAATAATTTTTCCACGACAAGTAGCGAGGATCCTCTAAAAAATCTAAATTAGCTTTGCGACTTCTTCCTATTTGTCTAGATAAATAAGAAGTGGCATGACAAGCGCCGGCTGAAACGCCAATTACATACGGAAGGTACAGATTTCTTTCCATAAAGTAATCTAAAACTCCGGTTGTATAAAGGCCTCTCATACCGCCTCCTTCGAGCACGAGTCCAGTATCTTTCAATTTCTACACCTTCTAATTCTTATAATTTATGACAAGATTATACCTCGTTTATTATAACGAAAGATGAACAAAGATGGAACTGTGTTGCTTCTCTCTTTCGTTAAAGCTACCAATTCCTTTTATTCCTCAGCACATTTTACTTGTTTTTTCAATTTTATTTTATATTTTTTCAAAAAACCCTTTACTAATTCCCAGTTTTAAGGCAAAATTGTAAAAAAAGAAAACGCTAACTAGTTTTACTATTTTTAAAATTAAAATTATTTAAAAAATTAATAATGAACTAATTTAAAACAAAGGAGCGATGAATGATGAAAATAGCAGAGGTAGGAAACTTGATAGAATTTAAAAATGGCTTACAGGGCATTGTCGAAAAAGTAAATGAAAACTCCGTGATTGTTGATTTGACTTACATGACAAACTACCGGGATTTAGACTTAGAACAGCGAACTGTTGTCAACCACAAAAACTACACGATTATTAATCCCGCTATGTAAAGGGAAAAAGCAACCGGAACGCAAAAACGGTTGCTTTTTTAGTGGTTTTGAAAGAACTGATTCTTTTGTTCTTCTGTAATAATTCCCAGCTTATACATGAGATAAATATACTGTTGAACCTTAACATCCTTCGAACTTTTTTTCACTGTACTCCCTCTTTTCTAAAATGTTTCTTCATACAATAATATATGGCTAAGATAAAAAAAGTTTCCTTAAAGAAACAAAACCAGGCCCCATTTTTTCTTGAAAGGGTCTTATTTTCGTGTGACAATAAGAACAAGCTACTACTACCTACTTACTGAAAGGAATTACTAGCATGTTTGATACTGTATTGTTTATCGTTGCACTTATTGTCATTCTTTTTTTCATCGTGCAGTTCGTTTTTAAACGCAAGCAAACTTCAAATAAAAAAACATCCGTTGAACCCATGAATTATGCCGAAGAAGATTCTAACTCCTACACAAGCTGGAGTGAATCTGCTTCTAATCACGATCACGATGGTGATGGTGATGGGAACGCGGATGCTGACGGAAGATAGAAAAAAGCCTCTTCTTATGAAGAGGCTTTTTTTATTTTGATAACACGCGCTTGCCGTTGGTAAACGAATAATAGCATTCACCTGTATAGATGTCTTGGCTTTCATGTACATGAACACCACATTTATCTTCAAGTGCAGCTTTCATCATGGATTTGGCTACGTTATACGCTTTAATTGGACGATATTTTCTCCACTTTCCTACAAGGCAAAATGAACACGACTTTAACGTGTATCCCCCAAGCTTTTCAAATAGGCGAAACTCTTGGCGCTTGCCTAATAATAACGATGGGCGGAAAAAGTGAGTAGAACGGATATACAAGCTTGCGATATCTTCTTCTACTTGCCCCTTTACTTTACTGTAAAAGAATGGCGAACGAAGATCAGCACCAATTGCTGTAATCGTTAAAAAGTTTTTGCAGCGATATTTTTCTGCACATTTAGCCGCTTTTAAAGGAAATTCGTAGTCAACTTTAATGAATTTCGCTTTTGTTTTTGCTTTTTTCATTGTCGTGCCTAAACAGCAATATACATCATCAACTGCAAAGCATTCTTCGTGCTTATCAAGCTCTGAAAAATCAATTTCAAGCTGACGTAGCTTTGTGTGTTCGATTGGTAGCTTTTTTCGAACAAACACTGTCACATGGTTATATAAGCTGTTGCTTAATAACATTTTTAAAAGTTCTTGACCAACAAGTCCGCTTGCACCTAATACTAATGCTGATCTCTGTGACATTCTTTCACCTTCTCATCTGTTGTTTTTGCAATGGAAAACAGGTTGCATACACAACCTGTTTGTTCGAATTAACGATTATCAATTGTTTCTGGGTATAAATCATGATTCATCAGGCGATAATTAGCCATTTCTTCATACTTCGTACCAGGACGGCCATAGTTTGTATATGGATCAATTGAAATCCCGCCGCGTGGTGTGAATTTTCCCCATACTTCAATATATCTTGGATTCATCAGTTTAATTAAGTCATTCATAATAATATTCATACAGTCTTCATGGAAATCTCCATGGTTACGGAAGCTGAACAAATAAAGCTTTAACGACTTGCTTTCCACCATTTTTTCATCTGGAATGTAACTAATATAAATGGTTGCGAAATCCGGCTGACCCGTTTTTGGACATAAGCTCGTAAATTCCGGACAGTTAAATTTCACAAAATAATCACGATTTGGATGTTTGTTATCAAATGCTTCTAGAATCTCTGGTGAATATTCAAACAAATAGTTTGTTCCTTGATTTCCAAGGAGTGATACACCTTCTAATTCTTCATCTTTTCGACCGCTCATTTGCATTTCCTCTCTTTCTACGATTGTCATTCTAACAGCGTTTTTTTATTTTGTATATATCTGTTTTTATTTTTCTTTGTAAATTTTTTGCTATGCGCTTACACGCCTCGTTTATTTCCCCAAACAAGGGCGTGAACCTGCGGCAGAACTCTTACATCGTTCATGTTTTTAGCTGCCACTGCCTTGTCGATTAACCACTCATACTTTTTAAGCAATTCTTGTGTTAACGACGCATTATCGATTGTCGTTAAGTCCTCGTTGCCTACTTGAACAAAAAATGGAACCTCAGGATAACGTTCATGAACAGACGCTGCATACTCAAAGTCCTCATCATTAAATACAACGACTTTTATGCTTATGTGCGCCATGCGTTTTTCCTTTATTAATGTCTCTATAATATCGTCTAATACGGAGAAATTTGTTTTCATTAATGAACTTGGAGGCTTAGGAGAAATCGTTAAATCATCGATCTTTAGGAACCAATCCTGATAACGGCTTCCCTGTGTTTCAAGAGCTGCTTTTACCCCATGACTGTGCAAAAGCTCTACAAGTGAACCAATCGCCTTGATAAGCGCAGGGTTTCCTCCAGAAATGGTGACGTGATCAAAGCACTCTCCTCCAATTTCTTTAAGCTCCGTCCAAATTTGTTCTGCTGTTAGTTGACGAATATCGTTTTTAGCTGATCCATCCCATGTAAAAGCTGAATCACACCAGCTGCAGGAATAATCACAGCCTGCGGTACGAACAAACATCGTCTTACGTCCTACAACCATTCCTTCCCCTTGAATCGTTGGGCCGAATATTTCAAGTACTGGAATTGTATTAGCCACGTTTTTTCACCTTCTTTGGGCGGTAAACTACGTAACTTGTCGGCGTTTCCCGCACGAATACTTGTACGCAAGAAGGCTTATTTGGTAGTGTGTCTAGATATTCTTGAACCAACTCATAAATTTTACGAGCAACAACTTCAGTTGTAGGAAAATCATTTGGATTTTCTTCGTTAAAGATAGAATGATCGTTCAATAATGTATGATCAAATTGACCAGAAACAATTTTTTTCAATAGCGCAAAGTTTACTAAAAAGCCCGCTTCGTCTAATGTATCTCCGGCAACAGTTAAATTTACAAAATACGTATGTCCATGGACTTGACGGCATTTTCCTGCTTCTGTATGAGGAACAAAATGTGCCGCAGCAAACTGCATATCTTTGTTCAATTCATATTCATAGTCATGAAAGACTTGAGGATACATTTGTTGCAGCATTATTTTTCTCCTCCTTCTTTTGTTTGCAAGTATTGATCTAACCCGCGTTTTCGCAATTGACATGCGGGACATTCGCCGCACCCATCAGCAACAATACCGTTGTAGCACGTTAATGTTTTTTCACGCACATATTCAAGCGCTCCTAGCTCATCCGCTAACGCCCACGTTTCTGCTTTATCAATCCACATAAGCGGCGTATGAATCACAAACTCGAAGTCCATTGATAAATTAAGCGTGACGTTTAACGATTTCACAAATACGTCTCGACAGTCTGGATATCCCGAAAAATCAGTTTCACAAACGCCTGTTACGATATGACGGCCTCCGCTGTTTTTAGCAAGTACGGCAGCAAATGATAAAAATAACAGATTGCGGCCATCCACAAACGTTGTAGGCAACTCTCCTTCTTTTTGCTCAATTTCAATATCATCTCGCGTTAAGGCATTTGGTGCTAATTGATTTAAAAGTGACATATCTAGGACGGTATGCTTCACACCTAAATCAGCTGCGATAGCTTTTGCTACCTCTATCTCTTGACTATGACGCTGACCGTATTGGAAAGTAACCGTTTCTACTTCTTTAAAGTTTTTCAAAGCCCAAAATAGACATGTTGTACTATCTTGACCTCCGCTAAATACAACAATAGCTTTTTCATTTTTCATCATTATTGTTCGTCTCCTTTTTGATTGAAATCAAAAGAAGAAGAAACTTTATTGAACCGTTCGTTCCCTTTGTGACTAATTTTATAACACAAAAAAGAGACTGCTCTTTTCCAGCAATCTCCCTAAAAAGCAACTAAGATACACGTCCTCGCCAGCATACACGTCAAAAAGACGTGTTGATAGAAAAGCACGTGAAAGAAGACACGCTAAAACCGTGTCTTTTGTCATCAACGATGATCTTAGTTTTTTATAGAGGGAGTTTTCGAACCTCTCCCGTACATATACAAACGTGTACGGCGTTTCTTCTTGAATTGTCATCGTATACTATACCACATACGTATAAATAATGCTATGTTTGTTGGCTTCTATCACCTTTAGCTGCCTTATTTCTCTTTATATAAGAAAGCGCAATAAATAACAACGGAAAACAGACGCTTAGTACAAATAAATAAAACGGCCAGTAATATTTTTCAAAATAATTGAAGTATGCTGTATTTGGAATAATGTAATACGCCACGCCTGTAATGATTAGACCTAAAGGAAAGCTCAAAAAATTGCGCACCCGTAAATTACATAATTGAGCGATACTTAACTGAATAGCATAGAACACAATGACAACTTTAAAAAAGATAGATAACATCCAAATAATAGCTACTAATACTTCAACATGCTGTATCGTTGCACCTAACGAAATCATTTTTCCTAATAAATAAACTGGGTAGCTGTGCATTGATGCAATATTCGCGCCAAGAGCTAATATACAAGCCGCAACTGCAATCGTAATCGTCAAGCCCGATGCCACAGTGCCGATAACAATCATTCTTTTTACCTTTTTGCCATCTTTTATATGAGGCGTAATCATTAGCACAAAAATCAATTCCATAAACGGATTTCCTAAGAAATACGTGGTCCCTAACACTAAATCATCCATGCGGAATTCAAACAAAGGGTAAAGACGATCCAGTTTCATCTGAGGAATATTTAACGAAATTAACAATAAAAAAGGGACGACGATCCACGGTAAAAAGATTTCCGCGGTTCTCGCTATCACTTCAATGCCTAAATACCCTCCGTATATAACCGCTAAAATCACAAGAGCATGAATCCACGTAGGCAGCGTTTCAGGGACAATTTGCGTCGTCATAAATGTACTGATATCTCGAAGGGAAAACGTAGATTGAATGAACATAAAAAAAATGTAAATAAGAGACATACACGCTCCGGCGTAAGGACCTAGCGCTTTTTTAGCTATTTCAATGAACGTTTGCTGAGGGTAACGGTGCATCAGCCATAACAGCACCGCAACAATTAAAAGGGCAAAGCCAATAGCAAGCACACTACATACCCAGGCATTTTGTCTATTCGTTTCTAATAACGTAGCCGGAACTGCCAAAATAGCGCTTCCGATACAAAAAAAATAAATGAGAAAAAGAAGTTGTTTCGGAGTAATAAATTCTTTTATTTGCATCATACACCCCTTCTCTCCTACATGCTTACGTAAATAACAGATGATGAACGGTTTTAGTAAGAGGCTTAATGAGTTCCTCTAAAAAGTACAGAGGCGTAGGTACTTCTTTACGGAGTGTAATGGCTCCCCAAAAGAATAAACCCATACCTATAAGACAAAGATAGACAACGATTTCACGGTAATACTTTTCCTTTCGGAAGTTAATCATAATTTTTTTAGTCAAATAAGCAAGAAGTACGAGTAAGGCGATAAATCCCTCCATTTTCTTTCTCCTTAATGCTTCATTTGCTTCATATATGAGTTATTTAACGTGCCTAAGCGACGGATTTGAACTTTGGCATCTAAATCGACGGTTAAATCTTCTGCGTAAATTCTGTTCCAGTCTCTTTTCATTTTGTACCATCTCTTTACATCTTGTCTGTAAAACGTTTCTCCAAAACCGAAGATATCACTTTTATAATCTTTTTGAGCTTTTTCCACTGCGTCATTCATTTTTTCTTTTACGTCCGCTGCTGTTTTTCGTTCGAGCATATTGATTACAGCTGGGTCCTGTAAGTTTACTTGACACTCTACATCTGCCACGTTTGCTTCACCTTTTAAATCCACGTGAATATGAGGCTTATGGTTTTTCATAGAAGCCGTTACCTTCACGTTCGTTCGAAGCATTTCTACTCCGATGATATCGTGCTGTTTTTCTTTTCCTTCGCATGGAATAACAATTAACGTACTTTTTACATTTCCTGTAATATAGTTATATCCTTTACTTTCGTCTTCATTGAACCAGCCGATCAGCTTATCATTTTGAAAGACACCTAATCCTTTAAAATTGAGCAGGGTGGACAGATTGGTCCGGGAAATGCTCGACATATCTCCTGCCTTTTTCACGTCGCCTTTGACCAATACTCCCGATAACACCGCCTGCTTTCCTTCGCTCGTTAAGTTACTGATCAGTTCATTTAACTTTACGCCTCTAGTGGGTGCCCAAATACGCTGAGAGACGTCTAATGAAGCAAACATATGGTTAGCTGGTATTTTTTCAATTGTTGTTAATACGTTCAGAACGCTCGATGCTTTCGTGTTTTTAGCAACAACAACAAAATAATCGGTACGCACTTCATGATCCCGAGCAAAGAAATCAAGCACTTCAGCAATACCCTCTTCCGCCATGCTTTCGCTAATGACTAGCATTCGTAAATGAGAAAGATAAATTTTCCGCGGGGATTTTGTCGTTATTTTTCTTAACCCTTCCATTACAGACGAAGCCTTAATAGAGAATGTGGTAACAGAAGGCCCGTTTGTAGGGGTTTTGGCCTGAATATCACCAGGGTTAATCAGCTGAACTGTAACAATAATGCCATCTTCTGCTTTATCAATTCCGACAGCAACCGTAATGGCTAGCTCATTCAACTCTCGACTGCTCCAGCAGCCGCTTAACAGCAATGAACAGATACATAACATCAGAAATGCTTTCATAGTAACCGGCCACCTTTGCACAGTTTAGTTTTTTTGCGTCTTTTGACGTGAAATATTCTTCTCGTTAATAAGCTTTGGCCTTGTTTTCATTTTTTTGATTGAACGTCTAATTAGAACATCCTTTTGATCACGCTTCACAAAGGGAGCCATAGGTGTCATATAAGGGACTCCAAATGACCTTAAGCTGCATAAATGTAAAATCATTAAAATTAGCCCGAGGATAATACCGAACAAGCCAAAAGTAGCTGCTAAAACCATTAAAATAAAGCGCAGCATCCTTACTGCAATGGCCATATCATACACCGGTGAAACAAAGTTACTAATAGCGGTGATGGATACAACGATAACCATTGCAGGCGATACTAATCCAGCTTGTACGGCGGCTTCTCCTAAAACGAGTGCTCCCACGATTGAAATAGCTGAACCTACTGCTCGAGGCAATCGGACTCCCGCTTCTCGCAAAATTTCAAACGTGATTTCCATAATAAACGCTTCAATAATAGCTGGAAAAGGCACACCTTCCCTTTGAGCTGCAATACTAATTAACAAAGCAAAAGGAAGCATCTCTTGATGAAAAGTAGTTAAAGCAATATAAGCAGAAGGTGTTAAAAGGGCTAAGAAAAATGCCATGTAGCGCATTAAGCGAATCAATGTACTAATATCTGCGCGCTGGTAATAATCTTCGGCCGCCTGAAAAAATTGAATAAATAGGGCAGGAACCATCAATACAAAAGGTGTACCGTCTACTAAAATGGCTATCCGCCCCTCTAAAAGACCTGCTGCCACGGAGTCTGGACGCTCCGTGTTATGCATAGTAGGAAAAGGTGTATAATCTTCATCTTGAATCAACTCTTCGATATATCCGCTCTCCAAAATACCGTCTATATCAATTTTAGAAAGACGCTCTTTTACCTCTTGAATGACCTGTTCATCCGCAATGCCGTCTATATAAACGAGCGCAATATCCGTTTTTGTAAACTCTCCTATTTGCTGAGATTCAATCCAAAGTTTTGGAGATTTTATTCGGCGCCGAATCAATGCGGTATTCGTTCGCAGTGTTTCTGTAAAACTGTCTCGAGGTCCTCTTACAACGGTCTGAGATTGTGGTTCAGAAACAGCCCTGTCTCTCCACCCTCTTGTACTTGCCACAATACACGTTTGATACCCTTCTAAAAACAGCACGGTATCTCCTGATAAAACATGAAGAAGAGCATCATCCAATGTTTTGGCTTCCATAATTTCACCGGCCGCCAAACTATAGCTTTTAATCAATTCGTACATATTAACGACACCGTCATCATGAGTTAAATGCTCATCGTGATAATGCATAATGGAGTCCAGCGCATAGTGTTCAACTTCATCTTTATTTACCAATCCGTCGATGTAAGCAACACCTAAAGTGAATTTTTCTTCAATTGAAATTCGAAACTCTCTTGTCACTAAGTCCGTGCTCTGTCCTAATGCTTTTTTCATGTGGAATATATTATCTCCCACTCTCTCCGACAATTTCTGCTCTTCCTCAGTGGAAGAAGCACTAGTTGCCTTAGAGTCCTTCGATTCACCAGCTTTTTCTTTCCGCTGTTTGGATTTATTCGTTAACTCCGATAGTTTTTTAATACGCATTGTTCATCCTCCACTACATTGAACGAAAAGAAACGGAATTTCTTCTTTTTAGTCTCTATAGTTTTTGTATGAAAAGGAAATTTATACTTGAAGCCATTTTAATAATCTTTATTTTTGACATCATTTGTGCATTTCTATAGGATAGTAATGGATAATTCTTCGTTATTATGAAGAATGTTTATACGGAACATTGAAAGGAGTCTATACATGGCACAATCACTTAAAGGCAAAGTAGCTCTTATTACAGGAGCAGGAAAAGGCATCGGTCGTTCAACTGCAATTGAATTAGCAAAAGAAGGCGTAAATATCGGTTTAATTGCTCGTACAGAGGCAGATTTAAAGGCTGTGGCTTCTGAACTGGAAGCATTTGATGTACAAGTTGCTTATGCAACAGCAGACGTTTCTTCTATGGAAGAAGTAAACGCAGCAGTTGAGCATCTACATACAAAATTAGGGGCAACGGATATCTTAATCAACAATGCGGGAATCGGTAAATTCGGAGGCTTTTTAGAGCTAGACCCAGCTGAGTGGAAACAAATCATTGATGTGAATTTAATGGGCGTTTACTACGTAACGCGCGCCGTTCTACCTCAATTAATCGAAAAAAATGGTGGAGACATCATCAATATTTCATCCACTGCTGGTCAAAAAGGCGCTCCCGTTACAAGTGCTTACAGCGCTTCAAAATTTGGCGTGCTTGGCTTAACTGAATCTTTAGCGCTAGAAGTGCGCAAACACAATATTCGTGTAACAGCTCTAACACCAAGTACAGTAGCAACGGAATTAGCATATAAAGAAAACTTAACGGATGGCAATCCTGATAAAGTGATGCAGCCTGAAGACCTAGCAGAAATTATGGTAGCACAATTAAAGCTGCATCCGCGTATTTTTATCAAATCTGCGGGCATGTGGTCTACAAATCCATAAACAAACATAGAAAAAGGAGAGCTTCAGCTCTCCTTTTTTGTGTCTTCTTTTATATGATGGTTAGCTTATTTACGTTTAGGCGTGATTTCTTCTGATAGTTCTTCAAAAGACTTTACTTTTCCATGCGATGGGTTTTGTGATTGCTTTCGTACGTTCCACTGACGCTCTTTTTGACTTTTAGACTGAGTCATTTTGCTTCATCCCCTTTTTATATGCTTACATGTAGTAGGATAAAACAAGCTGCTTATTTCCATTCATCAAAACTGCTTCCAATTTCTTTACTGCTTAGCTAAATGTATTTTAAACCATTTATCAATTTCCGCGTTGTATTGATCATAATAAGCAGTTAGCGGATGGTCTCCATTTTTGTACAGTACATATTTGTATTCTTTTCCCTGCTCATCTAGCTGTTTCACAAGTTTTTCAGCCTGAGTGTGGTGAACTTTACGATCATGATCACCCTGTAAAATTAAAAGAGGTGAATTTACTTTATCGCTCCAGTAGACAACAGAACGAGTTTTATACCTCTCTGGATACTGCGCCGGATCTCCTACAATTGTCCGCAGCACTTGTTTCATTTCAGGCCCTCTTTGGTCGTAGAATTGAAACATGTCTGTAATACCTGATTGTACGACAACAGCATCAAATTTAACGCCGTTTTTCATCGTTAAATACGTCATCATACCGCCGCGTGAATATCCTAGCGCTACCTTTTGCTGGTGATTTACATAAGGAAGCTGTTCTCCCCATTTAATAAGATTTAATACGTCGTCAATATCTTTACCGCCGTACGTCTCTGTTCCTTCACTTCCGCCATTTCCCCTGTATTGAGTCGCAACAACGACGTAGCCTTTACTTGCCCAGTATGACAAATACTGAAGTGTTTTTGCGCGAATCATGCCATGTTCTCGATTTCCTCCGCGATTATATACTAAAAGCGGATAATGTTTGTCTGCAATGTCTTTAGGCTGTACTAAAAACCCTTTTATCTTTAAATTATCACTAGGATACGTAATGCTATATACGTCTACTTTATTTGAATAAGGCGATAATAAATTCAATTTTTCTTTATTTACATCATCACTTTCAGCTCGGTTAAAAACCGCTGTCACACCGAGCACAGCTACAGTGATTAATGCAATGATGCCCCATTTTTTCAACAGAAACCCTCTCCTCAATAAATATCTTTTCTCTTTTATAATGAGTGTTTTCATTTGCCTTTACCCTTCTTAAATGTTTGCTAAAAAGGGCATTCATCCCATCGCCAATACAGCTTATTTATCATACCGCAAAACCCAAATTTCTTCATTAATAAAGAAATAAGAATTCATACAAATACATGAACAGGAAAGACGTATAGTAAATTGTATTATTAAATTATAGATTTGAAAAGTGGAATGATACTTTTTTTGTCGTTTTTTACCTGTCCTTTTTTAAAAAGAAAAAAGCCCAGTTAAGACTGAGCTTTTTTCTTGGCAATACCAATGCCTGTATATGCTAAAATAATTGAAAAAATCGGACATAAAATGCTAAAGAATGTAAATGGAATATAGTCAGCCGCTGGAATATTTAATGCAGTTGAAATAAAAGCTCCGCTGACACCCCACGGAATAATAGCATTAATAACCGTTCCACCGTCTTCAAGCGTTCGTGATAAGTTTTTCGGATCTAAGTTCCACTTTTCATACAGCGGCTTAAACGTTTGCCCAGGCAGAAGAATTGATAAATACTGTTCTCCTGTAATAACGTTCACTCCAATTGAAGATAGAAGCGTAGCAAAAATAACGTCTCCGCTGCGGCGGATTTGTTTTGCTAATCCTTTTAATAAAGCATCAATAATTCCAACCGCTCTCATCAAGCCACCTAGCGACAAGGCAATCATGATAAGAGAAATAGAAAACATCATGGACTGTAATCCGCCTTTGTTTACAATCGCATCGACTACTTTATTTCCTGACTCGATTGCCGGCCCGCTTTGAAGAACCCCTAGCAATTGACTCAGCGTAAATTCATGCTGTGTAATCATTCCTGTAATAATGGCCGTTACAATCCCTAAAACTAACGTTGGCAATACATCGACTCTTCTCATCGAAAAAATAAGAACTAAGAGTGGAGAAAGCAACGTTAACACGTGTAAATTAAACGTATGTTTTAATGCTTCTTGAATTCCTTGAATTTCTCCGTAATTGACGCTTTCATGATTTCCGTTCATTCCGATTACCAATGCAATGATTGCTGTAATAACAATACTTGGAACCGTCGTCCACGTAATATGCTGAATATGTTTAGGGAGCGGTACTTCAACGATACCAGAAGCAAAATTTGTTGTATCAGACAATGGAGACATCTTATCTCCAAACACAGCTCCTGAAACAATCATCCCTGCTGCTAGCCCTGGATGTACACCAATAGCAGTTCCCACGCCAAATAAAGCGACTCCTACCGTACTGACGGTTGTTAATGAACTTCCCGTGAATGTTGAAACTAACACGGTGATAACCAAAGCACTAATTAAAAAGTACTGCGGTGAAATCCAGTGGAAGCCGTAGGATAAAATCGTCGGTATCGTTCCTCCTACCATCCAAATCGCAATGAGCATCCCGATCAGCATTAGAATAAGGATAGGCTTAATGCCAAGTCTAACACCGTCTAAAATGCCTTTCTCCATTTCTGTCCACTTATATTTCAACAAAAAGCCAATCACACTAATAAATGCTACACCAAATATTAGCGGAATATGAGGCGGCAGCTTTAACATAAATAATGAAACAAAAATAATAGCTAATAGCACCAAAACCACCGCTATTGATTGTATAAATGAAATTTCTTTTTTCATGAGGTATTCCCTTTCTATCTTTCTTTTTCACTTAAACGCTTTTATGCTTTTACGCAGTTAAGTGCAAACCTTCTTGAGTATAATTTTTATCCTTCTTGCTGTCAATAACTTATTTTATCCAACGGCAGGCTCTGCACTCATTTTTCCACTTTTCTTCTTATTAATATTTATTCTCTATCTAAGCAAATCATTGTACAAAATGCTTCTAATGTTTTTATATATATAAAACGGGTACACACAAAACACACGTTTTTTTAATGTACTACCTTTTGTACATAAGCGAGGAACTTCCCTCAAAAAATTTTTAAGCAAAAGACTTGAAAGTCAAAAAAGGTCAAAGTATAATGAGATTACGAAAGGTCAAGAAAGGTCAAACACCTGCTGATCTTCGATTAAAATCATTTAGGGAGGCTAATTAAATGATTTGTCAAAACTGTAATAAACGTGAAGCATCTATTCAATTAAATGTACAAACAAATAATCAAAAATCTCAATATCGTTTATGTCATACATGTTATCAAGCACTAATGAAAGAACATAAAATCCCATCAGGCTTTGGAGGTGGCGGCTTTATGAACATCGATGATTTATTCAAGCAAATGGCGCACGAACAAGCTGCACCGGAGCAGCCACAGCAAGGAAACGGCGGCGGAGGCTTTTTAGATCAATTTGGTCGAAACTTAACTCAAATTGCGAAAACGGGATTAATTGACCCTGTTATTGGCCGCGAAGAAGAAGTAGAGCGCGTCATTGAAATTTTAAATAGAAGAAACAAAAACAACCCGGTACTAATTGGAGAACCCGGTGTTGGTAAAACAGCTGTAGTCGAAGGGTTAGCTTTAAAAATTGCGGAAGGAAAAGTTCCTGCAAAGCTGCTAAATAAAGATGTATATCTGTTAGATGTAGCATCACTCGTAGCTAATACGGGCGTGCGAGGTCAATTTGAAGAGCGTATGAAACAGTTAATTTCCGAGCTTCAACAGCGAAAAAACGTGATTTTATTTATCGATGAAATCCACCTTCTTGTAGGAGCAGGTTCAGCGGAAGGTTCAATGGACGCAAGCAATATTTTAAAACCTGCTCTTGCACGAGGTGAACTTCAAGTAGTCGGAGCTACAACTTTAAAAGAGTACCGTTCCATTGAAAAAGATGCGGCTCTTGAACGACGTTTCCAGCCGGTTATGGTTCACGAACCGTCTGTAGAAGAAGCCGTTGAAATTCTAAAAGGAATTCAAAGTAAATATGAAGATTATCACGGCGTTAGCTATACAGATGAAGCGATCCGCGCTTGTGTAAATTTATCACACCGCTACATTCAAGATCGTTTCTTGCCTGATAAAGCAATTGACTTGCTAGATGAAGCAGGTTCAAAAATGAACTTACAGGCAGGCATTACAAATAAAGACGACGCAGCCGCTCGCTTAAAAGAAATTACAAAAGAAAAAGAGCAGGCGCTAAAGGATGAAAAATATGAAGTAGCGGCAAAACTGCGCGATGAAGAAGCTGCTCTTGAAAAACAACTAAACGAAGAACAGCAAAAAATGAATGTGGATATTGCTGACATTCAAGCCATTATTGAAAAGAAAACGGGTATCCCTGTTGGTAAACTTCAAGAAAATGAATCAGCAAAAATGAAGCATTTAGCAGAGCACTTAGCTCAAAAAGTAATCGGACAGCAGGAAGCTGTCGAAAAAGTAGCAAAAGCAATTCGACGTTCTCGCGCTGGATTAAAAGCGAAGCATCGCCCAATTGGTTCATTCTTATTTGTCGGTCCAACAGGTGTCGGTAAAACAGAGTTAACCAAAACATTAGCTGAAGAACTGTTCGGCTCAAAAGATGCAATGGTTCGTCTAGATATGAGTGAATATATGGAAAAACACGCGGTGTCTAAATTAATCGGCTCACCTCCTGGCTACGTAGGTCATGAAGAGGCAGGACAATTAACAGAGAAAGTACGCCGTAACCCTTATTCCATCATCTTACTAGATGAAATTGAAAAAGCTCATCCAGACGTTCAGCATATGTTTTTGCAAATTTTAGAAGATGGACGTCTAACGGATAGTCAAGGTCGCACAGTAAGCTTCAAAGACACGGTTATCATTATGACAAGTAACGCTGGTGTAGGTGAAAAGAAAATTACGGTTGGGTTTGACGCAGAAAATGATGCGCTTAAGCAGGCATCCGTTTTAGATTCACTTTCATCTTATTTCAAACCAGAGTTTTTAAATCGATTTGATACAATCATTGAATTTAATCACCTTGAAAAAGATAACTTGATTAAAATCGTTGACCTTATGCTTGCTGAATTAAAAGAAACATTACAAGAACAAAACATCACGCTGAGCGTAGCAGATGAGGTAAAAGAAAAACTGGCTGAACTTGGCTATCACCCTGCATTTGGTGCTAGACCACTCCGCCGAGCAATTCAAGAACAGCTTGAAGATCGAATTACAGATTTACTGTTAGATGATGCGGACGTATCAACAGTGAACGTAACGTTAAATGAAGCGAGCGAAATCACCGTACAAAACTAATAGAAAAAGCGACTCTACTTGAGTCGCTTTTTTTATAGAAATACTTTCGTTTATTTACTTTCATCTGTTTTTTCATCTGTTTTTTCGTCCGCACTATCCGTTGATTCTTCTTGATCATCAGCTGCTTCATCCCCAGATGAGTCATCTGCTTCGTCTTGCTTCATTGTTTCCTGTGAATCATCTGTCGTTGTATCCTCCGATTGAGTATCATCCGACTGTTCGGTTTGCTGTTCTGTTGCATCTTTTTCATCCGTTTGTGAGTTGCATGCTGTGATTAACATAATTGCTAGAAGTGATCCAAATAACTTGACTAATAAACTTTTGTTCATTTTACCGTCTCCTTTCGAATCATCTGAGCCTCTATGTAGTCACCATTCATATGGCTCTACTGGCAGTATAGCCTATCCAATTGGAAAAAAGTTCACTTTTACAAGGTTATCACAAAAGCTTTACATCTCCTTCATTTCGTTCATATTCCCCTCATATTTCCTTAATAGTTTATGACCGGCCACATTCTAGATCTATCTTCCTTGGTCTAAGTGCTCAATTCGGCTATTCACATAGTTGTAACTATGCTAATATGAGTGATATATTACTGTATCGTGCGACTAGCTGACTATGAAGTTATTCTCCTATAAAATTATTCACCATTTAAGAAAGGGATTTTTTATGGAATCACACAACCTCATAAAAAAACGTAATTTTATTCTTTTACTTATTTTTTGGCTGCTGTATTTTGTCCACATTGTGTTATATCACTTTATTGCAGCTGATCCTCATCCGATTGTTTTTATAAGCGGAGGAATTTTATTATTGGTAGTGACGGCTATGTATTACTTTCATTTTCATCCTGCTATCATTATGTATTCTTTTTTTATATGCTATTATGCCTATATTGCGTACATAACATCTATTGAACCTGCTGTTATTAATTATTTGTTTTTGTTTCTTGGAATAATTGTTAGCTTTATTTACTATAGCTATATCGCTATTGTAACTTCTACATTAATGTCCATAATAATTGTTTTGTACTTTTATGTAAGCAACACTCTTTTTACATCTGTGACTTTCGTGAAATTAGATATCGTTTATTTCATTTTGTTTACGCTGATCACAATGATTATTTTGTTGTATTGTGCTCATTTCTCTAAAAAATTGATTGCTATTACGACGGTCAAAATGAACAAAACCGAAGATGAACTTTACTCAGCTCAAGAGTATTTACAATCTTTTTTCACATACAATCGCGACGCCATTTCCGTATTCAGTCTAGACGGCAAAGTGATTAAAGTAAACGATGCTTTTGAGCAAATATACGGATGGAAAGCGGAAGAAATTGTCGGAAAAGCCATCCCATTTATTCCTGCTGGCTTAAAAGGCGACGCTGAAAACCGATTAGAAAGGGTTAAAAAAGGAGAAAAGCTGGTAGCCTTTGAAACCCAAGATAAGCGAAAAGACGGAAAAATAATTGACGTAGAAATTACTGTTTCACCTATTTTTAATCGTGATCAGCAAGTCGTTGCGCTTTTTGGTATTTCACGCGATCTTACAGAAGAAAAGGAAACAGAAAAATTTCTTCGCCAAACCGATAAATTATCTTTAGCCGGCGAAATGGCAGCTGGCATCGCTCATGAAATTCGAAATCCGCTTACTTCCCTGAATGGATTTATTCAGCTTATTCATGAAGACAGCAGCCGCTATCATTCTTATACAACCATCATGCTGAGTGAACTGAATCGTATTAACTCAATCGTTGGAGAATTTTTATTGCTCGCTAAACCTCATGATACGGTTATGAAAAAACATGCATTCTCTACTATTTTAAATGACGTTATTCTTCTGTATGAATCAGAATGTGTATTAAAAAACGTCGTAGTTAAAACGCAGGTGGAAGCTCCGCATACATACATCTGCTGTGATGCCAATCAAATTAAACAAGTACTCATCAATTTATTAAAAAATGCGCTCGAAGCTATGCCTAGCGGAGGAGAAATCCATTTAAACGTTACTCAGCATACTAAAGGCCTTACTATTTTCATTAAAGATACAGGAGTGGGTATTCCCTCAAATTTGCTTACGCACATTCAAAAGCCCTTTTTTACCACGAAGCCATCAGGCACCGGTCTTGGACTTGTTGTGATTAAAAACATTCTGTATCAGCATAAAGGAACATTTGAAATTAAAAGCACTGTGGGCGAAGGAACCAGCGTTACCCTTACGATTCCTTTATGGGAACAAGGAGTGAACCATTAAAAAAAGAGGCTAGAACAAAAGTATGTTAGTTGAAGGAAGATCCGAACGAGTTTATTTTTTAATTAAAAATCAAACTCATTCGGATTTTTTTATTATGAGGGTGAGCGTAGGTTTAATCTAGGTGCTTCTAGCTGTTGATTGGAGGGCAAGGCGAAGACTCCTGCGGGAAAAGCGGAATAGGTGAGACCCCGCAGGAGCATAAGCGCCGAGGAGGCTCACCAGCCGCCCGCGGAAAGCGAAGCCTTGCACGGAAATCAACGGCGGTGTAACAAGCGATTCATACTAGATTGTTTCTCACATTTGTTCGTCTTTAGATTCGATTGATTTTGTTATGTCTCAAGCCCTGTTTTTATAGCTTTTTATCATCAATACTATTTAAATAGTTTTCAATTTCATCTACTACAGACTGCACGCAGCCCTCTTCGAATGGAGAGATCAAATTCGCTTCCTCTACTAATTCTAAAAATGGCTTACTTCCGCCAAGCTTACACAAATGAACGTAATCTTGCCATGCTTGTTCATGATTTTCTCGATCCTTTTTCCAAAATTGAAATGCACAAATTTGAGCGAGCGTATAATCAATATAATAAAACGGAGACGTGTAAATATGAAGCTGGCGCTGCCAGAAGCCACCGCTTTCTAGATAATGATGGCCGTCATAGTTTTTAGAAGGCATATATTTCTTTTCAATTTCTCGCCACGTTTGTTTTCGTTCCGAAGGCGTCATCTCAGGGCGTTCGTATACAGCATGCTGAAATTCATCTACTGCTACCCCGTAAGGCAAGAAAGTTAAGCCTGAGCTTAAATGAGAAAACTGGTATTTATCTTTGTCTTCTTTAAAGAACAACTCCATCCAAGGCCATGTAAAATACTCCATGCTCATCGAATGAATTTCAGCTCCTTCATGCGTAGGCCAGTGATACTCATTGGTTTCCATATCTCGGCTGGAATACACTTGAAAAGCATGCCCTGCTTCATGCGTTAACACATCAATATCGCCTGATGTTCCATTAAAGTTTGAAAAAATAAACGGCGCTTTGTATTCTTCAATAAACGTACAGTAGCCTCCGCCTGCTTTGCCCTTTTTAGCGACTAAATCCATTAAATTATTTTCAAGCATAAAGGAAAAAAATTCGTCCGTTTCTTTAGAAAGCTCCTTATACATAACCCGTCCATTTTCAATAATCCACTTTTCATCACCTTTTGGCACTGCGTTTCCTGTTTCAAACTGAAACGGTTCATCATAATAAGTTAAGCTCTCTACTTGAATTCTTTCCTGCTGACGCTTTTTTAGTTTTTCAGTAAGGGGAACAATATACTCTTTCACTTGTTGGCGAAAAGCGGCAACCATTTCAGCATCGTACCCTATTCTAGACATACGAGCATAGCCCACTTCTACGAAATTTTTATAGCCTAATTTTTCAGCAAGCTTAGTCCGCACTTTTACAAGCTTGTCGTAAATATCATCAAATTCCTCTTCATGATCAGTAAAAAATTGAAACTTCGCTTCTGCTGCTTTTTTTCTCATTTCTCGATCAGGTGACTCCATAAACGGATCGAGCTGAGCTAACGTTCTTTCTTCTCCTTCAAATACAATTTTAGCTGACGCCACTAGCTTCGTATATTGAGATGATAGCTTATTTTCTTCCTGCAGCTCTTTTACTATTTCAGGAGAGAACGTTTTTAACTGCATTTCAGCAAGAGAAAACAGCTGCTTTCCCCACTTTTCTTCTAGTTCCGGTTTAAAAGGTGAAGAGATTAAGGCTTTGTAAAATTTCTCTACGTATCCTTCTAAAAGCGGCTGTGTTTCATCAAAATAGTCTTGTTCTTCTTTATAAAATTCATTGGCTGTGTCGATAGAATGACGAATATAGCAGATGTTCCCCATTGTACTGTACTGAGAATACGCATCGTTTGCTAGACGAATTGCCTCATTTTGCTGACTGACTGACGCTGCTTCCGTAAAATGTGTAATGGCCTTTTCAAACTGCTTTTCAATTTCATTCATATCAGGTCGCGTATATGTATAATTCTCAAATTTCATCATTTGTTCCCCTTCCTCTATTGTCTGTATGTAACCTAATTCGTTTTTATCCAGCTGTATTCCTGTTAATTTCAATTTTTTGTCACTTTTTATTTTTGATGTCGATTGGCCATGAAAGAAGTCATAGAAAAAACTCGTTTGTTCAACAGAAACAAACGAGCTTTCCTTAATTAATTAGTCGATTCCGGCAAAAATTCATCTGCATAGTGCCCTAGTTTCTTAAGCATCGAAATGGCAACTTCCTTTTCTTCGCTAGATAAAACGGATAAAATATCATGAATTCTTTTTTCGTGACTCGGAAACATGCTTTCAATCATTTCCTTGCCTTGCTTGGTGATAGCTGCATAGGTTACGCGACGATCGCTCGGACAAGCAACGCGCTCCAAGAAGCCTTTTTTCTCAAGCTTGTCTACTACATACGTAATACTGCCGCTTGCCAACAGAATTTTTCCGCCAATTTGCTGAAGAGGCTGCTGGCCTTTGTGGTACAATAACTCTAGGACAGCAAATTCGGTTGGATTCATTCCATGCTGTTGAATAAATTTATGCACATGATCATTAATTGAACGATTGGCACGAGATAGTACAATAAATAATTTAAGAGATTGGTCTAACTCTTCTCTAGTTACATCATTCGTCATTTTAATCAGTTCCTTTGATATTATCTTGATATCAAGATAATACTAAAATTTCCCTTCAAAGTCAATCAAAGCAGGCTTATTTCATCGGTTATTCTCTCTGCTTGTACAATTTTTTTGATAAAAAATGTATATAAGTGGATTTATACATATGCTTTTAATACAATAAACATATGAACATTACATAAAAAGGTGAATGATTATGAAACCAACCCATTTATTATTTAATTCCGCGATTGGTTCGCAAAAGCCTGAAACAATCGTTAACCGGCAAAACCCCTGTCCCTTTTGCGACGTAGAATCTCTTACAGGCATCATTGAAAAACAAGGACCTATCATTTGGCTAAAAAATAAGTTTCCCGTTCTGCAAGATGCTTATCAGACGGTTATCATTGAGACCGATGAGTGTTCTTCAGAACTATCTATTTATCCAAAAGAACATCTGTATACCTTGCTGAGTTTTGCTACTGAACGATGGATATCGATGATGAACAGCGGAGAATATGCTTCTGTTCTTTTCTTTAAAAATCACGGCCCCATGTCCGGAGGATCATTACGACATCCTCATATGCAAATTATTGGTTTAAATGAGATGGATGTAAATGAAAATGTGAAGCTAGAGCAGTTTGAAGGAGTCACAATTGCCAAAAATGAACACGTCACATTTAATTTATCTGTAAAACCTCGAATGGGCTTTTTTGAATTTAACGTGATAACAGATCAGCTTGACAAAGAGCTGCACACGTTTGCAGATTATCTTCAAACGGCTGCTCACTATTTATTAAATCATTTTCATCGTAGCTGCACGAGCTACAACTTGTTTTTTTATAATCTTAAAAACGGCAAAATTGCAGCGAAAATCATTCCTCGCTTTGCCACATCTCCTTTGTATGTAGGATATGGCATTCCTCAAGTTTCCAATAAGCTTGAGCACATTGCTAACCAAGTTCAGGAGCTGTACTTCACCTAAAAAGTTGAACCTTCACTGGTTCAACTTTTTTGTAAAATTATTGCATAAAGCTGTTCATTTTTAAAATAGTCATGCTCATAGAAAACAAAAAAACATACACTAAAAGAACGATGTGAATTGAGGATAAAAAGAAGAATACGTAAAAGGAGACGGTTTATGACTGAGGTACTAATTGGAAGCATTCTTTCTGCGCTATCGACTGGAGTAGGCGCTTTGCCTATTCTATTTTTGAATCAAGAACTCACTCATCGCTGGAAAGATATACTTCTTGCGCTCACTGCAGGCATTATGACAGCAGCTTCTACTATGAGCTTAATTCCAGAATCTCTTCAAAGCGGCGGTTTTTTTTCCTTAGCGATTGGCTTACTGCTTGGCGTGGTAACATTAACACTGTTGGAGCAGAATATTCCTCACATTGATCTTGAGCATTCTAAAACCGGCATACAGTTTGATGAAAAAGCACTTTTAATTGTTTCCGCTATTACGTTGCACAACCTTCCTGAAGGACTGTCTGTTGGTGTGAGCTACGCTTCAAATGTTGAAAATACAGGGAACTTAATTGCCCTTGCAATCGGTCTTCAAAATGCACCTGAAGGACTGTTGGTCGCGCTATTTTTAGCTCAGCAAAATATCAGTAAAATAAAAGCATTTTTAATTGCTACCCTTACAGGATCAGTTGAAATTGTAACGTCTTTACTCGGGTTTTATTTAACTAATTTTGTGGAGTCTCTCGTTTCATATGGATTAGCGTTTGCTGCCGGAGCCATGCTTTTTATTATTTATAAAGAGTTAATTCCGGAAAGTCACGGCGATGGAAACGAAAGATTTGCTACTTATTCGTTTATTTTTGGTATTTTGTTTATGATTTTTTTAATTAACATTTTTTAAAGCTGAAGAGAGGCCACGGGCAGCGTAATTGTTTCACTGCCCGATCCCGAATGCTTGTCCTGCATTACAGCTTTGAAAAAGATAAAAAGCGGCTAATCAGTGTGGCAAACGATGTCTTTTCTTCCTCTTCTTTTAAACGCTGCTTTTGATAAACGAGTAAGAGCTGATCAAGCTCTTGACTACAGGTAACGGTTTCTTCATTAGTCAGACCTTTTTCTTCTCCGAGCTGCACCATCTTTTGTCTTTTTTGGACGATTTCCACTAATAATCTCTCTGATTTCGTTCTATTTCTCACTCCAAACACAAAATCCTCTCCTATGACAAAGAAATTAGCTTATAACGCATTATTACAAATTCTACTAAATATGTAAATAGAGTCGCAATAATAGACATTTTTTTCGCAAAAAAATTATTTTGTCGGAATTTATAAACGCTTACATTACTATAGGAATACCGTTTATCTTTTTTTTACAAGTTGTTTTTCGACAAAAGATGCTGCTTGTCGAATAAAAAAGAGGTTGAGACATAACGAAATAAATCCAAACGAAAGACGAACAAATGAGATACATGAGCTGGACTGCTTATGACACCGCAATTGATTTCCGTGCAAGGCTTCGCTTTCCGCGGGCGGCCGCTGAGCCTCCTCGTCGCTTTCGCTCCTGCGGGGTCTCACCTGTTCCGCTTTTCCCGCAGGAGTCTTCTCCTTGCCCTCCAATCAATTGCTAGAAGGAACGAAACAAATAAAACGATGTGCACCATCAAAAAAAAAAAGAACCACTCATCAAACAGGTTGATGAATGGTTCTTTTTTTACTTGGACTCAACTACTTTTGTCCCAGCCTCTTTTTTATTCAGCTTTTTGAGCAGCGATTTGTACAGCATCCCATACCGTAGCAAAAGGAGGGGCATACGAAAGATCTAGCATGGTTATTTCATCTGTTGTGAGGCGGCAAGTAATAGCTGTCGCAAATACATCGATTCTTTTTGCAACTCCTTCTTTCCCAATCATTTGAACCCCCAAAATCTCTTTTGTTTCAGGATGATAAACAAGTTTTATCACAATCTTTTCAGCTCCTGGATAGTAAGAAGCATGACTCGGAGCCCCGGCTGTGATGGTTTTGTATAAAAGAGAATTTTCTCTTGCTTCTCTTTCTGAAATGCCGGTTTTTCCGATTTCATAGTCCATCACTTTGACAATGCTTGTACCTAGAACACCCGGAAATTTTCTATTTTCTCCCCCTAATCGGTAACCAAGAACCCTTCCCTGCTTATTGGCAATGGTTCCAAGAGCAATATGAACATCTTTTTTTAATACGCGGTGATAGCTCGTTGCACAATCTCCCGCTGCGTAGATATGAGGCACGTTGGTTTCCAACTTCTCGTTTACTAAAATAGCTCCATTTTCAAGCATTCTTAGTCCGTTTCTTTCTAAGAATTGCGTATTCGGACGAACTCCTACATTTACAATCACTAAATCCGTTTGGTACGTTTGACGGTTTGTTTGAACGTGAGTGACGGAACCATCTGAATGCAGCAATGCTTCCACTTCTTCTTCGAAATGAAATAAAATATCGTCATCTAGCTGCTTTTGTAGATGCTCTGCCATGTCTTGATCTAAAATAGATAGAATCTGCTTTCCCTGTTCAATGACCCGTACTTCTTTTCCCAAAGCCTTCATTGCTTCAGCTACTTCCATTCCGACATATCCTCCACCAATAATAGTGACTTTTTCTACGGAGTGAGCCTGTAGATATGTATAGATTCTTTCGCTGTCTTCTAATGACTTTAATGTGCATACATTCGGCATGTTATCACTCATAAAATTAGGTTTAACAGCCATTGTTCCAGTTGCAATGATGAGTTCATCATATGTTATCTCTTTTTCAGCGTGCGTTTTGACATCTTGTGCTACTATGTATTTCTTTGTATGGTTTACTTCTTTAACTTCGTGAAAAAGATGGACGGAGATATTTCGCTCTTCAAACTCTTGTTTCGTACGAGCAATCAAATCGTCTTTTTCTTTTACAACACCTGACAGATAGTAAGGCATGCCACATGCGCTGTAAGAGATATCTCCACCTTTTTCAAACACAAGGATTTCCACTTCTTCTTTTTCTTTCATCCGGCGAAGCTGTGAAGCTGCGCTCATTCCGGCGGCTACTCCTCCTATAATGACGACACGTTTCATCTATACTCCCTCTTTCTACATAAATAATAGATTATACTATTGTTTTTCCTTATTCTTCCCGATTTCAAACGAAAAAAAACGGCTGTTTACACAGCCGTAGATGTTTGTTTCGAGCGGTAATACGTTAAAGCCAAGGCTCCTGCTAATACAGCTCCTTTAATAATATCTTGCATATAATACGGAACATTTAGCATCGTTAATCCATTTAACAGCACACCAATTAAAATAGAGCCAATCAGCGTCCCGAATACATTCGGTTTCCCTGCTCCAAATACGGAAAAGCCAATGTATGTCGCAGCTACGGCATCCATTAAAAATGGTGAGCCTGCGTTCACTTCTCCTACTCCAATACGGGCAGCTAAAACGACTCCTCCAATTCCAGCAAGCAAACCTGAAAACATATAGGCATACATACGATAACGATTAACCGGTACACCCGAAAGTCTTGCTGCTTCTATGTTACCTCCTGTTACGTAGAAAAAACGACCAAACTTTGTATAGGAAAAAACGATATGAACAAGCAGCACAGTCAGCAGCATAATGATCACAGGGACGGGAATACCTAGAAAGTGACCTTGCCCCAGCGCAAGGAAAGAAGGAATGAAAATTCCCGGAGCTCTTTCTCCGCTTGGTAAAGGCATATTGGTATAAATAGCTGAGCCTTTTGTATACGTTAATAAAATCCCCTGTACGATAAACATCATTGAAAGCGTGGCTAAAATATCAGGAATCTTTACTTTCACTACTAAAAAAGCATTCACTAACCCGATGAGAAGCGATGCAATAATCGGAACAATGATCGCAACTGCAATTTCTTGTCTGTGTAAAACGAGCATAGAAGCTGATAAAATAGTGGCTAAACCAGCCGTAGATCCTACAGATAAGTCGAGTCCGTTGACCGTTAACGATATCGTTACACCAAGCGCAATTAAGGTAACAATGGAAATAGAGCGCAGAATATCACTAATGTTTTCTCCTGTTAAAAAGTTAGGTGTGGCAATGGAAAAAATAATCATAATAACAAAAATCATTAAGACTGTCCCATATTTGTAAAAAAAGTCGAAAACGCTTATTTTTCTCTTTGGTTTCGCTACAGGTTCTGTTACATACTCCGCACTCATCCTTTTACTCCTCCTGCTGTATAATAAAATAATTTTTCACTAGTTGCTTCTTCTTTGGATAATTCTTTCACGATTTTCCCGTTGTACATAACATAAATTCGATCCGCTACCCCTAGCAGCTCCTCGAATTCACAGGTTGCATAAACAACGCCTTTTTGCTGTGACACAAGCCCTGTAATTAAGTCGAATATCTCTCGCTTAGAGCCCACATCAACCCCTTTAGTTGGCTCATCGAACAACAGTACGTCAGAATCCGTAACAAGCCATTTTCCGATTGCTACTTTCTGCTGATTTCCACCGCTTAACGTTCCAACTGACTGCTCGATAGAATGAGACTTTACGCCAACTTGCCCAGTCGTTTTCTGCGCTTTTTCTTTGATCTTTCCTCGCTTTAGAAACGAATAATTTGTAAAGCGGGACAGACTTGGCAAAACTAAGTTATCGGCAATCGATTCATGAACAAAAATTCCTTCTTTTCTTCGTTCTTCAGGAACAAGAGAAAGACCTTGTGCAATATAATAATACGGCTGCTTATTCAACTTTAGTTTCTTGCCTTTTAACCGAACGCTGCCGCTGACATATTGCTCTAAACCAAATAGACTTCGGCAAAGCTCCGTTTTCCCTGCTCCTACAAGCCCTGCAATACCGACTACCTCTCCTTCTTTTACATGAAAAGAGATATTCGAAAGGCGCCCTGGAAGGGATAATGCTTCTACATGTAAAAGTTCGTTTCCAACTTCTACTGATTTTTTGACCCACTGTTTTACAGAAGACGTTCCTAACATGAGCGTAATCACGTCTTCAATTGATGTATGTGAAGTTTCTTTTGTAGCTACATAGCGTCCGTCCTTTAAAACCGTTAAGCGGTCGCAAATATCAACCACTTCTTGAAGGCGATGTGAAATATAAATAATGCCTACTCCGCTTTTCTTCAGCTCTCTCATCACAGAAAACAATTGTTTCGTCTCTTCCACACTAAGAGGTGCGGTTGGTTCATCCAAAATTAAATAATCAACATTCTGTACAATTGCACGTGCAATAAGCACCTGCTGTTTTTCTGATAGAGTTAGATCAACAACATTTTTTTTAACGGATAAAGAAGAACCAAGTAAAGAAAGAGCTTCTTCCGCTTTCTTATAAATAGATTTCCAGTTTACAAATGTCTTACTTTTCTTAGAAACCTGCACGTCTAACACAATGTTTTCAGCTACTGATAGCGAAGGAATCAGCGCTACATCGACTTCTTGGTGTACAATGCCGATGCCGTGGCTCTTCGCTTCTTTAGGAGAAGAAATAGAGATTTCTCCTCCGTCTTTGTAAATCTTTCCTTCGTACTCGTCGTAAGCTCCGCACAATATTTTCATCAACGTACTTTTACCGGCACCATTGGCTCCCAATAAAGCATGAATTTCCCCTTTTTGAACAGTAAAATCAACTTTGTTCAGCGCTTGAAAAGAACCAAAGTTTTTTGTAATGTTCTTCATTGAAAGCTCGTTCGTCATGTCTGTCCCTCCACTTCTACTCTTTTTTACCCCATTCTTCTACGTACTGACTAAGCTGGTCCATATTAATCGTTTGATTAGGCAAGTCAGTTTGTTTGACTAAAACCGGATCAAAGGAATAATAACGAGGGATCTCTTGACCGGAAATCTTTTTAAGAAGCAGATCAACCTGCTTTTCTCCTACTGAAGCTGGGTTTACAGCAGCTGACGCTTTCCACGGGCTGTTTTTTGCCTGCATCATTTGCAGGTCTTCATCAGATAAGTCCACTCCATATACCTTAATCTCATCTCGTCCTGCTTCTTTAATCGCTCTTGTGACTCCTTTTGCAAATTCGTCCCAAGGTGCCCAAACGGCTGCAATGTCTCCTTTATTTGGATACTGCTTTAATACAGCCGCCATTTTATTTTGAGTGTCTAGAGAGGTGTTGTCTGTTGCGCTTCCAAACGTGGCAATTTGTTTTACATCTGGATAGCGATTCATCATAATTTTATAAATGCTGTCGCGTTTTTCCATCGGTGCAAAGCCTCCAACAAACGCATATACAATATTTCCTTTTCCGTTAATGTCCTGCATCATTTGCTTTAGCCCCTGGAGCGCAAGCATATAATCATCTTGGTCAATCGTTGTAACGCCTTCTACTTTTAATTCTACGTCTGTTGCAATAACGGGAATCCCTTTTGCAATCGCGCGCTTCACGCCAGGTTCAAGGGTTTCAGCCCGGCCGTGGTCAATCATAATACCGTCAACATTTTGGTTAATAGCCGTGTCTAAATACGCCGCCATTTTAGATTGATCATTATTAGAATCAGAAACGGATAGCTGTACTCCTGCTTTTTTAGCCGCTTTTGTCACACCTGTTATGTACTGAGCAGCGTGAGTGCCTGACGTAAATTCAGAAATAAGAGCAATTTTTGTATCTTTCGTAATCTTTTTTCCTTCTTGCTGTACAGGCTTAGCAGAAGCCGCTTGCTGCGCTGGAGCTGCCTGTGCTTTCTCGTTTAGACTTGGCTGTTCTTTCGTGCAGGCAGCCAGCGCAAAAACTAGAAGCACGAGCAAAGTAAGTGGCCACAGCATTTTTTTACTCTTTTTCATGGTGTTCCTCCTATTAAACTTATTATTCATATAAAAATAGTTAGTTTTATAATAATCCAAAGAATACCCCGCTTTTAGATGTAAAAGTGGGGTGATCATGACCTATGCTTTACAAGTAGTTGTTATGCGTAAATAGGTACCCATCCTTCAGTTGTCACGAAAATTCGCACAGCGACTACTTTACGATCTTCCATTAGTGTAAAGTAATGAAGAATGTTTTCTGGTACTGAAATTAAATCGCCCGGCTCTAATTCAACATCAAAAAATTCACCGTCTTTTCCTTGAATAACAAAGATTCCATGACCGCTTACGATAAAGCGAACTTCGTCATCTGTATGAATATGCTTGCGCTGAAAGTTTTTTAACAATTCATCAATGTTTGGTGTAGATTCCGATAACGAGATAACATCTTGAGCTTTATAGCCGCGGCGTTCAGAAATATCTTTAATATCCTCACCAAAAGCGTTTAAAATTTCTGTTTTTTCTTCATCAGTTAAATCATATTTTTCACGAAGATTTTCTGGAAGTTTTGTAATATCCCAGTTTTCATAAATAACTTCATTGTTTGCCAGAAAAACTGATACTTCCTCTTGAGTTTCAATCCTTTTATTATTTACATGTAAGCGAATTTGCGCCATTTTTATTTCCTCCTTTTATAAATGCACCTTTGGCTTAATGCCTTTAAGTGATAGTAATTTCACATGGTAGCTAAATAGAAATTCATAGGCTTCTAGCGCTTTTTTTGTTTCAAACGCATTTTTCCCCCATACCGTAATCCCGTGGTTACGAATTAAAATCGCGCCTTGATCGCCTTTTATATGGTGAGAAAATTCTTCTGCTAGTGTCGGAATATCCGCGTAATTCGGAATAATCGGAACAGTAATTTCCGCATCTTCCTCCCAAATACCCAGTGCCTTAATAATTTCTTGGCCTTTGAATGAAATAAACCCTTCACCTCCGTACAGTTCAGAGATCACGTTGTTGTCGATTGTATGTACATGAAGGCTGCACCCAGCATTCGTTGACTCGTAAATCTTAACGTGTAAAAGCGTTTCAGCAGAAGGCTTTAAATGCGTTTCTTCTGCAGGCTTCCCGTATTGATCAACTAACAAAAAGTCTTCATTTGTGCGTTTTCTTTTATCTTTTCCACTTGCTGATACAAAGAAAGTTGTCGGATTTTGATCCACTTTAATCGCTAAGTTTCCGCTTGTACCGAAGAACCAATCGCGCTCTGCCAACTCATCTTTTATATCTGCAAGCTCGTGTAATCTTTGCTGAGCCATAATACTCATGCTTTCACCTCTTCTGTTAATTCTTGTAAATGGTGAATCACATCATAAAAAGTAGAAAAAGGACGATACGGTAGAGATAGCTCTTCGCATTTTTTAATTAAAAAGTCACGCGCAATGACAGTGTCAGCTAATTTGGCAGCCTGCAAATCTGTAATTGAATCGCCAATAACAACCGTATGATCTCTTTCATCTGCAAGATGGCGAATAATCGTTGGCTTACAGCAGCCGCAGTCATTTGTACACTGTTTATCACATGTATGAGGCCACGTAATGGAAATATGCTCACCGGAAAAATCAGATCCGTTGCAGTAGAGCATTTCCTCTGCAACTCGATTTCCCAAAAGCGGTTTTACAAAAAAGTCAATTCCTCCGCTTACAATATAAAGCGGAATATGATGCTCTTTTGTATAGGCAATAAAATCATCAAATCCATCTCGAATAGCAGACGTCTCTAAAATATAAGAAATAATATCTTCCTTTAATTCCACGGGAAGCAAGGCAAACATTTGCCCTACTCCTTCTTGAATGGAGACGCGCTGTGCTAGCACGTCGTCTTTAATACTTTCCCACTCCGGAGGAGCAAATTGTTTCATAATAGCAATAATGTTATCGCTATTTGTGATTGTTCCATCAAAGTCACAAAAGATTTTTAACGATGTCATGCTTTCACCTCTACTGTTCCCCATAGTTGCAAAGCTTTTTGCAACTCTTTTGATTCTTCCGCTTTTTCGGCTAGTGTTTGATGAGAGAGTACTGCATCTATCGCCGAACGGAATGCTTTTCCTCCTCCGATAGCGCCGTCTGGATGACCGTGAACTCCGCCTCCTGCATTAATAATGCTGTCGATTCCAAAGTCTTTCACAAGCTGCGGTACCATTCCAGGATGAATTCCTGCTGAAGGAACCGGGAAAGTCTGCTTATATTTGTACACAGGACGCGTTAATTCGTAGGCAATGCCTGTCGTATCTTCAAGAGAAAGCGCTACGCTTCCGTATGGTGATGGAAACAGTGAGAAATCTGCTCCGGCTAAGCGCAATAGTTTTCCAAGCAGTAATGAATTTGAAAAACCGTAAAACTCTGATGGCGTAAGCGCTCCGCTAACAGCTGGGTGTGCCATAATCGGCAAGTTAATTTCATCATCTTCTCGAAGTGCCTGCAGTACGTCTAACCCGTAAGCAAATACGTTGAATAAAAGAGCATCGGCTCCTAGCTCAGCTGCTTTTCTCGCTTTTTCTTTTAATTCAAACGTTCGTCCCGTTAAATTAACAGCATACAGCGTGCGGTGTCCCGTTTTTTCGTATACGTCATTCAGTACTTTTTTTCCTTCTGTAACGCGAGTTTCAAAAGGTGTTCGTTCACTATCAAACAAAATCTCGTCGTCTTTAACCAAATCCACTCCGCCAAGCGCTTGCTCACGCAGCTGAGTTGTTAAGTACGTCATGTCTCTTCCAATCACGCCTTTAAAAATACTCATCACAAGCGGACGGTCATAAACGCCTAGTTTCTCTCGTATACCTTCTATTCCAAAGCGCGGTCCTGGGAATTCAGCTAATAATTCATCAGGAAAATCCAAGTCTAATAATTTCACTTTTCCATCAAGTGATAGTTTTCCGAAAACCGTAACTAAAATAGCCGGTAAATCTCTTGAAAAGTTGGCAGTAGGATAAGCAATTTTGACAATAGCCTGCTTAACCTCTCCGCCTAAATATCCGTTAACACGTTCGCAGTCTTGAAGCTCAGTTACGGATACGACGCGCCCTTTATGCTTTTGAAGCTGCTGTTGATCTAAAAGCGGCAGATCTGTCCATGAGCCGACGGTTAGTCCTAAAGCGATTCCTTCCGCTTTTTTATGAAAATTTCCTTTATTGTCATGTAGTAAGTAGCTTGCAACGATTTCACTCATTATGCTAAAAACTCCCTTGCTGTTTAATATCGTTAATAAAAAAAACCTCTTCTGTGATTAAGAAGAGGCTTTCGTTGCTCTTCTTATCTCTCAGCTGCTGCTGCAAGAATTAGCACCGTGCTTAACATGCGTTAAGTCGGTTGCCGGGCTTCATCGGGCTAGTCCCTCCACCTACTCTTAATAAGAAAGTTGCTATTTATTTAAATTGAATTCGTAGATTATATACTAAATAAAAAATACCGCTAGGATTTATCGGTTATTAATCTCGTTAACTTCTTACATATTAAGCCAACTCAAAAAGGATTGTCAATGCGTTTTTAAAATAAATTTAATTTTTTTATTCGAGATACAGCTTCTCTCATGCGCTCTTCATCCGTCAGCAGTCCTACGCGCACATAGCCTTCACCATATGTTCCGAAGCCTACTCCAGGTGCCACTACAACGTGGGCTTTTTCAAGAAGTAAATCTGAAAATTGTTCAGAAGTATATCCTTTAGGAACTTTTAGCCATGCAAAAAAGGAACCCGCTGGAGATGTAACGTCCCAACCAATTTCTTGAAGCCCTTGAATAAAGGTATTGCGTCTAGATTCATAGCGCTTAACTAAATCATTCACACATTGTTGAGATTCTAACAGAGCTGCCGCTGCTGCCTCTTGAACCGCCCCAAAGAGGCTGACATACATATGATCTTGAAGAAGATTAATAGCTTCTACTACACTTTCATTTCCTACAGCAAATCCAACTCGCCATCCCGCCATGTTATACGTTTTAGAAAGAGTATAAATTTCAATTCCCGTCTCTTTTGCACCAGGAGTCTGTAAAAAGCTGATTGGCTTTTTACCATCAAATCCAATGGCTCCGTAGGCAAAGTCGTGTACCACACAAATATCGTGCTTGGCAGCAAACGCCACGGTGTCTTCAAAAAATTCTGCCGTTGCCACTGCACCGGTAGGATTATTCGGATAGTTTAAAAACATGAGCTTTGCCTGTTCTTTAGCACGTTCACCTATCTCTTCGTATACGGGCAGAAAATGATTTTCAGCCGTGAGCGGCATCACTTCCATCTTTGCTTTTGCAAGCTCTACTCCAGACCAGTAATCAGGATATCCAGGATCCGGAACCAGCACCGTATCTCCAGGATTTAACAAGCACTGCGGGATTTCAACAAGTCCACCCTTTCCGCCAAATAAAATAGCTACTTCTTTTTCAGGATCCACATCAACGCCATATTCTCGTTTATAAAAAGTCGCAACGGCCTCTTTTAAAAACTGGTGCCCCCGAAATGGAGAATATTTATGATGCATAGGATTAGCACTTGCTTTTTGGAGTGTTTCTACAATATGTGAAGGAGTAGGCTGATCAGGATTTCCCTGCCCTAAGTTAATAACGTCGTGCCCTTGGGCCATTACTTTTCCTACCTTGCCCACAAGTGATGCAAAAAATTGTTTTGGTAAACTTTTTAATAGTTCCGATTGCTCAAATTGTTTCATCATCGCACACCTTCTCAAAAAATTCTTGAAATTCTAGTCACAAATAATATATTGTAATACTCAACTTGTAAAGTCATTTTTTTCAACTACTAAAAAAAGGACGGATGATAAAGTGAGTGTAAAAATCACGTGTTTGCAGCTTGATATTGCGTTTGGAAACCCAACTAAAAACCGAAAATATATTCAACAAAAAATGACGGAAGCTCTAAAAGAAAACCCTGACATCCTTGTGCTTCCTGAGCTATGGGATACAGCTTATGATTTGACGCGGCTAGACGAAATTGCCGATGATGAAGGACAGCAAGCCAAGCAATTAATCTCTCAATTTGCTAAAACGAACGAAGTAAATATTGTGGCAGGTTCGATCGCGAAAAAAACAGAGCAAGGCGTCACAAATACGATGTATATTTTTGACCGAAAAGGTCGTGAAGTATCACAATACAGTAAGCTGCACTTATTTAAATTAATGGATGAGCACCTCTATCTAGAAGCAGGAACAGCAAAAAATCTTTTTACACTTGAACAGTCTTTATGCGCAGGAGTTATTTGTTACGATATTCGTTTTCCAGAATGGATTCGCGTGCATACTAGCAGCGGAGCAGAAGTCTTATTTGTTGTTGCTCAGTGGCCGGCTCCAAGACTTGCCCATTGGAAAGCACTGCTCATTAGCCGCGCAATCGAAAATCAATGCTATGTAATCGCGTGTAATCGTGTAGGCCAAGATCCTAATAACACATTTGCCGGACATTCCTTAGTCATCGATCCGTGGGGAGAAATAATCGCTGAAGCTGGCGATAGCGAAGAACTTTTAAGTGCCGACGTTAACCTGGAACTTGTAAAAGAAATTCGTAAACAAATTCCTGTCTTTACAGATCGCCGCACAGAATTTTATTAATTATGTATTGACAGCCGTTTTTTTGCATGATACGATTTTCACCAGATAACATAAAATTTTCAAACAAATCAAAATTGAATAAGTAATCGTACTCTTATCAAGAGTTGGCTGAGGGATTTGGCCCTGTGAAGCCCAGCAACCGACCGTCATTCCATCCTAAGATGGATCACACCCGTAAAACATGTTTTTACAAAGGCACGGTGCTAATTCCAACAGAAAGTAATTCTTTCTGGCAGATAAGAGGTTTGAACACTACAATCAAGCCTCTTTCCAACGAAAGAGGCTTTTATATTTTCTAAAATTATAAAAGCCTCCATACATTCTTAAACCTATTAACTTAGTAAACAAATCAGTTTAATAAACTATGGAGGGATTCTAATGTCAACAACAAAAACAGAGAAGTATCAGCCTTTAACAGAAATTTCAGCAATCAAACTTGTGAAAAAGCTAGGTCTCTTTGATGCCACAGAAGCACTGACTGCCCGTGAAATCGGTGATGGCAACTTAAATCTCGTCTTTCACATCATAAATGATCAAACGAATAAATCCATTATCGTCAAACAAGCACTTCCTTATGCAAAAGTTGTAGGCGAGAGCTGGCCTCTATCCTTGAACCGTGCCACGATTGAAAGCAATGCGCTCAAGCAATTCGGTGCATTTACCCCTGAACTCGTACCAGCTGTGTATTACCACGATGAAACGCTTGCTGTTACGGTCATGGAAGATCTGTCTCATTTAACGATTTCCCGCGCCGGACTTATTCAAGGAGAAAGTTATCCCCTGCTTTCACAGCATATCGGTTCTTTTCTAGGACATATTGCGTTCAAAACGTCGGATTTTGCCTTAAAGCCTCAGGATAAAAAAGAAGAAGTCGTCAAGTACAGCAATCCGGACTTATGCAATATTACGGAAGATTTAGTTTTTACAGATCCTTTTTTTGATATCGATACAAATGAATTTGAAAAAGCGCTGCGTCCTGATGTAGAAGAATTGTGGAACGATGGAGATGTAAAGTTACAAGCAGCAAAATTAAAATATAAATTTTTAACAAATGCCCAAACGCTAATTCACGGTGATTTACATACAGGAAGCATATTTGCTAGCAGTCAAGAAACGAAAGTGATTGATCCAGAGTTTGCTTTTTACGGTCCGTTTGGATTCGATTTAGGCCAATTTGTTGCAAATTTATTTTTAAATGCTCTTTCTCGAAAAACAGATCGCGAACCGTTATTTGCACACATTACGAACACATGGAACGTATTTAAAGATACCTTTACTGCGCTTTGGCATTCTGAAAACACTGAACCTTTCGCTAAAGATGAGCGCTTGTTACATGAAATTTTAACGCAAACGTGGCAAGATGCTGTTGGATATGCAGGGTGTGAAATCATTCGACGTACGATTGGCTTAGCTCACGTGGCGGACTTAGACGAAATTTCTTCAGAGGAAAGAAAAATTAACGCTAAACGTACTGCGTTAAAAATTGGACGCTATTTACTTCTGCACCAACAAGACGTTTCACCAAATGAATTTGAACATTTACTTCGATAACGAATAATGTACACAATGAAAGGATCGGTATCAGCATGACAAATACACTATCACTTCCGCGCTCAGTGGAATGGAATGAATCATATATTACTTTATTAGATCAGCAGCAGCTTCCTGGCAAAGTTGAATATATTAAGCTGCAAACCATTAAAGACGTATGGGATGCTATCACTACCTTGAAAGTACGCGGAGCCCCTGCAATTGGCATTACGGCGGCTTTTGGTCTTGCTCTTTCTGCGCTTAGCTATGACACGGATTCAGTCAAGGAATTTAACAAAAAGCTAGCTCTAGATCAACAGTATTTAGCTAGTTCACGCCCGACTGCCGTCAATTTATTTTGGGCATTGGACCGCGTAGCGAAAAGCGCTGAATCCGCTTCGTCCGTTAATGAAGCTAAAACAAAAGTTGTTCATGAAGCGATTCAAATTCAAGTAGAAGATGAAGAAACGTGCTACCGAATTGGAGATCATGCCCTTTCTTTATTTAAAAAGAAAGATAAAATCATGACAATATGTAATGCTGGTTCAATTGCTACAGCTTATTATGGAACAGCATTAGCACCTTTTCACTTGTCTAAGCAGCGCGATATTCCGCTTGAAGTATTTGCTTGTGAAACAAGACCCGTTCTTCAAGGTTCTCGCTTAACAGCATGGGAACTTCAGCAGTCGGGAGTAGACGTTACGCTGATTACGGATAATATGGCTGCTCATACCATTAAAACAAAAGGAATTAATGGGATCATTGTAGGTGCTGACCGCATTGCAGCAAATGGCGATACGGCTAACAAAATTGGAACGTATGGACTTGCTCTTTTAGCGAAAGCATTCGGTATTCCATTTTACGTAGCAGCGCCGCAGTCCACATTTGATTTATCTATTCAAGACGGAAGCAGCATCCCTATTGAAGAACGTTCACCTAAAGAAGTAACGCACATTGGAGATACGCAAATTGCTCCAGACGGAATCTCTGTGTACAATCCAGCTTTTGATGTGACGCCAAGCGAACTGATTACGGCCATTATTACAGAGCATGGAGTTATCCATTCCCCGTCTTTTGAATCCATTCAAAAAGTTTTGCTGCAATCTGCTCAATAACAAGAGGCTGGGACAAAAGTATTTTAGCCCCACTGCAAAACGAACCACTAATCAACATGTTGATTAGTGGTTCGTTTTTTTGTGATGGTAAATATCGTTTTATCTGTTTCGTTCCCTCTAGCAGTTGATTGGAGGGCAAGGCGAAGACTCCTGCGGGGAAAACGGAAGGGGTGAGACCCCGCAGGAGCGCAAGCGACGAGGAGGCTCAGCGGCCGCCCGCGGAAAGCGAAGTCTTGCACGGAAATCAACTGCGGTGTCACAAGCGGTTCAGTTCATCTATACGAGTTGTTCATCTTTAGATGACATTGATTTTGTTATGTCTCAACCTTTTTTATTAAACAGCGCTTTTTGGCTGCATTTGTAACACAATTGTAACAGTACTCTCTGATTTTTCTACATATATTATAGGGGATTCTTTTTGAATAAGGAGGAGTAAAAATGAGTGCAGAGCAAAAAACGGATAAAAACAAAGCGTTGAATCGCAAGCAGCAATATCAGCTATTCGATTTATCCAAAGATGAAGAACTAAATTCCCTCCCTTCTCCTCAGCAAATTGACGGTGTTTTTGTGCAGGGAGAAGGCTGGAAATTAGACGGTGAATAGTTATTTTAACTCCAGAGCGCCTTTTGCTACATTTCTTTCAAGCATTAATAGTTTTTCTTTTATATGAGTTTGGGAACCTGCATAACCTGTTAAAGCTCCATTTTTACCAATAACACGGTGACAAGGTAAAATAATAGGCAGTGGATTTCGACGATTCGCTTGTCCCACAGCCCTTACGGCTTTAGAGCGATTAACAGACTCCGCTACATCACTATAAGACCACGTTTGTCCATAAGGTATACCTTTAAGCGTTAACCACACTTCTTTTTGAAAGTCTGTTCCTTTTATATCCAAAGGCACATCAAATGTTAGCGTGCGCCCTTCAGCATAATCCTGAAGCTGCCGCTTCGCTTCTTTCACAAGGTGATAATTCTCGTCATGGACAAGTTTTTTAAGCTGCTCGTTGTGATCATCGCTATCAAACCAAATATGTTGAACCCCTTTTTCCGAGGCTACAATATAAATTTTCAAATCAGAAAATAAGTTCATTTCTCCATAGTACATACTCGCTTATCCTTTCTGTTTAGGCTGGAAGAATAACACGAAAAGCTGTTCCTTCTCCTATTTTGCTTTCCACTTCAATTCGCCCTTTATGTTCTTCGATAATTTTATATGAGACCATCAAACCGAGCCCCGTTCCTTTTTCTTTTGTCGTATAAAATGGTTCTCCTAAGCGCTTGATGCGCTCTTCGGGCATTCCGTCTCCTTGATCTCGAATGGAGACCGTCACGTAGTGCGGCTCTGTAGAATAGACCTCAACAAAAATTCTTCCCCCGTTTGACGTAACTTCAATTGCGTTTTTAATTACATTTATTAGTACTTGTTTAATTTGGTTCGGCTCGCAGTATACCATTGGCAGCTGAGGGGACACACTTAGTTCAAACTGAATATTTTCTAAAAGCGCTTGAGCATTTAATAAATCAATCGTTTCTTTAACAACCGCAGCTAGATTTTTCTTTTCGAACTTTACGGCCTGTGGCTTAGCGAGTACTAGAAACTCTGTAATAATGGTTTCGATTCTTTTTAATTCGGATTTAATAATATCAAAATAAAGAGAGTGATCTTCTTGAATGCTGCTTTCTAGCAGCTGAACAAACCCTTTTAAAGCCGTCATCGGGTTGCGGATTTCATGCGCAATCCCAGCTGCTAACTGTCCGACTACTTGAAGGGTATCCGATTTCCGAATCTGCTCCTGCATTTGATTTCGTTCCGTTACGTCTCTTAAAAGCGTCATATATAGACCTGGCAAGATATCTTTTTTCGTAGAGAATTCGATGTTTTTAACTTTTTCGTTCCCCGTAACGTACGTAATCTCTCCTTCAGCTTCCCCTTTTTGCTCAATTGTTTCTTTATGCTCAATGACCGCATCTAAATTCGCTGAAGAAATAAAATCCTCCATGGAATGCGCACAAATCTCCTCTTTGCTGAGTTCGAGAATATCACAAAGAGAAGAATTCACATCAATAATATTTCGCTTGCCGTCCCATAAAACTAACCCATCGATCGAACCATTAAAAATCTGTCTGAATTTCTCTTCGTTATTCCGAAGCTCTTGTTCGATTTTTGTACGTTCACTAATGTTTCGAAAAATGGTTAAATGGTCTCCTTCTATAATGCCTTTTTTCCCTGTGAATTCCAACTGTTTGATTTCTCCATTTGGCATGTAAAAAGGAAGCTGATTGCGAATTTCTCCTTCTTTTTGAAATGTTTGCAGCATTTTTAATGCACTAAAGCTTTGCTTATCGATAAACGTATACAAATTACTTCCAATCAATTTGTTCAACGGCAGCTCGAAAGTACGGGACGAAGCAAGATTAGCGTTTAAGATTTCCCCATCGTCTTTCCAAATCAAAATGGCTTCAATCGCATTTTCAAAAATAGCCCTGAAATTTTTTTCGCTTCTCAACAGCTGCTGCTCCATCAGCCGTTTTTCCGTCACGTCTCTCATAATGGACATATAGTATTGACTGTATATATTAGCCGTTGTGGTAAATTCAAAAAAAGTAACGTCTCCATTTTCGAGCTTAATCGGCAGCTCGCCGCTTGTCTTTCCTTCTTGATGCAGAGTTCTCCATAATTTTTTCACTTTATAATGATAAGTAGGTTCTACAAGCTCCTCTAACGTTTTGGTTAAAAGCTGTGCTCTTGTATAATTTAATCGCTCGCAAAATGAAGGGTTCGCGTCGATAAGCTGACCAGTTCGATCAAAAATAACAATTCCATCTACCGCTTCATTAAATACATCCATAAACATATGATGACTAATAAACCGTTCGTTTTCCATCACCTTGTGCTGTGTAATATCTCGAAATGTACACACAATAATGCCCGACATGTGACTATGTTTGTGTGAAGTAAATTCAACATGTTTCATCATGCCGCTTTGAAGCGTCATCGCGCCTTCATATTTGAAATAGCTTTCTTCTAAAAGCGCTGGATAGTACGCTTCAATCATGTCATACGGAAAATACATGAGAAAATCTTTCATTTGATACGTTAATAGCTCATCCTTTGTTTTTTCAAACAGCCCGCAGGCTGATTCATTGGCATTTATAACTTGAAAATACTCATCAAATACGACAATGGCATCTAATACGTCATTAAAAATAGCTCGTAGCTGCTCTAATTCACCTTGCTGCTTTTGCGCAGCTTCAGATGTTAATTCTCTGTGTGGTGACATGCTCATTGCTCCTTTCTTTTGCACTTCCCATTTCCCCACCTTTTATCTATAGACTTAGTATTCTACAAGATTTGCTTTTTACCTTTTTAAAATTAGTCACGTTTATTCAAAATGCGACATTTCTTCACATTCTCCCGTTATTTAAAAAAGGAGCATGAATAAAAGAGGCTGGGACATAACAAAATGAAACCTATGCTCAACATAACAAAGAAAACGAACCGTGAATCAACATGTTTGATTCACGGTTCGTTTTTCACTTCGGCTAAAATACGTTTTCCCCAGCCTCTATCGATCATTCACTACAATATAAGTGGCTTGAATAGGTCCATGCACGCCAACGACTAGATTCATTTCAATATCAGCTGAATTGCTCGGTCCCGTAATAAAGTTAATGCAAGAAGCAATCGTTTCTCCTCGCTCTACTTTTTCATGAATCATTTCAGCAGCTTGTGTCATGCGAGGGACAATGGAGCTTTGAGGAATGATCGCAATATAAGTGGCCGGCAGCAAACTGACCGATCGTCCTTTTGCACCGCTGCTGAACAAAACAACTGTGCCGGATTCCGCTAGCGTCAAATCACTGAATGTGATGCCTACATTTGCTTGTTCAGCTAGTTTAATATTCTCATCGCCTTTTGCAGAATTCCATACATGAAGGCTACTGCTTGTTTCCCATTTCTCCATCAGCAGATTCAATCCATATTCGGAAAACCTAGGATCATCCCACGTGCTCACAAGACCATTTCCATAGTTCGCTACGGCTTCTTCAAGCGCAGCTGGCAAGTGTTGTGATGATGTTTCTACATAGCGAGTATGAGTGCGTTCGCAATGGTTTTCAAGCTCTTTCTTTAGTTGATCCGGCGAATAGCTGCGGTAGACCTCATGCTGAGGAGCATGCTTCCATTGGGGCTTTACTACGCCGCTTGTTCGCCTGCTTCGCTTAAGATTAGCTGCAATATTATCTAAAAAACTGTCTCTATTTTGAATGCTTCCGTTCATCATCATCACTCCTTTTATCAAACCAATCTCGTAAGCGCTCTTTTGTAGGCGCCGGAAACTCTCTGCTTTCCGTCCACGCTTTTAATGGACCAGGTCCTTTTGAAATACTGCTTCCTGACATAAAAGGAGTAAGAGCTGCCGGTGCTACTTTAGCGCCCACTGTATATAGAGAAGAAGAAGCTGCTCCCAAGCCAAATGCTTTCATCGCCAGCTTTTCCGAAATAGGTGCTTTTCCTTCTTTTTCGACAATTCGCTGACGATGCTTGTGTAATAGCTCATGCAGCGGAATTTTGACCGGACAGGCATCCGTACAGGCTGCGCATAGAGTTGAAGCATATGGAAGCTCTTTGTAATCTTCATAGCCTCCAAGCAAAGGGGATAATACAGCTCCAATCGGACCTGAATAAATAGATCCATATGAATGCCCTCCAATATGGCGATACACGGGACATACATTCACACATGCCGCACAGCGAATACACTGTAAAACAGATTGAAACTCAGTTCCTAAAATCGCAGATCGTCCGTTATCTACAATCACTAGGTGAAACTCTTCCGGTCCGTCTACTTCTCCTGGAAGTCTAGGTCCTGTAAGCGCTGTTACGTAACTTGTAAGCCGCTGACCTACTGCACTTCTAGTTAACAGGCTTACCAACACTTCAAACTCTTCAAACGTTGGCACAATTCGTTCCATTCCCATAACCGTAATTTGCGTTTTAGGAAGGGCAGTTGTTAACCTTGCATTTCCTTCATTGGTTACAAGTGAAATAGACCCAGATTCTGCAATCGCAAAATTACATCCCGTGATGCCAATATCAGCTGATAAAAATTCTTTTCGCAGCATTTCCCGGGCGTGAAGAGCTAGTTCTTCAGGTTTTTCCGTTTTTTTATAAGAAAGCTTTTCCTGAAATACATCTCTAATTTGTTCTTTATTTTTATGAAGTGCAGGAGCTACGATATGAGAAGGCGGATCGTGATCATCTACTTGCAGGATATATTCTCCTAAATCCGTTTCAATAACTTCACAGCCCAGTTCTTCTAAAGCAGCGTTCATATGAATTTCTTCTGTAACCATTGACTTGGATTTAACGACTTTCTTTGCCTGCTTTTGCCTCGCTACATTTTTTATGTACTCATTCGCTTCTTCAGCTGTTTGAGCGAAAAAAACGTGGCCTCCGCGTTTAGCTACATTATCCGTGAGCTGCTCTAAATAGTAATCTAAATTTTCAAGCGTATGCTGACGAATTTCTTCGCCAAGCGCTCTCCATTCTTCCCAGTTCCCTAATTCTTCCGCCGCATCTAATCTACGGCTTCTTAAGCGCTCTTGAGCACCTGAAACCGCAAAGCGCATAAACGCATTATTGACTCCGTCATCGACGCGTTTTTTAAACTGATCGTTTCCTATTTTCATAGACATTCGGTATTCTCCTTTCTTTACATTCTGCTATTTAACACTTCAGCGATATGCATCACTTTTACAGGCTGTCCTTTTCGTTCAATTCTTCCTCCAATATTCATAAGACAGCCGCAGTCAGCTCCAATTAAGTACTCCGCGTTTGTTTTAGCTATACAGCCCACTTTTTCATCGACCATTTGTTCAGAGATTTGCCCCATCTTAACCGAAAACGTCCCGCCAAATCCGCAGCAGTTATGACTGTTTTCAAGATTCTCCATTTCAAGACCCTTTACATTGTTTAATAGTGTAAAAGGTTCTTTTTTTACGTTTAGCAAACGCGTCATATGACAGGAAGAATGATAAGTGGCTTTCCCATTTAAGCTGGCTCCCACGTCTTCTACTTTTAAAACGTTTACAATAAAATCCGTTAGCTCATACGTTTTATCAGCAAGCTTCACGGCAGACTCATGCCATGCAGCATCACCTTTAAAAAGATGAGGATACTCTTTAAACATTGTCACACACGAGCCTGATGGAGATACAACGTACTCTGCATGCTCAAACGCTTTTATCATGTTTTTCATTGCTTCTTTTGATTCTTTTACGTAACCGCTGTTATACGCAGGCTGCCCGCAGCATACTTGACTCTTTGGAAAATCCACTTCGCATCCTAATCGTTCTAACAATTCTACCGTCGCTTTTCCTACATTTGTTTGAAACATATCAATCAAACATGTGGCAAATAAAGATACTTTCATCATTTGCTCCCTCCAAGCTGATCATTTTACTTCTTTTAGTTAACAGGTCATCAGATGACTTAATGCTATTATACTCCTATGTTTTTCTAATTTCACTAGTTTTTCAAAAATACATTTCTTTGTTTGATATTTTTCCCACAAAATAATAAGAAATTGAGACACGTGAAACCTACGTTTGCCCTATTATTAAAAAAATCCGAACGAATTTGATTCTCCATCAAGAATCAAAACCGTTCGGATCTTCCTTCAACTAAACTACGTTTGTCTCAGCTTCTTACTTATTTATTTCCAAAAATCATCAAACACTGTGATTGGCAATTGGCGTTTATGCTGCGTTTTTAAGAAGTGACCTTCAATGACGTTACTTGCATGTTCACCTACATCTTTGCCTTCTAAATAATCGTCGATTTGCTCATACGTTACGCCAAGCGCTTCTTCATCCGGAAGCTGTGGACGATCTTCTTCCAAATCAGCCGTTGGTTTTTTCATATATAGATGCTCGGGACAGCCTAATTCTTTTAGCATTTGTTTCCCTTGTCGCTTGTTTAGACGGAAGATAGGCACTAAGTCAGCTCCTCCGTCACCAAATTTTGTATAAAATCCTGTAACAGCTTCAGCGGAGTGATCCGTTCCAAGTACGACTCCACTGTACATGCCTGCTACCGTATATTGCGCAATCATTCGTTCACGTGCTTTTACATTTCCTTTGTTGAAGTCGGAAACTTTATCATCTGCCGCTTCTTCAACAGCAGAAAGCATCGCATCTACTGCTGGTTTTACATTAATAGAAATAGATTTTGTTGGTTGAATAAAAGCAAGTGCATCTTGACAGTCTGCTTCATCTGCCTGCACACCGTATGGAAGACGAACAGCAATAAACTGATAGCGCTCTTCTTCGGCTTCTTCATTCAACTCATTAACCGCTAGCTGCGCCAGCTTTCCAGTTAACGTAGAATCTTGGCCGCCGGAAATACCTAGTACAAACGAACGTAAAAAAGGATATTTGTTCATGTAGGATTTCAGAAAATCAACGCTGCGGCGAATTTCTTCCGCGGGATTAATTTCTTTTTGCACATGCATTTCTTCAATAATTTGCTTTTGTAGCTCTTTCATAAAAAAACTCTCCTCTCATTACTAGCCGACGGAATCTACACAAGTACGGTATCAGATAGTAACTTGCTTCTAGTCTCTTCGATATTTTGCATTTTGTTATCCCAGCAGTTTGTACTTAAGTCTACTGGATACTCTGTAGGACGAAATACATCTTCGTTCGATTTTGTAATAACTTTGTAGTCATCCCATAGATGCTTTAAGTTTTGTAAGCAGTAGGCTCTCATTTCTTCAATGGTAGGCTGCTCATACACAAGCTTTCCCTGTGCAAAGATTGGCTGGTGAATTTTACGTGCGTTAAAGTTCGTGACAAACTTGCTGACGTGCGTATGAATAGGATGAAACATTTTTAAATGCTGCTCTTCATTCGGAACTTCGTCTTGCATCGTAATATAATCGCCTTCCCATTTGTGATTCACTTGATTTACAATTCGATATACTTCTTTTAGACCAGGAGTTGAAATTTTCTCCGGGTTTTCTGACAGCTTAATCGTATCCACCATGTTTCCATGATCATCTTCAATCGAAACCAGCTTGTACACCGCTCCTAGCGCTGGCTGATCAAAGGACGTCATGAGCTTTGTTCCAACTCCCCATCCATCAATTTTGGCACCTTGCGCTTTCAAATCTAGAATGCTGTACTCATCAAGGTCATTCGAAGCGAAAATTTTCACATCATGATAGCCCGCTTCATCAAGCATTTTTCTTGCCTCTTGAGAAAGATATGGAAGTCTTCCGCTGTCTAATCGAATACCGATAAAATTAATTTGTTCTCCCATTTCTTTTGCTACTTTAATAGCATTTGGAATACCTGATTTTAACGTATTATATGTATCTACTAAAAAGATACAGTTACGGTGTGATTCGGCATATTTTTTAAACGCACTATATTCATCACGATAGACTTGAACAAGCGCGTGGGCGTGAGTGCCGGACACGGGAATTCCAAACACTTTTCCCGCTCTTACATTACTGGTTGCGTCAAAGCCTCCAATATAAGCAGCTCTTGCCCCGTAAAAAGCAGCATCCAGCTCATGTGCTCTTCTTGAACCAAATTCCATAAGCTGATTTGTACCCGTATGTTCATATAAATTATCTTCTCCCGCGGCTAAGCGAATACGCGATGCTTTTGTGGCAATCAGCGGATGGAAATTTAAAATATTTAAAAGCGGCGTTTCAATAAGCTGCGCTTCTGCTAAAGGAGCGTCAATTTGCAGCATCGGTTCATTAGCAAAAATCATTTCGCCTTCTACGACCGAACGAATATTACCGCTAAATCGAACCTGTTTTAGATAGTCGATAAACTCCGCTTCATAATGTAATTCTTCATATAAATAATCTAAGTCCGTTTCGCTAAATCTGAAATTAGCAATAAAATCAATTACTCTTTCTAGCCCGGCAAACACCGCATAACCGCTTTCAAACGGCATCCGACGAAAGTAAGCTTCAAATACAGAACGACGTTTATGAATCTGGTCTTGAAAATACGTATGCGCCATATTCAGCTCGTATAGATCTGTATGCAAAGCTAGACTATCATCTCTATATTGCTTTTTCATACTTTGTAACCCTCCATTTGACAATCCTAGTTTCTATTATGTAAATCTTTTCACAATAGAGCAAGCATAAATTATCGGAAGGTGCTTGAATTTTAGTTTTTCTGTTGTTTAGAGCGCACTTTTCTGCCTGAAATGGCGTTATTTTTCTTCCGGTATGTATTTCATTAGTACATGTTCAACATTATCAAGGTGACTCATCATAAAATGCTGAGCATCTTCTGCATGCTGAGAAAGAATAGCTTCATAAATTTGCTGATGCTCTTTATAAATCCGTTCAGCCGTTTTCTCTTCTGCATAAAGCCAGATGCGTCTTGTCTCTTTCATCGTTTCAATCATCATTTCTGATACGTTATTCATAAGCTTCACTAAAAGAGGGTTTTGTGAGGCTTTGGCAATGGCTAAATGAAAAGCAAAATCTGCTTTCTCTCCCAGTTCTTCATTGCCAAACGCTCCTTTCATTTGTTCCAGACTATTAGACAGTTGTTTAAGGTCCGCATCCGTTCTCTTTTGAGCTGCCGCTCGAACAGCTCCAATTTCTAATACTTTTCTCACTTCAAGCAAATGCTCAATATCGTTTTTATTCATTAATACAGCGCTAGTTACAGGCAAAGACAGCATATCTGAGTTAAATTCGCGTACAAATGTGCCTTCTCCTTGCTTCATCTCCAGAAGCCCCATCGCCCGCAAAGCGCTAAGAGCTTCACGAATAGCTGAGCGTCCTACCTGAAAGTTTTCCGCCAGCTGCTGCACTGAATCCAAACGGTCTCCAGGCTTCAAGCTGCCTTCTTTTATATTCTCAAGAAGCGTTTCGGCTACTTCTTCGTATATTTTTTTTGGCTTAATTCGCTTATATTCCACGTTTTCCACCTCATTTTTTTCGTTCACCAAGGTTCACATTAACCGAGACTCTTTCTTCTTTTACGTTTCTGTTACATTTTACCGAAATCTTTTCCCCGCCACAACAAAAGTGCAAAGGTATTTATACTTTATTTCTCAAATGTGCTAAAATAGTAAATTGATTTCATATTACGAGTTAAAAGGAGCTTTTTGAATGAACATTGTTGTCAGTACATTGAATGCGAAGTATATTCATACTTCTTTAGCCCTTCGATGTTTAAAAGCCTATGCCGAGCCTGACTATAAAGTGGATATGGCCGAATATACGATTAAAGATCCTGCTATGAACATTGTTACGGATTTATATAAACGCAACCCAGATATTATTGGTTTCAGCTGTTACATTTGGAATATTGAAGAAACGATTAAAGTCGCACAAATGCTTAAAAAGATCAATCCTGAGCTCATCATTATATTCGGTGGACCAGAAGTAACCTATGATGTAACTCACTGGTTAGAGCGTATTCCTGAAGCTGACTTTATCGCTATTGGTGAAGGTGAAGAAACATTCAAGCAGCTGTTAGATGAACTTCACGGCGAGCGTCAGTTTGAAAACGTAAGCGGCGTGGCTTTCCGAAAAGAAGGAAAACCAGTTGTTAACCCACAGCGCAATAAAATTGATCTGCGCGAAATGCCTTCTCCTTTCCGTTTTGAAGAAGACCGCCAAGAACTTTCAAAACGCGTTGTGTATATTGAAACAAGCCGCGGCTGTCCGTTTAGCTGTCAGTTCTGTCTCTCTTCTATTGAAGTAGGCGTTCGTTATTTCGACCGAGAAAAAGTAAAAGAAGATATTCGCTATTTGATGGATAACGGAGCCCGCACAATTAAGTTCGTAGACCGCACGTTCAACATCAGCCGCAGCTACGCCATGGAAATGTTCCAATTTTTAATTGATGAACATCGTGAAGGTACCGTATTTCAGTTTGAAATTACTGCCGATATTATGCGCCCAGAAGTTATTCAGTTCTTAAACGATAACGCGCCAAAAGGATTATTCCGCTTTGAAATTGGCGTTCAATCTACAAATGATGCCGTTAATGAGCTAGTCAAACGCAAACAAAACTTCAAAAAATTAACGCGTACCGTAACAATGGTAAAAGAAGGCGGAAAGATCGACCAGCATTTAGATTTAATCGCCGGACTGCCAGACGAAGATTACAACTCATTTAAAAATACGTTTAATGATGTATTTGCACTTCGTCCTGAAGAGCTTCAGCTAGGCTTTTTAAAAATGCTTCGCGGCACTGGCTTACGTTTAAGTGCGCCTCGCTATAATTATCAATACATGGATCAGTCGCCTTATGAAATTTTAAGCAATAACGTCTTGCCATTTTCAGATGTCGTACGCATCAAGCATGTAGAAGATATTTTAGAAAAGTTTTGGAATGACCACCGAATGGATGAAACGATCGAGTTTTTAGTAGAACACTGCTATGATACGCCTTTTGATTTTTTCCAAAACTTTGGGACGTATTGGGATGAAATGGGCTGGGTTCGAATCGGTCATCAGCTTGAAGATTTATTCAGACGCCTTAAACAGTATATTCAAACAGAAAGTTTTTCAAATGAAGAAGTAATTGAAGGGTTTATGAAAATTGATTATTTACAAAACCAAAAGCATAAGCCTCGTAAGCCTTGGTGGGACGATAAAGTAGAAAAACAAGTCCGCTCTCATTACTATCAGCAAATGCTTGCTAATCCTTCTATCATGGGACAGGCTTTTGAAGCTGAACAGCTTGCTGAAAAAGAATTATACAAGCACACTGTTTTAGAGATTCTTCCATTTGATTATATGTATTATAAACAAACAGGACAAATCAATGAACAACCATCTGTTCTTCTTGCTTATTATGATCAAAAAGCAAATGATACAAAACTTTATTCAGCACCTGTAGAAGCATTTGGTCTTCCAGTTGTAAGCTAAAACCTCGGATATCCGAGGTTTTTTTCTTTAGCATTCTTTTTTCTTTTCATGCTCTTTATCAGACTTTGTCTTTCCAAGGGATTCATATATTTTAGCTGCGTTCGGATCGCCCATTTCCGTTCCAAACTCTTCTTGCAGTAATTGTTTTTGTTTTGCTTCGGTGCTCGCGATGTGCTTATTATTTTGTTTATGTTTGCTCATCGTTACTTACCTTGCTTTCCTTTTTTAGAATTGCGATTCGCGCCTTTAGCCGGCTCCTCGCCGCCAGCATATTCAGCAGCAAATTCTGCATCTGAAAGGCTCTCTTTTGGTGTATTGTTGTTAGTTAGTGCTGATTTGTACCCTACTTTACGCTTTGCCATCATCTATCCCTCCTATGCTTGGAAGTCCATTGAACTTCCTTTTCTTAGAATGCGCCTTTTGCTAAGCAATATAAGCAGAAAAAGCTGTAAAAAAGCGGTTGAAACATAACAAAATCACTTTACTCTAAATACGAACAACTAGGATAAATGCGTTGAACCGCTTGTGACACCGCTGTTGATTTCCGTGCAAGGCTTCGCTTTCCGCGGGCGGTCGATAAGCCTCGCCCTCCCATCAACAGCTAGAAGCAGCTACATGAAACCTACGTTCACCATCATAATAAAAAGATCCGAACGAGTTAGATTCTTAATCAAGAAACAAACTCGTTCGGATCTTCCAACTAACATATTTTTGTCCCAGCCTCTTTTATCCAATAATAATACGTTCTTTCGGATAGTGATAATCCGGTCCAGACGTTGGACGGCGAAGCATTAAAATGAATGAAAACATGCCAATTCGGCCAATGAACATTAAAATCATAATAACGCATTTACCGATATCAGAAAGCCCTCCTGTAATTCCCATTGATAAACCGGTTGTCCCAAAAGCTGAACACACTTCAAAAATAAGCTCAATGAGAGAAAAATGTTCTGTAACACTTAAAGTAAGAAGAGAAATCGAGCAAATGATCACGGCTAACATCGACACGGCTACTGATTTGATAATGTCATCTTCATGAATTTCGCGGCGAAAGATTTTAATCGTCTTATTTCCTCTTACGTAATAAAACAGGAAAAGAATATTTAATGCAAACGTCGTCGTACGAATTCCTCCCCCTACTGAGCTCGGTGAAGCCCCGATAAACATCATCGCGCTCATCATAATTAACGTAGGAAGGGAAAACTCATTAATATTCATGGTCGCCACTCCTCCGCTCCTTGTGGCAGCGGATTGGAAAAACGCATAAAAAAACGATTCATCCCAAGACTTATCTGCTAAAAACCCTGAATGCTCTAGCACAAGAATTAAAATTGTTCCCCCTGCTAACAGCAGAAAAAACATAATGCTCGTCAGCTTCGTAAATAGAGAAAATTGAAATTTACGCTTCTCTTTAAACGTTAAAAAATAGTGCTTAATCTCAATTAATACAGGGAATCCAATCGCTCCAAGCGTAATTAAAATAACGGTTACCACTTGTACAAAATAATCGTGGGCGTAAGGAATAAATGAAGTTCCTGTAATATCGAAGCCGGCATTTGTTGTAGCGCTGACAGAAGCAAAGAAACCATGCAGAAACGCATCTGTCCAGCTCGAATAGTAACGGAGAAAATGTAATCCTAAAATAATGGCACCAACTAGTTCAATAGCAAAAATAATAAATAAAATATTTCTCATCAAGTCAACTAATCCTGATAAACGGGATTGGTTATGATCTGTCATAATGAGCTGACGTTCCTTTAAACCAATTTTTTTACCTAAAATCATCCAAATGAATGTACTGAGTGTCATCACACCAATACCACCGATTTGAAAGATAAAAGCGAGCAAAAAATAGCCCGTCGTACTAAATGTATCCGGAGTAGAAACAGGTGTCAGCCCTGTTACACTTACCGCACTAACGGCAATAAATAAGCGATCAATAAATGCTAACTTCACTCCCGGCTTTAAAGCTTCTGGAATACTAAGCAATAGAAATCCAAGCGTAACAGCCACTATGTAAAATGTAACAATAATTTGAGCTGAAGACATCTGCCTTACTCGTCGTTTCCATGGTTGCGGCATAATCTGACATTCCTTTTTTTGTTATAATACTAATAGTTTTCTTCTTTCTTCCCAAAGCATACTCATTGTTACACGAATCGCAATATCCATGTAAAAAATCCCATGTTCAAGAAGGTGACTACATTAGTATAAAAGAAGTCACCTCACTTGTCATTAGATATCATAAATCCAAGCAGCCGCATAAAGAACCTTCACTCAATATTGTCTGTTTATACAAAAAAGCGAGGTCAAGACATAATTAAATTAATCTAATCTAAAGACAAATAAATGGGATACATGAGCTCGTATGGACACTTGAGACACCGCTGGTGATTTCCGTGCAAGACTTCGCTTTCCGCGGGCGGACGCTGAGCCTCCTCGTCGCTTACGCTCCTGCGGGGTCTCACCTGTTCCGCTTTTCCCGCAGGAGTCTTCGCCTTGCCCTCCAATCACCAGCTAGAAGCAACTGCATACTTGAAACCTGCGTTCACCATAACAAAAAACGAACCACTGATATCAGTGGTTCGTTTTTTACTTCGGCTAAAATACTTTTGTGCCAGCCTCGTTTTTATTTTATTTAGAGCGCTTTTCTAGCCAATCGCCGATTGAAGGATATGTTTCCTTTACTGCTTTTGGACCAAATACAACAGATACGTGACCTGTTTGCAGTAATTTATATTCTTTATCTTCACTTGAAACAGCGTCCATTAAAGCTGCCACTTGATGCGGCATCGCAATATGATCACGGCTAGCAGCAATGTTTAAAATATTAGCTTTAATATTTTTCAAATCTACTTTGCGTCCGCGAACTTCAAGTTCACCATTGATTAATTTGTTTTGTTGATAGAAGTCGCGAATCCACTGACGATAAGCTTCACCAGCAAATGGGATTCCGTCAGCAACCCACTTTTGCATGAGCTTCCAGCTTTCAACAAAGCGCTGATTTTCCGAACGATCCACCAGCGTTACATACGGACCGTAAAAATTTGTGATTGGCTTTAGCATCTTGTTTCCAAAGTCAATCATCTCTGGAGGGATGTTTCCGAATGTATCTACTGCTTTATCTAAATTAAAGTAGCGGTCGTCTAGGAATGCCCCGTATAAACCTGTATCCGAGAAATCAAATGGACTTGTCATAAAAATTAAGTTTTTAATCGGCAAGTCTTCATTTAATGCAGCAAAAATAGATGTCATAGTTCCGCCCATGCAGTAACCAAGAACAGACAAATCAGGAGACTTAGAAGTGCGCAGCACCTTTTTCGCCGCTTTTGGAATATAATCCACAATATAATCATCTAGCTTCATATTGCTGTCTTCAAGTCCAGGAGTTCCCCAGTCAAGTAAATACACGTCAAAACCGCGGTTTAATAAGTATTCAACAAGGCTGTTCCCAGGTGTCAAATCCAAAATATACGGTTTATTGATCAGTGCATATACGAGTAAAATTGGTGTTTTATGAAGGTTATCTTTTACTGGCGTATAGCGATATAATTTCGCTTTGTTCTTTTTCCAAATAACCTCTTTTGGTGTTAATCCAACTTCCGGTTCCGCTTCTGTTGTCATAATTTCATATGCACGCTTAAAACGTCTTGCAGAACTTTTATATTCACTTGGCATTGATTTGATTAATTTTTCCCACTCTTGCACGTAAGGAATTGCCACGAATATACACACCCTTTCATTTCATTAGTAGTTAGTTAACAAGCACAGCCCCGACAAAAGTCAGGGCCAGCATCTATTACATGTATAAGCCGCCGTTAATGTTTAACTGTTGTCCTGTAATGTACGCGCCGTCTTTTGCTAAGTAAACAACTCCGCGTGCAATTTCTTCAGCGTGGCCTAAGCGACGAGTTGGAATTTTCGCAACAACTTTTGCACGTACTTCTTCCGGCATTGCCATTACCATTTCCGTTTCAATAAATCCTGGGCAAATTGCATTAACTGTTACGCCTGACTTAGCTAGTTCAAGAGCTAATGATTTAGTGAATCCTAGCATACCTGCTTTAGCAGCTGAGTAGTTTGTTTGACCAAATCCGCCCGCTTGACCAATAATTGATGAAATATTGATAACACGACCGCCTTCAGATTCTAAAAGATGCGTTAGCGCAGCTGATGTTGTGTTGTATACGCTATGTAAGTTTACATCAATTACTTTTTTCCAATCTTCTTCGCCTAACTTCTTGAATGAACGGTCACGCGTAATTCCAGCATTGTTTACTAGAATGTCCAATTGACCAAACGCAGCTTTTGTTTCTTCGATTAGGTGTTTTGCTTGATCTACATAAGACACGTCAGCTTGAACCGCAATAGCTTCGCCGCCGTTGTCTTTAATTTCTTTTACAATTGCTTCTGCAGATTCTTTACTGCTGTTATAGTTTACTGCTACTTTTACTCCATTAGAAGCAAGCTCACGTGTAATTGCTGCCCCGATACCTTTAGATCCGCCTGTTACGATTGCTACTTTACCTTGTAATGTTGTCATGAAAAATTTCCCCCTTGCTTCTTCAGCGATGATTTTTACTGTAAATACAGCAGTTAATGTTGTTTTAAAATCCCCTATGCCCTACTTGCGAGCCGGTTGCTCAGTTTTTTGAGCGTTTGATGGTTTTGCTTCAGCTTTAGCTTCTGCCTTTGGCTTTTCAGCTAATTTTTCTTGTTTTTCTAACAGCTGAGCCTGAAGCTGCTCACCTTGAGTTTTAATTTGTTGTTGAATCGTTTCTTTTAACTCGTCTTGTGTTTTTTGCTGCCCTTCAAGAAGAGATAAAACTTTGTCGAGTTTTTTGTCTAATGATTTGACATCAGATTTCAGCTTAGTTACATCTTTTTTCAAAGCGGATGCACTTTCTTGCTGTGCTTCTAATTCATCAAAACGATCATCAAATTGCTCTTCTAATAATTCTACTTTTTCTTCCACATTGATGACTAATGACGCAACGTTTGCTACATCTTCTTTTGTGGGTACATTTACTTGGTGCAGATAGCGCCCCGTTACTTCATTTACTGCTTGTTGATATTGAAGGTTCATATTTAGCACATTTCCCATGAGCTGGGAAAATTCTTCACGATTCATATTGTCCCCAATAACTTTACCCCAGTAAGATTCGGTTTTGTCATATACGTCTTTCCATGCTTGAAACGGATCAAATACTTTTTGCTGTTCCAAAACTCCATCTCCTTTCTTGTGTACGTTAAAAGTGATGGCTTTCAATATGGACACTTAATGTGACAAGCGACATATTAGAAGCTCTAAGTAAACGCAACCAATTTTGCGTTTATTTATTGGATAATGTAAATCTTTTCACAATTCACTTACCAACAAATTATAAATGTTATAAAAATTACCTACATGTACTATTATAAATTCGTTTTCCAAAATAAACAATTCTAAATCTTTGTTTATTTTTGAATTTTTTTGACGCTTTTTGTCGAAATTCAAAAAATCGTTCTTTTTTCCTGTATTTGAAAGACCTGTTTTAAAGTGTTGACAATTTTTTCATCTAGGTGTAAATTACACATATAGAAAACAAATTCTCTTTTTTCGAAGGGGTGATTACCTTGGGATCAAGTGAAAAAGATAACACCTCTAATTCAAACAACTTAGAAAAATCGATTAGCGGTGCACCAAAAAACTTGATGGTTCCTTTTCTTCTTTTAAGTTTAAGAGGTTGGAATCTACATGGTTACAAGCTCATTCAGCAACTAATGAGCTTTGGATTCACATCAGTTGATCAAGGAAATGTCTACCGCACGCTGAGACAGCTTGAAAAAGACAACTTGATTACATCGCAATGGGATACGTCAGCTGAAGGACCTGCACGCCGGATTTACTCATTAACAGATGCCGGTGAACAATATTTAAGCATGTGGGCTAATTCACTTGAACAGTATCAAAACATGTTAGATTCATTTTTTCACATGTATACCGACATGTTGTTCCCTTTTAGCTCTTCTTCTTCTAAAAAGTCAAAAGAATCAAAAGAGGAAGAAAACGATTAAAGGGATTCACGCAGTACATCTGCGTTTCCTAATATAATGTTAAATAAATTTCACGGTCAACCAGCGAGCGCGGAATGTTAGGTTTATTACACAACTACGAATTTCTTCTTTAACGTTTTGTTCATTACGATAACTGTTCGCCAGACCAAATTATTCAAGGAGGAATTTGATTATGTCAACAGTAAAGTATGATACAGTAATTGATGCAATGTGGGAACAATGGACAAAGGGGTTACAAAACATTGCAGACGGAAACAAACAAATTGAGCAATGGACGTTAAAAGCACTTGAGCAACAGCAAGAATTTGTAACAAAAGCAGTTGAACAACTTCAAGCAACAGACAAACAGTGGAAAGCTGAATTAGAAGATCTTCAACAAAAAACAGTTGAAAACTTACGTAAAACAGCTGGTAACGCTGTTGCCGATTCTTATGAAGAATGGACAAACCGCACGCATGAAGCATTAAATAAATTACAAGAGCTTTCTCTTAACCAAAGCAAATCAAGCTATTCTTTAGTAAAGCAAGCTCAAGAACAATATCATCAAGTAGTAACACAATTAGTAGAAGAGCAAAAGAAAACGCGTCAAGAGTTCCAACACGTATCTGATGCATACGTAGAGCAAGTAAAATCTCTTCAAAAATCATTTGCTCAGTCTCTTGAGCAATATGCAGTTGTAAAATAATATATAAAAAAGCCCAGCTTCTTTGAAAGCTGGGCTTTTTTATACTTTCTTGCAAACCATTACCAGTATGCAAAATAGTAAACAGCAAATAATACAGGTACAGCAGTGAACTGCTGTACAACTAAAAAAGGAGATGACTAATCATGGCTAGAACAAATAAACTATTAACACCAGGAGTAGAACAATTTTTAGATCAATATAAATACGAAATCGCTCAAGAATTTGGGGTAACTCTAGGTTCTGACACTGCTGCACGCAGCAACGGTTCAGTAGGCGGAGAAATCACAAAACGCTTGGTGCAACAAGCTCAAGCTCACTTAAGCGGCAGCACACAAAAATAAAACATAACTTCATAACATGGCTAAAAAAAAGGCACCTGCGTGTGCCTTTTTCTTACATAATATAGTCTTTTAAATACACGTAATCCCCCGCTAATATAATAACCATTGCGATGATATATTTCCGGTTTCTTTCAATTGTTTTCCGGCTCACTTTGACATTTTTTTCAATCAAGCGAATGGGAAGCTGCCGCTTTAAAAACAGCTTATCTTTTAATTCTTTTTCATTGACGATAAAAGATGCAACTTCCACTGCGTTTCCCCTTGCATCCTTATGTTTAGGAGACGTGTTAATAATGTCTTCAAGAGTTAATTTAAACAGTTCCAGCGTCTGACAAAAATAAGTCATTTCCTCTTGAATATATGAAGTTTCACTTTGCCTTTTATAGTTAGAAAGCGATATATCCCTTTCTACCTTACCTTGCATAAAACCTTCATTGTCAATTCGGCTATAGAGCAGCGTTTGGTTTCGCTTTTCTTTTCGAATATAGTCGATGACTCTTCTTTTAATAATCAGTTCCGCAAATGCAAGAAGGGATCTTCCTTTTTGGATTGTGTAATTTTCAATGGCTTCATTAAACGCAATCAGACCAATGCTAAATTCATCGTCAGCTTCACTTATATAACGTTTACATACAGCTGAAACAACTTTAGCAATAAACGGTTTATATTGTTGAATCATTTCGTTATGTAATTGTTTATCCCCTTGCTGAATCGTCAGTACAAGCGTTTCAAGCGATGGAGGCGTTTGAACTTTTGTGAGCATTGGCTTCACCTCTTTTACTATACTCAGTTGCTTTATACCATGTTAATATCCATTCTTTTGATGACGAACAGGGTCAAGAAGCGCTCTGCTCCTTTTAATTTCTCTTTATTATAACCCATAATAGCTCAATTTTACCAATTAACATACATTTGAAATATATGTTTATGAACTGAAATAAACTTCATTGAACTGAATTATCCAACGCTGCTTCCGTTCTTTACAGAATATGAACGAAAAAGCAAAACATTCGGATATACAGTAATTAAACATCAGTTAGTTCTTTTACCCTTTCTCAAAACAATTTAAACTAGGTATTTTATCTTAATATACAAAAAAACGCGCATTAAAAGCGCGTTTTTTTGTATTATTGATTTTCAATTTTCTTTAATGAGTCTTTTTCTTTCTCTGAACCTTCAAGATCAGTTTGTTCTTTGTTTTTAGATAAAAACCAGCCTGAAGCTGCTATGCCAAGTAACACAACCCAAAACGTAATTTTCCATACTTTTGATTCAGGGAAGTGTTCATTAATAATACCTAACTCCGGATGAGCAAGAGTGTAAACTGCTAGCTTAACCCCTACCCAGCCTACGATAGCAAAAGCCGCCGTTTCTAGCCCCGGGCGCGTATTTAATAGCTTGACGAACCAAGTTGCAGCAAAACGCATAATGATTAGTCCCATAATTCCTCCGGCAAAGATCACCAAGAATTGTCCGCCATCGAGTCCGCCAATTTTAGGAAGATTGGTTGTTGGCAACGTAACGGCAAGAGCCACAGCAGCCAAAATTGAATCAACCGCAAAAGCAATGTCCGCTACTTCTACTTTCAAGACCGTCATCCAGAAACCTGAGCCCTTTTTTCCGTCCGCTTCTTTTACTTTTTCATGATCACCTTTTTTCACATATCGCTTCACAATATGATTAATGGAAATGAACAATAAGTAAATGGCTCCTATTGCTTGAAGCTGCCATACATCTACCAAAAATGAAATCAAAAACAATGAACCGAATCTAAAAATAAAGGCACCGGCTAATCCGTAAAACAATGCCTTCTTGCGTTTTTCTTCCGGTAAATGTTTGACCATAATGGCCATTACAAGAGCATTATCCGCCGCCAAAATTCCTTCTAATGCAACCAGCACCAACAATACCCATCCATATTCTAACAAAAGCGATGCATCCATAAAAATCCCCTCTCGTTTCTTTGTATAAGTTGATTTATTCTCATTACCGGAATAAAACACAAAAAGACCTTTGCCAAATATGGCAAAGGTCTTGCTAAGCATAATCATTATGCCAACAAAGCCGATGGAATACTCCATGTAATGACGACTTTGTTTCAGGTTTCCCTGACGCTACTCCCCTTTACTCCGTAAGAAGTAAATGTATTAAGTTGTTTTTATTTTACAAAAGGTCCACTAATAAGTCAATGAAAAGCCCTCTAAACTTTTGTTAAGCTTTTGTTAAGCGTTTTAATACGTTTAAAAACGTGGCAATATGAATAGGCTTTGTTACGTATTCACTAAAACCGACTAAAAAAGCTTGATCGATGTCGCTTTGCATTGCGCTTGCACTCAAGGCAACTCGCGGAATATTCTTCAACTCTTTTTCCAGCTGAAGCTGTGTGCATACCTCAAAACCATTCATATCAGGCAGATCAATATCAATTAAGATCATATCCGGTGAAATAGACTTGATTAGCCCGATGCCGTTTTCTCCTGTTTTGGCAACTAAGAGCTTAACGTTTTTATATGGAGAAAGAATCGATTGCATAAGCTCAATATTTGTATCGTTATCCTCAATATACACAATTGAGATCGGCATGGAAAAACCTAAAAATGACTCGGCTTCCCCTTCATTGGATAAGCGTTTAAAAACAGGTGGATGTACTAAGGGAAAACGAACCCAAAATGTACTGCCTTTTCCTTCTTCACTTCGCACTCCGCACGTTCCATTCATTAAGACAACAAGCTGCTTTACAAGCGCCAGCCCAATCCCTGTTCCGTCTTTTTCTAGTCTATTCACGCGATAGAAAGGCTCAAAAATCCGATTTAATTCTGAAGCTGGAATTCCAAAGCCCCTATCTTCAATCAATATGGTTACGTGATGCTGAGTAATATTGGTATAGATAATGATATCGCGATAAGCGGGCGAATATTTAATGGCGTTTGTAAGCAGATTTAATAAGATCTGCTGAAAACGAAGTTCATCTACTTCAACAAACACTTCTTGGTATGCGTGAAAGCGAGTATAAAATATACTATGCTTATCTTTTGCTAATGGTTTCATAATTTTAAGCGCGTCTTCAATTGCTTCTTTTACCGACACTGGTTCAAGGTTAATCGCTAAGTGACCTGATTCAATTTTCGATAAATCAAGCGTTTCATTTATTAAATAAAGAAGATGATTACCTGCTTTTAAAATTTTTCGTATACGATTCAATTGTTTTTCTGTTAAATCTTTTTCTCCTTGCTCTTCCAATATCTGTGCATAGCCTAAAATACTGTTTAAAGGCGTTCGAAGTTCATGGCTTACTTTTGATAAAAATTCTGACTTAGCCTGATTTGCTTTTTCGGCTTCTTCTTTGGCTATAATCATTTGCTGATTGGAATGAAGCAGGTCTTGTTCTTGTTCCTGCTGCTTTGTAATATCATAAAATGTGACAACTACGCCTTTATAATATTTGCTTTCTTGCAGAGGTTCAGCATTCACCGAAAGCCAAGTCAACTTTTTCTCATTTAAATAAATGCCCATGACTGTATTTCGCACAGGCTCTTTTGTATGAAGACAGCGGACAGATGGAATATCTTCGAGTGCAAAAGCTGTACCATCAGGATGAATAATTTCCCAGTCTAAACCAAACGGGTTAACCGATAACATTTGGTCATAAGGCACGTTTAGAATCTTAGCAGCGTATGCATTGGCAGCAATTAAGTTACCTTCAAGGTCATGAAACACCACGCCTTCTGACATTGTAGAAAGAACGGATCGATACATGCTTTCACTTTTAGCCAGCTTTTCTCTTGCTTCGTGAAGATCAGTAATATCTACTATAGAACCAATAACTTCTTGTACTTCTCCTTTGTAGATATGAGGTGTTAATTTCGTATAGTAAGCAAAGTCGTTCAAAAGTACTTCATACGACACTTTCTCTCCCGCCCATGCTTTATCATAGTAACTCCTATTATCTCTTGCGTAGGATTCAGGTAAAAATTCCTCAGGTGTTTTTCCGACAACATCTATTTCCTCATATCCCATTTCACGAATCATTTTGCCTTCGCACATCGTATAGACATATCCTTTACTGTTCTTCACAAATTTAAAAATAGTACCATCTTGCTGTGAAAGCGTGCGTTTTAAATCTTTTTGTAAATCCAGAAGCTGCTGTTGAGCCCTTTTTCGATCTGTCACATCTTTGGCGATAACGTAACTTCCTTTAATTTGATCATAAACAATAATGGGCATTTGCGTGACTTCAACGTATACAGGCTGATTATCTTTTCGAATCAACGTTGCCTCATAATATACAGAGTCTCCGCTCAGGGATTTCCACATATATTCTTCAGCTCTTTCAGCTTCTCTGAACATAGAAGGAAACGGGATTGTCTCCATTTTATTTAACGTGTATCCTGTTAGCTCGATTCCTTTTGGGTTAATCGTTTGAATATTGCCGTACAAATCAACTGCACACACAATATTGGGATTGTAGTTAAAAAGGGATTGATAATACTCTTCTTTTAATTGACTTTCCCTCACTTCTTCCTGACGCTTAAAAGCAGCAACGAGCAGGAAGACAATCAGTAGCGTAATTGTGATGCTTGCAATAATATTGGAAAACGGCGCTTGATACGGCAGCCACTGGCCCCACCTTCTAGCAACTGAATGTGCAATATGCAGCTTCATTCCATACATACTAATGAAATGCATAGCTGAAATGCCAATGCCTAGCAAAATGGAGCTAACAAGTTTAAGAAATGGATTAGCTTTCACGCTTTTCGAACGAAAAAACAAGTGCATCGCATAAAATGCAACGACCAGGGCGATGATGATGGAAAGCAAAACAGATAGCATCGCATAATGAATGTGTGCTTCTGTTTCGATTGCTGCCATTGCAATGTAATGCGTACCCAGAATACTGCTTCCTAAAATAAGCCCTGACCATACCGACGTGCGCCATTTCCAGAATGTCCAAAACGCAACTAATGACCCGCTAATTGCTATTATTAAAGCAAGAACAGAAAGTACAGCATCAAAATGAAAGCTAACAGGAACATAATAAGCAAGCATCGCAATATAGTGCATCGCCCCCACTCCAAGCCCCATTGAAGTTGCTGACAGTGTAAGCCACAAATAATTGTTTCGCTGTTTTTTTATCATTTTGCTCATAATATCAAGTGCTGTATAAGAGGCAAGAATCCCTACAATGACAGCAAGAAATACGGTAAATTCATTATAGTGACCAGTAATTGAAATCATTTTCTTTCCTTTCACTTTAACGTTACTTCTTCTATCTAACTCTCCTTATAAGAACTATATTACGATCATTTATTCCGAAAGCAGACACATGAAATAGACGAAACTTACATAAGCTTCGTCCTTTCATCAACATAACTATTTTAGAAGCAGCAGCATCTCTTAATTTGTCATTAACTGATGCAGCTGTTTTTGAACGTCTTGGATTTTTAATTTTGAGATATGAGCATATTCATCAATTTCTAAGAAATAAACAAGATATGTTTCGTTTTTTGGCGTGATGTGCGAAACTTTCTGCAAATTTACGATATAAGACCGATGTGTTTGACTGAATACAGAAGGGTTCAAATACATATAGATATCACTAATATTTTCATATGTCTCATAGACACGTGATTGAGTATAGATTAAGCATTTTTTCCCGGACTTTTCGATAAAAATAATTTGATCAATTGGAATGTAATAAGTAGATCCATTAAATTTTACAGGCAGTCTTTTTAATTGCTCACCTGGCTTTTTTGACTGATTTTTATCAATTCCAATGGAGTTTTTTGCCCGCTCTAGCGCCATATAAAGTCTGGTTTTTTCAATTGGTTTTACAATGTAATCCAGTGCCGACAACTCGAATGCCTTCACAGCAAATTCATCATAACCGGTGATAAAAATGAAGTTTAAATTCGGCTTAATGCGCAGGCACTTTTTTATGGCATCTACACCGTTAATCGTAGGCATATTAATGTCTACGAGCAAAAGGTCTGGACTCTTAGCCATCACTTCCTGTACAAGCTGCTCTCCGTCTTTGCAGATGCCAATCACTTCAAATTCCGGAAGCTGTTCTATAAAATAATCTAAAATTTCAACCGAATCTTCGTTATCATCGGCAATAATTAAGTTGATTTTGTTCATCCTGACTCCCCCTAGGATACAATGTTAAAGTATAGTACGAACTATTGCCCATTCTGTTTTATGCATGTCTACACATCTTTATAGTGTTTTTATGTTGAGATGAATGATCTACACGGACGCTAATCGTTAATGGAACGCACAACGATTGTTCATGGGGAATATTGCAATAATTGTAGGTTTTCTAGAAGAAGAAATAAAACCGTTTATCTATTATCATTTATTTTCCTAACAATGATTTAATACCCTTTTTATAATCTGCAAATCAGCATGCCAGAATCTTTATTTAATATTTTTAATAAAGGCGACACGCTATTTTCAATCATTTTGTCTTCTCTTATTCTCTTACTATTAAAACATGTTCTACGTTCTTCCACCCATACTTTTATTCATTTTTTTACTTTTTATTCAAGGTAATTACTTACATACAACCCTTAATAACCCTGTATTTGTAATTTCACTTGAAGAAATTTATGTATTTTTTATTCATTTTATTATAAAAATTTTAGCATATAACGTTATGAACTTACATATGTATTCCGAACTAGTTCCTTTTAGAACTATGATTATTATACCATTTCATAGTATAAATCACATATATTTAAAGGTGAAGACTTTCCATTCCTTTAAGAGTTCAAAGCTATTTATTTGTAAAATAAATCAATTCATTCCTCTCTAAAGGCTAATACATCTAATTATCCATCTATTATCTGTAAAAAAACAGGCCTAAAGTTATACTTCGGCCTGTTTTACATTCATTTCTTATTTTGCATTTTTTACAATTTGCTGTGCCTGTTTCGATACAAAGAAGCGACCCTTTTTATCCTGTACCACCACGCTGTCCATCTGTATCTCTTTTCCATTTACAATCGCAATATTTTTATTTACCGGAAAACGTACCGTTCGCTTATTGTTTGTAACAACGAGCACAGGGTTGTTTTTATCTTTTGAGTCCACCGCTACATTTGAGCCTTTAAAAGCTTTATTTGCTTCAATAAATAATTCATTTGTTAACTCGTTTAAGTTAATATTCATTGACTTAGCCATATGTTTGGCAATATCCGTATTATCAAAGTGCCCCGTTGGTCGATTGACGCCGTATGAATACAGAAATACATCCTCACCCGTATGACCGCCCGTTGTGAACCCAAGGTTTGCTCGGTTGGCTAATAGCTTTGATAGTGTAGCACTCATTTCTTTTTTATCTCTTGCTTTAGTCAGCTGCGCTTTTTCCTCTGAAGTTAGGTTTGATAAACCATACAAAGCAGCTACTTCTTCTTTATTTGATAAATCTTCTTTTAAGTTAGACGTAGCACCTTCTAACGTCATTTTTGCTTTTTTTAATGGATCAATATAAGCAGAAACAGGTGTGGTATCATATCCTTTTGTTGTATTTGCATTACCGATTGAAAGACCGCTGTTTCCGTGATCAGCAATCGCAATAACCATCGTATTTCCATCTTTTTTAGCGAACTCTACTGCCTTGCCCACTGCTTCATCAAACGCTAATACATCGCTAATCATGCCTACTGGATCATTCGCATGAGCTGCCCAATCCGTTTTGCTTCCTTCAACAAATAAGAAGAAACCGTCTTTATCTTTGGAGAGTGTTGTTATTGCTTTATTTGTCATCTGGGACAGCTTTGGCTGTTCTGCTTTTGTCTGCGGTCGATCCATATCATACGCTAAGTCTCGGTCAGCGAAGCTCCCCCAGATTTTTTTGGCGCGTGACTGCTCTAATTCCTTTTTATTTTCTACAAAGTCATATCCTCTTTTGTTCAATACATTGACTAAGTTTTCACCGTCTTTTCGGCTTTTTTCTTCTGCTCCTGGAAGAAGAGATTGCTTACCTCCTCCAAGTACTACATCGATGTTTTGATACACTTGCTGCTCCGCTAGCGTTTGAAAATCATCACGGCTGTAGTTGTGGGCTGAAAAACCAGCTGGTGTGGCGTGCTGGATTTCAGAAGTAGCCACAATTCCTGTCGCGCGCCCCGAAAGCTTTGCTCCTTCTAGAACGTTTGCTACGGGACGAAACTGATCTTCTTTTTCTACGGGTTTAACCCCAGGTGTATTCACTACTGAAGGGAGCACACCTACATAACCAGAATTTGATTTATTTCCTGTTGCTAAAGCAGTAGCTGCCGGAGCGGAATCTGTAATAGCAGACTCTGCCGAATACGCCCGTACTCCCCCGGCCATTAGCTGATCCATATGTAACGGTTTTCCTTTGTACCATCTTGCAAGTGTAGTAGCATTTGAGCTCGTCCCGTCCATTACCATCATAATGACATTTTGAGGTTTCTTAGCTGACTTATGCTCCACTTTTGCTTCCGTTTGAATAAGAGAGTTTCCTAAACCAAACGAGGCCAATGCTACTGCTCCTGCCAGTGTAATACCTGCTAATTTTTTCTTCATATAAATGTACCCGCTCCTTTATGTAATTATCTTTGACATTTCTAAAGTTATCATTTAAACGTAAACCCACTGTTTATCCATTGTAAAAGAGTGTAAAGTTTGTCTTTATATTCTTCCTTTCTTCTTGAGAAAAAATAGTCGAATAAAAAGGAAGTACATGAACAAACTACCAGTAATAGAAAGTCATGCGAGGGGCACGGTTATGTTTAAACATTTATTTAAAAAAAAGAATGCAGACGATCAGCCCAAAAAAACATTGGATGAACTGATTAAACAATTTAAAAAATCAAGTGATTTCACAACATTAGCTATTGGTTCGCAGCATCGAAAATACATCATTACTTATTTTAAGCAGCTCGTAAACATGCAAAGTGTTGAAGATAAAATACTTGAACCCTTTCAAAAACTAGACTTTACGTTAAGCAGTGTGCACGAAGTCGAAAATGTTCTGCCAATTGAAGATATTTCAATTACAAAAGATACAAAAGAAATTTTAGAAAAAATGCTGCGCGGCTACGTGATGTTTCAACTGCATAAAGACGATAAGCTAGTAGCTCTTATTAAAGTTCAAAGCTTTGATACAGGGTTTCGAAAGGAAAATGAAACGGAAAATGAGTTTAGCGTCGTCGGTCCTAAAATTGGTTTTGTAGAGGATTTAGATGTCAATCTCTATTTAATGAGAAAAACGGTTATTTCCGAAAATCTTATTTTCAAAGAGCTCACCGTAGGAAATAAATCAAAAACACGCGTCGTGCTTGTTTATTTAGAAGGCGTAACGAATCCTCAGCACGTAGAGACTATGACCCAGCGTCTTGAAGATGTAGATTTCGACGTTATTTTTGATAGTACGATGCTTGATCAATTAATTTCGGATAACTCTTCTACGCCGTTTCCTCTGTTTTTAACAACAGAGCGAATCGATCGGGTATTATTTACCCTGTTAAACGGGCAAGTCGCTTTCTTTTCAAGCGGTTCACCTTACGCGGTTACGGGACCGTCAACGCTGCTTGATTTTTTTATTTCACCCGAAGATTACTATTTGCCGTGGGTACTAGGCTCATTTTTCCGAGTCATTCGTATTTTTGGCGTCTTTTTTTCTATTTTTGCTACGCCTCTTTATGTAGCCATTGTTACATATCATTATGAGATGCTGCCCAAAGATCTTCTGGGACCTATTATTTTTTCAAGGACAAACGTTCCTTTTCCACCCGTCATCGAAGTACTTTTTTTAGAAATTACCATTGAACTGCTTCGAGAAGCGGGAGCCAGACTTCCAACAAAAGTAGGTCAAACGCTAGGAATCGTAGGTGGGATTGTTATTGGGCAAGCAACGGTAGAAGCTGCGTTAACAAGCAATATTTTGCTTATTATTGTTTCACTGACGGCTTTAGCTTCTTTTACAACGCCTATTTTTAAAATGTCTAACACCATCCGCTTACTGCGTTTTCCTTTTATTCTGTTTGCTACGGCATTTGGTTTAGTAGGAATTACATTTTGTTTTTGTTTCTTATTAGTTCACTTGCTGCGATTGAAATCTTTAGGAACACCTTACCTTGTTCCTTTATTCCCATTTCGTCCAAAAGAATATAGAGATACGTTTCTTCGCTTGCCTTATAGTCATACCGCGAAGCGTCCAAGCTACTTACGGCCATTAGACCGCTTCCGCTATGATCCTAAAAAAGCGAAAAGAAAAAGTAATTTAGATACTGAATAAAGCGAGGAACTAACATGAAAAAAACGATGATTTTATGTGCTTGCCTCATTTGTTTAGCCGGCTGTGCAGACCGGGAAGTTATTGATGAAATTCAAGTGGTTAATTCTTTAGGCTACGACTATAATCCAGACACTAAAAAAGTACGTGGCACTATTTTATATCCTATCTATAAATATGGACCAACTGAAGAACCAAGCATTATTGCGGCCAATGCAAAATCAGCCTTTGATGTTCCTCTTCAGCTAAATAACAAATCTTCACTTCCTATCGCTTTTGGCCAGTTGCGAAGCGTAGTCATTGGAGAAAATTTCGCCCAACATGGAGTGGATGAATTAGTCAATATTCTCGCGCGTAACCCAGACCTTGGCCGTAACATTAAATTAAGCATTGTAGACGGTAAAGCCCATGAGTTATTAAGCTCTGTGACGAAAAAGAAAATTAAGGACTATCAGTTTATTTCAAATTTAATCGAACAAAACATTCGAACAGAAAATTTGCCAAATACCAATTTGCAAATATTTTTATTCAGTTTTTTCAGTGATGACCGCGACGCGTATCTTCCGCTCTTAACGCAGGACAAAGATGCCATTAAATTAAAAGGACTCGCCTTGTTTAAAGGAAAAGAGTTGGCCACCACCGTTGGAATAAAAGAAACGTTTTTATTCAAACTTTTAACAACAGGTACTAAGCATGGACGCTATGGCGTGAAAATCAAAGAAAATAATCAGCGCGGAAAAGTCATACTCCAAAATTTACGAACAAAAACAACGTATGAACTAAAAGGAGATCCTCACAATCCAGCAATCATTACTCATGTAAAAATTGATGGTCTTGTCAAAGAGTTTCCTAGCTGGATTGATCTAACCACGTCTTCAGGTATTAAACTGGTAGAAAAGGAGCTGAAAAATGATATTGAAAAAAACGGTAATACATTCATAAAAAAACTTCAGCGAGAAAAAATTGATCCGATTTGTTTCACAGACTATGCTCGAAGTAAAACACGTCATTTTAACAGTCAAGAATTTAAAGCGAAATATCCTAATATGAACATTAAAGTGAAAGCGCATGTTCACCTTATTCAAACGGGTATCAGCAACTAGGAGGAAGAAAAGATGCACAATACAATTAAAGAAGAAAATCAAGTTTCCCCCTCTTTTCTTTTTTTCTTAGTGCACTCTACGCAGATTGGCGTTGGGATACTAGGATTTCAGCGCTATATTATGAAAGGTGCTGGGTATGAATCCTGGATATCTATCATTTTTGCTGCAATTAGCGTCTGTATTTTGTTAGCGATGATTTTTAATATCTTAATCCGCGAGAATAGCGATATAATTGATATACACCGATTATATTTCGGAAAATACGTTGGAGGAGCTTTAACTCTTGCCGCTTCCATTTATTATTTTATCTTTGCACTAACGATTTACCGAACGTATGTAGAAATTTTGCAAATATGGATGTTTCCCCAGTTAGCTACATGGATTGTATCAATCGTTTACTTGCCTATTATTTACTACACGGTTTCAGGTGGATTTCGTGTCATTACGGGAGTTGCTTTTTTTGGAGTCATTATGCCTTTGCCTCTCCTATTTGCGCTCATTTATCCGTTAAAATATGCTCATCTGGACAATCTATTTCCTTTATTCGATCACACCGTATGGGAATTTTTAATTTCAACTAAAATGATGACCTTTGAGAATTTGGGATTTGAATCCGTGCTTTTTTTCTATCCGTTTATAAAAAATGGTGCTACTAGTCAGAAGTGGGCTCAATATGGCGTTTTGTTCAGTACGCTTTTATATTTTTGCACAGCATTAGTCTCGTTTGTCTATTTTAGTCAGGGACAGTTAGGCCATACCATTTGGCCAACTTTAACGATGGCTAAAATTATTGAAATTCCATTTTTGCAGCGTTTTGAATATATCTTAATTTCTCTGTGGCTTTTAGTTGTTCTACCCACGATTGCTGTTAGCTTGTGGTGTACAATTCGCGGATTTAGTAAAACATTTAATAAACCGCCTACTATTTTTCTCATACTAGCCTTAATTGCTCTTCTTGGCTTTTCTATTTTCTTTGATGATCGAGAAACGATTGATCAACTTAATACACGACTATCTATGACCGGCTTTTACTTTATTTATGGCTACATTCCCTTCCTTTTTCTCTATAGCCTCATTCGAGCCAAAATAAAACAAAAGAAAGCACAAAAAGAAGAGCGTGAGCCAACTTTAAGTTGAATCACGCTCTTTTTTTCATATTATTTTATTTGTTAAATAAAACAGCGTATTCCCCGTATCCTTCTTTTTCTAAATCTTCTTTCGGAACAAAGCGAAGAGCTGCTGAGTTGATGCAATAACGCAAGCCGCCTGCATCTTGCGGACCATCATCAAATAAATGACCTAAATGAGAGTTAGCCGTTTTGCTTCGTACTTCTGTACGAACCATATTATGACTAACGTCCATGTTTTCTTTTACTTCATCTTTATTAATCGCTTTGGTGAAAGACGGCCATCCGCATCCGGCATCATATTTATCCGTTGAACTAAACAACGGCTCTCCTGATACGATATCTACATAAATACCATCTTCTGTATGATCCCAAAATTCATTGCGAAACGGAGGTTCCGTTGCGTCATTTTGAGTAACTTCATATTGAATAGGCGTTAATGTCGTTTTTAGCTGCTCGTCGCGACCAAAGTCTTTCCAGTTTTCTTTAATAAAACGATCACGTCCAGATCCTCGTCGATACATAGCATAGCGGAATTTATTTTTCTTATAATAACCTTGATGGTATTCTTCCGCTTCGTAAAACGGTTTTGCCGGTAGAATTTGTGTGGCAATTGGTTCAGAAAAACGACCGCTTGCTTCTAATTGTTGCTTGGATTCTTCAGCTAGTGCCTTTTGGTGCTCATTGTGATAAAAGATAGCTGTTCGATATGAATCGCCTCGATCCGCAAATTGTCCGCCTGCATCCGTTGGATCAATTTGAGGCCAGTATAGTTCTAAAAGCTTTTCATATGGAAAAACTTCTGGGTCAAATGTAATTTGGACCGCTTCATAGTGGCCTGTTGTTTCTGAGCATACTTCTTTGTACGTCGGGTTCTCTTTGTGACCGCCTGTATAGCCAGATACAACTTTTATAATGCCTGGCTGTTCATCAAAGGGCTTCACCATACACCAAAAACAGCCGCCGGCAAAAGTTGCTACTTCATATTGTTCTGTCAAAAAGATGACCTCCTTCATGTATTCTTTCTATTATTATACGCTGATTTGATGTTCTCACCAACTAACTTGCTTCTTGTACTCTTTCCGTTTTAAGACAAAAAAATAATCAGTGAAGCTCATCTTCACTGATTATTCTTCCGCATTTAAAGCGCTTTATTTTTGATCACCTTTAATTTTGTGAAACAGTTTATTCATCGTTTCAATTTCTTTATCTGTAAAGTGCTCAAACCGCTCAAGGAAATACGCTCGTTTTTTTTCTTGAATCACATTAAAAATATCTTGCCCTTCTTTGGTCAGTTCAATATCAATAATACGTCGATCATTTTCAGATCGTTTGCGTGCAATGTAGCCTTTTGACAAAAGCAAGTCGGTTACCGCCGTAATGTGGCTTGCTGACACTTGAAGATACTTAGATAAATCAGTTGATCGCTGCCTGCCGGAATCAACCAGCATACGAAGCACCATAAATTCATTTGTTGATAGCTCTGAATTGTATACTTCATTAATTTCTTGGCGAAGCTGTCTGAACACAAAGCGAAACAGCGTCTCCATTTCTTGAACGAGCTCTTCTCTTTTTTTCACTTGTCACTCTCCTTAACGCTATCGCATGATAACGAATATGTATTTACGAAAGTATTTCACTTTCTTAACTTAATTAGTTTTATCAAATTACTAAGCGTTTCGTCAACTATTATTGAGATTTTTTTCCACAATTCTGTACGAATTGATGTATTTTTCATAAAATTCCATAAAAAAAGCGATTTACCGTTATGGTAAATCGCTGCTAGTAGCTAAAAATACCGGTTAAAAAGCTTCTCCATCTTGGAACAGGCTTTTTACCTTTTAAGCTGTCTTCACTTTTTAACTGACTTTCAAGTTCTACTACTCGATTTTCTAATTTCGTAATAACTTTATTTAACCGATCGATTTCTGAACGATGCTCTAAAATTTGAAAGGTCACTACTTCTCCCGCTTTTTCTTCTGTACGCTTTTCATTTTCAATCAGTCTTAAAAAAAGCTGATCAAGCTGCTTTTGCATATCTTGTGCACGTTCATCAGATATAACGACTTCCTCTTTTTCTACTACTTTTTCTACCACTTTGACGACGGCTTGACGATTGCGGTTTTTTTGAAAGTCTCTAAGTGCTTCAATATTTTCTTCTGTAAACTCACAGTGTCCCGATTCATTTCTCTCTAGCTCGATATCCGCCATTTTAACCCATTTTAATACCGTACTTGGATGTATTCCCAGCGACTTTGCCACATCCACCGTTTTCATCGTCATGTTCCATCCCTCCATTTTTTCATTTACTAGCCATTTCGAGAGAAATCTTTAAATCCCTTCATACGTGACAAAACTAGTATGAATTCGTCAAAGAAAGTGGACGTTCAACAAATGAAGAAAATGATGTCATTATTCCCTAGAAAAACTCGTATAAACCTTCTGCAAAATAACAAAATTCGCTCTGTGAAATCCCCTTGCCGTATCCCTTAAAAAAAGACGCGCGCTCTTTACCTGTAAAGATTCCGTCTTCAAAACGAACAGCCAGCGCCATATCATAACGAGCGTCTCCTAAAGTTCCTCCGCTCCAGTCAATAACAGCTGTTATCTGACCGTCGTGTACAAGTACATTATCAATCGTGTAGTCTCCGTGAATAAGTACCTCTTGTTTGCATATCATGTTTTGCTTCTGCAGTTGTTTTAGCAGCCGTTGATTTCCGTATACCTCATAGTGGGTTAAATTGTACTCTGCCTCTTGCAGCATTCGGTGGATCCACGGCTGCTTACTCACTAATCGTTCTGGACACTCAGCATTGTGAATACGAGCAAGAAGATGCCCCATTTCATAGACAACGTGCTCACGCTTTTTTTCATTATCTTCCTTCTCTAAATACTCGCTTACCGTCTTTCCTTCAAAAAATTCTAGCAGCATCCAGCTCTCTTCTGCTGTTTGAACAAACTTGTAAGCGCTCGGGCTTTGAAAGTCCGCCAGTTCCTGTATATTTTTTAATACATAATATTCCTTATATAACCATTTTCTGTACTTTTCCCTTTTTGTCCGTTTTAAAACATATCTCCCTCTAGCCGTATGAAGGATACCAACATCTGAGGTACACCCTTGCTTCGGAAAAGTCACTTTTTCGATTTGCTTTACATACTTTTTTATCGAATGAGGAATTTCTTCTATTATAATAGGATGCAACTGTCTCACTCCCCTTTCTTTCTACATTCTCTTTTTGTTGCTCTTTCCCTACAAAAAAGTTGAGACATAACGAAATCACTTCAATTTAATACAAACAAATGGAGTAAGTGAGCTATTATGAAGCGCTTGTGACACCGCTGTTGATTTCCGTGCAAGACTTCGCTTTCCGCGGGCGGCGGGTGAGCCTCCTCGTCGCTTCCGCTCCTGCTCGGTCTCACCTATTCCGCTTTCCCCGCAGCAGTCTCCGTCTTTCCCTCCAATCAACAGCTAAAAGCAACTAACTGCATACTTGAAACCTACGTTCACTATTCCAGTAAAAAAATCCGAACGATTACTCGTTCGGACCTTCCTTCAACTAAACTACTTTTGCCCAGTCTCTTACCCTTTACCAAGCACCCAGCGGCTTTTCGTAAACATCGTATAACCAATCGTAAATAAAACAACCGTACAAACCGACAAGCTTCCTATTGTATAGACGAGACTCTGCATGTCGTAGACACCGTAGAGAAGCTGTTTCATAAGTGCAAATACGTTATAAATAGGAATTAAAAATCCGCTTGGTTGCAGTTCGTGTACGGATTTTCCCATCAGTAAAAAGTATGGAAGTATCGCTACCATCATAATTTGGGATGTGTAGCTTTGAGCTTCTTTAACGGAACTTGCTAAGAGACTAAAGATACAAAGAATCAGCCCTGCTAATAAGGCAAACAAAGTGATTGCCACTAGTAATGAAGCGCTAAAAGCAATGAGGTGATTATTTAGGTTCAAGGCATCATTTAAAGTCACGGTAAAGTAGCGTACAAAAAGCACAAATGAAATAGTAGAAAGCACTCCGCTTAAGACCCCAAATGTAGAAATAGTGAACCACTTCCCTATTAGTAAATGTAGTCTTTTAATAGGAGCCATGAGTAGAGCTTCCATCGTTTTTCGCTCTTTTTCTCCTGCAAAAATATCATTAGCAGAAGGTACAATACCTCCTAACACCCCTAAAGCAATAATCATAGGAGCATAAATTGCCACCATAATTAATGAACTATTATCTTTATTTGAAAGGCTTTGTTCCTTGACATAGAAGGGCTGAATCGTTTGATCATTAATATTTAATTGTGTTAAACGTTCTTTTATAATACCGTCCCTCTGTTTATTTAATATAGCTGTAACGTACTCTGTTGTACGTGAAGATTCTACACTATCTGGACTTGTATAAATCATTACGTCCGGCGATTGCATATGGAGAATTTTATCAGAAAATTCCTTATCAACCTTTAAAGCTACTGATGCTTTGCCTTTTTCTACTGTTTGAAGTGGATCTTCGCTTTCCACAACTTGAAGGTTTCTATCTTCCTTTAACCATTCCACTACACTTGTATCTGAGCCTTTCTCAACAGCTATGGACATACCATCAGGTTGATTATTAGACATCATTCTATCTACAAAAAACAGCATCCCTACATTTAACAGAATCGGAATCAACACGCTAAAGATAATCGTTTTGCGATCTCGCAAACAATCTATTAACTCTTTTTTATAAATATGCCAAATCATATTAAGCCCCCCTCACGATACGCGACATAAAGATGTAGTTTAAGTCTGTACTTTCCTCTTCTTTATACAGCTGTTCATTTGTTCCTTGATAAATCATTTTTCCTTTATGAATCATAATGATAGATTGACACAGCATCTCCACTTCTTCCATAATGTGACTGGAAAAAACAATCGTTTTTCCTTCTCTTTGCAGACTTTTAATAAGTTCACGAAACATGTTTGCTGATGTAATGTCTAATCCTGTAGTCGGTTCATCAAATAGGATAACGTCCGGGTTATGAAGAATAGTGCGTGCAATGGCTACTTTTTGACGCATCCCTTTTGAAAAGCCTCCGACGCGGCGGTCCAAGTAGTCTTTCATTCCAAAACGTTTGGCCAGTTCCTCAATCCTTATCTTTGTTTCATGTTTGCTCATTCCATAAAACTTAGCAAAATAAGCTAAGTTTTCACGCGCAGTCAAACGGTCGTATAAACCTGTTTCACCGCCAAAAAGGACGCCGATTTTTTGTTTTATTTTATCAGGCTGTTTATGAATGTTAATTCCGTGAATGAACATATTACCTTCCGATGGTTCAAGTACAGTCGACAGCATACGTAAAAGAGTTGTTTTCCCCGCTCCATTTTCACCTAATAGTCCTACAATTTCTCCTTGTGCGATGGTTACATGAATATCTTGAACAGCTGCAATTGTTTGCTTTTTCTCTTTAAAATATTTCGTCACACCTTTGATTTCAATCATATCCGCTCTCCCCTTTTACTGTGATTGACTCTATCTTAGCTTATTTTTTATACAGCATCTTCCATCTTGTCATAAAGAGGGTTTTTAATGTCGCGAAACGTCCTTTCCATCTTGTAAATCATGGTAAAATAGTGTGGTAATATCCAATAGAATAAAACAAAGAGGGTTTTTATTTATGAAGGTAGGATTAGTGGATGATCATTCATATGATTTAGAAAAATTGAGGATTTCTTTAGAAAGAGAAGATGATATAGACATACTTTTTTCGACTAGCAGCGCGGAGGAAGCTTATAACGAAATTAAAAAAAATGAAATTGATTTATTAATTACAGATATTGAAATGCCAAAGCTATCAGGTTATGAGCTTGCAGACTTTATCAATGCTTACGCACTTGATATTCAAGTCATCTTTGTCACTGGGCACAGCGGCTTTGCCGTTCATGCATTTGAACTCAACGTTTTGGACTACATTATGAAGCCTTATTCTAAAGAGCGTCTGTTAAAAGGCATTCAGCGTTTTCATCAAAAAAAACAATCAACTGATACAAGAGATAAGCTTATTTTAAAACAAAAAACCGAAATGCAAGTGCTGAACAAACAAGATATTATATTTGCAGAGCGAACGGGTCGCTCTACCACCATCATAACGACAAATGGAGAATTTAGTACCTATCAATCATTAAACGAAATTGAAAAAGAATTAACAGCGAGTCATTTTCTAAGGTCGCATCGAGCTTTTATTATCAACATTTCCTATATTCAAAATTTCTCCCTGTATACTAAGCACTCCTACTCCGTGATGTTTCAAAGCACCGAAAAAACAGCTTTAATCACGAAAACAAATTTAGACATCTTGCAAAAAGAGTACTTTTAAAGGAGGGACTATCTAAAATGAAACTATTTTACACACTAGTTTTACTAACTGTTTTCGTGCTCCTCTTTTTTAAAGACCTGCCTGTTAGTTTACATCTCCTACTTAGTTCTTTTATAATTGGTTCATTTTTTATATGGAGAAAGAAATATCAAACGGCTCCTTCACTAACGATAAAAAAAGCAATCGTACTGACGTCTTTTTTTCTGCTTTTATTTAGCCTATCTTCACCTCTTAGTATTGTCCTAACCGTTATCGCAATGATTGGTTACATGACCGACATGTTTTCGTCTTATCAACAATACATATTCGTCGCTAACCGGGAAAGCAGTGCTTCACGTGAAATTCAAAAAAACAATGAGCTTTTTCAAGCGTTAAGAGCTGAAAGACATGATTTTATTAAACATGTCAGCGCCGTATCCTATCTTCTAGAAACAAACCAAAGACAGCAGGCACAAGAGTATATTCAAGATTACGTTGAAGCTTTGAATGATACCCATTCATATATTCAAGGTGAACATTCGCACGTTGCTTCTGTTGTACATCAAAGCAAGAATCAAGCACATACGTGGGGAATACATATGAATGTTCAATTAGATTCACCGTTATCACAGCTGCCTTTAAAGCACCTTGACCAAATGAATCTCATCATGAATTTACTGCATAATGCTTTAGAAGCCGCTCATTCTTCTGAGAAAAAAGAGATAACCGTTTCGAGTATGATTCGAAGTGGCATTTACATTTTAGAAGTCAGCAATTCTACCGCTCCTTTATCACGAGAGCGTCAAGATCACTTGTTTACTTCTTTTCATGTGACAGAAAAGAAAGAACACCACGAAGGCCTTGGCACGTGGATCATTTCTGAACTTGTTTCCAACTACCAAGGACGCTTGGAATATACCTATCACGATTTAACTCTTTCCATTAAAATAAAATTTCCGATAGTCGTTTCCTCAAAACAAGCAACATAGCCGCTATAGCCTAAGCGGCTTTTTTCGTATGAGCCTCTTCTATACGCGCACACTATAAAAAGCACCGAAAAAAAGAAATATTTCACACTTGTTTTAGCTCTTTTATCGTCACTTTTTTAGTTTTTGATTTTTTATATGCAAATCTATTGCATTTCAAGTAAAAAACGAATATTATATATCATGTTGCTTTTAATGTTCGTTATTTTTGGAGGTTACTTATGTTTAAGTTAAAAGAATATAACACGGATGCTAAAACGGAGATTTTAGCTGGTATTACAACGTTTTTAACCATGATTTATATCGTCATTGTGAACCCAGTTATTTTGTCCAGCGCCGGCGTTCCTTTTGATCAAGTATTTACAGCTACTATTATTTCAGCAGTCGTAGCTACGCTATGGATGGCTCTTGCAGCTAACTATCCAATCGCTATTGCTCCCGGTATGGGAATGAATGCATACTTTGCTGCTTTAGTTGTTGGTTCAAATGGAAGTATCGACTATGCTACTGCTTTTTCAGCTGTATTCGTAGCGGGTATTATCTTTATCATCCTATCGTTAACATCGTTTCGTGAAAAATTAATTGAAGCTATTCCAAACAATTTAAAGCACGCGATCAGTGCTGGTATCGGTTTATTTATTGCTTTTATCGGGCTTCGTTCAGCCGGTATTATTGTTGCAAATAAATCAAATTTAATTGGACTTGGTGATTTGCAGTCTGAGAAAGTAGTTTTAACACTGATTGGACTTGCGATTACAATCATTTTATATACGCTAAATGTAAACGGCGCTTTATTCTTCGGTATGATTATTACCGGATTAATTGCTTTCTTTAGAGGACAGCTTTCATTTGATAAAGGTTTGTTTGCTTCCCCTCACCTTCCAGATGGCTTAATGATTTCAAATCCTTTTGCTGCTTTTGGAGATGTTATTCATCATGATTTGTACACAGTTGTTTTTTCTTTCTTACTTGTGACGATTTTTGATACAACAGGTACAATGGTAGGCGTAGCTCAACAGGCCGGTCTTATGAAAGGTAATAAGATGCCTCGCGTGCGTCAAGCATTGCTTGCTGACTCATTTGGTACAACGATTGGCGCTTTATTTGGTACAAGCCCAACAACGGCTTACGTTGAATCTTCATCTGGTGTAGCAGCAGGCGGACGTACAGGTCTAACGGGCGTGACGGTAGCCATTCTATTTATCGTGGCAGCGTTCTTTAGCCCGGTTGTAAGCTCGGTTTCTGGCGTAGCAGCTATTACTTCACCTGCATTAATTATTGTCGGAAGCTTGATGATGGGTGCTGTAGCTAAAATTAATTGGAATGACTTTGATGAAGCGTTCCCTGCCTTTTTAGTTGTTCTAGCAATGCCTCTTACATCAAGTATTGCAACAGGAATTGCGCTTGGCTTCATTTCTTATCCGTTAATGAAGCTGGTAAAAGGAAAAGGCAAACAAGTTCATCCGCTTGTGTATGTCTTTGCTGTTTTATTTCTCTATCAGCTCATCTTTTTACCGCATTAAAAAAGCTTGGAGATTTCTCTCCAAGCTTTTTTTATTGAAAGTGATTGTTATTTTCTTTTGTTTGATAAAGATAATTTTCTACATAGATTTGTTCTGCATCAGAAGCGTTCTTTATCCCTTCTTCTGGATCTAGCTCGATACTTCTCTTTTTAGCTATATAATCCACTAGCGCCCCAAATCCTAAAAGACCGCCTATAATCCCAGCAAATACAATCCATATTGGCAATCGCTTCACGTCCCTTTTCTTTTAATTGTATCAGCTTCAGCGAAACAGGTAAATATTAACATGTTTTCTTCACTTATAAATAAAGCGCTTTTTACCAAATATACGTAAAAAACGTCTTTGTATTTGGTATACTAAACTCACGGCATGTTCTACAGAGAAAGGGGCTTAATTGCATATGAACAAACAGCTTGGAACGTTAATGTTTGTTATTTTTATGGTATTTGTCGGCTTTGGAGTGATCATCCCCATCGTACCTGAAGTTATTAGTGCCACGGGTGCAAGCACGGTCAATTTAGGGATACTAATGGCTAGCTATTCGATCGCATCTTTTATTACCGCACCTTTTTGGGGGAAGCTTTCCGATATAAAAGGCCGCCGTCCCATCTTACTTTGGGGCTTACTTGGCTTTAGCGCAAGCTTTTTTCTTTTTTCGGTGGCAGAAAACTCTCTGACTCTGATGTATACGTCACGCATCATCGGAGGTTTGTTTGCAGGAGCTGTTATTCCTTGTGCTTTTGCATACGCTTCTGATAGTACAGATGAAGAAAACCGCACGAAAGCAATGGGACTGTTAGGGATGTCAATTGGCTTAGGCTTTATTTTTGGACCGGCATTAGGCGGTGTCCTTTCGTCTTTCGGCTTGTTTGTTCCCTTCGTTATCTCTGGTATCTTGTCACTGATTATGACAGCGTTCTCATTCTTTACGTTAAAAGAATCGTTACGAAAAGAACCTGCTGCCAAAATACAGACATCCAGATGGCATGACTTCACGTCAGATTTTCAAGGAGCTATGAAGTATTTATATGTTCTTTCATTTTTAGCTACTTTTACGCTCGCTGGTTTAGAAGCTACTTTTCAATTTTTTCAAATAGCGAAAATCAATGCTACTCCCACGACAATCGGATGGATGTTTATGGCGAGCGGTTTAACTCAAGCCCTGATTCAAGGCGGTGTACTGCAGCGATTTAAAAAAGGAAATGAAAAAAAACTGATGGCTATTGGCTTATTGGTTTCAGCAATAGGATTTACGTCTATTTTGTTATCTTCTAGTGCCGTTAATGCTACCTTATTTCTGTGCATATTTACAGCAGGAAATGCCCTTATTCGTCCTTGTGTCCTCTCATTAATTACGATGAGAACCAAAGTAGGATATGGCTCTGCTTCAGGGTTAACTGCCTCAATGGATAGCTTAGGGCGTATTTTTGGCCCTCTGCTTGGTGCATTTGCTTTTAAACTAAATATGACGCTGCCTTTTATTATCGGAGCAGTTGTCACTTTAGCTGCTTTACTGCTGATTCAGCGTCATACAGCTCTAGATTATTCTGAGCAAACACTATCATCATAGAGGCTGAAACAAAAGTATTTTAGCTGAAGGAAGATCCGAACGATGAATCGAGATTCTTGATGGAGAATCCAACGCGTTCGGATTTTTTTATTGCTATGGTAAACGTAAGTTTCATGTATGTAGGTACTTCTAGCTGGTGATTGGAGGGCAAGGCGAAGACTCCTGCGGAAAGCGAAGCCTTGTAGGGAAATCAACAGCCGATTCCTACTAGCTCATGTAGCCAATTTGTTAGTCTTTGGATTAATCTAGCTATGTCTCAATCTCTTTTCATCGTTACTAACACAAGATTATCCGCAGCTGCAGTGTGTTTTATAATTGAAAACCGATGAGCTTCGTATAGCTTAATCGCAGGTGTATTTTTTTCGGCTGTGGAAACCATACACTCACATTCTGAATATCTTTGAAGTACATATGTTAAAAGACGGCTTCCGATTCCTTTTCGAAAGTAACGAGGACGCACAACAAGGCGGCAAATCGTTAATCGCTCATTTTCTTTTTCAAACGACAGCACGCCTGCTAGCTTACCTTCAATTATTTCTCCGATAAACACTTCCTTGCTTTTCATAACACCTTCTTTGCTTTCTGTAAGCTGAGGAATATCTGAAAAGCTAATGAGCCTTGCTTCTTCTTGATAAGCTTCTACTTGCACAGCTACTATTTGAAGAGCGATATCCACTCTTTGATGTTCGAGGATTTGAAGCATGAAAACCACTCCATTTCTTTCACAAATTTAGACAAATTCCATGTTTTCACTATATCCAAACACCTTCCTTGTACATATTGTATTATGTACCGAATTAGCCAGGAGGTGTTTATATGCATATCACTGCTGAAAGAATTAGAGAAGCAACAGAAGCACTTGCTTCTACTGAGCTTGAAACATTTATGTACCAAGAGCCAACTGCTCTTCACAGACGCTCTCGTCGTCGTTCTACTCGTCGTTCTACTCGCCGCACTACTCGCCGTTCTACTCGCCGCACTACTCGCCGCACTACTCGTCGCACTACTCGCCGCACTACTCGTCGCACTACTCGCCGTTCTACTCGTCGCACTACTCGCCGTTCTACTCGCTGCACTACTCGCCGTTCTAGCCGTCGCCGCTGTCGCTGCGGTTCACCTTGCTGCTCATATCCATGGTTTAATAAATCATTTGGCTGCTGCTTTAAAGGGCATGGCTGCCGTCGCTAACTAACTCTAAAGCAAGCCGAGTCTAAAACATACGCGGCTTGCTTTTTTTAACGATTTCTGTTTTTTATTTTATTTTACATAATTATTCGTTTCATTCTTCTTGAAGGAGAAAACAAAGTATAATAATAGGAAAGACTCTCTCTTAAAAGGAGGACTATCCATGCGCCTATCTTTTGATCACCTTGTTCATTTTTCACCTGATCCTATTAAAGCTCAGAAAGAACTAAACGAATACGGAATCAACGTTATTAAAGGCGGTACCCATGAAAAATGGGGCACTTTTAACACGTTGGCTTATTTTCACCTGAGCTATATTGAGTGGCTTGGGCTTACAGATATCGCATTAGCTCAAACAGTTACAGATAATGACCTTATTCAGCAGCTTGTTAACGAACATACGCCGTTTGGTCATTTTGGGCGATTTGCCCTTCGTACAGATGATATGGATTTGCTCATAACCGAGCTGAAAGACAAGGGCTACACTGTAAAAGGCCCTGTAGCGGGGTCTCGTCAAACTAATGATGGAGAAAGACTTCAATGGCAAATGTGTTTTATTGAAGATGACCATGATGCCCTCCCTTTTCCTTTCTTTATTGAGTGGGGTGAACCAGAAGAAAAACGCAAGCCAAAGCTAGCTGCTCTTTCTTCCCATCAAGCCGGTCAGCTGCAGCTAAAAAACATTTACTGTGCTGTACATAACCTTGAAGAATCCATCAGCAAATGGACAAAACTGCTGGACGTTCAGGCTGGCGAAAGCTACAAAGACTCTTTCCTTGATGCACGTTGTCAAAAACTATATGTCAATGAAGGAAACCTTATTTTTTGCAGCGGAACACAAGGTGTTGTCCATGATACATTAAAAAAAGTTGGAGAGCGTCCATTTTTGGTTGAATTGGATCACGCTCTAACATCGCAACAAATTACCGTACAAGGAGCTTCTTTTAAATTCAACAAATAAACATCCGCGGGCGGATGTTTATTTCTGTGCTTCTTTTATAGCTTGATAAATGAAGTGAGGCAAAATCTCAAAGGAATACTGAACGTCTAATCTTTCGGTCCATTGATGCGCATCTCTTCCCAGCGGTCCAATGTTCAGCACCGGCATCTTCAGCTCCTCTAGCTCTTCTAGCGGGATATGATATCCTTTATTCCATAGAGGCATATTGGCTACTAACGTGTTAAATGTATGAAGCGGGTGCTGCAGGCTGGCATAGCTTAAATCCGAAATTCCGCCAAAATAACTTTGTTCAACTAGCTCCACTTGGAATTGCTCTTTGGCAGCTGCCTGTACGTTTGACAAAATCCTTTGTACAAAGAGATCATCATGTGAACAAACGGCCGGGTAAAAAGGCGGCGTAAAAAATAAGACTATCATCGGAGCTGCTTCTTTACATAAACCAGCTAAAGAGTTTACTAATTTAATGGTTTTATTTCTGTCATCATCTTCTTGTGCCAAAAGTGCCGCTTCCATTTCTTGCACATATTTTTCACCGTGCTGTTTGACTGCATGAGTATAAAGTTCTTCATACGTCCATACGTTCACGTCAAGGGATGAACCCTCCATTCCCACAGCGTACTGCCGAGCAGCTTTATTATAATGTTTTTTTACATTCAAAGCCGCTTTGTCAGCCGATTTCAACAGCAGATCTGTTACTTCTTTAAGAGAGCGGTTTAACATAAATAAATTAAATAATACAACGGCAGAGTGCGGAACTTGAACGGAATACTCTTCTTTTAAATCTTTTTGTATCAGCACCGTAGGAGGTGGACTCGTTTCATCTCTTACTTTTTCGCAAAAATCAACGTTTAGTTCTATTTCTGTTGTTAAATAAGAAGCTAGTAAATTAGCATTCAAACCAGCTAGCGGTTCCCCTACATGAGTTTCTTTTCCATAACACAAAAAGCTTGGCATGATCTTGCCAATCGATCCTGAGTACACATAGTTCGTTTGATCACCAGGATAGCGGCTGAACACTGGTTCTGCATTTAGCATGAGAGAAAAATCCAGCTGATGTTTGCACGCAAGTTCTAAAAGAACAGGCACTGCTTTTCTCATTCCGAGCGAATTTACTTCTTCATCCGGTACCGACAGAAGCAGGATGTTTCCGTCAAACTCTCCGTTGCATGCTCGTTCAATCATACTGATATGCAGAGCAATACCTGCTTTCATGTCCATCGTTCCTCGGCCAAAAAGCCAGTCTCCTTTTATCATATCTTTTTGTACGTGCGCCGGAACTTGTTCCATATCATTATAAAAAGTACTCGTTAACGTATCAGCGTGAAAAGCATCCTTTTTCCACTGTCCATAATCTTGTACATCCACTACGTCGTAATGACTGACTAATACAACTGTTTTATTCGTATTTTTTCCTTCAACAAAAGCTGTGACAATCGATCGCCCGTCTCCTGTTGAATGAAGCTCAACTTGCTCGTTTTTTTGAAAGTAAGGCAGCTTCAATAAATACGACGCTATCGATTCAGCCATTTCCACTTCTGCCATCGTTCCTGTCACGCTAGGTATAGAAACCAATTCGCTTACAAGCTTCTTTAACTGTTCTTTTGTTTGATACAAAGATGTTTTGTTCGACATACCCTTCATCTCTTTCCTTTTTCTAAATTTTCCATCAAACAAAACGATTCGTCAATCCCTTTGACAGAGACCCTTTCATTCTATCCCTATGTATCATAGTATGCGCTTCCTTGACGCACATGATAAAAAAAGAGTGCGCGGCTAGGGCTAGCACCGCACACTCTTTTTTTTACTTTTCGTCATCTTCTAAAAAGTCTAGGATACGATCAATAAGCTGTTCGCTTCCTGCATCGTTTCCATGTTCAAGAGACATTTCCATTTCAATGCTCCTTTCATAAAATATTCTTGTTTTATAACATACCACAATTCATTTCGAATGTAACCTTTAATTTGTGTAAAAATTTCGACAATTTATGATTAATTTTAAAACCTAGTGAGTAATGATTATACCCACCAGATTCTTCAATTGTCAAAAAACATGCTTTCTATTTAAAAACACTAAAAAAATAGAGGCGCGAGCAAACTTCTTCTATAAAAGACAGCCTACTCGCTCAAGCTTGGAACAGCATGATGAATAAATTTCTAGTTCATTTGCTTTTTGTACATCTTTAATATCTATGCCTACAGCATATGTACGAACATGGTTTTCGACCACAATTTCATAAAATGTTTCTAATTCACGATAAGCTACTTGATAATGCTTTCCTAATAATTTTACGGCTTCCTTTAATGCTTTCTCTCCTGTATGTGCTGCAACTGCTGTATGACTCATAAAACCCTCTCCTTTTAGAAAAATAAAAAAAACTCATTTTGCTTTGATGCAAAATGAGTTTTTCACCCGTTTTATCACCCAAAGCACATGCTTTGCTGGTAGGAGCACCTTACATTCGTAGGTTGCTGTGGAGTCAAAGAGCCAGATCTCTCGTCCACTCGTGATAACTTTTTTAATTTAAAATTTATTTTATCAAACAATTCCATCCGCGTAAATAGAAAAATAAAAATATTTTAATTTTTTTGGTAATGGAATGAATTCAAAAAGTCAAAGCTTAGATTAGCAAAATAAGAAGCTGCTACAAGTAATGCCTCTTCATTTAATGAAAAAGAAGGATGGTGCCATTCATATTCTCCAGCCGTACCCATCCATACAAAAAATCCTGGTACACGCTGCTGATATACGGCAAAATCTTCTCCTCCAGGCGATTGTTCAGCTTCTACGACTTGATAACTAAGATTCTCTGCAGCGTTAATAACCAATTTTTCCAGCGTATCATCATTGTTTACTACAGGAAGATACGGATACCATTTAACGTCTACTGAAGCCCCGAAAGCTGCTCCAATCCCTTCAGCAGATCGTTTCATAAGAGCCGGTATTTTTTCTCTCGCTTCTTCTTGAAAGGTACGCACCGTTCCTTCAAGCGTTACTTTGTCAGGAATGACGTTCCACGAGCTCCCTCCGTGGATTTGAGTTATGCTGACAACAACATTTTGAAATGGGCTGAGATTACGGCTGACAATGGTTTGTAAACTAGTAACAATTTGACCAGCAACAGCAATCGGATCTACTGTTTTTTCTGGAATACCTGCGTGACCGCCTACTCCTTTGACGTCAATTTCAAAACGATCAACGCTTGCCATTAAAGGTCCCGATTTGACACCAATGGTTCCTACAGGAAGATTCGGTTTGTTATGCATCCCAAATATCGCTTCTACTCCTTCGAGCACACCTTTTTCAACGAGCATTTTTGCCCCAGAAGCCGTTTCTTCGGCCGGTTGAAAGATAAATCGAACCGTACCGCAAAGCTCCTGCTGACGCTCTTTGAGAAGAATGGCTGCTCCGATTATAGAAGCCGTATGAAAATCATGGCCGCATGCGTGCATAACACCGTTCACTTCAGAAGCAAATGGCAGATTGGTTTTTTCTTCAATTGGCAGCGCATCAATATCAGCTCGAATAGCGATAGTAGGTCCCGGCTTTCCTCCCACAATTTCCGCTACTGCTCCCACGTCTAAATGGAATGCATCCGCTATAGAAATATCGTAGTGCTTTAACCACTTTTTAATACGTTTAGTTGTTTCATATTCTTTCATTGAAAGCTCTGGAAACCGGTGCAGCTCACGGCGTATGTCTATTAGCGTATTTAGTAGTAATTGATCTGTCATATTTATCACTCTTTCACATTTCTTAATTTAGACCACTTCTCTATCTTTTACGACAAAGAGTGTACCTCATTGAATTTTTTATAAAGAAATACGGTCGTATAGCTTTCTGCAAGGTGCTTTTCTTTAGCTTGAACATATCCTTTTCGTTCATACATCTCAACTAACCAAGGATGTTCTTTTGCTGTTCCTAAAGACACACCTGGCGATTTAAACGTATTTTTTATTACCTCTTCCTCTACTAGATGAAGCAGCTTAGATCCAACGCCTTTCCTGGCAAACGACGGGTCCACTGCAAACCACCAAAAGTGTGGAACAGCAAACGGACCTGGATGTTCTCCCCAAGGCATTCGTATAGATACAGTGGCAGCGATTCTTTTATCTTCTTCGTATACATAGCAAAGGTTTTGAGAAATATTTTTCTTAACGAGGGCAAGATCAGCAGTAGCTGCTAAGAAAGGAATGCCTAGCTCTCGAATAGGCTTATATGCTTGTAGAGTTAAGTTCAATAAGTTATCCGCGTCGTCATTTGTTGCCAAACGGAATTCATTTTTCATCTCTTTGTCTCCTTATATAGTACTTAAATATTTTATTTAACTTATAAGTTTACTAAGAATTAAAAAAGACAGACTGCCGCCTTGCGTACTCACTATACAACTGCTTTGATAACGTGTCAATTCTATTTATCGTTTTCTATAAAAGATATAAATAAAACGAATACACGCAGAAAACTGCGCGTATTACGTACATATCAAGATAGACTTCAGGACTCACTTACCGTAGCTTTTAAATTAGCTGCCAACATCACAAGTTCTTCTATAGATGCTAACTCCTCTTGTGAAGCCGCAGCTACTTCTTCAGCGTAAGCAGCTGCTTGTTTAGCAACCTCCGAAAGGGTCATGACGGACTCCATTACTTTGAACGAATACCCATCAATCTCTCCTGTTGCTTTTGTCATTTTGTTCATTTGTTCTTGAGCGGCAAAGACATCTTCCATAATTGTCGAAAACTGTTGCGTTACATCTTCGACAGTGGCAATACCAAGCGTGACTTCTTCCGTATTCACTTCCATGTTTTGATAAGCCCGCTTTGCCTGTACTTCAATTTCTTTTAACAAATGACTGATTTGTATAGCGGACGTTTTAGATTCTTCCGCTAGCTTACGTACTTCCCCTGCCACTACAGCAAAACCTTTTCCATGTTCTCCAGCCCTTGCAGCTTCAATAGCAGCATTAAGTGCAAGAAGATTTGTTTGTTCAGCAATTCTTGTAATCGTATTAATAATGCGGCCAATCTCTGCGGAACGATCTTCGAGTCCCTTTACTTCACTGGTCGATATCTTAACGGTTTCATAGATTTTATTCATTTGATTCGTCACATCTTTCACCGCAACATTTCCGGTAGAAGCATGTTCAGAGGCTCTGTTCATCGATTGTTGTACCTTTGAAGAATGATCAGTCATTTTCTGAAGCAGCTTGGCCATATCCACCATAGCTTGCTCGGTTTCAACCACACTTAGCAACTGCTTATCAGAACCCGCAGCAATTTCTTGAATAGACATCGTAACTTCTGTCACAGCTGTTTTTGTTTCCTTCATGCTTACAAGCAATTGCTCTGAGGAATGACTGACCGTGCTCTTTGTTTTACTTATTTTCTGACCCAGCATTCTCATGTGAGTCATCATTTCATTAAATGAAGATATGAGTGTACTAATCTCATTTTTCCCTTTCAAAGGAACAACATCTACAGATAAATCGCCGTTTGAAATCCCTTTCATTGTTTTTGACAAATTTTCAACCGCAATTATGTAGCGACGTATGATAAAATAGAACACGGTAGTTGTAAAAGAAACAAACAGAAATGTAATCACTAGCGTAATCGAAGCTGCTTGCTCTTGTTTCACAATAAGATAATAATTGGTTACTTCAATTACAGTAGATGTTATGGCCATCATGGCTGCAATCATACATAGCATTTTCATGCGTAAACTTTGAAAAGCTTTTTTCATTTTTTCATCCCCTATACAATCTAAAGACATAGAATGTCTAATCTATATTAGTAGTATCGGCATATTTTTATATTTTTTTGTAAAAACTAAAGAAGAATTGAAACAATTATTATTGGCGCTTTTCCACTAAATATTGGAATACATATCTTCCTGCAAGGCGCTGCAACAGCAGTTGATAACTGTCTGATTATTCTTTCATTTGACCAAACTCTACCTTTGCTTATAAAATGAAGATTTGTAGAAAGGAGTACGAAAAATTTTATGTATACGTATCAAACAGGCAATCAAACAATTGACTACAAAATTGAAGTCGTTCCAAATAGAACCGATATCACGGTGCAAATTTGTGACAAAGAAGGGGTAAAAGTTATTATCCCGAGAGGTCTTAATGAAAACAATGTGCGTTCAATCATCGCACGCAAAGCAACATGGATTTTAAAACAACTAAACGGTTCACAACCAGCTGAGGAAAAGCCAGCTGCTCCAAAGAAAGAAGCAGTAAAAAAAGAAACAGCTAAAAAAGAGGCTCCTAAAGCAGCAGCTTCTGCAGCTAAAACTGGTTCTTTTGAAGAAGGAGACAAATTCCCTTACCTAGGACGTCAATACCGCTTAAACATCGTTCGTGGAGATGTAGCAAAGGCTGAAATGACATTCCGTGCAAAATTCATTGCTACAGTACCTGAAAGCTGGAACGAGCAGCAAACAAATGAAGGTATTGGACAACTATTAACAGAATGGTACCAAGGCCGCGCAGGTGAAAAATTCCAAGAAGCTTTGAAATCTGTTAAAAAAGCAGCTGACAATGCTCCTGAATCTGTTAAGTGGGACGAGTTAGGTGAAGAATACGCTACGACTCAAGATAATACAATTGTATTAAACTGGCGTTTGCTAACAGCTCCTCTTGCAACAATTGAATATGTCATTGCTTCTCAATTTACAAATGCAGATGAGTTATTCGAAGATGCAGCTGAACGCAAACAGTGGTTAAGCGATAACACCCTAAACGCATTTTAAGTTTATACATAAAAAAAGCACGCGGCGAACGCGTGCTTTTTTTATGACAATGAAGTATTATACCCACTCCCTCCCCTCAGAAATTCCACTCTACCAGGTCTTTGGACATGTCAAAGTTTCTACACCAATCGATATATTGTCTTTTAAAAGAAAGATATATATAATCAAGAAAATGTTTGATTTTGTTTAAATGTGGATACGTATACCTATAAGCAAGATGGCAAACACTTAAGGTAAGCAGTTTTGCTATAAAAGTTGTAAAAGAAAGGAAGTGCAGCTTATGAAAGGACAGAGCTTTTTTATTTTAGGACTTATATTTGCTCTTATCATTGCTGTTTTAGCTGTAATTAACAACGATCCTGTACAATTTAACTATGTATTTGGTTCACAAAAATGGCCTCTTATTTTAATCATCTTAACAACGGCTGTGTTTGGAGGAGTTGTTGCTGCTTCATTGAGCTTTGTGAAAATTGTTCAACTAAGAGGACAAGTGAAACAGAAAAACAAGCGAATTGCTGAACTAGAAGAAGAAATCAAGCAGCATAAGCCTGTTGAGCCTGTTGTGGAAGAAGAGCCAAATCAACCAGCTACTCGAACTGAGCGCGCTCAGTTATAATAAAGAAAAGCCGTTATTCTCCAGAATAATGGCTTTTTTCATTTTTTGTTCCACCACGCATATTTTTGGAATACACGCATAAACAGATAGATATGGAAAACTTTAGTTCTGAATGGTACAATCAACACTGTTATATCTCTATGAAAAACTTAAATTGACAGTCTTACCGTTAAGAAGGTGTTCATCCATTATGGTCAATAAAAAAATAAAGCGTGAAATTCTTACATACACAAGCGTCATCCTCGGCACCGTTTTGCTTTCTGTTGTCGTTCAGCACTATTGGTTTCAGCCCTATACTGTAAAAGGCGATTCTATGAAGCCTATTTTGCACGAAGGCAATCGAATTATTATTAACAAACACAGCAAGCTGGAGCGCTTTGATATTGTCGTGTTACAAGCTCCCTATAGCAGTGATTTTCTAGTAAAGCGGATTGTGGGCTTACCAGGAGAAACGGTCGAATACAAAGATGATGTTCTGTATATAAATAACAAAGTCAAAAAAGAGCCGCATCTTCATAAATATTTATCCAAAGTGCCCGTTTACGAGCGATTCACTGAAAACTTTTCCACGTACGAACTGTCTCCAGACGGCACGATACCGGATGGATATGTATTAGTGCTAGGTGACAACAGACGCATAAGCCGGGACGGAAGACATTTTGGCCTCACTCCCATTTCTTCAATCATGGGAGAAGTCAACATGAAATATTGGCCTTTAAACGAAACGACTTTTATGCATTAACACATAAAAAGAGGTTGAGACATAACCAAATGAATCCAACCTAAAGACAAACAAATGGGATACATGAGCTGAACCGCTTGTGACACCCCAGTCGATTTCCGTGCAAGACTTCGCTTTCCGCGGGAGTCTTCGCCTCGCCCTCCAATCAACTGCTAGAAAGAACGAAACAAATGAAACCTATGTTCACCATAACAAACAAAAACGAACCACTAATCAGTCAGACATGTTGATTAGTGGTTCGTTTTTCACTTCAGCTAAAACACTTTTGTTCCAGCCTCTTTTTATTTTGGATTTTCTTTGTTTTCTACATGCTGTTCTTCTGCAAATTCTGTGTCATACGCTAGTTTTCGCTTAAAAGCCGGGCGCGTTCTCGCTGTATGCTTTGTTTCAATATGGTTGAATAAGTAGCGGTGAACAAAAACCTCGGCAAATGTAATAATTGCTGCAGAAATAATACTTCCCCAAGCAATTTGAACGTAACTGTCTAATAACAATGTGCCAAAAATCCATACGCTCATATATGTTAGAACAAATTCAACAATAATGGCATCACGGTTGCCCACTCGAGGCAGTACAATTCGATCCACTACTAGATATGTCACAACTGTCGTTAACAAGCTAAAAGAAATAATGTCTCCGATGGTTGCATCAAAAAACAAATCAAGGCCTATACCAAACGCAATAAGTGCCGCTGCAAATTTAATGAGCAATAATGTTGCATGATTCATATTTGAACCCTCCTTTTTCTATATTAATTTGAACAAAAATAGGGAAATTAATACCTTTTTTGCCAAGAAGGGTATAATATAAGCAAAGCCAGTACGCTTGAGACTGCTCGAGCGTACAACAATGATTTGGGAGATGTTGTAATGATTGTACTAGAAAATAGCGAAATGAAAGTCAGCATTGAAGAAAAAGGAGCGGAAGTTGTAGAAGTATTTCATAAAGAAAAAGGCCTGCAGTTTATGTGGAGCGGAGACCCCGCTTATTGGGGACGAGTATCGCCCGTATTGTTTCCAATCGTAGGCCGATTAAAAAATGATCAGTATACCGTTGATCAGCGCGAATACTCTTTGCCTCAGCACGGCTTTTTACGTGATTCTACTTTCACCGTGATTGAGCAAACAAACGAAACAGCACGGCTGAAATTTGCCACAAACGGCCGGTTTAAAGACGTGTATCCATTTGAATGTTCAGTTGAAATTAGCTACCGTCTGGAAAACAATCGATTAACGTTTCAGTGGAAAGTAGTAAATGAAGATAAAGAGGATATGTATTTTTCAATTGGAGCCCACCCTGCTTTTCGTATTCCGCTACGTGAAAACGAGCAGATTTCTGATTACTTTTTAGAAATAGAGCCTTCTGAAACTGCGCCGAAGGAATTTGTATTAAAAGACGCTCTTATTCATGAAAAAGGGGCTGCAGAAAACTTGCACAAGCTGCCGCTAAGCGCAGATTTATTTGCAAATGACGCGTTAATTTTTAGCCATATTGACGGAATTACAATTAAATCACCGGTTAATGAAAATCAAATTAACGTTCAGTTTAATGATTTCCCCTATGTCGGTATTTGGTCAAAGTATGATGCAGAAAATCATACAATCGCTCCTTTTCTTTGCATCGAACCTTGGTTTGGAATTGCAGATACGCATGACCACAACGGAAATTTCAAAGAAAAATTAGGCATCAACCGTTTATCAAAAGACGGTGTATTTCAAACAGAATTCTCTGTTTCCTTTAGCTAATGCAACAGAGAACATAACAAAATCAATCCAACCTTGAGACGAACAAATGGGATCAATGATCTGGACTGCGTTCACCATAACAATGAAAAGCTCCGAACGATTACTCGTTCGGAGCTTTCTTCAGCTAAACTACTTTTGTCTTTGCGTCTTTTTATATTAGTTATTTACAACATCACTATTTTTTAGCGCATGGACTTGCTCTATTAGCTTCTGAACGTATTCTTCGCTGAGTACACCTGTTGCTCCTCGAATAATTTCAGTCGAATAGTGATCCGGAGGTGCGACTTCTTTTTCTTTATTTAACACAAAAAAAGTAAGAACATGATCCACCATCTTACCTTCATGCTCGACAGAAATAATAGCAGGACGATAGCCGTTATTATCTACCCCTTCTCTGCCATACAAATACGTAATTGCTTCGGGCGGCACGCGGTACAGTTTGCCTTCAACAACTCCGCCTTCTTCAACCATGTCTGCACGTCCTCCGTCATGAATAACGTGGTTATATCGAAGCGTATAGCCTTTAAAAACAGCTCTGCCAAGACAGTCTTGGAAATGCTGGTCAACGCCGTGCTTAATAAAACGATCGTTATCCATACATGAACCGTAAGCAAAATACAGCATGCCTTCTAATAAATCTTCTTTCCATACGCGCCAGTTTCCGCCTGGGATAAATTCTTGCAGCAGGGAACGGTCTCTTGCTACATACACAACGGCTTCAAATTCACCTTGGTCCGTTTCAACCGTTTGCACAACTTTATCATATTCATTGTCTTTATGACCTTCGTGAATGTACCCTTCTAATTCATCAAGCGCCTTCCACATAAGCTGATCGGTCACTTCATATACTTCTCCGTACGTAATATGTTCACTGTCAATATCGAGCATCGGATAGCCGTGCTTAGTGTCATATAATTTCCCTTTCGTTTTTGCCTGCTTGGCAATAGGGCGCGCATGATGCAGCAACCCGTGATTACCTTCTCCTTCAAGAAGCGTTCCGTATACAAATAAATAATTGCACATACTCCTTATTCCCCCTCTTTCTCTTCATAAAGCTCTAGCGGTAACCCGTCCGGATCAGCAAAAAATGTGAATTTTTTTCCCGTTAGTTCATCTACCCTAATAGGTTCCACATCAATCCCTTGCTGCTCTAGTTCACGCTTGGAATCCTCTACGCTTTCAACCGCAAAAGCTAAATGGCGTAAGCCGCACGCTTCAGGTCTTGAAGGACGCTGTGGCGGATTTGGAAACGAGAACAACTCAATTTGATAGCCAGGAGCTACTTCTAAATCTAGCTTATATGAATCTCTTTCTTTTCTATATGTTTCTTCTATAATCTTGCATCCTAAAACATTTACATAAAAAGCTTTTGAACGTTCATAATTACTTCCTATAATGGCTACGTGGTGCATTCGTTTTAAATTCATTTCATTCTCCCATAAAAACCCTTTTCTAATCATCCTACACAAAATGCCGGCAAACATCAAATAATTACGTTATCACCTTTGACTAGAGTGATAAAAGTCACGGACATAGTGTCTCATAACAAGTAATATAACAACGAGGTGAATAACATGATTTCGTTAACATTTAAATCTAGAATTGACCGAACTCAAAATTTAGATTCGTTAAAAGAAGAAGCTGCTATTATGCACCGTATTGCTGATCAGCTATCTCCAATGAGCTCTGAGTTCATAGAATATACTGAACGTATTCAATATGTGTATGAACGCATGCACATTATCGTACGTCATCCTACTAAAAAACTCGCTTAATATAAGCGAGTTTTTTTTATAAAATCTTTGTCAAACTACCTTATTTTGAGATATACTGAATGCTAATAAAAAAATGAAACTTTTTGATCTTACGTGCGTATACTTAATTACGATAGGATAAAAGATAAATAGTTGCGTAGATAAAAACCATCACGTGATGGTTGACATAGTTAAAGGAGGTGGTATTCTGATGGGGTTGCGACATACAAAATTGGCGAACTTGCAGAGATGGCACATGTAACGAAGCGCACGGTTGACTATTATACTAACATTGGGTTGTTAAAAGCAGAACGCTCTGCTTCTAACTATCGCTTTTATAACGAAGAGGCGCTGAAACGTCTTTACTTAATTGAAAAATTAAAAAGCGAAGGCCGTTCTCTTGAAGAGATTTCTTCTCTCTTTTCTGTAGAGCAATCCGAGAATAGCCACTCCAAAGACGAATTAGCATCCAAATTTTACGTACTAAACGACAGTTTAAAAGAAGTTGCACCGCTTATGGAAAAGCTTAACGAAGAAGATCGAAAAGTAATGATGAATCGGCTTTCACCAGAAAGCGTCACTCTTTTGCACTCTTTACTGCTGCTGCTGTCGTAAATTTATTATTTACAGGAGGTGTTTACTTACTTTATAGCACTATAAAGTAAGTATATTCATTGATAACCATTAACTTAATTATTTTTGCGATTTTAATTGTACTCACTGCTTTTTTCGTTGCTTCAGAGTTTGCAATTGTGAAGCTTCGTAGTTCACGGGTAGATCAACTTGTTGCTGAAGGCAAAAAAGGAGCGAATGCGGTTAAAACCGTAACGACACACTTAGATGAGTATTTATCTGCGTGTCAGCTTGGTATTACGATTACTGCTTTAGGACTCGGTTGGTTAGGAGAACCGACTGTTGCGAAGATTTTGGAACCTCTGTTTGAAGAACTGGGTGTTGCTGCATCTTTAACACATATTCTTTCATTCATTATCGCATTTGCGCTTGTAACGTTTGTTCACGTAGTCGTTGGTGAATTAGCGCCAAAAACATTTGCGATTCAAAAAGCTGAAACAGTTACGTTATTGTTTGCTCGTCCGTTAATTTTATTCTATAAAATCATGTTCCCTTTCATTTGGTTACTAAATGGTTCTGCCCGTTTGTTAACTGGCATGTTTGGATTAAAGCCAGCTTCAGAGCATGAACTTGCGCACAGTGAAGAAGAGCTGCGCATTATTTTATCAGAAAGTTTTAAAGGCGGGGAAATTAACCAGTCTGAATATAAGTACGTGAACAACATTTTCGAATTCGATAACCGTGTTGCTCGCGAAATCATGGTACCAAGAACAGAAATTTCAGCTGTTTCTGAAGACGACAGCATTGAAGATTTCTTAAAGCTTGCTGTAGAAGATCGCTACACCCGTTACCCTGTTACCGTTGACGGAGACAAAGATAACATTATCGGCTTAGTCAACGTCAAAGAGATTCTAAACGATGTCGTAATTAACGATGCGTTAAAAAAGCAAAGCGTGAAGCTTTATATGAATCCTATTATTCAAGTAATTGAAACCGTAGCGATTCAAGACCTACTACGCTCGATGCAGAAGAAACGTACGCATATGGCCGTGTTGATTGACGAGTACGGCGGTACGGCTGGTATCGTTACCGTTGAAGATATCTTAGAAGAAATCGTTGGAGAAATTCGAGATGAGTTTGATACAGATGAAAAGCCGCTTGTTCAAAAAATCAGCGATCAGCACTTTGTCTTTAACTCAAAAGTACTGCTTGAAGAAGTCAACGAAGTGCTTCATATCGAAATTGAAAACGATGATATCGATACAATCGGCGGCTGGATGCTGATGCAAAATATCGATATTCAAGAAGGCGAATCGTTCAAACTTTTTGGATACGAGTTTATTGCAAAAGAAATGGACGGTCACCAAATGAAAGAAGTGGAAGTACGTGCCCTTCCTGAGGAAGAACGCGTGCAGCCTGAAAGCCATTCACCAGAACAAGAAGTTACACAAGCATAATAGAAAGAGCCGCTTCTTCATGAAGCGGCTCTTTTTTTATGATTGTTTACTCTTAATCATGGAGCAGCTTATACACAACGTTCTCTTCTGCGTCTTCCCCAGTCTTTTCCTTCGCTTGGTCCATCGTGCCGACAAACTCCAGCTTTCCTTCCTTTAAGACGGCAAACCGATCACACACGCCTAAAATTTCATTCAAATCATGGGTGATATAGATAATAGTCTTTCCTTTTGCCGCCAGCTGTTTGATATAGCGGATAATCTCAAGCTTTGACTGCAAATCAATTCCGACTGTTGGCTCATCCATTAACAAAACGGACGGTTCATGAATAAGTGAAACGGCTATATTCAGCTTTCGCTTCATGCCTCCTGATAAATTTTTCACTTTTTCCTTCCATCTTCCTTCGAGCTGTACAGCTGAGCAAAGAGACTGAAGCTGTTCATTCGACAGAGAGCGTGAAGTCATTTTGCTCCACATTTTCATGTTTTCTTTTACGCTAAGCTCTTCCCACAGCGCTATGTCTTGTGGAACGTAGCCAATGACTTCTCGTATCGCTTTTTGATTTTTCTTAAGCGATACGCCTCCAATCGTGACATTCCCGCTTGAAGGAGCCGTAATGGTAGACAAAATAGACAGAAGCGTTGACTTACCAGCGCCGTTTGGTCCTAAAAGACCAATGACTTCTCCACTTTCTACGGTCAGCGTAACATTTGCTAACGATTGTTTTTTTCCGTATGTTTTGCTAACATTGTTAATTTCAATCATTTAATGCTCCTCACATTCCACACTATTTTAAACGTGCACAAACATATGCATCCAATGGAAACAGCTATCTCTTTCCAAATGAACGTAAGCGGCAGTGTATGCTGATACAGAAGCAGATGCTGTGGAAGCCACTGACTTATTCTTTCAATCGTTGCAGAAAGCTCTCCTACCGGGAAAAAGCTCCCTCCTATTATGCTGAGTCCTGTGACCATGACGACGCTGATCATATAATAAGAGCCAACTCGCTGACTTTCACTTGCAAGCCACGTGCTAAAAGCAACGCATGTGATCACATAGATACACATATACAGCAGCACACCGTAAGACTCTGCTCCATACAGCCATTTAAATAGAGCAAAACTGATGAGAGCTTGAAGCACGTATAGCACAGCATAAGCGGCGGTGACGCTTTGAATATAGCGGTAAAGTCCTTTTTGCATCGTCTTCATTCGTTTAAAAAGATGACTCCGTTCTTTAATCATCCAATCTGATGTAATGCAGCAAAGTAAAAGCGTAAAAAATCCCCATAGCGGCACATATCCGGTCATTTGAACGCTCCCTTGCTTCTTATGCTTCTTCGTTCCTTGCGCCTCGTAATCAATTGTCATCAGCGGCTTTGGCTTCCACTGGTTATCGGTATAGTGATACGCTTCTTTCCATAAATCCGGTCCTGCATGAATGTGATAGACTTTATATAAAAAACGCACTTCATTTGCGGCTTTAACATTTGTCGTTAACCGTGTCACTTCACTCGCAACGACTTCTCGAACCGCTTCTGTCGCAACGGAAGAAGGCAACGTAAGCAAATCAATGACTCCTTGATAATTCCCCGCTGCTACTTCTTGCTGAAATCCGTTAGGAAACACAAAAATGCTGTCAATTTTATTTTTTGCCAGCTGCTTTCTCGCTTGTTCTTCATTCATAGAAAGAAACTGAATTTCTGTTGTTTTCCGCAGTCGATCCATCACTTGTTTAGACATGTTGCTGCGGTCTTGATCGACAAGAGCAACGGGTATTTTTGAATCACTTTGTACTTTTGCTAAAAATGAGCTGCTGATGACCGTTCCTATTAAAGGTAAAAAGAAGATCATGACAATAAGCATAGGACGCTTCAGCAGCTGCTTTATTTTTTCATTGATCATTTTCTCCACCGCCTTTGCAAAGTCATCACGTAGCCAACAGTAAGAAGAAAACTTCCCGCTGCCGTAATGAGAATAGGCTTAAGGTAAAGAAAAGCTTCGTTTGTGTTATATCCATCAAATTCATAAAATAATAGCTCCAAGACCCGGGTATTGAGTGACCATTTCTGAAAACCACTCGCCCAGTCCGGTAAATAGACGACCGGCACAACATGTCCACTTAAAATCGCACTCAGCAAAATAAACAGCAAACCGGTTAGTTGATAAGCTTTTTGTGATAAAAAAAGAACCCGCAGCAGTAAAAACAAACATAAAAAGGCAAACAAAATTCCGCTTACCCCTAAAAAAAGCTCTCCGTACGTACCGGTTACAGGAAGTTTCAATCCTTTAATGAGGCTTCCAAACAAAACGGCAGATACTGGTAGCAAAAGAACATACAGAGCCGTCAGCTGCGCTAAATAAATGTGGACAAACGATACACCTCTTGTTTTCATTCGAGCCAGCACGGAAGAAGTTTGCGTTTCACTAGCAAGCAGCCATCCGCCGTAGCTCCAAATCATAAGCAGCAAAGCAGCAAAAGACAGGACATAATATTGCTTCATATCCCGCTGAAAGAAACTCGTTTCTATTTGTTCATCAAATAAACTTCCTCGATCTAACACGTGAAGCCCAAACGTCACCAAGCTTTTCTTAAATTCTGCGCGTCTATTTTCATCGGAAACATTTTCTTTTTCTAAAAAGGCATCAACCGTATTAATACCGCTTTGAGCAGCTGACGTGTAGTCGGCTGCACTTTCCATCACGTAGCGAAACAGCTGTGACTGAAGCGGCTTATTGCTATTCCCAATGACGTGTAAAGGCTGATTTTTCCCATGAGCAATATCATGACTAAAACCTTTTGGCAACGTCACAATGGCTGCCACTTTATTTTGTTGCAGCAGCTGTTTAGCTTTCTGTTCATTCGTGTAAAGAGGCTTCATGATTTTGCGAAGCTTACCTTCAGTCAGCTGTTCGATGACGTACTTCGTTTGTGCAGTATCATCTTTATCCACAATTGCCACAGGGAACCGATTTACTTTCTCTTCACCTTGCATGGTCTGACTAATAATGATCCCTGCTCCGATTAAAAACAGAGCAGGGATCATTATTAGCAGTATGAGAGATTTTATATTTTTCAATAGAGCTTTACATGTAAAAAGAGTCAAAGAGAAATATATCTTCATCTGCTTTGCACCTTTTAGTAACCAGCGGTTCCCATATTCATCATGAGACCTTGAACATTTTTAGCGAAATTTTCTTGAATCGACAGCATATCTTCAGGCGTCACATCTTTTACATTTGTCGCATTAGATGCGTCAAGCTCTGGAATAGCGGCTGATTTTTTTAATTGAGAAGCAGAGTCAATTTTTAACGTAACGTTTGCCGGATCTGCTTTTGGTCCTATTTTTGTACGAATATCAAACGAATAATCTGCTTTTCCTTTTGAAGCACTAATCGCTTGATTTTGCTTTACTTCCCCATTAATTACTAGATCTTCTTGATCGCCTAAGTCTAATGAGAAAGTACGGTCAGCCGTTTGTTTCGCATCGGTTTTACCATTGATGACCGAATTCATTTTAAACGTCATATTTGTATCTTCATCTTTTGGATCTTTTGTTAACACGTGAATAGACATATTTTCTTTTCTCTTTTCACTTTCCGTTGTTACGTCATTTTTCATATCAAACGTTAACACATCATCCGTACTGTTCTCCGTTAGAACTGTTTTGAACTGCTTTGCCGTTTTGTTATCTTCGTACGGAACATTTTTAGTCACTACGTTAATCTTGCCTTTATCGTCAGAAGCATTTTTTAGACCCATGTTCATATCGCGCGCTACAACAACATCGTCCTGAACGTACACAGTTGATTTAACACCGCCAGGGTACGTGATATCTTTTGCATCTTTTTGGAAGTCTTGAAGACTTTCTTTTACTGATTTTTTCAATTCTTTTGGATCTGCCATATCTTTCAATTCTGGATTCGTTGCTGCCGAAGATTTAAACAGCTTAGATACGTGATTTGCATAGATGGTATGAAGCTTGTCATCTTTTGCTACCTTCGCAATAAGCTTATCCATAAATTGTTTTGTTTCTTTGTCGGACATGTTAAGCGTCACGCTTGTTAACTGAAGCGTTTTGCCATTTGTTTTATAATCTACATTTTTTTCTTTTGTAAAATAATCGCTGTCTAGCTGATCATAAATGAACGTTCCGTACTCTTTTGCAATGTAGGTTTTTTCTTTTTCCGTTAACTTTAAGTCTTCTAAACTCACGTTGCTTGTGTTAATATCAAGCGTTTCAGGACCTGAATAAGAAGGATCGAACTTACGCGCTACCTGTCCATATTCGTCTAAGTTTAAATAGAAATATTCATTTGCTAGAATCGGGGCTTTAAAGCCTATTCTTTCTTTCGTTTGAAAACCTTCTAGGTCAAGCGCTTTTGAACCGCCGATATTAAGAGCCAGTGAACCGTATGCTTCACTTTTTTTCGGATCTTGTTCCGCTTTAATTTTAATTTCAGCTTTACTGATAAGATCTTGAATCATTTTAAAGCTTGGATCATACGAAAGTGAATCCATGTTAAAGCCGCCTTTGATAGTAGCATTTGTGGTAGAAGGCTGCTTCATCGCTTTTTCCTGATAAGCCATCGTTTCACTGTACTTCGTTTCTAATTCATCTGCTGCTTTTTGATACGTATTTACTTCAGAAATTAAGTATAATTGCTTAGGAGATTTTTTAAATACCGTAGCAAATGTAATTACTCCTCCAATAATCACAATTAAAGCTGCCAAAATGATAATCCATTTAGCCGGCGCTTTTTTGGGAGCGGGCGCTGTTTCTAGCGAAGCCGCTGTTTCGTCTGTTGTTCTGTTTTGATCTTTCTCACTCATCTACACCAGAACCTCCTATGTATTTTGTTAGTCACTTTGTACATGATAAGGAATGGTTTCCATAAATTCTACTACTTCGACAAAATAAGACAATAATTAGTCCGATAAACCGATGTCTTTCGGTGCAATATCGTGTGCAAAGTACTCTACTTAAGTACCCAATATATTGAAAATAAAACCAATTATTCAAAACTATCTCAATAACTATTAAAATAGGTAAATGACTTATCTTCTTATATTTTTACAATATATTCCTATCATTAAGCATTTACACCTAAGAATTACAAAGCACAGTTTTTCTATAGCTGATTTCTTTTTTCTATAATCACATACAGGTGATATCTATGTATGTCTTTATGAAAACATGATAAAAACATCAGCGTTTTGTTCCGTTTTGAAAGGGAAATAATAATAGTAAGAAAGCTTTTTTCTTGCCGATGATGTAAACATCGCATACAGTATTCGTAAATACATTTTACACAATTTAATTTGAGGATAGAAAAAGGAGGATACAATCATGAATATACGCGTCACTCCTTCTGCAAAAGAAGCGTTGCAGAATGTGGAACAAAATCAAATGATTCAGCTTTCTTTTGATCGAGGAAGCTGCGATATTGTTAATACAATTTATGAAATGAAGATCATCTCAAAGCGCAGCCTTCAACCCTATGAAAAAGTTGTAACGGTTGAAGACTTAGAATTTATTGTTGACGATGACATGGAAGAAGTGTACGACAATGAGCTGGTGATCGATCATGCAGCAGGTGCTTTTGTCTTCAAAAATCACAACCAAATTTTTAATAATCGCGTAGGACTACGCTATATCAATTCATAGAAAAAAGCAGGGAGCTCCCTGCTTTTTTTCTTGCATATGTCTTTTATCGATTGACCTTCAATCGTTCTTGGATAAATAACAACACGTTCACAAGGCTATTTTCTTCATATACATTCACTTGCTGACGCTTAAATTCCCCTTGTTCGTGGTAGTAAATAATATCTCCCGTTCCTTTGTCTTCATTCATATGTAAATGAAAACTAAGCGGCGTTGCCAAAATAGATCCGTCTTCATCTCGCTGAAGAATTTGACAGAGCGTTTGATTCCCTTGTTTTTCAGATAAAAAGTCATAGCCAAATTGACGTGCTAACTTCTCCACTTGTGCAGCAATAATAGCTGTAATCTGTTGATTGTCTTTCATAAGCAGTATTTCTCCTTACTTCATCTCGTTAGGGTTTTCTTATTAGTATACTATACCTTAAACTTCTGGCGCTAACGACTTAACCTGTACAAATCATGACCACATGTCCATCCGGATCTTTTATAGTAAAAAACGAAAAATCCTCAAAAGAAGTAATCGGAGAATCAATCGTATAGTGCAGCTCTTTCACAAATTCATACGCTTCTTTAATATCTTCCGTATGGAAATTAAAAATTGGATGGAGACTAACCGCTATTTGTTTTTCTGTTCCTTCAGGACCCGCGTCTAGGGTTAACCCTGTTTCTCCATCAATTTTAAGATTATGAACGGGGTTCCTCACCTCGCTCATCTTGTATTCTTGATTCAATAACTCGCTGTACCATTTTACTGAAGACTTTAAATTGGATACGTGGATAAATACCGTATTCATTTTGTTGAAAACAGGACTCGGCATTTTTACCCTCCTTTTTGTTTTTCTGTTCATTCTATACCATTATCCACGTATCACTTTATACCTGCTACTCCCTTAACTTTTGCTCATATAGATACAAAAAAGCTTGCGAATGCTATCCACAAGCTTTTTCTTCATAAAAAATATGTATGCTGTACAACTACAATCACAACCGCAATTAAAATCGAAGGCAGTAAATTCGCAACTTTAATTTTAATAATTTCTAATAGATTAATTCCAATTGCTAAAATTAACACGCCGCCTACTCCTGTGACTTCGGCAATGATACTATTCATTAAATCTTGCGGCACAACCGCATTAATTTGCGTGGCAAATAGCGCAATGATGCCTTCGTACAGAAACACCGGCACCGCTGAGAAAATGACGCCTATTCCAAGCGTAGTCGTTAATAATAATGAGATAAATCCATCCATCACCGCTTTTGTAAACAATACGCTGTGATCACCGCGTATTCCGCTGTCTAATGCCCCGACAATCGCCATCGCTCCAATAACAAAGATCAACGTTCCTGTCACAAAGCCCTGTGACATACTAAATGTTTGCTTGTCGTTTTGCTGAGATTGAAATTTTCGTTCAATCATATTGCCTAAAAGGTTTAGCTTTTCATCTAAATCAATGAACTCACCAATAACCGCTCCAATGGCTAAGCTCAAAATTACAATTAAAAACTGATGACTTTTAAAGCCCATTTGCAAACCAAGGGTGATAACGGATAACCCCATCACTTGCATCACCGTCACGCTTACTTTCTCAGGAATGCGGTGAGCAAGCTTGCCCATTAATGTTCCTACAACAATCGCTAATCCATTTACCAAGGCTCCTATAATAAACATGCTGTCACCTTTACTGCGAATAATGCCGTTTCTTTTTTCATTTGTTCTACTTCCTCTCCGCTCCACACTAGCTGTATCAAACACACTAAATTTTAACACAAAATTCTCTCAATTATGAAGAAAAGAAAAAAGAGATTGAAACGTAACTAAATAGATTAAATCTACGTTCACCATCACAATAAAAAGATCCGAACGCTTCATCGTTCGGATCTTCTTTTAACTAGAACAGGTTTGTTCCAGCCTTTTTATTAAAATGTAATAACGTCTTTTGTACCTTGCTTTTGGTAGCCTGTTTTTAACAGCTTCACTTCTTTATCCGCTGGCAAGTTGGTAAATACAACCGGTGTCACAATAGACGGTGCATGCTTTTTAACATACTCTAAATCCACCTGTAAAAGCGGTGTTCCTTGTTGAACGCTGTCACCTTCTTGAACAAGCGCTTCGAATCCTTCTCCTTTTAAATTCACGGTATCTAATCCAACGTGAATCAGGATTTCAATTCCTTCTGCTGTTTTTAAGCCAATCGCATGTTTTGTTGGGAACACGGTCATGACTTCACCGTTAATCGGTGATACGAGCGTTCCTTCAATCGGTTCAATCGCAAAGCCGTCGCCCATCATCTTTTGTGAAAACACTTGATCTTCCACTTCACTAAGCGGCTTTACAACGCCTTCAAACGGTAACACAAACTCTGTGTGTGCATCTGTTTGAACAGCCTGTTGTTCAACAGGTGCAGCGGTTGACGCTGTACCGTATTTAACTAATTGATTCATTGCGTCTGCAACAAACTCTACTTCTGTTCCGACAATGACTTGAACATTTGTTTTGCTGAGCTTCATGATTCCTCTCGCTCCGTGACGCTTTAAGGCAGATTCGTTAATGTTGCCGGCATCAGCTACTTGTAAGCGAAGACGAGTCGCACAGTTATCAATTACGGTTAAGTTTTCTTTTCCGCCTAAATCTTCAATAAAATAAGACGCCATATCCACATATTTATCGCCTGTTGCCACAACCGTTTCGTTTGATGTGTCTACTTCTTCATCATCTTCACGTCCCGGTGTTTTTAAATTTAATGCTTTGATCAGCGTATAGAAAATGACAAAGTAAATGACTGCATATACAATTCCAATTCCCGCTAACAGCAGCGGTTTTTGTGAAATTCCATAGTTTAAGAAGAAATCAATGGCCCCTGCTGAAAATCCAAATCCAGCGTGAATACCAAGTGCAACGGCTAAAGCCATCGAAATTCCTGTTAAAACGGCATGAATAACGTATAATAGCGGTGCTACGAACATAAATAAAAATTCAATTGGTTCCGTAATTCCTGTTAAAAAAGATGTAACAGCAAGTCCAATTAACATACCGCTGACTTGTTTACGCTTTTCTTTTTTAGCTGCTGCGATCATCGCAAGCGCAGCTGCCGGTAAACCAAACATCATAACCGGGAAGAATCCAGACATGAATGTTCCTGCCGTTGGATCTCCTTTAAAGAAGCGATTCAAATCTCCAGTTACGCCGTGATAGTCTCCGAACACAAACCATACTAAGCTGTTTAACACGTGATGCAGTCCAATTGGAATTAGTAGACGGTTTAAAAATCCGTATATACCTGCACCAAGCGCTCCTGCTCCTGTAATCCACGTTCCTAAGTTGTTAATTTGATCTTGAATCGGCGGCCAAATAACACCAAAGATTCCTGCGAGCGCAAGCATAACAACTGAAGTAATAATCGGTACAAACCGCTTTCCTGCAAAGAAGCCGAGCCACTCTGGGAGCTTAATCGCTGAGAAACGATTGTATAGTAAACCAGCCGTTACCCCTGAGACAATCCCTCCGAGTACACCCATGTTAATATCTTTATCAATAGCTACAGTCCCTTTTGTTAAAACAAAATAACCAACTACTCCGGCAAGTGCTGCTGCGCCGCTTCCATCTTTTGAAAGCCCTACAGCAATTCCGAGTGCAAACAGTAGTGCTAAATTCGCAAAAATCGCATCTCCGGCTTGAGCCATAAATGGAATATCTAATAAGTCCTTTTGACCCAAACGAAGAAGCAATGCCGCAGCAGGTAATACTGCGATTGGCAGCATAAGCGATTTACCAATACGTTGTAAAAAATTCAGCATGTTTCTATCCCCTTTGTATAACGTATTTAATCCGATGTTACGAGCAAGGATTTTCGTAACAATATTTATCGGATGACAAGTTACCGCATTCACCCCGGCCTATGATTACATCATCAGCTGAAATAAAGGCGGTTTTACTGCATGGACTCATACTAGCACACAAAATATATAGTTGTCTATACCAATTTTCTTTTTAAAAACCTTTCTATATCAACGTTAAAAGCCCTTACAAAACTTTCTAATTCACAAAAAAGAGTTAACTGGTCTAGACAACTATTCCAAAAAGCGTTACACTTAAATCAATACAACGAGCAAAGGAGTGTATGTATGGATACACATTCATCCATCATTATTTATAATGTAACCGTTTATAGTGAAAATCAGACATTAAAAAACGGGTATATTAAACTAACGAACAAGAAAATTACTGAAATCGGAGAGATCCATCAATACGTACGTCAAACGAAAGACCATGTAATTGAACTTTCTCCTTCCTATAAAGTTATTCCTGGTGCCATTGACGTGCATATTCATGGCGTTAACAATGCGGACGCTATGGACGGTACGGCAGAAGCATTAAAAACAATGGCGCGCACGCTGCCAAAAGAAGGTACAACAAGCTTTTTAGCAACTACTATGACGCAGTCGAATGAAGCGGTTGAAAAAGCACTTCGCAACGCGGGCGCTTATATCGAAGAGCAAACAAGCACCGATGCTGAAGTAGTTGGTATTCACTTAGAAGGTCCGTTTATTTCACCGAAACGTGCGGGCGCGCAGCCTCCTACTCACATTCAAGATCCGAATGTGGCACTATTTCAAGAGTGGCAAAAAGCAGCCGGAGGACATATTAAACTTGTTACATTAGCTCCGGAGCAGCCAAACGGCTTAGCGCTTACTTCTTATTTAAAAGAAACAAACGTCGTCGCTTCTATCGGCCACTCCGACAGCACATATGATCAAGTCCGTGAAGCTATTGAAGCAGGAGCTTCTCATATTACGCACTTATATAACGGCATGCGCGGTCTTCACCATAGAGAGCCCGGCGTATTGGGCGCCGCTTATTTGAGAAATGAATTATTTGTAGAGCTGATTACAGACGGCATCCACTGCCGACCTGAAATGGTCAAGCTTGCGTACGATCAAATCACAAGTGAACGCATGATTCTTATCACGGATTCTCTTCGTGCCAAATGGCTAAAAAACGGTACGTATGATTTAGGAGGACAGCCTGTTCACGTAAACGACACAACGGCTACCCTTGCAGATGGAACATTAGCGGGAAGCATCTTAAAGATGAACGATGCAATTAAAAACACGATGAGCTTTACGAACTGCTCATTAGAAGACATCGTAAAAATGACTGCTGAAAACCCAGCAAAACAGCTTAATCTGTTCGATACAAAAGGAAGCCTCAAAATTGGAAAAGATGCGGATATCGTGGTGTTAAATGAAAACCTAGATGTTGAAATGACATTTTGCCGAGGCACATTGAGCTTTCAAAAGGAGGACTAACAATGAATATCATCCAAGTGAAAAACTACAGTGAAATGAGTGCAAAAGCAGCTGATATGCTGATTAGCAAACTTCATGAAAAGCCAAATATGAATCTGGGACTTGCAACGGGAGGCACGCCGAAAGGATTATATGATCGTTTAATTCAAGATCATAAAGAGCACGGCACGTCTTACAAACACGTGACTTCCTTTAACTTAGATGAATATGTCGGAATGAAGCCGCAAGATCCAAACAGCTACCACTACTATATGGCAGATGCGTTATTTAATCACATTGATATTGACGTAAGCAACACACACGTTCCTAACGGCCTAGCTGATACGCCTGAAGAAGAATGCCGCCGCTACGATGAGATGATTCAAAATCACGGAGGCATTGACCTTCAGATTCTTGGAATCGGCCAAAACGGACATATTGGCTTTAACGAACCTGGTACGTCATTCAACTCTCCTACTCATATTGTGACGTTAGAAGAGTCAACGCGAAAAGCCAACGCGCGCTACTTTCATTCTCTTGACGAAGTGCCTACTCAGGCTATTACAATGGGAATTGAGTCGATTATGAAAAGCAAAGAAATTTTACTGCTTATCTCCGGGGAAGCCAAAGCAGAAGCGATGTATCAGCTGCTTAACGGAGAAATCACAGAAGACTTCCCTGCTTCTATTTTAAAGAAGCATCACTGTGTTACAATTATTGCGGACCAAGAAGCTTTAGCTAAAGTATCGACTACGGTTTAATTTATAGCCTCCTCGTCTTTTTTAGATGAGGAGGTTTACATAAAGGAGAGAACTTAAGTGATTGATAAAAGCTCACCTCTTCCGATTTATTATCAAATTGAAGAACAGTTGAAAAAACAAATTGAAAACGGAGAGTTAAAACCAAATGATTCGCTTCCTTCTGAACGAGAGTTTGCAGAACGATTTGAAATCAGCAGAATGACCGTTCGCCAAGCGATTAACAATTTAGTAAACGACGGTTATTTATACCGTCAAAAAGGCCGCGGCACCTTTGTATCTGAAAAAAAACTGGAGCAGCAGCTCGTTGGATTAACGAGTTTTACAGAAGATATGAAAGCGCGCGGAATGGTGCCAAGCAGTAAATTGCTGAGTTTTGAAATCATTGCGGCTTCAGAAAAAATTGCCGAACAGCTGCACATTTCTCTTCATGCACCTGTTTATGAAATCAAGCGTATTCGTTTAGCTGACGACGTGCCAATGGCGCTCGAAAGCGTATATGTATCCGCTAACTTAGTCAAAGGGTTAACAGAATCCATTGTTAACGACTCTCTTTACCGCTATATAGAAGAAGAGTTGGGCCTGAAAATTGGCGAAGCCAATCAAACGTTAGAATCCATTTTAGCTTCTGAAACCGAAGTGAAGCATCTTGGAATCAACTCATATTCACCCGTTCTACTGATTCAACGAAATACGTATTTGCAAGACGGCACGCCGCTTGAAGTGGTAAAGTCTTCGTACCGAGCAGACCGCTATAAGTTTACGATTAACATGACACGATCTTAACTAAGGAGTTTTTTTATGTCTAGTTTATATCTACAGGAACTAACAAAACTGCTTGCTAAAGTGGAGGCGCATGAACAGCAGGCAATAGAATCCGCAGCCGAGAAAATCTCACAGCAATTAGCTTCTCATCACCTCATTCATTTATTTGGGTGCGGTCATTCTCATATTTTAACGGAAGAAGTGTTTTACCGTTCTGGAGGGCTTGCGCCGATTCATCCTATTTTTGTAGAAGAACTGATGCTTCATAAAGGAGCTTCGCGCTCTTCACAGCTAGAGCGTAAAAACGACTATGCCTCCACCTTTATGGAAAAAGAAGATATCGTACCAGGCGATATCATGATTGTCATTTCTACGTCGGGCGTAAATCCCGTTCCAATTGATGTAGCTTTGATTGCAAAAGAAAAAGGCGCCTTTGTTATCGGGCTTACCTCTCCTTCTTATGCCACGAGCCGGGCTTCGCGACATAAAAGCGGAAAATACCTACATGATGTCGTGGATCTTGTTATTAATAATCATATTCCAAAAGGAGACGTTCTTCTTCATCAGCAAGACATTTCCTTCGCTTCTGGTTCTACTGTAATTGGAGGCGCTATCCTAAATGATGTCCTATCTAAAGCCATACAAAAACTGCTCAGCCGCGGCATCACCCCTCCTGTCTTTTTAAGCGGAAACATGGAAGGTTCAGATGAACATAACCAGCGGTTGATTGATGCTTACAAAGGAAGAATTACTGCCCTATAACAGCCTCTGCGGCTGTTTTTTTTGCACAAAAAAAAGATGCTTGAAAGCATCTCATCAAAGTCGGACTGTACGATTTGGACTAGATCTCCCCTTTATTAGTAGAAGTCTTGTTCACAGCACCATAACCTACTTATCCGACATAATTACTATGTTTAACATAAGTATACTCTTTTATACCTTAGGTGTCAAATAAGTTATAAGAAATTTCGTAGTGCATTCATTTGAAGATTTTTTTGCGGTAATGTTCTAGCTGGCTTTTAGCTTCTTTCATAATTATCGTATGTATGATTTCATCCGTAATGTTAAAATAATTTACCATACTTAACTTATAGATTTTACATATAAATTCCTGCCAAAGTTTTGTATAAGTTTTCTTGCCGCATCTCACAAAAAAGAACCTGCATCAAAACTGATGCAGGTTCTTCCCTTCATATCATGCTAATTATTTCATGTTCATTTGCCCTTGTGAGGCCCTTTCGCTACGTATATCGGTTCATAACGAGAGTGCCAATTCAGATCAGAATATCTGCTTTTCATGTGAGGTAATACGTTTGCTGAAGTTGCTGTTAAGTATTCCAAAACTAAATCAGTTCCTTCATGAAGCTAAGTATTTACCTTTCACAGTAGCTTTGTCTTATGGTATTTGTGTAGCAAACTTTGATTAAATAAGCGAAAATAGACCAATATAACAAAATACTACAAATGTAGCTTTTTCGTGAGAACGGGTAAATTCCTTTATTATAAAAATACAAAGCATGATATACTTTATACGTATTAATAGCAATAAAAAGATACCTAGCAATTTCTTAGATATTATTTTGTCAAATATGTGTTCAGCAGTCAATGTTTATTGAGTGCTGAACACATATTTGTTTACCCGTAAAAACTGTCTTGCTATATAATTTCCCACCCATACATAAACTTTAAGACATTATCAAATTTTGAAAGAGTTTTAAATATATAAGCATTTTGAATATGACGTAGTATGGTAGAGAAATGAGAAAAGGTGGAGGAAAATATTACACCGAAAAAGAAGTTAATAAAAGTTTATTAAAATAAAACGCCTCTTATTATTGCTACAAAATTACACTCAAATTTTTATCTTTATAATCTATTATTATATCAAGCCATAATTACCCACTTACAATCATCCTCTTGCTAGAGGCAAGCTTATAATTCACTAGAAACATCTATCTTATAGTTTAAAATGCCTGGACAATTAGATTCCTTACATAAATTGCTTCACCATCATTTAAATTTTTTACATCTACCTCAATTATATAAGACTTTAACCTAGGCAATTTGTTGATATATCCATTAGCAACTGTCTGAAAATAAGAGGTCCATTTCAATGGAACATTCGACAAAGGAACGATATCAGTTACATATTCTGTATTAGATATTATATTTTCGTAATATTTTTTAATTAAGGAACCATCCAAAACAAGATGTTCTTTCAATTGCCCGCCTCGTAATTTAATAGTAATCTTTCCAGACACACTCCCCGAAGCTTTAATATCTAGTGTAATAGGCATGACCCCACTAGCAATTGTTACGTTATAAGAAAACGTAACAGTAGGGATAAAATTATTATTGAGCTTTGTTATTTTAAAAGCTTTCTCAGTATTATCCCATTCTACTTTTACTGTGCTATTTGTCCACTGATCAGTTAGATTAGTTAGTGGAGCTGAAACTGGATACGGGCAAGAAACGGATGGAAGTCCTTTAATATTTTGAATATCTTCATATCGCCTATTAAACAATAAGTTATCATTTTTTTCCGATAAATTCATAAAGAAAGGTAGGGAATCTGTAAATCCACAAGCCTTTAGGGTATATTTTGCTCGTCCTTGTATCAATTCGCTCCTAGTAAACTTCAAATTGACGAATGTAACTTTACTAAAGTTTACCTGACAAGATCCAGAGGTGCTTTTAATCAAACTCTCTAAATCCGTTGTATCTCGATCTACCACATTCCCAGCATAAAATACTACTTTTGAAAAATTCAGCATATGAGATCCTTCCATGCTTATCCACCATTTAATATCTGGATTACTTTTATTATACTCATTATTTAAAGATGCTTTGTTATGAGCAGCTTCAATATGAGTTGTTTCAAAATTAGTAACTCCATTATGTCCAACTGTCAGAAAGGTTCCACCATACCAATAATCAATAGAGATATCCTTAAAGTTTAGAGAGCCTGCTTGTAATTTATTATAAATACAAGTTTCCCACGCCCCTCCAATCATACCTCCAATAAAAGTAATATTTTCACCATAATCATAGTTAATACGTCCAGAGCTATCTGGCTCAGTATTTAATACCCCAGCATCGTTAGGATGTAATACTTTTATGACAGTCTTACATAATCTGTGAGATAAATTTTCAATTCTTATCAAAAAAGCCGAGGAGCCAAATAAATAGAAATAAGGAATTAACCTGCCTGTAATATTTCTAAGTAAAACATTAGCTGAGTTGTGAGTATTATTTCCTTCAGAACTTAATTCTTTTGGTGTTTCGAATAAGAATAGCACTGTATTTTTAGATTTAACTGCTTCTTCAGATAGAGTTGTTTCAAAGTTAAAACCATCGAATACAGGGTGATTCCAGTTCATTTCATTAGAATTCACTTTGGTATTTTGAAAGTTAAAAATATAAGGAGCATTCATAGAAACGCTTTCTGTAACATCAAAGGTTACCGAACCATTAGCAACGAAGTAGACTTTAGTAGCATCAATAATTTTAGAACCACTATATCTATATTTTCCAGTAGGGAATTCGAACTTTACTTTATGTGTTTGAGCTTGAGCATAATCAATAGCTGCATTAATTGCGTCTGTCCAATCCCATTGCTCCCTAGGTAAAGTTTGATAACCTGGAACTAAGAAGGTATACGAATAAATATTAATCCCTTGATTTTCAAACTCATTCTTTAGTTTGTTTGTACTATCTATATTTTCAGGTTTAATAATGTATGAATTACTAGGTGTGTTATTGCTTATTTTATGGTTGCTTAAGAATTCCTCTCCTGCACTGGGACACACTATACCATCTTCATTTAGTCCCATATCTACAACTTCACTAGCTGGAGGAGTAGATTCAACAAAATTATTCGTTTCTTTTTTTTCAGAACATTTTTTTATTTCAACATTTTCGGTGAATGTTTCGAATTGATTGTAAAATTTACCTTTACACTTCTCAAAAGCAATATATCCTATACATTTTTCTTTAATATTCTCTAAATTAGGAATAAAAAAAATCCTTTGCTCATTATTCATAGGGAATTTCTCTACCTTACCATCTGGATACGCTATAATAAATTCGATAAGCATATCTCCTAAGCCAACAACATCACTAGCACTAATTTCAAAATGTGCTATATATTCATTTAATATCGTGGCTTGTTTCTCTATGCCCACACTCTTATTGCTAATCATTTTAACATGAACAGTAGATTCTCTTAAATGAAGAAGTTCTCCATTTTCTCTTCGAAATTTAAATCCTAAAGACGTAAAACCCTTGCGTTTAATTATCGAACCATCCAATACTTGTTCCACTGAATTTCCTGCCTGATACATATTAATTGCCTCCAAATTAATTTGATTTAATTTATATTATGCATTTAACAGAATCTTGTCCCATTATTTCGCCCTATAACCCCAAAAATTCACAAATCAATCTAATTTATAATCATTCTCCCAATTATGTAATAAATGATGCTCCACTTTAATTGTATCTTCAGGTGGAGATGAGAAGCGTAATACAGTTCTTTATACATAATAATCAACAAATGGAGCTTTTTCATGCTAAACTCCTAGAAATAAGGTTAATAAATTTATCTTTTTATTGCTTTATTTAGGTTTGCTTAATAAACTCTAAATGCTTTCTTCTACAATCTCTATCAATTAAAGAGTATTTCACTTCGTCAGAATAGTACAAGCTAAAGATACAGAAGAAAACCTATATAACTTAAGCTTTTCTTCTATATCTTACAAATAAGAACCTGCACCAAAACTGATGCAGGTTCTTATTTTCCAATCATACTCATTATTTCATGTTCATTTTCCCTGTGAGGCCCTCTCGCTACCTATATCTGTTCATAACTAGGGGACCAATCGTCAAATTAGAATATGCGCTTTTCGTGTGAAGTAATAAGTTTGCTGAAGTTGCTTCTAAGTACTCCAAACTAAACCAGTCCCTTCATTAAGCCAAGTATTTACCTTTCACAGCAGCACTGGGAAAATATTTACTGGATCTGTACTATTTGTACACCACGTCTCGATTTAGTGAAATAAAGAAATTTTCACTAAAGGAACATAACCATCAACAACCTAATATAAATGGAGCTTTAACCCTTCATGAGAAGCTGTGAACCCAAGCTTTTGATAAAAACGCAAAGCCTCTGACCGTTCCTTGTCGGTTGTTAATTGTACTAACTGACAATTACGTTCTTTGGCTCGTTCAATCGCCCATGTAATCAGCTGATAGCCAACCCCTTTTCCGCGCTGTGACGAAGCGGTTCGAACTCCTTCAATCGTGGCTCTCCACCCGCCTTGTCTTGCAATGTGGGGCGTAAAGGTTAGTTGTTGAACACCTATTACTTCACTATCTTTACATGCGACAATCAGTTCATTGTTTGGATCCGCATCAATTGCCTGAAATGCTTGGACATAACAGTCTGGAAGCGGTAATTCATAGCGCTCTCGTTTGCTTCCAAGCATATCATCAGCGAGCATTTCAACAATTTGATCTAAATCTTCCCGCACTGCTTCTCTAAAGGTTATCTCTCCCATTTTATACAGCACCTTTCCCTCGTCCATTTATGATATTAAAAAGAACACTGACGAACAAGCTCAGAACCGACGCCAAAAACAAAGCAGCCGCTAAAGCACCAAGACCCATTCCTTCAAAGCCGCTAACTCCAAATATGCTATATAGAAATAGAAATATGCTTATTAGCATGCTGCTAAGTGAAATTCCATACTGGACGGGGGAGTTCTTTCTATAGAAGAAATACGACGCACCAAAAAGCAGCACAAAGAAAGCACCCATTAATCCAAATAAAGAAATCATTTACACCCTCCTCCCTCTTCAAAAAAAGGAATTTATATCCATTATATACTATCATTTTTATTTATTCTATCTATATTAATAGCCCTGCAGCCACAACTAAATAGACATGACCAAAGCGGCCATGTCTATTTTTCTACTATATTATTAAAAAGAAAGTTCTTTGAACCAAAAAGAATAAGGGGCTAAGCAAGCTTCATCAATTTCATTCATACGTTTTTTGCATCGCTGCAGCACCTCAGCAGGAATGTGTCTCTCTAAGTATGCAGATTCTCCGTTAGCTTGAATCGTTTCTTCTACTAGCTCTTCAAACACATCTAAGCATGCTAAAAACTGCGGAAAAGTTGTATTAACAAAGCGCTCGCAGTCATCGTTGGACGTATCGAGCAGCACAACCGAACCGTTTTTTTGATGAAGACAAATTGGATCTCCAGCGCCTGTTGTTCCTAAAAACCAATAGTGCTGGTAGCGAGATGATAACTCAAATGTTTCGCATAGCGTTGTTAGCTTGCCTTTGGATGAAACGAACTCTAGAAATGGTGAAGCTTCTTTGGGCAATCCTTTTTCTGTTAGCAACTTCTTTGTCTCTTTATCAATATCAAGGGGTGCAAGCTGTTCGGCATCAAACTTCATTCGTTTTTCTTGTCGTTGCATCACATTTGACAACTTCTTTCACTCCTTTTCACCATTTGCTCTTTCTTTGCTTTTGTTTATTATAAAAGAAATCCAGCTCGTATTATATGCTACAAATGAACTTAATTAGACTGAAATTTTTTCCAATCTTTATTTATATAGCCCGATTTCCTCTTTATAAACACAGGTAAAAAGAAACCGCTCAGATTTTCTCCAACAGATTCTGCTTTTAAAAATAATTCTCATTCCCTTCTTTCCTTTTCAGCGTACTTTCGCCTCTGATAAACAGGCTCAATCTTTATTATTCCAATTTTTTCTACTTTTTGCAACCAGGACTTATCTCACCATTTCTTATACGAGATTAATAACTTGACAAAATACTAAAATAAGCAACAGTAATTATTTACAAGTTTTTAAACTTTATGGTTTAATAGGTATGTAATTCCTGTTTTTTACTATATTTTTTTGGAGGTTTAACATGAAAAAAGGGTCAATTTATCGTTTTATTGCTTTTGCTTTAATGTTCACCTTGTGTTTTAGCCAATTAGGCTTACTGAAAACACAAGCGGCAGGCAATCCTCCTGCTAATGAAAAAACATTAAGCATTGGTAAAGCAGCAAAAGGAACATTTACAGAACCAGAACAAACACATTGGTACAAAATTAATCCTTCTAAGCAAGAGGTAGCAAAGTTTTCACACTACAGAATTAAGCTTCAAAGTGATGATGAAGTAAATATCACGATTTACTCTAGTCTTGAAGATGCTAAAAACAACGTGGCATTTGACCGTTATATGGGATACTCTTACAAAGATGAGCCTGCTCAGCTAGATTTTCCAATCGCTTGGACAGGTCCTTATTATGTAAAGGTTGAATATTACGGAGATGAAGATATCATCATCGAAGACGATACAGAAGAAGATGGAAAAAAACCTTCTGAACCTCAACCGGAATTAAAAACAGAAGTTCCTTACACAATCAGCTATGAAGGCGCTTCACTTCCTCCTTCTCAAATGATGGAAGAAGAATGCCCTGCTGAATTAAGTACAAGCCAAAAAGAAAACGGAAAAGGTATTTTAAAAGATTTGCGTACAATTCGTGACGCTGTGCTTTCAAAAACAGCAAGCGGAAAGGACCTTTCTTCTCTTTACTACAAAGCCGCTCCGTTTATCAGCTCTAAAATGATTATCGATAAATCGATGCGCGAACAAGTATACAAAGATTTAGTTCAGCTAAAGGGTCTATTTACAGATGTGGCGAAAAACGGCGCATCAAGCACATATATGATCACAAGTGCTGATCAAAAAGCAATCAATGATTTATACAGCATCGCTTATAAATCTGTTCCGACTGCTTTAAAGAAAGATTTAGAAAAAGTAGCAGCGCAGACAAAATTAAAAGACGTAACGGACTTAAACGTATCGTCTGTATTAGTAAGAGCTAAATTAGTCAGCGCAAACAGCGTTTCAACAAAAGCTGAAACTCGCTATATTGTTAAATTAAAAGATGGTGCAAATGCTAAATCATTTAAAACAAAAGCACAGTCAAAATCAGCAAGCATTGAATCTATTAATCCATTGAAACAATCAGCCGCTTCTTTTGATAATATGTTTGTTATTCAATTAGATGACAGCAATGGAAAAAGCTTCAGCACGTCATCTGCTCAAGGTAAAATGACGGCAAAACAAATTCAAGCACTTCCTGAAACTGAATTTATCGAGCCGGTTCAAGAGTACCACGCTCTTTCGATGGATTCACAATATCCGTATCAATGGTCATTAAACAACACGGGTAAAAATGATGGCACTCAACATGCCGATATTCAATATGAATCGCTTGAAAAATTACTAAACGGTCAAAAATTAAAAGATACGGTTATTGCCGTTGCCGATACGGGCGTCGATTCATCACTAGCTGATTTAAAAGGCGTAGTGGATACAAAGACAGGCTATAACTACGTGGATCGTTCGTCAAATGCAACTGATGACAACGGACACGGAACTCACGTAGCTGGTATTATCGCAGCCTCTGCAAACAATAACTATTCAATGGCCGGCATTAATTCTCATGCAAAAATTTTACCGGTTAAAATTCTAGACGCATCTGGAAGCGGAGATACAGAACAAATTGCGTACGGTATTAAATACGCGGTTGATCACGGTGCAAAAGTTATTAACTTAAGCCTTGGCGGATCTTACAGCCGCGTGCTTGAATATTCATTAAAATATGCATACGACCATAACGTAACGGTTGTAGCAGCAAGCGGAAACGACGGTATGGAAGAGCTCTCGTACCCTGCTTCATCTGCCTATGCGATTTCAGTAGGCGCATCAAACCGTTTAGATATCGTATCTGACTACTCAAACTACGGAAAAGGATTAGATATTACAGCTCCAGGCTCTGATATTCCAAGTCTTGTTCCAGACGGAAACGTTACTTATTTAAGCGGAACATCAATGGCAACACCTCACGTGGCAGCCGTTGCGGGATTATTGCTATCACAAAACCCAGGCTTAAAGCCAAAAGACGTTGAAAAACGCCTAACGGATACAGCTAAAGATATTAAATTCGATGAAAAAGATGCTCCTGTATACGATGACGAAGAAAGTCCAGCAGAACCTCCTGCTCCAGGCTACGATTACGTATCAGGATGGGGACGTTTAAATGCGTACAGCGCGGTAAGTGCACAGCAGCTGCAAGCGCAGGTAAATACATTTGTCAGCACGCAAAAAACAGTAACAGGTAAAGCTCAAAGCGGTTCAACTGTTAAAGTAATGAATGGCTCAAAAACACTTGGCACAGCCAAAGCTGATGCAAAAAATACGTTCTCTATGAACATTCCAGCTCAAAAAGCCGATACTGTTTTGCAAGTGATTGTCACAAACGGAAAAGCAAGTACAAGCATTCGTGCAGTTGTTCAAAAAGCACCTGCCAAACCAGCGGTAAAAGCTGTGACGAATAAAGATGAGTATGTAACAGGAACGTCTAAAGCGAATTTTACTGTAAATGTTAAAAACAGCGCCAAAAAAGTGATTGCTTCAGCAAAAGCTGACGCAAAAGGCGCGTTCAAAGTAAAAATTCCAAAACAAAAAGAAAACACAGTCTTGTACATCACGGCTACAAATAGCCAAAAACAAGAAAGTGAAGAAGTAAAAGTAACGGTGCGTGACGTTATTGCTCCAAATGCACCTAAAGTAAATCCAGTCAGCGACGCGGATACAGCTATTAAAGGATCAACAGAAGCAAACGCGTCCGTTGTAGCGAAAGTAAACAATAAAGAAATTGGCAAAGCAAAAGCCAATGCAAAAGGTCAGTACAGCATTGCCATTAAAAAACAAAAAGCAGGTACAGCAATCAGCGTAACAGCAGCAGACGCAGCCAACAACACAAGTAAAGCTACGACTGTAAAAGTAAGCGATAAAACCCCCCCTGCTGCACCAAGCGTAAATGCTGTCACAACAAAAAGCACGGCTGTAACGGGTAAAACAGAAGCAAATGCTACCGTAACAGTAACAGTAAACAAAAAAAGCATTGGCTCTGCTGCTGCTAACAGCAAAGGACAATACTCAGTAAAAATTAAAAAACAAAAAGAAAAAACAGTTTTAAGCGTAACGGCAAAAGACAAAGCGAACAATACGAGTAAAGCAACAACAAAAACGGTGACAAAATAAAGAAAGAAAAAGGCACTTGGCTTATAGCCAAGTGCCTTTTTGTTATAACAGCTGTTTGTTTTTAAAGTATTTCCACATTCCCCACGTTAACACAATTAACATAACAATAATAACAGCAGTAGCCCAGTGGGAATTTTGATATGGAATCGGTACGTTCATTCCAAAAAATCCGGTTACGAACGTTAGCGGAAGCATAATCGTTGAAATTAACGTTAAGACATTCAGCTTTTCAGATGAAGTTGCATTGGTAATAGAATAATACGTATCAAGTGCACTGTTTACGAGGTCTCTAAATGTTTCAGCAGAGTCTACAATACGCTCCAAGTGGTCAAGCAGGTCAATGTAGAAAGGAACATTTTCTTCTCGTATGTCGAATTTCCACTTTCCATTAACCGTTAAGAAAATTCGGCGCTGAGGCAGAATAACGCGACGGATTAAGATAATCGTTCTTTTTAACGCCAAGAACTCTTCCGTCACTCCGCGGACTTCTTTGTTGTAGATTTCATCTTCTAATTCATCAATACGCATGTCAATTCGGTCTAAAATCGGAAAATATTCGTCCGTAATGCCATCAATCAAAGCATATAGCAAAAAGTCGGCGCCGCGGTTCATAAACTTTGGATAGCGTGAGCACACAGCATCCATTTTGCGAAGCCAGCCCATTTTATGTTTATGAATCGTCACTACGTAATTTGATCCGACAAAGGCATTTAACTCAAGCGTCGTAATCTCATCATCACTTTCTTCGTTATAGCGAAGGGCGTGAAAAACGAAAAATTTATAGTCTTCGTAATCATCCATTTTAGCGCGAGGACTGTCGTGTAAGCAGTCTTCAATCGCCAATGGGTGAAAATCGAATAATTTAGCAATTTGAGCAAGCTCTTGTCCGTGGACATCATACAGATCAATCCACAGCAAATTATCAGGATTGCGCAATTTCTCATGCACGTCTCCTAAATCAAGATTCGTTACCATTTCTTTTGTTTCATCATCATATAAGTATGTTTTAATCATTGATTTTTCACCTCACATCATTGAGGCATTAAGGAGTATTTTCCTTCGTTGAAATGAGAGGAACACATACACCTTTGTTGCCCCTATCTTGTTTTGCAGTAACCTTCATTGAAATGGGGTCATCAGTGCCCATTCATCTCACCTCCTAATTAGTTGAAGGAACGCTGACTTGTAATACAGCTACTTCACAAAGTTTAATTTTAACATACAATCCAACTCTAGCGTAGCGCTTTTTTCAAAACCTTTTCCTCGCTATTTAAAGTTTCAAACAAAACTTCCGATACTATAAAAGCAGTTATTATAATTCTTAAGAATGCCTTACTAATATACCCGCTATTTAATAATGCAACAGTACTTACAAACAGTATTCGCTACCCCAGACCTCTCGAATCCTCCCACGATTAGGTCTAGAATATCTACCATGGCCGGTCTGTGGCCATGGTAGATATTCTACATCGATAAACATTATATGGGTGATGGGGAAAAACGTGTAGGAATTTTTAGACTTTCATCGAATACTTACTTAACAAACTTAGATTACGAAAAGGACTGATGATACATGCATTTTAAACGTGAAGAACCGTTTCGCTTTTTATTTGAGACTCCCATTGTTGGAACGTTTTCCATTGCTAAATACGACAACAAAGAAATCGATTCTAAGCCAGGTCCTTTGTCTGTTATCGACCTTTCACCAAAAGGAATCAAAATAATTACGCCGCTTGATTTACCTATTTTCAACCATCAAATTCAGCTAAAAATCAGCTTTTATTTAAATGAAAAACCCATCCATATTACCGGACTTTGCGTGTGGAAAGAAAAACGGCACACCGAATACCTTTATGGCATTGAAGCATTTAACGATGTGGAAGAACAAGCAATTTTAATTACAGAGCTCAAAACCTACGCCAAGAAAAAGCAAGATAAGCAATAAAAATAGCGCTCATTTGTTTTACTCCCCTTTTAAGATGGCAATACTACGAACGACTTCGATAGAAAAAGGTGAGACGATGAGCAGCAAAGCAAAAAAAGAATGGATTGGCGGTCTCGTACTGTTTTTACTCGTCAGTTTTGTCAGCATCACGTTTGCAGGCTATCATACGGTGAAAGCTGCCGTTGATCAAACGTATGTACCGCTTGAGCATGGTAACAAAACACACGTCAATTTAAAAAAAGGACAACCGTTTTCCCTGCTTTTAATTCAAGAAAACCATCAAAATACGTCATTTGTATATATGACTGTTAATAAGCAGCATGAATCAATAAAAATGACCCACTTGCCAGGGTCAACTCAGCTCGGCAATGAAACACTGCGAACCATTTATCATCAAGGAAATATGAATGCTGTTGTAAAAAAAGTCGAAACATATGCAAAGCTTCCTGTTGATTATTATGTCAAAATGGATCAGCAGTCAGTCGTCGATGCTGTAGATAAATTAGGCGGCATTATCGTCACAAACAAACGTGCTTTTGAACACAGCAACATTGTTTTTCCAAAAGGAGCGATTCGCCTTAACGGAAAAGAAGCACTTGTTTATTTAAAGGAGCGGAATGAACAAGACGTCTTTACGGCGCATGAAAGACAGCTGTCCGTCGCGAAAGCCATTTTCAGCCAAGCAGCTACGATTCCCAATGTTACAAAGCTGCATTCTCTTGTATTTACGCTGGCTGATCACATTGAAACCAACGCAACCTTTAATGATATCAAACGGATTCAAAAAACCTACAAGCCGGCCGTTGCTCACGTAGACAAGCAGCAGTTTCCGCAAAACGAATGGAATCAAAAACAAGTCACAACCCGTCTACACAAGCACTTAGAACGTGAGGAGCTGTTTTTATAAAAAATTTCTCACAAAAAACCATTGACCCCAAGTTCAATGGTTTTTTATGCTACTTACCTTCAGCAGGCACCACTTTTTCATTTATTTTAACCACAATTCTTTCATCACGTTCATCTTTGACGTAGCTCTTTTGATAAAAAGAATGATTATTAGGCGGTCCAATCACAACGGTATCGGTAATCGGAGCGACGGCTTCTGCTACTTCGCTTGCACTTACTCCATACGCTTTCTGAAACACAATAGGAGGCGTTAAGCGCAGCACGTCGGATCCTTCTGTAGACTCAAATTGATCATTGTTAAAAAAGAGATGCAGATGCGCTTCTTCCGATAGAGGTTCAATCCAATGCCACCAGCCCATCGGTATAAAAACAACTTCGCCTTCTTTTATTCGGTAATTGTGCATGCTGCTTGTATCAGGGTCCAACACAGACACCTGCACTTCACCTGAAACGACGACATCTAATTCCCACGCGTTTGGATGCCAGTGCGGCTCTCTCATATGCCCTTTCGTCATATATAAATCAACAAACGCACCTCCGAGCATGGCAGGCAGCTGGGTTGAGGTTAGCTGATACGCTATATTTTGATCGTTTCGTTTGAACAGGACGTTTTGCTTATAGTTCACTGACAGATTAGGCGTTCCTGAGCTTTTTTTAATATTTGAATTATCCGGCACAAATCCAGATTTACTCATAGTGTCATACCCTCTTTTCATTAAAAAGTTATATGCACTATCCTATTAAAACTCTTTGCTAAGGGTGTTTTAATTAGGAAAAATAAAAAACGAGCGTTTCCGCTCGTTTTTTATCCGACAAGACGTTCAATTTTCTTTTTCTTCCATACAAATTGATAATAGCTGTACTGCAGGATTAAGCTGACCACAAACGCCGCTGGATATCCGATCCAAATCCCTTTGATTTCAAGAGACGTAAACTGCGATAACACGTAGGCTACGGGTACTTCCACACACCAAATCGCCATAATGCTAAATACCGTAGGCCACAGCACCGTACCGCTTGCTCGCATCGTAGCGGTAATAATTTGCGCATGGCCGAAAATCAAATAGCTCCAAAGCGTTATCACTAACAGCTCTTCGGCAATATGGAGCGTGTGCTGATTTGTTAAAAACAGTGCTAATATTTGATTGGAAAAGAGATAAATAAGTAAAATCAACACGCTGCCAATAACGTAATTCAGCATAATTCCAGAGCGAATCACTTCTTTTAAACGCTCAAATTTATTGGCACCAATCGACTGCGCCGCAAAAATAGAAACCGCAATTCCTAAGCTGATTGCCGGCATTTGTACATAGCTTGCTACTTGGTTCACCGCTCCGTACGCCGCTGTAGCGTCTGAGCCAAATCCGTTTACAAACGTAATAACCGCAATTTCAGAAAGAGAAACTAAAATCATATTGATACTCGCGGGAATTCCTAAACGCATAAGCAGCTTTAACAGCGTTCCGTCCATTTTTAATGAAATAGATGAGTCAAACTTTAGCGGATGATTTTTCTTGCGTAAATAAATGATCATAATAATGAACGTTAATACGGTTGAAAACACCGTTGCGTATGCAGCGCCGTACACGCCAAGCTTTGGCACTCCGATCCATCCAAAAATTAAAATCGGAAGAAAAATGAGGTTTAAGACTGTACTCACAACTAAAAAGTAAAAAGGCGTTTTAGAGTCGCCGGTTCCGCGCATAAACGTCGTATAAACAAAGTATAAAAACAAAACAGGAATCGCCACAAACAAAATGCGCGCATAGTGAACCGTTACGTCAATAATATTAGCCGGCGTTCCCATAATCCGAAGAATCTCCGGAGCAAATATGCTTCCCAAAACAGCAAGCACAATTCCGACTAAAAAGGTAAACGTGAGCGTGGTACCGATAATTTCTTTCACTCGTTTTTCATTTTGTGCCCCGTACGCTTGCCCGATTAAAATGGAACTTCCTGACCCAATTCCAATCGAAAACGACACGAGCAGAAAAAACAGAGGAAAAAAAGCGGAAATAGCGGCTAGCGCATCAACTCCAAGCGCTCTTCCGACAATAATACTTCCTGCCAGCTGCCCAACGGACTGCATGGCGTTACTTAACATGAGCGGAATCAAAAACACAAGCATCAGCTTACTGACGGATTTTTCTGATTCCACTACTTCACTTTTCACATCTTGATTCTTCACACCTATTTCTCCTTTGTATCAGCTTTCGGCGAATGATAGCCTTTTTCGCCGTAAGGCTGCAGCTTCTCTAACCATTTCGCTTCTAGTTTTAGCAAATCCTTTTTTGAAAGTGCTTTTTCTTCTTCTCTTTTAATCGTTTCCAGCATCTCAATTGAAAAAGCATCCGCACCATACGTATTCCACTCATCTTGAAGCTCTTTATTTTGATGAGTGTTCGTCTTTAACGTGAACTTTACGCCGTTTAACGTTTTGATATTAGGCGTAGAGCCAATGTAAATCTTATCGTTTTGAAGGTTTTTAATTTGATACACGCCGCCTTCTGTTTTTACTTCTTTCGCTAGCTGCTTCATTTGTTTTTTGTAGTCTTTCGAATCAGTACTCATCTCTGTCTCTCCTTTTCTCCAGTAGCTGCTTCCGTCTGCGCTGCGCTCTAAGAAACCGTACTCAATTAAATAGCGTCGCAGCACCGCATAATCGTCATAAAAAGGTGTTAACCTATCATTTACTTCTTTTTCGGTATACGTTGCGCCAAACTCAAAATGCCCGCTTAATTCTTCAAGAACAACAAGACGGTGTTTTTCTTGCAAATGAAAAGTACGAAGCGGTCCGTTTAAACCTTGAGGAAAATTCTTCGCTAAAATCTTTTCACGCTCTTCATCACTGACGCTGTAGCGCTGACTTCTTTTAGGCGCCCTATTTGTTACGGGTACCGCCTTCTCTTCTTCCCCTTCATTTAACAGTTCCATCAGCGTTAAAAACACTTTTGCCTGACGCTCTTTTTTCTTTAACGTAAAGCGGTGATTCCGAATGGTGGATGAACTGCCGATTCCCATTTCTTTTTGAATATCACTATCACTTTTTCCTTCTTTAAAAAACTTCACTAAATTTTTTTGATGATCAGAAAGACCGGTTACCTCTTTATCTAGCTCTATTAAATGATGAAACACAGACCCGTGCTGCTGTTCAACATGAAGCTTCATATAGCGTTTTGCTTCATAAAAAACACCTTCCACCGGATAAATAATGCCTTTTTCAATACTTTCACCGCACAGTAAGCAGTGGTAGTGATCTTCGCTTTCCCCGTACCCTTTCTTCATATCTTCAAAAGATGATTCCCAAAACAAGTCGTTTACCATTTAAATAGACACCTTTCTATTTTGTTTATTAATTTATAAACAAATATATTATATGTTTATTATTATGTCAATCTTACGTTTATGATACACAAAAAAACAGCAGTTTTCACTGCTGTTTCATGTTCCATTCACTTAAATACGGAAAATCCTTAGATACGACAGGCTCATCATTCAAAAGCGTAATTAACTCCAAGCTGTTACCGTCAGGGTCATTAAAGTACACGCAAGCCGCCGGCATCCACGTATGAACAATTGGCTCTGTCTGCGGCTTTCCAAACGACGTTTCTTCAGGTTCAATACCTTTTGAACGCAGCCACGTTAACGCTTCATGAATATCTGCGGCTTCAATTCCAAAAGCAAAGTGACTTCTTTTCAACTCTTTTTCGTCTGTTTCCCAAAGACCAAGCATTTGCTTTTGTTCCCCAACAAAGAAAAAAGCACAGCGCCGCTCTTCAATTTTATGAACAAACGTCAGCCCAAGATGTCTATAAAACTCAATCGAATCCTCCAAACTCCGAACCTGTACATGCGTCTCATAAATACTCTTAATCATAGCCTCTCCCCCATCCTTTCCTACTACTATAAGCCATTTCACACCAAACAGCTTCCTAACAAAGAATGAAAAACAATCATACTTAAGAACGAGAAACACTCACACAAACGTACAGCTTGGAAATCTCCAAGAGCACTATGGATTTGACTTTGAATTTGACTTTAACTAAGGTTTTGAGGCTACCCCGCAAGGGGTGCCTCAAAACCTTAGGTCTAGAAAAACCCCCATGGCTGCACTCTAGCCATGGGGGTTTTTCTACATCGATATATTAAGCGTGGGCTTTTGCGAGGCCTATGCAGATACCGCCTGAAATAATCAGTACACTCGCAAGAGATACATAAAACAATTGACGCTTTGTTTTCTTTTCTCCCAAGAAGACAATACCGCCAAAGATAGAAATAACGATACCCATTTGCGATAATGAAAAGCTTGTTGCTACGCCTAGTCTTGATTGAGATAAGAATAAGAACATGTTTCCAGATGCCCAGATTAGACCTGGTAAGATATTACGAATCGTATATTTGTTAAATGGCTTATGTTTGTATGTAATGATTAAACCGCCAATTAACATACCAATTGCTTGCGGGAATAGTGCTGCCCATGCGTCTACGTTGAAAATACGTGCGATAACTACGTAAACTAAGAATCCAAGACTTGAAATGATAAGAGTGATAACTCCTTTTTTCGTTTGTCCTGGAGTCCCTTGTGCTCCTTCTTTTTTACCGTCTAATGAAGAAAGCACAACGCCTGCTAGTATTAAAAGAATTGCAATAGATCCAAGTACAATCGTTTGAAGCGTTGACCATTCTTTAAATACAATAACACCAAAAAGAGCTGTTGATACTAATTGCATACCCGTTGAAATTGGCATTGACTTTGAAACCCCAAGGTATGGAACACTTTTAAACTGATTACTTTGACCTACTGACCAAAACAAACCTGAAACAATTCCGACAATAACAAGCGTTGGCGTTAACACCGGCTGAACAATCATAAACTGAACAAATGAAAGAATCAAAGCTCCAATAATTGTTCCAAGCGTTTGACTGTAAGGTCCACCGCCCATCTTCATACTAACTAAAATCATGCTTCCCCACGCAACGGAAGGAAGAACACCTAGCAAAATATCCATCTTTCTCTTAACCTACTTTCCTATTTCTAATCTATGTACGTAGTACGTAATAACTTACTGCTTTTCTTTCACCAAGGGCTACAAGCTTGTTCCCCCTCGAATATTCCCCCAAAGGTTCACCTATGCGGATGATGCCTACCCCGCAAGGGGGGCATCAACCGCTTAGGTCTAGAAAATTTGATAGGACTGCTCTTTAGTCCTATCAAATTTTCTACATCGATAAAAATATATAACGTTTTCATAAATGGTGGTAAAACTGCTATTTCCTGCTGCTCGTATTATACTAACACGAACATTTATTATTTAGCTAGAAATTTTTTTGATTATTTTTTAAAAACAGAAAAAATTTTTTTCTTCTTGATCCGCAGCACGCTTCTCTCTTTTATGTGATCTGCAATCAGCAGAAACGGACGCCTCTGCTGATTGAAAATAAGAAGAGATAAAGCCTTTTCATTTTAGTTAGCTACAGGCTTACAAAATTGCTCGACTACTTCTTTAGCTGGAATGGAACTGATTGCACCTTTTCCAGTTGTCGTTAAGGCACCGCTTGCATTTGCAAAGCGCAAAATAGCGTCGTGGTCAGAGTCAAGAATAGCCGTTAAGTTTTCTTGTGACACATCTCGGCTTAATAGCTGATAAAGGAATCCGCCAATAAACGCATCTCCTGCACCTGTTGTATCAACAACCGCTACTTTGTAACCGTTTGATTCATAGACAGCTTCTTTTGTATAAAGCGTTGCGCCTTCTGAACCTTTTGTGAACACAACTACTTGAACGTCACCTGTAAATAGAGACTGAATCGCTTGCTGTTCATCTTCAATGCCTGTGATAAACGCTAGCTCGTCGTCTGAAATTTTGACAATGTGCGCTTGAGGAATAAATTCTAAAATCGTTTGACGGCATAGCTCATGATCTTTCCACAGTGGAAGACGTACATTTGGATCAAAGCTGATAACTCCGCCTTTTTCTTTCATGCTTTTAATCGCTTTCATATGAGCGTATTTCATAGGACTTTCGACTAAATCAACCGAACAGAAATGAAGAAGATCGTTGCTTGCAAACCAATCAGGGTTAATTTCGTCTTCTGTTAGCAGTAAATCTGCTGAAGGATTACGATAGAAGCTGAAATCTCTTTCTCCGTCTTCACGCAGAGAAACAAAAGCTAAAGCTGTGTTCGCTTCTTCTGTACGATAGACCATATCAGTACCTACTCCTACTTCACGAAGCGTATCTACTAGAAAGTCTCCAAACGCATCTTCTCCAACTTTTGTAATAAGCGCTGACTCATTACCGTATGTAGCAACAACTGCCGCAACGTTTGCCGGCGCTCCGCCTGGCACACGCGTAAACGATTCTACTTCTTTTAATTGAAGACCTTTTTGAGCTGGAATCATATCAATTAATACTTCACCGATACTAAATAACTTACCCATTCTATTCACCTTACTTTTCTTTTTTGTCATATTGTCATACTATGTTCCAAAAAATCCTTAAATCAAATTATACGTCCCAACCATCTTTTTCGTAAAGAGAAATTTCCAATTTATTTTAAAAAAATCGTAAATGATCGTTTTTTTCTGACAACCTTTTATTGGTTAATGCCCTTCCATCCCTTGTCAAATCTGGGATTAAAATGACCTTCTTACATAAAGATAGAGGGATAAAAAAATCAATGTCCAGTTTTAACTGTTTATCTACTCATTTTTCGTTCGACATTTCTTCTCTTATTTCCTGTTTATTCGCCTCGGATATGCAAATAATGATAAAATTTCGTGTTTTTACCCCTATTTAAGAAGGAATAGCTTAAAACGTGTCGAATAGACTTAGGTAGGTATATGACATTATGTATGTTACACTAAATACAAGGCAAGGAAGGGAGAATCAGTCATGAAAATCAATGTTTTTCTAGACGACTATCGCAAGTGCCCTGACGGTCATGTTTTAGCCGAAACGATTGATGAATGTATTGATCTGCTAAGATCATTCGATGTTGAACATTTGTCACTCGATCACGATTTACTCAGCAAGACACGGAATGGATTAATGCTCGTGCATTTTATGGTAAAGCATCATTTATATGCCGATCGAATTACGATTCACTCCGCCAATCATTTAGGCAGCAAAGCAATGTACAACTGCTTTAAGGAAGCTCAAAAAGAGCATAAAATGCCAAACAACATTAAAATTCTAAGATGCCCTCTGCCTCTTCGATGATATCTGCACCCTCACACATTCATTTCAACAGAATCTGTCCGATTCAATTCTCACAGACATCCTGTTTCTATAAAATGAAGAACAATACTGCTTGTTCGATACGTATAGATGTGAATACGCTTTAAGCAGTTTATATTATATAGAAGAAAACCGCTCTAAAATACCGTTATGATAGCTTTAAAAGCAGACTATATGGTACAAAGAGCGGTTTTTTTGCTATTTAGACAGTTTTGCAGAATCCAAATCAGCTGAGAGAGCAGCCGGCTGTTTTTTAGCTTCTTTTAGCTGCCTAGCGTTCACGAACCAGTAAATGCTTCCTACAAACAGTCCTCCCCCTACGATGTTTCCGAGTGTAACAGGAATTAAATTATGCAATAGTCCAGCAGCCGAAATCGCATCAGGATGCGGAAGCAATAAGGCTAGACCAAGAAACGTCATATTTGCCACGCTGTGCTCGTATCCTGAAGCAACAAATGCAAACAGCATCCAAAAAATAAGCATGATCTTTGCCGTATCGCTTTTAGTACGCGAAGCGGTCCAAATTGCCAGACAAACAAGCCAGTTGCAAAGGATGCCGCGGAAAAATAATTCACTGAGCGGCAAATTCATTTTTTTAGCTGCTAGCGCCATAAGTAAATGATTCGGTTCAATTCCTTTAAACAAACCGGTTCCGGTAATTAACAAACAAAGTCCAAACGCACCTATCGCATTTCCGATAAAACACCACGTCCAGTTTTTGAACGTATCTTTCCATGTCGTGACTCCTGATAGCGTACTGACTGTATAAACCATATGATTCCCCGTAAACAATTCAGCTCCTGCAAATACGACAAGCAGGAGAGCAACAGCAAATGATAACCCCATCACAAGAGAAACGACCGGTAAAGAAGAAGAAGCTAAAGGCCCTCCTACCGATAGAGCTAATATAACGCCAAGTCCTACGTAAGCACCCGCTAGCACAGCTAACAGCAAATAACTCGGCAAATGATCATTCACAAGCTTCGTTTTTTCACGGGCTAACTCATTCATTAACTGCAGTGAATTCTTAAGCAAAAGTGTTTCCTCCTTTTATTCATCTTAGACGCATACTTTTTCTTCTCTTTTTTCCAAAAACCAAGAAAGAGCAGAAGCTTGCTTCACCACTTCACCAATCACAATCATCGCGGGATTGCTCACTTTCTGTTCAGCAGCCGTGTCTACGATTGTACCAAGCGTACCTGTAACCGTGCGCTGATAAACCGACGTGCCTTGTTCAATAAGAGCGACCGGCGTATCCGCGCTTTTTCCGGCGTCTAAAAGCTGACGGCAAATATAAGGCAAGTTTTTAACTCCCATGTAAACCGCAAGCGTATCAACTCCTTTTGCTAAATGCTCCCAGCGAATACTTTCCGGCTTTCCGCTCAAACAGTGTCCCGTCACAACGGCAAACGAACGGCTCAGCTCACGATGCGTCACAGGAATTCCAGCATAAGCCGGTGCCGCGATGCCTGCTGTAATACCTGGAACGATTTCAAATGGAATTCCATGCTGAGCGAGCACTTCTGCTTCTTCACCGCCTCTTCCGAAAATAAACGGATCTCCGCCTTTTAACCGCACGACGGTATTTCCTTTTCTTGCGTAGAATACAAGCAAATCATGAATATCCTCTTGAGAAACGCAGTGATCACCAGGCTTTTTCCCGCAGTAGACGAGTTCTGCTCCTTCTTTGGCATACTGAAGAAGAACAGGGTTCACTAATCGGTCATATAAAATAACATCTGCTTTTTCTAAACATTTGGCTGCTTTTATTGTTAGCAAATCTGGATCTCCTGGTCCGGCTCCTACAATGTACACTTTTCCTGTTCTCATTTTTGCTTCGCTCCTTTTAGTGTGTCCCCTTGAATTTTTGTGGCGCGTTGAAAGTCAACGCGCCACGGTACTTATTCTTCAATAAAAAGATACAGTAAATCTCCTTCAACAGACGCTTCGTACGTGTCTACACATCCGCTGTCAGGCTCTTGTACGTTACCGTCATGCAAGCAAATCTTCCAGTCGTGCATCGGACAGAACACCGAGTCGCCGCTCACGATTCCTTCACTTAGCACCCCGCCTTTATGCGGACAGCGATTTTCAATTGCCCGGATTTTTCCGCTTGATAGCTTAAACACCGCAATTTCTTTTCCGTTTACTTTCACTGTTTTACCCAGGCTTACCGGAAAATCATGAATCGATCCTACGCATACTTTTGTAATGTTTTTATTCACCATTTTTATTTCCCTCCAGCATTATGATGTGACAACTGTTTCGAACAGCTCTTTTTTCGTCTTTTTGCTTTCGACGATTTCTTTCCAAGGATCACGGTACGTAGATAACGCTTCGTCCATACGCATATTCAGCTCTCTTCTCGTCTCAGCGTCATCAAGCACTGACTGAATGTGCGAAAGTCCCATGCGCTCAATCCATGCAGACGTACGCTCTAAGTAATTAGCCGTTTCTCGGTAATACTGCAAATAAGCTCCTGTAATATCCATCAATTCTTCGTCTGTTTTTACTTTATACAACAAATCTCCGCCGCGAAGATGCGTACCTCCATTTCCGCCCACGTAAATTTCCCAGCCGCCGTCTATTCCGATAAAGCCGATATCTTTAATGCCTGACTCAGCACAGCTTCTTGGACAAGCAGATACAGCCATTTTCACTTTATGAGGCGTCCATAGTCCTTCAAATTTTTTCTCAAGCGCAATTCCAACGCCCATTGAATCCTGCGTGCCAAAACGGCAAAACTGTTCGCCGACGCATGTTTTCACCGTGCGCAGCGACTTGCCGTACGCGTAGCCAGAAGGCATATCTAACTCTTCCCATACGCTAGGCAAATCTTCTTTTTTAACACCAAACAAATCAAGACGCTGACCACCCGTCACTTTTACGAGCGGAATTTCATATTTATCAACAACATCTGCAATTTTTCGTAAATCTTCTGCGTTTGTGACGCCTCCGTACATGCGAGGAACAACAGAATACGTGCCGTCTTTTTGAATATTCGCGTGCATGCGTTCATTCACAAATCGTGATTCGCGTTCATCAACGTATCCGGTTGGATTCACCATACCTAAATAATAGTTCAGCGCCGGACGGCATTTCGAACAGCCTTCTTCATTATTCCATCCAAGTACATTCATCACTTCACGCGTATGCGAAAGTCCCTTTGCTTTAATTTCTTCGACAACTTCATCTCTTGAAAGAGTCGTACAGCCGCAAATCGCTTCTTTTTGAGCCGTCGCGTCAAAGTCAGCGCCAAGAGTATGCTGAAGCACTTCCGCTACAAGCGGTTTACATCCTCCGCAGGAGCGAGAGGCACTTGTACAAGCTTTGATTTCACCAACCGATGAGCATCCTTGTTTTTGGATAGCTTCCACAATCGTACCTTTTGTTACGCCGTTACAGCCGCAAATAATATCATCGGCACTCATGCTTGCTACTAAGCTTTCACCCGCGTTACCGCCAGATGGCTGTAAAATCGTCACTTTTGCGACATCGGATACATCTTCTTGCTTTTGAATCATTGAAAACAGTCGATTTCCGTCGCTGCTGTCTCCAAAAAGAACGGCTCCTACGATCTGATTGCCTCGCAGAACAAGTTTTTTATAAATGCCGTCTTGTTCATCGAACATTTTGATTGCTTTTTTCTCTTCATCTTCTGTGAAGTCTCCTGCTGAGAACACTTCAACACCTGATACTTTGAGCTGCGTGGATAAAAGCGATCCTTCATAAGACACTTTTTCTGCCCCGCAAATCGCTTTTGCCAATACTTTTCCTTGTTCATACAAAGGTGCCACCAGTCCGTATACCAGTCCTCTATGCTCTGCACATTCTCCAACCGCGTAGATGTTTGGAATATCCGTTTGCATATAGTCATTCACAACAATTCCTCGGTTTACGTTAAGTCCCGCTTCTTTTGCAAGCTGAACATTTGGTTTAATTCCAACGGCCATCACGACTAAATCAGCTTCTAAAAACGTCCCGTCTTTAAAAGATAATCCTTCAACTCGCTCATCGCCGACGATTTCTGCCGTTTGTTTTTCAAGCAAAAACTTCATACCTTGTTTTTCTAATTCGTTTTGAAGCAATTTGCCCGCTGTTGGATCGAGCTGACGTTCCATTAAATACGGAGCTAAATGAATTACAGATACGTCCATCCCCAGATTTAACAGTCCCCGCGCTGCTTCTAATCCAAGCAGTCCGCCTCCAATAACCGCTGCTTTTTTATACTGCTGAGAAGCCTGCAGCATTTCATCCGTATCTTTTATATCTCGAAAAGCCGTAACTCCTTTTTTATCGGATCCTGGAATCGGAAGAATAAAAGGAAGAGAGCCCGTTGCTAAAATTAACTCATCATACGATTCTACTCTGCCGCTATTTGTCGCTACTTCTTTTTTTACTGAATCGATACTCGTAACCGTTTCGTTCGTATATAATGTAATATTGTTTTCTTGATACCAGTTCCAATCGTTTAGCGTAATATCTTCAACATTCGTATCTCCTTGCAGCACTTTTGACAGTAAAATACGATTATAGTTCGGATGCGGCTCGCTTCCGAAAATCGTAATTTCAAACGCTTCGTTTGAAACCTTCAATACTTCTTCAATCGCTCGAACTCCAGCCATTCCATTTCCAATCAATACGAGTTTCTTTTTTTGCATCTTCCATTCCTCCCCTGGCGTCTATACCTGCTTGTTTCAAAGATATATTTTCTATGCATCTTTAAAGATATATTTAAGATATATGAATTTTCTGAATCGTTCAACTTATGTGTTAGGTTATCTAACATAGTTATGGTATGTATGCGATCCCATTGCTTTAACAGCAAGCAAAAAAATAAGTGGTCTAATTACGTTTTAATTTGGATCAGCCTTTTCATTTTATTTTGTGATATTTTTCACAACATTAATTTAGCAAGAATAAATAACCTGAGCTATGATAAAAATCACTTCTACAAAAAATAATCAATAGTTTCAGTATCTTGTGATCTACCTTTTATCAGCAGATAAATCGACTATTGCGGCTACTGCAGATCAAGCACTTCTAACTATTTATGTACCAAGAATAATTATTCCAAAAAATTCTTTATAAAGAATTTTTTAGATAAACTGTTCTTTATAGTATTTACTATCCCCCTTAAGTTCTTTATAATGAATTAATATAAACTCTATAAAGAACAGAATGGAGGATTGTAATGCCACTCGTAAACATCAAAAAGGTTTGGACTCCTTTAGAGATTTTTGGTTTTAAACTTTATAAGTGTAGAGATACCAAAAATTACTACTATAAAACGAAGAAAAGTCACAATCTAGCAAAATTATGAAAAAAACAAGCCCTCTTTCAAAAGAAAGAAGGCTTGTTTTTTATTTTCCCGTAAACCAATTCACAACGTACTCTCCCCACACTTCATTCCCTTTTTTCGTTAAATTGCCGCTGTCTTTATTTATATACTCTCCTAAATGAAACGGCCAAATGAGCGAGTGATTCATATAATACACCCAGTTTGATTCAGAAACTCCCCTGATCGCTTCTACCCCTTCTTCATAGGACTCCGTTTGTGAAATATATGGCTGTGACGGCTGAATCATAAGGGTTTTTTTCAAGTCTTTGAGCTGATGAATCAGCTTGTCTGTATTTTCAAGCGTCTCATCTAGCGTAAGGTGCTGATAATCATTTTTAAGAGGTGCTTCAAACAGAATAATGTTTGGCTGAAGTTGATCAATTTGATCGGCAATATGCGAGGATAAAAGCTCATCCGTTGTCCCGTTACCATATGAAAGGGTTTTAACCGTAAATACATCGCTTCCATATGTAGCTGCTAGCTCTTTTTTTAACTGCTGTGGCCACCCTGCTTCCTTTGCGGATGTGGCAATTACAAGAGTCAGAGGTTTTTTATTTGCGATAGATGACTGGATTTGCTTTGTGATAAAGTCTGGAAGATTTTTTGTATAAGCAGATACATCGGAAAACTGTTTTTCTTTATGTACAACAGCGGACTTCACTTCACTTGCCTGTGCTTCCGTTTGCTCTTGCCAGTGCTGCGTCCCCGCATACATCACCGCCCCGCACAAAACAGCCGCCGCCACATTTACCCCAACCATCGCCTTCATTCAATCTCCCCTTTACCCACTTTTTAAAAACCAACTATATTCTGCCCACCCAACTTACATTCAATAGAAAACACAAAAGGACAACCACAAAAATACTTCACTGAATTTGCCCAAAAAGGTTCACATATGCGGCAGGCGCAAACCCGCAAGGGAGGGTGACTGCCGCTTAGGTCTAGCAACTCTACCATCACCGCTCTTCCGTGATGGTAGAGTTGCTACATCGATATATAAATAGTATAAATTAGTAGAAATTGGAATGGGGAACCTTTCGTACGTAAAATCTCTACAAATACACGTATACTTCGCATATTTCCTAGCGAAACGTGAAGTTTCCGGGGAAATTACGTCACGTTTCTTAAAAAGAAAACATAATGTACGTTCATTCGCACATGTGATCTTCCCCTTGTACAGTAGAGATACCGGCGGAATACAGCAAAAACGCGTTTTTGAAAAAGGAATGCTACATGCAAAAAAGCTCGTTTGATCAAATCGCTTCATCTTTTCATCCATTAATTGTATCGATGATTAAAAAATTTCATATTTACAAAGACTACGACGAATATTATCAAATTGCGCTAATTGGTTTATGGAGAGCGCACCAAAAATTTGATGAACGCAAAGGCTCTTTTTCCGCTTATGCCTACACAACCGTGCGCGGTACGATTCTTTCTCATTTAAAAGGCACCATTTTATACGAAGAACGGGAAACACCAGCTGAGCAGAACCTGCTTTCACTGAACGAAGATCTCGCTCTTCCCGTTCCGCTAGAAAGTGAAATCATCAAGCAGCATATCGAACACTTAACGGGGAGAGAAAAAATCTATGTAATCGAACATCTGCTAGAAGGCTACTCGTATAAAGATATTGCCTATAAATACGGAGTCTCCACAGGAGCCGTTAAAAACTGGGGAAAATCAGCTCGCAAAAAGCTAAAAGCCTCGCTTCTTCAGGAATAAGAAAAGGAGGAAGCTTATTTTAAGCTTCCTCCTTTAGTACATATGTGTAGTCCCATGCAACCGATTGTTCATATGTAGGACAAGTGCGTTTGATAAATCAAACGCACTACGCTAAAAAAAGCGGACTTTCTAAACAATAATTGCGAATAACAGCTGCTCTGGCCAGCTTTTTTTCTAAACTATAATAAGAAAGCTTCACTGGAATGAACGTTCCATCTTTGAAGTGAATTAGCATGGAGGTTGGATCAACTGTAGCAAGCGTATGTGAAGTATGAACGTGAGAGGAGAAAATCCAAGCGCAGCTATAGTCATTGGGCGAAGATGTAGGAAACGCAATAATCGCTTGTGAACGACTAATGACAAGAGGCGTAAGCTGTTTATAGGGAAATAGTTTTCGAACAGCGGCAATGGATCCTTTAAATGTACTTAACTCTCGAATGCACGCTTCTTCTAATAATTGCTTACACGTCTTTCTTAGCATGTATTCTCCTGCTTCATCCAGCACCTTTGTGCGGTGAATAGGATCGTTCACTGGAATCAATGCTTTTGTCGTCAAACCAATTTGATATTTTTCATCATTTGTCATACATCTACCCCCTTTGCTACTTTATAACTATTCTATACTATCGAAACGGGAAAAATCTAGTCTTTTTTCTCATTATTTGAAATATTTTGAATATATTTCAAATCCAAAGAAAAAAGCGCTGAAGCCAGCGCTTTTCTTTTAAATAAAAATGTCTAAAATAAGAACCATTGCAAACGCCGCAAATGATAGAATCGTTTCCATCACTGTCCAAGTTTTTAACGTTTGGGCCACTGACATGTTGAAGAATTCTTTGATTAACCAGAAGCCAGAATCATTTACGTGCGATAGCATTACAGAACCTGCGCCTGTTGCTAGCACCAATAGCTCTGGGCTTACGTTTGGCATCGTTGCTGCAATTGGTGCGACAATACCTGCTGCTGTGGTCATGGCTACTGTTGCTGAACCAACTGCTGCACGAATTAACCCGGCAATCACAAATGCTAACACGATAGGAGAAAGATGTGCATCTTGAGCAAATCCTGCAATCGCGTCACCTACACCGCTTGCTGTTAAAATTTTATTAAAACCGCCGCCTGCACCGATGATTAAAATGATCGAAGCAACGGGTCCAAGACATTCGTTTGTGAATTTTAATAAATCGTCTTTGTTGTATCCTCTTGCAAAACCGAACGAATAAAAAGCAAACACTAGCGAAATTAACAGCGCTACGATTGGACTTCCGATAAAGTTTGTTACATAGCGAATCGTACTTGTTTCTGGATAAACAAACCCAGTAATTGTTGCTAAAAGCATTAATAGTACCGGTAGTAAAATCGTGAATAACGTAATGCCGAAACCAGGAAGATCTTTATGCTTCGACTCTGTGAACTGCTCCATAATTTCACCCGTTGGCTCTACGTGAACACGGCGTGAAATGAACGATCCGTAAATAGGACCTGCCACTGCTGCAGCTGGAAATGCCACAACTAATGAATACAAAATCGTTTTACCTAAATCTGCTTTAAAGATATCTACCGCTAGCATCGCTGCCGGATGTGGAGGTACTAAACTGTGAACAACGGCTAAGCCGGCAATTAATGATAAACCAATTTTAATAAGTGACGTACCCGTATGCTTGGCAATTACAAACACAAGCGGAATTAATAGTACAACCCCTACTTGGAAAAAGACTGGGATACCGCAAATAACGGCTACAACCATCATGGCCCAGTGTACGTTCTTTTCACCGAATACTTTAATTAACGTGCGGGCAATACGCTCGGCTCCGCCTGACTCTGCCATCATTTTACCTAACATCGTTCCAAGACCAAGAACAATCGCGATAAATCCTAAGACGCTCGCTACTCCTTCTTGGAAAGCCGTTACGATATCAGGCAGCTTCATTCCTGAAATAAGACCCATAAACAAAGCCGCAACAATCAGCGCTACGAACGGATTTGTTTTAAACTTAGCAATTAAAAAGATAAGTCCAACAATCGATACAATTGCATACAGCAAAAGACTTGCTTCATGACTTAATCCGAATACTGAATTCATATGTTCATCCCCTTAGTGTGACCATTTTTCATGTACGTACATCCAAATAATGTATACGCTTTCAAATACTTTCTAAAGTGAACGCACCTCGTACGTTCACTTCTGCTTATTTACTTAATAACTCAACCGTTTCACGAAGCGTTGTTTTGGCTCCGACGTTTCCAGGGAAAATGATGTACGCAATGCCTGGAAACTTGCTTTCCTCTCCCGTTACCCATACCGGAATGCCGGGTTTGATTTGTCCAGCAACCGTCGCGCGCTTTACGGATAAGCCGTTTACGCCGATATCGCTTGACGTAATGCCGCCTTTTGCAACGATAAAGTTTGGACGAACGTTCAAGCGGCGAACAATGCTTGTAACCGCATCTGAAATTTTTACCGATAATTTAAGTTCTTCTTCTTTTTTGCCTTCACCAAGATCTAAGCGCTCGCGTCTTGTATACACAGCTACCGTTTGACCTTTGGAAATAAGCTTTTCTGCTTCAGTGATAATACGGTTCACTTCTGCTTCAAATTTTTCAGGTTCTAAGACAAGATGACAATCAAATTCAATAAATTCAATGAAGCTGCATTTCTTTAATTCTTCTAACTGCTCTGTTGTTTTTTTAACGTGTGAACCAACCATAATTAATCCGCCGTTTGACGACTTTTCTTTAATGAGCTCTTCTTTTGTTAAAAGGTCTTTGTCGCTCACGCCGCCCATCACTTTTGTTAAAGCCGCAGCGCTTCGATACATAAAGTGCTTTCCAAGCTTCATCGCCCGAAGAAGCGCAATCGTCACAACTTTCACGTCTACATAATCCACTGCGTTCACAACGACTTTGTTAAAGTCTTTCACTTCCATTAACTGATTTGTAATCGTCACTAAATCAAGGGCACGAATGCTCCCGAGCGAAATATATGTCGTATGACTTGCTTTGAATTTTCCTTCTGACTTTTCTTCTACCCACTCTCCTAAATGAGACTTGCTGTAGCCAAACGTACGGTCTTTTGCAAACTCCGTTTCTCCTGCTGGCACTAAATAGTCTTCATCTTGCACGTAGTGAATGTTATCAACTGTGAATCGTCCGCCTTCTTTAAAGAAAGGAAAGATCACTTCGCCGTCGAGCACTTGATTGGAGTGCTGTTCAACGGTTTTCTTTAATACTTCTGTTTCTAACGGGTAGTGCCCCCGAAGAGTGGAATCACCTCTGCTGATAATTAAAAACTCTTTATCGACTTCAGCCGCTACCTCTGTAATAACAGCGGCAATGTCTTCGTGGGCTTTTTCCGTTTCAGAAGCGGTAAATCCGCGTGAATTTGTTAGAATAAAAAACATGGAGTTTTCTTCTAAAAACCCTTGCTTGATGCTGTCTTTGCTCCAATCTGTGTACACGGAAATGCCGTTAACCGTTTGAACACCCGTTGGATCATCATCTAGGACAATGATTTTTTGATTAAACGTAAGCAGCTCTTCGTCGAGCATTTTTTGTACAAGCGCTTCATCGACCGCTGGAATGTTTTTAAACACATCGCTTACAAGACGCTTTTCCTGTTGTTTAATCATGCTTCCACCTTCTTTTTCACTTCAACGCTTGCTAATTTTTCGTAGTACTGTACAATTCCACCGTGATCATCGCTTGCTTTTCCGTCTACTTTTAACGCGTGGAAAATTTCCACAAGCTGACTTGAAAGCGGAAGCGGTACGCCAATGTCATGAGCCGTTTCCATCACGTTTGTCATATCTTTTAAGTTAATATCAATGCGTCCGCCTGCTACAAAGTTGCGGTCTAAAATCAGCGGCACTTTTGCATCTAATACAGCGCTTCCTGCTAACCCGCCGCGAATCGCTTGATACATTTTTTCAACGTCAATGCCTGCTTTGGCTGCTAATACAAGTGCTTCAGACATCGCTGCAATGTTTAAGTTTACAATGACTTGATTTGCAAGCTTAGCCGTTACGCCGCTTCCGTTGTCTCCAACAAGCGTTATTTCTGCTCCCATCGCATGAAGAATAGGTGAAACGCTTTCAAAGATATGCTCATTTCCTCCGACCATAATCGCAAGCGTACCGTCAATTGCTTTAGGTTCTCCGCCGCTAACGGGAGCGTCTAGCATGTGAATTCCTTTTTGTGCAAGCTCAGCGGCAATTTCTTTTGATGCTACCGGTGAAATGGAACTCATATCGATGATAACGCTTCCTTCTTTGGCGCTATGAATCAACCCTTCTTCTCCAAGAACTACGCTTTTTACATGATGTGAAGCCGGAAGCATCGTGATCATCACGTCGCTGTTCACTGCAACTTCAGCAAGGCTTTCTGCTCCGAATCCTCCTGCTGCTTTCACTTCTTCCACTGCTGCTTTATTAATATCGTAAACCGTTACCTCAAAGCCTGCTTTTAATAAATTGAGCGTCATCGGTTTTCCCATAATTCCAAGTCCAATAAATCCAACGCGTTTTGTCATTTTCGTTTCCTCCCCTTGTTGTATACGTTTTCAAATACGTTTTAAAAAAAGAATGTATACGTTAAAATATTTTTTGTATACATTTCTGATAATTTTGTATACACTCATCATATTCGCATTTTATTTATTTGTCTAGCCTTTTTTTAAATGAAATTTATTTCTAAAAGCGAAACTTTCCGTCCCACCTTTTCACAAGTTATAGTATGATTTGGGTATACGCGTACAAAATGATAAAAAATAAAGAGAGAAAGAGACGAGATTTTCTCGTGTCGAATGCTAGAGGTGAAGTAGAGTATGTTAAGAAATCAAGGTTCTCGTTCGTCTCATCACCCTTCTTATGAGATGATTCGAGATAAAATTTTAAACGGTGAGCTTGAAGGCGGTACAAAAATCGTCGAAGAAAAATTAGCGAGCGAGCTTGGATTCAGCCGAACGCCGATTCGTGATTCTATTAGACGGTTAGAATATGAAGGACTGATTGTCCGAAAAAAAGTGGTGTCACCAACAGAAAAAGACTTACGCAACTTGTTTGAAGTGCGAATGCTGCTAGAAGGCTCAGCTTCTAAAGCTGCGGCAACTTTTTTATCTGATAACGAATTAGAAGAGTTAAAGGAATGCGTAGACATCGGAAGAAACGGCTCGTTTGAAGACATTATGAGCGCGAATGAGCGTTTTCACGCCATCATTGTGAACGCAAGCAACAATGACGTAATGATTAACATCATCGACCGCATGCAGTCGATCATTTACTTGTTCCGTCATACCGTGGTTTTTTACAACCGCCCATTTTTAATTGACGAACACGAAGACATTTATAACGCTATTAAAGAACGCAATGCTGAAAAAGCTGAAGCGCTCATGCAAGAGCATCTTCAAAAAGACTTAGAGTTTTGCCTGCATTTGCTTCAAAGAAGACAATAAAAAAGCTGCCGATCGGCAGCTTTTTTTATACGTACATCTTTTCCTTTGTAGCAATATCAGCTAACTGTCCGCTGCTGTTTTTGAACACCACGTGTTTTTTTGAAAACTTCGTTGGCGAATCAATACCGGCTGCTGCTGCTAAATTAAACAACCCTTCACGTAATGACAGCACGTAGTTGCACACCCGATATGATTTTTCTTCAATAATAAGCGCTTTTTGCAGCTTTGGATCTGTTGTGGCTACGCCGACGGGGCACCTGTTGTTGTGACAAACCTGCGCTTGAATACAGCCAACAGAAAACATAAAGCCTCTGGCAATATTCACGCAGTCAGCACCCAGTGATAAAGCCGTCGCAATTTTATCAGCCGTTAGCAGCTTGCCCGATGCAAAAAGCTTCACTTCATCACGAACGCCATACTTTTTAAGCAGTTCATCTACAAAAGGAAGTCCTGAAAATAGAGGTACGCCGGCTCCGTCCGCTAATTCTTGAAACGATGCGCCTGTTCCTCCTTCTGCTCCGTCAATCGTAATAAAGTCAGGACCGCTTCCTGTCTCTTTCATATACACCGCCATTTCTTCAAGATCATTTGTGTTGCCGACAACCATTTTAATGCCTACTGGCTTGCCGCCTACATCTCGAAGTTTTTCAATAAACTGGAACATTTCAGGATACGCCGCGAATTCTTTAAAACGGTTAGGGCTGTCTACCGATTCTCCTGGCTTTAAGTTACGGATTTCTGCGATTTCTTCCGTTACTTTTGAACCGTCTACGTGACCGCCTCGCGTTTTGGCACCTTGTGCAAGCTTAATTTCAAACGCTTTGATTTGTTTCATTTCACTTTTCTTTTTAAATTCTTCCCAGGAAAATTCGCCTTCTTTTGTCCGAACGCCAAAAAGCCCGGGCCCAATTTGAAAAATGATATCGACGTTTCCTTTTAAATGATACGGTGATAGTCCGCCTTCTCCCGTGTTCATCCACGTGCCGCCTGCTCGACCTAACCCTAGGGATAAAGCGGTAATCGCATGGTCACCAAGCGCTCCAAAGCTCATGCCGGATTGACCGATTAATCCTTTTACAACAAACGGATTTTTGCATGAAGGACCTATAACGACCGCATCTTCATCTCGCAAATAAAACGGATCCGCTTCTTTTTCTTCTCGGTGCTCTCTTCGGCTGAATAAGTTATCGGCGTCCATTTTATATACTTTCGTTTTAACTTTTGTCGTATTATCGGCTTTCATTTCGTCGCGCTGCTTTGGAAACACCGCGTTTCGAATATAATAGCCCGGTTCGTTAAAATCACGCTCTGAGCCAAACCCCATCATCCGGTTGAGGTATTTACCTGACTTAACGGTTTGCTCGTATTGATTTCTAGAAAACGGCTTGCCTTCATTATTATTTAAAAATAAATACTGACGCAGTTCAGGCCCCATTTTCTCAAAAATATAGCGCATTTTCCCGAGCAGCGGATAGTTTCTCAAAACCGAATGCTCTTCTTGTTTTTCATCTTTCATCCAAAGAATAATAGCAATGATAACAGGCACTACAATCACAAGCATCATGACCGCACCAAAAATAAGTAAAATGATTTCAAACACTCCCATGATATCCCTCCTAAAAAGACTCTCCTATACGGAGAGTCACTGATTAAAGCATTCTGCTTAGTCCTTTACGAAGCGGCGGCATTTCGAGCTCATGTTCTTTAAAGAATTTTTTCATGATGTGCTTCGAATAATTGGCTGCTTGTCCGAATGAAATTTTGCCTGGAAGCGGCGGTTCGTCCGCAACAACGACATCAATCACAACAGGAACATTCGCAAGAGACGCTTTTTCAAATGCGGTTTCGAGCTCTTCGTATTTTTCAACGCGGTAGCCGATTCCTCCGCACGATTCAGCAAACTTCGCAAAGTTCATTTCACCAAGCTGCGTTTGGTAATCCAAGTGACCTTGAATGGCTTGTTCATATTTAATCATGCCGATTTCACTGTTATTAAGGACGACGACAACAATCGGCAGCTTGTACTTCACAGCCGTTACAAAGTCTTGCATGACCATTGTAAAGCCTCCGTCACCGCAAACGGCTACTGATTGTTTTTCAGGATGAGCAAGCTTTCCTGCGATCGCAGCCGGAAGTCCGCAGCCCATCGTTGCCAGCCAGCTTGAAATCACAAATTTTTGATTTGTCATGCGGAAATGTCTCGCCATCCATACCGTTACGTTTCCGACATCAACAGATACAATCGCATCATCATCAACGATTTTTTGAAGCTTAGGAATGACTTGCTGCGGCTTGATTGGCGTACTCACTTCATTTTCTTCTTTTTCTACGTGCTTCCACCAGTTTTCCATATTAACTTGACACTCTTCTAAGAAACGGCGGTTTTCTTGATAATCTAAATTATGCGCAAGCTGCGACAGCGTCGTTTTAGAGTCTCCGACTAATCCAATTGATACAGGATAGCGTCTGCCGATTTGTGTGGCGTCAGAGTCCAGCTGAATCGCTTCAACCCCGTCCGGTAAAAACTCACGGTACGGAAACGATGTGCCCACCATAATCAATAAGTCGGTCTCTTCCATCGCTTCATACGCCGGCTTTGTCCCAATTTGCCCGAGCTGCCCTAGGTTATAAGGATGATGATCAGGCAGTATTCCTTTACCCGGAAGCGTAAAGATAATCGGCGCCGCAATTTTTTCTGCGAACTGTGCTAATTCAAGCTTGGCGTGCTTGGCGCCTGTTCCTGCTAAAATAACCGGTTTTTTCGCGTATTTAATCGCTAGAAGCGCTTTAGCTACATCTTCTGGATCACTGTGAGAAATGGTTTTTGATACATTGGCAACTGGCGTTTTTTTATCAATTTTAATCGTTGAAGACGGAATATCGTCTGGAATAACTAGAACCGCTACACCTTTTTTCGCGTAAGCCGTTCGAATCGCTTGCTGAAGCAGATGCGGAAACGATTCAGGTGAGTCCACTCGGTGATTAAACACCGACACATCGTCAAAAACACGTTCTAAATTCACTTCTTGAAACGATTCATTGCCAAGCTTCGCACGAGGCACCTGTCCGGCTAGCACCAGCACCGGTGCACCGTCTGCTTTCGCATCGTATAAGCCGTTTAACAAATGAATCGCACCCGGCCCTCCAATCGACAGACACACGCCGATGTTGCCTGTAATTTTAGCGTAAGACGATGCCGCAAGTGCTCCTACTTCCTCGTGACGGACTTGAATAAACTCAATTTCATCTTTTTCACTTCGCAGATTGTCCATAAAATGATTGATGGAATCTCCCGGCATACCGAAAATGTGATCGATCTTCCATTCTTTTAATACCGACATAGCTGCTTTTCCAGCTGTAGTTTTTATCATATTCAGCCTTCCTTTCTTTAACTTTGTTTCTATTCCATACCACAATGAAAGAAAGACAAAACAAGGGACTTTCCCGTTTTTATGGAAAAGTCCCTTGTTTTTAGCTAAATAATTTAAATAAACTAAATTTTTTCATCGGCTCAGGCTCTAATTGATGCACCGGACGACCGTCGATAATCGCTTCTGCATTTTCGATAAAAAAATAAAGTTCTGACGTACCGTACATATCGGAAATATAATCATACGCTTTTGAAAGTGAATAGTCGTGGTAATTGCGAGCATGAACGCCAGAGGCAATCACGTGGGCGAAGCGGTATTTAATAAACGTACAGGCCGCTTTTCTTTCTTTTTTTCCGTTTAAACCGAGAATACTAGCAGCGCTTAGCTGAACAAGTACGCCTTTTTTGACAAGCTCATACAAACGCTCAGGGTGATCTCGAAAAATCGGATGACATTCTGGTGAACGTAGAATAGGCACAACGCCTTTTGTGAGAAGATCATACAGCGTTTTTTCAAAATAAGGTGAGATATCATAGTCAGGCAGTGAAAGAAACAAATATTTATCGGTGTGATTAAGCGTAAGAAGCTGATTTCGCTCATAGTTTCGCAGAAGTTGAGGTGATAAAGGGATAAGCTGGCCTGGTAATACTTGTAGAGGAACACATGAATTTGTAAGCCATTCATTAGCTGCATTTACATAGAGAAATAAATGGTGTTTCATAAACTCTTGATCGCTGTCATAAAGCGGCGTCGCCACAACAGACTGAACCCCTTGATCCGCTAAGGAGCGTGCCATCTTCAAAAAGCCGTCTACTTCCTCAGGTCCGCTATCGATATTAGGCAATATGTACGTATGAATATCAATCACTTTATTTCCCTCCCTGCGTTTTGTATAGCTCTATTCTACGACGATTTTAAATGTGAAACTATGTATTCTTCTCGACATTTACCACCACAAACCCCGGAAAACCGCGTACTTTCCTGTCATCTACTTAACTAACAATATTTTACTATCACTTTATGTGAAAACGCAAACATAATTTGTAAAATAACTCCAAATAATGATGATAAAAGAAGGGATTGAAATAGGTCTTTGTATGCAAATACCCTGATTAAACAGAAGTTAATCAGGGTACAAAGGGAAAAGTTAAAAAATCCCTAGAAATTTTGTTTTTTTGATGCGCTCAGGCTCTTGTTTATAAATAGCCTTCCCGCTCGCAATAGCCTCAGCATTTTCCATGAAATGATAAAGCTTGCTGTTGCCGTATTTTTTAGAAACAGCTGAATAGGCTTTTTGCAGGCCGTACTGCTGGTAATTTTCACGATTTACACCTGATGCAATAACGTGTGCTAATCCGTGATCAATGAACTGATAAGCTGCTTTTTTAGCTTTACTGCCGTTGCCACCCAGCACACTTTGTGCAGACAGCTGAACGACTGCTCCATTTTTTACGAGCTTGTACAAGTGCGGAGGGTTCTCCACAAATAATGAATGGCATTCAGGCTCATTTAAAACCGGTACAATACCTTTTAGCTGAAGCTCGTAAGCAATATTTTCTAACACTTCAATTTCCACGTCTTGTGGAATGTGTAAAAACATATATTTTTCATTTTCATTTATTGTCATCGTGTAATACTCTTCATTTGATACAATCATATTGGTAGAGGCAATTACTTTTTGACCTGGTAAAACGCTTAACGAAATAGAAGATTTTCTTAACCATTCATTCGCAAGATCCACGCCTTCTTTATAGCTGGAATCTTTTCCGTCATAAAGAGGTGCTGCTACGGCTTCTGTTACTCCTTGTTTCACTAATACATTTGCCATTTCTAAAAATTCTTCTACACTTTTGGGACCACTGTTCACATTTGGCAAGATATTGGTATATATATCTATCATTTCTTTTACTCCTCTTTCTATGCCTCAGATCATGGATAGTATTCCATAAATGATATTATATCATAGACCCTTACCAACTTTTCTATATAAAGGGAAACTGCTTCTTATGTATAAGTTTTATGTCTTACAAGCTCTTATTTTGTCTTGAAATGCATTTTATGAGTATTTTTTTAAAAGAAACAAGCCTAACGGAATGGTTAGGCTTGTTCTTTACTGGATAGATTTAGAGTTTGCAAAATAGTGTTCTAAATGCTGTGCCCACAGCTGTTCTCCCTTGTCATTAGGCTGGCCAGGCGCTTGTGTTAAATAAGCTGAAATCTTTTCTGACTGATAGTCCGGCCATGCTTTCCAATGATTGATATATTCATAGTCATTTTCTTTTGCAAACTCTTCTAATGCCTTGGCGTCAGATGGGTAATTATTTGCTTTATAAACGGGAGCTGACGGCTGAAGAATTGTAACCAGCTGTTCATTTTGGCGTTTTAAATACGTTAAGATAATATCTATATTATCTAACGTATTCTCAATCCCTACTACGCCGTTATCGTTTAAAAGAAACGGTTCAAACAGCAAAACATCCGGACTTGCTTGGGCAATCTCTTTGTATGTATCGCTTTTAATGAACTGTAAGGTTGTCATATCCTTATATTCACGGACATCAACCTTGATTAAGGAAGAACCATATGTATCTTCAATTTTTTCCTTCAATAGCTCGGCCCAAGTAGCTTTTACTTCCTCTTGCGGTGCTGATCCAACAATAACTAGCTTCAACGGGGTTTTTGTTTGCTCAGCTTTTTGAATTTTAGTTTGAATAGATTCTGGAAGATTTTGAGCATGTTCTTTCCAAGTAATTTTCATATTACTTGCATCACCGGAAGCTTCGACTTTCGTTGGTCTGGAAACAGACTGTTCTGACACTTTGTTGTTCCAATACATTTTTCCTGCTGAAAGTGCGGCAATAAAAACGATGACTGCTAGAATATTAATCCAAATTTTCATAAATTGTCTCCCTTACTATATCTTTCTTTTTTGCTCTTATTATAATATAATTTGTAAGTAAGTGCATGAAAATGATTAAATTTGTCATTTTTTCAGTAATTTTGATGCAGAAGTTTTTTTCAAGATAAGAATAATGACTTACATAGGTACTTCATTTATTTTATCAATATATTAAGAAAAGGAAGAGACAATGAATATGGAAGAATCTCAAACTCGCAAGCGTAAAAGGAGAAAGCCGAAGAAAAAAAGAGCATTAAAAATCGTTACGGGTATTATTGTATTATTAATCCTTGGTGTAGGTGCTTATGCCTACAGTGTTTGGCATTCTGTTGAAAAAACGTTCACCCAAACTCATGAGCCTTTAAAACGTGATGTATCGGAGAAAAGATCTGAGAAAGTTTCATTCAGTGACAAAGATCCTATTTCAATATTGCTTTTAGGAGTAGACCAGCGTGCAGGTGACCGCGGGCGTTCTGACTCATTAATTTTAATGACGGTGAACCCAAAAGATCAATCGATGAAAATGGTCAGCATTCCTCGTGATACGCGCACAGAAATTGTTGGAAAAGGAACGACTGACAAAATCAATCACGCCTATGCATTCGGCGGTGTCGATATGGCTGTAAATACAGTTGAAAAATTCTTAGATGTACCGGTTGACTATTATGTACAAGTTAATATGGAAAGCTTTAAAGACATTGTTGACGCAGTTGGAGGCGTGACAGTGAATAACGACTTGGACTTTAATTATGATGGATACAGTTTTAAAAAAGGAAAGCTTACGTTAAACGGAAAAGAAGCTCTTGCTTACTCTCGTATGCGTAAAAAAGATCCTCGCGGAGATTTTGGACGTCAAATGCGCCAGCGTCAAATTATTGAAGGTGTTATTGAAGAAGGAGCAAGCGTTCAATCACTGGCAAACTATGGTAATATCTTAGACGCCATTGGAACGAATGTTAGAACAAACCTTACATTCGACGATATGAAGCAAATTCAATCAAACTATAAAGATGCTCGCCATAACGTAGAACAGCTTCAAGTAGACGGTCAAGGTGAGAAAATTAACGGTATTTACTACTATGCAGTTTCAGATACAACGCGCCAAGAGCTATCTACTAAGTTAAAAGATCATTTAAATTTAAAATAAAACAAAAATAAAGCCGTCTTCCTAAAGGAAGACGGCTTTATTTTTGTTTTATTTACCTTCTGCATTCTCTCGTGCTACAAAAGATATAATCTTAATTCTATTTGTTTTTAAATTTGTATACACCTTAATATAATAATTCGTTGATTGATAGAAATACAGGCCTTCTTTGTCATTAATAAACAACGGCTTCTTCTTCAATAATGACAGAACTTCTTCTGTATCTTCATCCACGTTTCTTAACGATACTTCTGTGATCTCATTATTTAGTGCTACATATTGAACAGATCCGTAATTTAATAACGTTCCATCGTTTGAGTCATACTGATTGGTTAAAGATAAAGCTTGATTTTCCATTAAGCTTTTCTGAGTTCCACTTAACGGACTTAGCAGTTTGTCCATACTGATATTATATTTTGGTTGCACAAGCGAGTTCAGCGAATCAATATTTTTATCTGTTAACGCTGATTGCTGGTCAGTATACGGTGTTAAAAGAGCTGAACTAACCCAGCCTTCCTTCCCATGTTCTGCATTCAACTTCACCCATTTTATATCTTCAGCAGGATCTTTTTTCTCTTCAAGAACTTCATATATTTCTCCAAATGATAGAACTGCTTTTTGGCTGCTCTCTAAATCTGGCTCTTCTCTGACAAATGCAGTTTTCGTGTTAATGACTGCTTTCTCAGCTTGTTGCTTCTTTTGAGCCGTGCCGCTCACAGAAGACTGTTTTTTACTCTCTGTTTGTTTCACTAAGTGGTTGGCATTTTGTGCTGCATAGACAGCATACCCCGCACTTCCTAGTAAAATAACGGCTGCCGCTGGCAACAATACTTTTTTTGCAAAGCTTTTTTTGCCAGAGACACTCTTCCGCTTAGTTCCTATTCTTTTTGAACGCGAGAGACTAAGTGATTCAGCAGATTGTTCTTTTGAATGTTCGCCTGTGTCTTTTGGAACCGAGGTGCCGTTATTCAATAATCCATGTGAAAATTCATTGAGCTGTTTTTCACGGAACTGTTCACGCTCTTCTTTAGACATCTTATTATATTCTTTTAAAAACTGACCATATTGGTCCGCTACTTCATTAATGTCCCCATACTCTTTTACATGTCCGTAATGGATCCAAAGAGCCTTTGTACAAAAACTTTTCACTTGAGACAATGAGTGACTGATAAAGAAAATGGTTTTGCCATTTTCCTTAAATTCATTCATTTTTTCTAAGCATTTATTTGTAAACGTCTGATCTCCAACAGACAGCGCTTCGTCAATAACAAGGATATCCGGATCAATATTAACCGATATAGCAAAACCTAAACGGGATTTCATACCGCTTGAATAGGTTTTGACAGGCTGATTAATAAATTTCCCAATATCAGCAAATTCGATAACTTTTGGGGTAATCTCTTGAATTTGCTTTTTGGTCAGCCCCATCATTAGACCTTTGAGTTCGATGTTTTCTAGGCCTGTTAATTTGTTGTTTAATCCTGCGCCGATAGCAATCAGCGATGCGCTGCCTTTAATATCAACCGTTCCTTCATTTGGCATTGTAACGCCTGCAATTAAATTAGATAAGGTACTTTTTCCTGATCCGTTTAATCCTATAACGCCTACGATTTCCCCTTCATCTACAGTAAAGGAGATATTATTTAGCGCATAGTGATACTCTCCTTTGCCGCGATTCCAGAACAAATCTTTTACTTTCTCTATTTGCTTATTATACATTTTGTATTTTTTTGTTACTTGCTGAAACTTGACTTTATAACTCATATACCTGATTCACCTTTTATAAATAGTCAACAAACTGCTTTCTGAATTTTACATGAATCGCCGAACCTAATATAAGCAACAACAGAATGACACTCCAAAATATAATCGTATATGGAGAGTGAATAAAATTCCAGCTGCCTTTTAGCAGAGATTCACGATAACCGTCTACAATATAATAAAAAGGATTCATCGCAAAAATCTCTTTCAGCAATTGCGGCGTGTTATTACTTGGCAACCATAAAATAGGAGTTACATAAAACAACATACGTGTAGCTGTTTGGATAAGCAAATGAATATCTCTTATCATTGTAGATAAAGTAGATGTTACGAACGATAAAGAAAGCAAAAAGCAAAATGACGACAGCATAAAATACAGTAGACTAATAATATTTATGTGGTGGATACCTTGAGACGTAATCACAATAATCGTTAGCATAGCCACAAGGATTAAGTGCGTGTAAAGCTGTGCAACCACTACATATGTAGGTATAACACTCAGAGGAAAATTCATTTTCGAAACTGAATTTAACCTCGCATAGACTGAGTTAGAGCCTTGAAGAATGGCAGCACTAATAAAAAACCAAGGGATTAAGCCACAAATTAACCAAACAAAGAAAGGGATTCCGTCAACATCTTGACCTCCGCGTACTCCTAGACCGAACACAACCCAATAAACCCCAATTTGAAATAAAGGATTCAAAATAATCCAAAGTCCACCCAATAGGTTGTCCGCATACGATTTTTTCAACTCATAAGCTGATAGTCTACCAATCATGTAGAGATTTTGAATTTGTTCTTGTATTACGATTTTAATTGATTTCATATCATAATTCCTTTTGTACAATTTATTGAGAAACAGCCTTTGCTTCTCAATGATTAAGCCTGCTCTAATTCTTGATATATTGTTGCAAAGACGTTTTCTGCTTCAAGATAATTCTTTACTACAATACGATGTAATTGCTTTAAAAACTGCTGATAATAGTTCATTTCAAAATGAACGTGGAAGACGCCCCAAGGATGGCCTTCGTAAGAGATATACTTCTCTTTTGTTAAATCGATTGCTTCTACTTGATAGTTTTCTTGAATATAACCATCTAGGAGGTCCCAATATTGATTTAATGCCTGAACATTGACAGAAGAAGCTATGGTTTTGACCTGGCCTTCATTGTCATAATAAGAATCCGTAAAGCGCGCTTTATGAAGAACTACTTTGCAAGCAGGCAATTCTGCTTGAAGAAAAGCAAATAGTTTATTAATCGCTTTTTTCCAAAGCTCCATATATTCGTCCTGGTTGTTTTGCAGGGTAATCGCATCATGATTTTTTAATTCCTTGAAATAACTAGTTTTAGCTAACTTCCAGTAATTATTAGTTAAAAAACTATCCGTCACACGAAGGCATCCAAAGAAGATGTCTCCAAATAAATCAATGATTAAATAATCAGGCTGCTGCTTTTTTAAATCCTCTAAAAACTGCTTCTGAAAATCTGTTTTAACATTCCAGGTGTCCCAATCATTTAAGTTATCAATTTTGTCCTGCGGAAACGCTAAAGGAGAAGCCATTAAACTGATAATAGAAGATTGATTTTGTAAAGAAACACACTCGTAACTTTTTTTGTAGTCAGGATTAAATTTGCTGTTAAAATTATCACGTGTAACACATGAACCCAATACTGCTACTTTTACTGTGTCATTCTTTTTTCTTTCAATCCACATGGCTGCATAAGGTTCGCTGCTGTTTAGCTGAATAGTATATAATTCATTATTTAGCTGAGCAGGATTTCCCACATGTAGATGTGCTGACACTACCGTATCGTTCATGATGTACTGCATAGAGACGTCTTCTTTAGATATAGTCTTATACAAGTGTACACTATTTTGAAGTGGTATACGAAATACAATTGTATTTAAATTTGGCCTGCTCTCAATGGCATATCTTTTTCCGCTTATAGTCGCATAGCACTCCTGGGGAAGAATTGTTGCCTTCATTTCTACAGTAAGAATCAAATCTGATTTTTCTAAGGAGCATTCAATAACTTTTGCAACAAAGTCTGTTTTAGTGTAAATAGCCACTGTTTTTTTATTTGTGCTATACGGTTTGATCCAATGAGTGCCCCATACTTTTTCGTTCATATATTTGATTTTAGTTACATCAAAGTCAGCTAGACTCAACTCGTAAACTTGCTCTTCTACTTTAATAGCAACATCTACAATCTCTTCAACAGATACTGACTCGCCTTTTAAGTGATATAAATCATTCAAATTAATAGTGATTGAGTTATCCAACGAGATTTTTTGCGAATAAGTTATGCTTTTATTTCTATGTTTAGCACGTCTTGTTAACAATAACTCAGCTGGCTTTAACTTGAGTTCTTTCGGAATATTCAAGGCTATTTCTATGATAGCATTATCTCTATATTTAATGTTTTCTACTAGTATATTCATGACCCACCTATAATTAAATATGACTTCTCTTTGTGTAAAAAGAGCTTATAATATGAAGAAAATGCAACATAACTATTGCATTTTCTTCATCATGATTAGAGCTTTTGCTTTTATAAATCATTAAGATGTTTTTTGCTTAATAACGTTATAAATACGCTGACAATTATTTTGGTCTTTGTATTTAAAAATCCGCTGTGAATTTTTAAGATATTGCTTGTTTGCTTTAAAATCGTTGTTTACCACTGATCCAATAGCTGACATTAATTGATTTTCATTTGAAACAATCATTCCCAGATTGTTGTATTGGATTTCTTTTACTTGTGTATGGTGGTTATTGTGCGGATCAAACTGATACATAATAACCGGTTTATCCATATACAAGAAATCGCTTGATACCGAAGAATAATCCGTAATTAACAGCGAACTTTCTTTTAAGAGCTCTGAAACAGTAGCCGTACTTTTTACTAAAAACTCGATGTTCGGATGATCAATGACAAACTGATCCATAAATTTTTGCATTTGACTGTGAATGTAAAACTTCACAGGAATGTTATGACGTTCAATCATTTCTAAAAATTCTTGATTGGTAATGAGATTTTTGTAAGCTTTATAATAATCCGATTTTAAGAAGCTATTTTTATTAATTTTGAACAAATGTCTTCTCCATGTTGGCATAATTAAAATTTGTTTTTTGACATCCAGTTCATGAAGATTATCAAAGCGAGCTAAACCTGTTACAGCAACTTCATTCTCGCTGTAACCCAGCGTATTTTGAATAATTTTCTTTTCATATTCAGAGCTGGAAATAATAAGGTTTTGATTGTATCGCTCTTTATGTAAATAAGGAGAGATATTATGAATAATAACACCATGCTGTAAGCAGATATTGTATTTTTTAGCCAGTTGCTTTTTAAATAACTTTTTAAATGTTTCTTTCGGCCTTGGATATGAACACTCCTCAAACGTCCATGCGCTAATGTAAGTGCTAGCCACCAGCATATATAGCTGATGCTTAAAAGAAGAATGATGAATGACATTTCCATGTTTCTTTACTTTTTCAAGATGAGGAGAATCCTCGTTAATAATATAGTAGACTTTTTGATTCGGGTAATGTTCTCGGCAGTACTTAAAGAAAAAATAACCATTGTCTTCTGCTTGATCTTCACGTTCTCCTACAAGCCATACTTTACGGTTAAGTAAAGATGCTTTAACAAGGCTAGCAGCAGTTACTAAAAACCCTTTATAGAGAGATTGTTTTAAGCCGCGAAGCATGCTGCTGGCTTTTCTAAAAGGCTTTGTTACTTTCCATGAAAGAGACTCTTCTAAGCTGTATGGATTTTTTTTAAAATACTGCTTATATTTATTTGTTTGCTCATACCAATGACGCTTACTTCTCAGTAATTTAATATACTCAGTAGCTTCTTCGTCCAAGTTCTTATTGAGCATCTTAAAAATCGGGATATATCCGTCTATACCGCAGCTTTTGATTTCTTGCGAGCTAAATAAAGCTAATAAGCTTCTTAACTCATTATAAGCAATCGTTTGCTTTTCTTCTGTTAAGTTATTCGTAAACGTATTTTTATCAATTAAATAAAGCATATGCGTTAAAAGTTGAAATTTAATGGCTTCGTTTAATTCCTTAGGTGCCTGCATTTGCAACGCCCGGTTAACCTCGCCAATGTGTCCAATCGATGAGCTGATATAAACTTCGTCAAAAGTAAACCCATTTTTGTATTTTAATTTACCGATGTAGTTAAAAGAAAGCTCTTTTGTATAGACGAGAAAATGAAAAACTTCAATGGCTGTACTTGTGACAGATTTAGATACTAACTGCGGATGCTGAAGCAGCGTATCTTTTTTTATTAATTTTAAAGACGTTAACGCATTAACTCCTTTTTTTATAACCTCAGCTGATGCATCCATATTTGTTTTCACCGTTGAATCTGCATTAGCTGATACAAAATCCAGTCCTTTTTTTTCTGCTGTATTGTATAGCTCCTTGTATAAGTGAGGTGAAATACTATAATTAAAATCAAAGAAGCTGATATACTTTCCTTTTAAAGAAGCAAAGTTTACCTCGCTTTCTTTTTGTACATGTATATTGGCCTCCTCAGACAATTTAGAAAGCTCAATTACTTCTTGAGACGTTTTTTCAACGGCTTGATCAAGAATTATCAATTCAATGTTTTCTAACCCAATTGTTTGTTCTCTTAATCTATTAAGAGTATCAATAAAATTAGTAAGATTACTTTCCTGCAAGAGTGCTACTATGCTGACTTTCATTTACATATCTCCTCTTAATTAGTTGTTTCAATTTAAAGTTACGGCTGCGTAAGATTTTTGTCATCTTCCATGAATAGCTTTTTCTGATTTTGGCGTGTTTTTTGTATTCTGCCTGCAGCTCAATACCTTGCTTGTACCACCAGCGTCTCGAAACAAGCATTTTATTATACTCTAGCGCTTCATCTATATATCCTTTATCAATTAAGCTGATAAAAGGTCCTTCAAGCTTTAAATATTTTTCGATTAACTTTTTGTCGTACCCTTTAATAACGTCTTTAACTAAGTTAATCAAATAAAGTTTTGTATCCATTTGCAGACGGTTAAAGTCTGGGTCACACAGCTTCCATAATAGGGATCTCAGCGCGTTAATTTGAAAATAGGTGTATTCTTCGCTGCCAAGCATCGGTTTTACAAGCTTTGCTGCTTTCACATCATTTTCAACTGTACTCACGATATCTCGCTGCGTTAATGATAAGTTTTTTGCATCATTTCTTGCTCGGTACATATAAATAACCTTCGGAATATAGCTGAATTTAGCTGCTTTAGTGAAAAGCTGCATGTCATAGTATTTGTCTTCGCCGTTTTTCATGCCTTCTACAAATGAAATGTTATGCTTTTTAATAAATGCTGTTTTAACAAGCTTTAAATAAACGGCTGTTTTAACTTGCAGAAAGAAAGGCACGCTTTTTATATCTACATTCAAGTACTGCTTATGTAACAAATAATTTTTAAATGTAATATGCTCATACTCTCTGCCGTCTTCATCATCAAAGCTCACCATTTTCCCCATTACAAAGTCTGATTTATTTTCATTAGCGACTTCATAAAGAGCTTCGTACGCATCATTTGGAATATAATCATCGGGATCTAAAAAGATTAAGTATTCACCAGTTGCTTTTTCAATACCAATATTTCTTGGCTTCCCAGGAGCGCCCGTATTTTCCGCTAAGTGAATCGATTTAAAATGGGGGTATTTCTGAGAATATTGATTCATGATCTCAGCTGTGTTGTCTGTAGAACAATCATTAACCATAAGAACTTCCAATTTTTCATGGCCGATTGTTTGATTCAACAAGGAGTTTAAGCACTCTTCGATATAACTTTCTACGTTGTAGATAGGTAGAATAACTGTAATTAATGGTTTATTCATTCATAATTCCCTCCACTCAATTGATTGAATAGTAAATTGCTATGAGAATGTTCTTTTACAACATAATTTTGAATTTTATTAGCTTTATGAATAGAAAAGTGAGGAAATTGCTTTAATAGCTGAATCACTTCTTTTTCCGTTTCTACTCTCTCTCCAAATAAATCTTTTTTATGGTTAATAGGACCTTCATTGTAATGCTTTGAATAAAAGTCATCATAATCGAACTGATAGAATAAAACAGGTTTATTCATATAAGCAAAATCAAACGATACAGTCGAATAATCAGTAAGCAGCATACTGTGACTTCTTAATAAATTTTGAACGGTTTGTTCTCCTTGCTTCACGACCGTGATTCTAGGATGGAAAGCAGGAAATTCTCCAATTAACTTCTGCATTTGATAGTGCGGAAAGAACGTAACTGTTAAATCTTTTTGTTCAAGAAAACGGTGAAATTCTTCGTTTTCAAGCAAAGACAAATAGCGCCTCCAATAATCAGATGTAAACAGCTGCTGCTCTGTTTTAATCCAGCTTCTCCATGTCGGCATGATGAGAATTTCTTTGCCTGTACTTGTATCTTCAAGCGCGTCCCAGCGTGCAAGCCCCGTCTCAATTACCTCTTTTTGGCTATAACCAAATTCTTTCATTACGTGTTTTTTTTCGAACGGTGAAGAAACAACAAACTGACTATAATTCATTCTATTTTTATGAAGAACATGATTAACCCGGCTAACACCGATTACACCATGCTGAATAAAAATCTTTTCATTTTTCTGCCACTCTGGATAATACTTCATAATTTTCTTATACGATTCCGTATGCATGTTAGAAGTTTCAACGTAGCTGTTAATAGTTTTATGGGCTATGAGTAAATAAAACGTGTGCTTCACACTATTAAAATGAATAATATTTCCTAAATGCTTGATAAATTGATAATCTGGAGAGTGCTTATCAATTACATAATAAATATTGACGTTTGGATGATGCTTGCGAATATAGCGATACAAATGATAAGAATTATCTTGAGCCGTATCTTTTCGCTCACCAATCAGCCAAATTTGTTTTTTAACATACAATAAACGAAACATTCTATATAATAGAATCGCTAAAAATGTATGATAATCCTTAGCCTTTAAGAAGCTTGCATCATATCGGATATCTCTTTTTACTTGAACAGCAAAAGACTTTAATTTCCCTAGCATATTTACTTTTTTTAAGCTAATTTTCATTTGTGAGCGTGTGTTAAATGCTGTTTTGATTTGAATATTGTTCACCACATGGGTTTTCGTACGATTTCGCAGCTGAGCTAGCATCACTTTTATTGGTTCTTCCACTGTTGCATCATTTACAGTCAAACGAATATATACCTGCCACTCACCTTGCTCAAGAAAATCCAATACGTTGAGAGAAATCGTTTTAAAGCCAGCGTCTTGGTAATCAATTTGATTATGTGAAAATAAATAACTCACGTCTGTTCGTAAATCCTGCTGTAAAGGAACTGCTTTCTCTTTTCCTCCACGTTTAAACACCAAGTCTTTTTGCATTCCTTTAGCAGACAAGCCTTTCATAAACGCATAGCCGCCAAGCGTAAGCTGTCCGTCTTTTAGTTCGATAAGCTCAATTCGCTGTTCAACTTCTACGTGCTTCACTTCTAAGTACTGCTTATATCTAGGAAATGTTTTGGCCAAAGAGCTGTAAAACAGACCTTCTTCCCAAAAAATCTCGTTAATAAATTCATCTTTACAAAAAGAAAACATTAAGTTCATAAACTCTTCATAATCTCTCTGTACAATCATTTGTGTGAGTAGCTGACTTTTGCTGTCTAAGCTGGACGTTACTTCACGATGAACAAGCGTATCTAAAAAGCTGCTGCTTATATCTAACAGCTCATTCAAATGATTCTTCGGTAGCTTAGGACCCTTTGTAAAAAGAGAGCTAAAGAAAAATTCTGCCTGTCTCTTTTCGATTTCGTGAAGCAGAGACCGTTCATTGAGAGTACCGTATAAACTCTTTAATTTCTGCTGTACCATTACTAGCTGTTTGAAAAATGAAAGAGTACTATTTTTTGATAGTGTCATTTCATTGTCATTAACTCGGTAATACAAAACGTCACTATTTTCTACTACCGTTTTACGCGAGCAGTAGAGACTTTTTTGAGTGAATAACAGATCTTCACCAACATGTAAATCTTCATCAAAAGAAATGCTATGCTGAATAAGAAGCTCTTTTTTAAATAATTTATTGCTTGCTGAAGGCGTGAGATGCAGTTCTTTGTGGGTAGAAATGTGCCGTATGGCAGGAAGCCCTTTCGCAAAGACTTTTTTCATATAAGCCAAATGCCAAGTGCGGTACTCATTAAAACATTCAAAGTTTCCTACGGCGGTATCTGCATCTGATTTCACTGCGGCTTTGTACAGCCTATCGTAGGCATCAGCCGGTACATAATCATCTGCATCTAAGAAGGCAACATACTCGCCTTGTGCATAGGATAAGCCTTTGTTCCTGGCTGAGCTTACTCCTTTATTTTCTTGAGTGAGATAGCGAACATGAGGATGTGCTGCAGCATATCGGCTTGAAATGATGCCGCTTTTATCTGTTGACCCATCGTCTACAATGATGATTTCAATTGGCTGCAGAGACTGGTTAATAACAGACTCAATACATTGAGAAATATAGGGTTCTTTATTATAGTTTACAATCACGGCGGTGACTTTATATTTACTCAAGTTGCTCATTCCTATTCTTGTAAAAATTAGTGATGATGCTGCACACATTTAGAAGGTTAAAATTCTAGCTGACACGTTATGCCAGCTTTTTGTAGATGTCGATAAAAATTTCTTTTTCATTATTCCAGTTGTATTTCTCGCGAGCCTGGTAGCAATTACGGCTCATTCGTTCACGTTCTTCAGGGTGATCAAGCAAGTAGTTCACGCCCTCTGCAATTGACACTGGATCATGCGAGTCAACGCATACTCCTACTTCCTCTGTTTCTACTACTTTTTGAATTTCAGGGAAGCTGCACGCAATGACGGGAACCGCACTCATCATATACTCAAATAATTTGTTTGAAGACGCAGAATAATGGTTAAAGCAAATGTTATTTAATACTTGGAAACCAAGATACGCATTTTTCGTATAATGCATAAGATCTTCCACCGGTACTTTTGCCAGGAACTTAACACGATCTTCAAGTCCTTGGTCTTTCACCATTTTTTGAAGCTGAGGTTTAATACGACCGTCACCGATGAAAACAAGCACGCCTCGTTTGAACAGCGGTGCTGCTTCTACTAGCTTATCAAGTCCCCTTCCAACTTGAACACCGCCTTGGTATAAAAGAATTGGCTCATGGGAAGGAATATTTAACTGCTGATGAAGATCAACAGATTGACTCAGCTCTGGCTTCACAACAAACGGATAATTATGAACAACCTGCGGATACAGCTTGTACAAGTCTTCTGTATATTTAGCACGCGTATGATTTTCTGCAATCATCACATCCGTAAACTTAATATAAAGTTTTTCCATTATTCCGTAAATAGGACTGTTGTACCCAGTGCGGCTTGTTTGCACTTCGTGAGAATCATAGACTAGCTTTTTCCGGCGCAAAATTTTTGCACATGTAATGCCTTGGGGAAGCGTGTTTAAATCATTTGAATGATAAATATCATATTTCTTTTTTAACCCATACTTCACCATTTGACTTGCAATATAGCCTCTAACCATAAATGTTCGAGCTTTTGGCGTCACAAACAGTCCAAGAAGAACAGCTACTAGTAACGTTATTACTGTTAATTTCCATAATCCTAGGCCAAGTACAACTAGGGCAAGCAGCTGCAAAGGAATACTTTTCTTTACACGTCGAGCGGCTCCAAGAAGCATTTGCAATAGCGGAAACTGGTTATTTACACGAATAACGGTAAATCCTTCCTTGCGCTCTTCCTTCTTTTGAAGCTGCGGATTTTTCCGGTCATGAATCGCAATAAGATCCACTTCATAGCCGGCTTCTACCAATGAAGAACATTCTCTTAAGACGCGGGCATCATTGGTAAAATGATTCCACACAAACATACATACGTTCTTAGACATCTTTATCCTCCGTCGTTACTTTTAAGATATTCATAGTGAAGATTCTATGTAATTATAAAACTTCGGCTTTTTCTCTTGTTTCTACAGGAGCCATCTCTTCATATGTAGATACTCTGTTTTCAATCAGATTGATTAACACATTGATATTTCGTTCCCACAGAAAATGTTTTTGAACATACTTTCTGCTGTTTACTGCCATTTCACTTCGCAGAGAAGGACGCTGATACAGGTATAAAATGTGTTTTAACATTTCTTCTGCGTCATGAGAGTTGGCTACAATTCCAGCTTCTGTTGTTTCAATAATCGTTTTAGCATAACCTGATACGGCTCCAACAATAGGAAGACTGCACGTCATATAATCAATAATTTTCCCAGGCAATACCGTTTCAAATACTTCTTTGCCATTAAGAGTAACAATTCCAATATGATGAGTTGAAATCGTCTTTAAACATTCTTTACGCGTAGAAGGCTTCATAAAATCCACGTTAGAAAGATTATGTTCTTTCGCAAACTTCACGAACTCCCGCTTTTTAAATCCGTAGCCCATCACCGTGAGCTGAATATCATACTCATTTAGTTCTTTCGCTAATTCCATTAAGATAGTGACGTCTTGAGCCAAGCCAATATTTCCTGCGTACATGACTTTAAACGGCCCGTCACCTGATTCAATCGGAGAGATTTCTTCTTGGCGAGCGGCATTTGGCATAAAAGAGATTTTCTTTAGAGGAATATGGTAATTACCGATGATAAAATCTTTGAAGCGCTGACTGTTTACGATAATTTTATCGGCTTTTATATACAGAAGCTTTTCTAACCTGCTGAAGATATAAATAATAAACCGATAATTAAAAACCCCAACTCCCTTTAGTGATTCCGGCCACAAATCTCTTATATCCAGAATCATTTTTGTTCGGTACCGATACTTCGCTACTAACCCCACTACCGCAATAAAAATAGGCGGCGACGTCACAAAAATAACATCATATTTTTTACGGTCAAGTAAAATAAACAAAATCATTCGAAACGCAATTTCTAAGTAGTACCATAAGCGGTTAATAATGCTTCTAGAGTATTTGCGATTGGCTACTTTTACTCGTGTAACATCATTTTCTTCAGCTAATGAATCATCGTCCCAAAACTGCTCATCGCTATAAATTTTCTTATTGGGATACGTTGGTTCAGTTGTCAAAACATTTACATCATAATCATTTTCTTTTAAGAGCTTATATACGTTTTTCATCCGGTTTCCGGCGCTTCCGATTTCTGGATAAAAATGTTGAGAAATCACAAGTACTTTTTTTGTCATTAAGCTTCACCCCAATACTACTTAACCGGTAACCTACTCAAATAAGCTACCGGCAGGTTTCTCTGTTTAAGCTTTGATTTGCTGTTCTTTTAACAGCTGCTCCATAAATACAAGAAGATCTTCACGTAAATCTTCGCGCTGAAGAGCAAACTCCAGCGATGTTTGGATAAAGCCTAATTTTTCTCCTACGTCATAACGTTTGCCTTCAAAATCGTATGCAAAAACGCGCTGAATTTCGTTTAGCTTTTGAATTGCATCAGTTAATTGAATTTCGCCGCCTGCTCCGATTTCTTGCTCTTCTAAAAATTTAAAAATCTCAGGAGTGAATACGTAACGGCCCATAATCGCTAAGTTTGAAGGTGCTGTACCTGCTGTCGGCTTTTCAACAAATGACTCTACTTGGTAGCGGCGGCCTTTGTTTGAAGAAGGATCTACGATACCATAGCGATGCGTTTCATTTTCAGGAACAGTCTGAACACCAATAACCGAAGATAACGTTTGCTCATACTCATTCATTAATTGACGCAGACAAGGTGTTTCTGCCTGTACAATATCGTCTCCTAAAAGAACAGCGAACGGCTCGTTGCCAATAAAATTACGTGCACACCATACCGCATGCCCTAATCCTTTTGGTTCTTTTTGACGAATATAATGAATTTCAACGTTTGAAGACTGACGAACTTTCTCTAATAGCTCAAATTTTCCTTTTTCAGCTAAGTTCTGTTCTAGCTCAGGCGCGTTATCAAAGTGGTCTTCAATCGCACGCTTGCCTTTGCCCGTTACGATAATAATATCTTCAATGCCTGACTCAATTGCTTCTTCAATAATATATTGAATAGTAGGCTTGTCTACAATCGGAAGCATTTCCTTTGGCATTGCCTTTGTAGCAGGTAAAAAACGTGTTCCTAACCCTGCTGCTGGAATAATCGCTTTTCTTACTTTTTGCATGTTATGTTCTCCTTTATTATGTAGTTGTGTCTATACGACCATTTTCGCTAAAAACCGCGTCCGCTACCCGTATGTTGACTTCATTAGATAAATTTTGCACTAAAAGCAAAAAAGAAGGATGGGCTGGTTTGCACTTGTAAATCTGTCCAAACTAGCTATCTTTTCTTTTACAAAACGTTCTTTTTTTCTACACATATAGTAATATATCTTTTTACTCAGCACGCCATTACATGTTAGAACGCAAAATAACACACTTCACTATGTCAGACCTTCTGACACAGCTGTTTTAAGCATAATTTCATCCATCTTATCAAGTAATAAGCCTGAATGCATATAGGAAAAAGGTGTCAAATTAAAATAATAATGAAATTTCCATCTTTCTTTCGTATGCCTTAAGACCTAACAAAAGCAATATTCATATTAGCACATTACAGTAAGTATTTCTATGTCTTTTTTTGTCGAAATTTCTACCTCAGCAAATGTAACACTTTCTTTCCTTATATAAATTGCTAAGGGAAAATTAGGAACAGAACACCTTCCAAGCCAAAAAAGAAGCTTTTCAGAACCTAAAAATAGCCTAAAAACAGCAAACAAAAATAAGGCGCCGGAACCCCTTTGGTTTCGACGCCTTATCAAAAAGTCTGCCTGTTATTTAAGAAAGTAGGTTAATTACTTCCATAATAGTAGTAATAATTTCCTTCTTCCATTTTACGATTATTAAGAACCGCTCCAAGCAATTTCGACTTTGCCTGAGTTAGCAATTCTTTTGCTTTTAACGCTGCATCTTTTTCTGTTTTTGCACTGCTTACAATTAAAAGAGAAGCATCTACTTGGTTGGCTAAAATTTGAGCATCCGCTACGGCTAAAATCGGCGGTGTATCAAAAATAACCATATCAAATCGCTCCTTCATTTCATCAAGCAACTCTCCCATTTGCTTAGAAGCAAGAAGTTCAGAAGGGTTTGGAGGGATTGGACCACTCGTTAAAACGTAAAGATTTGGCACTTCCGTACTTTGAACCGCTTGTCCAAGCGCTGACTGTCTCGTCAACACGTTGGTAAGACCCGTATGATTTTCGAGACGGAACGTGTAGTGTGCCGTTGGCTTTCGCAAATCTCCATCGATAAGCAGCACGTTCAAGCCCTGCTGTGCATAAACAGCAGCTAAGTTAGCAGCTGTTGTAGACTTCCCTTCAGAAGGTCCGCTCGAAGTCAGTAAAAGAGATTTAATCTCTTCGTCCGTTCCTGAAAACTGAATGTTCGTACGAATTGTACGGTACTGCTCAGCCACCGGATCTTTCGGGCTGTTATGAGCGAGCAGACGTCTTTTTAATGTCAGCATTTTATCATTTCTTTGCTCTTTCGTTTTACGAGCCAAACGTCTCACCTCTTTGCGGTACGCGAGCAGTTAAATCCGGACGCTGTACGTTGGTTGCTTTTGGTACATCTTTAATCGTTGTAATAACTCCCATAACAGGCAGTTCTAAAATATTTTCAATATCCTGTTCTGTTTTTAACGTATTATCTAAGTATTCCAGTAAGAACGATAGACCCACACCTACCATCAAACCAACAACGATAGCAATTGCTACGTTTAATAGAGGCTGAGGTTTTACAGGGCTTGGGTTTTCGCCAAGCGCTGCTTTTGACAGCACTTTTACATTGTCCACGTTCATAAGCTTAGGCACTTCTTTTTGAAAAACAGAAGCCGTTGTATTGGCAATGTCAGCTGCACGCTTCGCACTTGTATCTTGTACGACAATCTGTGCTACTTGTGAATTTTGAGCACTGGTTACTTGAATTTGACCGCTTAAACTTGCAGCAGATTTATCAAGATTCAATTCTTTAATCACTTTGTCCAAAATAGCGGGACTTGTAATAATGTCATTGTACGTGTTAATAAGCTGTACGTTCGTTTGAACGGTTTGATTACTATATAATTGCTCATCATTTTTTGCTTGATTGACTAAGATCTGCGTTTTCGATTCGTACACAGGCGTTAGAACAAAAAAGCTAATTACGGCACTTACCGTTGCTGCGATAATGGTAATGAGTACAATAAGCCAAAGACGCTTACGAAGCACTGCAAACAACTCTCGCAAACTAATAGTCTCTTCCATAGTTGACCTCCGAATTTAGTAACTTCTAAAAAATTCAATCTACTTCATTATAATTGACAAAAGCCTTATTTACTATATTCTTTTGTCAATTAAATGAAAGCTTTACATTTCTTACTTTTACTTTCAGTCTTTATATCGACACCGAAATCGATTTATTTACTCTTTCCATGACTATTTGTTCAATTTTTCTTAAATGATTCTCACTTTGACTCAATGATTCTTTCTTCACACCAAAATAGACCTTTGCTTTTGGCTCTGTTCCAGACGGACGAATTGTGAACCACGTGCCGTCTTCAAAATGATACTTTAGTACATTGGAGACAGGAAACGGCATAGACTCAGTCTTACCTTCTTTTACATGCAGGCGCTCACCTGATTGATAGTCTTCGATACATGTAACGGCTATATCTCCCAGTTCGCTAACTGGATTCACTCGAAACGTATCAACAAGTTTTTGAATTTGCTCCGCTCCGTCTTTTCCTTTTAACGTAATAGACCGCAACGATTCTTTGTAATATCCATACTTGCTGAAAATTTCAAGCAAGCCATCATAAAGAGACTTTCCTTGAGCTTTGTAATAAGCCGCGACTTCTGCTGCAAAAACTGCTGACTGGACAGCATCTTTATCACGGACAAAGTCTCCGATTAAATATCCATAGCTTTCTTCGTAGCCAAATTGGAATTGATACTCTTTTGTCTGTTCAAATTCATTAATTTTTTCACCAATAAATTTAAAGCCTGTTAATGTATCAATTGTTTCTAATCCGAAGCTAGCAGCAATAGCACGCCCAATTTCAGACGTTACAATCGTTTTAACAACGACTCCCTTTTCAGGAAGAATATTTTGTTTTTCTTTCTGCTCTAACAAATAGTGAAGCATTAAAGCACCCATTTGATTCCCTGTAAGTACTACATATTCACCCTTTTCGTTCTTTACTGCCACACCTAAGCGATCAGCATCTGGATCTGTTCCCATTAGAATATCAGCGTCAATTTCTTTGCCATATTGAATAGCTAATTCGAAAGCTGCATGCTCTTCAGGGTTAGGCGATTTAACGGTTGAGAAGTTAGGGTCCGGAAGCTCTTGTTCCTTTACAACCGTAACATTTGTAAAACCAAATGCTTTTAATCCGGCACGAACAGGCTTATTGGCAGTACCATGTAGAGGTGTAAAAACAATTTTCAAATCTTTTCCCGCTTGCTCTACAACTTCACGATTCAACTGAATTGTTTTCAACTGTTCCGTATAAGCTGCATCAACTTCGTCGCCAATATACGTCAATAATTCACTAGCAAGAAGTTCTTGTTCTGCTTTTACTGGTATCAATAACTCGTTTTCCACTGCATTTACATAAGAAATAATAGTATCTGCAGCAGCAGGAGGAAGCTGTCCTCCATCTTCTCCGTATACTTTATATCCATTATATTCTGGAGGGTTATGGCTAGCTGTAATTACGATGCCAGCAAATGCATTTAAATAACGAACAGCAAAAGATAGCTCAGGTGTAGGACGCAACTCTTCAAAGATATACGTTTTAATTCCGTGGTGCCCTAATACTTTTGCTACTTCTAATGCAAATTCAGGTGATTTGTGACGAGAATCATAAGCAACCACTACGCCTTTTTTCTTTGCTTCTTCTCCACGCTCATCTATGTAACATGCAAGACCTTCCGTTGCTTTTCTCACCATATATACATTTAAACGGTTCGTACCAGGGCCAAGCTCTCCGCGCATTCCACCCGTTCCGAATTCAAGATTTTTATAAAAAGCGCCTTCTGCTTCTTTTTCTTTCATTGCTACTAATTCATTTTTTAGTTCATATTCTAAATCATCAAACGTTAGCCACTTGTCTAGTTGTACTTGCCACCTCATGTTGACGTTCTCCTTTACTATTTGGTTGCGAAGCAATTAATTGCACTTGGCCTTCAATTTTAAATGATTTCATTTCATGTGGAATAATGAAATGATCACCATATTTAATATAATATTCATTATCTTCTGAAATCATTTTACCTTCACCGTTAATCACACTTACTAATGTAAAGTAGCTTTCCTGAGTAAGTGATAAGGTATTCGTAATCTCCCATTTATATACAGTAAAATAATCTTCTTCTACGAATGTTGTAATGCTTCCCCCAGTTGTTTTAACAATAGCTGGTTCAACTTTAGCCGCAGTGTGGGGAACTGTAGTCACATCGATTGCTTTTTCCAAATGAAGTTCTCGAAGCTTACCATCTTGTCCTCGACGATTATAGTCGTATACGCGATACGTCGTATCTGAACTTTGCTGAGTTTCTAATACAAGCGTTCCTTTACACAAAGCATGAATCGTACCGCTTGGAACGTAGAAAAAATCACCTGGTTTAATTTTAATTCGTTGCAGAAGCCTCTCCCAGTTTCCTTCTTCCACTAGCCGAATAAATTCTTCTTTGGATTGAGCATGATGCCCAAAAATTATATCTGCGCCTTCATCGCAGTCGACAATATACCAGCATTCTGTCTTACCGAATTCACCCTTTTCAAATTTATTGGCATAATCATCATCGGGATGAACTTGAACAGATAAATCATCATTCGCATCTAGAATTTTAGTTAACAAAGGAAAACGATTGCTTTCGAAATAGCCAAATAACTCTGGCTGTTCTTCCCATAGTTCTCCTAAACTTTTTTCGGAAAATTCTCCAGATGCTACAACACTTTGACCATGTGGGTGAGCAGAAATTGCCCAGCACTCTCCCGTTTGCGAGGATGGTATAGTATATTCATATTTTTCATTTAGTTTGGTACCACCCCAAATTCGCTCTTGAAATAATGGCCTTAAAAAAATAGGTTGTTTCAATGATTTTACATCTCCTCTAAAATTAAGTAATACTTATTTTAATTTTCAAAAATATACTTATATATATATATAGATATATATATATATCTATTACTGAACCTTTTTTAAATTCAATACTTGCTCTTGAATTTCTTCCCAAGTCATGAACAAGCGTACAATATCCTCTTCAATTAATTGAGAACCAGTCTGCACCTCAATAATTTCTAAATCAGTAAGTGCTTTAACTGCATGTTTCTCTCCTGATGGAATTTTCACCACATCTCCTGCTTTAATTAAGCGAACTTCTTCATTTAAAATAAACTCACCTTCACCTTTAATGACAGTCCATATTTCGTCCCTATAATCGTGAAGTTGATAGCTCAAATTTTTTCCATGGGCAATACAAATTCTTTTTGTCAATACTTCTTTTTCTTCTGCCAATTTAGTATAGTCAAGTACTCGATACCATCCCCAGCGCCTTTCCTCATACATAGGACGACTATCAAATTCTCCGACTAATTCTTTAATTTTTGGACTAGCTTCTTTATCAGATACTAATATTCCATCAGGACTAGCAGCTACCACTAAATTAGAAGCACCTAATACTGTAACTGGAATGTCTAATTCATTAATTAAATGAACATTTTTACTATCTTCACTAATAACACCTTTACCAATTTGACTAGTTGCCATCTCCTCAGTAAGGGTATTCCACGTACCCAAGTCTTTCCAATAACCATCATAAGGAAGAACCACTATTTTTTCTGTTTTTTCTACTACTTCGTAATCAAAGCTAATTTTTGGAAGCGATGCATATTGTTTTAACAATTCTTCATATTTAGTAGGCAACCCTTTCTCCTCTAGAATTGATATTAAATAACTAAGTTTAAATGCAAATACCCCACAATTCCAAAGAGCCCCTTCTGCCATTAAAGAACTTGCCTGGCTCTCTGAAGGCTTTTCAGTAAAACGATTTACTGTATGATATTCTTTATCCTTTGATGTACTATTAGGTACAATGTACCCGTATTTAGATGATGGATAGGTAGGATTAACCCCAATTAAAGCAAGCTGGGCATCGCTACCTCTCACCACTCCTTCTAAATCTTTTACTCTATTAAAAAATTGGTTATCTACATAAGGGTCAACAGGTAATATAGCTACTACCTCATCCAAACTAGCTTGTTTTACACTAAAAATATAAGAAGCAGCTAAAGCAATCGCTGGAAAGGTATCACGACGAGCCGGTTCAATAATTAAATCAGCTTGATTATGAAGTTGGCTTTTAATCATATCTACTTGTGACTTCCCTGTAGCAATGACTGTGGACTCGGCTAAATTTACACTATCAATTTGATTCCATACTCGCTGTACCATAGATTCTAAGCTATTCTCTTTATCTTCTAACACCTTTAGAAATTGTTTTGAACGTGAATCATTCGATAAAGGCCAAAGACGTTTACCAGATCCCCCAGATAATAGTACTAATTTCATTTATGCTCACCCCATAATTTGTTTTGTTTCTGTTTTATATAACTTTTAAAATATTCAACCAAATCTATTACTTCCTTGTCAGTTATATTAGCTGCAATAAGATCCAGTTGCTGAGTTGCTTGCTTAATCAAATCTACCCCTCTTAGTTGAGAATCTTTGACTCTAGGAATTATGTGAATATGTAAGTGGCGAACTGCTTCACTAATAGTGACGGTATAAATTCGCTCAGCCTGAATCTGATGAGTTAGAAACTCCTCTAAAGATCGAAGCATATTAACATATTCTTTTAATTCTCTTTCAGTTAGTTGCATCCAACTTTCAATATGTCTCTTAAATTCAATATAAAAATATCCCTTAACTTTAGAAGTTAAGGGACCATGACTGACGACAATATATTCATTTTCATATGCATTATATGAATTATCTTTAATATGTTTGTTACAAATAATACAATTATTCAAGTATTTTCCTTCTTTCTATAATATGGCTACTGAATAACTTTATTCTTCCCATAAATAAACTCTTGTACAAGTTCTTCAAAATTCGTTTGCTGTTGTAAAATAGCTTCTACCATTTCCCTTACAGCACCATTTCCACCTGAATGTTTCGTTACAATGTCTACAGATTCTTTAACTAGTCCCACTGCATTATCAGGAGCAAATGATATACCTGCTGTTTTTAAAATAGGAAGATCATTAATGTCATCACCCATATAACAGATTTCATCTACTGTTAGTCCTAACTCAATAAGCAATTCAGATAGCACTTCTAATTTGTTACTAATTCCTTGATACACATAGTTGATCTTTAGTTCTTTCGCTCTTTTAGCAACAGCTTCGGATTTACGCCCCGTAATAATGGCTGTCTTTAAACCAGCATAATGAGCGAGGGTAATTCCCATACCGTCTTGTGTATTAAACTGTTTATATTCTACTTGATTTGAGCCTATATACAGGCTTCCATCTGTTAAAACACCATCAACGTCTAATACAATTAATTTAATGTTTTTCATTTATTAAATCCCCATTTTAACTACGTCTTGAATATGAATCATAGCCACCGGCTCTTGATAATCGTTTACGACAGGCAAGACGTTTACTTTATTATCTTCCATAATTTTCAGTGCTTCTGCTGCTAGCAATTCTGCTCTAATAGTAATTGGGTTTTCGTTATATAATTTATTTACTTTTTCCTGTAAGATATTAATTTCCCTTGCAAGGCCTCTTCGAATATCTCCATCTGTTAGAATACCTTTTAATTTACCACGGCTATCAACGATATTGATAGCTCCTAAGCCAAATTCTGTCATTTGAAACAAAACTTCATTAACATTACTATTTTCATTTGCCACGGGGTTACGGTTTGCTGTTGAAATAATATCTTCCACAGTTAATAATAGTTTTCTTCCTAAAGATCCACCTGGATGAAAAACAGCAAAATTTTCAGGTTTGAAGTCTCTAGCTTTTAATAAAGAAATAGCAAGAGCATCTCCAATAACTAATGTTAAAGTTGTACTTGTAGTAGGGGCTAGTCCTAGTGGACAAGCTTCTTCCACAATCCCATAACTTAAGATTAGATCTGCACGTTCTGCCAAAGAAGAATTTGAATTCCCTACTAAGGCAACAATTTTAGCCCCTATTCTTTTAATTGAAGGGATAGTTTTTAATATTTCTTCAGTTTCCCCACTGTTGGAGATAGCTATGACAACATCACTATCTGTGACCATACCTAAATCACCATGCAATCCCTCTGCAGGATGTAAAAAGAAAGAAGGAGTACCCGTACTTGCCAAAGTAGCAGCAATTTTTTTACCTACTAACCCTGACTTTCCGATACCTGTAATAATAACTCTTCCTTTGCATTTGAGAATAAAATTTACGCATTCGTTAATTTGAGTGCTTAGGTATTCTTTTCTTTCAAGAATAACCTTGGCTTCTAGCTCAAGAACTTCGGAAATGGTATCTTTAAAATTAACTTTAAGGTGTGTAGAAGACATTGGGCAACTCCTCTCAATTTTTATCCTTTAATAATGTCATCGATTGCCTTAATAGGTTTCAGAACTTCTTCTAATTCATGAAGTTTGATCATATTTGGTCCATCTGAAAGAGCTTTATCAGGATCAGGATGCACTTCTGCAAATAATGCATCTACACCTACAGCCATAGCCGCTCTTGACAAATATGGAACGAATTCGCGCTTTCCGCCTGTGCTTGTGCCATTACCACCCGGAATTTGAACACTATGCGTAGCATCAAATACTACTGGTGCACCTAATTCTCTCATTGTCGGTAGAGATCTCATATCTACTACTAAATTATTGTAACCGAATGTACTTCCTCGTTCAGTTAAAAGGATTTGTTCACAACCTGACTCTTTCAGTTTAACCACTACATTTTTCATATCCCAAGGAGCTAAAAATTGTCCTTTTTTCACATTAATAATCTTTCCTGTCTTAGCTGCAGCTACTAGTAAGTCTGTTTGACGGCATAAAAAAGCAGGAATTTGAATAATGTCTAGTACTTCACCAGCAAGTTCTGCTTGGGAAGCATCATGAATATCAGATGTAACAGGAACACCAAAAGTCTCCTTAACTTTTGCTAAAATTTCTAAACCTTTCTCAATTCCAGGTCCACGATCTGAGTAAATGGAAGAACGATTTGCTTTGTCAAAAGATGCTTTGAATACAAAAGGAATATTTAATTTGCTGGTAATCTCTTGAATAGCACTAGCAGTTTGAAATACTAATTCTTCACTTTCAATCATACAAGGTCCAGCGATCAATACGAATGGATTATTTCCTCCAAATTTAATTTCCTCATTTAACTTAACAATATTTGACATATCATTATACCTCCAACAGGTTTTCAATTTTTTTAATATCTTCAGGTGTATCTACGCCTACAGAATCATAGGTAGTTTCTAGAACTTTCATTTCATATCCATTTTCCAATAATCTGAGCTGTTCTAACATTTCTACTTCTTCATATTGAGATTTAGATAGCTTTACAAATTCTTGTAAAATATGTTTTGGGTAACAATAAATACCTAAATGTTTGTAGTATGTAATGGTTTTGTCAGATCGGTTATAGGGAATAGGCGAGCGAGAAAAATAAATCGCTTCGCTATTTTGATTAGTAATTACTTTTACAACGTTAGGATTTTCAATATCTTCTTCTGTTTCTATAGCTTTTTTAGCAGTGATTACATAAGTACTATGCTGTTTAGATTGTTCTACAATTTCTGCAATGAGTCTTTCGTCTATTAGTGGCTCGTCTCCTTGAACATTAAGAAAGATATCTCCATCAATTAAGTTTGATACCTCAGCCATGCGATCTGAGCCTGATTCATGTGTATCTTTTGTCATCACTACTTCTCCACCAAAGGACAATACAGCGTCATAAATTTTTGCATTGTCAGTAGCAACTACTACTCTATCAAGGTTGGAAACTTTGTTTACTCTTTCATATACATGTTGAATCATAGGTTTGCTATTAATTAAAGCTAATGGTTTTCCGGGAAATCTGCTTGATCCATATCTAGCAGGTATTACAGCTACTATCTTCATTTCGCACCTCTTCTTATTTTTCTTCAAAGACTTTTTCATATTGCGCAAACACTGCTTCTTTAGAGTAGTTCCGTACATAAAAGTCATAAGCTAACCTTGACATTTCTAAATTTACTTGCTCATCACATAACTGTTTCATATGATACGCATATTTATTGAGGTCATTCTCCTTTATATATTCGCCTTTATTCGGCAAATCGATGCCTTCAACACCAAAGTCAGTCGAAATTACAGGTAGCCCTCTCGACAAAGCTTCTATTGTTTTTAATTTAACCCCGCTGCCAAATAGCAAAGGTATTATCATAGCACATGCCTCATTAAATAATTTATCTAAATCTTCTACATAACCCATAATTTTTATATTGTCTTTGTAATTCTTAGAAAGTTTTATTAATTCTTGATCAGCATTTTTTCCTACTATAAGTAATTTCACGTCAGGGATTTTCTCTATTAATGTTTCAATATTGTTTTTAATAAAATAAGTAATTGAAACATTATTATGCGGTATATTTAAAGCACCCAAAAAAATAAAAGAAGGATTACCTTTAAAATCTCGACTATATTTAATTTCTTCTCCAGAAACAATTGGACGAATGGACTTTATAGTTGAAACATTTGCTCTTTCCTTTAAAACTTCTACTTCATTTTGGCTAATAAGCAAGGTATTCTTAAAATTTCTTGCGGTATAAATCTCTCTTTTGTATATAATTTTCTTTTCGAATTTCAATAATAATTTATTAATTAATTCAAACGAAACTAACTTTTGGGCTACATTAGGCAGTTGTTTAGCGAAATTACCTAATGTATTAATTTTCATACCGGGAAATTCATTCATAACTCTCAACATATTGGCGTATCTCACAGAAAATAAATCATCTAAATAAACAAATTCTCTAGTATTGTTATTTTTTTCCTTTTCAAACATTTGAGATACTCTAATAGTGTCATAGATTACGATATCAAAGTTACTTTGATTTATATATTGTTTAATATCTTTTGCAATTAAGTTACTGTATAAAACTGATTCTTGAATGCTCTTTTTTTGAAGAAGCCCTGAATAAATTAATATATTCTTGACTTTATTCATATTATTAGAACCAATGAATTGTTTTACTTTAATGTTAGGTTTTTCCTCACCTTTTTCGTTTCCAACTAAAATATATTCAACATTCTTGGAACCATATTTGTGTATAAAATATTCTAACATGCTAGCTAAAATTATTTTTTTCCCATTATCTTTAGGGTACGGATACTGGGTCGCAATAAAAAGAACTCTCATTTAAAATCTCCTGTGTTAGTAATACTTTTTAAACTATTTAAAGTTTTTAAAAATTGTTTGGCACTTTCCTGCCAAGAGAATTTATTAATTTGAGTTGACATTTTAGCTCTTAGCTCTTCTTTCAAAGTTGAAGAATCTAAGACTAATTCAATTGCATTCCCTATTTCTGTATATGAGTAAGGGTCAACAATAATTGCTGCATCTCCTGCTACTTCTGGCAATGAAGTTGTACTAGAAGTAATAATGGGAGTACTTGTAGACATAGATTCTAGTAATGGGATACCAAATCCCTCATAAAGGGATGGGAATAAAAATAAGTCCGCTAATTTGTAAATATATGGTATATCACAATCATCCACATATCCTAAAAAATGAATTTTGCTATCAATTTTTAATTCTTTAACTAGCTTTATTAATTCTTTTAAACCATTACCTCTAGCTCCCACAACTACTAAATCTAATACATCTACGTTTTTTTCACTAAGATAAGCAATAGATTTTACAACATTAACTAAGTTTTTTCGAGCGGTCGTAGTACCTACAAACAACATATAGTTACGAGGTAATTGATGAATTTCCCTAATTTTCTCTGCATGTTGAGTATCGAATTCGATGTTAAACTGTTTACTATTGTATGAACAATAAGTAATATTAACTTTTTCTGCTGAAACCTCAGGATAGTGTTCTAATATTCTCTTCTTAGAATACTGAGAAACTGTCAATACATTAGGGGCTTTTCTTAAATTAAACTTTAAAAAAGTTTTGAAGTACATCGCATGAAATTTAGAATGGTGCTCATTCACATCAATAAATGCCAAGTCATGGATTGTAATCAAGGTTTTTTTTCCTGAAAAACCCAAGGGACTTAGGAAATCTGGTCCCCAAAAAATATCTATATTTTTTAGGTGTTTCATTAGCAAAACATTCAACCAAATCGGTCTGTATATTTGAGTGATTGGTATAATACTTTTAAAATCATTTATTACAACATAATTCACATTACGATTTTCAAATTCCTTGTTTACTGGCTTATCTGTAAAAATGACATATTCATTTTCTTGATCTAGATTTAATATTTCCTCTAATATATTTTCTAAATAATTACCTATACCCGTTTTATTTTCTGAAAGTTTTCTACCATCAATGCCTATTCGCATTTTCATTCATCCTTATTTTTTAAGTTTTCATACTATAACTAAACTTTATAAATATTTATTTAACTATTCAATAATCTGGTTAAAGTTGATTCAAGGTAGAATACATCAAAACTTCCTTTACGCCAATTTCCTTCTAATTGATAGTTAAACCTCAAATAATGAATAAACTGATTGATTAAATGTATATCTACATCATTATTTACTATATGGTTAATGTGTTCATAAAGTTTGCTGGCGTCAGAGCAGATTTGTACTAAACCATTGATATTGTAATACGCATTCCCTAAGGTTATAACATGCTTATACTGTTGTAGAGCTTCTATACCGACTGTGGAATTTATTGTAATTACACCTTGACTATTCTTTAAAAGCTTAGAAGTCTCTCCTTCGGTCATAAAGATTAAGCGTTTATTATCTTTGTACTTATCATATAAACTCGAATAATTTGTTCTCCCTTTATCCGCGGGATGTTCTTTGAAGACTACAAATAAATCGTCATTGTATTGCGCATTATACTGTTCCAAATTATAATCAATAATTTCAACTAGCTCTTCCATACTATTTATATAAGGAGAATTTAGGAGAACCTGAGAATCATCATGTACTTGAAATGGAATAAAAAGATACCTACTGGGTAACTCTTTAAACAATGAATAATCATTCACTTTTTTTCTTTTTTCTATTCTTTTCTTAACCTTTTGTAAAGTATTTTCGTATATTATTTCCAAATCTAATTCTTGTTTCAGTACTTTACTAAACAACTTGTCTTTTGAGCGTTCTAATAAATAAAATTTCTTTAATTTAGGTAACTCAAATGAATACAGTTTATCTTCAAATTTTATGTCTGTTAAGGAATTTATAAAATCTTTCTCATATTTTACATTACTATAGTATGACTGGTCCTCTGGTACAGAGTTGCCATAATTAACACCTTTGCTATCCATAGTAATAGTATTAGGCCTAAATATACCGGCTTCAAATATTAATGTTGGTATATTAAAATTTGAAGCAAAAGCTTTAGAAAGACTATCATACATAAAAGTATCATTCCACATAATAATTAAGTCTATTTTTTGGGAGGAGTGTAATTCCTTTAAGAAATTCAAATACCTCCTTGCATTACTGGAAATATTGTCTGTGTCAAAAGAGTAATTATTTAAACTATTCAACTTTAAGGTGTAAAACAGTAGCTTGCTCAAATCATATTTTTTTTCATCTTCAACAGAAAGAATATGATCATACTCCTTTAAAACCCGCGGCAAGAAGACTGTGTCAAATACACCATTTTTTTTATATACATATTTCTCTAACCTTCTAAAGGTGAGATGTTTAGTATGTATACCCTTTCCTTGTAAAAAATTAGCTATGCTACTAAAGAAGACCGCTTTGTCTGCTTCATGAGCTTGAATAAATAAAACATTTTTAGTCATACACTATACCTCTTAATCGCAAATATTAGTATAAATTCACAAAACAATTAAGCACGAGAAATCTTATATGCATAAACTAATTTGCAAATAAGTAGAGTTAAAAATCCTGTTGCTGTACTTAAAGAACCTCCCACTAAACCATACCTAGGGACCAGTGTTAAATTCATTAAGACTGCTACAGAAAGAGCAATAAAACTAGATTTAATGATGTCTTTATCCCTAAATCGAACATAAAGAGAGTAATGAGGAAGTAAAGATAATACAGAAAATCCATAAGCTACAATTAAAAGCCAATAGGCAGATAAGTAACCCGAGTATAAAGGTTTATTTATCAAATCAATAACCACAAATATACCTACAATTAAAGCTAAACTTATAGCTACAGTAGAACTTATTACCCCTAGGGTCATTTTTTTCATATGAATTTTATAACTCTTATAATTTCCTTCTTGATAACTTTTAACTACTTTAGGACTCAAAATCATAATAATCCCTGTATTAGCGAATATAACTAGTAAGTTAGCTAAACTTCCGTAAAAAGTATAAACCCCTACTAGTGCTTTATTGTAGTGAAAACTTATAATGTATCTATCTAAGAACTCTGTTAATTTAACAGCAATGTTAGCTATAAATAATGGAAAAGCAACATTTAATCCTCGTCTAATCCATTTCCAATTAACTTTTGTTTTACTTGTACTATACCACTCTAAGTCTTTCAAATAATATAAGCTTAAGAGAATACTAATAGCTACCCCTATGGCCCATGCTAATAATACAGTCCACAAAGTTTGATTAGTTGGATTCATATACAACATAACAATAGTTACATATGCCCACGCTCCACTTCTGAAAAAGAGTGTGACGTTAGCAACAACCGGTTTAGATAATGTAATAAATATACGGTTAAATTCTTGTGAAATATGCTCCATAATTAAAAGTAAATAAAATATTACTGCATATTCCCAAGGGAGTACATTAATCACAAAGATTACAAGCAATAACGGCAATGTAATACAATAAGTTATAAAATGTACTATAAATTGATCTTTAATCAAAACTGCACTATTTTGTGCTTCACTTGATAGCATTTCTCTAGTGTTAAATACGTAGAAATCCATTCCTACTATGTAAATAGCTAAACCTATAGTAGTAGTTATCATTCCATATATCCCTACATGACTAGGTGTTAAAAATTTAGTTATTCCTAACATAAGTAAGAACTTACTTCCTAAAGTAATAATACGTAATAGCAAGTTAAATGTAGTAATTTTCAGCAAAGTATTTTCTCCATCTTAATATGTTTAATAAGCATCCTTAGAACCTGTTAACAGTCCTATTGTTTTAAATATAATTTTAATATCAAAGAATAAATTTCTATTTTGAATATAATGGATATCTAATTTAACCATTTCTTCAAAACCTATATTACTACGACCACTTACCTGCCAAAGACCTGTACATCCAGGTTTTACCAATAATCTTTGCTTATGGTCCTCATTGTATTCCGCAACCTCTCTTGCTAAAGGAGGTCGAGGGCCTACTAAACTCATATCCCCTCTCATTACATTCCAAAGCTGAGGTAATTCGTCTATACTTGTTTTTCTAATTAATTGACCTATCTTTGTTACTCTCGGATCATTTTTCATTTTAAACATAGCACCTGTTGTTTCATTCAATGTCAATAAGTTCTGTAGTCTTTCTTCTGCATCTGTTACCATAGAGCGGAACTTATACATTTTAAATTCTTCACCATTTTTTCCAACCCTTATTTGAGAAAAAAAGATAGGACCTCGTGGATCTTCGACTTTAATAGCAATAGCGACAATCATGAATACTAAGGAAAGAACTATAAGCCCTATAAGAGCACCTACTGTATCTAAAATTCTTTTACTTAGAATATAAATATAATTGTCCTTGACAATTATCTGAGGGTTAATAATATGCGTATTATTTTTCGAATTTGCTATTTGTTGTTCCATGTTCCTCCTCACTTCCCTCCATAGTTTTAATTAATGTGAATTTTTCTTTCATTTTCAATTAGAGTTTGCATTAAATTTAGTAGATCACTACGTAATTCTTTACGTTGTAAAGCAAATTCAATTGTTGTTTCAATAAACCCTAGCTTTTCTCCAACATCGTAACGTGTGCCTTCAAAATCATACGCAAATACACGCTGAATTCCGCTTAACTTTTGAATAGCATCCGTTAATTGAATTTCACCGCCGGCTCCTACTTCTTGTTCTTCTAAAAATTTAAAGATTTCAGGTGTAAATACGTAGCGTCCCATAATTGCTAGATTCGAAGGAGCCGTACCAGCTGCCGGTTTTTCGACAAACGTATTTACTTGATAGCGACGGCCGTCGTTTGAAACGGGATCAATAATTCCATAGCGGTGCGTTTGATTATCAGGCACCGTTTGAACGCCGATTACTGAAGACAACGTTTGTTCATATTCATTCATCAACTGGCGAAGACATGGTGTTTCCGCTTGTACAATGTCATCACCAAGTAAGACAGCAAAAGGCTCGTCTCCAATAAACTTACGTGCACACCATACCGCATGCCCTAACCCTTTTGGTTCTTTTTGACGAATGTAATGAATTTCTACGTTCGATGATTGTTGTACTTTTTCTAAAATATCAAACTTCTCTTTTGAAACTAGATTATTTTCCAGCTCAGGTGCAAAGTCGAAATGATCTTCAATCGCTCGTTTGCCTTTACCAGTTACGATAATGATGTCTTCGATCCCTGAAGCAATCGCTTCTTCGACGATGTATTGAATCGTTGGCTTATCAACAATTGGAAGCATTTCTTTTGGCATTGCTTTTGTAGCTGGCAGGAAACGTGTTCCAAGCCCTGCTGCTGGAATAATTGCTTTTTTTACTTTTTTCATCAATTCATCATCCCTCATTCTCTCTTTTTATTTACTGATTTAGGTATGTACGAGATGTAAATACTTATGAAAGAGCTGTACATATACAGCTCTTTCATAAGTATTTACATAATTAAATTTTGGGCATCTAACCCGTCCTCACACTATACTCTTGACAACAATCGTGTCTAAGGTGTTTGAGCACCCACAGTACAGCCGAGTATCTCCTTTGATAGTGGTTAGGAGATATCACCATTTTTTAATATTTGTAACTTTTATTGAATATTAATCCACCTTCACTAAAAAAAGAAGAAAGTTGTCAGGAATTCTGTCTTTTAAAAGATCCCTAAAAACTTTTTCTTCTTCACTTGCTGGGGCGTATCTTGAAAACAAACGTAGCCTTTTATAACAGCTTCTGCATTTTCATAAAACATGTACAGCGTGTCCATACCATATTCAGAAGCAACCCACTCGCTTGCTTCTTGCATGTAAAAGTTCCTTCTCGAAAGATTATGTGCGTCAGAAGCAATCATATGAGTTAAATTTGCCTCAATTAAATCCATAGAAAATTTCTTGATTTTTTTACCGAACCTTCCTGTTAAGCTGGATGCAGTAATTTGAGTGAGAACTCCTTTATTCACAAGGTTATATAAAATATCTGGATCTTCTATAAGCCTGCTGTTTCGCTCAGGATGAACAATAATAGGTGTTAGCCCTTCCGACTGGATGTCGTAGATTAATTTTTCTGTGAATTTCGGCACTTGGCTGGATGGCAGTTCTAAAAACAGGTATTTATCTGTTTGATTTAAAGTGAGTATTTTACCATCTTGATAGTCTTCAATAATTTCTCCATATATACGAGACTCTTGACCTGGTAATATCGTAAGAGGGATATTTTCTTGATGCAGATGAGTATTTAATCGTTCCACTCGCTGTATAATTTCATTTTTTTCATTTATGTATTGGCCATTGTGGTGGTGAGGAGTTGCAACAATTGTATGAATTCCTTCACTTACTGCTTTCTCTGCCATTTGTAAGCTGTCTTCTATGGTTTTAGCACCGTCGTCGATACCATGCAAAATATGACAGTGAAGATCAATCATTTTTTATTTCCTCCTTCTTCTCCAAATAAGCTATATGAACTAGTTTATACTTATGAAATACTACCATAGGCATATTAACCCTTCAATGTCTTATTTTGTCGAAAATTATCAAATGACCAAATTTCTTCTTATTATGACGTTTTTTGTATCTTAAATAGTCTTTTCTTATCATGATAAACGTTATAATCATATACTAATTTTTTATAATAATTAGATCTATTTTCATTTAAAAGAATTTTATTCCAATTTACTCCACAAAACCTATTTTATCAGTGAAACCCTTGTATTTATTGAGCCTAGAGAATTATTTATTTTTAAATTTCTGATAAAAATATGATTTTTCGTTCGTTATATTGAAAACGCAACCATTGCCTTCATTGTTGCTTTTTCGTCGAAAATAAACTCAATGAATAGTCATTTTAACCTAATTAATATGTAGTTAATAAGACTCAATAAAGTCATATACTCTAACTAATTCCTTGCATTTTTCACCATCTTTTTTTATCATTAAGTGAAAATTTTGTAGAGAAAAGAGTTTTTTTATGATTTTAAAACGTGTATTATTAGTTCTTTTGCTATTATCTATTTCAAAGTTCTCCCACACTCCGCATTTAGAGGTAATGGATCCTTCTAGCTGGACGAATCCATCCGTTTGGGATCACAGCGCCACGCTTTGGTCTGTACTGCACCCTGGCAGTGAATTTTTCACCGCCTATAGCTACGGCTTTAACGTTGAGTTCATTGTGCGAAAAATTGCCCACCTTTCTTTTTTCGGCATGCTAGGCCTACTTTTTTACTGGAATTTAAAAAAGCAGCGCTATCGTTACATAAAAGCATGGCTGTGTGTAGCTGCGTTTGCATTTATAGATGAAGTGCATCAGGCGTTTATTATCGGCCGAGATGGCCGGATTATAGATGTAGCTGTTGATTCACTAGGTGCAGCCATTGCTTTATATCTGTTGTATCGAGCGAGAAAAACGTCTGTAAAAGCATAAGAAAAAAGCATGCAGAACTGCATGCTTTTTTCTTATGCTAAAAATCTTGTATTCTTTTATTTCACCGTCACTTTTGTATACGTACTGTAGCCGCCTTGACCTTTCACTAACACATGCAGAAGGGTCCCGGATTTTTGCTTTGGCACGGTGATTGAAAAACTTCCTTCGTTATCTGTTTTTCCTGTCGCAATAATATCTGGCCATACTTTTATGTAGATCGTTGAGCTTGGCTCCGCACTTCCCGTAATCTTAGTATCCTGACTGGAAATAGCGTTAACTTTTGAGGCTTTAGGGGCTGTATCGGACTGCACATAGATTTTGGTATATTTGCTGTAGCCGCCTTGACCTTTCACTAATATGTGAAGCTGTTTGCCCGCCGGCTGCTTTGGAATCGTAATTGAAAAGTTTCCTGCATTATCCGTTTTTCCTGTCGCAATAATTTCCGGCCACACTTTTACGTAGATCGTTGAGTTTGGCTCTGCTGTTCCCGTTAGTTGTGTATCCCCGTCATTTAACTCATTTACTTCTGCTGCTTCAGGGGCTGTATCAGACTGTACATAAATTTTAGTATACGTACTGTAGCCGCCTTGACCTTTCACTAGTACGTGAAGCATCGTCCCTGCTTGTTGTTTTGGCACGTCAAACGAAAAGTTTCCTGCAGCGTCTGTTTTCCCTGTCGCAACCGTATCCGGCCACACTTTTACGTAGATGATTGAATTAGGTTCAGCTGTTCCTGATAGTTTGCTATCGCCAGCCTTGATTGGATTTACTTGAGCTGGAATTGGAACGTTTATTCGAGGATATTTATCCGTGTAGTGAGAGACTAAGCTTACTCCCGGATAGTAAAAGTTCAGTATATCCGTATATGATTTTCCCTGAGCAGCCATTCCATTCGCTCCGAATTGACTTAAGCCAACTCCATGTCCGTTTCCTTTTCCTTCAATAGTGATTGTTTGAGTATCTGGATATTGTTTAGTGATCATTAGGCTTTTAAAGCGAGTTCCGTCAAGCATAAATCGAATGTTATCTGCTTTGTCTCCAATTCGATTCCATGTTTTAACCGCAAGCTTATTGTCTTGGTCCACTTCACCTTTCATCACGTAGGTTACACTGATATCTCCTTTGCTCATGCGCTGACCTGACGTGGCTTGATAAAGGTTAACTTTAGAAATGCCCACAATTTTAACGTCTTTTCCTTTAAATTGAGTCTGCGTTTGCATTTGCGCTTTAATTTTGCCTGCGATTTTTTCATCTGCTTCTTTTGTTTGATTCCACCAAGCATCTGGATTTTTCAAATCTTTTGTAGATAGGTCAATTTGCTGTTTTTGAATTGTTACTGACCATTTTGTTTGAGGATCGTACGGATCAGTTTTCACTTGAAAGTAAGGATTAGAAGCTTTTCCCCACGCATTGTAGTCGGATTCAATAATTCCGCCGTTACTTGAAGAAAACACAGAGTTAATTAGCGCACCATTGTACTTTAATACTTTTCCGAACGTTTCATCAACTGCGCTGTTGGTGCTGTTGTACCATTCACATCCTCCGTATACTTGAAAACTTGTTGTATCATCAATAATTTTACTTGCATAGCTTAACGCGTATGTTCTCGCAGCAACAGCCTGAGATTTTAATGCGTCACCATGCCAAGACGTATATACTTCTTTTGGAATAACGCCTTTTAAATAGTCTTCCATAGGGAGGGCATTAATTGGTCTGACATATTTGCTGCTTTCGTTTGTAAACTGCATGCTTCCTAGATAGTTTCGGTTATTAATAGAAAGGAAGGCTTCGTATGTAGAAGGTTTAGCAGTGAAGCTATCGAATTCACCAAGTACTTCTTGGTTATGCAGTAGTTTAACTTCGCTCCCCGCTACTTTTACTTCGTACTCTGCATTAGCTTGAAGCGTTATTTTGCTGTCTGCAATCGTATAGGACTGCGATGGCTTAATTTTAATACTGGATTGATTCCCTAAATAATTTTTTAATTTCACTGATACCGTTGGCTCTGTTTCGGCTGCCTGTACAGTCTTGATTGTAGCGCTATAGCTGAACATCATTAGTAAACTTAGCATTAGTAAAACAGGTAAAATCTTTTTCATCTTGTCTACTTGTCTCCTTGTCTATTTATCTATTTATCTATTTTCCTTCGTTATATCGGCAGACTTTCGACATTTTTCAATCTTTTTAGTTAAATTCGCTTAAAACATTTCTTTATACAAAATTAAATTTTAAAAATGCAATATTTATTCTTAAACCTCTTGAAGATAAAAAGATTATCAATAACATTGTTATTCAATCAGGGGATGGGATACCATATACAGTATAACACCTGCATTTTGTTTACCTAAAGTCAGAATCCTGCCCTGTTTACCTTAACAAATACAACAGATGTAAAGACTTTTAGGGATTCGAATTCAGGCATATATAGTACCATATCTGCGGAAAGCGCAAGGAGTAAATTGATTTTGGTGTTCCTAACTTTTCGCGAAAACAAAGTTACATTCGTATTTAGAGTTCGAGGAAAATATCATAGTTTATAGGCTTATAACAAGAGTTTTGTAGGAATCATAAGATAGAGAAACATATAAAATGGTTTAAAAAAAGAACCCGTAGTACGATTAATCAAATGTTTAAAGGTATTGAAACCAATTAATGTATTACCTCTATTGATACAGAAAAATTCAAATATTTGAAATTAATCGAACACCTACAAGCGTATAGTATTGAGGAGAGGAATCATTACCTCACGTAATAGATTCCCTTATTTATTAGATTTTCTAAAATCCTTAAACGCTGACGCTGCCGTTGTATACAAAACGTTCATTGCCACAGTAGGATACAACCCATTAATTTAGCCCCTACTAGGGGAATCACAAGCGGCTGATAAAATGGCTATCTATTTTTCGGAAAGAATTAGTACGTAATCTAGATTTGAAGATTTGACCACTTACGTGTAAATAAAGAGTATTGATAGCAAATGGATAATGGTATAAAATTACTAAAAGACTATCCCACTGAAAAGGAGCTCGTATGAAAACTGGTCAAATCTCAAAAAATATAATTATTAGCATCTACCTTTATCTTTTAGCATTTCTCATTATATTTTCAAGTGGAGCGATATTAGATCAAAAATATCCTAACGTAGCTCAAGCATTACTACTAGGTCTAAGTATCCCAGCTATACTCACAGTCCTCGTATACAAGAGATATTTAACCTACCTATCTCTTATCCCTATTTTGTTCATTGGGTTTAACTTTATAACAGTACCAGTTGGCATTCTGCAGTACGTAACGTTTATTGTCAAATTTGTAGTGGTTTTACTTATCATTAAATATTGCATGATAGGCGAAAAGAACCTATTTAAGATTTTTCATAATCTTATTGTGGGTATCGCAGTATATACGTTATTTACTTATTTATTTTTTGATATTTTAAGTATACTACCACCAAGTACAGAGGTTATAAATGACAAGCCGTATAGAGTTTGGTTAGGGTTACATTTTCACGGTCAAATTACAAGTTGGTATGGTGTAAATGTTTTCCGTAATAACTCAATATTTTGGGAACCAGGTGTTTGGCAAATATACTTAAACTATGCATTGATTTACCAATTGTTCTTTAGTAAAAAAGTAAATAAAAAGATTCTAACTGTACTATTAATCAACCTAATTACAACGTTCAGTACAACAGGTAATATCATTTGCCTTATGATCTTACTAGTAGCATTCCTGAAATTCAAACCTAAAACACAAGCTACTCTTTTCTTAAAGTATTATTTGCTTATACCTTTAGTAGCGGTCGGCTTTTTTGTAGCTATCTACTTGTTTAATCAGAAGGTATCTGGTGGGGGTCAGCGTTCTTATAGCCTTCGTCAAGACGATTTATTAGTGGGTTGGGAATTATTCCTTCAAAAACCTTTTACTGGTTGGGGGTTCTTAAATAACGAAGGTTACCAAAATATGGTTGGTGTACCTAATAATTCAAATGGTTTTATCTCTATGCTTTTCCAACAAGGGATTGCGGGAGCTATATTTTACCTCGTTCCATTAATTACTTTATTTAAGAAGATAGCTTCTACACATAGAGTTTTTACAGCTTTCATATTTACTATATTTATTGTCATCTCATCAGCTTCTGAGCCAATTATGTACACTAATTTTATTAGCTTCCTCTTTTGCTTGGGGGTTATATCCATAATAGATAATGAACATTTTATACAATGGTTTAACAGATGTGCAAGTAAAGAAATAATAGTACCACCTGAAAAAAGAAAACGAATTTTAGGTACTACTGTTTTAAAAGAGAAAACAATCTAAATCGTTTTCTCTTTTTTATTAGATATGGAAAGGAACTATTGATGAATCAATTGAGGTCTAAAAAACTAACCGTTTTTTTATTTATTGTGGTAATCCTTATTGTAGTTGCTTTTTATTCCTTTTACCAAAACAACTTTCAAAAGAACGAAAAGAAAAAAAATTACCGTTCAATTCTTCAATCAAAGACCGTTCCTAACGGCTTAGGAATTAGTGTGCATTTTAGCGGTAACCCAATAGATTTAGATATGGTGGATGATGCAGGGTTTAAGATTCTAAGAGAAGACTTATTCTGGCACACCATCGAAAAAGAGCCCGGTAAATACGAATTCAAAAAACAAGGGTACGATTTACTAACTAACTCACTAATTGAAAAAGGGATTAGGCCTTATTATATTCTTGATTACAATAATGAATTGTACGAATACGAAAGGGAGGTCAACACTAAAAAGGGACAAGATGCATTTATAAGATATGTAGATGCAGCATCTTACCGTTATAAAAATAAGGGTGTCATTTGGGAAATATGGAATGAACCTAATTTAACTGACTTTTGGGAAACGCAACCTAACTATAAAGAATATTCTCAATTGGTAAAAAGAGCTTCAAAAACCATTAAAAAGAATGACCCTAGTGCGATTGTTGTAGCTCCTGCTTTAGCCGGAATTACTCCTGATTCTTTGAAATGGTTAAATGGGATCTTTAAAGAAGGAACATTAAGATATATTGATGCCTTATCGGTTCATCCGTACCGTGGTATTAATCCTGAGACTGTGGGCAAAGACTATAAATCTATTCGGGTTTTAATGAATAAATACTCTGACAAGGAAATCCCTATCATATCTGGAGAATGGGGATATTCAAACACAAAAGGTTGGTATGGTAAATCTATATCTGAACAGCAACAAGCTGATTATCTAGTAAGGATGTATTTAATTAACTTATTATATGATATTCCGATAAGTGTTGTATATGGTTGGAAAAATGACGGAATCGATCCTAAAAATAAAGAACACAATTTTGGGATAAGAAGGTATGACGTTAATCTTCCTAAACCCGCGTATAATGCCATCAACAACATGACTTATAGGTTATCCGGTTATACATTCAAAAATAGAATCGATGTTGGCGACCCTGACAAGTATGTTTTAAGATTTGTTAGCGACAAAAAAGAAGAGATTATTGTTTATTGGAGCTCAAATAATCCTGAAACAATATCATTCTCAGACAATAAAATAAAAGGTCCAGTGTTTTCTTTTGCGGGACAACAAATTAGTTTTTTAAATAAAAAAACTAATAAAAATCTTTATATAAATGGTAGTCCAAAATATATCATAATAGACAGTAATAGTAAGTAAGTTTTAGAAAGATGATTTTATATCGTCTTTCTTATTTTAGTTAAATGAAAGCTATTCTTGTCAAATATATCAGAGGAAAACATAGATAAAAAATTAAGAATCACCTTACCCATTACATTTATGTTTAGCATAATTATCAAAGAGGTACGTTTCATATTTTAAGTAGTGACGAAATCAGTAATAAAAGGACCTATAAACTGTATACAAGACCTCATAATTATTAAGCTATGGAGACTTGTATTTTGTCTAAAAACCATTTTCTACTTACTAGCGATTATTGTGGAATATCAACAATTACCTAAAAGATTATTTATATCGACAAGGATGACAGAGTTATTACTTCCTTCGTTATATGATGTTACTGCATCCTTTGATATGTTCTCCTACAAAATCAACACCTATTCTCCGTTTATTTTTTGCAGGAATAAATTTCAACATTGCTTTGAATTAGGTAACAAGAAAAGAGTTTATAATTGCAATTAAACCGTACCAACATACATGTAAGATCGAAAAAGAGCTCAAACAAAATAATTTTGCCAATTAAGAATCTTCTTCAAGCCATTGGGCAGAAACCTCCTGAAACAAGTATCGCCATTAATCACTTACAACATAATGATGGAAAACTTGAAAGAGAAAAAGCTACTGAAACTTCATTGATATTATCATAGCGGCTACTTCTCTTTTCATAATACTCATGTCCATCTATAAAGATCATCATGGTATCAAAAAGAAAGTAAAGAAACAACAGGGAGTTTTAAGACAAAAAGAATTAAAGTGAGTCATCTTTTGAGATGACTCACTTATATTAAAGGCACTAATTTATATCGTTGTCTTTTTATTATTTAACCATCTTTTTCATAAATTTCATTACATTCACTTCCACTTCTTCCAACCGCTCTTTGCTCTCCCCCTCCGACCCTTGCCTTACTCCAAAATAAAACTTTATTTTCGGCTCTGTGCCTGACGGTCGAATCGCAAACCAGGAGCCGTCTTGCAGCCAAAATTTGAGTACATTTGATGAAGGCAAGTCCATTGTTTCTTGCTGAGCGGTAAGTAAGTTCGTTCTTTTTCCGCTTTGATAGTCTTCTATTTTCTCGACTGCCGCACCTGCTATTTCTGTCAGAGAGTGCTCACGGAACCTGTTCACGATACCGCTGATTTGTTCTGCTCCGTCCTTTCCTTTTAAAGTGAAAGAAGTAAGAGACTCTTTGTAATAGCCGTATGTTTCATAAAGTTGAGTTAGTCCATCATAAAGCGTCATTCCTTGCTGCTTATAATAAGCCGCAGCTTCAGCAATCATCACCGCTGCCTACACGGCATCTTTATCCCGAACAAAGTCACCGATTAAATAGCCATAGCTTTCTTCGTAGCCGAATTGAAACGTTTTCGTTCCTTCTCTTTTATATTCTTCTATTTTTTCTGCAATGTATTTAAAGCCAGTTAGCGTACCAACTGTTTGTACACCGTAATCTTCTGCGATTGCACGTCCTAATTCTAATGTGACAATTGTTTTAAGGATTACGCTGTTATCTGGAAGTACTCCCTTTTCTTGTTTCTGTGACAGCATATAATGCAGCAATAAAGCGCCCGTTTGATTTCCTGTTAATAGAACGTATTCACCGCTGTCATTTTTCACTGCCACTCCTAACCGGTCAACATCTGGATCTGTAGCAAGCAATAAATCCGTAGCTTTTTCTTTTCCATACTGAATTGCCAGCTGAAAAGCCTGTGCTTCTTCTGGATTAGTAGATGAAAGAATTGAAAAGTTAGGATCGGGATTTTTTTGCTCGTTAACAATTGTGATGTGCTAAAACCCGGCGTTTTGAAGTGCTTGAGGCACAAGCGTTTGTCCTGTACCGTGAAGCGGCGTATAAACAATATGCAGGTTTGTTTTTACCCCATCGTTGTTTAGCTGAAGTCCTTTTACGTAATCAAGATACACTTGATCCAGGTTTTCGCCGATATAGCTTACTAGATTTAATCTCAGAAGTTCACGTTCGTCTTTTAATTCCAGCAGCAGTTCATTTTCGATTTTATTCATATGCATGACGATAATATCCCCCCTCTAGGAGGAAGCTGCGCTCCGTCTTCTCCATATACTTTATAGCCATTGTATTCTGCGGGGTTGTGACTCGCTGTAATCATAATGCCAGCGTAAGCACGAAGATAACGGATGGCAAATGATAGTTCTGGTGTTAGACGCATCTCTTGAAATACATAGCTTTTAATTCCCTAAGTTCCTAGTGTTTTAGCTGCTTCTAAAGCAAATTTTGCTGAACCATGGCGGGAATCATACGCAATCACGACTCCTCGTTTTTTAGCTTCCGTTCCGTTTTCTTCGATGTATGCAGCAAGTCCAGCCGTGACTTTTCGAATGGTATAGATATTCATACGATTCGGCCCCCCCACCAAGCTCGCCTCTCATTCCTCCTGTGCCAAATTCAAGCTGTTTGTAAAAGGCATCTTCTCGTTCACTTTTGGTCATTTCACTCATTTGTTTTTTTAATAGGCTTGGCAGCTCGCTGTACGTAATCCACTTTGTCCATTCGTTTTTCCAAGTCATGTTTATCTCTCCTGTTCAATGTTTTCTGTTTTTATTGTGCACCGGTTATATGAACTAGGCGTGAATTAGTTAATATGTCTCATAATAAAAAGCATTAAATAATTCTTTATAAAGAACATTTTTGATATAAAAACGGTCACAAAACGTTTTTATACGTTATAATGAACAAAAAACCAATAAAAAGAGGATGAACTGAAGTGATAGGAGAAAAGATTAAAAATTTGCGATTAAAAAAAGGCTATTCTATTACACGCTTAGCTGAAGAAGCTAATATTTCAAAATCGTACTTATCTCATTTAGAAAAAGGGTTAAATAATAACCCTTCTCTTCAAATGCTTGATAAAATTGCTTCTTCTCTTCATACAACAATCGATGAATTAATTGAAGGCGATATTAGCCGTCCAGCTCTAACTTCAAAGCCAAGTCTCAACCAAGAATGGCTTTATTTAATTGAACGAGCTATTCGAGACGGCATGACCAAAGAAGAATTTATTGAATTTCAGTACTATTTAAAGTTCCGAAGAACAAACTGATGCATCTATTATCTGACTTTTAATTTTTTTATGACAATCGACCCGTTTCGACACCTTTTACAAATTTTATCTTGTAAAATGACTGTATACTAAGAACACTATTACAAATTATCCAGATAAGGGCAAAACTATTGAAAAATAGTGACGCAAAGCTTCAGGTCTAAGGCCGCTTTTGGCTACGACGGCTGGGTTCCCTGGCAAAGGGTGGATGAGTCGTAATGAAAAAAGAAAATGTACTGTCAATTGATCAAGAATGGATAAGCCTTATGGAATCAGCTCGCAAGCTAGGGTTGACCGTCGAAGAAGTCCGGAGATTTTTATCGGAGTTCAAGCAACAGTAAATTAAAAAAGCACGCTCATATTAGAGCGTGCTTTTTGCAAAAAATATTATTCTTCTAACATTTTTTCATGGAAATGGCTGTCGCAATTAAGCTGTTCAAAAAACGCTTGAAGAGAGTCTGAGATTCGTGTATTCATAAAGTACAGTGGCGAAGCATCCACTGTGCCCCACCTTACTTCAAAATACAATCCTTCTACGACTTCAAAGAAAAGAAAGCCTTCTCTTTCATCATACATATCTAAATCAGGATCATGCTCGTAAAAGTCTTCACGTAAATGCAAGTCTACTGCGCTGTCTAGATCTATAATTCGCTGAAAAGCAGTTGTTTCATTCCTATTTGCAAAGCTATATCCTATTTCTACATAAAATTGACGGAGCTCTGCTGGAAATTTCGTTCCTAATCTTTGCTCCGCAGCTTCTATTTCTTTTACTTTCAACGGAAGAAATCTATGCTTTTCATTATGAAGAAAGTGAAATACGCTCATATTAAATACGAATTCCTTTTGGCTTACGTTGATCAAACGTATAAATTTCCGTAAATCCGCACTGTTTCGCCATTTCAGTCGCTTCTTTCATATGTGCTCCTACGGTTTCTGCAAAATGTGAATCCGATCCAATCGTTAAAATTTCTCCACCTAAATCGCGGTATAGCCCAACAACTTCAAGTGCCGGCAGCGCTTCGCCCAGTTTCCCTCTTATACCTGAAGTATTAATTTCAATTCCGATATCGCGCTCGATTGCTTTTTTCAAAATATCTGCAAGAATATCTTTGAATTGATGAAAGTCGTAAATGCCGTATTGCTCAAACGCATAGCGCTTCATTAAATCTAAATGAGCCAATACGTCAATGTCGGCGTCGCTTACTAGCTTATACATTTCGTTAAAATAAGCGCGGTAAATCGCTTCTTTGTCGTTGAGTTCTAAATGTTTGCGAAGCTTGATGTTATTAATGTTATGAACAGACCCTAAAATAAAATCAAAGTTCTCCTGATTCATTGTTTTTTGATATTTTTCTTTTAAATAGTGCGGCTCACAAATTTCAATTCCTTTTTTAATCACTAGCTGACCTTGAAACCGATCTCTGCATTCCGCTAGTTCTTGTTCATATTTATCAAAATCCATATGACCGTAAGTTGGCGCTAATGGGTTTAATGAAAAGTGCTCGGTAAAACAAATTTCGTTTATGCCGTTTTTTACAGCTTGCTCGCACACTTCTTTCATGACTGCCTGTGAGTCAAATGAATTATTTGTGTGATGATGGTAGTCTACTAGATACATAATTAGTCACCTCTAGGTTTATTATACATCTCTCCTGCACTTACTGCACATGGAGACCCTTTTCCCCTCTATCACACCTTTTTTGGTTCACAAAAAGAGTTTCCACTAAAAAAAGTCGTTTTTCCTCTTTTAGTAATCCTTCTTTTCTTATAAACTAACTTATTATAGCAGATGTTCTGACATACAACTTGACAAACAACTTTTACTTACACAAGGGAAAGGAAATAAGAAATGGAATTCGAAAAAAGTTTTTCACAAACAAAAAGCCCCTTTCTGTCTTACTTAAGCTCTTATACGAAAAAGATGAAAGGAGAATTAAAAGAAGAACCGAAAATCAATTATAGAGATGCAGTCGTTTCTTCTATTGGAGGCTTAATTGCGATTATCATCAGCAGCGCGATTGCACTAGCGCTTGGTTATCCAATGGCACTCGCTCCAATTGGCGCACCTGCGTACTTGTCTTCGGTGCTCATAAAGGGCCTTTATCACAGCCGCGCCACGTGCTTGGAGGTCACTTACTAGCAACGGTTTCGGCACTCATTATTTGGAGTTTATTTCATCGAAGTCTAATCACCATAGCGATTGTGCTCGCTTTTGTTCTTATTTTAATGATTCTTACCAAAACCGTTCATCCTCCCGCGGCGGCTAGCGCGATTGTGGCCATTAATACTCAAGCAGGCTGGGGATATTTAGGTATTATTATGATTTGTGCGTGTGTGGTCGTACTGATTTCTACTGCGTATAACAATTTATTTCAGGATCGGCAGTCAGGTATTGGGTTTAATACATAAAAAGACGTCTTCTCATAGAAGACGTCTTTTTTTATTGTTTTTCCTTACTGCGTTTTTTTCTGTTTCAGGGTCTATTTATCAGCTTTTACTTTACTTCCGTTGAACTAATAAGCTGATAAACTCTCAAACTTCCATCAGATAATTCTTTTACTTTATGAATACTGTTGAATTTTTTGTATTTAACAGATCCGTCTCCATACGAAATATCATACTCTTCTGTTGTATATACTTTATACATAGAGTCATCTAGTTTTGTTACTCTGTTTACGTTAAAACTTAATAAATCTTCTGTTATTCCTTTTTTGATTAGGTAAGCGGTATAATCTTTTTGTTCCTTGTATTTTGGTCCGTTAGAATCGATATAAAGCTCTGCAATAGAGAAGTCTCCACTGTTAATTGAGGAAATTGTAGCGTACATATATTGTTCAATAAAACTAGAAACTTCACTAGTAGATACTCCAGAATTAACTTCTGAACCTTTGTCCGTCGTCTCTTGATTCTTAGAAGGGGCCGACGCTTTTGCCGTAGCTTCTGTCGTATTTTCTTCATCAAAATTAAGTGCAACATCTTCCATGCCTTTTTTAATTGAAACTTCTTCCGTTTTCTTTTCTCCACGTTTTGCGTACAGTTTTACTGAACCGTCCATTGGCAGTGGACCTAGATAATCAATATCGCCAATTTCTGTTTTTGTGTCTTTACCATTAACGTACAACGTCGCGTCATCATAATCTGAAGAGATGTATACCGCATGATCTGACCAATCAAACTCAACGTTCACATCTTGGCCTTCCGTACCGTCAATTTCTTGTTCGTTTTCAACTTTCCCATAATCATTTTGCACTTCACCTTTTAATGTATGCGTACCAGGTAAAAATGGGCCAACCTTTTTAGAAGAATCACTGCTTACCGTTCCAGCTTTTTGACCGTCAATATATACCGCTGTCGCGTCTTCTGTAGACTGAACTTTTGCATACACAGGGTTTACTTGTACCGTGTAATGATCAAAGATTCCCCATTTCTTTCCGTCTTGTTCTAGCTTAGCGTATGAAGAGTGATCTTCGCTTGGAACTCCTGCTTCAAGCGCTCTGCTATCTGCCGCTAACCCTTCAGAAATCGATTTCATAACATCTGGATTTTCGTGCAGATATGTAATAAATGATTTTGTTTGCTCATCGTTGGCTTCTAGTTGAATTTGACCATCATTTACATATTTTTTTACTTTATCAACATCATTACCCTTTACTGAAGCAATAAATTTTTCTGACACGGCTTTAGGCGCCATCATTGTTTTGTCTATTCCGTAATAAGCACCGCCGAGTATAGCAGCTGCTGCTATAACTGAAATCACAATAATCTTTGTTTTTTTATTCGGAGGTTTTACCGATCCTCTCTCTTCCTCTACTGAAGCTGATGCGGGTTCTACGTAACGCTGTGATTTTGCTCCTTGGCTAGAAGTCTCTTTTCTTTCGACGGGATGTCCACACTCTGGACAAAATTGATGCTCATTGGTTAACTGATGTCCACACTCTTTACAATATCCCAATTTCGACACTCCTTTTATAGTGTTATGAAAAAGCATCGCTGTAAACGATGCTTTCTGCCGACTTAAAATAGATCATTTAATTCACTGCTGTTTCCCATTCTTGTAATAATGGTTTTGGCTTCTTCTCCTAAACCATTCGCAATAAACGTCAGCACAATCGTAATGACTACGTACACAATAAGAGTGCTATAGATACGATCAATCCCACTTGTTCCGCTTTGCTTAAAGCTAGCAATGGTAAATGGAACTACAAGGAAAATGCTCAGCAAACCAAAATTCATAAAATAAGAGAAGTATTCAACGTGAAGAAATGCAAGCACAAGCCCAATTAAAAGAAGAGCTGTTGGGATAATTAAAAACGTGCCAAAGCGTGAGAAAAATTCTTTAAAAGAAACGTCTACCTTTCCAAACTTTGCTACAACATATGTTGCTCCAATAATAATTGCGAGTCCAATAAAAATGAAGATACCTTGTTTAAAGACAAAATCGGTAAAATTGAAGTGAATGATGCTGTTGATATCTGTGGCTTTTATCAAATCAGCGCCTGTATTAAAATCCTCCATGTCCGATGGAGCCAGCTCTTCACTGATAATAGGAAGCTTGAACATGCTTCGAACAAATTGAATCAACAATAGCTTCCAGCCTACATATAGCATAATAGGTATACTAAGAGCATAAAGAATGACTGTGATAAGAGCATTAACGAATTGGCTTTCGCCTGCTGCTTGCGCTGTAGCTGTTGGATTTTTAATTCCTTCTGCAAAATAACTAAAAAAGGATTTTGACACTTTTTTCGCCTGACGAACACGCTGATTAGGCTGTTGAGGCGCATACGCTGGTTGCGGCTGAGGCTGATATTCAGATGCTGCTGCCGCCTGGCTTACGGCTGCCTCTTCTTGTAATTTATGACCGCACTTCACGCAAAACTTCCCGCCCTCATTAAAATGGCCGCAATTTGAACAGTTCAAATACTCCTTCCCCCTTCAATAAGTTGTTTAACATATAGTCATATAGATTCATTTTATTAAAATCTATATAATTCTATATTCACACCTTTTAGCATTATACACCATTTTTGGTATTTTAGGAGAAATGTTTTTAACAGATTACCTTAAAAAATTACTACCCAAACTCCCTGGCAGAATTCTTTCTTTCACTTCTGAATCCATGCACATTATATAAATCTTCCTTCTATAATTTTATTTCACCAATAAAACTATTTTATGCCTTAAGCATCTTGTTTTAATTTTCAGAATTGTTTATACTCGAAACATCTTTGTTTTTCTAGGAAAACAAAGGAGGTGAATTTGCAGCACGGTCTATACATACTCAAGGGGGATTTTTATGTTGAAATTAATTGGGGTTTTGCTAGTGGCAGTGGGATTTTTATTTCGTTTAAACACGCTGCTTGTAGTAACTGTTGCAGGCATCGTGACGGGCCTTGTATCAGGCTTGTCACTGCATGAAGTAATTACAATGTTCGGTCAGTTCTTTGTAGATAACCGCTATATGTCTATGGCTATTTTACTTACTCTTCCTATCTTTGGCGTATTAGAAAAATACGGATTGAAGGAACAAGCCGAAGTATTAATCAAAAAAGCCAAAAACGCTTCTTCTGGAAATGTTTTACTTATATATCTTTTTATCCGTGAAATCTCAGCCGCAGTCGGCTTAAATATTGGCGGACATGCTCAATCTGTGCGTCCGTTAGTAGCACCTATGTCTGAAGGCGCTGCTCGTGCCAAATACGGAGAGCTTCCGCCTAAAGTAAAAGAAGATATTCGCGCCCATGCAGCGGCAGCTGAAAATACAGGGTGGTTTTTCGGAGAAGATATCTTTATCGCAACAGGTGGAATTCTTTTAATGAAAGGATTTTTTGACTCTGTAGGGATTCACGTTGACGTGTGGGATATGGCGCTTTGGGGAATTCCAACAGCCATCGCAGCGCTCGTAATCAGCGCCATTCGTTTCCGTCAGTTAGACCGAAGAATTCACAAAAAAATGACGAAGCACAAACCAACATCATCTTCAAAGACGGAGGCGAGCTAAATGAAAAGCATCCTAACGCTTGATACGATTTACTATTTACTCGGTATTATTGTCGCTTTTATCGCAATTCGAATCGCACGTGATCACAACCATCCTAACCGTTTAGGGTCATCTCTATTCTGGGCACTGTTTTCCATTACGTTTTTATTTGGCAACGTCATTCCGCCTTTTTATGTAGGATGTTTGGTTATTATTATGGTGCTGCTTGCTTCATTTAACCGGGTGACTAAATCCAATGAAGCAGAAACGCCTGCGGAAGAACGAGTGGCTCACGCGCAGCGATTAAAAAACAAAATCTTTTTACCGGCTTTATTTATTCCTATTTTTACGATTATTGGTACCCTTCTTTTTGGAAAAATTAAATTTGGAAACTGGGCGTTAATTGACCCAGAAAAAGTTACGTTAATTTCACTAGCAATCGCAGCTGTCATTGCGTTTATTGCTTCAATGGGCGTCACCAAAGCAAAAATGGCCGTGCCTGTTAAAGAAGGAAGCCGCTTGCTTCAAGCAGTGGGCTGGGCGGTTATTTTACCGCAAATGCTCGCAGCTCTTGGCGGCATCTTTTCAAAATCAGGGGTTGGAACAGTCGTTTCAGATATTGTAAGTAATATATTGCCAACGAACTATGCATTTGTGGCTGTGCTTGCTTACTGCTTAGGGATGCTGCTATTTACAATAGTAATGGGAAATGCGTTTGCGGCGTTTGCCGTTATTACAGGAGGTATTGGACTTCCACTGATTGTACACATGCACGGAGGAAATCCAGCGATTATGGCAGCGCTCGGCATGTTTGCTGGCTACTGCGGCACGCTGTTAACGCCAATGGCAGCGAACTTCAACATCGTACCTGCCATGCTGCTTGAATTAAAAGACAAAAATGCCGTGATTAAAGCTCAAGTGCCGATTGCGCTATCCGTTTTTGTTGTTAACACATTATTAATGTACTACCTTGTATATCACTTTTAAAGGAGACTAGTAGAATGACAACTGTATTACTAACTGGCTTTGAACCGTTTGAAGGTGAAAGTATTAACCCGTCTTTAGAAGCTGTAAAAGCTTTAGACGGCGTAGCTGTTGAAGATTATAAGATTATTGCCAAACCCCTCCCTACTGTGTTTGGCGAATCAATCGCAAAGCTTCATACGTATATAGAAGAAATTAGCCCCTCTATCGTCATTTGCGTTGGACAAGCAGGCGGACGAGAAGGAATTACGGTCGAACGCGTTGCCATTAACGTAGACGACGCACGAATCCCTGACAACATTGGCCAGCAGCCTATTGACCGCTCTATTATCCAAAACGGCCCTGCCGCATACTTTTCGACACTGCCAATTAAAGCCGCTGTCGAAAACTTACGCCAAACAGGCATTCCAAGCAGCGTCTCCCAAACCGCTGGAACCTTTGTCTGTAACCACGTGTTTTACGGGCTGATGAACATGATTCAAAACTGCTGTATTAAAGGCGGGTTTGTGCATATTCCTTATCTTCCTGAACAAGCTGTGAACCATCCAGGGAAAGCGAGTATGTCGCTGGATTTGATTGTGCAGGGGTTGCTGAGTGTGGTGAAGACGACGATTTTAGTTGAAGAGGATGTTGTGGTTTCGGGTGGGTCTACTCATTAACCATACGATTAAAAAACAAGTAATGTTTCTCTTAAGCAATGGCCTTACTATGTACAATGGAGGTATTACCATTCATGAAAGTTTTTTCTTTAAGGGGCAACCTACGCTTTCAAATCAGTATTTTTACCTGGATAATGCTACGCCAATAGACATTTTCAAGACACAAAAACCTTAGCCATTAACTAAGGTTTTTGTGTTTTTTCATTAACATCAACGAAGCAGTTATTATCGAAATGGCAATAATAAATGAGAAATCCTTAACCTTATAATGCATTGTATGTTTTTATTAACAGTAATTCATAATGATTATAATCCACTTAATACTTTTATAGATAAATTTTGAGATTTTCCTCCATAAGTCACTCGAATCCCTACGTCTCCTAATGGTGCGTTCGGCAAAATTTGTATTAATCCCTCACTGCTCACCGTTGCTCGATTAAGATCATAACTTTTATATGTTGGTCCCTCTTCAGCTGTAACATCTTTTGTTTCTCCATTCGACATCATAGCGGTGACAGCTATTTGTTTCGTCTTCCCTCGTTCTAGTTCCATTTGCGCTGGCGTTACCACTATACTATTTAATGTCGGTCCACTTAATATTTTTACCATGACAGTCTGAGTCTTCCTCCCACGAGTCACTCGAATCCCTACGTCCCCTAATGGCGCATTCGGCAATACTTGTATTAATCCCTCATTACTCACCGTCGCTCGATTAGGATCATAGCTTTTATACGTCGTTCCCTCTTCACTTGTAACGTCCTTAGTTTCTCCCGTCGACATCACAGCTGTCACACCTATCTGTGTCGTCTTCCCTCGCTCTAGTTGAATTTGCGCTGGTGTTACCGTCATACTATTTAATGTGGGCTCACTTACTACTTTTACCGTCACTGTCTGAGATTTTCCTCCATGGGTCACTCGAACCCCTACGTCTCCTAATGGCGCATTCGGCAATACTTGTATTAATCCCTCACTGCTCACCATTACTCGGTTAGGATCATAACTTTTATATGTCGTTCCCTCTTCAGTTGTAACATCTTTTGTTTCTCCGGTCGACATCACAGCTGTCACACCTATCTGTGTCATCTTCCCTCGTTCTAATTCCATTTGCTCTGATGTTACCACTATACTATCTAATGTCGATCCACTTAATACTTTTACCGTCACTGTCTCGGATTTCCCTCCATGGGTTACTCGGACCCCTACGTCCCCTAATGGCGCATTCGGCAATACTTGTATTAATCCCTCACTACTCACCGTTGCTCGATTAGGATCATAACTTTTATACGTTGTTTCCTCTTCAGCTGTAACATCTTTTGTTTCTCCATTCGACATTATAGCGTTGACATCTATTTGTTGTGTCTTCCCTCGTTCTAACTCAATTTTTTGAGGTGATACTTCAATTTTTGAAAGCACAGGCTCTCCAATCACTTTTACTACTATTTCTTTAGTAAGACCCTTGTACTCAATTTTTAGCTTAGTTTCACCCGGTGTAGATCCTTCAGTTGTCACTAAACCTGAACTACTAACTTTTGCAGTACTTTCATTTAAGCTCGAATAATGAACATTTTTATCTGCTGTAATATTTTGTTGCACTCCATTTTCGTAATAGGCAAGTGCCTCTAGCTGATAGCTTTGCCCTTTTTCTAGAGTTATTTCACTTGGCCATGCAATAATTTCTCTAGGAATATCTTCACTATTAGATTCAACTACAACTGTAGCAGTCGTAGTAAAATTACTGTTCGACGCAGTTAATTGTACAGAACCTTCAGGAGAATCATCCAAAACTTTAATTACACCTTCATTTGTGACTGTTGCAATTTGTTCATTATCTATTGAATAAGTTGTTCCAGATGCAGCAGATGTAAGGTCTTTGAAACTCTGATCTGAGTAATAACCTAATACGCTGACACTTTTGCTTTGACCCTTTAGCATACGTATTTCATCAGGGGCTAATTGAATGTCCTCTAGTACAGGATTACTAACATCGTTGATATGAATAGTCTTAGTAATCTTTTTTTCTTCAATATTCGTACCTTTCAGCATTATTTCTATTTTAAAATGTTCTAACTCTTTTAAATCTTCGATTTTAAAATTCCAGGAGGTCATTTTTTCTTCTCCTGGTGCTAGATTACCAACTTCTTGAATCCTATTGCCTGAAAGCATGGAAACGCCCTCTGGGAGTTTTATTTCCATCTGTAAGTTATCAGCTTGCACATCACTGATATTTTGTATGTAACTTGTAATAGTAAAAGGATTAGGTGAATAAGATTCCCCATTAACATTAATTTCAGAAGGTCCGGCAATATTTAAACTCACCGGTGGGTTTGTTTCTGAAATAAAGTTACTTAATCCATAATAAGTTACATATTCCCTAGTCTCTCCAGGTAATAATTTTTTTTCATTCCAATAAATATTAACAGCACTATCTCCATTAGAAGAACCTGGTAAAGTATAAAAATCCCATGGTGATTGAGAAGCTCTCCCCCAATTCGTAAACTGTACTTTATCAGGTTTTATTGGAACATTTAATAAACTACCATGAGCGATAACTGTAGGGCTACTTAAATTATCAAACGCTTGCCAATAGGAAGGGATATTGTCTCCTACGAATTCTCTCTCAGTTGTAACTTCACCGATTCCAGGTATTCGGAAGGGAGCACTATCGTTATTCCCTAACATGGTATCCATCATTACTCTTATACCTGTATTCTTTGGGACATTCCCTGTATTCGTAACTAAATATTTTATTTCAATAGTATCTTTTAACTGAGTAGTGTTATTTTTAACAATTGAAAGTATTTGTTTTACTCTTATATCTGAAAACACTCCTTCAGTAATACTATTTTTGTAAATATCATTAGAAACAGGACTTTGGACATTACCGGCAAAATAGTAGTCTGCTCCGTCCACTCTCACAGTTGTATAAGAGGTACGAGGAGAGGGGTGTCCATATAAAAGCTTTTTATAATCATCTAACAAATTTTCAGGATTTCCACCTGTAGTTCCAATAGTAAAACGACCATCATCACTTGTTGCTACCTCAATATAATCATTAGAAACCTTTTGAATTTCCGAATAAGCAAACACAGTGCCTATATTTAAAATAAATAGAAAAGGTAATAATGCAATAATAACCTTTGCGAATTTTCTCATATAATTCCCTCTGTAATTTTTTTGTTTTCTACCTTAAAAAAGACCTCACTATTTAAAGTGAAGTCTTTAACTAAAGATTCTTCTATTAACGAAGTAATTGAAGAACTCCTTGCGGTTGTTGGTTTGCTTGAGCCAACATTGCTTGTGATGCTTGAGAAAGAATTGAATTCTTCGTTTGTTCCATCATTTCTTTCGCCATATCAACGTCTCTAATACGTGATTCAGCTGCCGTTAAATTTTCTGAAGAAGTATTTAAGTTATTAATAGAATGTTCTAAACGATTTTGGTAAGCACCCATTTGAGCACGTGATGCTGATACTGATTTGATTGCGTCATCCATTGTATCAATTGCTGCTTGTGCATCAACTTTAGTTGCAATTGATACTGCGCTAATATCTACTGCATCTTCTCCTAGAGCTGCTTTGGTTTGAGCTTTCCACTCAACAGTTAATGCTTGAGCAGAATTGGACCCAATATTAATATCTAATGTTTGGTCAGTTGCTAAGATATCTTTAGTATTAAATTGAGTGTTCTTACCAATACGATCTACTTCTTCAATCAACTGAGATACTTCTTTTTGCATCTCTTCTCGGTCTGCATCTGTATTTGTATCATTTGAAGATTGAACCGCTAATTCACGCACACGTTGTAGTATGTCATGAGTTTCATTCAAACCACCTTCTGCAGTTTGAATTAATGAGATGCCGTCCTGAGCATTACGTGAAGCGATGTCTAACCCACGAACTTGTCCTCTCATTTTTTCAGAGATAGCTAGACCCGCTGCATCGTCAGCAGCACTGTTAATACGAAGACCTGAAGACAATTTCTCCATTGATTTACCTTGTGCATTGTTTGCATTATTGTACTGACGATAAGTGTTTAATGCTGCAATATTGTGACCAATTCTCATTTTCCTTTACCTCCATATAATTGTTTTACTTCTTAGTTACATCCTTGTATTCAAGAAGTCTCTCGCTTACTGATTAATTAAGCGAGGAATGACAATAATCAAACATATACCTTTAAGAAATATGTTCATACTATATATCGACATTAAGGTTAAGTTGTTTACAGTCTCTGTTTATTTTCTTTTAAAATTTTATTGATACTATTACCAGGGGCGAGATTTTAATTAGTTAACCTTCTTACAATAATCCTTTGCATTCTTGTATAATATTTTTAATCCATAAAAAGATAGGAGTCCTACTAATGCACAATTTGCAGCACATTTTTGAAACTCATAATTTCGAACTAACAAATGAAACAACAAAAGGGCTTGAATACAAACATCAAGAAACTGAAGATATTGTATATTTATTGCCAACAAAAGAAATAAACCTTGTAGTGAGTCCCCTTTCATTTGATGTGGACTTAAGTCAAAGTGATGGAAAAGTTCATAGTACCGCTTTAAAACACTTTCCAAAGCGCTTAAATGGTGGCAAACATCCGATTTCTTTTGGTTATTCATTTAAGTTTCAAACAGAAAAAGAATTAAGTGAATTTTTACATACGTTAAATAAGTAAATAGTAAAAAAGACAGGATAGACATCTATCCTGTCTTTTTAATCTATCTAACTATAAAACTAGTATGTTTTTTACAGACATAATTTACTCAACACCTATGATTTAAGAACCAACCCATTATGTTCAAAAAGGCGCTACCTCTAGAAAAACATCTCGCTTTGTTTTTCGCTGTCTGACAAGCCATCAAGCTTCGAATGAACATGATCATATAAATCATTCAATTTATTATTTCTAGTATTCATACGTTACAGTGATATAAAGGCAATTGTCTTTATCCATCCTCCCGCTGCTTAAATCAGGTTCTAACATCTGTATTAGCATGTCAATATCGCGGACACGATTGTGCAAACCTTGTTTTTCTTCTACTAGAGTATGGATCAGGTTTAAAATAATATGAGGAATATTTTTGTTAAAAACAATAGACAAGACTCCACGTTCCTAAAACCACCTCTTTTAACTATCAATCCCTACTTCCTGACTTTATTAAAGTTACTTATACAATTGTTTTTCTAACATATTATCGAAATTTGTCGAATCTTTTTTAGGGTAATTCAACCTATTTTTATGGTAAAATCTAAAAAAGATATTCGTTATATAGTATCATTTCAAACATTTCGTTCTTTAAAAAAAACAAAATTAGTGAACTTAACTTGTTCAGTTAAAGGCAAACCAGTCGAAAGGCTGGGACGCAAAACTTCAGGTCTAAGGTCCTTAGGACTAGGATAGCTGGGTTTCCTGATATATCAGGGGGTAAAGGAAAACATGAACAATCAGCGTGTCGTTACTGGAAGTATTGGAGCTTCGTATATGAGGCCTCGCATTGTGGCATTCATTCCGGCACACAATGAAGAAAAATCAATTCGCGACTGCTTGGCAGGTTTAGGCGATCAGCTTCTTCCGAATAATGTGGAGCTCGATGTATTTGTGATTGCAGATAACTGTACGGACCGCACAAAAGAAAAAGCGGAGCTGGCCGGAGATGAATTTGATTTAAATGTAAAGGTACTGGTCACTGAAGGCAATAAACAACGAAAAGTCGGCGCGTTAAATACGGCTTGGAAAAAGATATATGGAGATACACTGGATTTATATAATACGACGCTGACGAAATATCAGCAGCTGTATAAAGAGTCGATTAAAGCGATTTTAGGGATGGATGCAGACAGCCGCTTGGCTCCAAAAGCACTCATTAATTTATGGGAAGATTTGATGACGTCGCGAAACATCGGCGGGGTGATGGCAAAATATACGATGAGAATGCCTAAAAAGAAAAGCTCGCTCTCAAAAGATGATGTGCACTATGAGGAAAAGCTGGCAAGCGGCGAGTACGGCGGACCGATAGCCCGGTGGTGGACACATCAGCAAAAGCAGGATATGGCAAGCTGGCTTTTGGATCTTCAGTACCACGGTGGAAGCACGTACGTACTTGGCGGTCAGGCTACGCTGTTTCGCCCGGAAGCGCTTCAAAATATAGTGGAAGAAAATAAACTTGACGGTCCTTGGCAAAATGACAGCGATGTTGAAGATATGCTGCTGACGTGGCAGCTGCAAAAGTCCAACTGGAAAACGTTAATCAGTCCAGGTGCTCGATGCTTCGTAGACTCAATGAGAAGCTATCACACGTACCGTGAACAGCGTAATAAATGGAAGTCCGGGACCGTTGATTTACTGACAAACGGAAACTTGGACGTCAGAACCAAGCATAAAGGAAAGCTGTGGCGTTCACAGATCAAAACGCTGTGTGATTTACTTATTCGCCTGCTGTTTATTGTATTGTTATTGGCTGCGCTTGCGACCGATCAATTTTACTGGTCGTGGCTTTGGATCATTCCAATCGCTTTAGCTTCTGTGTTAAATATTATGCTCGCTGTCAAAACGCCGATGCACAGGCCGATTGATGTGATACTGGCCGGTCTTTTGATTAGTCCGGAAATTTATTTGTGGGTGAATTTAATTACGTTTGGTCAAGTATGGATGGAAAGGCTTGCGGCTAATAAAAAAGACGGCTGGGCGAATCAATACAACGCGGAAAACGGGAAAACGCGCAGCAAATTAGGGCAAGGGATTTTAACGGGCTTTGCGTTTACAGGAATGATTGTTGTGCTGTGCATCTATTTCCGTGATTACTTAACGAGCCCTTCTGTACAGCAAGCTATTTACCCATACTTAATGAACGGTTGGATTCTGCTGACGTATTTGACCATCTATCAGTCTCTTTATATGTTTTACCAAATTTGGACGCTTCGAAAACCTATTCAAGCGTAAAAAAGTGATGTCTCGACGGAGACATCACTTTTTTTATAGAAATCGCCTCTTTAAATATTCCGCGATTTTTTGAGGAGCAGCCGGCTGACTGACGATATAGCCTTGAATAAAGGAACATTCGTGCTTTTGTAAAAAGGCGAGCTGCTCTTTTGTTTCAACGCCTTCTGCAATTACTTTCATATTAAGAGCATGAGCTAAGTACAAAATGCTTTTTGTAATATCCTGCTGCTTTCCTTTATCAGTCGCGTGTTGAATAAACGTTTTATCGATTTTTAACGTGTTAAATTCAAAGTCTTTTAAATGTGATAACGAAGAAAAGCCGGTGCCAAAATCATCTAAAGCAAACGTTACACCAAATTTTTTTAATTCGTCCATGACTTTTTTCACGTGTTCTTCATACTGAATAATCGAGCTTTCCGTTACTTCAAATTCTATAAATGAAGGATCGATGTTGTAACGGGCTAGCGTTCGTTGAACGTGCTCTACGAATCCCCGTTTCAGCAAATGTTTAGACGAGACGTTAATCGACACAGGCACGGTTTGTAACCCTTGACTCCTCCACTGCTGCAGCTGCTTGCAGACACGCTCGATTACCCAGTCGCCGAGTTCAATAATTAAATGAGTTTCTTCCGCTAATGGAATAAAGTCTCCTGGTGATACGCGCCCCCATTCTGGATGATTCCAGCGAATTAACGCTTCAATACTATCAATCTCTCTGCTGTTTGTATGAACCTTTGGCTGATATTCAATAAAAAACTCATCTTGCAGAAGTGCATTGCGCAGTCCTTTTTCCAGATGATAGCTTTTATACGTCTCGCTGTCCATTAACGGAGAATAGAGCTGCCAGTCGCTTCGCCCCATTTCTTTTGCACGGCGCATAGCAAAGTTAGCATTCGTCAATAAGGTTTTCACATCTTCACCGTCATGCGGGTAAATACTGATTCCTATACTGGCTGTGACGTAGAGAGAAAAGTCGTCAACAGTAATTTCTTTTTCGATTTCTTGAAAAAGAGCAGCAGCTAGCTTTTGGCACTCATTTATATGTGCCAGAGATAAAAAACAAATCGCAAGCTCGTCTTCTCCTACTCTGGCTAGCATCACACGGGGCGTCACGAATTTTTTTAAACGACTGGCAATACACTGCAGCAAGCGATCGCCTACGTCATGGCCTAATGTATCGTTAATCTGTTTAAAACGATTCAGCCCTAGATGAAAGACCGCCAATGAACCTCTATCTTTTTTCATCTGTCGAATGAAGGTTTTTAATTCTCTTTCAAACTTTCTTCGATTCGGTAAGTTCGTCACATAATCATGAGTCGCAAGATATTCAATTTGATCCATATACTTTTTTTCTGCGGTGATATCTTCAATAATGCCATCTATGCGCACTAGCTTACCGTTCTCGTCAAGCGTCGGAATACATCGATCTTTTAGCCATTTCATCTCTCCCGCTTTTGTGTAGATCCGATACTGCTGGCGAATTGTTTTTCCTTTTTCTAATTGATACTGCGATTTTGCAACAGCTGGTTTATCTTCCGGGTGAATAAAGCTTTCCCATAGATCCCTGTTCCCAAAAAATCTAGCAGCGTCTTCTCCGTAAATGTTGCTAACCCCTTTTGAGCATACAATTGCTTTATTACTTTGCACATCAACGGACCATATTCCAGCGTCCAAATTATTATAAATTGTTTGAAACTGCTGTTCTTTTTGCTTTAATTTATTCGTAATCACTTTTGATTCTGTAATATCATGAACAACGCCAATCAGCTGTATAACGTTTCCTTGCTCGTCTGCTACTGCATCCGCTTGTTCAAACACCGTACGTTCTTCACCGCTCGGCCGCATCAGCACGTATTCAATTTTATAGCTGTCCCCGGTTGAAAGTGCCTCCATAACGGCTTTTTCTAACCTTTTTTGATCACAGTCATTAATAAATTGAAGAACGTCTTTAAAAGAAGGAGTAAAGAGCTGATTGGTGTTTAATCCGTAAATATTATACAGCTGAGGTGACCAATAGCTTTTATCTTCCGTCACATCGTAATACCAGCTTCCTACATTCGCAAGCTTTTGCTCCATTTTCAAATGTGTCTCTAATTGAGAAATGTGATTAGAGCGCTCTTGTTCTTTTGAATCATCTCGGCATACGGCATAGACACCCACTACTTGATCATTTACGACAATAGGGATAAGAGTAATATATAAGTGAAGTTCTTTTTTTATTTTGTGATTAATTGTCGTCGAAAACTGAACTTTTTCCCCTTTTAAAGCACGTTGAAAAAGATCTTGTGCCTGCTGTTGTTTCGATTTATGTATAAGAGCTGTCAGCTCCTGGCTTTTTTGTTTGTGTTCGTTTCCTGTTAGCTTGAAGGCTGCTTCGTTGCTAAACATGATATCTCCTTCACAGTTGATAAAAAAAATACCTTCACTGTATTCTTTTAAAAGCTGTGTATTCAAACGATCAAGATGTTTCATGATCATGATCGACTGCTCCTTCTCCGTGTTTTTATCTGGCAAGGTCTCATGCTGCCTCCTTTTATCTATTTCTTCTTTTATATCATTATAAGCTATATTTGAGATATGTTTTACTTTATTTTCCCCAAATGAGGAACATACAAGGAAAAGATAGCCAAAGGTATTTTTTAAGGCTTTTTTGTTTGGTAAAATAAAACATGTAAAGGAGGGATTATTTGACTTACAGTGCTAAAAAACATGATTTATTTTCTAGAGGCTCTTTTCAAACCGCTACTTTTCTACTTCTTTTCTCGCCTCTTTTTACTCGTTTGTTTCAGCAGAACGTCTGGGCGTATATAATGGTGGCTTGCATCATCGTTCTTTTTAATTTCATCACCGAGTGTATACTGGTAAAAAGAATCAGCGCTGCACCTAAAAACTACATTGCTTTTTTCCAAACGATTTGTCTGCCTATAAATATTCTTCTCTTGTGCCTTTATTATTACTGTACGTAAAAAAGCATCTATCAAGCTGATAGATGCTTTTTAATTTGTTAAGTCTCAGTTAATAGACTTGATATATGCTTGGCTACGATTGTTCCTTGGCCAGCTGAGGAGCTGATACTTGAAAACAAAGGAGTCGTACACGCATCTCCGATTGCATAAATAAATGGATTACTGCTTTGATGCACCTCGTCAGTAACGATAAGCCCATTTTGAGCCGTAGCTACTTTCCCTTTAATGAGCTCAACGTTAGGTGCTACGCCCAGCCTGATTAGGACCGCATCTACTAACAAGTTCTTACTCTTATAATACTCTTCGTTCTTGCTCTCTAAATCGATGGATGTAACATGACGATCCCCATGGATAGCTGTCACCTCTGTATCAGTCATGACTTTGATACCAGGGTTAGAAACAACTCTTTCAACATACTGCTCTCTTGCTTTAAAACGCGTAGAACGGTGAATAAGATATACTTCTCTTGCTTGTGATGATAAAAGATGTGCTCCTTCAAAAGCACGGTCTCCTCCCCCAATAATAGCAACTGTTTTACCTTTTAACCGTTCGCCGTCTGCTGAAGCAGAGTATACTTCTCCTCGGTCAATCATCTGTTGCTCACCGGGTACTCCCAGCTTTCGCTGACTAGAACCGGTAGCTAAAACGAGATACGTATAGCAGATTTCCTGTTCTTTAGCTTGCTTCTTAACTTTCACAGTTTTGGAACGTTCATCAATGAAAAGTACTTTTGTATTTACTTCATATAGGCAGTCCATCTCAACAAAGTGCTTCACCATTTCACGCTGCATTTCTATTCCGTTCTTTGTACGCATTCCAGGGTAGTCAATAATTTCATTAAAGATGTTAAACAGCTGACCTCCTAATTGTGACTGTTCTTCAAGAAGCAAACAGTCAATTCCAAGCCTCTTGCACCATATAGCAGCTGAAATGCCGGCCGGTCCTCCACCAATAATTAGTACATCAACGTGTCGCATAAAGCTTACCTCGCTTCTACTTCTCAGCTTCTATCACTACATTTGTCTCTGTAAAAGAGATAAAAATTCTCCTCGAACCTCTGGTTTTTCCATAAATGTGCCTCGAACGGATGAAGTGGCCGTAGAAGCTGAAGATTTTTTAATTCCTCTTCCGCACATGCACATATGCTTCGCTTCAATAATCACCATAACACCTTTCGGCTCTAACACTTCTTCGATTGCATCTGCAATCTCATTGGTTAGACGCTCTTGAACTTGAAATCTCTTTGCATATCCTTCTACCGTACGAGCGATTTTAGATAGACCTGTAATTTTTTTATCCGGTATATACCCCACGTGAGCAACGCCAAAGAACGGCGCAAAGTGATGTTCACACATTGAGTGAAATTCAATATCTCGTATGAGCACCAATTCATTGTGATTCACGTCAAAGGTTTTTTCTAAATGAGCTTTCGGATCTTCTCGGTAGCCTTCCGTGTATTCTAAAAATGCCTTTAACACGCGGTACGGCGTCTCTTCAAGACCGTCTCTTTCCGGATTGTCTCCGCATAAATCAATCAGTTCTTTCACCGCGTTCATAAATGTGTCAGCTTGATCTATTTTTTTATCTATTTCAGTTGAGTCTGTTCCTACTGTTTCTAAAAATTTTTGAGCAATTAAATTTTGTGTACTAAGTGCCATGTTTCTATTTCCTCTTTCCTGTTTAATTAATTTTCTATCTCAATCGATACTTTGATTATCGCCTCTACAAAAAAATGATTCAAAGCCTTCTGCGCATAGCGGTCGACTAAATAAGTATCCTTGCATATGCACACAGCCATTTTTAAGTAGAAAATCTTTTTGGTAGTCTAGCTCGACGCCTTCTGCAATTACATTTAAATTTAAGCTTTCAGATAAGCTGATAATTGCTTGTATAATCTTACGGTTGCTGTCATCTTCGTTCATATCCATAATAAAAGATCGATCGATTTTCAAACAATTTATAGGTAAATTTTTCAAATAACTCAACGAAGAGTAACCTGTACCAAAATCGTCGATAGAAATTGATATACCATATTCTTTTAGTTCATGTAAAGCTTTAATTGTTTCCTGAGTGTTAATAAGCAGTGTGCTTTCAGTGATTTCCATTTCAAAGCTTCCTGGGTTAAGGTTATACAAGGAGAGAGCCCCCTTAACCTCATGAACTAGTAAAGAAGAGTCCTGAAACTGGCGTGGTGAAAAGTTCATTGCCAATGTTAATTCTTGATTGAACATTTTATTCCACTTGCTGATTTGACAGCAGGCTATGTTCATCACACTTCCCCATAAGGAATGAATCAAACCCGCCTCTTCCGCTATACCAATAAATACCTCAGGCGAAACAAACCCAAGCTCTTCATCATGCCAGCGAACAAGAGCCTCTACTCCTGTTACCGTATTATGTCTAGCATCTACTTTCGGCTGGTAGTATACCTCAATTGTTTCTTTTTGAATAGCTTTACGCAAACGTTTTTCAATTTGCATTTTTTCAGTTTGTTCTTTATTTAATAGCTGATGGTAGGTCACGACTTTGTTCCCACCTTGTCTTTTAGCAGCATACATCGCCATGTCAGCATACGTAATGAGTGTATCCAGATTTTCAGAATGCTCCGGATAAAAACTTAAACCGCTGCTTATACTTACAACTATTTCATCACTTTCGATATAGCAAGGCTGCTGAACATCTAAAATAATTTTCCTGGCCAGCTTTTCGACCTCTACAGGTGGAAAATCACTGAATAAAACTACAAATTCATCTCCCCCCTGCCTTGTCAAAAAGCTATTGTATGGAGGCAGGCAAGCTTTAATTCTATTCGCTACAAGCTGTATCAGCTGGTCGCCTTTTGAATGCCCCAACGTATCATTAATGTCTTTAAACCGGTCTATATCCATAAACAGTACAGCTACATGTTTAATTGATTTTTGCTCAGATTCCATTAAACGCTTATTAAGCTCTTCTTTAAAATATCTTCTATTAGGCAGTCCTGTTAAAAAATCGTGATACGCATGAAATTCACTTTCTTCTTGACTGCTTTTCAAATCATCCAAATACGTTTTCAAGAAATGTGATAAATGATTAATATTTTCGATAAGACCTCCCAGTTCATCCCTTCTTCTTACAGTCGATAGTTCACCGAAATTCCCTTTTGCAATATAATTCACGTGCTCCACCAAATTTTTAATAGGGCGTGTAATAGACGTAGAAAAGATAATGCTGACGATCAGTACAAGGGTGATAAAAGGCAGAGATAAAAGCAGATGCTTCACTAATTCATCATGAAGCTCTGTTTCAATCAAATCATAATTATAGACAACCCCTATGACGTAGGAAGCAGATTTTTCTTCCTTGATTGGTACAAATGTTTTCAGTACTTTTTTCTTGTTGATTTCTGAAATATAGCTTTGCGACATTCCTGTTTTCAAGGCATTTTTAATAAATGTTTTATCGCGATTCGTATTTTGATATGTATATGTTCCATACCAAATTGGCTGATCTTTCATTTTCACGTATCTATTTCCATTCAAATAGACGCTTTGATTTTGTTTCCCAAAATTATTGGGATTAAACACTGTTAATTCAAGAACACCATCTAAACTCTTCGTAAAGCGATTCATAACATTAGTAGGGCCAAACTGCTTTTCAATATCTATTACATTCTTATCACGAAAATATGGGTTAATAATATAGTTAGTCGAACCATCATAATAATATCCCCATTTATCAACATGCTTTGGATTACTAGAAGCTACTTCAATTGGACCGCTCCAAAAGTTGGGCAGAGCCATACCTTTTTTTGTAGTGACCGGTCTATTAGCCAGAAGCTCTTGAAAAGACGTGTACCAATACCCCCATTCTTTAGTAGACATATTAATTTCTTTTGAGTCTGACGACCTCACACCAATAATGTCATCTCCGCTAGGAGCTAATAATGTAATATGAGATACCCTGAGCTGCTTTGCTAACTCCTTAAGCTGCTCATTACTTATATCCTGATATTTAGAAGGCAGAGAACGCTGTATAGCAATTGAAGCTGTTCTTAATTCCTGTGCCATTCTATTTTCCATATACAAAGCGCTATTTTTAGAGTTTTCTACCTCGTATGCAATTTCTTCCGTTACAAGAGTAATTTCTTTTTGATTAAAATCTATTAATCTATTTTTAGATCTAATGTAATGCAAAGTGTTATTCGCCAGTAAAATACACAACACTAGCAAAGTAAAGAACAGCGATATTTTTTTCTTTATAGACACAAGTGCTGGCCTCCCATTGGTACCAAAACGCTCTTATATTTTTAAATATATAATAAATTTCTTTGTGTAGCGGTGTATTTATTTTAATTTTCACAAAATAATCAACTCATGCAAAAAACCAACCGATGGGGTTGGTTACTCTCAAAAAACATATGTAAAATAATTCAATATAAAAACTTTTATTTACACAGATAGAATAATTTTATATTCTTATAATATTCTATCTGTTTTTTCAAAAATATCAATGGATAAAATTTGTCTTTTTCGTAAGATCAACTTTCTTTTAAGCTACGAAGGTATCGTGACACTATCTTCTTTTTAACACACTTATATTAAATTACCTAAGTCACTTAAAGGAACTTTTTCTCTTTTCCAGACGACGATATCAATAGAATCTCTTAGTTCCTTAAGCTGTAAGCTGTCTAAAGTACTGATATGGCTTTTTATACAGCTGAAAGAATCATCCATACTCTCAGAACCCAGCTCTTTTATTTCCCAGCTTAAAAGAACAGCGGGGTGCACTTTAAGGGCCTGAGCCAGCTTTTCAACTACATCAATTGTTGGATTAATACAAATATCACGTTCGATATTGCTTAAGTAAGATTTAGCAATGTCAGCACGTTCGGCAAGCTGTGAAAGCGACAGCTTTTTTTGCATTCTTATTTCTTTTACACGACGACCAATCATTATTATTAAGCACTCTCCTTATTAAAATGTAGATTTAGCTTAAGGAACACCGTTAATAGTTATAAGTGAAATTTTTAATAATATTGCGCCTTTATTTTATTGTGAGTTAAACATCAAATAGATTATGCTGATAAATTAAGAGCGCTTACCTTTATTAAACAGTTTGAAATTGTCCTTCTAATAATTTATGAAACGCGCCTTCTTCAAAGGCCAGCTGATTAAAGCTCCCTTTTTGAATCACTTTTCCTTCTTCCAACACAAGAACCTGATCCGCAGCTTGTATAGTGGACAGCCTGTGAGCTACAACAACAATCGTTACTTTCCCTTTTAACCGGTCAATTGACTCTTTAATTTTATTCTCATTATTAGTATCTAAGGCGCTCGTAGCCTCATCTAAAATGAGAAGAGCTGGTTTTTTTAGAATTGCTCTTGCCAAAACAAGCCTTTGACGTTCTCCGCCCGATATCTTCATTCCTCTATCTCCGATAACAGTATCTAGACCCTGAGGCAAATTTCTTACAAACTGATCTGCCATCGCAAATTCTAATGCTTCCCATAATTCTCTTTCACTAGCTTGTGCATTCACCGTCAGTAAATTCTCTCTTACGGTAGTGTTAAATAAGAACGAGTCTTGAGGTACATAGCTGATGGCTTGTCTTAAAGACAGTAGGAGTTCATCTTTAAGCGGGTGACCATTTACAAGCACCTCGCCTCTTTCAGGAGAGTTCAGTCCCATTAATAAGTCAATAAGCGTACTTTTTCCAGCTCCAGAAGGACCTACAATAGCGGTCATTTGGTTAGGAAGAATAGTCAAGTTAATATCTTTTAACGTATAACTGTCTTTTTTGTAGCGGAAATAAACGTCTTTACACTCTATTTGCGTCTCTGTAATTGGCGAAAGCGCGTCTGCTTGCTTGAATTCTTGTTCTTTAGAGCAGTCCTCTATGAGCTTCTTAACAGCCTGACAAGCGGGAAGAGTAGCTGCTATTTGTTCGAAATTTGATTGAATCGCAATAAATCTCGGCCATAACCGAGAAAAGATAAGAATAATTAACAAAAGCTGCTCGCCTTGAGCATGAAAAGCTTTTACAGATATAAATATAAATACTGCAACGAGAAGAGCCGCACTCACTTTATATACTAGCTGAGAGCTTGACTTAAGTTTTACATATTCAATTTGTTCTGCATTCATTCTTGAGGTTAAAGAACGCAGCCAATCAATATAGCTGTATTCCAATTTATTACTCTTAATATCTTTAATGCCACTAAGCTGATCTGTGATTCCAGCCATGTAGTCTTCCCCTAATTGAGAGGTTCTCCGTCCTAAGTGTCTAGATTTTTGTACGAACTTTCTTGAAAGATACCCTAGTATCAAACCAAACAGCACGATAAAAAGAGTCATTTTGACAGACAGCCACAGGGCAATAGCTAATTGTATAATCATAAAAATAGTATTAGACAGCAGCTGAAGAGCAAAATTAATACCGCCTATCACACGTGCCAGCTCCGAAGTTAATAGATTAATAAGCGTTGACTTTCGTTTTTTTAAAAATAACGCCCACTTCGAGTGCAGCAGCAAGCTGTAAATTTCAATTCTTAAGTCTCTGCTGAATTTTTCTCTAATCTTAACATCTCGAATAGCTAAGCTTCTCTGCAGGAGATTCTGCCCAATAATAATTACTACATACATGCACAAGATTAACGGTAAATACAAAGACGGCGGCAATGCGGTAAGGAAATTAAACAGCTGACTGAGCTTGCTAGACGCAGTATTTGCTTCTATTACCCCACCAATGCTTAACAACGGGATAATCAGCAAGATGCCGAATCCCTCCATTAAACTAGCAATGGCCATACCAAAAACATTAAAATATATAATTTTCCCTGCTGAAGAATGCAATTTCTTAATATAATACAGTAACGGTTCCAATATACGTTCTTCTGCCTCCTATCAGTTTGACCTATAAAATATCTATCCCACCCGCGCTTAATTCACATATGCTAACCATTTTGCAAGAAAACTTTAAAATAACACTGGCTTCTTTAGTTTTCTCCACGACCACAAAATTGGTCTTAGTAAGAAATATAAAAAATACAAACTTTTCGGCAGCCTAAAGGTTCGTTCATCTAGAGGGTTGGGATAAAATGAAATAATGAAAAATTTACATTTTTGTCGTTTGGTTTTTATCGAGAATAAATAGTTTTTATAGGACTTTTCTAGATTTTTCGGCTGAGGATGCAGATGTAATTGAACCATTTCCTTTATATAAGGAATTGCTTTTTCCGCTAATTGATTAGCTCTCTTTGTATTTACAATATGCTGAAGCTCTTCATGTATCGGCGTTTGAAAAAACAGAGTAGCTAATTGAAAAGCCTGCCCTACTAAGTGCTTCTGCTGGTGCTTAATTGCCAATTCATTAAAATGTACATAGTTGATATTTTTGTTTCTTACCATTTGATCGATATCTTTTAACCAACGCAGACGAAACCATCCATGACGAGCACCATGAGAAATTAAATACAGCAGCAAATCCTCTGTACCCATAAAAGATATAGGGTGCTTGGTTAATTGACTTTCTCTTTTTCCGTTCCACAGTTCTTCAAACCTCGTTCTTTTCATTGAACGAGGGTGCAGCCGCCAATGAACTTCAACCTGAATCTTTTTTTCTGGATGATAATAGGCAATGTGGTGATGGCGCCATTTTATTTCATTTAATACAGTTGGTATTTCTTCCTTTTCATAGCCTAGACTGAGAAGAATATTTTCTGCTTTTTCCAGTTTTTCCTCTCTCACTAAAATATCCAGATCTTTGGACATTCGAAGAGAAATATCTCCAAAAAGATCATTCGCAATCGGGGGCCCTTTTAAAAACAAAGTTTCAATATTATTTTCGTTAAAAACCTTATCTAAGGTTTCCATTTCTCCAGTTAGCTGAAGCATCTTAAAGGTATTTTTTTTATATTCTTGAAACAGCACTTCTATCACATGTGGTGGAACAGCATCCGACTTATCTTTTAACCTTATATAAATTAACGGACAAACTCGATGATGCTTTACTAGCTCAAGAAAATGATTCCAATCAAGCTCTTTTAAGGGTATGATTTCTTCAGATGTGTTCTCTTCTCTTAACAGCGTCAATAAAAAATGAAGCTCTTTGGACTGACTTGTATCAATTATTGGTTGTTTGTCTATCATCGTTTTTCCTTTCGATTTCCTTTATTATTCAAGGTTTTAGAGAAGTTCCCTACGACTGTAAACCTTTCCATTCCCTCTGATCCTGTTACGTATGTTGAGCCGCTTCGCAGCCAGGCATGTGCAATAAAATTCCCGTTTTCATCTTTTCCTGTACCTAAATACAGCGTACTTTCAATACAGCGCCTTTCTAGCATCTTCATACCTGCGAAGGCTTTCACGAGGCACTGGCTTTCCCAAAAAGTATATCTACTCATTTGATAGATAGCTGTTGAAATATGCTTTAACGTTTTAGTTTCATAGCTATCTTCATCCATGCTGCTCTCTTTCATATGCTCACCTAACATAGGTGTAACCTTTGAAAATGGCAATGCTTTAAGGATTCTTCCGTAAGCAAGATAATAAAATGCTTCTAATAACAAAAGCTTTTGACTGGTATCTAAGCATAAAAAATGTTTAGCTTTTTTTATCAATTTCATCACAGCTACTCCAATATTATTCATATAAAATACACATAAAAATTTAGCCTTCCACAACCAGCTCAATCAAATTTTCTTGATACATGTTCTCTAAAAATGAAATAACTTCTTCTTCACATTTATCCGTTTGAACATCGTACTTTTTTACAATATGATTCACTAATTCGTTTACTTGTGTGGGTTTACTAATGCTTTCCCAGATGTCTCCTCCAATTTCACCTAGGTTGTAGTACTTACCGTTTTCAATATTTAGCATAACTTTCTCATTTCCCATATCACTTACGATATTTCCCTCACTCTGTGTTACAACATGCTTAGGTAGAATCTGCTCTGATTTAATCAATTAAATTCCCTTCTTTCACTATATTTAGTATTTTGGAGACCGACTCATACGGGGTAAAGTTCGAAGAAGATCGCGTTACTTGAAACGTATTTACGCTTTTAAGAATCTCTGAAGAATAAATAAAATGCCACTCCTTTAACCCTAGCCTCTGCAAAAGTGAACCTCGAAACGTATGGTGAAGTAAAATCCGAAAGCTTTCTAATCCATTTGTTTGACGAATTTCTACAGATTCCCCGCTCCCTTTTACAAGCTCAAAGATGCCAGCTAAAGGAATTGGTTGATTATAAAAACTGTCTTTTACGGGCACTGAATATTTTGTTTCTCTTTCAAACAAAGGATTATATTTTCTGGAATCAATCCCGAACTCGTTTAAGCTTTCTTCCCACAGCTTTTGCTGAGGATATGTTGGTTGAACCATCGGAATACGCTCATCTGAAAACGTAAGAGGAATGACATCATCGCTTATAAGCTTATATCCTTTCTGAATAAAAGCTGACGCCAAGGTAGACTTTCCGGCTCCAGAATTGCCAACGATAGCATAAGCTCTTCCATCTATAGCTATTGCACTGCCGTGGAGAGGCAAAGTTTGCTGCTGCATTAAAATGACTCCCATACAAGTTCCCAGTATATATAGCCTCGCCTTAGCTTCATCAAAGTCATTAAGGGGTGCTACTACAATTTCTTTTCCGTTCTTTATAGAAAAAATAGCTAGACTGGGAACTTCAAAGGCTACGTAATGACTTCGGACCGTGAAGCCGTTTTTTTGATCTAATTCAATTTTGTCTATTGATAAGTCTGAAAGTTTAATAGAAACGTCTATATGATCACCTGGAAAAACTGGACGATTTAATTCTGGCAAAGACAGCTCACTCAAAATATTTAGCCCAAAAGCATCGTAAGTATATTTTTTTTTGATACTAATCATTAATTTCACTCCAGATGTTATTAATTTTTTGAAAAGCCCTCATACAACTCAGTGTGTATAAGGGCAATTGTTGTCTATAATCATTTATTCAAATTAGCTGTAGTGAACTGTTTCGTCTGGATCTGGCTGTACCGCATCAGGAATACTAGTTCCTGGACCGGCCATCGTCATATTTACATCAAGTACTTCTAGTACTGGCTTCTTCCACTCTTTTTTCATAGTTTCACCCCCCTTCAAAGAAATTTATTTATAAATCGATATACTATTAAGCTTCGCATTAACAGCTTAAAGTCAGTGCTGAATACAGATTCCGGCTTAGGATTGTCCCTTAAATTTGCCAAAGCGGCCTTTATTAAGTTCATATCAAAATATTCAGCTATAAAATCAGAGTTTATTACCTTTTCCATTTCATTTATAAACAAATTCCATTCTGGTATCATACGCTGAATGCCATCGGCTCCTTGTAAGCCCCTTGTTCTTTGATTAAGCCTTATATCGTCGGGAAGAACATTCTTAGTTGCTCTTCTAATCAGAGATCTATCTTGACCATTTTGAACAAACTGCGTTTCAGGAACTGATAAACAAAAACGAATAACTCTTAAATCGTTTGTCGGATCACGATCCCATAAAGAATGATATAAAGAAAGCTTCGTCGTATATGTACCGTTAATACTCCAGTAATATGGCTGTAAAAACTGTGTTTTCTTTATTTCATAAGCGCTTTTAGTAAGTAAGCCATCCGTATTGATGTCATGTTCTTTTAGTCTGGCATATACATCAAATCTCTGTGCAAAATCAGGATTAATGATAGGTGGATATGGTATACCCTGCCCTGATGAGATGAGCGAATGCAACCTTGGAAAAGCTTTTTTCGCTACTACTGGAAGAACACGAGATCTTCCTACTCCTAAATTCCTGCTATACAAACGTAGCTCTCGCAAGAATTTAGCTAGATTTCCCTTCTTTAAAAGCTGTGCCTGATAATCTAGCGCTGGCCCCCAGGAAATTGTCCAATTCCCCCTCTGCCCATTTAGCAAAACTCCTACTCCTTTTTTAGAGGCTTGTTCATAAATACCTTTAAGCCAAAAGCTGTTTTCAAAGAACTTGTAAGGTGTTTCTAATATTTCAAGCCATTCATCAATTTCGGAAAAAGGACTTTTTTCTTCAAAATCAAAGTAATTATCTTCTATATTACCTATGTAATTAACCGTTGATTTAATAAAGGGCTTTTCATTTGCCACTCTGCTTTTAGGTGACCAGTCTTCAAATTCATTTATTGGGATATAGCTAAATGTATGTAATTTTTTATTTTCTTTATAAAGAGATTTAGAGGCAAAACCAGCTACTGATCCTGAATCTAATCCTCCGCTCAAGTGAGCGCCGACCTGTAATCGGGTTCTTAGCTTAGAATCTACAGCTTGCTGAAACACTTCGCGAAATGCTTCTTCGTACTCTTTGTTTGACTTTAGCTTTAGTTTCTTCTCCTCTTGCACTATACAATACCTTTTTACTTCAAGCCGATTATGACAAATGCTTATTGAATGGGACGGCGGTATTTGTTGAATTTCTTTATAGACAGTTGAAGCAACATCCGTTGACTCAAATGTTATTGGAATGGCTAAAAATTCTGCAAGCCACTCTTCATTTAAAGATTTCTTTATATAAGGTAGCGAAAATAACGGATTAATAGCGGTGCAAAAAGCCATGGTTGTAGCATTTTTGAAAAAATATAGAGTACGGTTTCCTGAAAAATCCCTTGCTCCAAATAACTTTTGCTGTTTCTCATCCCAAATGACAAAAGCAAAGTCTCCCACTAGAAATTTTGGGGCTTCTTCTCCCCATTTATGATACGCAAGCAAAATCAATTCACTATCTGTAATTTTCGTTTTATAGATATCCTTGATTTGCAACTGATCTACCAACTCTTCACGATTATCAATAATCGCATCTGCGGTAATAGCTAATTGCTTCTCGTAGTCATAATAAGGTAATTTTTCTCCAACAGATTCTGACGTAATCCATTGAGTATGGCTCAAAAGTGCAACACTTTCTTTTTTCCATACCTGTATGTCATCAGCTGGATATTTGGATAAAGCTTGAAGAACGTTAGCTACCTCTTCATGAGATACCGGATTGTTATTGAAATGGTAAATTCCAGCTATTGCACTCATATTTTCTCCTCTCACGACTTCCTTGTTCTTTATTAAGAACAAGGATAACCACTACACCCTGTTATTTGTCATATATATCTAATCAAACTTTGTTTTTAATTCTTTTTTACTAAATAATCACCAAGTAATGACTATTATAGAGAACAAATGACAAAAAGTAAACCTCAATAAAGAACATTTTTCGATAAATATCCACTGTTTAGTGCATAAGTCGCGTTTCGCTATATAGTGACCTTAATTAAGAACACCTAAATTTTACATTTATTTACTATTGAGTAATCAGCGAGCCCTTGTACTAGTTCCTCAATAATAAGCTGTTTGCCTATAGAATAATTTAAAACACATTTATCCTCACTATGCTTATCTGTTTTTCGTAGATAAGTATTCTTTTTACAAATAGAAGAGAAGCCAATTGAACGCATAAATCAAGCGTTCAATTGGCTTCTCCTGACATAACGAGTCTATGCGCACAGTATCAGCAGGATACGCTGACGGTTTGTGTAGCGAAACACGTTCTGACCACGGTGATGGATGGGGAGGATTCAGTCACTGTTTGCTATTTCGCTTTACTTGCTTTCCCTATGCTACTTCTTAAACTTCTTCAAAATTCGGTGATACCAATAGATTCCGACTCCCGTTAACAAAATAATGATTCCCCACTGATGCGGTAAAAACTTCAGCAGCCATATGGACATGATAATAGTCGCTACCGTTAAGTTACTCAGCCACTGCTCCCGGCTGAGCTTTTTCTTATTTACTACCACTGCTATATAACCGATGGGTGGTGCAAAAAAGCACAGCAGCAGCAGAAATTTTTCTGAACGGTGCCAAGGCTGTTTTTTCATTTTTTCTCACTTTTTCTATTTAAAATGAACTGATAGCCAAACGTCACAATCATCCCTGTCCAAAACATCGAAAATGACGACACTAACTCGGCGCCATTATAGGTATACATTATTACGTTCACAAACAGCAGCAATAAAAGGATATAAAAACCTGCCGACACAGCTTTATTCCAATTTTGATGCTCCCGCTTAGACGCATCCTTAAAAAATTTCATCAAAACTCTCCTTTTACACCTTATCCATTTAACGAGTCTATATTTATGCTAGCACATTGGGTGGTTTTGGAAAATAGATAAAGGAAACTCTTCGCGTATAGAGTGGAGAGAATTTTTATTGAGAGTTCTTATCTATACTAATAGACCGGAAAAGTGATTGTACTTTAGACGTCTCCCCTAACCATTATTTCCTTTCTTTTCTCTAATGCACTTGTGGAATAATTTAACACACCCTTGTCCACACTATGCTTATCTGTTTTTTATAAATACGTACCATTTTTATAGATAGGAGGAAAGCCAATTGAACGCAGAAAGCAAGCGTTTGACTTCGCCTGAAATAACGAGTCTATGCACGCAGTATCAGCAGGATACGCTGGCGGTTTGTGTAGCGAAACACGTTCTTGCAACGGTAACGGATGCAGAGATTCGGTCGCTGTTTGCCTTTTCGCTAGAGTTATCCAAAAAGCATATTAAGCTGCTGACTGCTATTTTTCATGCTGAACATTTTCCGCTGCCAAAAGGTTTTACAGATGAAGATGTGGACTTGCACGCACCTCCGCTTTTTACAGACTCGTTTTGGCTGAAATATCTTCATGACATGACGATTCATGGCTTGGCAGGATACGGCATTTCATTTAGCGTGTCCGTTCGCCGAGATCTTCGAGATTATTATCATCAGTGTAATTTGGACGTGATGGAAGTATATAATCGGTCGCTCGACCTGCTTTTAGCAAAAAATCTTTATGTGCCGGCTCCTTATTTTTTAAATCCGAAACAACAAGAGCCGATCACAGATTTGACTTACGCTCTTGATTTTGTCGGCAAGCAGCGCCTTTTAAACGCAACGGAAGCCGGGAATATTTATTTTAATTTACGAAAAAGCATGGCAACCAAAGCGCTTTTGATTGCCTTCAAACAAGTGAGCAAACGAAAAGACGTGCGGAAAGTAATGGAGACGGGGCTTGATGTGGCACACAAGCATATTGAGCTTTATTCTTCCATTATGCACGAAGAAAACCTTCATACCCCTCCGCTTTTGGATAATGAAATCACAACGTCTACGCACGCGCCATTTTCAGAAAAGCTGATGACGTTTCACGCAGGAGCAATGTTTAAAGTAGCCATTACCTATTACGCAACGGCAATGACTACCAGCATGAGGCTTGATATTGTCGGGCACTGTGAAGCGTGTATCTTAAGAGATTTAAAAGTAGCGGGGCGCTGCAGCGAAGTGATGATTAAAAACGGGTGGATTGAAAAGCCGCCTGAAGCAAGCGATCGTAAGCAAATGTAAGTTTTTTCATAACAACTCTTGACCTGAAACGCGTTTCATACTTTATGCTATATTTATTCTCATCAGCCGGCGTGACACGAACGGTGGCGTTACGGCTGATATGTTATGTTATCCATAAAAAAAATCCGGTGTGTTCACCGGATTTTTTTGTATGCTTACATATTCATTTCTTTTTTATACGCCAAGTACGAATACAGATAAGGAATCGCCACGCACAGAACGATACTACCCCACATGATAACTGACTTGTATCCATCAGGTAAAAAAGCGCTAATAAGAATTAGCATTCCGCCTATAAAAAAGATCTTTCCGGATAACCGGTGCGTCTTTTTCCATACGTTTTCATTGCTCAATGTCCACGGTGTACGAATCCCCATAAAATAGTTAGAGCGCACGCGCTGCAAGTAGTTTCCGATAATGATAAAAACGAGTCCAGCCATAATCGGAGCAATGTACGACATCGGCACGTTATAGCCAAGCCCCTGTAAAATAGTGCTCATATTTACAAAAAAGAATAATAGCAGTACGGCGTTTAACAGGATATTATACGTTTTTGAAAAGTACTTATAATTTTCTTTACGCGGGTCAATTCGCGGAACAAATGCGATGACAAAATAAATAAGTACCATGATTCCTACTGTTAAAATCATTGCATTTATCTTTGTGGCAAATCCGTCTGCTTCTCCATTTGCTCCCCAGTGAATGGGCATTGTAGCTGGAAGATGCGGCAGTGCAATCAGCCATGCAAGTAGTGTGAAAAGGGTAATGCCTAAAGGAAATACGTGTTTTTTCATTTACTTTTCTCCTTTCTGAAAGCTGAAAAACCAGCCGATTAAATCTTGAAAAACGGTTGTATTTAACGAATAAATCACAAACTGCCCTCTTTTTTCATCTTGAACGAGGTCCGCTTGCTTCAAGATTTTTAAATGATTTGAGATGCTTGGTTTGGTCATGTTAAAATACTCGGAAATTTCTCCTGCGGTTAAGTCCCGCTCTTTTAGCAGCTCTAAAATCTTCCTGCGAGTAGGATCCGCTAAAGCTTTAAACGTTTCATTCAATTAAAGTTCATCTCCATCACATTTAAGTATTTAGATAATTATCTAAATATTAAACTATAAAGTATACTATGTCAATATGTTGAAAAGAGTACGACTTTGACTCATTTTTTTGTTTTTTCAAAGCAGTCCATGCATACAAACTGCGCCTCTTGATGTAAAAAAGCTTTGATTTCGGTCATTCCTCTTTTACTCGGATACTTCATTCGCATCCATACCTCTTCATTCGGCTGAATTTTTTTCTGACAAACGTAACATCGCTCTTTTATTCCAAACATATTATCCCTCCATTTCTTTATCTAACTATACGTTTGACTAGACAAAAGGTTTCATAAAAAAGAGGCTGGGACGTAACCAAATCAACCCTAGCTAGAAGCAACTACCGACATGAAACCTACGTTCATTCTGCCAATAAAAAAATCCGAACGATTCATCGTTCGGATTTTTTCACCTAACATACTTATGTTCTACCCTCTTTTAAACATTATAGCGGCGTTACGTCTTCCTGCTGTTTTTGCTGTATTCTTTGTTTTTTCGATTTTCTGAAGTGAAGCAGTTCATATACAACTGGAATGACTACAAGTGTAAGCAGAGTCGCAACGGCCAATCCTCCGATTACAACGACTGCAAGACTTTGAGAAACGAGGCTTCCGCTTTCGCTTTGTTTAAATAAAAGCGGCAGCATCGCACAAATCGTAGCAGCAGACGTCATAACAATTGGACGCATACGCGTAGCGGCTGCTTCAACAATGGCATCGCGCATAATCATTTTCTTTTCATTTTGCTTCACGCGGTCTAATAGTACAATCGCATTCGTTACAACAATACCAATCAGCATCAGGGCTCCAAGTAAAGCTGTTACGTCTACTGGGATACGGCTGATTAATAATCCTAAAACGGCACCGATCGCAGCAAGCGGAAGTGAAAATAAAATTGCAAACGGCGTGCGGATTGTTTTAAACGTAATGACCATAATTAAGAACACAATACCAATCGACACGAGCATCGTAATAAACAAGTCAGAGAAATCTTCTCCTTGCTGAGTGCTTGCTCCGCCGATTACAACGTCAACATCTTTTGAAATCGACAGTCCTTTATTCTTACCGTCTCCAAAAATGGTTGTTTGAATGTCTTTATTAATTTCTGAAAGCTTTTCTGGATTGACATCCGCTGTTACTTGAATATACGGGTCTCCATTTTTATGAAACTGATTTGTTGGCTTTTCAGCTTGCGTTAGCGAAGCCACTTTTGAAACAGGTGACGGTCCTGTCTCTGTCATAATAGAAATATCTTTTAACTCTTTTGGTGACGTTGGATTTAAGACAGATTCAAGAAGTACGTTTGCTTGCTTGCCTTCTAAATCTATCGCTCCAATCGGCGTTTTATTCAGCATAACGCCAAGCTGCTGCGCTACTTGCTGCGTGTTTGCTTTTGTTGGATCTACGTCTAAAGAGTAAATCGTTTTCTTTTCGTCTTGGTTCGTAGAAACTTTGTCTACTCCTTTTATATCGCTGATTTCTTTCTTAATGCTGCTTGCCGTTTTTTCTAACTTGTTCATGTCGTTTCCAATCACATCAACGGTAATCGAAGTAGTGGACGCTCCCATTAGTGAAGCTGCACTTACGCTAAGATCTCCTCCGTCATAGAGTTTCTTTTGATTTTGGATTCGTTTCATTAGCGAATCAGTGTTTCCGCTGTCTTTTACGGTAATCGTATACGTAGCTTCAGTAGGCGAACCAACGTCTCCCCACTTGGCTCCTTCATCCGTATTACCTAGCTGCATATATACCTCTTTTACTTCTTTTTGAGCTAAAATGTAGCGTTCAAGCTGCAGTGATTTTTCTTCTACGGTTTTAATTGGCGTGTTATTTGGATAGCTTAACGTTGTGCCTACAAAGTCAGATGAAGAGTTATCAACCGCTCCTTTAGGCATCATCGTGTAGGCGCCAATAGATCCGACAAATAAAAGCAGCGAAAGCAGCAGTACAACCCATTTATGATTAAGCGACCATGTTATAACCTTTGTAAAACGAACCGGCTGCTTGTGCTTGCGAAGTTTTTCATTTTTTAATAACCCGGCACTCATTAACGGTACAACGGTAAGCGCCACAATTAATGAAGACAGCAGTGAATACGTCAGCGTTAGAGCGAACGGAAGCATAAAGTCTTGAAGCCCTCCGTTTACAAGGCCGATTGGTAAAAAGACAGCTACTGTCGTTAACGTAGAAGCAGTAATAGCAGAGCCTACTTCTTTTGTGGCATCAATAATCAGTCCAAGCGAAAACTCTTCTTTTTGCATTTTGCGGAAGATGTTTTCAATGACAACGATACTATCATCTACCAATCTCCCAATCGCTACCGCTACTCCTCCAAGCGTTAAAATATTGAGCGTGACGCCTGATTTGGATAATAAAAAAAGCGTAAAGCAAAGCGATAGCGGAATGGATACAATTGTGATAAACGTAGAGCGAACGCTGCGTAAAAACAGCATGATGACAACGGTCGCAAAAAGTGCGCCTAGCAACACTTCTTTCATCATGGAATGAACAGAGTTTTGTACGCTGTCCCCTGTTGCAAAAAATACAGAAGCATTCACATTGTTATAGTCTTTGTTAATTTGCTGAGACAGTTTTTTTACTTCTTTTGTGATGCTAACGGCGTTTGAGTGACTGTCTTTTGTAACAATAAGTAAAAGTGCATCTTTTCCGTTAATATGCGTCACGACGCCTTCAGGCTTTTTCACCTCTACTTTTGCAAGGTCGCCTAGCGTTACATCCTGTGCAACCGGCAGCTTTTTCACTTTGTCCAAGCTATCAATTTTACCAGTTACGTTGATATTGCTCGACTTGTTATTAATGACTTTTTCTCCAACTGCAAGCGACGTGTTTTTTCCTTCTAACACGCTGATGACTTTATCAATAGTCACGTTCTTTTGTGACAATTTTTTATTATCAACTTTAATAGACACGTAGGAATCCGCTGTTCCATACGTTTGAACACTCGCAATGCCTTTAACGTCTTTATATTTAGGGATCAGTTTTTTCTCTGCAAGATCCAGATTGTCTCTTGTTAATCCTTCTTTAAATGTGAGTGAAATATCTGCGATGGGAATCATAGAGGTATTTAATTGAATAACATTAGGCTTTGATACACTGGCTGGAAGCTGCACCGAAGACAGCGCTTCTTGGACGTTTGTTTTTGCTTCTTTCATATCCGTTTTGGATTCAAATGAAATATCGATTTTGGAATAGCCGTCTCCCGTCGTTGAATACACGTTGCTTTTTCCTTTAACACCGGCGACCGCTTCTTCAATCGGTGACGTCACTTGTTTTTCCATGGAGTCTGCATCCGTTCCTTGCCCCATAACTACTACTGACACTTGAGGCTGATCAGCGGTCGGCAGGAACTCCATCGGAAGTGTAAAATAACTAATGACTCCTAAAGCTAAAATTAAAATAGACATAATGGTAATAGCCGCTTTGTTTTTAAACGACCATTTGGTGAGCCATGACATGAAATATCCCCTTTCACTTTTTCGTACAAACTCAGTCAAACATTTCTAAAATATGCTAAATAACCACTAAATTATACCTAATGTTTCTTACCATTTAAAGACTTATTTTTGTGAAAAGTCCCATTATTTGAACAAAATCGTTTATGTATATGCTTTTGCTTAGATAATCAGTCTCTTTACAGCACAAAAAAAAGACGCCGATACCCGGCGTCCCACATGTAGTAAGTGAAAGAAGAAGAAGAATATGCCTACGATTTCTCAGGCAATTCTATGACCTTATTTGGTTTCTTCCCGTTTTTTTATGAAATAAACATATTTAGCATAAATTCCCTTAACTAGCAGCTCGACTGTGCTTTGTTTCCGTATCGTTTTGAATCTTTAACGACGTTAATAAAGCCACGATACTTCCGGCAAAGCCAAATAAAAACAAGTGATGAATGCCTGCCATAAAGCTTCCGCCTGAAGTCAGCAACGCACCCATAATCGTAACGCCGATTGCTGTTCCCATGTTTCTGCAAAACATAAAAAATGACGTTGAAATACCTCTTTCATGTCCTCCTACTAATTGCTGTACACCAATGACTCCAACCGTAGACAGCAGACCAAACGATAGCCCTTGTACAATCATGACGAAAAACACGTAGAAGAAACCGTGGCTTTCATTTAGCATCAGCAGAAGTGTTCCTGAGCCAACGAGCAGCACATTCCCGATTAACAACAGCTTTCTGTAGCCATGTTTTAAAATCCATTTACCTGCAGGTACGGACACAGACATCCATCCGACCGCTGTTCCTAACAGCGCAACTCCGCTCATAAACAGTGACAAATGCGCTACTCGCTGTAAAAATAACGGAATGTAGCTTGACGTTCCGAATAAAGCCACCGTTCCAATAAACGCATTGATATTAATCCATGACAGCGTTTTGTTTTGGAACATAGACAGCGGTACAATCGGAGAAGCATGTTTTCGTTCATGCAAATAAAAAATCACTAATAAAATAAGTCCAGCGACTGCATACACAATTCGGTTTTGTTCCACTACCGTCACAAGCAGGAGTGACGTAACGCCAGCTCCAAACAAAATGGCGCCGATGTAATCGACTTTTGCTCTTTTCGGCTCATAGCTTTCTTGATACGGCATTAACGTAAGAAATGAAACGATACATACCGGTAAATTAATAAAGAAAATCCATCTCCACGTTAAATAATCCACAAAAAAAGCGCCTAAAAGTGGAGCCAACACAGCTGATAATCCCCACATCGTTGTAAAGAGCGCCTGAATTTTCCCTCGCTTCTCAACTGGAAATAAGTCTCCGGCAATAATAGCGGGAAAGGCCACCATAAACCCGGCTCCTATTCCTTGAACCGCACGGAAAAGAACAAGCTGAATCATCGTATTTGCCACGCCGCAAAGCATTGAACCAATTAAAAAAGCAATAATTCCAAACCCAAATACTTTTTTGCGGCCAAATAAATCCGATAATCTTCCCGCTACCGGAGATAAAATCGTACTTGCAATCATGTACGAAGCAAACGACCACGCGTACAAATCAAATCTTCCAAGCTCTTTTGCAATAACGGGCATCGTCGTATTCATAATCGTTGAATCAAGCGAAGCCACTAGCATTGCCAGTACAATACTAACCATTACAGACGTTCTGCTTTTCATTTGACAATCTCCTTATCTCTATAATCTGAGCGTCTAGTGTACTCCTCTCTGCCGTTTGTTGTCTATACTTATGCACACAAAATGCTAAAAAGCTTCTCACTTTACTATGAGAAGCTTTTTACCCCCTTATTCACATATCTTCTTGAACCTTTTCTTGATCAGACAGTTCTTTGTTTCGAGCCATAACCGCAAATCCAGCCATCACGATGATGCTGCTTGAAATACCGTATAGAATTGGAGTGGTAGAAGAAAGTCCTTCAATCAATAGACCTCCAAGTACTACTAGCGTACTAACAACAATCGCTGAAACTCCTGCTTTTGGATGAATGTCTTTCCAAAACAGGGACACAACAAACGGAACAAAAATCGCTCCTGATAAAATCGCATACGCCACGTCTAAAGCAACAAGCACGTCTTGAATCCAAAGAGCAAAAATAATAGCAAGTACGCCGACAATAAGTGTATTCACACGGGTTAAAACTAAATAGTTTTTCTCTGAAATATTTTTAAGCCACACTTTTTTAATGATATCGTTACTAATCAGCGTAGAAGACGCAAGCAGCGTTCCTGAAGCAGTTGACATCAGCGCCGAACAAACGCCTGCCAGCACGAGACCTAATAACCCTTGAGGCAGAATTTGAATCGCAAGCGTCGCAAAAATGCTTTGACTGCTTTCTGCGTTTGGCAGCAGCAAATATGCACACATTCCAATTACACTTCCCGCAATCGCGTAGGCAATGCTGTACACCCCTGCAAAAATGGAGCCGTTTCGCGCAATTTTTTCTGTTCGCGCCGTAAATACTCGCTGCCAAATATCTTGAGATACTGCCATACCAAGCGTATATAGAAGGAAATACTGAAAGATTTGACCGTATCCAATCGATGAAAAATCAAAATAAGATGATGGCAAATCTCCGGTAAGGGCTTTGAAACCTCCTGCTTCTGATACGCTCATTGGAAGCATAAATCCAAAAATCGCTACCGTCATCACAACAAATTGAATAATATCAGTAACCGTTACGCTCCACATTCCGCCTAAAATCGTATAGAACAAAACAATCGAACCGCCAATTAACATCGATGCCGTCATGTTCCATCCAAGCAACGCATGAATGATTGTTCCCATTCCAATCACTTGAGTGACTGATACCATGAGTGTATAAATAGCGGCAACAACCGCGCTGATAATTTGCGCTTGAGCGTTATATCTTTTTCCTAGCAGCTCACTGATAGTGGTCACTTTCAACGACGAAATCCGCTTAATGAAAATCGTGCCAAGCGTAATGATTCCAAGTCCAATCATCGTCACAAACCAAATGCCAGACAGCCCGTGCTCGTAGCCAAGCTGAGCCGTTCCAATCGTTGACGCTCCGCCTAAAATAACGGCTGATAAACATCCTAAATACATAAACATCCCTAAGTTTCTTCCGGCTAAAATAAAATCTTCTGATGACTTTGCTTTTAACGAGCCAATAATACCCGCTACAACCAATACGCCAAAATAGACAAACATAACCGTCATATCCAGTCCGTTCATAACAGATTCCTCCTTATTATGGGTCAATCTATCTTTCATTGAAACAAAGAGCTTCCTAAAGCTTTAGATCACGTGAAGGCTTGTGATTTCTGTTAATGCTTCGTCTAACACGCGAAGCCCGGCATCAATTTCTTCCTTTGTAATCGTTAAAGGAGGAATCATTCGAATCACTTCTCCGCTATTTCCGCAAAGGTAAAACAGCACCCCTTTTTCCAAACATTTGTCTAAAATCTCAAGAAGAAGATTTCCGTCGCCTTGCTTTGTTTTTGGATTAATAATTTCAATTCCAATCATTAGTCCTACTGAACGAATGCTTCCGATCACTTCATGCTTCGCTTTTAAATGCTGAAGCTGATCCGCTGCATATTTCCCCATTGCTTTTGAGTTCTCAATCAGCTTTTCTTCTTTTAATACGTCCAGCGTCGCAAGTGCTGCTGAACAAGCAATGGGATTGCCTCCAAAAGTTGTTCCGTGTGTACCAATCGGCCACTTTTCCATGAGCTGTTTGGAAGCTACAGTAGCACTTAACGGAAGTCCTGATGCTATGCCTTTTGCGATTGCCATAATGTCAGGCGTCACGTCAAACGTTTGAGCTGCAAACCACTCGCCGGTACGTCCAAACCCTGTTTGCACTTCGTCAAAAATAAGCAGAATGCCGTGTCTATCACATACTTCTCTTATTTTTTGCAGCCATGCTTTCGGAGGGATTACGTAGCCGCCTTCTCCAAGAACCGGCTCTACAATCATGCACGCCACTTCTTCCGGCGTTACTTGATGCTTAAACAACGTGTCAAAATCTTTTTCTAACTTTTCCACGCAGTAGATTTCCGGATCTTCTCCTTTTGGACACTGAGTCACGTCTGCATAAGGCACTTGATACGTTAAGCCCGATGGCTGAAGAAATTTCCGGTATTTGCTTTTTGATGTTGTCACGCTAAGCGCTCCGAGAGAACGGCCGTGAAAGCAGCCCATAAACGAAACCGTATAAGGCCTTTGCGTCACGTATTTTGCTAGCTTTAACGCTCCTTCTATTGCTTCAGTTCCGCTGTTAGCAAAGAAAAAGCAGTCCAGGCCTCTTGGCAATACTGTTTTTAATTCTTCAGCAAGCTGTAAAATAGATTCGTACATAATCACACCTGACGGGCCGTGCATAAGATGATCAACGCTATCTTTAATCGCTTGTACAACTTTAGGGTGACGATGACCTGTATTCGCTGTTGCAATACCTGATGTAAAATCTAAATACGTTTTTCCGTCCGCTCCGTAGTAGTAGCAGCCCTCTGCTTTTACCACGGGTAAATTAGGGTGATCTTTCGCCATGCTTGGTGCTAGTAAATCCGGTAAACTGTTCATTAACTGTGTAAGTGATGCCTGTGTCATCTGACTTCCTCCTCGCAATCTATCAAGTAATGTGTTTGTACTTGTTTTACATGCAAAGAGCGTGCCAAAGACGTTAAAAAACAGAATGTTTTTTTAATTTTCTAACAACTGAAGGCTGACTGATTCCGAGTGCTTCGCCTATTTCTGTTGTCGTTTTATACTGTTTTTTTGCTTTTACTAATATCTCTTTTTCCAGCTCGTTTAACGCGTCATTAAGCTTCATTTCCCCATGTTCTTCAACGTGTTGAATCCGTTTTTTCCTATGCAGAGAATGCGGCAAATGCTCCATTGTAATCAGCGTTTGTGAAGACACAACCACCGCGTGTTCAATCACATTGATTAATTCTCGTACGTTTCCTTTCCACTCGTGTGCAAGCAGTGCGTGAATAACCGCATTATCAAACGTTCTTTTTCGGTTGTATTTCTTTTCAAACTGCTCGGCAAAATGTGTGAGCAGCGGAAAAATATCTTCAGGACGCTCGTTCAAAGATGGAATGGTAATCGGTACAACGCTTAAACGAAAATACAAATCTTCTCGAAATTCTTTTTCAGCAACGGCTTTTTCTAAATCTTTGTTCGTCGCTGCAATTAAGCGAAAGTCCACGGTTTTGGGCTTTCTTCCTCCAACGGAATAAAACTGTTTTTCTTGAATGAGCTTTAAAATTTTCACTTGATGCGCCGGTGACAGCTCTCCCACTTCATCTAAAAAAAGCGTGCCCCCGTCTGCTAATTCGACCAGCCCCACCTTTCCATTTTTAGATGCACCGGTAAAAGCCCCTGCTTCATATCCGAACAGTTCCGCTTCAAATAAATGATCTGGAATCGCCCCGCAGTTCACTTCAATAAACGGCCCTTTGCTTCTTGTACTTTTGTTATGTATCAGCTTTGCTAAATGCGTTTTTCCTACTCCGGACTGCCCTAAAAGCAAAATATTTACGTCCACGTTCGAAACGTGAACGGCCGTACGAAGAACGTGCTGCATCTTATCGCTGTTGCATACAATTCCTTCTGTTGATAGATTTTGGTTCCGCAGCAGCATAAGCTCGCTCTTTACGCGCTGCATTTCGCCTTCCATCGCATCAAGATATGTTTTCATTTCCATCAGCTCCGTCACATCGTGAGAATAGCTGACGATTCTTTTAATCTCGCCTTTTTCATCTTTGACCGGAATGCCAGTAACGAGCACTTGCTTGCCTTGTTTAGTTGTTTGTACAAGCGTAATTTTCTTCTTTGTTTCAAGCACAATTGGGGTAACGATTGGGGTAAACAGTCCTTGTTTTTCAAGTTCATACACAGACTTTCCGAGCAGTTTTTCAGCTTTTACATCGTAAATGTTTCCCGTTCCTTCATGTATTCGGACAATGATGCCTTTTTCATCCGTCACAAGCAAATCATCTTTTAACGAATGAAGGATCCACTGATTTTCATTCCATTCTGAATTCATGTATGCTCCCCGCTTTCTATTCACTTTTGAATAAAATACAATTCGTTTTTGAATAACGGCATTTATTTTTGAATAATCAATTTATTATATCACGAAGGCTTCTTTTTATTTTGAAACAGTAATTGAAATGAAGTTAAAAATGCATTAATATATTTTTATGAAGTTATAACTTCTTTTTTTAGGAGGCTATATGAATCCATCATTTCAAGAATTAATTAAACATAAATTCCCTGACCTTTCTCGCGGTCAAAAAAAAGTGGCGGAGTTTCTCGTCAATTTTATGGAAAAAGGCTCGCTGTACACGGCCGGGCAAATTGGCAAAGAAGCAGGTGTCAGTGAAACAACCGTTATTCGTCTAGCTTACGCACTTGGGTTAAATGGTTTTTCAGATCTGCAGGAGCTAATGCGAAAAGAATGGCTTTCTTCTGCAGAATCAAAAGAATCAGCTAGCAAGTCTGCAGCTGATTCGGCAGCGGAAGAAAAGAAACCTTTTAGTGAATGGCTTTCCCCCGTTGACGAAAAGGATTTATCTCAAGCTGTAGATGCGCTTATCAAAAGTGATCAAGTGTATATTGCAGGTTTCCGTGAATCTCATACGGCAGCGTACTGGCTGTATTATAAAATGAATCAACTTCGCAATCATGTTCTTTTATCTTTTCCAACAGGTTTTTTGCTTGAAACGCTATGCAATCACACAAGCGCATCAACGGTTGTTGTATTTTCACTGCCGCGCTATACAAAAGAAGCGCTCGAAGTAGCTCAGCAGGCTAAAAAACAAGGAGCAAAAGTCATTGCTATTACAGACCGCCGTCTGTCTCCGGTAGGTCAAATCGCTGATATCACGCTTTTAGCCGGCACAACCGAACATATTTTATCGCTTCTTGCCCTGTCTCAAATTGTCATTAGCAGCATGCAAAAAAGAGATGAAAAAACGGCTAGAAAAAGACAAGAACACTTGGAAAAGCTCTATACCGAGCAAGGCATTTTTTTAGAATAGATAATAGAAAGGAAGTAAACAAATGACTGAAGCCTTAACGATTCGTTCACTTACAACAACCACTGAACTAGAAGACGTACGCGCATTAGAAAGCCGCGTCTGGGGAGAAGAAGAAGCAACGCCCGTTCATCAAACCTTAACCGCTGTTAAAAACGGGGGTCTTGTTCTCGGTGCGTTTGTAGATGAAAAGCTGATTGGCTTTCAATATAGTTTTCCCGGGTTTGACGGAAATTGCGTGTATTTATGTTCTCATATATTAGCAGTTGACTCTGCCTATCGCAGCATGGGTATCGGTGCCAAACTTAAGCATGCGCAGCGCCAGGAAAGTAAAAAAAAGGGCTATTCATATATCAGCTGGACGTATGATCCTTTAGAAAGCGCCAACGGGTATTTAAATATTGGAAAGCTTGGAGCCGTTTGTTCTACGTATATTGAAAACTGCTACGGAGATATGAATGATCCGTTAAATGCTGACTTGCCTTCTGATCGATTCGTTGTAGAGTGGGCATCCGCAGAAGATACAACACGAGCTCAGCCTCTTTATACGCCAGATCAAATAATGGAGGCATCGCTTACTCAATGGACGTTAACGGATGAAGGGTTTCCTTCTGTTACAGATATTGATGAAAAATGGTTGGATTGTGACGTCGTGTCTGTAGCTATTCCGTCTGCGTTTCAGCAAATGAAAGAAGTCTCTCCTTCTCTCGCATTGGACTGGCGGATGCGTACAAGATACGTATTTCAAACGTGTTTTGCAAAAGGATTCCAAGTAACAGGTTTTATGAAGCATCCAGAAAGCAGCGCGCCCGTTCATTTTTACATTTTAACGAAAAAAGAGGTGCAAAAATGAAGATCAAACGCGTCATTTTACGCCATTTAAAAATGGATTTACTTCATCCGTTTACGACAAGTCTTGGAAAAGAAGTGGATCGAGATTTTATTTTAGTAGAAATTCAAGACGAAGACGGACGATCCGGCTGGGCCGAATCCGTAGCGTGCGCGGACCCTTTTTATAAAGAAGAAACGCTTAAAACAAACTGGCACATTATGGAGGATTTTTTAATTCCTTTGCTTCAACAGAAAGGCATTCAGCATCCTGACGAAGTATCTCAACGCTTTGCTCATATTCGAGGCAATTACATGGCAAAAGCGGCGTTAGAAGGCGCTGTTTGGGATTTGTATGCGCGCAGGCAAAACCTTTCTCTATCTAAAGCGCTAGGAGGCATTAAAAATCAAATTGAAGTTGGGCTCAGCGTTGGCATTCAGCCTACGATTGACGAAACGCTTCGCAAAATTGAAGCCGGCTTGAATGAAGGATATAAGCGGATCAAAATTAAGATTAAGCCGAGCTGGGATCTTAACTTGACGCGCGCGGTTCGAAACGCGTTCCCTTCTATTCCGCTGATGGTTGATGCGAACTCTGCTTATACGCTTGCAGATGCTGATCACCTTGCTCAGCTTGACGAGTTTGATTTAATGATGATTGAACAGCCGTTAGCTCATGATGATTTAATTGATCACGCTGAACTGCAGGCCCGCATGCGCACGCCTATTTGCTTGGACGAAAGCATTCATTCAGCTGAAGACGTTCGAAAAGCTATTAAACTTGGAAGCACGCAAATTATTAACATTAAAATTGGCCGGGTAGGCGGACTAACCGAAGCCAAAAAAATTCATGACCTTTGTCAAACTCACGGTGTGCCCGTATGGTGCGGCGGTATGCTGGAATCAGGTATCGGACGAGCACATAATATTGCCATTACCACACTTGCTAATTTTACACTTCCCGGAGATACGGCCGCATCATCTAAATACTGGCCGCGTGATATTGTTCATCCGGAAATCACGGTCGACAACGGCATTATTTCCGTTCCCGATACACCAGGCATTGGCTATGAACCTGATCACGATCAGATAAAAGCGCTAACTTTACACGAAAAAACCTATACTTGCTAACCTTGAAGATCCTGGACCAAAAGTATGTTAGTTGAAGAAAGATCCGAACGATGAATGGTTCGGATCTTTTTATTGTGATGATAAACGTGAACGTAGGTTTCATGTATGTAGTGGCTTCTAGCGGTGGATTGGAGGGCCAGGCTCTACCGCCTGCGGAAAGCGGAGTCTTGCACGGAAATCAACAGCGGTGTAAAAAGCAACGCATACTAGCTCCTTTATTCAATTGATTTCTTTTTAGATTGGATGGATTTAGTTATGTCCCAGCCTCTTTTTTATAGGCTCCTCTCCCGAGATGATACGTGCCTTGGCAAGATAAACAAACATATTAGCAAAAATGGTCTTATGCACAATCCTTCTAGTAATAAATGAATATAAATAGAGTGTAAGGGACATGCAAGGGTATATTCATTACAAATTTTAGAAGAAAGGAGCATACTGATGAATATTGAAATTGGAATTGCCATTTTCGTGTTTACAATGACAATGCTCGTCATTTTTTGGAGGCCAAACGGCATCAACGAAGCATGGCCAGCAGCCATAGGAGCAGCCATTATCCTGCTTACAGGGATTGTATCCAAATCAGACATTGTTGATATTTTTGCAAAGATAAGCGGCGCTTCTATCACCATTATTGCTACCATTGTCATGGCCGTCATATTAGAAAGTTTTGGATTCTTCCACTGGGCAGCTGCACGACTAGTGAGTTTATCCAAAGGCTCAGGGTACCGATTATATTGGTACATTCAGCTGCTTTGCTTTTTAATGACTTTACTATTTAATAATGACGGCAGTATTTTAATTACCACTCCAATTTTAATTCTACTTTTGAAAAACCTTCAGCTAAAACCCCACCAGCAGATCCCCTACCTTTTAAGTGGAGCGCTTATTGCTACCGCTTCCAGCGCGCCTATAGGTGTAAGTAATATTGTCAATTTGATTGCCTTAAAAATTGTTCATATGTCGCTTTATATGCACACGGCGATGATGTTTGTACCGGCGACACTTGGTTTATTATTTATGTCTTGGCTCATGTATACGGTCGTAAAACGCCATTTGCCAAAAAAACTGCCGCATGCTTCAAAAGATATAGAAGAAAGTTTCTTTACGAAACAGTTTCACCCCTTAAAAGGAAGCATTTCTGTTGAAACAAAACGTAAACGCACACAATTTATGCTGAAAGTTTTATTATTTGTGTTTGTTATGCGCTGTCTCCTATTTGTCGCCTCTTATTTCGGCATACCAATCGAATTGGTTGCTGTACTGGGCTCACTGATCTTGCTTGTTTGGAGATGGTATCACTTACGTACAAACCCGATTGATATTTTAAAGAAAACGCCGTGGCACATTTTCGTTTTTGCCTTTTCGATGTACGTTATTATTTACGGACTGCATAACGTAGGATTGACGGAGCTGCTTGTAAAAGTTTGCGAACCAATCGTAAATCGAGGACTTTTTGAAGCAAGCTTTATCATGGGAGGACTTGTTTCTATTCTCTCTAACTTGTTTAACAATCACCCTGCTTTAATGGTCGGAACCATTACCTTGACTGAAATGGGGCTCGATCCTATTACTCTTAAAACCATTTATCTTGCTAATATTATTGGAAGTGATATGGGCTCGCTTTTATTGCCGATTGGAACACTAGCTTCTCTTATCTGGATGCATATTTTAAAAGAAAATCATATCAAGATAAAATGGAAAGATTATTTAAAAGTATCACTTATTGTTATTCCGCTTACCACGATCGTTACTCTTTTCCTCCTATTCTACTGGGTTCAGCTCATTTTTTCTTAATACTGATTTACAGGACGGATTGTACTCTTTTGAAGCTTACAGTCCGTCAGAAATAAACAAATGTCTCCCATAAAAACCCCACTATATTTTTCTATTGTTTTTTATAGATACACATTCACCCAATAAAAACATTTTTTTACATTCACTAATTATTTAGAACAATTTAAAAAGAAAATCAATAAATATATTGAATCGAATTTCCTTCATGTGATAAGATATGGTTATATTGTTACTTTAACAATACATAGAGCGAATGAAGTAGAAAATATGCAGATGCATAGAACTTTCTAAACCCCACACGCAACATTTAGAGAGTGACATTCATTTTCTCATTAACACCCATACCTTTCTGAAAAGAGTGAGTACATTAGACTTGCTCTTTTTGTCTGTTTACTAGCAAGGTGCACTTCTTATGTAAGGCCTTGTTTTACAATAAAACGACAAAAAAACAGGTAACTAAGCATGCCGCTTCTTACCTGTTTTTATATGCTAAAATGATAAAATCAAATTCTATCGCGCGAACGCCCTTTACGAAATTGATTTTAATTCTTCAATTAATTGAAAAAATTTTTCTTTGTTTCTTTCTTCTAATGTTTGATCGACTTCACGTAAAATTTGGTCTCTTCTAAAATCTCGGATAGCCTTATTTAATACCATTTTAGCAAATATAGAATCGAGGATATCCATACGGATGGGCTGCGAGTCTGTCGGGTGCTTTTCGATATAAATCAACTCCTATCCTTTCCTCTATTATAACAAATTCTAGCAATGTATCAAAATTTCATTGAGATATGCGCTGCTGTGAAACAGCTTCGTATTCTGATTCTAGTTCTTGAAGGGTAAGCTCGTATAGCTGCTTGTTTCCTTTTTTATAAACCCCTGCATCCAGCAATAAATCAATCATTGATGTTTTTTTACATTGTATGTGAGAGTAAGCTTGTTTCGTCATCGTTACACCGCCTATTTTACGCTTAAAAATGAAATGATTTCTCTATCTTTCACGACCTTTCTTTATGATACGGCCCGTCCTTTAGCTTACTGTGAAGAAAATGTTAAATTTATGTAATAATGCATAAAAAGAGGCCGGGACAGAACTAACTGAATCCAACCTAAAGACGAACAAATGAGATACATGAGCTGAACCGCTTATGACACCGCCGTTGATTTCCATGCAAGGCTTCGCTTTCCGCGGGCGGGCGCTGAGCCTCCTCGTCGCTTACGCTCCTGCGGGGTCTCATCTGTCCCGCTTTTCCCGCAGGAGTCTTCGCCTTGCCCTTCAATCAACCGCTGGAAGGACGAAACAGATGAAGCTGTATTCACCATAAAAAAAAAACGAACCACTAATCAAACTTGTTGATCAATAGTTCGTTTTTCACTTGGGCTAAAATACGTTTCTCCCAGCCTCTTAGTTCTTCTATTAAAAATCAAAGTTGTCCGGATCTGGACCTACTCGGTGATTTTGGTTTAATTCATTAATTTTACTTACGTCTTCAGTATCCAATTCAAAATCGAATAGCGATGAATTTTCAACAATACGATGCTCTTTTGTTGATTTTGGAATCGTTACAACTCCGTTTTGCAGATCCCATCGCAGAATAATTTGAGCAACTGATTTGCCGTGTTTTTCAGCAATTTCTTTTAACACATCGTTATCTAGCAATTCTCCTTGCATAAGCGGAGACCATGCTTCTAGCTGAATATCGTGCTTTTGACAAAAAGCATGCAGCTCTTTTTGCGTCAAACGAGGATGATACTCAACTTGGTTAATAACAGGCTTAACATCTGTATCTTTCATTAAATCTTCTAAATGATGAATTTGAAAATTACTTACGCCCACAGCTCTTACTTTTTCTTCTTTATACAGCGTTTCTAATGCTTTCCACGCTGCTTTATACTTGCCTTCTACCGGCCAGTGAATTAAGTATAGATCTAAATATTCTAAGCCAAGCTTTTGTAAGCTTGTTTCGTAAGCAGCTAGCGTCTCTTCATAGCCTAAATCTGCGTTCCAAACTTTTGATGTAACAAAAATGTCTTCGCGTGAAAGACCTGCTTCTTTCAGACCTTGGCGAATTCCTTCTCCTACACCTTCTTCATTTCCATAAATAGCTGCCGTATCAATGCTGCGATAGCCTTTGACGATAGCTGTTTTCACCGCGCTCACTAATTCAGGCCCTTCTTCTACTTTAAATACACCTAATCCAAACCAAGGCATTTTGACTCCGTTGTGAAGTGTTACTGTATCTTGCAAATGATTACTCATTATAAAAAACCCCCTGCTAATTTCTTTACATTTGTTATTATGAAACAGAAAAAAAGAAAAAGATAGAACCCACTTTAAAGTAAGTTAGGCACTTCAAAGTTCTAAGGTAACCTTTTAGTAACCTTCTATCCCTCTTAAAAATCACTAAAAAAAGAACCCTCCGCAGAGAATTCTTTTTTGTTTTTATTTAACATTTATATTGACTGCTGAACTTGTGTTTCCAGCGGCATCTTTTGCTGTAACAGCCAGTTTTACGCCTGCTGTTTGTTTTGGAATCGTTACTTTAAACTGGCCTTTGCTATCTGCTTTGCCTGATCCGATTACTTTTGTACCGCTTTTAATCGTAATCACAGCATTTGCTTCCGTTTTTCCAGAGAGAAATGTGGACAAAGACGTAACGGCATCAACTGCCGGAGGTGCCGGCGGGGTTGTATCTTGCACTTTTACAATTTTATACGGACTGTATCCTACTTTATTTTGCAGAACTGCCGTCACTTCCGTTCCTGCTTTTTGAGCAGGAATTTTTACGCTGAACTTGCCGTTTTCATCAATTTTCCCACTCGCAATAATTTTTCCGCCTACTTTAATATAAATAGACGCATTTTTTTCTCCTGTTCCCGTTACTGCTGTACTTTTTTCAGTAAGCGTATTAACGGTTGGAAGCGCTGGTTTTGTCTGTACGGCACTAACCGTTACAAACGCATTGGAGCTATAGTTATTAGCTGCATCTTTTGCTGTAACAGCCAGCTTTACGCCTGCTGTTTGTTTTGGAATCGTTACTTTAAATTGCCCTTTAGTATCTGCTTTGCCTGACGCGATTAGCTTTGTACCGCTTTTAATCGTAATCACGGCATTTGCTTCTGTTTTTCCAGAGAGAAACGTGGACAAAGACGTAACGGCATTTACTGCCGGAGGTGCCGGCGGAGTTGTGTCTTGTACTTTTACAATTTTATACGGACTGTATCCTACTTTATTTTGCAGAACTGCCGTCACTTCTGTTCCTGCTTTTTGAGCAGGAATTTTTACGCTGAACTTGCCGTTTCCATCAATTTTCCCACTCGCAATAATCTTTCCGCCTACTTTAATATAAATAGACGCATTTTTTTCTCCTGTTCCCGTTACAGCTGTACTTTTTTCAGTAAGCGTAGCAACGGTTGGAAGCGCTGGTTTTGTCTGTACGGCACTAACCGTTACAAACGTGTTGGAGCTGTAGTTATTAGCTGCATCTTTTGCAATAACAGCTAATTTTGTAGCAGCAAGCTGCTTTGGAATGGTGATGCTGAACGTTCCATCCGATTTCGCATTTCCTTTGCCAATTACTTTTTTATCAATTTTCACATGCACTTCCGCGCCCGCTTCTGTGCTTCCCGTTACGACTGTATCTTGATTGCTTACAGCGTTCACTTTTGGTGTAACGGGTGCTGTTTTATCCTGCACGGTTACAGTTACAACTGGACTCACGCCCGCTGTGTTTCCAGCCGTTACAGACAGGGTGCTTCCTGCTTTTTGTTTCGCAATCGAGATGCTGTAATTTCCTTTAGCATCTGCTTTACCAGCTGCAAGCTGAAGACTTCCGTTTTTAATGACAACCGTTGCATTTGTTTCTGCGGTACCCGTAACGGCTGTGCTTCGATCACTCACTTCATTAACTGTTGGTTTTACCGGAGCTTTTTGCTTTGCCGTAACAGTTACAGTCGATACAGTACTGCTATTTCCTGCTGCATCTTTTGCTTGTACGCTTAGCTTTGTATTCGCTTTTTGATGAGAAATGGAAACAGAAAACGCTCCATTTGCACCTGCTTTAGCCGTTCCTACAGTTGTAGTTCCTACTTTTACCGTAACTGTAGAATTTGCTTCTGCTGCACCTGTAACTTTTGTATCTTGATCACTTACTGCATTTACTTTTGGCGCAGCTGGTGCCGTTTTATCCTGTACGGTCACCGCAGCGGCTGAACTTGTTCCACCTGCATTTTGAACCGTCACGTACAGCGTGCTTCCTGCTTTTTGTTTCGCAATCGAGATGCTGTAATTTCCTTTGGCATCTGCGTTGCCTGCTGCAAGCAGAAGACTTCCGTTTTTAACGATGACCGTCGCATTTGCTTCAGCCGTTCCTTTGATCATTGTGTCTTGATCACTTACTTCATTTACTTTGGGTGCAAGCGGTGCTTTTAACGTAGATTTAACCGCAAAAGAAGGCGCTTGGCTTTCGTTTCCTGCTTTATCTTTTGCACTTACCGCTATTGTTGTTCCGCCTATTTGTACTGGAATTGAAACAGTAAATGTACCGTTACCATCCGCTACTGCAGAGAACGTTGCATCGCCTGCTTTTACCGTCACGACGGCGTTTGCTTCTGTTACGCCTGTTACGGTCGTATCTTGGTCACTTACTGCATTTACAATTGGAACAGAAGGCGGCGTTTGATCCGTTACGCTCACTACTGTAGCCGTGCTTTCATTTTCAGCTGCATCTTTAGACGTTACAGACACTTTTGTATCTGCTGGCTGCTTGGCAATCGTAATTGCAAATTTTCCAGTTTCATCAGCAAGACCCGTTCCAATTACTTCATTTTCCACTTTTGCAATAACAGAAGCATTTGGTTCTGTCACGCCCGTAAGCGATGTTTGGTTATCTCCTAATGCATTAACTGAAGGTGCATCAGGTGCAACCGTATCTTTCGGTGGTTCTTGCTCCTGCTCTTTTCGCGGATATTTTGTTGTATAAAAACTTAAAAGAGTAGTCGTTGGATAGTAAAAATCTAAAATTTCACGATAGTCTTTGCCTAGGCTTGCCATTTTTTGAGCACCGTATTGACTCATTCCAACACCGTGTCCATTTCCTTTACCATTAAAAGTTGTTGATGTGCTTGTTTCATTTGTTTCCGTTACAAGCAGACTAAGCATCGCACGGCTGTTTAACATTGATTTTAGCTTCGTCGATGTTAAATCTTTTAATTCCAAATGATGAACCACTAGTTTTTGCGAACTGTCTACATCTCCTTTAACGAGGTAGTCCACTGTAATTGCACCTTTAGTCACACGACCTCCTGATGAAGGAGCATAAAAACTCACCTTTGGAATAGACGTAATTTTAATCGTTTTACCAGGATGCTTATTGGCTACTAACCATGACTTCACATTATCTGTAACGGTTTTATCTTTTTCAGAAACCGTATTCCACCAAGCGCTATAGTTAGCTAAATCTTTTCCTGTTAAATCAATTTGCGTTTTTTGAATAGCTAACGTCCACGGCGTCTGCTTATCGTATGGATCTTCTTTCACCGGGAAATAAGAAAGCTGAGTTCCTCCCCAGGCATTGCTGTTTGATTCCGTTCTTCCACCGTTGCTTGATGAGAAAACGGCGTTGATTAATTTATTGTTATAGGTTACTACTTGTCCGAATGTCTGATCTACTGCTTGGTTTGTGCTGTCATACCACGTATAGCCACCGTACACTTGATAGCTTACCGTGTCATTGATTACTTTTCCTGCATAGCTCATTGCGTATGTTCTCGCTGCTACTGCCTGAGTTTTTAAGGCTTGCAGATTCCAAGATGTATAGACTTCATTTGGTACAACGCCTTTTAAATAGTCTTCAATCGGGAGGGTATTAACAGGTCTGACGTAAGTTCCTTTTTCATTTGTAAACGCCACGTCCCCTAAATACTGTCTGCCGTTAATAGATACGGGATTTTTATAAAGAGACGGTGTAATTTCAAAGCTTGTAAAATCACCTAAGACCGTGCTTCCTTGTTTTAAAGTGACACCTTGAGTTGTTGCCGTTACCGTATACTCTGTATTTGCCTTTAAGACCAAATCCGAGTTTTTAATAGTGTATAAATAAGACGGCTTAATTGTAATTGCATGCTGATCTCCTAAATAATTTACTAATTTTACAGACACAACTGGTTCTACCGTTTCAGCTTTCACGCTAGCAAGCGGCGTGAATTGAAACAGCAGTACGCTTAGTACTAAAGCTAATGCCGTTAACTTTCTCATCTGGTTCCCCCATTTTCATATACTGTCTAACGCATTCTAATATCACTCGTTATATCGACACAGTTTTATAAAAATTAAAGCATTTTACCTAGTTTTCTTTTCTGCTCGTCCATTTTTTTGTCGAAAAAACGCTTTTTTATATCATATGAACGACAAAAAAAACGTGTGACATAAATCAATTGATTTAGTCACACGCTTTTATAGGTCTTTTCACCTTTTATTCTGTCATTTCCTCATATGCCGCTATACCATCTGCAACATGATTCATCAGCTTTGTAAGGTAAGCCTGATCAGACAGGTTCCGATCTTCTTCTGGATTCGTCATATACCCCAGTTCAACTAGCGTTACGGGTACAGTCGACCAGTTAAATCCTGAAAGATCACTGCGATAGCGAATGCCGTCTGCTTCGACAAACTGATCTTTTTTCACCTCTGTCAGAATAGCTTGAGATGCTTGTAAACTGCTTTGATAAATAGGTTTTGTATAAGAATTATCTTCTGCAGGAGTGAGCACAGAAAATCCTTTTACAGAAGTATTTTCAGAACCATCTGCATGGATACGTACGTGTAAGTCAGCTTTTGAATTATTCGCAAGCTCCGCTCGTTCCCGGTTGCTGATATTCACATCGTGAGAACTGCGAGTAAGCTTTACGGTTATGCCTTTTTCTTCGAGAAGCTGTTTTAATATCATAGAGGCTTCCAACGTCAGCTTGTATTCCGGCTTCTTGGTCACCACACCTGATGTACCTCCGGAAACTTTTATTTTTGTTTCTGCTGCTCCCGGCCCGATTGGCTCTTTCTCTAGGTTAGCCTGAGCTTGATGACCAGGGTCAATGTAGACTAAAAACGGAGGAGGATCCGCTTTTTCAGGCATGTTGTTTTTTACATTTTTCACTTCATTACCTGCTTCATGAGGCTGTACTGCTTGGAACTGTGAGATGGGCTGCTTCACTCTTTCTCCCTGCGCATGAGCTTTTGGTACATCTCCGCTAACGACGGCTTTCTCTGTTTGACCTTTCATCATAAAGAAAAATGAGAGTACTGCTACTATTGCAACAATACCTATTCCATAACTCCATACTAAGCGCTTCATCTTCGCTCACCAAACTTTCGAATAGAGTGGGATATTCCTTATGTTAAAGTACAAAATGTGTTAACGTTATTATCTCACAGAATATGGTTTTTTTTGTATAAAACGTTAAAAATAATATTGGCAATACGTTATGTATATGCAAACAAAAACAACACTACATAATGTAGTGTTGTTTTCTAAAAAAATGACGGATGGTTAAATCCGTTTTGCACCAATATAACGTGCTTTCCAGTAGCTGTTGCTAAGAGATGTAATTGTCACGCCTTTAGACGTAGAAGCTTGAAGAAACTGATTGTTCCCTAAGTACACGCCTACATGTGAAGGACCTTTTTTATACGTTTGAAAGAAAACTAAATCTCCTTTTTGAAGCTTTGCTTTTGAAACGCTTGTCCCTACTCGATACATTTGTTCCGTTGTGCGCGGAAGTGTTTTTCCAGCTTTTTTGAAAATGTATTGAATAAATCCAGAGCAGTCAAAACCTTTTGTTGTTGTGCCTCCCCATTTATAAGGAACACCTATTAATTTTTTACCAGTAGCAATAGCCGTATCTTTGTATGAATATGACGCTGCTTCTACTGTTTGAGCAGGTGCAATAAACGGACTGGCTCCGCTAAATAAAACTGCAGCTGCCGTTATAGACCCAATGATGGCTTTTTTCATTTTTTTCCTCCATTATGTAACCGAACGTTACGTTTCTATGAACCTATTTTTCAATGTGTTCGGTTTAATTATAATGAAAAAAGCCTCAAAAACTATTACGCTATGATTAAATAATGTTACAAAATGGTTACTTAGGAATTTTTATCTTTAGTTGTTTATCAAAAAGAGGGTGGGACAAAAGCATTTTTCACTTAGGGAAAAACGAACCACTAATCAGCATGTCTGATTAGTGGTTCGTTTTTTTGTGATTGTGAACATAGTATTATTTGTTTCGTTCCTTCTAGCAGTTGATTGGAGGACAAGGCAAAGACTCCTGCGGGAAAAGCGGAGCAGGTGAGACCCCGCAGGAGCGCAAGCGACGAGGAGGCTCAGCGCCCGCCCGCGGAAAGCGAAGCCTTGCACGGAAATCAACTGCGGTGTCACAAGCAGTCCAGGTCATGTATCTCATTTATTCGTCTTTAGGCTGGATTCATTTCATTATGTCTCAGCTTTTTTTCTTTTACTTTTCTTTTTGCTGTTTCAAAATTAAGTCCTGTTTCGCTTTAGCATCATGATGCTGCGCTAACTCGCGTGAAAATTCTTCATTTGCTTGATCCGGAGCAATTTTTAACTCTTTTGGTGTTTGAGGCAGTGACCCTTTGTTGTTATGTGATGATTTGTGATTATTTGCTCTTCCCATGTTGTGACCTCCTTGTATCAATCATTTGTTTTTCATCTTTAGTTACTATTCCCAACTTTTCAAAGCAAATTCAAACGAAAAAATCCGAACGATTACTCGTTCGGATCTTCCTTCAACTAAAATACGTTTGTAATTACGATACTTTTTTCGTTACTTCGTTAATATAAGCTTCCTTGTCTTTGTCGTTAAATTGACCTTCCCACTTTGAAATGACGATTGCACCAAGTGAGTTTCCAATTACGTTTACCGCTGTACGTCCCATATCTAACAAACGGTCAATTCCAGCGATAAAAGCAAGCCCTTCTACCGGAAGTCCTACAGATCCAAGCGTTGCAAGCAGTACAACAAACGATACGCCCGGAACTCCTGCAATTCCTTTAGATGTAACCATTAAAATTAATATCAGTGAAATTTGCTGTGTGATGCTCATATCAATACCGTACATTTGCGCAATAAAGATCGCAGCAAGCGCTTGATAAAGAGTAGATCCGTCTAAGTTAAACGAATATCCCGTCGGAATAACAAAAGATGTAATTGCTTTAGGACATCCGAACTTTTCCATTTTTGCAATAATACGCGGTAATACTGTTTCTGAACTTGCAGTTGAAAATGCTAGCAGCAATTCATCTTTTAGCACTTTTAATAAATGGAAGATGTTAACGCCTGCCCATTTAGCTACAAGTCCTAGTACCACTAATACAAAGAAAATCATTGTACCGTAAGCAACAATTACAAGCTTACTAAGCGGAATCAGAGACGCTAGTCCAAATTTTGATACGGTTACACCGATTAATGCAAATACGCCAAACGGTGCAAACTTCATAACTAAATTCGTTACCCAAAACATCGCTTCTGCCGTGCCTTCAAAAAATCTTAGAACTGGCTTTCCTTTTTCACCGATTGATGCAATTCCAAGTCCAAATAGGACCGAGAAGAAAATAATTGGCAGCATGTCGCCTGCAGCAATTGACTCAAATACATTCGTTGGGACGATGTGAACAAATGTTTCTACAAATCCTTTTTGCTCTGTAGCTTCTGCCGTTGATGTGTAGCTGCTGATATCTGATTTTTCAAGACCGCTGCGGTCCACACCAGTACCAGGGTGAAGCAAGTTAGCTGCTAATAAGCCTACAACAATGGCAACCGTTGTAATGATTTCAAAGTAAAGAATTGTTTTTCCGCCTAATTTACCAAGCTTCTTAATATCACCAACACCCGCAACGCCCACAATGATACTAGATATAACAATCGGCACCACGATCATTTTAATTAAATGAATGAATACGTCTCCAATTGGCTGCAGTACTTCAACTGCTTTAGGATTTCCGTAAAAAATGGCCCCTACAATAATACCTGCAATCAAACCAATTAGAATTTGTCCTGCTAATCCAAGCTTTTTGAACATATCTTTGCACCTTCCTTCTTTTTTCTAACAGCTCGAAGCTGTTTATTTGCACTTAATGTATTCAACAGATACAATTCCATTAAGAACTGTTTATTAAGTAGTTCTTTTATTCATAAGATTACATTATCATAGGCATCACAAAATCTAACAAAAACCTACTGAAACTAACAAAAAGTTTTTAGAAAATTTCAAAATGAAAACGCTGTAGTTTTTTTACTACAGCGTTTGTTTGACTTCATAATAGAGCATTTGAATAAATTTCTTTACATTTATACGACTTGGCGTACTGCTTTTTCCCGTGCCTTTTTCTATATCTCTCATGCGCTGATGCACCATTGAAAAATCGAAAAACTTAGAAGCGTAATTTTCAAATTTAGGATTAAAGAAATCAACCATGCCAAGGGAGGTCAAATGATTTAAAGACTGATAAATGGCTCTTCTGACTCGCTGTTCGGCTGCTTTCATTTCTTTTTGCAGCACCTCTTCTGAAAAAGGTGAACCAAGCTTTCTCACGGTAATTTTCTCAAAGATTTCTTTGAGAGACGGAAAATGCTGTTCATACATCGTGCTCTTTTCCGTTTGATGCAGGTAATTGATGATTTCGATTAAATCTTTACTTCCGCTTTCTCCTAAAATCCCAAGTTCTCTTAAAAGAAACCTGCACGCTTCTGCCGGATCGCTTTCTTTTTTATCAACGGAAGGCGTTTTTTGCTGGTTTCCTATATTAAGTACGGTATTTAACGATTCTTGAATTTTCTCCATTGATTGTTGAACATGAATTCGTTCAATTACTTTTTGAATGACCATGAGCACTTCCATACGATTAAGCGGCTTCGTGATATAGTATTCAATGCCAAGCGAGTAGGCTTTTCCAATCAAATCTTTTGTTTCTACCTGTGACATCATAATAATTTTGCCTTTAAAAGTATCCTTTATTTTGCGCACGGTTTCGATTCCGTCTTGAATGGGCATCAACAAATCAATAAATAAAATATCGATCTGCTGCAATAGAGAAGATTGATCATTTAAGACAATTCCGTCTTCTGCCTCCCCTATAACCTCTCCTAAATCATTATCTTCAATAATTTCAGCTAACATTGAACGAAAGACTTCGTCATCATCTATGATATAAAATCGCATATTAGTCCTTATCCCCCATTAACGTAGACATAGGTAAATCTATAGTAAATTGAACACCGGGGCTTGGAGACAGATTAATAAATTGAATACTCCCGCCCAGCTGCTCGGTCATTTGCTTAACGTAGACAAGCCCAAGACCTGTAGAAGGCGTCCCGTCCTTTGCGTATTTGGATGTAAATCCCGCTTTAAAAATGAGACGTTCATGCCTTTTTTTCACACCGGGACCGCTGTCTCTTACATATAGTAAAATGCGGTCTTCTTCTCGGCATACGTCGATAATAATCGCGCCTTCTTTTTCAATCGCTTCGACTGCATTCGTTACTAAGTTATTAATTAATGATAAAAACAAGTACACGTGATAGCGAGGATGCTCTCCTAGAACCGAATATGAAAAATGAATATCTTTTGCTAACAGCGCCGCATATTTTTCATTGCTGCGCATGACGATTTGAAGCAGACTTTCGATTTCCATATACTCAGAAAATTCTTCTTTTGTAATGACCTTGGACAACCCTGCTGATATCCGCTGATTGTCTTTTTTAATATCATGTACTTCCCCTGCAATTTGTAATGCTTTTTGGCTAAATTCGTGCAGCGAAGTAAGCTGGTGGATATCTGCTTCGTGTAGTTCTTCATATAAATCATACGACTTTTTCGTAATTCTCTCAGCGTCTTGCAGCGTTTTTTTCAAATGAATGGATTCTTCATACAAATTTGAAAGCACAACAAGCAGCTGATCATTTTTTTGAGAGATTTGCCGTTCTCTCAGCTGCCCTTCGTAAAGCTTAATCATGCTAAACAGACATAAAACAAAGAAACTTCGAAAGACGCCTACAATAAAAATTTGCATGAACTCCGGAAACACAATATGATGGTGAACCATCACATACATACAAAGCAGTTCCATGCCGCCTGAAACCGTTTCGATGATGATGCTCCATATGCCAATAATCCACGGCTTTGAATGAAAATCGTTAATCTTAAACCAAGAAAAAGCAATGGCATAAACAAGATAATAAATCCCTGCTGAGCATCGGATCTGCAAAGAATGCAGAAAATCAAATGATTCGTAATTATACCAATCAAGGTACATTCGAAAGCCCACTATAGCACTCGCAACTAAAATACCTGGTATTACAGGAGATACCTTTCTTAAAAGCAGCAGTGAAAAGAAAAAAATGGGCACAGCAAAGCTGACTCTATACGTATCATGAAAAGGATAATATTTAAGCTCTCCTGCTAGCGGCACAACAACTATCATCACCAAAATGAGTAAAACATCTTTTTTTACTACCGTATCAACTTTCATCGTTCACGTCCTGCACTTTTTGAACATAAGTATATAGTTTAGCAATCTAAAAGACAATCGCTCTTCCTATATTTTTTACACTCCCACTTCCATTTATAAATATAGCCCATATATAAACGGTTATTTATTCTCTTTCATTATTCTTTGTAGTTTTTTAGATTTTCTTGTTTTATTTTGTAATTTTTGTTGTATAGTAGAAGTACCTTTTAAAATGTGAGGCTGTATCACAACTATTCAATTATTATTACATCACCTGATAGCTACACTAAAAAGGAAAACTATTATTTTACAGGGGGAGCTTATTTTACAATGTGGATCATTACCGTTTACTCGAAAAACCAAAGTCCGACTATGTTTGAATTTGAATCAGAGGTAGAGGCGAAAAAGACATTTCAGGAGATTAAAGGGTGTAAGATCCTATCGGAAGTTATTTACTATAACGACCGAGTTCCCGCTTTAGCGTAAATCAGTTGATGTAGGAAATTTTACAAATTATCGGTTAAAAGCCACGTAAAGAGCCAAAGGATGATCCTATTCCTTTGGCTCTTTGCTGTTTGATTAGAAAAAACGAGGCTGAGATATAATAAGATGAATCTAATCTAAAGACGAACAAACGGGAGACATGAGCTGAACTGCTTGTGACACCGCAGTTGATTTCCGTGCAAGACTTCGCTTTCCGCGGGCGGGCGCTGAGCCTCCTCGTCGCTTGCGCTCCTGTGGGGTCTCACTTGTTCCGCTTTTCAAGCAGGAGTCTTCGTCTTGCCCTCCAATCAACTGCTAGAAGGGTCTACCGTTGACCCTAACAAAAAAACGAACCACTAATCAAGCGTGTTGATCAATGGTTCGTTTTTCACTTCGTCTAATATACTTTTGTCTCAGCTTTGTTTTGCTTTGTGAGCATACTGACTGCCCACATTACGATAAAGTTGATAAGCAGCGCAATAAACCCGACGTTGATATCTTTCATTTGCTGAGGCAGTAACGGGAACAACGTACCAATCGTAGAGCCGCTGATTGTAATATAGGCCACTACAATAATTCCAGCAACAATCCCCCACGCTGCTCCTTGTTTCGTTACAAAGTTATTTTTTTTCAAACTGAAAAGCAGAGATGGAAACAGCTGTGTCATTAGACTATAGCCCATTAAAATAATTGTTGACAGCGTCGTTCCTCCGTTTAGTGTAAAGTAAACGGAAATAAGAGCCACAACCGGTACAAAGCTTTTGGCTAAACGAGCAATACGCGCTTCGCTTGCTTGAGGCGCAAACGGTTTATAAATATTTTTCGCCAGCAGCGTTGACGCACTCATTAACAGCATCGATCCCGGCACAAGCGCTGTCAGCAAACCCGCTCCTCCTATAATTCCAATAAACCAAGGATCAAAAGTTTGGATTGAGATACGTAATAGCGCAAGATCCACGTCTCCTCCGCTTAAACCAGGAACTTTTAAAATAGCTGCAAACCCAACAAAAAACACAAAGAGCAGCATTAAGGTATAAAGAGGACTAATGATTGCATTCTTGCGAAATACCTTTGCATTTTTCGCTGTATAGCTTGAGCTAAACACCTGCGGCCACATATAAAAACCAAGTACTAGTAAAATAACGGTCGAAATAAACCACGAGACGCTTAATCCTTGCTCAGGAAACTTTAAAAATCCTGGCTTCGCTGTATTCACAGCTTCAAACATTGGACCGTATCCTCCGTAATAATGAAAAGGTAAATAAATACCTAAAAATCCAATCACAGCAAGCATCATAATATCTTTAATAACGGCCGTCCATGCAGAACCGTGGATACCGGATATCATCACATACAGCGTTAAACTGATAGCTCCCATCCAAATGGCTGCCGGCATTGAAATGGCACCGTATGATGCTTGTGATACAATAATCCCCAATCCTTTTAACTGCACAACAATAACAGGAATGACCGCAATCACTCCTACAGCAGCTACAAGCACACCAAGGTAAGGGCTTTTATATTTGCTTACAAAAAAATCAGGCTGCGAGACGAGCTTATGATCTCTTGCATACTTCCAAATAACAGGAAGAAGCCAGTATGATAAGACATATGATAAGCTAATATAAATTAAGACATAAAGTGCAGGAGCTCCTTTTCCATAAGCCCATCCGCTTCCGCCTAGAAACGAAAACGTTGTATAGATTTCTCCGGCCATCAGCACAAACACTAAAATAGCCCCGAAACCGCGTCCGCCTACCGTCCACTGCTCCAAGTTCATATCCTTGCCTTTGGTTGATCGTATGCCAAGAAAAATAGCTGCCACTAAAAATAGTAAAATAATAATAAGTGCACTATTCATTCTTCTTCCCCTTCCCGATTTCTGGGATCAAGCTTATACATAACCCCTAAAATAATGGACGTAAGCACCACCCATATCACCATCCAAAACATATTGAACGGCATACCGAGAACAAACGGAGTCACTCGATTAACAAAAGGGAGAAAACCTAATATGCCTACGAACGGAAGGACAGACAAAATATAGATAAATTTCATGACTAAACTCCTCCGACTTTCTAAAACTAACTTCTTTATATTACCACATATTCTGTGTATTCAATGAAGGAATGCTTGCATATAAGCTGAAATAATCTCCAAAAGATAAAATATTCTGTACTATTTTACAAAAATACTGTTTTCATTTTTCTGAATAAATAGTATAATTTCTTCTTATAGTTCGCAGGAGGTATCGTACAGATGAAAACAATAGAGAAAATCAGTACATTTGCAGGAAAAACATTTACGCTTTGGGTTATTTTAATTTCCGTTATTGCCTATTCATTCCCGGAGCACTTTGTATGGATTGGAAAGTATATCGTTCCGCTTTTAGGAATTGTCATGTTTGGAATGGGATTAACGCTGTCAGCGTCTGATTTCAGCGAAGTATTTCGAAGACCGAAAGAAGTAGCACTAGGCGTGGTGGGGCATTTTATCATTATGCCGCTTCTCGCATTCGGTTTGGCGATTGGCTTAGATTTACCAAAAGAAATAGCAGTGGGCGTTATTTTAGTAGGCTGTTGTCCAAGCGGCACATCATCAAACGTAATGGTCTTTTTGGCTCGAGGAAACGTTGCGCTCGCAGTTGCCATCGCTTCTGTTTCAACCATTTTAGCACCGATTGTTACACCGCTTCTCATTTTATTATTTGCAAGCAAGTGGGTCGATATTGATATCATGTCTCTTATTATTTCCATTATACAAGTTGTCATCATTCCGCTTGCTCTTGGATTTACAATCAAAAAGTTTTTTGGAAAAGCGGCAGAAGCAAGTTCCAAAGCTCTTCCCCTTGTTTCAGTAGTCGCAATTGTTTTGATTGTATCCGCTGTTGTGGCAGGAAGCCAAGCGCAGCTTGCTAAAACGGGCGGTATCATTTTTGCCGTAGTCGTGCTTCACAACATTCTTGGTTTCACAATCGGTTTCTTCTTTGCCCGCTTATGCGGAATGGACCTAGCCAAACAAAAAGCGGTCGCAATGGAAGTGGGCATGCAAAACTCAGGGCTCGGCGTTACCATTGCTTCCACTCACTTTTCGCCGCTAGCCGCTGTCCCAAGCGCCATCTTCAGCGTCTGGCACAACATCTCAGGCTCAGTGCTAGCCTTTATCTTCAGCAAACTAAAAGACAAAAACCAGCCATCGTCTGATAAAAAAATGGCTGGCTAATACCATAAACTTATAAGGGAAGCACAAAAAGCTCCCATGAACCTTCCCAAAAAGGTTTTAAAAAGTTCTTAAAAGGTTTTACCTAGGCGAATGCCACCAACCCGCAAGGGGGTGGCATTCGCTTAGGTATAGAAAAAAAGACATGGCGCTTTTGCCATGTCTCTTTTTTCTACATCGATTAAAAACTATTAGCCTCTTCCTGCTTGGAAAGAAGGATATTTCGTCATACCACCATCAGCAAATAATGTAATACCTGTTACATAGCTTGCTTGTGATGATGCTAAGAATGCTGCAACTGATGCTACTTCTTCTGGTTTACCGATGTAACCCATTGGAATCATGCTTTCTACGTCTGCACGTTGTACAGGATCTGCGAATTTTTCAGCGTTGATTGGTGTGTTCATCGCACCTGGTCCAATGTTATTTACGCGGATACCTTTTGGCGCATATTCAAGAGCCAATGTTTCCGTCATTAGTTTCATACCGCCTTTACTTGCTGCGTAGTGAACAAATAATGGCCAAGGAATCATTTCGTGAACACTAGACATGTTAATAACGTTTCCTTTAATGTCGTTTTCAACGAAATATTTAATTGCTTCACGGCTTCCTAAGAATGCACCTGTTAAGTTTGTATCAATAACTTTGTTCCAGTTGTCTAAAGATAGCTCATGAGAAGGAACTGGGTTTTCAACACCAGCGTTGTTAATCATAACGTCTAATGTACCGAATTCTTTAATAGCTGTTTGAACAAGATTTACAACGTCTTCTTCTTTTGTTACGTCGCCTTGAACGATGATTGCTTGTCCGCCTGCTTCTTCTACTTCTTTTTTCGCATCTAAAGCTTCTTCTTCATTGTTGTAATAGTTAATAACAACTTTTGCTTCTTCTTGACCGAAACGAACAGCCATTGCGCGACCTAAACCTGTTGATCCACCTGTAATTACAACTACTTTATCTTTTAAATCTGTATACATAATAAAATCCTCCTAGTGTTTTCATTTATTCATACATACTATCATTAACTTTTACGTAAACGTTAACTTTTAGCCATTCCGAGGAATACGCCACCTAAAATGATGAGCACAATACCAATCGTAATTGAAATAAGCTGACGCTTTGTTTTCTTTTCTCCAAGTAAGAAGATACCGCCAAGCGTTGAAATAACGATTCCCATTTGTGATAATGAGAAGCTTGTTGCAACCCCTACTTTAGGTTGAGAAATAAATAAGAACATGTTACCAGCTGCCCAAATGAGGCCTGGAATAATGTTGCGAATTGCGTATTTATTAAACGGTTTGTGTTTATAAGTAAGTATAAGTCCACCAATTAACATACCAATTGCTTGTGGGAATAGTGCCGACCAGCCGTCTACATTAAATAAACGAGCGACAACTACATACACTAAGTATCCAATTGTTGAAACAATAAGGGTAATGATCCCTTTTTTGAATTGTCCAGATTGCTCTGGGTTTTTTTCGCTTTCTAGTGATGTTAGCACGATACCAATAACAATAAAAATAAGAGCTAACACGCCTAAAATAACGGTTGTTGTTGTTGACCACTCGTGAAACACGATAACACCAAACAGTGATGTTGTCACAAGCTGCATACCAGTTGAAATTGGCATGGTTTTTGAAACACCAATATAATCAATCGTTTTCAACTGATTACTTTGCCCAACTGCCCAAAATAATCCTGAAACGATTCCGACAATAAAAATAAGCGGCGTCAACACTGGATGAACTACGAAATAAATAACGGCTGAAAAGATCAGCGCACCAATTGTAGTTCCAAGCGTTTGACTGTAAGGACCTCCGCCCAATTTAACGTTGAACAGGACAATACTTCCCCAGAAAATCGCAGGAAGAATAGCCAAAAGGATATCCATTTGATACTAACCTTCTTTCTCAAACTCTTGATGTAATTGTAAATTTAAAGTACCTTTTATTTAACTAGGTAACTTTATGTAACCAATCTTAGACCTTTTTTCTTGATACGTCAATAATAATATGTCGATTCTGTGACTTTTTTTTAAAACTTTACAATACAGCGTTTCCAAGCTACTGAAAGTTTTGAAAATAAAAAAAGATAGCCTTTTCATTATCCAAATGCTAGTATATAATAACATTATAAGGGTTACTTTTAATATCCTATATACAATAAAGTAGGTGGCATGAATGAATGAATTTGATGAGTTATGTCCAAAAGTGTGGAAAACGTTTGATATAATAGGAAAAAGATGGAATGGATTAATTATTTATGTCCTGATGAGCGGTCCTAAACGCTTTAGTGAAATTCACAGCAGCATTCCCTCTTTAAGTAAACGAATGTTAACCGAACGAATGAAAGAGTTAGAAGAAGAAGGAATTGTAATCCGGCACGTTATTCCTGAACGTCCGGTTCGTATTGAATATATCTTAACTAAAAAAGGATCAGAGCTTGGTATGATCTTAGGACCCGTCAGCAAGTGGGCAAAAACATGGATAAAATAAAAAAGCCTCTTTGGAGGCTTTTTTTACGTTTGATAGAGGATATAATTATTTTTCCCTTCTCTTTTTCCTTGATATAACGCATCATCTGCACTTTTTAATAATGAAGCCGCCGATTCCCCGTCTTCTGGATAAATAGAGACGCCGATGGTAGTTGTGGTGCGCAAACAATAGCCCCGTACATTCCAGCTTTGCTGAAGAGATACGTGAATTCGCCTAGCAATTTGTTCAATTTCTCGTCCATTTGTTACGTTTAAAATAATGATAAACTCGTCTCCGCCCAAACGATAAATGCGATCGCCTTTCCGTACACAGCTTTTTAATCTCTTCGTGTATGCTTTTAGAAATTCGTCGCCTATATGATGGCCATATTCATCGTTAATCTGCTTAAAATTATCACAGTCAAGAAACAAAAGCGCAAAAAACTCATCGCTTTTTTGCTGCCCTTTTTCAATTACTTTGTTTAACTCTTTTAATAACATTGCCCGGTTGGGAAGACCTGTTAAACTATCGTGAGTGGCTTCAAAATGAAGTTTATTTTCTAGCGCTTTTTGTTCAGTAATATCATTATGAATGGATACATAATGAGTAATATTTCCGTCTATATCTTTTAACGGCACAATTGTTTTCGATACCCAGTATGACTGATGATGCTTCGTCCCCATTTCAAGCTGTCCTCGCCATACTTTTCCGCTTTTTATTGTTTCAATCAGCACATGATGGTCATGATTAAGCCCTGCATCTCGATAATACTTCCCTACTAAATCTTCTTTTTCGTAACCTGAATACTGTACATACATATCATTTACATAGGTAATAGTCCCACTTGCATTTATAATCATAACGCTAGCTGATTCATCAAGCGCATATTTTATATTTTCAAGTTCTTTCAGCGTATACGCCAGCTGTTCTTCTGCTTCTTTTTGAGGCGTAATATCGTGTAAGATTGCATAGGCGCCAACCGTTTGATTATTTACTTTAACAGGAATCGTTGTAATATACACATGTTGTATAGAATGTTGGCTTCTTCGGAATGTTATCTCTGTACTATAACTAATTTCTTCATATACATTCCAACGTTTGTAATTACAGGCTCCCAGTCTTTTAGCAATGTCTCGGTAATTTTGGTGCAGCACATCGCTTGCAGAAAGCTGCAGCGTTTCTAAGAATGCGCTGTTAATATTTAAAATCGTACCGTCCAAATTCAGCATACAAACTGCGTGGTGGTGGTTTGTAAATAGCGATTTGTACCACTGTTTGCTTTTTATGAGCTCTAATTCTAATCTTTTAATAGCTGTGATATCTCGGTAAATCACTGAATAGGCGACCAGTTGATTTTGATGGTCATAAATCGGTGAACAGCTGACAGATACACACACGCTTTCGCCGCTTTTTTTGTACCTGACTGTTTCATAAGGAGACAGCGTCTTACCATTTTTTAATTCTTCGATTAATTTAAGGTTTTCTTGTTCCTCTTTCTTTGACACGATGTTCATCTCTTGACGGCTTTTTCCTATAGCTTCTTCTTTTCTCCACTGAAATAGCTTTTCAAATGCTCCATTGACTGTTAAGACCTTCTCATCACAATCAGCAATTAGAATGGCGTCTACCGTGTTTTCTAGAAACGCATCGAGTAAACGCGTGCTCTCTTCCTGTGTTTTTTTATAATGAATTTCTTGAGCCATAACAAGGACATGTGAAGGGTTTGTCGCTTGATTAAAAAGAGGAGTAAAAGTTACTTCATATGCATGCCGGTCGGGCTGAAAAAGCTGTATGTGCTGATATTGAATCGGTTCTTTCGTGGCAATGGCTTTTTCACAAAGTGTGTAAAAAAGCAGATTTTCTTCTTTGTTGATTATCTTGTCTTCCATTTTGTCAAAGAATTGCTGAGCTGCTTTGTTACATTCTTTATAATATAGCTGATGTTTTTCTTGCTGAATTAAAATAACAGGCTGCGGCATATTCATAAAATAAAATTGGAATACCCCTTCACTATACATACTAAATATCCTCCATCTGCCTTTGGAATTTCACTAAACGTCTTGTTTTGATATGCCATTCACTCATTCTCCCAAACCAACACGTCTTCTTTATCCTTTAAAATATTTTAACAATCGTACAAAATCACATAATTTTATAAAAATTCAAGGCATCTATGTTTCATATAGATCTAATTACTCGCTTTTATATCACGATAAATTATCTATTGAGTGAAGTGTAGAGTTTAAGAATTCAGCAGCCTTTCTCGTCTGAATAAACTGCGGTACTTATTATAAGTTAAGTAGGAAGAGATCGACTGCGGCATGCCCAGCAAATAGCCTTGAGCAGCATGTAGGTTTAACGAAATCGCTGCGGCTAAATCTTTATCTCGTTCAACGCCTTCTAAAATGAGATTCGTATGCGGATAATAGTTAACAAGCAAATCAATCAGATCTTTCTTTTGCTTGCAGTCGGCTAGTCCTTCCGCATAGCTTCGGTCCAATTTCATATAGTGAGGCTCATACATGCTTACCTGTCTCATCGCCGCGGCTCCTGCTCCAAAATCATCAATCGCAATTTTGAAACCGGCCTCTTTCAAACTCATTACTCGGGCAAAAAGAGCAGGTGATTCCCATAAAATCTTTTCATGAAGCGTTTCATTTAACTCCCATACAATACGATGTTTCGCATTTTTATAGGTGTTCAACAGATATGTTAAAAACCGTTGGAAATGCGGGTGGAGAAGAGTAGAGGGAAACACATTGATAAATAAATCCTCAGATTTCAATACCTCAAACGGAAAGTTCTTTATAGCCCCTTCAATTGCCATCGTATCAAGCTTGTACAAATAATTATGGCGTCTTGCCAGTGAAAACAACTCTTCAATTTGCCCTTTTGCGAAAGCCGTGCGCAGCAAAGCCTCAAAACCCAGCGTCTCCCACGAATCCAGCGCATAAATAGGCTGATATACAAACTGAAAGTCTTCATACGTCAGTTCCTTTAAAACATGAGCATCCATTCTTTCGTTTAATCACCTTTCGTTTTCAATATACTATTTCTTCCATAACCTAAACTTATAAAAATATATCCTAAAAACAGATAATTGTCCATTAAAAGTAAGATATTCCATTAGGCGATTTAGTATTTTGGGACTTGCTGGAGGCTTATGATAGCAACAAAGAAGTGTTTTAGAGACTTTTATGCTTTTGATAGATAGGCTGTAAAGGATGTTTCAAACAAGAGATTGAGACATAAGCAGCTCAGCCCCATCTAAAGATGAGCAAATTAGATAAAGGGACTAGTATAGATTGCTTGTGACACCGCGGTTGATTTCCGTGCATGGCTTCGCTTTCCGCGGGCGGCCGCTGAGCCTCCTCGTCGCTTACGCTCCTGCGGGGTCTCACCTGTTCCGCTTTTCCCGCAGGAGTCTTCGCCTTGCCCTCCAATCAACCGCTAGAAACACCTAATATGTGAAATTTACGTTTATCATATACTTAGCGCAATAACCTGTTATCATTGGCTTGTAATCATAGACAAGTTGCTCATGTTGATAAATAGATGCTAGTTGGAAAACCAAGGATAACAGCCCATTCAAGACATTACAAAAAATATTGCACCTACAGCTAAGCAAACCCTATAACTTTCTTCATCTAACTTGTTACCTCTTCTTCTCTATAAATTCTCTACTATTTCCCCTCATTAAAACGAATATTTTTCAGCATTTTAAAAAACCATTCTTGTCTTTTGTCTTCATCACCGCTTTTATATTTATCGCTGCTATCGAAGGAAATCTGTACTATTTTATTAGAATGCTTATCTGCTACATATGCCAAGTATGTATTAGGAATATGTTTCTTCTCATCTACTATTACACGCTTTTCTGTTCCTTTGAAATAAATATAAGCTGATTGATAGTAAATCCTCGTCTGTGAATTTTCAATCTTATTAGTAACACTTAATCCAAATCTTCTTTTAAATAAAGCCTCAACGTGAATACTCTCATCTGCAGGATTACTGGTTAAAAACTCAGTTTTTATATAATTCGCTTGTGTTTTACCTTCAACTTCTTCATTGTAGACAGCCCACCAGCTCTCGTAGGAATCATTATTTACAGCATAATCCTCTCTCTTTTTATGTAAAACTTGATACTCTTCTGGAAACCACATCGTATACTGCCCGGTCTTTGACTTAAACTCATAAAACCCATCATCGGCTTTTTTATCTTTGTTTAAGAACTTGCGCGTAAAGTGATCATCAAAAGCTGGAACGTTTGGGTAGCTGCTTTCGTTTATCAGCCATATGACTCCTATTAAAATAGCGGCTCCTGTGATAACTATCATGATAACTTTCGAACGTTTTTTCATCGGCGTCCCCTCTACTTTATCGTTTGGAACAAACTTTAATCCTTATATATTGAATAGTCTTTAGCATTTTGATTTGTTGCCCTTATGCTAAAAAAAGCTTTTGCTTATAATTAATTTCCCTTAACAAATTTAATACTTTGCAACATTTTTAAAAACCATTTCTTTCTATCCATTTTATTTGTTTCTGTATTTTCCCCTACACTATCATATATTAATTTGATTACCTTATCAGAGCTTTTATCTGCTACATATGCTACATAAAGGTTGGGCGGATTTTCTTTACTGTCATGTACTATATGTTGGTTAGTACCACGAAAATATGTATAGGCATAATCATAATAAATTCTTGTATGAGAGGTTTCTAACTGTTTAGGTTTTTTACTGTCTAATTGTTCTTTAAATAAACTCTCTACATAAATTAATTCTGATTTCATGTCGTTCTCGGAAAATTCAGCCTTGATAGCGTACGTTTGTTGATCATTTTCGTAGGGTTTAATATAAGAGGCTGACCAATTTTCATATGATTCGCCATTTCTAGTGTAATCTTCGCGATATTTATGTAAAACTTGATACTCCTCTGGAAACCACATCGTATACTGCCCGGTCTTTGACTTAAACTCATAAAAACCATCGTCCACTTTTTTATCTTTGTTCAAGAACTTACGTGTAAAGTGGTCATCAAAAGCTGGGGCGTTTGGGTAGCTGCTTTCGTTTATCAGCCATATGACTCCTATTAAAATAGCGGCTCCTGCAATAACTGCAATAATGGCCTTGGTACATTTTTTCATGGTTACACACTCCCTTCATTGGTTGAAATAAACCACATTTAATGTAATTTGAATAGTTTTATTTAAATCTATTGCTATGTATGCTACATACTGCTTACTTATCTATTTGTAGTTATTAAACATATAAAAATTGCTCAAATCATTGTCTGAGCAATAGCAGTACTTTTTATATTCATTCACTTTCATCCCTATAATCCACTGTACTCAAGCAGAGTTATTTCATTTTTTATATCGTTACTTAATAAAGGTTTTCACTCACGACTTTTACCCTCGCTAAAATTAATACTTTTTAATATTGTCAAAAACCATAACTTCCTTTTTTCTTGGCTAGTTTCTGTACCTTCACCTATACTGTCGTATGAGAATTCTATAACCTTATTAGAATTTTTATCTGCTACATAAGCTGTATAGGTATTAGGTAAATGAACTTTACTGTTATGTACTACATGCCTTTCAGTTCCCTCGAAATATGCGTAAGCATAGTCATAATATATGCGAGTATGTGAAGTTTCTATTTCTTTAGGATTATTATTCTTTAATTGCTCTTCAAATAATCCCTTCACATAAATAGGCTCAGATTTCTTATCATTCTTTGAAAATTCAACTTTAATATAGTAGATTGATTTATTTTCCCCATCGACCTTGCTACATGAAGCAGACCAATTTTCATATGATTTTCCATTTACAGAGTAATACTCTGAAGCATTATGCAACATTTGATACTCCTCTGGAAACCATATCGTATACTGACCTGTCTTCGACTTAAACTCATAAAAACCATCGTCCACTTTTTTATCTTTGTTCAAGAACTTACGTGTAAAGTGGTCATCAAAAGCTGGGGCGTTGGGGTAGCGTTCTTCGTTTATCAGCCATATTCCACCTATTAGAATAGATGACCCTACAATTGCTGCAATAACAGTCTTTTTACGTTTTTTCATCACTCCACACATCCTTTATTGCCATTGCTAGTACAAACTTTAAAATTAAGAAATTTTCTTCAGCTATTGTTTAAAACAGAATGAGTAGACCTTGTTTTTATTCTGTTTTAAAAGTAATACTTTTTAATATCTTTATAATCCATTCCTCACGTTTTTCTGCTGATTTTTCAGAAAGGTGTTCTGTACTATCAAAATAAAATTCAATTACCCGCTCAGAGTTTTTGTCCCCAATATAGCCAACATATGTACTTGGCGTACGTTTATTAAAATCCATAATTACTCTTTTATCTGTGCCTTTAAAATAGATATACGCGCTATCGTAATAAATTCTTGTTGTATCTGTCTGTAATTTTTGAGGATCATTAATATAAAAACGTTTTTTAAATAAGCCCTCTACATATATCTTTTCTTTATTAGTTTTTTTCTCAGACAGCTCAATATCAATATATCCTTTATATCCATCGTGGCTATTGTTAGAAGCTTTCAAGAATTCATAGTATGTACCGTCTTTAACATAATCCGAAGCATCCTTATGTATAATTTGATACTCTTCTGGAAACCACATCGTATACTGACCTGTCTTCGACTTAAACTCATAAAACCCATCGTCCACTTTTTTATCTTTGTTCAAGAACTTACGGGTGAAGTGATCATTAAAAGCTGGGACATTTGGATAGCGGCTTTCGTTTATCATCCATACCCCGCCTATTAAAATAGTTATTCCTATAATGACTGCAATAATAGTTTTCGTATGCTTTTTCATCTTCTGGCATCTCCATTATTTTCTGCTTTAAAATGGATACTCTTTAACATATTTAAAACCCACGTATTCTTTTCCAAGCTACTATCTTCTATAAAATCTCCAACCTGATCCATTGATAATTGAATGACCTTTGTCGATTCCTTATCAGCCACATAGGCTACGTATGTATTTGGGACATGTTCTTTACTGTCATTTATCACATGCTTCTCGGGTCCTTTAAAATAAATGTAAGCAGATTGATAGTAAATTCTAGTATTAGAAGTTTCTATTACCTTTGGTTCACTTACATTAAAACGATTTTTCATAAGACTTTCTACGCTAAAAGATTCATCTTCTGGATCTCTTCCTTCTGAAAACTTTAAACTGATAGAATTAATTTGATGTTCCTTTTTATGCTCTTTGGTATAAGCTGCTACCCATCTTTCGTACATTTTTCCACTTACAACATAATCTTCATCATTTTCATGTATTAATTGATACTCCTCTGGAAACCACATCGCATACTGCCCAGTTTTTGACTTAAACTCATAAAAACCATCGTCTACTTTTTTATCTTTGTTCAAGAACTTACGCGTGAAGTGATCTTTAAAAGCTGGGACATTTGGATAGCGGCTTTCGTTTATTAGCCATATTGCTCCTGTTAAAATAACCGTTCCTGCAATAGTTGCAATAATAATCTTCGTACGTTTCTTCATCCTCTGACATCTCCGTTGTTTTCTGGTCTAAAATGAATACTTTTTAATATTTTTAAAAATTGCTTATTTGTTTTGTTACCTTCATTTCTTGATAAGTTATTACCTATAGAGTCATAAGATATTTCAATTGTCTTATTTGAATGTTCATCAACTACGTAGGCAACATACGTATTGGGTATGTAACTACTTTTATCTTCAATTACTTTCTCCTCCGTACCCTTGAAGTAAGTATAGGCATTATCATAGTAGATTTTTTTATCTTTCATTTCTATTACCTTTGGTTTATTAGCATGAAATCTTCTTTTAAAAGTAGCCTCTACAAACACAGCTTCATCTTTGGTGCCCCGCTCAAAAAATTTCAAGTTCAGTTGACCAATCAGATTCTCCCCTTTGTATTTTTTAGTCGATAAGGCTCTCCAATCTTCATAATTTTGTCCGTTCTTTGAATAGCCTTGACCATCGTTATTCGCTATTATAAATTCTTCCGGAAACCACATCGTATACTGTCCTGTCTTCGACTTAAACTCATAAAACCCGCCGTCCACTTTTTTATCTTTGTTCAAGAACTTACGCGTGAAGTGATCATCAAAAGCTGGCACGTTGGGGTAGCGTGTTTCGTTTATCAGCCATATTGTTCCTATTAAAATAACGACTCCTACAATTACTCCAATAACAGTCTTCATGCGATTCTTCATAGTCGCCCATCCTTTTTTATCGTTTAGAACAAACTTCACTTTGTATATATTGAATAGTTTAGAATTGTTATATCTGTTCTTATTTCTTCGACATACCTTTTTTAAAAGTTATTGAGACTCACAAATCTCTCTGACTTCTTTTTCTTTACCAAATAAGCCTTTGTATTCAAGTTGAGCTATTTTCTTGATTAAAACGAATACTATTTAATATTTCTACAAACCACTCTCTTTTCTCAAGCCCCTTATTAGTTTGATGATTTAAACTGTCATCAAACCATAATTCAATTACCTTATTAGAATACTTATCTGCTACGTATCCTATATATGTGTTTGGAGCATGTTTATTCTTATCATGGATGACATGTTCTTCTGTTCCTTTAAAATAAAGATAAGCTGCATCAAAATATATACGGGTATTAGCTGTTTCCCACTTTTCAGGATCATTTGCGCCAAACTCACCTTTAAATAGACTCTCTACATAAATAGATTCATCATCAGCATTACTCTCTGATAGTTCGACTTGTAAATAATTTAGTTGATCTCCTTTTTTATGCTTCTTGACTGATGAAGCTTTCCACCTTTCGTAAAAATCGTCACTTTTAACATATTGTTGTTCATTTTCATGTAACAACTGATACTCCTCCGGAAACCACATCGTATACTGTCCTGTCCTTGATTTAAACTCATAAAACCCATCGTCTACTTTTTTATCTTTATTCAAAAACTCACGAGTGAAATGATCTTTAAAAGCTGGAACATTTGGGTAGCGGCTTTCATTTATGATCCATATTCCGCCTATTAAAATAGTTGCCCCTGTAATTACTACGATAATAGTCTTTGTATGCTGTTTCATAGCTGCACACCCTTCTTCATTATTTGAAACAAACTTCTTTTCCTATTTATTAAATAGTTTTTACCGAATACTATTACCCGAAATTGCTTCGTGATGTATAGCTAACTTAACCGTAAAATTGAACATTTCTTAAGATTTTCATTAACCATTTTCTCTGTTTCTCTTCCTCAAATTGTTTATTTTTAAATCCGCTCGTTTCAAAAGAAAATTCAATTACTTTGTTAGAAGCTTTATCTATAATATATGCATAAAAGCTATTGGGTTTTTGCTTAATATCTTCTACTACTTGATTCTTTTCATTTATCTCAAAATGAGCACTTGAAAAATAAATTTCAGTTTTACCTGTTTTAATAAGCTTTGGCTGTTCAGAAATTAAATGATCTTTAAAAAAGCTTTCAAGATAATCTTGGTGATTTCTCTTGTTATCTTTAGCCATCCTGACATATATAGCTCCTCTATACGCTTTGGTTTCACTTGTTGAGGGAACAGCTTCCCATTGTTCAAAATCTTTATTATCTCTAGCGTAATCACCATTTTCACTCAGTAATGTATACTCCTCTGGAAACCACATCGTATACTGCCCTGTCTTGGACTTAAACTCATAAAACCCATCGTCCACTTTTTTATCTTTGCTTAAGAATTTACGCGTAAAGTGATCATCAAAAGCAGGGACGTTTGGGTAGCGGCTTTCGTTTATCAGCCATATTCCTCCTATTAAAATAGCGACTCCTGTAATGATTGCGGGAAGGGTCTTCGTACGTTTTTTCATTGTCCTACACTCCCTTTATTACTCTTTTGAAATAAACGGGACTTAATGTAAATTGTTCAACATATAAAAATCCCTCAGACCACTGTCTGAGGAATAGCAGTATCCCTTATGTTAATTCACTTTCATCCATTGATTCTTTATATCGAAGTTCGTACTCTCTCTTATGCATATCTTTAACAGAATGCATAAAACTCATAATATGCTGAAATGCTCCAGTATCATACTGCTGAGCCCTTAGCGTATATCCCCGCTCAGCTGCTTCTAATTTACTTTTAACCGCATCCGCAAACTCACCCGTTTGGTTTTCTAAATAGCTTTTAGCATGCCAAAGCTTTTCATTTACTTCTTGATCCTTTTTGATTAACTCTTTAATCCTTTTTGCCTGCTCGTCTTTGAAGTCATCACTATCAAATTCAAACGTGTATTTACCGCTCGTTGTTCCTGTGTGTGTAAAATCAAAATCAAACAATTAAATCCCCCCTACTACTTCTTTCATGCTTTTAATATCTGAAGCTACCGATTCGTCAGCTTCCATCATCTTCTCGAAATTTTGGAAGAACGCTTCAAGAAACTTTTGATAGTATGTAACTTCCTCTTGAATAGAAGAAATAATCTCTTCAACAGGAGTAAATACACTATCATCTAGCGGGTCAAACGTTTTGTCAAACGTCACTTTTTCAGCCACACGCTTTTGTCCAAACCATGCGAGGGTAGCGCCGTCTTTATCTGCCTTTTCCATAAATGACTGGGGAGAAGCTTCTTCTCTGGATATTTTCATTTTTAACTTTTTCTTCTTAGCTTCGAAGACTTCGTTAATTTCACTATGTAAATACTGCTTTAGTGCATTTAAGTTTGCTTCTTTGTCTTTGATGGCATTAGCACAGTAATAAACAAACTTCTTCATTTGTTCATAATCTAGCAAGATTTCTTCCTGAGATCCTGAATCAAAAACCTGATAATACGTCTTCATAGCATTAGCTTCTGTGTATTTGACAACGTAATTAATTCCGTGGAGTTTTGCTTGATTTCTTTGAGATATTCCTTTAATCCCTTGTACTAAAACTCCAGGACTTTTTATCGCCTGTTTCGTCAAGAAAAATGCACCTTCTGTTCCTAGCACAATCCCAGGAAGATGCTTAAGCGGCTTTTCCTTAACATCATCAACATATGATGGAATATTGAGAAGAACACTGTCGTCTACATGGGCGTTTGCCAAAGATAATCCTCCAATTATATTGGATACTCCAGAGTTATATCTGACTTCGTCAAGTTTTAAAAACAAGTTCCATTTGGCTAACCTTTTCAGAGGGTATTCTCCAATATTAATCATTTCTTCTGTATTCATATTTCCAAGCATGGTTACTTTATTACCTGCATACCAACTGCCAGGGAAAGATTGCGCATGCATAGGTTCACCTTTTACCCAGGTATGACTGATGGTAGCTTTCTGCTTTTTATAATAGGAGTTGGCTAAAACTACTAATTTTTTTGAAGACACTCCATTTCTTTTACCAGTTTGTTGTTCTACATAATTCGCAAACTTCCTATCTAACCTTTGCAACTGCTTGACATTAACTGGAGCATCATTTAAGCCTCTTATGTTTACAAAATTCTTAGTTATAAGTCCAAGGGTCACTATCAGATGTCCCCCTAAAGAATGACCATCCCCATACCTTTTTATTTTTGAATTTGAGCTTTTAATTTTTTTCTCAACTTCCTCATACATAACTTTTGCATCTTGAACTTGATTATTTCTCTCTCCGCTTCCAATTCCTAATGCGTCATACACCACATCTCCAAAATCTTTAGAGGGTTCCGTTCCTCTAAAGATATAATATACTTCGTTAATGTGATTTTTTTTGTCATAAAAGTGGACAGCGGCACCATCGAACCCTGAATTTTCTCCAATACCCATTTCTTTACTACTATAAATCTCAAAATTTGGAGGTTCTTTCCCTGTAGTTTCCTTGTATATTTCCTTAATTTCTTTTTCCTTACCGGCTAACCCCGTATACTCAAGTTGAGTAATCTTATTTCTTAAATTATTGTCCAACACGGGTTTTTTACTCATTTTCATTGCCCTCACGGAATCTGATATTTTTTAATATTGTTAGCAACCATTTTTTTTCTGTTACTTTATTATTTTTTTGGCCCCCTTTACTTTTATCAAACCATAATTCGATTGCATTATTGGATTTTTTATCAACTATATATGCTATATATGTGTTTGGAGCATGTTCTTTGCTGTTATGCTTTACTACTTCTTGTGTTCCTTTAAAGTATGTATAAGCTGCATCATAGTAGATCCTGGTACTAGCAGTTTCAAAATTATTAGGTTTAGTGGTATTTAGCTGTTCTTTAAACATATTTTCTACAGTAAATGATTCATTTTCAGCCTTTCTTGCATTTGAAAATGTTACTTCGATATAATCTCCCCCAGTATCTCCAGCTTTGTCATTAACATCTTTCGCTATCCACCTTTCATAAGAATTATCATTTATTACATAATCTTCCTCGTTCTCCTTTATAAGCTGATACTCCTCCGGAAACCACATCGTATACTGCCCTGTCTTCGACTTAAACTCATAAAACCCGTCATCCACTTTTTTATCTTTGTTTAAGAATTCACGCGTAAAGTGATCATCAAAAGCAGGGACGTTTGGGTATCGGCTTTCGTTTATCATCCATATTCCTCCTATTAAAATAGCAGCTCCTGCAATGACTGCAATAATGGTCTTCGTACGTTTTTTCATTGTCGCACACCCTTTTAGTTATGTTATAACCTATGTTTTATACATGTTCGATACTATCATACTTATAATGGGAGAGTCATAAGCAGAACGAATTAAAGAACCATAATTAGGAAGTGGTTATTTTTTACTATCACTTACCCTTTCTATTAAAAAAATAATCACTTCTTTTTTTATCATTGTTACCTTTATTAATGATTTCTCTCAATAAAGAAAACCCCACTTTCAACAAAGTGAGGTTGATTACATAATATAGGACGTTTACTGAATGTTTCACTCTCCTTGTGCCAGCACATCAATTTCAGCGTCAATTTTCACGCTGTGGGTTTTCCCATCAAGTCCAAGAATCACAATTTCATATTGCTTGTTAGTGAGAACAATCGATTCGATAATACCTTTATGCTGTCTTAACGCGTATGCTTTTGCACGGCTTTTCGTTAAAGGAATCGTTTTTTCTTTCAAAACACTGCCGGTTTGGGCATTAATTTTTACTTTGTGCTCTTCTCCGTTTAACGTAAGGATGTCTACTGTATAAATAGGAAGAGTGAGTATTTTACTCAGCGATATGGATTTGACAATGCCTTTATATTCTTTTAATGCGAGAAGCTTTGCTTGTTCTTTCAACAAAAGTGATTGTTTTTCAGAAATCATTTGACGCCATCCTTTCTAGTTTATAAAACGGACTGCTGTTTCAATTTCTTAACGTACCATATCCTATGTATACGTCTACTAACTAGTATAGCGGGCTTGTCTTAAATTTCTCTTAATATTACATGAAAGATAGCTGAAGAAAGCTGTTATTCACTGAAAAAACTAGACCTGGTTAGATCTAGCTTCTTATTGGTGAATGTGAATTCTACATTTTTTTCGTTTCGAATCGTTCTACGGCTCTCATTTGTTTGATTGATGGGGATTTGTGGACGCACATGCCTAGATGGACTTTTTGAAGCAAATAGGGATCAATGTAAAAACCATTTTGAAAGATGTTTTCTTTTTCCTGTTCGTCATGAAATTTGGAGCATCTTACACAGTAATACATATCATAACCTCCTTGCGTGCTATTTTATAAACCGGGATAGTTGTGAGTGGTATATTTACCTATAGCATATGGAAAAGAATAAAAGTCGTGCTTGTTTAGCGAAAATGTCCAAAAAGAAGAAGGCTTGTTCGTGGGCTAAAACACTGGATTTTAAAAATGATTATTTAGAACATAAATCAACTTAATCGTAACAAAAAAGCCTCTTTCAAAGAAAAAAGAGGCCTTTTTGTTAATTTGTTACTTTTGCGCTGTTTTGATGCCATTTCCAAGCAGATGCGATGATTTTTTCTAATGAAATTTGCGCTTTCCAGCCTAATTCTGCGTGAATTTTATCAGAAGATGCGACCAAGCGTGCCGGATCTCCAGCGCGGCGGTCTGCCATTACAACATTCGCTTTTTTACCCGTTACTTTTTCACACGTTTCGATCACTTCTTTTACAGAGTAGCCAAGGCCGTTTCCAAGATTGTACGTTGCTGTTTTCTTCGTGCCGTCTAACAGTGCCTGAAGCGCTGAAATGTGAGCATTCGCTAGGTCCGTTACGTGAATGTAGTCACGGATGCACGTTCCGTCTGCAGTATCGTAGTCTGAGCCGAATACAGAGATGTTTTCACGTTCACCAAGAAGGTGCTGAAGAATGATTGGAATTAAGTGCGTTTCAGGATCATGGCACTCACCAATTTCCGCTGTTTCGTAAGCACCCGCTGCGTTGAAGTAACGAAGCACAACATATTCCATATCGTAAGCACTTGCAAAGTCAGCTAAAATCTGTTCAATCATTAACTTTGAACGTCCGTACGGATTAATTGGGTTTGTTGCCGTATCTTCTGTAATGATATCTACAGAAGGAATCCCATATGTAGCAGCAGTAGATGAAAAAATAAACTTTTTCACATTGTGCTTCATCATCGTTTGTAAAAGGGTTAACGTCGCAGCTACGTTGTTTTGATAATATTTAAGAGGATCTGTTACTGACTCCCCTACTAAACTATTAGCAGCAAAATGCATGACAGCATCAATTTTATGATTTGTGAATACGCTTTCTAAATCTTTCTCATTACCTAGATTTCCTTCTACGAATACCGCTTTCTCATCGATTGCCCAGCGATGACCCGTTGATAGATTATCAAGTACCACAACTTCATTTGTTTTCACTAATTCTTTTACTAGGTGGCTTCCGATATAGCCTGCTCCTCCGATGACTAAAATCATACTGTCAGTCAGCTCCTTTTTATTAAGTGTCGCTACAGATATCGTACCCGTTTCTTTTCCATTTGTAAATATTTCATTTTTCAGTATATGATAACGCAGCTGTCTCTTTTAATTAGTATATCTACTAATTGTGAACTGAGTGTGAAGATATTCGTTTCTGCTCAAAAACCCGTGCGTGTAGGCAACGGGTTTTTTTCTTAGATTTGCTGAGGCACTTTCTTCATGTCTTTCACTTTATTTTTTAATGGAAGCATGCCTTCAATATGGCATTCAATACAGTCCCCGTCTTCAATAACAGCGGGTCCCGGCGTTCCGGTTAGAATGATATCACCCGGGTGCAGCGTCATGACTTTTGAGAAAAATGAAACACAGTATGCGATGTCGTAAATCATATTAGACACGGTATTTTCATGCTGCATGTCTCCGTTTAGCAATGTGCGCACTTGAAGTGATTTCACGTTTGATATGCTTTCTTTTGTGATAAACTCTGAGCCTATACTGCAAAATGTATCAAAGCTTTTTGCTCGCATTAAGTAGCGATGATTCGCCGCATGAATATCAGCTGCGGTTACGTCAATGGCTGACGTATAGCCAGCAATTACGTTTATGGCTTCATCTGGCTCTATATCCTTACACGTTTCGCCGATTACCACCGCTAGTTCCGCTTCAGCCGTTGTTTTGTAAGACTGCTTTGGAATACGAATGCTGTCATCTGGTCCAATAATGGCGGTTGCGGGTTTTAAAAAACTAACTGGATCAATGGCACGGTCGTAGTCTTTTAGTTTTTCTTCAGAAGCTGCATAATTAAATCCAATGCCTAACAATTTTGACGGATTACTAATGATAGGAGCTGTTTTTCTATCCTGCAAGTGAAGTGCGGGAAAAGAGCTGTTCATACCAAATTTATTATGGGCGTACCATGTTTCGAGGTGGCGAAGTTCTTTATATTGAATAAGATCCCAAATTGTTGTAGACCAGTTTGTTAAATATTTAGTATTGATATCTTCTATAAGCAGAATGCTGTCATTGTCTAAAATAGCTGCTTGTTCTTTCCCTTGCTCTATTATATTTACTAACTTCATGATACGCTCCTTACCGATGCTTGAATGATACGATCGCTGTTTTCTTTTACCCAATTTAATAATTTTTCATCTTGGTTATATCCTGCAATAAAAGATAAGCCGATTGGCAAACCGTCTAGTTCTCCTGCAGGTATCGTAACTTGCGGAAGTCCGCTTAGTCCGGCAATACACGTCATTTGAAGTGTTCGCAATCTTCTGTTTTCTAACTCCGGTCCTTTTGCATCTTTTACAGGCGCGGGTCCTGGAGCTGTAGGAAGCACTAATATTCCGTCTTCTCCAAGCTGTGAGTACATAAAATAGCGAAGTTCACGACGCTTTTCTTCTATATAATTCATATTTAATAAGGTAAGAGTGCTCGCCCATCGAAAGCGGCTTCCGATATCTTCTCCAAACGTTGGATTTTCTTTTTGAATCCATTCTCCGTGCGTTTGCCAAATTTCTTTTCCTTGCAGCAAACGAAAAGTTTCCATATATGTAGAAAAACCCTGAGGGGCAATTACTATTTCTTCTGTAGTAGAAAAAGACTTCATTACGTGCTTAATAGGTGGTGCAAGAGCTTGCATGCTTTGTTCATCCACAAGTTCCATTACGTCTGTTGGTACATAAAGTCGTGTAAAACCGCTAACAAGAGACGTTGAGTTCAATAAAACCGATCCAACTTTTTGCAGGGTGTGTCCGTCTCTAGCCATTACACCGACTGTATCAAAGCTTGGGGCCAGTGGAATCAGGCCGTTTGTAGAAATGCGTCCGTGAGAAGGACGATACCCGAAAATACCGCAGTAGCTTGATGGAATTCGAACCGATCCTCCCGTATCTGTTCCAATTGCAAAATCAGTTATTCCCGCTGCCACAGCAACCGCTGAGCCGCTCGAAGATCCTCCCGGAATTCGATCTGCGCTTTTTGGGTTTACCGGTGTTCCGTAATGCGCGTTTTCTCCATTTAATCCGTACATAAGCTCATCAGTATGCGTAACTCCCTTTAGCGCAGCTCCTTCTTTTAAAAGAGCAGCTACTACGTCTGCATGTTCGCTTGCAACCTGATGCGTGGCGAGCCAATCCGGATTTCCTGCACTTGATATATGTCCTTGTACATCAAATACGTCTTTTAACGCAAAACTCAAGTTATTTAACATTCCCGTTCCCGTTGGAGGTACGTAAAGGTCACTGTCTACAAATGCGTTCCACGTATCTTTCATTCAACCATCTCCCCATTTCTTATATCTGTTTAGAATATAAAATTTGGAATAAGTTGGTCAATGAATGTGTCAGGTCTGTTAACATTAATATTATGTAAACCTCCCAGCTTCTCTTTCCCTAGAGAAACTAGCCGTTTCATTTCCCTTTTAGCACGTTTGCGAGTAAAGTAGAAACATATCATTTTACGAAAAGGACTATCGCGATGGAACAATCTACTACGCTTTTCTTATTTATTTTATTAGCTTTTGTGCTAACAAGAGGCATTCCATTTATAGGTTCATTTGCTCCTAGCATTAATACACTGCTTAGGCATATTGGACGTTATTTTTCAAATTTAAATACGATGTTTCATGAAGATGGCCACGCGTTAATGGGGCTTATTGTCGGAAAAGGCGTCAATCGCATTGAGCTTTATACCAATAATGAAGGTGTAGCTGTGACTGCCACCTACGCGGGATCCCGTGGATGGCTGCCGCGCGTCATTATTGCCTTAGCCGGCTATCCGTTCAGCTCAGCAATGGCTTATTTGTTTTTCTACCTGCTCATTCACCATCACTACGACTGGCTTTTTTACGGGTTAGGAAGTGTTGTTGTTATTAATTTACTGCTTTGGGTACGTAACGGATACGGAATTGTTTGGCTTTTTTCTATCGGTTTGATCCTCGGTGGTATTTATTATTTACAAGACCCACAGCTTATGCGTTACAGCATGATGTTTGTTGGTGCACTGTTACTTGTAGAATCTCTATTTTCTGCCTTTATTATTTTTGTGTTAAGCATCAAATACCCAAACGATGCGGGTGACGCTACGAGTTTAAAGCAGCTTACCCATCTTTCAGCACGCTTTTGGGGCTTTTTATTTTTCGCACAGGCCGTTTATGTGGCTTATTTGATTTTTCACCTGATTTATTAAAGACAAAATTCGGTAATGCCCCGAGAAAACTTTGGGATTTTTATAATTTAAAGGAATAATTTACTTTTATACGCTAATAGTGGTTTACGAATTCCCTGAATGAGGTATATATTGGGTACTATGAAGTCGTAAAGAGGTGTGGGATACTTGTCATTATTTTTAAAGTGGAAGCAAAAGAAGCAGGAAAAAGAAGTAGAGCGTGTTCTTTGGGAATCAATCTCAAAAAGAAAAGACTACTGGAACACAATTGGACATGTCGACGGAGACGTATTAACTCATTTATTAAATCCCATGTTTTTTGGCGGACCTGCTTGGCCATCTGGACGTCAAACATTTATTCGTGTTCAAAAAACAGAGACGGTTATTCTAGCAAGCGACGGCTTGTCCGATCCGTTTCAACTACCTGAAGAAAAGAGCCAAAGACAAGGAAAAGGATTAGAATTCTATATCGAATGCGATGATGAATCTCTGCGCGGGCCTTTATCGGATATTCAGGATCACTGGGCATTTGACCTTCTTTATCAAATGAGTCAAAATGCCGCCGCTCATCCTAATATGCTAGAACTATTCATGAAGCATGATGTTCTTTCAATTGAATTTACGGATTTGGACGTACCGCCTCATTTTGTAAATAAAAATGGAGATATTGGTGTATTGCTAGGAGTTCAGTCTCCTTCTGTTTCAACTAGCCTCTCTTTACCTTACGAATCTATTAAACTGATTAGCATGAAGCTTCTTACACCAAACGAATTAGATTATGTGCGCGAACAAGGAGCGCAAGGACGCAGACAGCTCGCTGAAACATTTCAGCTGTCAAAAAGCTATCATATTACCATGACTAAAAGAGAATCTCTTATTTAAAAGAGGTTCTTTTTTTATTTCTGCTATTGAAATAGAGCCATGTAGAATATACTCCTTATTTACGTGTAACTCAAGTTCACATACTTTTTTAAAGCTGCTTTTCATATGAGCGTACTATTTTTGATTCGTGGTATATTTTGCTATAGTAAAAAAGAAGATATAAAAAAAGGAGATGGACGTTAGACATGGCAGAAAAAGTGCAGATTGGAAAATCCGAATTATATGTTAATCCTATTGGACTTGGAACAAACGCTGTAGGAGGACATAACTTATATCCTAACCTAAACGAAGAAGTCGGCAAAGACCTTGTTCATAAGGCGCTAGATAATGGCATAAACCTACTTGATACAGCGTTCATTTATGGTCCTAAACGTTCTGAAGAATTAATTGGCGAAGTGCTAAAAGAACGCGGGAATCGTGAAGAAGCGGTGATCGCTACAAAAGGAGCACATAAAATTGTTGGAGATGAAGTACTGCTAGACAATTCTCCTGCATTTTTAAAACAGTCGGTTGAAGATAGCTTAAAACGCCTTCAAACAGATTATATCGATTTATATTATATTCACTTTCCAGATAAAAACACACCTAAAGACGAAGCGGTTGGTGCGTTAAAAGAATTAAAAGATGAAGGTAAGATCCGTTCTATTGGCGTATCAAACTTCTCGTTAGATCAGTTAAAAGAAGCAAATAAAGATGGTTATGTAGACGTGGTCCAAGGCCAATATAACTTAATTCAGCGAGAAGCAGAAAGCGATATTTTACCTTATACTGCTGCAAACCGCATTTCATTTATTCCATACTTCCCGCTAGCTGCTGGCTTACTTGCTGGGAAATATGATAAAAATACAAAGTTTAATGACCTGCGCGAAGATATGCCTCATTTTATCGGGGAAGCATTTCAGCAAAATCTAGAAAAAGTAGAGCGTCTTCGTCAAATCTCTAACGCGAAAGGCGTAGAAGTAGCTCACCTTGTTCTGGCTTGGTACTTAACGCGCGATTCAATTGATGTGTTAATTCCAGGGGCAAAACGCGCTGATCAAGTACTTGATAACTTAAAAACATTAGATGTTCAGCTCACTTCTTCTGAAATTAAAGACATTGATCATATTTTTAAATAATACAAAAAGAGCTTTGCCATAGGTAAAGCTCTTTTTTCTATACAATTCTGCCGGCTAATAAAACAAATCCCGTAAAGAAGAATCCCAGCTGTACAAAGCTTGTTACGTATTCTTTTGTTTCTTGTTTATATTTCCATTCATCTATGCTTTTCAGCAAAATATTCACGACTAAAAATAGGAAAGATACGATATAAGGCTCCACAAACATAAAGACCATATCGAGTAACAGACAAAGAACAAAAGCTATCGTCACATATTTATCCCATCGGCCTAAAGCTAGACTTTCATACTCATATTTTCCCCAAAATTTGCTGCGAGGGATATCAAGGACTTTTCTTAAAATAAAGTCTGCTAAGACCGCTGCTGCTACAAGTATTATTAATATATACATTGCCATCCCCCCTTCCTTTTTATGGTATCATTTCAGCTCGTTTCTGTTAAGGTCTCAGCTACAAAGTGCTTAAACTGCTTTGTTTCTTCCGTTTCACCTTTTGTTACGATATATGTATGTGAAGAAGGTCGGATAATTTTCTGCTGTGAAATCACACTTAACGTTTGATTTTCAACTTCCTTTTTCACCATAGAAAATGGCAAATAAGATACGCCTAAACCTTCTTCAATAAAGCGCTTTGTAATTTCTACTTGCGTCACAGGAAGCAGCTGAATGTGAGGATAACAAGCCTTGATTTGAAGGAGTAAATCTTCCCAATAAACAGGATGATTATTCGTAAGCAGCCGGTAGGAAGATAACAGCTCCTGTTCCGTACGTGCCTCTGCAGAAAACGGGGCAACTAAGACTGCTTTTTCTTTATGAATTAACTCATAAAAAACGTCTGCCTGACCCGGAAGCATCCTTGTTAATCCAATATCTGACCTTCTGTCGCTGATGTCTTTTCCCACTTGAAACGAATTTGTGATATTAACCGTTACTTCAATATGGGGATATCTCTCTACAAATTGTTTGATGAGGCTTGGTAAAACAGATGCTGCTATTTGAGGAGCAGCGGATATAGTCAGTTTTCGGTTATATCCTTGCTTCCATAACTTAAAATTTCCTACTCCTTCTTCATATGCCCTCACCATTTTTTGAGCATGAGGCAAAAAAAAGCGTCCTGCCTCAGTCAGCGTAATATATTTACCTTTTTTTTCAAAAAGCTCAGCGCCTAGCTCTTGCTGCAGTCGCTGAATATGCTTTGATACAGCAGGCTGTGTTAAAAATAAATCTTCAGACGCTTGCCTGAAATTTTCATAAGAAGCCGCTATGATGAATGTTTTTAACCATTTGATCTCCATTTTCTTCTCTCCATCTCTTTCTATTCATAACAAACTGGAATCAATACTGCCTATTTTTGTTTATTTTCTTTTCTACCAAACTTCTATACGATATATGTATCTCAATATTACCAAATAAAGGAGCTGTAAAAATGAAAAATAACGTGAAAGAAAAATTTAACGCCCATGCTTCTCAGTATGACGAGCAGCGCCGCAAACTTATTCCTTGTTTTTTTGATTTTTATTCCATTCCCGTTTCTCTTCTTCACTTTTCAAACAAGCCGCTTCGCGTACTTGATATCGGAGCAGGTACAGGATTGTTTTCTTCTTTTGTAAAAGAAAAATACCCAAATGCTCATTTCACGTTGATTGACGTGTCAGATCAAATGCTTGAAAAAGCTAAGGAGCGCTTTAAAAACGAACAGCATATGGAATTTCTTGTATCAGATATAACAAGCTACGAATTTGAGCATTCATTCGACATTGTGATTTCTTCACTTGCTATTCATCATTTAGAAGACCAACAAAAGCAAAAGCTGTATGGGCAAATTCATAATTTACTGCATACAGGAGGAATATTTATTAATGCCGATCAAGTATTAGGCCATTCTTCTATTATTGAAGAGTTATATAAAAAAGACTGGAGTGAAAGAATTGCCGCAAGCGGATTAACGCATGAGCAAATTAAGGCTGCTCATGAACGTACGAAGTTAGATAAAATGGCAACTTTACATGATCAGTTAAATTGGCTAACAGCAAGCGGGTTTAGCACGGTGGATTGCATCTATAAATTTTTTAATTTTGTTGTAATGTATGCTCAAAAATAACGGTTTAAAAACTACTTGTCTCTTTGCAAGTAGTTTTTTTACTCTTTTCCTCCCTATATTCGAATAAGAATATTTATCTATTTCCACAAAACTACGCATACTTCTTTTCCAGTTTCGTATATCTAATAATAGCTTCGTTCTCCTGAACTTTTGAATTTTTTGTACATAAAACCCATATAAAGTATTTTTATACTATTTTATGTCTTTTTATGGTATAAAAAATACAACTATGTTACAATATGATTACAAAACAATCTGTATAACGCTTTCATTTCTTTACATGAAAATAAAGAACTGGAAAGGATGTGATGCTTATGTAAATGTGAATCCGCTAGATTAATAAACTTATATTCTTAAAGTTGTACAAAGCATCAAGAAAAACTTAGTTATTCTTATTATTATAAATTCCCGCTAGTAAAGTCTTTCTACTTAATGATTTCCTTATTAAGCGCATACATACAGGTATAGAAAATGCAGCTATTCGTCTTTTATTTTATTAGTGAAGAATTTATAGCACTGCCGCACCATACGTTTTTCATTATTGCAGCCTAAGGAGGCGCAGCACATGGCAAATAGAATATCAAGAACAACAATCGTACTCATAGCGGCTATTCTAGCTCTAGCCTGCTTGTTTGTAGGCGTTCCAAAAACAGAAGCTGCTTCAACACCATCTCATTTAATTATCATTAACAAAGCAACGAATAAACTCGCTTATTATCAAAATGGTTCACTTGTCCGAACGTTTTCAGTAGCAACAGGACGCACGCAGTCTCTTACACCAGAGGGCCATTTCAAAGTAGTGAATAAAATTGTCAATCGCCCTTATTACTCAGGGAACATTCCTGGTGGAGACCCTAGAAATCCTCTTGGGAACCGCTGGCTGGGTCTAAATGCGAGAGGTACATACGGCACAACGTATGCTATTCATGGAAATAATAATCCTGCTTCCATTGGCAAATATGTAAGCAGCGGATGCGTTCGTATGTACGATGAAGAAGTGGCATGGTTATTTAGTAAAGTGACCGTCGGTACACCGGTTGTGATTACAACTTCTTCTAAATCATTTAATGACATTGCAGCAGCAAACGGGTACAACGTTTCTGGAAACTCAGGTTCTACTCCAGCTCCTTCTACAGGAACTGTTTTAAAGAAAGGCAGTAAAGGAAATGCAGTTAAAGAACTTCAGCAGAAGCTAACTTCACTTGGCTATAACACAAAAGGTACGGACGGTGTGTTCGGTGCCAATACAGATTCAGCTGTGCGTAAGTTCCAAAAAGACCACGGCTTAACGGCTGACGGTATTGTCGGGCCAGCGACGTATAAAGCTTTAGGAAACCCTGGAACCAACCCGACACCAACAAATCCAACAAATCCGACAAATCCACCAGCAGATACAACAATTAACACAAAACAAACGCTTAAAAAAGGCAGCAAAGGCAGCAATGTTCAAGCTCTTCAAAAGAAATTAACGGCGCTTGGCTATGATACAAAAGGCACGGACGGTATTTTCGGCGCCAATACTGAAGCTGCTGTGCGTAAGTTTCAAAAAGACAATAAGCTAGCAGTGGACGGCATTGCCGGACCTAATACGTTAACTGCTATTTCTAAACGCTAATAGAGCCTGAAATCAGGCTCTGTTTTTTTATTTATAAACCTCTTTTTACACGGACTCCTTAATGAACCATTACGCCGTCTTTCTTTTCTACCACATACTTAATCAATTGATAAACCGTTCTCATAAGAATTTGCTGCTGATAGATATCGTTTTTGGCAGGAATTACACTTTCTATGACCCTGCTATATTTATACGGCTGATCGTCTTCTTTTTCTTTATAAAGAGCTAGCCAGTCCTTACGGGCATTTTTAAGCAGCTGTTCGTTAAAATAGGAATAAACGACGGTTGCGAACTCACCTGCCAACTCTTGAATAACCTGCTGTCGGTCGGTGACCGAATGATAGGTACTTGACCATCCAGACGGCTGACTTAAAAAATGCTCATACACAGATGAAATAACGGCGGACGCAATAGCTGGTACCGGTCCTTCATTCTCTCCTAAGGAAATGTTTAAACACATTTCTCTGTCCATATAAGGAATGTTCAGCGACTCCATTGCTTCATAAAAAGCCTGCGAGACAGTCAAGTTTAAATAAATAGGATGCAGCTCTTGCTGCTTTTTTCTCGTTTCTGATACTAAAGCTGTCTTTAAGTCTTTATACAGAAAGTGACTCTCTTCGGATTCCTCGTGTACACATTCTAAAATAGACGTATTCCCTACTGTTAAATAGTAGTGAAGCTGCTTTCTCATAAGAGGTGAAACGCTTTTAAGCGCACCATCTATCATTTTAGCCATGGCATGTTTTTTAGCATAATCCGTACGACAGCTTGGAGAGGTAAGCAAATCTCCGTGTGTAACACAAACGTTTACCTTAGCACCGTGCCCATGTACGATGAGCTGCTGAAGAAATTGAATATCTAATTCTTTAAGCCCATGATGTACGTATAAAATAGAAGCTGCTTGTTTAAAAGAATCGTGGATGGTGCCCGTATATTCAACAGATAGATGCTCGCAAATTGCTACCCCTTTTTTAAAAGAAAAAGGGCCGGAAACTTCAATTCTACGAAACAATGGATAAATAAGGCGTCCGTTATTTTCTTCTTCTTCATTTGTTAGCGGATCAAAGAAAGACAGCTCTTTTGCTGTGAGACGGCAGGATATTGGCCAGTCGTCTTCTCCTATTTCCCACGTTCCTTCCTTGTATTCTCTCAACCGAGATTCAATTGCCAGAAGCATTTGCTCAGTGATCTTCCTACATTCAAGCCGCTTATGCCATACCTCTGCAAAATCTCTTCCTTCTTGATCAACAGCGTCTTTTACTATTTCACTTTCTCGTTTAATTGCATCTACAAATTGTTTGAATGAACTATTTTCGTCGCTCATTCTTAAAGGAACATCATCATTAAAATAACGGGCTTTGTATGGGATATCTCCCAAAAGAGCGCGCAGATTAAAAGAGGAATCTCCGTGTAATAACTCAAAGACCAAGTCATAATCCGTGCCTCCTTCAGCATACACTTCAGCGCTTCTTAGTAGGATTTTCTCCAATTGCCTTTGCACTTCACTTCGCGTAAAAAAAGAGACGGCAGCTTCGTAGTGTTGGGAATCCTTCACCTTATACGTAGCAGAATAAGCTCCTTTACTGCCTATTCCTAGAAAGCCGCACTCCTTTTTTATACCAAGAAGCTGGCGGATTAAAGATGTTTTGCCGCTTCCTTGTTCTCCTATTACATGAACGTACTCATACTCGCTGTCAATTTGTTCGCTCGTCTTTTTTTCAATATCGTTATAAAAAGCATTCACTACTCGTTCATCATATCTTGCTTTTGCTCTGCCTTTTGCAGTACTTGTCCAAAAATCCTGCACTCTCAGCAGTTCGTTCATCTCTTCAACCAGAATGTCAATTTCATCGTGTTGCTCTGTATACATAAACCGTTTAACAAACGGGTGCGATCTTCCTCTTTCATCTTTTTTAAACGGATGCTGAAACATAATTGACCAGCCTTTTCGCATAGGAGACTGACAGGCTTTTGCACGAAAAACTTTCATTCATTTCCCCTTCTTTCCCTAACATTGTCCTATTTGAAATGTATGGCTTTTAAAGGGGGGATATGTCTATCATTTTCCTCTTTTTAGAAGGATTTTTCCTGCATTTATCGAAGTAATTAATTGAGGTGATGGGAGAATGTTGACAAAAATTGTTAAATGCAGCATACCGACTGATAAAAAAGCATCTTTTTCATATACGCAACAGCATTGGGCTGCTCTTGCGCACGTGAATGGTTTCATTGGCCAATTAGGGGGTTGGAACGTGGAAGATGAAACAGATGCTTGTATTCTAGCTCTGTGGGAAGATGGAACAACTTATCAAGAATTCATGAAGCATACTCATGATTCTATTTTTTATAAAAGCAAGCAGGATCAAACATATACGAATTTGGACGTTTCAACATCAGATCCGTCCTACTTCATCGGAGCACGCTACAATTATTATAGAAGCAGTGCCATTGAAAGCTGTTATTTAGTAAAAACGGAAATTGAAGTCGATTTTTACGACAAAGAAGATATCCATGACATGGTAAAAAGCTTGATAAATCCTTCTTATCGCTGTTTATCTCACGTTGTATCACCAATCGAGCATAGCAAGCTTGTCATTTTTTCATTATACGGATCTGCTTGTCCGCAAAAAACAATTGATACCTTCGTTCATCCAAATGTACTGAACGCGTCTCAATACATATACCAATTAGAGAAAAATTGGAACGTTCTTTCCAATTAAAAAATAGAAGCCTAGGCCCGACGCCAAAGCTTCTATTTTTTTATGATATGAACCTCTTGATTTTGTACGGTAATGACTTCCTCCGTCATTCCTACAAACAAACCGCTTTCTACTACGCCTGGAATCATTGTAAGCTGTTTTTCCAGCAAAGCAGGATTTTCAATTTCTGAAAAATGGCAGTCTAGAATATAATTTCCGTTATCGGTGATAAACGGCGTATGATCATCTAAAAGCCTAAGCTGCGGTACACAACCTGCACTGCGAATATGCTTCGCCGTCATTTCCCAGCCAAAACGTATAACTTCAACAGGAAGAGGAAAAGCTCCTAGCGTCTTCACTATTTTCTTAGAATCCGCAATCACGATAAATCGCTTCGCTGCGTACGCAATCATTTTTTCTCGAAGCAGCGCGCCTCCTCCTCCTTTAATTAAAGAAAGCTCGCTATCCACTTCATCCGCTCCGTCAATTGCTATATCAATATATTCAACATCCGCTAAGGTAACAATAGGAATACCTAGTTTCCTTGCCAGTTCTTCTGTTTTTTGAGAAGTAGGAACCGCTTTGATGTTTAATCCATTTTTTACTTGTTCACCTAGTTTGACAATTGTATAATAAGCTGTTGAACCTGTTCCTAGCCCTACAATCATTCCATCTTCAACAAATTGTGCTGCTTTTTCACCAACTGCTTGTTTTTCAATCATACGAAGGCCTCCTTACTCATATTGTACCCGTTTACATAAAAAAGCAAAAGCATTATGAATCCTTACGAAAAAACTCAGCTGACTATTCAGCTGAGTTTTTTTGAAACTGTGTATTTAGAAGAATTTTTTCTACCCAATACTGCTGTTTTGTACTGTTTGTCTGTTCGCTGCTTTTTAGTTCAAACGTATAGTAAATATACCTGCTTGAATAATCATCATTCACATAAGCATGATAAATGCTATGCTTTCCATCTCTTGTTTGTTTTTTCACATAAATCGTTGCATTTTTACCTTTTAACATGTAATCAGGCTGAAACGCATCCATTTTTTTTTGAGCTGCTTTGCTTTTTTTCTTAGAAAATAAAGCCGTTATTTTCCCAGCATTGTATGAATCATTTTCCTTCGTTGATGCTGTCCATACTTCACTTTCATCTTCACTGCTTTTATAAGAAGATTTATGAATAACATACTGAAGCGGAAACCACATGCTATATTGATTGGTATCCGAAGTAAATAATTCAAATCCATTGTCTGTTTGTTCATGATCGACCAAAAACGTACTCGTAAACTTATCTGCCTGGGCTTCACTTTTAAATTTCCCGCTTTGAAACAGCCAAATTCCTACGGCAATGACCAATGCTCCAGCTACTGATGCGGCTTTTTTTCGATCCATTGTTTCCACACACCTTTTAATACCCCTTTAACTTTCGATAATACCATATTCATGTTTACATCGTCATAAGGAGAAATAACCAAAGGATTATCAAAGCGCACATGCTAATTTAACTAGAGAAAATAAACTTTTTTACAATAGTAAATTTGATAACAGACGCTGAGCTAACAGCCGGTTTGCTTTGCCCGGCTCTATCGTATACGTTATTAATTCCTGCTCGCAAAATGATTAGACCGAATTCACCCACATACATTGTGCAAAAAATGTACTCAACAAAAAAAGAAGTGCTGTATGCACTTCTTTTAGGGGTTAATCTTTAGTCGACTGTTCCTTTGCTTCTGCAATGGCTTTTTTTAAATGTCCGTCATGTTTAGCAAGCAACCGGTGCACTTCATCACCTTCTATAGAAGTAAGAAGCGCAAGGATAGCGGCTTTTGGCGTTTTGTATGTTTGTAAACTTTCGGCTGCCTCTTCTGATGAGACGCCTGTTAGTTCTGCAATAATATTTTTAGCACGCTGGACGAGTTTATCATTAGTCGGCTGTACGTCTACCATTAGATTGCTGTAGACTTTACCAATTTGAATCATAGAAGCCGTCGTCAGCATATTAAGAACAAGCTTTTGAGCAGTTCCGGCTTTCATTCTGGTAGAACCTGTTACAACTTCCGGGCCTGATTCTGCTACTATTGCATAGTTTGCTTCTTGTTCCATAGCTGATTGAGGAGAATTTACAACGCAGCCCGTTACTGCCCCCAGGCTGTTTGCATACGCAAGCGCTGAGAGTGTATAAGGCGTTCTTCCACTTGCAGCTATACCTACAAGAATATCTTTATTTGATAAATTAATCGCTTTCAAATCTTCTATCGCTTGTTTCTTATTATCTTCTGCTCCTTCTAACGCGTGCCGGAGCGCCTTGTCTCCCCCGGCTATGATCCCAATTACTTGTTCGGCAGGTGTACCGAATGTTGGTACACATTCAGATGCATCTAACACGCCTAGCCGCCCGCTTGTACCTGCTCCGATATAAATCAGACGTCCTCCTTGTTTAAAAGCACTGACAATTTCATCTACTAACAGAGCAATAACAGGCAGCACCTTATTGATTGCCTGAGGCACTTGGTGATCTTCTTCATTAATTTTTTTTACAATTTCCAGGCTTGATAATTCATCAATGTTTAACGTTTGCGGATTGCGTTTTTCTGTTAAGATATGATTTAAGTTCACTGTGATCCCCTGCCTTTTCCACGATCATTTTTTCTCTATTTATACTCTTTCATGAACAGCTGATAAGCTCCTTTAGCAGATGATACTCGCTGTGTTGCCCACTGGATATGCTTTATTTCTTTCTCACATGCTTTTTTATAAACATCAAACACTTCTGGAATTTCCGTTAAAATGCTGCCTTTGCATGCCAGCAAGCTGCTCCCTTCAAACCGCTGTTTCTTATACAAATGAAGAGTCATGTTTGCAAGGTTCTTTCCAGCCCGTTGAAGAATGTCACTTGCTTCTTGTTTATAATTTCTCGCTTGATTTACAACAAGCGGAGTGAGTGAAGCAACTTCTGATTTAGGAGATGAATAGACAAACTTTTTTATGTCGTGTATGGTGTCTGCTTTTACATGTTGCAAGATTGTCTGACTAAGGCTGCTGTACGGACGGTTTTGATCATGCTCTTTCGTCAGCAATATCAGTGCTTGAAGACCAATCCAATATCCGCTTCCTTCATCTCCAAGAAGGTGTCCCCACCCTCCACCGTATTCATACACTTCATCTTTTTTACCAATGCTGACGGCTCCAGTTCCTGCAATGGTTAAAATCCCGTCTTTTCCATGCAGTAGTGCTTCATGTGCAATCATGGCGTCATCATATAAACCTACTTCTACTTGATAACGATTATAAAAATATCTTTTTATTTCTTCTTTGGATAATGCTTTACTTCCAGCAAGTCCTAGTGAAATGCCTTTACATGTATGACCAGCAAGCTCAGTTTTGCACGCCATAATACATTCATCAATATGAGTAATAGCCGTGTTGTAATTAATGAGTAAATTGCCGTAATCGCTTTTTGAAGCAGCGAGCTGTTGGCCGTCTAAGCTGTACGCAACGGCTTCTGTTTTTGTTCCCCCGCCGTCAATACCAATAATATAGTCCATTTCATCACCGCTCACAAAAAGCAAATTTATCCCATGGCTGCAGTTCATTTAATAAGAAAATTTCCTCTTCCGCAATGCGGCCTACTACGTTTGTTTTACCTGAGTTCTCCATGTCTAACAGCGCAATTTGCAGCTCTCCTTTGTACTGACCGTAGAGTTCATTTTCTATTAAAATATCGCCTCTTCGAATTGGTGGAGTATGCGTAGGCTTGAATTCTTCTTTTTTATATTTTACTCGGCTTTGCGTAGAGCGAATTAAATAATCGGATACGTCTCCGCGGTAAAAATGAAACTCTTCCAGCACAATTTTTTTCTCAAGCTCAGTAATCGTATCATACAGGGTCACATTAAAGGTAAAGCGCTCTTGCTGAACAACATCACGCAGCGCCTTCATTTCTTCTTCTGATGCATAAGCATTCGCAATGATTGCACAATCAATTAATCCCGTTTTAAAAAGATGCTTAGCCTGCACGTCGATCGGAAGCGTGCGATGCATTTCAAGCGTACAAAGTCCTTCAGTAACAGGCCACGGTCCAAAAGTAGCGCTTGGTGAATTAATAAACGCTGCTGTTTCAAGGTTATGTTCTTTAAACAACGCTGAACACTTCATAAAGTGATCATACGACAATCCCGCATATCGATGAGGATAGAAGTTGTGCGACCCCAATAGCTGTTTTCGATTCGGCTGGTAACTTAAAATATTATCAACATACTTTGTTGCATTACTCATATTAATTTCAATTTTTAAGCCGTATGGATTAAAGGTCATAATGGACTCTTCATTTCCCGTATAGCCTAGATCAAGACGAATAGCATAAGCCCCTAATTCTTGAAAAAAAGATAGATCATCATAAGAAATGCCAAGCGCTCCAAATACGCGAGGAGCGATATCAACTACTACTTCCATCTCTAGCTCATTGGCAAACTCAATGATTTCTTTAAAATTTGCCATTACTTTTTTCTGATCGCCTTCAACAGAAAGCAAGCACGTAAAAATGCGGGTAAATCCGTATTGATGCGCAAGTGCTATATACGCTTTATCTTTTTCCACAGTCGAATGTTCCGGATAAATCGCAATACCTAGCTTTTTCATTGATTTTCGCCTTCTTTTTTAAATTTTTTAATAAGCTTAATCATATGTTCAATTAATTTTTGCTCTGAAATAGCCGTCATTAAATGATCTTGTGCGTGAATTAAAAGCAGCGACTTTTCAATTGTTTTTCCGTTCAATTCACGTTGAATAAGCGCAGTTTGCGTTTTATGAGCATGACTGAGCTCTTCTTGAGACTGCTTTAAAAGTTCGTCAGCTTTATTAAAATCATAATCTTCAGCTGCTTCTAACGCTTCATATGCCAGTGACCTAGCATTTCCTCCGTATGCAATAAGTTCAAAAATTTCATTTTCCATATTTGCTGCTTCTGTCATTTCTTCCATCCCCTTTTTTATAGTGGTGCAGGCGTAATGTTTCCTAATATTACAGGAGACAAAGCACCAGTTGCACTTGGTACATTGCTTGGATAACCTGCAAGTGTTTCATTTGCGAGCACCGCAAAAGCTACGGCTTCTTTTGCTTCTGAAGACATCCCTATTTCTTCTTGTGTATACACACTGCAGCGCTTCCCTAGCTTGGCTTTAATCATATTCATCAGCGTATTGTTATAACTTCCGCCTCCTCCAATAATCACTTCGTCAATAGAATAGGCAGGAAAAATAAATGTTTCATAGTGATGTACAATGGATGATGCCGTGAACATGGTAATCGTAGCTAGCAAATCTTCTTTTTTATGGTTGCTATATTTCTCTAGCAGTCTCCTTGTGTACTGTGTACCGAACAGCTCTCTTCCCGTCGATTTAGGAGGAGAAAGATTCATGTAATCATGGTTCATACAGTCTTCTAAAAGCTCTGAAATAATAGTTCCTCCAGCTGCTAAACACCCATTTTCATCAAATGAAACATGAAAAAGCTGCTGACACGCTTCATCTATCATCATATTTCCCGGCCCCGTATCAAAAGCTACTACGGGTATAGGAGAGTGTTTTGGCGGAATCAACGTTACATTCCCAATACCTCCAATGTTTTGAAGCAGCCTTGTACGGTCAGCGTGGCTGTACAAAATTCGTTCGGTGTGAGGAACTAACGGAGCACCTTGCCCGCCCGCTGCCATGTCCATCACTCTGAAGTTTGCCACTACCTTCGTTTTAGTTTCATAGGCAATAACAGCGGGCTCTCCAATTTGGAGTGTAGACATCGCTGTATTTCCTGAAGCATACGGCTGATGGTAAATGGTTTGACCATGCGATCCGATGACATCTACTTGTTTAAGAGAAAACCCGGCTTCTTGGCACACTCTTTTCACTGCATCTGCAAACGCGTAGCCAAGTTTAAAATTCAAGCTGCAGATCAGCTGTACATTTGAATGTTCGAGAGAAAGCGCCTGTTCAATTTCTTTTTTTAACGGCGGTGAAAACGGCATGGTAATGAACTGAAGAAGCTTAACTTTACTTCCATAGCCGCTTCCTTCAATCTCCACAAGAGCTGCATCAATTCCGTCCAGTGACGTTCCTGACATAAGTCCAACAGCATACATACTACGCATTCACTTCCTTAAAAAAAGCGGGTAAATACTTGCGATGAGCTTGAAGCAGTTCGTCTAAGACCGCCTTAGCCAGTTCGTCACTTGGAACAAGCGGATTAATGGTCAGGGCAACCAGCGCTTTTTCGTAAGATCCTGTAACCGCGGCTTCTGCTCCTACTCGTTCAAACGATTTAATTTGCTGTACGAGTCCATTCACTTCTACCGGAAGTTCACCGACAGCGAGTGGTACTGGTCCTTGCTTTGTTACAACACAGTTTACTTCAACCGCAGATTCGTTTGGCAGTGAAGAAATGGCGCCATTATTTCTTACATTTAATGTTTGAATATCACCTTTATCGTTATAAATGGATGAAATTAAATTACATGCGGCATCGCTGTAGTAAGCGCCTCCTCGTTTTTCCAGCTGCGGAGGCTTACTTTCTAGATTTGGGTTTTTGTAGAGTTCAAAAAGTTCGGCTTCTAATGCTTTGACCACTTCAGCGCGCGTAGTACCTGACTGAAAGGCCAAAAGCTCTTCTGCTACTATTTCTTTTGTTTTATAGTAGTAGCGGTGATAAGGACATAAAATCACGCCAAGAGCTTCCAAAAAATCCGGTTGCCACGGAATAGGAGCTATGTTTCTCATTGTTACTTGAGACTTTGGATCACTTAAAAGTTGAATGACTTCTTGCGTTACTTCCTTTCCTTTTGCATACACATGCAGCCCATATACCAAGTGATTTAACCCTGCAAATTCAATGTGCACATCTTCTTTTTCGATTTGAAGCAAGCTGGCGATTGAGTTCGTCATATGTACAGGCAGGTTACAGACTCCTACTACTTTAGAATGCTTTCCATATCGAAGCAGCGCCTCCGTTACCATACCGGCAGGGTTTGTAAAATTAATAAGCCAGGCGTTTGGACAAATTTCGTGTATTTCCTCGGCAATTTTCAACAAAACCGGGATTGTTCGCAAGCCCTTAAATAATCCTCCCGCCCCGTTTGTCTCTTGACCAATCATTCCGTACTTAAGAGGGATGCGTTCATCTTGAATACGCGCATCAAGCTGGCCTACTCTAAGCTGTGTCGTTACAAAATCAGCATTTATTAACGCTTTTTTTCGATCAAGCGTTAAATGAATTTCCATATCAACACCTGCTTTTTTGACCATTCTTCTAGCAAGTGCTCCTACAATTTCAAGCTTCTCTTTTCCTTCTTCAACATCTACAAGCCACAGCTCTCGAATTGGAAGCTCATTGTACCTTTTAATAAACCCTTCGACCAATTCAGGCGTATAGCTTGATCCTCCCCCTATTGTCACTACTTTCATTCCTTGCCCCTCCTTGTTAAAAAACGGCTAAATATGTAACGGCTGTGCACCCTGCCCCGAGCAAAACAAAGCGTATACAAACAGCGGTTTTAGATAAAGCTGCTGTTGAAAGCCGAATAGAAATAAATGTTGTAAGCAACGCTGCTGACAGACTTGTAATGGCAAATAAACTATGCTGCGCTGACAAACCAGCATACTGCAGCAAAGGTGTAAAAATAACGTTACAAAGAACCATGGTCAACAGAAATAAAAACACGGTTTTATATCGAAATCGAACAAACATTGATCTTCACTCCTATTAAAGAGATAGAAGCCAAACAAGTTGGCTTCTCTTTCTTTACATTTGAACTGAGCTATCGGATGGTGTAACCGTTGCTTCATCGCTTCTTTCCATTTCAACCATCTTTCGGTCGTACATTTTAAAGAACGGAAGATAAATCACAACAGAAATAGCAATATTGACAACGACCAGTACAACCGCCCGCCAGTCTCCTCCGGTCGATAGATATGCCCCAATCGGCGCCGGGAGCGTCCAAGGAACCATTACGTATGTTGGAGTAATAAGGCCTGTCGCCGTTGCTGCGTATGAAATGATCGTTGTAATAATCGGGATGATAATAAAAGGAATAATTAAAATAGGATTTAAGACAATTGGCAAACCGAAAATAATTGGTTCGTTAATATTAAAAACCGCTGGAATAAAAGATGTCCTAGAAAGCGCTTTCGAATATTTAGATTTTGAGAAAAACAGCATTGCTAAAGCAAGGCCTAGCGTTGCTCCAGATCCTCCGATCCAAACAAACCATTGAAAGAACGTTTCGGGTGCAATATACGGGAGCGTTGAAGCTCCGTCTGCTACCGCTTCAGCATTTTTGGCTAAATATACTTCCCATACAGGCCGTGCCACTGTCCCAACAACAGAGACGCCGTGAATACCAAATGACCAGAAAAACGTAATTAAGAAAACCGGTATTAATACTCCTGCTAAACTATCTCCTGCCTCTACAAGCGGAGCAACTAGTTTATCAACTAAATGATGAAGATCGATACCTAAAACAATTGTAATAATGGTCATAAGTACAACAACAATCGCAACTGGAATTAGCGCTTCAAAAGACCTCGATACCGAAGGTGGCACTTGCTCCGGCATTTTAATGGTGACATTTTTTGCTTTACAAAACCTGAGAATCTCGACTGATAAAATCGATACAATCATCGTCACAAATAAACCATGTCCTCCAAGGTTGGTCATTGGAAGCATAAACCCTTCTTCTTCAATCAGCTTTGGAGTCACCGTAAGAAGTAGTGCAGCAACTGCAATTTGTGCTCCTGACAGCGGATCGAGATTATAGCTTTTGGACAAGTTATACCCTATCCCAAAGGCTATATATAAAGACATAATAAACATCGTTACGCGATACGGTATTAAAATGTTGGCGCTGTTATCAGCTGCCCATTTCGCAATTGTGCTATCTTGCGGCACAGGCGGAAATGCTAAAATTAAGAAAAAACTTCCGATAATGATAAATGGCAAAGCGGAAATAACACCATCACGAATGGCTTGAAGATGCCGCTGTTCTGATAACCTGGCCATGGGTCCCGATAAATTGTTCTCTAAAAACGACACAAATTTGCTCATATACCCTTTCCCCCTCTATATTCTCCCCTTGTGTAATAAACCCCTTATTTATTTAAAAAGCAGGAAGAAACCTGCTTTCCTTAGCTAACGAGCTGTTGAACCGTTTTATAAAGCGTCGGACCTCCAAGCGGCGTATAAGCCTGCGGCGGAATGGGCCCGCATGGAACAGAAGCTTTATCCGCTTCCGCTTTCACTGCGTTAAACCGGTGACGAATCTGCGGTGCAACCATTACAACGTCCCAGCCCTTTTGAATTTCCTCTGCCACTTCATTTGTCCCAATTGCCAGCACTTCCATATCCGTTCCGTGCTTTTGTGCTTCTGTTTTTAATGCTTTCACCACAATCGCACTTGACATTCCTCCAGAACATACAAACAATACCTTCATTTTCTCGTTTCCCCCTACCTCTTGATTTTTTGAATTACATTATGTGTATCGATTATGCGTTCAAACACTTGATTGCCTTTTTGAATACATAACCGTATAAACACCGCATCTACAATGGCTAGCTGAGCAATACGAGCGCTCATCGTTCCAATTCGAATATGCTGCTCTTCTACTGAAATAGTCAGCAGAATATCAGCTAATCTAGAAGCTGGAGATGATCCGTGCTGCGTTAGCAAAATAACCGCTGCCCCTTTATCTTTGGCTATTTGCATCAGCTCCACCACTTCTTTTGTTTGACCGGAAGTCGATACTACAAACAGCACGTCATCTTTTGTCATATTCGTAGCCATCACCATTTGAACATGACTATCTAATGAAAACAGCGCTGAAATATCAATTCGAAGCAGTTTATACTGCGCATCTAGCGCAACTACAGATGATCCCCCTGCTCCGTATAAAAACACTCGCTTCGCTCTATGAATAGCTTCCGCAGCTGCATCAATTGCAGAAGAACTCACTAAACGACTCGTGTTCATAAGTGCGCTCATACTTTTGCTCATGACTTTTTCAAGCACGGCTTCGGTCTCGTCTTCAAAATTAACCGGAAGATTCGGCAGCTGCTCGTTATTCACCTTATGGGCATCTTTTGCTAATTCAATCTTTAATTCTTTAAAACTATTAATCCCTACACGCTGACAAAAGCGGATAATCGTAGCTTCGCTGCACTGACACTGCTTAGCTAGCTGTTTGGTCGTTAAGTTCAACGTGGTCGTAGGATTTTCTAACACGTAATCAGCTACTCTTCCTTCAGCAGGACTGTAATGATTCATTTGTGCATCGATTAAAGTAAGTACGGAAAATTGGCGCATGAATTCCTCCATCGTTAAGTAACGTATTTCTAAAATATTCTTTAAATTACCATTATTATATTTTTTCTGAAGTTTAATTTCAATATTTTTCTGATATTTTTAAAACTTTATTTTATTTTTCAGAATATTTTATTAAAACCTATTGTGAATATAACGACCGCATGCTATATTATGAAAGAAATTTTATCTCAACCAAAAAAGAAGGAGGAACGAACATGCATATAAAAAAATGGATTGGAGGCATCTTGTTTTTGCTGCTGTTTTGTTCGAGCACATTACCTGCTAAAGCAGACGTACCTACTACGTATCAAAAACGGGAGCTTCGAGCGGCTTGGATTGCAAGCGTATACAATATTGACTGGCCTTCTCAGCCTGGTCTTCCGGTTGAGCAGCAAAAAAATGAGTTTACCTATTTGCTAGATGAAGTACAAAAGATGGGAATGAATGCTGTGGTCGTTCAAATTAAACCTACCGCTGATTCCTTTTATCCGTCGAAATATGGCCCGTGGTCAGAATATTTAACGGGTACACAAGGTAAAGATCCCGGCTACGATCCTCTAGCTTTTATGGTGGAGGAAGCACATAAGCGCAACTTAGAATTCCACGCATGGTTTAACCCTTACCGCATTACCATGAATCATACTGATTTAAACAAACTTGCCGATAATCATCCTGCCAAACAACATCCTGATTGGGTCGTCTCCTATGGAAAACAACTCTACTACAACCCAGGTATTCCCGAAGTAAAAAACTTTATTATTGAAGAAGTGCTCGAAGTCGTAAGAAACTATGATATTGATGCTGTTCATATGGATGACTATTTTTATCCTTACAAAATTGCAGGTCAAACGTTTCCAGATCAAAAAACATATGAAACCTACGGTGCTCAAACGTTTTCGAATATTGAAGACTGGCGCCGAGACAATGTTAACCAGCTTGTTCGAGATTTAAATACGGCTATTAAAAGAACAAAATCATACGTGAAGTTTGGCATCAGTCCGTTCGGCGTGTGGCGAAACATCGCTAATGATCCAACTGGCTCTGAGACGACTGCTGGACAAACAAACTACGATGATTTGTATGCTGATACGCGTACGTGGATTCAAAATGGATATATTGATTACATCACTCCGCAAATTTATTGGAATATTGGATTTGAACCCGCTGCTTACGATACGCTGCTCAACTGGTGGAGAGATGAAGTTCGCGGAAAGCCAGTTCACCTTTATATTGGACAAGCTGCTTATAAAATTAATAACAACGCCGTGGAAGCATGGTCTGATCCCGATGAGTATCCAAGGCAAATTGCTCTTAATCATCAATTTCCAGAAGTACACGGGAGCATGCATTTTAGCCTGAAAGATTTGAACCGAAACCCACTAGGAATAAAAGATAAGCTGCAAAACGATATTTATAAACATCCTGCTCTTATTCCGGCAATGCCTTGGCTTGATGATACGGCTCCAAAAGCACCAAAATTAAAAAACGCGGGCCCTCATACAAAAGAAGCGGCGTTTGAAATTCGAGATCATCAGCAGAATGATTCCGCCTATTATGCCATTTATCGCTTCCAAGGCAATAAACGAGGTGACATCAACAACGCAGAAAACTTACTGACAACCGTTCGGAAAACAGGAGAAACACAATTATTTGTAGATCAAAGCGCACTCAAAAATCAAACATACACATATGTTGTAACCTCTGTTGACCGTTTGCATAACGAAAGTGCTGTTTCCCGTACGCTTACTGTAAAAGCACCTCATTAAAAAAGGTTCTATAACAAAATGTATGGTAGGATAAAGAAATCAAATGATGCTTTATCAAGCCATTCTGTTATAGAAAGTAGTGAAAAAAAGATGGAACCAAACTATGATCGCGCCTTTGGCGTATATGGAATTTGTATGCGAGATGACAAGCTGCTTGTTATTCGAAAAAATAGAGGGCCGTATATTCATCGCTTTGATTTGCCAGGCGGACAGCTAGAACACGGTGAAACATTAACAGTTGCGATGAAAAGAGAATTTAGTGAAGAAACTGGCTTTGAAATTACTATTATTTCTCAAGCCGGTACAACGGATTTTCAGTATCCCTGTAAGTGGAAAGAATTTACTCATGTACATCACATTGCTGTTTTTTATTACGTAGACATTGCCGGCGGTGAGCTTCTTTCCAACCCCGTCCAGTTTGAAGGACAAGATTCTTTGGAAGCATTGTGGATTGCACCGCAAGATCTTAACATCGATAATGCTTCTCCTCTTGTTCTAAAAGCAGTGGAATCTTTAAGCTTATTATCATGGCCTTATGAATCTCAGATTTATGATGAGTGGGAACTTAAAACCTCCGAATGATGATAGTGACTAAACAGTACTTCTAAATATCGCAGGCTTAGCTTCTGTTTAGGCCAAAATCAGAAAATATGTTTAATTTCTTTCTAACGGTGGAATAGACAAGTAACACTACTTAATCACTAATAGAAAGGAAGATTAAAATGAGTAAAGGTTTAGGAGATAAAGTTAAAGGAAATGTATCAAAAGCTAAAGGTGAAGTAAAAGATCAAGTCGGAAATGCAACGAATAACCGCGATCTTCAGCGTGAAGGAAAAGCTGAGAAAGCAAAAGGAAATGCTCAAAAAGCAGTAGGCGAAACAAAAGATACATTTAGCAATAAATAAAAAAGGACGAGCTTAATGCTCGTTCTTTTTTTATTTAATAAGCTGATTTAAGCTTTTAATGATTACGTTTGGCTGCAACTCTTTATGCTCAGCTACATTTCCTTTTCGGTTAACCCAAGCCGTTGCGAACCCGTAGTTTTTAGCACCGGCAATATCCCATGTATTCGATGACAGAAACAATACTTCTTCTCTTTTTGCATTCATTTTATTTTTTGCATAATGATAGCTTGCCATTGTAGGCTTGTACTGTTTGATTTCGTCTATGGAAATAACGTCTTCAAATAAATGATTCATATTGTGATAAGAAACAAGCGGATCAATCATATGCTTAGGACCATTCGTAAAAATAGCCAGACGATATCCTTTTTCTTTTAAATAGGCGAGCACCTCTTTGACCTCATCGTAGACATTCAGCTTCATGTAAGCACTCATCAGCATTTTTTCTTCATGTTCCGTTAAATCAATATCATTTGCTTCTGCTGCATATTTCAGTGATTGATTTGTTAATGTATAAAAGTCAACGTATCGTCCCATCAGCTGATATTGCATTGCATATTCAATTTGCTTCAAACGCCATAAATGGCTAATACTTTCTCCGCGTTCCGGATACAGCTTATCACACGTTTCAATAACGGTATGTACATCAAACAGTGTTCCATATGCATCAAATAAAATCGTTTTAAATTTCATCTGTGTTCGCCTCCTTCTTTCATTTTACCCACTCGTAAAAAAACATAACGTTTTTTCTGTTAAAAAAGAGGCATATTACCAGCTGAAGTATGCTCATTTCTTATGAAGATAAAAAAACAGCAGGCTCTCCTACTGTTTATAATCCCACACGACTTTCCATTCTCCTTTTTCACGAACAGCATACACTTTCTGCACCAAATCAAAGTTTCCATATTTCCCTTTATACGTTTGGATAACGGTCATTTCGTAAACAACAGGAAACGCTTTACGATCATTTTCCATCTTCCAGCTCTTTCTTTTTTCAACATCTTCAATGGAATACGTAAAAGTGTCTACTCCGAAATGATTGAGAAATACGTGTGCTCGATCTTGTATGTATGCACCTTTTGTCCACTTCTTTTTCATGGACGAATGAAAAAGGTTCCATGATTCCGAAAAGTTCCCTTCCTGTTCTAGCGTATAAAATTCTTTTACAGCAGATTTGGCTTGATGACTCGGAGAAAAGAATGTAAATTGAAACATCCAAATTCCCAGCGCAATCAAAGCAAGAAACACAGCTACTCCTAAACTTCGCTTCAAAAGCAGTGTTTTTTTTCGATACAAGTAAAAAGCCCCTTTATCAAAAATGCAGTATACAACAGCTTATTCGATATCAGGGCTTTTTAGTATTGCCGAACTAAACTTATCGGACATATCCTCAAAAAAGAGATTGAGACATAACTACACACATGAAATCTACGTTCACCTTAACCATAAAAGATCCGAACAATTCATCGTTCGGATCTTCCTTCAACTAAACTACGTTTGTCCCAGCCTCTTTCTGCGCTATACAATGTGAAAAGCCATTTGCATGGCTGCTAAAAAGCCCACGAACACAAGGCCCGTCACGAGACCCTCTTTCCAATCTGGCCGGTCTCCTCGAACAAATTTAGCAATATCATACGATAGCATGGCTGCTAAAAAAATCGTTAAAACAATATACAGCGGCTCCATCTTCTATCACCCACTATTTCTTTTCTTCAGTGTAACAACTTTTTCATAAGTATGCATGTAAAAAAAGCAGCTTAAAATTCTTGACGAATGTGTGAAATTTCTCTTTTTTATGCATAAACTACTTAAAAGCGTGAAAGGAAGATGCCCTTTGTCTGCTTTTAATCCTCAGCAATTTAGCGTCACATACCGGCAAGGAAGCACGCCCACCTTTCCTTTTATTGGGCGTCGCTATACGCTCACCCATTCTGAACAAACAGACGATTTATTTCTTTGGATCGACGAAAAGTTTGCTGTTGATCAATTAAATGAGCAGCGAAATGAGCTTTTTGCCGAATGGCTCCACAAAGACGGTGTTGATACGCTGTATGTATACGTATTTATTGGAAATGAACACACGGAAAAGTCTGTTCAAGCCATACGGTATGCTATTTTCAAACAAGAAATGCCTTACTTACTAAAAGCATTGCGCTACGGTGATGCCACGTTTTTCAACGCTCACCCTGCTTTAGATCGTTCCCCCATTTACGTACATTTTCATTCCAGTGACAAAGAATTTCATTCCATTCGATATTTTCAAACGCCTTCTCACTATGCCTAAGCATATGAGAAGGGATTTTTACTTCGTTAATCTCCTGTTTTCCAAACTCCATTTCTTCTAGGGTCTCCCGCCCCTTCCATTTGTTTATCTTGAAAATTAATGGTTAACGCTTGGATACCTCCATAAAAGACGTCGCTTTCCTTTGTTTCTATCCGAAACGCAGAAGGGATATTTTTTGTATCTAAATCAGGCTCTATATAAATAGTCGAATCGTCAAAAATAAATCGCGGTTCATTTACAGCTTCTTGAAGCGGTTCATTTCCTTCAAGATTTTTAGAAAGTACCTGAGTTAAAATTTGAGGAATCCGCGTTCCGCCAGGAGAACCTATTCCCATCGCCCACTCGCCTTTTTCTCTTATAATAGTTGGAGCTGTAAAGGTTCTTGCTCTTTTTCCTGGCTCACGATTATTCGGTTCTTTGCTTCCAAACGTATCAGCATTGTTATTAAGAAAAAAACCGTCAACTTGTTCGCCTGTACCAAAGAAGTTACTTAACGTATTGGTTGTTGATACGACGGTTCCTTCTGAATCAATAACTACAAAATGTGTTGTACTTTCGTGTTCTTCATCCCCTTCACCTGAAGAACTTGTCGGGTGATTGACCAGGTTTGTTATATAATCATCACTAACTAACTCACTTGAGTTTTGATTATGAAAGTCAGGATCGCCGATTTGTTTTAACCGGTCGGAGTAAGCTGCTTTTTTAATTCTGTTCATCGTTTCGTAATAGTCTTTGTCAGGCATTGTTTCAAGATTTTCTTTCTCTGCCATTTTTAACATTTGAATCAGTGTAATCCCGGAAAAAGGCGGAGGCGCTGAAATCACTTCCGTTCCATTGTAAGCAGAAACGACAGGCTTGGTTTCTGTCACTTGATAGGAAGATAGGTCTTTTTTAGAAATAGGCGTTGCATCAGCAAGATCTTGTGCCAAATCTCCTTTATAAAATGCAGATGCACCTTCTCGCTGAATCTTAATTAACGTTTTAGCCAACACTGGCTGGGACAGCGTTTCTCCTTCTTCGATTGCTTCTCCCTTCGGATAAAAAGCAGATAGATCATCCACATCCATCCTTCCTCTAGAATAATACAATCGCGAAGATAAAAGAGAGTCTACTTCAAACCCTTTTTCAGCGTATTCAACGGCCGGCTGAATTAAATCACTCATTGATTTTGTGCCATACTTCTGCTGAATATATTCCATGCCAGCCACAAATCCCGGCACGCCGTTTTTACCGCTCATAGAAGTTGGAGCGGTTTCCCGGTAATCGATAAAGGTAGCAGGCTGATCTTTTTTGGCAATCAGCATACCTCCACCTCCGCCAATTCCGGATCCAAAAGGTTCGACTACATTGAGGGCATACGAAATAGCAATGGCTGCATCTACTGCATTCCCGCCTTCTTTTAATACGTCCATCCCTACATTTGCTGCCAGAGAATTCGATGAACTCGCACCATAAGAATGATCATTATTTTTTTTAAGCAGCTTTTTAGGACTAAGATCTGTACTCGATTGAGTCATAAAAAAAGCGGCTATAACCCCGATTAACAACAAAACAGCAACAATATTAAATAACAGTAATTTTTTATTCACACATTCCCCTCCATTTTTACTCATATGTATATTTTGTGAAGCGCTTTCATTTTTATCCATAAATTAAATTGCACACAAAAAAGACATCGCCCCGGACGATGCCTTTTTATTACTATATATGTTTTATTTCCCAGAAGCTGCTGCAGCATCATTTACTGCATCTGTAGCAGCAGATTTTGTTTGTTCAATCATTTTTACGTTATTTTCGATTTTTTGCTGTTCATCCGTTGAAAGAGTAGCCGGATGTTTTAAAGCTCCAAGTCCTGCTACTACTCCTGCTACAATAGCAATTGGTCCTACAATCCCTACGATACGTTTTGCGATCATTTTCTATTCCTCCAATTAAATTAGTCTGTACTTTTTTCCCATAAACCGTGGCGGCGCGGATCAGCGTCACCTTGAATTTGATTTTTCTTTAAGTCTTTCACAAGAGCTTGAACGCCTCCGTAAAACATCGCGTTATCATTGTTTTTCAAGTCATAGCCGTACGTTTTTAAACCATCTTTAGTTGACTGTTTAAGCTTAGCTTCTGAATAAAACTTATGAGAATCAAAAATCACACGCTTGTTTTCTACTGCCTTTTTAATGGAATCTTTGTCCTCAAAATAATCCCCAATTACTTGCGTTAACACTTGCGGAATACGATTTCCTCCCGGTGTGCCAATCGACATTACCCATTCATCACCTTCACGAATAATGGTAGGGGCTGTAAATGTTCTTGGACGCTTACCAGGTTCACGCTTGTTAATTCCTTGTCCAAACGTATTGAGCGTATTATTCAAAAAGAATCCATCTACATATTCACCGCTGCCGAAGAAATTACTCAGCGTATTCGTTGTGGATACAACGGTTCCGTCACCGTCCATCACAACAAAATGAGTGGTACTTTCATGTTCTTCGACGTCGCTTACTTTGGTGTGATCTGTTTCAGTATTATTTAATTTATTACGAAGTAAATGCACGTAGTGATCGTCGATCCAATCATTTGGCGTTTCTTTTATAAAAGCCGGATCGGCAATTTTCTTCAAGCGGTCTTGATAAGCTACTTTTGAAATTTGACCAAGAAAATGATAATAAAGACTAGGATGCGATTCCTTCAGCTTCCAAATATCTTCTTGATCCGTCATTTTTAACATTTGAATGAGCGTAGCACCAGCAAAAGGAGGAGGTGCTGAAATAATTTGATGACCTTTATAATTAGTTGATAGAGGTTTGCGCTCAACAGGCGCATACTTTCGCAAGTCTTTGTGACTTACTTTCGTTTCTTCTGTAATATCGTCTGCAATTTTCCCTCTATAAAAAGCATTTGGCCCTTCTTCCTTAATCTTTTGCAGCGTGTTCGCTAATTCATGCTGTTTGACAATTTCACCTGTGTTAATGGCGTCTTTATCTGGGTAAAAGCTAGGAATTTCATCTTCATTCACATTACCTTTGTATGAAACCAGCCTATCGTGCAAATCTTTGTCCACTTTGTACCCCTTCTCGGCATAGTTAATGGCCGGGTCGATTAGTTTGCTCATCGACAGAGATCCGTAGTGGTGCTGAATATAATCCATACCAGCGACGAACCCTGGTACGCCAATCTCATCTTCTTTATCATTCTTAGGTGCAATTTCTCGGTAGTCAATAAATGTTGGAGAGGCATCTGCTGGATCAATCAGCATTCCGCCGCCTCCCCCAAGTCCTGATCCGTACGGTTCCACAACACCAAGCGTGTAGGAAATGGCAATAGCTGCATCAACTGCTGTACCGCCTTGTTTAAGAATTTCCATACCTACTTTTGTGGCGCGAGGATCTGAAGTACTTACTGCATATTCTTGTTTTGGAAACATAAATTGATAAACACATACACCTACTATGAGTGAAAAGATGACAATGGAAACAATAATCGTATTACGTTTATTTATCATCTTTTACCTCCTCTGTGTATGACGGGCTATTAGTTAGCTTGTGCTTCTTTCTTTTTGCGCTCCTCTGCATGTTTTATAATGCGAGAATGATCTAAGTTTAATTCAAACTTGTTTCGTTCTTTTTCTAACAGTTCAGGGTTTGAAGAAAACTTGTTTAAATCGTTATAAATACGCTTCATGCGCCAAGGGTTATCTGTTGGAGTTGGTGTACCTGCTTTAATAACCATTGGAATAACATCAATTTTAGCTTGGCCCTGCTTGTTTAAATGATACTGAACCATCGCTGTATTTTTCGTACTTGACCACCCTTGGTCAAAGATAAAGTTTCCTAGGCTATAGAAAATAACCGAACCTTTATATACGTCATATGACTGTAGAACGTGCGGATGGTGACCGATGATAATGTCCGCACCAGCGTCTACCATCGCTTTTGCTAGTCCTTCTTGACGAGGACTTGGCTGTGCATCGTATTCTTCACCCCAGTGGGCATTTACTACAACTAAATCAGCATTTGCTTTCGCTTGCTGGATCGTGCTGAAAATAAGATCCGGATCTGCTTTTAAAATACCTGGGTTGTTTTTTCCAGCGGACATTCCGTCTGAATGTACATCCGTAAACCCTACGGTTGCAATGCGGATGCCGTCAGCATCTTTATATGAAATATGCTTTGCTTCTTCAGAGTTACGGCCAGCACCAACAAAATCTAATTTGTTTGCTTCAAAAGTAGAGATCGTATCTTCTAACCCTTTTGCACTGTAGTCCATTGAATGGTTGTTCGCTAAGTTTAATACGTCGAAACCTGCATTTTTAACGGTCGCTAGATCAGCAGGCTTACTATATAAATGAATACCTTTTTCCATTGCTTTATATGAATCTACGTCGTTTGTTAAAATCGGCGTTTCGTAGTTCCCGCTTACGTAATCCGAATTTTTAAAGAACGGCTCCACGTTGCGGAATACAAAATCTTCTCCGTAGCGTTCAGTTACTTCTCTTACATGGCGACCCATCATAATGTCTCCGACCATAGTCATCGTTAAATCATTATTGGCCTCTGGATTAGCCGTCTCAGGGTTTTCAAGAGCGTCCGAACGCTCCATCCATCCTGAAAGAGCTAAAATTACGATTAAAATTGGCGTTAAGATAAGAGCTTGCTTGCCCGTTGTAGGCTTTGTTTTCTTTATAAACATCAATACTTTTTCTTGAAAGTTTAATTTTTTCTCTTTCAACGCTTTCACCTTCCTTTACCAGCTGCGGTTTGTTTGTGTATTAAAATAAATAATAAACTTGCATAATTCCAAATGTTACACCACTTAATAAAACCGTTGTTCCAACTGTTAAAGGAAGACCTTGCTTTTGCATTGTATTTGCAATTAAGCCCGGTACAATGATACCAATTCCGCGTAATTCAAACACTTCAAACGGCAAGATCGGGAAGAAATAATCAAATGCAACTTTAATCACAATACCCGTAATTAACATCGCTGTAAATTTGCGACGTCCATATAAAATAACTACTTTTGAGATTCCGTACACGACGATAACATACGTTAAAATACTAATTAAGAAAATCATTAAAATGGTAATTGGCTGATCAAATACAAGAGCTAAATACCCCGGTACGATAAGACCGGCTGGCAATACGCCCGTTTTTTCTGTAAAAATTAAGCTTAGTGTAACCCCTAACACAAGGGCAATATATAAATCTGATCCGAACATGAAATGGCCTCCTAGATTAAACTGCTTTTCTCATCTTTTTCATTTCAATAATAGCTTCAACAAGCGGCTCGGCTGAACCGTGGATATTTCCGACACCGTATACGATACGATCTTTTAAATAAGGCTTCATGCGATCTAAAATTTCTTCTGTAGAAGCGCCTTCCATATCCCAGAATTCTTTTGTTGGCAATTCGCCTCTTTGGTGTGCAGCAGCGATTGGTGAGGTCGTCTGACCAATTGCAATCATTACATCCGCTTCAATGTATGGCATTACATCTTCAGCAAATTGCTCCGTGCGATCTACACGGTCCGGACGGCAGTTCATAATGACAATAGGAAGCTTTTCACTATAATTCATTGAATCTACACGTTCCCAAATACGAAGCGTGGAAGAAGCGTCGTTGGCAGCAAATCCATTCACTAAAAATGCTGGATTTTTTTCATCGCCAAACGTTGTAATTCTCATAGCTCCTGGGTCAGGCTGGGCATTTAACATTCCTCTCATCGCTGTTTCAGCATCGATGCCAAGTGCTTCTGCTACTGCTAAACCGATGGAAGCATTATCAGGGAAAACCATATAATCAAATTCACGTAAATACGCTTCAGATACTTTATCATTGTCAGCTACAATAACCTTTGTGTTGCGCTCTGCAGCTATTTTTTTATAGTATTCCAAATATGGACCTTCAATTGTAACAAGGTGGCCATCATAAGGAATAGTAGCAGTGAACGCTTGAGCAACTTCATCTAGAGTTGGACCCATTACATCCATGTGATCTTCTAGTACGTTTACAATAACGCCTACCTTGGCTTGAATCAGCTGATTTTGGAATGTGATTTGATAATCAGGCTGTACCGCCATACATTCACAAATAAGAGCTTCCGCGCCAATATCGGCAACTTCATTTACCACTCGTCGCTGTTCTCCAATGTTCGGACCTTCTTTACGACGAATAATTGGTTCTTCTTCACTTGTATGCCAGTAGATCATACGCGCTTGTGTTCCTGTCGTTTTCCCTACTGTTTTGTAACCTGCTTCTTTTACAATACCTGTAATCAATCGTGTAACGGTGGATTTTCCGCGAATACCATTAACATTCACTCGTACAGGAATTGAATGCAGCTTGCGTAAATGTCTGCGATACTCCCAAACGCCATACCCTACTAAAAATAGGCAGCATAGGATAATTAAGATCATGTTTCATTCTTCTCCTTCCAAACTTCTCCTGTTGGATACGTTATGAATGCTTTTGATTCATAATGATAGATATACGATTTCATAGTTTCACTCCCTTTATATATGTATGGGAGCTAATCAATTAACAGCGCTAGCATGCTGCTAAAACACCTGCTTTGAAAAATGGACTCGAGTACCAATTTCAACAGCTCTAAAACTATCATCTGCGCTCATTAGTGGTCAATAGCTCAAATGTTATATATTCTTACAATTCCGATTGTCTATTTACAGAATTAAAAACTCATCGTTTTATTTAAAATTTACAGAATAGGTCTAAAGTTTAATTACCTAGAAAAATCCCATCGATACCTTTTTTTACCATAATAACAGGAATATTTTATACATCACTCTTACAATTAACACACGGAAATATTACGTAATTAAAAATTTCTTAACTTTAGAAAACGTTTTGTAATATAAAGGTGGAATAAAAAATATTTTATCCCATTAATTCCTTTTTATGGATATACCAATTGAATTTGTCTAACAACCGTACTTGTGAGGATGATAGATAGATATAAAAGTAAGAAAAATACATTTATTTATCATTTTCTGCTTACATTTAACTTACTTAAATAGAAAGGACATTAAATATTTTTTTCTAATTTTATAAGCATTTAGACTCCATATGTACCTAGTTCTTTTGTTGTTATTTTATAGATTTCCTTTATTTAATAATCAATTCAGTAAATCTAAATCTCTTGACTATGGCCTCTTTCCCTATTTTTATTTCAATATTTTCTGAATCTTTCTACCGATAAAGGCATCTTTTGTCCGTTAAGATTGCCTAGAAAAATGCATGATTCCTCACTTTTTTGGCATATGATGTTATCATAAAAAGAAGAAGTATCATCAAAAGGAGGAAAAAAATGGTTGATACAATCCTTTATTTTCTATTTTCTTTTTGCTACATTGTCCTGTTTTTCTTTAGCATATATGTAGTACGAAAAAACACTTCGCCGTTTTACATGCTATTTCTTCCTTTAGTAATAGCTGGACTAATTTACGATAATGTAATGATTGGGATTGGTTCATTTATCGGTGAAGGCGATACTTTACGTTCACTCAGCATGCTTCGCTTTTGGTTTCACGCTTTATTTACCCCTACTTTGGTGCTCTTTGCGTATGGCGTAGCGAAATACTCGACGATTACATGGGCTAAAAAACCTGTTGCCGGCATTCTTTTTTTGCTGACTACGTTTGCCTTAATTAGCTATGAAATAATCGAGACGATTACTCAGCGTATGGAAGTTGTACGTGAATATGGCATTGTTCGCTATACATTAGTGGGATCATCCGGTCCCCCTCTTATGGTTCTTATTGTGGCGATTATTTTGCTTTTTGTTGGAATTTCTTTATTTCGCAAGACCAGGTGGAGCAGCATGATGATTGGAGTAGCCGTGATGATTATAGGAAGTGCCGTGTCAATTCCTATACCAAGCACAGCCGTAACAAATACGTTTGAGCTTATTTTTATCTTTTCTTTATTTTTAACTCAGCGTCATTTAGTAAAAATACATTAAAAAGAAGCGATTCCCTTGCTTCTTTTTTTTATATTTGATATCTTTTACCTAACGACCGTTAGTTAGATTGAGGAGGGGCTTTTTTTGAGTGAATTATCAACTGTAGAAAAAATTAGAGCTGCCGCAATGGAGCTCTTTGGAGAAAAAGGCTATACAGAAACATCGCTTGCTGATATCTCATCAAAAGTAGGCATAAAAAAACCTTCCCTGTACGCTCATTTTAAGAACAAAGACGACTTATTTTTACTAACCGTGCATGATTTAATGAATTTATTTTTAACAAAGTTATCTGTTATATACGAACAGCATAAAACAAAGTCTGCTAAAGAACAGCTTCACTGCTTTGTTGTAGATTTCTGCACGATGATTGAAAAAGATTCTTTTGGCCAGATGTACCGTCGTCTTATTTTGTTTCCACCTGAGCATTTGCAGTCGGAAGTAAAAGCTATTTTCTTAAGAAGCGAACGATTGTCTGATCAAATTCTGCATGCTATTTTTACACAGGGAATGGCTGAAGGCGAAATAATTGAACGTCCGATTGATTTGTATATCAATAGCTTTTATTGTTTAACCGACGGACTGTTCATTCAGCGCTTTTACTATGAACCAGAGTATTATGATCAAAAAATCCACGATGCTTGGACAATATTTTGGGAAGGCATACGCGCTAAATAGGCCCTGTAAAAAGGGCTTATTATTATGTAAGGAGGAATTAAAATGGCTTGGATTTACCTTATTATCGCTGGTTTGCTCGAGATTGTATGGGCAATCGGCTTAAAATATTCACACGGATTTACTGAATTAACTCCAACAATCATTACGATCGTCACAATTGTCATCAGCTTTTATTTCTTTTCAAATGCCTTAAAAAAAATTGCTGTGGGAACAGCTTATGCAGTGTTTACTGGTATAGGAGCTGCTGGTACAGCGATACTCGGTATGACCGTTTTAGACGAAGGCGTAAATATTGGAAAGATTTTATTTTTAGGATTAATGATTTTTGGAATTATCGGTTTAAAGTTAATTTCTACTGAAGAAACAGAAAGAGAGGAATCCTAACATGGCCTGGATTGCATTAATAGCTGCCGGTTTCTGCGAAGTGGGATTTGTGATTTTCTTAAAACTTTCGGATGGATTTAAGCGATTGCTTCCTTCAATTGGATTTATCCTTTTCGGTGCAGGAAGTTTTTATCTTCTCTCCTTAGCGTTAAAGGAAATACCTCTTGGAACAGCTTACGGTATATGGACGGGAGTAGGCGCTGCCGGAAGTGTACTTCTCGGCATGCTTTTCTTTCGCGAAGCAAAAGATATGCGTCGAATTCTATTTATTTTTTGTATTGTAGCAGGTGTAATTGGCCTTAAAATCACTGGATAAGGGTGTACTACTTCCCCTCTTTTCGTGCTATACTAAACTTGTAAACACTTTCAAAAAATAGGAGACGATGACAATGAACCTTGGGTTTGGAGAAATTGCCTTAATTGTATTTGTCGCTCTATTGCTTTTTGGTCCAAAGAAACTGCCGGAATTAGGAAAAGCTGCTGGAAAAACGTTAAAAGAGTTTAAAAACGCTACAAAAGGAATTATGGAAGAAGACGAAAAAGAAAAAGCCCCTCCTAAATAAGAGGCTTATATCTCTTTTAAAAGCTGACTCAAACGTTTGAGTCAGCTTCTTTGTGGTGAGAATATACTGAAATTCGATTTCGACCCGTACGCTTTGCTTCATATAAAGCCAGATCTGCTTGATGAACAATTGAAATGGGCCGTATGTTTTCGGATGGAACGACTGTCATTATTCCAACGCTGATAGTGACGCACTTAAACACTTCAGAAGCTTGATGGACAATTCCACGGCCCTCCACTTGCTGTCTAATAGCTTCTGCCATTTTTATCGCTTCATATTGATTAGCTCGAGGAAGCAATATACCAAACTCTTCTCCTCCGTATCTTGCGACAAAAACCGATTCGTCAAAGACAACGCTTTTAGCGATATTCGCTACTTCTTTTAAGCATTCGTCTCCTTGAATATGGCCATAGGTATCGTTATACGCTTTAAAATAATCAATATCAAATAAAAGAAAAGAAAGCGGCTCTTTTTCTTTCCGTGCGTATTCCCACTCGATTTCCAGCTGTTTATCAAGAGATCGGCGGTTGTTCAGACCCGTTAAGCCATCTTTCATGGACAGCATTTCAAGCTTTTTATTAGCTTTGAGAAGATCACACTCAGCCTTCTTTTTCTCCGTAATATCTCGATATTCCCAATAGTGGCCAATATACACATGACCTTCATAGATTGGAATGTAGTCACGCGCATAAATTTTACCGTTAATAAACGTAATTTCTTCATCTACTATTGACTCTTTTGAATAAACGGTGCTTTCTACCGTTTTTAAAAACCTAGCAGGATCTTTCAACATAGGAGCGTGAGATAAAAACAGCTGATTACTTTCCAGTCCAACGTATTGATTAGGAGGCCCGGGTATATCAAACATGTCACAAAAAGTTTGATTAATAACGGCTACTTCGCGCTTTGGCGTTTCAATCATGGTACCTGTCTTTGCATTTTGAACCATAACCGAAAACATTTTAGACAGTTTTTTATGCTGACTTGTCGTTACGCGAGATACATATATATATCTACCTGCTAGATACACTAAACATCCCCCTATAAAAGAAGCAGGGAGTAAATAGACGATAGTCGCAGCGGCGTGCTTCATATCTTTAAAAAGAAAGGACAATGAGAAAAATACGCAAAGCAAGCTAATAGAATTCATTAATTGAAAACGAATAAATGGACGATAAGGTAAGCGAACCGTCCACCCAGACAGTAAAGCCATTACGATAATTGTAGCAGCGCCTATTATTCCGCTTTCCGTAATTCCAAATAAAAGCAAACGCATTACTCCTATAATACAAGCTGCAATGATAGCCGGTATCATTCCTGCATAAAGACAAACAATTGTCACCGCTAAAAAGCGAAGGTCAAGAATAATAGTAGAATCTATTTTAATTGTATATATCATTAAAATGCTGCCTAATAGTCCATAAGAACATCCGTAATAAATTAAGCGATACATTTTATACCGTTTTATTCCTTCTACTCTATAAATGATTTGCTCTCGAACTATACTCGCAGCAAACAAGAAAGAAATAATTAACGTGATATTAAAGAGAAGTTGACTCACTTTATTCTTCACCTCTTTCCAAAAGCTAAAACAAAAACAATAGGCTTCTTAGCTTACATATTGTTTACAGCTGCTTTTTTATAACTAGTACTGTTTGATTTATCGAACAGTACTATCATTTTTTTCCTTCATTAAATAAAACTGTTCTACACTCTATTTGTTGCCGACCATCCTCACTATATAAAGAGTGTTTATCTTCCTTTTCTACAAGAAATTCTACTTGTTAGTATACTACTAAACTCTATGTGTACACATCACCTTTTACCTTTTTTAAAATATTTATCCATTTTCTGTTTTTTGAGTGTTCCACTGAAATGTAAGTAGTCGAACTGCGACAAAAATAAAAAAGAGCGTCGATAAAACGAGCGCTCTTTTTTATTTTTGATGTAAAAATTCCCAAAGACCTGGCGTTTGAGAAAAATCGAAGGTCTTAACAGCGGAAAGAATTTTAACCTTTAAATCTTGCTTTACGTCGTCTCTATCATGCAGTGAAAAGCTTTGAACAGCTTTATTTATTTTGGGTTCCAGTTTTTTCAATAAACGCCTTGATGCCTCTTCATCTCCAGCTTTCACTTTATTTACAAGTTCGTATAGAGTTTCCATTTCTTCACTTCTTTCTTAAGTCAGTTGTTAATTCTTCCACTTTTTCTTCAAGTCGCTTTATATTATTTTCTACACGCAGTAATAAATAAAAAGAAAGGACAGCGGGAAATCCTACGTTTCCAACAAGTTGAAGCCACTGAGGATCAAACATATCTATCACTCACCTTCATAATTTTTTTCAACTTGCTTAGCGCACGTTGATAATGATTAGAAACCGCTTGCTGAGAAATAGAAAAATAAGCAGCGATTTCTTTATGAGTCCAGCGTTCGACAATAATCAAGTGCAGCATACACTGCTGCTTGGCCGTTAATTGGCGAAATGCATGATGAAGAATACGATTTTCAAGTTGATTTCCTAAAAATTCATGCTCCCATACAGCCCCGTCCTGTACTCCTAGCATATCTTCAACTGTTCGATTTCCATCTAGCGCAGCCGGCTGCTGCAGGCGAAGAGGAATATATGAACGCTCTTTTTCTTTTACACGCATAACATCTCTGGAATAATGTCTGCAAAGCTTGTTAATATAATGAAGCAATCTAACTTCACTATAAAACTGATGAAATTCTTTGTTTAGAAGTCTTTGTTCTTTTGTATCATTTTTAACAACCGCTTTTTGTAATCGCTCATAGCGTTCTGGTGTCAAAAATGTATTCATTATATGAGTCTGAAGAGTTGCGCTGTGGTTTGTAAGAAATGTATGAAAGGTACATTCTTTGTCGTGCCGCTTTTCTTGCTGCGAATAGAGCTGAGTCATTGTGCAAATCTCCTCCTTTTTTTCTTATACTTATTAAAAAGGGAGAAAAGAGTAAAATAACAACACCAAAAACGAACGTTTGTTCTTATATAAATTTAACTATATTAGGTTTTTTATGTCAATATGATGAAATGCTCATTAATAATCAAAACGACTCAGTAAAAATAAAAAAAGAGATTGAGACATAACGAAATGGATCCAATCTAAAGACGAACAAATAGGATACATGAGCTGGACTGCTTATTACACCGCAGTTGATTTCCGTGCAAGACTTCGCTTTCCGCGGGCGGCCGCTGAGCCTCCTCGTCGCTGGCGCTCCTGCGGGGTCTCACCTGTTCCGCTTTTCCCGCAGGAGTCTTCGCCTTGCCCTCTAATCAACTGCTAGAAGGAACGAAACAGATGAAATCTACGTTCTGCATAACAAAAAAAACGAAACACTAATCAAACATGTTGATCAGTGTTTCGTTTTTCACTTCGGCTAAAATATTTTTATCCCGGCCCTTTTTATTTCTTCTTCATGTATAGATTATTCTTCTCCTAAAACGCGATTGATACGTTTGCGAAGCATTGGCATTCCATTTCCACCCGCTTGGAAATGACGAAGCTGACCTTCTTTATCAAATACATAATATGCTGGTACATATTTATTTTCAAAAGCGTCTGTTAACTTATGCTCACTGTCTACATAAATTGGCTGAGTAATATCGTGTCCCATTGCCATTGCCTCAATAACACCCATATCTAAGTCATCTTCCGAACGAGGCATATGAACCGCTACAACATTCAATTGATCATCATACTCATCACGAAGATCATTAACTTCAGGCATTGCTTCTTTACATAAATGGCAGCTTACTGACCAAAAGTGGATAAGCGTTGCTTTATCACCTACTAAATCTTCCTTTGTCACTTCGTCGTTAATCCAAGATGTTGCTCCAGTTAATTCAGGCATTTGTTCACGTAATTTCATGTTAAAATCCTCCTCATAAATAAAACTGAATATTCCTTCTTTTATAATTAGAAAACTATCTTTTCTATTTTAATGGCAGCAGTAGAGGAAGTTCTCCTCTACTCTACCGTTATTTATTAAAGTGTTTTTTGACCTGGTTTCCAGTTAGCTGGGCAAAGTCCGCCAGTTTGAAGTGCTTGAAGTACACGTAATGTTTCTTCTACGCTGCGGCCGATGTTGTTATGGTTTACAACTGCATATTGTAATTCACCTTCTGGATTAATAATGAATAATCCGCGAAGCGCTACGCCTTCTTCTTCAATTAATACGCCGTAATCACGTGCTACTGCATGAGTTGGATCTGCAGCTAATGGATAATTTAAATCTCCAAGCCCATTATCTTTACGATCTGTGTTAATCCAAGCTAAGTGAGTATGAATTGTATCTGTAGAAACACCTACCACTTCAGCATCTAGATCCTCAAACTCTTCGTAGTGATCTGATAGGGCTGTAATTTCTGTTGGACATACGAATGTAAAGTCCATTGGATAGAAGAACAATACTGTCCATTTACCGTTTTTCATATTTTCTTCTAAACTTACTTTTCCAAATTCCTTATTTGCAAGTACAGCTTCCATTTCGAAGCGTGGTGCTTGTTTTCCTACCATACGTTCTGCCATGTCAAAACCTCTCCTTGTACAATGTATTTAACAAGCCTATGCTTGTATGTATTATTTTTAATGCAATCAGCACTATTTACTATTTGATAACGATTATTAGTATCATTATAAACTAGTAATAACTATTGATTACATTCTTTATTATACACGAGCTATTATTATAGTCAATACTTTTTTATAATCATTTTAATCTAGGATTGATTATCGAATATTTCTCACTCTTTTTATTCTTTCCTTTGATTAATCCTATGTATGCAGGGATGAATGAACATAGAAGATACTAAAAAACTTCCCTTGTTTCAACATATTTGCTTTTGCAGTGTGCTGCAACAAGATTTCAAATCTCAATTATGCTCTTTATAACTACAATAAAAGAGAATGAGACATAACGATCTAAATCCAATTTAGAGACGAACAAATGGTATAAATCATCTAATAAGGGTCACTACTTGTTACTTAAAACCTGCTTTTACCCTAGCCATAAAAAAATCCGAACGAGTTTGATTCTCCATCAAGAATCAAACTCGTTCGGATCTTCCTTCAACTAAACTACTTTTGTCCAGCCTCTTTTATTTATTTCTTATCATTTGGATATACAAGACCGATTTGCTCTCGCACTTTATCCATCACATGCATTGTTAGATACGAATTTTCATAAGAATTTGTGTCCGATTCCATCTTTCCTTGCTTTAACAGCTCTACGAATTCATTTATTTCGTAGTACATAGCAGGGTAAGGCTGATCGACCGTTAACTCTTCTACCCGTCCGTCATTGTATCGAATTTCTACCTTTTCAGCAGTATGTATTTTGTCAATAATCATACTGCCTTTTTCTCCTTGAATTTCACTTGGTAAATGCGAATTTGTAATCTTAGAATACATGATGACCGCGTCGCGATCTTCGTACTCTAAAGCAACTGACCCTTCTCCATCTACTCCAGATTCTAGCATAAACGCCGTTGCCTTTATTTTATGAGGCCCTCCAAACAACGTAATCAGAGGATACAGACAATATACACCTAAATCCATCAGTGAACCGTTGGCAAGCTCTGGCTTAAAGGCATTAAGCACGATACCTTCTTTGTATTTATCGTAACGAGAAGAATACTGACAGTAAGATGCCACGTATTTTCGAATTGGACCAATTTTATGTAAGTTCTCTTGAATCACGTTGAAGTTAGGAAGAAGGGTTGATTTCATCGCTTCCATTAGTAACACATTGTGATTCTTGGCTGCTTGAATCATGCGAGTTACTTCTGCTGCATTGGCTGCGAGCGGTTTTTCACACAGTACATGCTTGTTATTTTTCAAAAATAAGATAGCTTGTTCCGCATGATAAGCATTTGGAGTAGCAATATACACGGCATCAATTTTAGCACTCGCTGCCATTTCCTCCAAATCAGTAAATATATGAGGAATATCATATTTACCTGCAAATGCTTCTGCTTTTTCAATGGTTCGAGAATAAACAGCTGCAAGCTGAAAGTCGTCTACATACTGAGCTGATTCTAACAGTCGATCTGTTATCCAGTTTGTTCCTATTACGCCAAAACGAATCATCTTTTCATCTCCTTTTTATCATCTATGTTGTATTGTATCGTTTTTAAAAAGAAAAACGAAGAAATAATACAAAATCTATACCATTTTCCGTTGCTTTATATCTATTTTGTTCTATATAAAAAAACAGCTCACAACAAATGTAAGCTGTTTTTTTATATGACTCAAACGTAAGCTTATGCTTTCTCACCCACTACAGCAAAACGTTCGTTTACATAGTTTTTATTCTCTAACTCATCTATTAAAGCAATCGCATAATCAGCATAGCTAATATAGCTTTCATTTTGACTATTTGTAATCACGTGATCTTTTCCTAATTGATAGGCTCCAGTGCGAGCACCTTCTGGGTCAAAAAAAGCAGCTGGGCTTAAATAAGTCCAATCTATAGTTGATTTTTCTAGTTCTTTTAAACCTTTGCCCATATTTGAAGCCGTTGGATAATAAGCTGCTGGAAAACCTTCTGTGCTCATTAAAGGCATTGTTTTTTCTTCATCTACAAATAAACTTCCTGCTCCGCCCACTACTGCGAGTCGCGTTTGAACACCTTGAAATGCTTTAATAAGTGATTGTATAGACTCAACGTGCATCTGTTCGCTTCCGGGAGGTGCATTAAATGCGTCTACCACAGCATCGAACTGTTCAATGTCTTTTGAAGTAATGACAAAAATATCTTTTTCAATTACGTTTGTTTGATTTTTTAGTTTAGAAGCATTTCGAACAATGGCTGTTACTTCATGTCCTCTCTGTTTTGCTTCTTCCATAATTAATTGACCTGCTTTTCCTGTTGCTCCAATAACGCCAATTTTCATTTTTATTCTCTCCTTTTATTTTTGTTGTAACCACAATAGTTACATATTACACAAAAAAATTTGAGCTTTTATAACACTGCTATTTCTTTTCAGCTCGTTGTAACCATTATAGTTACACGTTATTCAATTTGTCAACCTCACTATTCATTTTTTTACGAGATAAAAGATTTTAGGGATCGCTAAAAAATCCACAAAACAATAGCTTATTTACTATTTCAAAATATTCCCATATTTTCAACTTATTTTTATCTCAGAGTACTTTTTTATGAAAAAAGGTTTCTTTTTTATAAAAAAGTGTTATACTAGGTATATTATTTCTTGTTCGGTGTTAACAAATAGAAAGACTTTCTTTAAAGTGATTCTTATTGAAATTGAGCAGAGATAGTAATATATTCGTGGATTTTCCACACAGGAGGTACTACAATGGTACAAGGTAAAGTAAAATGGTTTAATGCAGAAAAAGGTTTTGGATTCATCGAAGTAGAAGGACAAGACGACGTATTCGTACACTTCTCAGCTATCCAAGGCGAAGGTTTCAAATCACTTGAAGAAGGTCAAGAAGTTACATTTGAAATCGAAGATGGAGCTCGTGGACCACAAGCTGCTAACGTTCAAAAGTAATTGATTAAGAAGCTGTCACTAATGTGACAGCTTCTTTTTATGCTCTTTTTTGTTTTTTATTACATTTTATGAAACTTTATCCTTTTTCATTCGTATATGATAGTAGAAAAACAAACGAGGAGGATGAAGATGCACTCTATTTCACTATCAAATGTATCTAAAAGCTATGGGTCGCACAAAGCCGTCAAAGATCTTAACTTAACTGTAGAAAGTGGCGAACTATTCGGATTTTTAGGTCCTAACGGTGCAGGAAAAACAACTACTATTAAAATGATGACAGGCCTCTTAGAACCTTCTTCAGGCTCTATTGATGTATGTGGGATTAATGTATGGGATGCGCCCATTGAAGCAAAACGAAAAATTGCATACGTTCCTGATCAACCTACACTTTACTTAAAACTCACTGGTATGGAATACTTACAGTTTATTGCCTCTATTTTTAAATTATCTGCTGATGAATTCGAGACACGCTCCAATAAATGGCTAAGCCTTTTTCAGCTAGAAGAACGAGCAAATGAACTTATTGAGGGATATTCACACGGTATGAAACAAAAAATAGCCTTATGTGGGGCGCTTTTACATAACCCTGAAATTATTTTTTTGGACGAGCCAACTGTAGGACTTGACCCCAAAAGCGCAAGAACGCTGAAGAATCTATTGCGTAGCCTTTGCGATAGCGGCGTAACAGTCTTTATCACTACTCATATTTTAGAAATTGCTGAACAGCTTTGTGATCGAATTGGCATTATTTTAAATGGAGAAGTTATTGCTTTAGGTTCCATGAAAGAGCTTAGAGAGCAAGCGAACAATGATCAGTCCACCCTCGAAGACATCTTCCTCAATTTAACAGGGAATGAAGAGCAGCAAAACATCATAGAAGAACTTGCAAAAGCCGGTGAAATTCAATGATGAAACTCTTGCTTCAAACAGAAGGAAAACTACTTCTTAATCATTTTAGATCTTCTAAAAAACAGGCATACGCCACGGTTGGATTTTCTACTTTATTTATTGCTCTCATTGTGTATTTTTTATCAAAAGGCGTATGGAGAATCGCACCCTCTCTCTCTTTTGAGTTGATGAGCAGCTTATTTTCTTATAGCTGTTTATTATTAATAGGGATGCTGGTCTTAATGGGGATCCCACAGGTATTTAAAAACTTGTATTCTTCTTTGGACCTATCTTTTTTATTTACACTGCCCATTCCGACAAAACAGCTTTTTTGGGTAAAATATATTAAGAGTTTTCTTTCTACACCGTTGATAATGTTTTTTCTATTTTATATACCGTTTATCGTATACGGTATTCGAGTTCATACTAACTTTTTATTTTACATTATTTCATTTGCAGTTTTATTAAGTACAGTGGTAATTGGACTTTCTCTTTGTTATTTACTTAACCTTATATTGGTTCAACTCATCCCTGCACAGAGAGCAAACGAACTTATGACAGCCATGAGTGCTTTATCAGGTGTCATTGTGTATGTATTATTTCAACTTCCTAATTTCAGTTCTAATGGAGCACCTTTTGAAAAAGCAATAGCAGGCCTTCCCTTATTTCCTACATGGACGCCTTTTCACTGGGCAAGCATAGCGATAACTTCAAGTGCTAAAGGATCTGTTCATGCTTTTGTACCGGCGTTAAGTATTATGGTGTTAGCTTTTTTAAGTATTCTCTTATCTTCTTCTTTAGTGGAGAAAGGTTTTAGAACTGGATGGGTTCGTTTAAGTGAAGGAAAAGGAAAAAAGAGAGCTAAAATTTCATCAAGCAAAAAGTATAAAGTTCATCATCCGATTATGGTTATTGGTTTGACAGACTGGAAAAACATAAAAAGAGATTTGCGAGAATGGCTCGTTTTTATGCCTTTTGTATTCTTTCTTATCTTTCCTACCGTTGGTTTTTTAAAAAGTGGAGCTACTTTAGAGAATTTAATTTCTTATAAAGATAACGTATGGCTCGGCGTACAAGTTTTTTTCCTCTTCTTTTACGCTCTCTTTAACGGATCAATGTCTGCCTCTTCCATCGCGCGTGAAGCAGAAACAGCTTCACTTATAAAAAGTCTGCCGATTTCAAGTTGGCAACTCGCACTAGGTAAGCTGTGGATTAGCTGGCTGCTTCCTTTCATCCTGCTATCAACCATCGAAATTGTTCTAGGCTTGTTCATTCATTGGTCTGCTTTACAAATAATTGGTGGTATTTTGCTAAAAGGAATTTTAACCGTTGGAATTAGCAGTATCGGGATTTGGTTAGGTACTATTGGAGCTAAACACAATCCTAACAATCCTCAGAACCGTCTTACTTTTGGAGTTTCAATTCTCTTAGCAATTTTAGCCTATGTGTATTTGTTTATAGCGCTTATTCCATTTGCTTTACTAAACCTCCCTCCTTCATTTAAAGTATTTGCAGACGAACTTGCAGGAAGCGGATTTATTGGTTTCATAGCTGGTCTAGCTTCTAGTTTGCTTTCATTTAAAATGGCATATCCTGCTATAGCTTATCTAATAGGCATTGCTCTAATCATTATCTTTTCAGGAGGAATTGCTTTTCTAATGTTAAAACTTAGCACAACACGCTTAAAAAAAGGCATTCGAGTGGCAAAAGTACACTCCGGCTCTACTTTAGGGCGCCAAAGCTACAAAAAGAGTTTATAAAAATAGCTGCCTTTAAAAGGCAGCTATTTTTAACCAATTAAAATTTGATTTTCCTGCCAAAGGTTAGTCAAGTTCGTATCCGCGAGCCGCTGATGCGTCTCTTTTACGCTAAGCCAGCGATGCTTGTTGAAAACAAAGCGAGTTTCAGGAAGTTCAGTCCATATTTCCTGTACAGACTGGACATTTAACAGAACAAAGTTTGCTTCGTTTCCTTCTTCCACTCCATACTTTTCTTTTCCAATCAGCCGGGCTGGTATACTTGTAATCATTCGGAGCAACTGCCGTTGATCATCTGGACTTCCCATATGTGCAGCATAGGCAGTTAGTAACCCTACTTGCAGCAAGTCTGCTTTTCCAAACGGATGAAAGGGGTCGTTCACGTTATCAGATGCAGTAGCAATCGGAATCGCTGCTTTTTGTATGTCGCGAATACGCGTTACGCCTCGTCTTACAATTCCTTTATCTTCTCTTCCCTGTAAATATAAATTAGAAGCAGGTAATGTGACAACTCCAATTTTCGCCTGTTTCAAAAGGTTTAAGATTTCTTTCACTTTTGCATCAGTCATTCCTGCAAGCGAACAAAGATGCCCCACTACCACTTTTCCTTCCATATTCAATTCAATTGTTCTATGAGCAATATTAATTATCGTATCAACAGATGGATCATCGCTTTCATCCACATGTAAGTCAAGAGGTTTATTATAGGCTTGAGCCAGCGAAAACAGAGCATCAATCTCTTTTTCTGGATTTCCAGCTAAATGAGGACAGCCTCCAATCGCATCAATTTCAAGGTCGAATGCTCGTTCAATTTTAGTCATCTTATGCATATCATCAATGTCTAAGTTAGAGAATAGCGGAACAACCTGCACATCCATATACGGGCTTAATTCATCTCTCACTTCGACAGCCGCTTGTAAACTTCGAAATAAACTATCTTCTTCCATGCTGCAGTCAAAATCAATATGCGTTCGAATCGTAGTCGTACCGTTAGCTAATGCCTGCAAAGCAGTTTTAAACATTCGCTGCTTAATTTCTTCTTCTGGAAATGTCGGCAGGCTGCTGCTGTAATTTTTAATGGCTTCTTGAAGAGTTCCAGATAGATTGGGCACTTGAGGAAGCGAATGAGCTTTGTCTAAATGCATATGCATATCTACAAATCCTGGTAATAGCACACGACCCTGTGCATCAAGTGACGTTTCTTTTCCTAACACGGCTGCGTGTAGCGGAAAAAACTCGTCACCTTCAAGATAACCGTTTTGTAAAACGATAGAAGTATACATTCCATTTGAAATTTTCACTTCAAAAAGAGCGTGATCGTGCATAATTGGCAAGCGAACATTAATTAAGTGAAGCAATATAATTCCCTCCTCAATTTTTCAACTTCTTCATTTTTCATAGACCGCTTTATCTTCTCTATTATTTATTGTTTAAAGCATTAATTCGCCAAATTTCGCAAATCACCTTCTCTTTAAAGGCCTTTATTTACAGAGAAAAAAGCGAGAACAAAAAAAGGAGCAGCGTCCCCACGCTGCTCATCAAAGAAAAAATGCTAGAAAATAGATAGAATGTACTTCCCATGGTTAAATGAGGGCTTACAGATAAAGCTTCAGTGAGTGATTTCATGCTTTACATCGCTATTCTCCCCAGAAAGCAATGCAGATACAAACAAGAAATTTTCATTACTCGCTTATACTGTAAATAGACACATAAGAAAAAGCCCAAACAAAGGCAGGTCTCTCAAATACAATGAGCAAAAACCTACCCGCCTGGGCTTTTATCCCTTCGGTGTCATATCCACTTCCTTTCAAAAGTGAATATGTGAATCGCTTGGACCAAACTTTCTACTAACGTAAAAATGGGAACCTAGATTCACTTTTTACTCATAGTCCTATCATTTACGGTGATAAGGTAGAAACGTCTGAGCCATATTCTCAAACATATATGAGTGAACCGTATTTAGCTTTTTCTTGTCTACAAATATACTATAGGTCTCTCTATAAGTCAACTATAAACGAATAATCTTTTTAATAAAATTATATATAGTTCGCCTTTTACAAAAGTTTACTTTTTTAAAAAGTTTGTTAAACTATCTAACACAGTAGTTGCATCTTCTTATAATCCTGCTTATACTTCGAACTACTTACATTATCTATAAAGGTCTTCGCTCTGTTGAAGACAAAAAGCGATCTAGGGTTCCGTTTAACACATGTTAAAGGCTGGTCCGAGAGAGAGCGTACGGAACGGTCCGTATACACGGAAGGATAAAAGCCTGGGAGAATGACATCATTCTCCCAGGCTTTTCTTTTTTACTAGTATAAAATAGAGGAAAGAAGGGATTTGTATGAACAACCAACCAGCGTTAAGTAAATCGCTAAAGGTATATCAAATTGTATTTTTGGGTCTTGCCTGGATGACTCCGATGATTTTCTTTACAGTTTACGGAGTAGCCTACGATGCGGCTGGAGGGCAAATGGTCCTTGCTTATTTACTTGCTTTTTTAGCTATCTTTTTTACCGCATATAGCTATAGCCGAATGGTAAAAGCATATCCAATAGCGGGATCTGCTTATACGTATACGAAAAAAGCTATACATCCTCGCCTTGGCTTTTTAGTAGGCTGGGCACTTCTTTTAGACTATATTTTCTCCCCTATTATCGCTATTTTAACATTTGGTATTTTTATGCATACGGAATTTCCTTCTATTCCTGTATACGTATGGGTCATTGTCATGAACATTATCTTAGCTTTAGTCAATATTGTTGGTATTAAATCTGTCGCTCGTATAAGCGGCATCTCTGTTGTAGTTCAGATTCTATTTATAAGTTTGTTTTGTTTATTTATCATCAAAGATATTGCAACAGGTCAAGCTAGTTCTTCTACTCTTTTTTCACTTCATCCTTTTTTGGCTTCAGATGTACCGTTTACGACTATCTTTTCTGGAGCTGCGCTCATTTGCTTTTGCTTTTTAGGATTTGATGCCGTGACAACAATGGCGGAAGAAACGATTCAACCGGAAAGGACCATTCCAAAAGCCATTTTTCTTATTGTTTGTATTGCAGCTGTTATGTACATCGCTATTTCGTATTTTACACAGATTGCCTATCCGGGATTCACATTTACTAATCCTGATAATGCTGCCTACACCCTTGTAAAATTAGTGGGCGGAAATCTTTTAAGCAGTCTATTTATTACGGTCTTAATTATCGCAACCTTTACTCAAGGAGTTTCTTCAGTCACAAGCGTGACTCGCTTTTTATATGCTTTAGGCCGTGAATCCGTGCTGCCTCAGAAGGTATTTTCATATATTCATCCAACGTTTAAAACGCCCGTGGTGAATATCTTGCTTGTTACCGCTTTTTCGTTTTTGGGAATGTTTATTGATTTAAACACAGCCGTTACTTTTGTCAGTTTCGGTGCCTTAACCGCTTTTACATTTGTTAATCTATCAGTCATTGCCCATTTTTATATTAAGTTAAAGAAACGATCGTTTACTGAAACAATACTTTATTTAATCTTCCCTTTGATAGGAGCGGCATTTATCGGATGGCTGCTCACACTGTTAAACAAAGACACTCTTTTGATTGGTGTCGCCTGGCTTACGGTTGGATTTCTCTATTTATTTGTAAAATCTCGACTATCGGCTCCTTTTGTAAAGAGAGATCATTCAAAAGTGACGGTCCCTGAAAAATAAACTGAAAAATCAGTTTTTGTGTCAGGTATTCTAACAAACTGCTTGTCAACTTATTTTCAAACATACTATACTACGATTAATCGAAAGCCACAAATGGATAAAGGTTCTTACAGATGTTAAGAACAAAAAAGCTGTCTAGGGTTCCGTTTAACATACGTTAAAGACTGGTCCGAGAGAGAGCGATATGGCGCTATGCTGTATAACACGGAAGGATAAAAGCCTGGGAGACTACTCTCCCAAGCTTTTATCCTTTTTTTATTCTAAGGAGGTTATTTTATGAGTTATATCTGGAAGCAAACCATCCCAGCGGGCGGAAAATGGTCAGGACGAATTGGGAGAGGAAAATCAGTGACGTTTACCGCACAAGAATCCGGTGCAAACGCATCCCTACTATTGTACAACGCTTATGATTTAACGGAACGATACAACATGCCTGATACCTTAAAAGCTCAGCATACTGCTCATTTAACAAAAGGACACGTTCTGATGAGTGACAACGGCAGAGCATTTGCAAGCATCACTGCTGACACCACCGGCTGGCATGATACCATTTCAGGCTATACTACGCGCAGCTTAACTCATCAAAAATACGGTGCATCTACTTATCAAGAATCCCGAAACGCATGGAGAAGGAATGGCGAAGAAAACTTCTCAATGGAGCTTCTGCGCAACGGTTTAACAACACGGGATTTAGTCCCTAATCTTAACTTATTTTCAAAAGTATACTGCGACGAAGAAGGCAATATGAATTTTGTTTCTTCTCATTGTAAAAAAGGAGATTTTATTACGCTTAGAACAGAAATGGATTTGCTTTTTGTACTGTCTAATACCCCTAACCCTTTAGACCCAAGTAAAACGTATCCTTCTGTTCCGATTGAAATAACCGTAGATGAAGCAGCTCCTGTAAGCTCAGACGACTACTGTTTAAATTTTAGACCTGAAAATAAACGAGCGTTTGAAAACACATGGTCTTATGACCTATTGCTTGGAAATAAAACATTATCAACGATTTAAAAATGAAGGAGGCTTCTATAATGACTGTATTTAATCGAGTGGAAAGTAGCAGAAAAATAGAGAACGCAATTTATGATGAAACGGTACTGGCTGGGGATGGCTGGATGCACGAACTTAAACCAGGACAAACGCTTAGAATAATAGATGTAAAAGGAAATCAAGCAGCGGATACGTTATTCTTTGATGCAGAAAATCCAGAAGATCATTACAGTGCAGTATCTACGATTGCTAATCAAGGAAATATTTATTTATCCACCGGCACGGTGCTGCTCTCTCAATCTGGAAAAGAACTAGTCAAAATTGTAGCTGACACGTGCGGACGCCACGATACTTTAGGGGGAGCTTGTTCGGCACAAAGCAACACCGTACGTTATGCACATGACACGCTTCCAATGCATAACTGCCGAGATACATTTATGCTACAGCTATCAAAATATGATAGTCGCTACACCAAAAGAGATTTAGCACCGAACGTAAACTTTTTTATGAATGTACCTGTGACGCCAAGCGGCGGATTAACGTTTAATGACGGAGTGTCTGCACCTGGATACTATGTAGAAATGGAAGCGATCAATCCTACACTTGTATTGATCAGCAACTGCCCTCAGCTTAATAATCCGTGCAACGATTATAACCCTACCCCTATTCGCTTAGTTATTTGGGATTCATTATAAAAAGGAGTGTTCATCTATGTTTACAAAAGTATTAATTGCGAACCGAGGAGCAATTGCCGTTAGAATTGAGCGAACATTACGACATTTTGGAGTGAAATCTGTGGCTGTTTATACAGAAGCTGATCAAGACAGCCTGCACGTTGATGAAGCAGATGAAGCCATTTTAATTGGCAGCGGCCCGGTCAAAGAAAGTTATTTAAACGAAGACCTTATTCTAGATATCGCAAAGAAAACAGGAGCGGAAGCTATTCATCCAGGCTACGGTTTTTTAAGCGAAAACGCGGAATTTGCTCGTCGCTGTCGAGCTGAAGGAATTGTATTTATTGGTCCTACACCTCAGCAAATGGAAATATTCGGATTGAAACATTCAGCTCGGGAAATTGCGCAAAAAGCGGACGTGCCTTTGCTTCCTGGTACACCTCTTATTACAGATGTATCAGAAGCTGTACGTGCTGCTGAAGAGATTGGCTATCCCGTTATGTTAAAAAGTACAGCTGGCGGCGGCGGAATTGGAATGCGTGTTTGCCAGGATGAAAAAGCGCTTCAAGCCGCTTTTGACTCAGTTTGCCATTTAGCACAAACAAACTTTAAAAACAGCGGTGTTTTTTTAGAGAAATACATTCAAAAAGCTCGCCATGTGGAAGTTCAAATCTTCGGGAATTCTTTTGGAGAAGTAGTGGCTTTAGGAGAACGCGACTGCTCTATTCAGCGAAGAAATCAAAAAGTAATTGAAGAAAGTCCAGCTCCAAACTTCCCTTCATATATACGGGAAAATATGCTGCAAGCAGCTACTCGACTAGCTAAAGAAGTGGGATACCGAAGTGCAGGAACAGTAGAATTTTTATATGACGCCGAAGCGGAGAAGTTTTATTTTTTAGAAGTAAATACTCGTCTTCAAGTAGAACACGGCGTTACAGAAGAAGTGTTAAACATCGATTTAGTAGAATGGATGCTTAAAGAAGCATGCGATGAGCTGGTAAACCTTCCTTCTTTGCTTCCTGTTCCTTCAGGTCACAGTATCCAAGCGCGTATTTATGCCGAAGATTGCTTAAATGATTTTCGTCCAAGCGGCGGGCAAATCGACCAAGGCATTTTCTCTAAAAGTGCTCGAGTTGAAACATGGATGCGAGACGGCATTACTGTAACATCACTTTATGATCCTATGCTCGCTAAAATTATCGTTCATGGAAAAACACGAGAAGAAGCTCTTCTAAAATTGAGCGCTGCTTTAAAAGAGACAAGATTATACGGCGTTACTACTAATCTTCAATACTTGCAGGGACTGTTAGCAGAAAAAGCGTGTAAAACAGGCGATGTGTATACTCAAATGCTTAACTCATATACTCCGAGCGAACAAGCAATTGAAGTATTAGACGGCGGCGTTCAGTCCACTGTTCAAGATTACCCGGGACGCACCGGGCACTGGAATGTAGGAGTTCCACCGTGCGGTCCAATGGATCCTTTTGCTTTTCGCATAGGAAACAAACTTCTCGGAAATTCACCGGATGCCCCGGGAATTGAAATGACTCTCCGAGGCGGCTCTTATAAATTTAGAGCCAATGTATCTTTTTGTATTACAGGTGCCAACATGCAGGCTACATTAGACGGCGCTGAAATTCCCATGTATAAAACCATTCAAGCAAAGCCAGGGCAAATTCTTTCATTTGGTGAAGCAACCGAAGGAATGCGCACGTATTTACTGATTGGCGGCGGACTTGATATGCCTAAAATATTAGGCAGTTCTTCTACTTTTACACTAGGAAGCTTTGGAGGACACGGCGGAAGAGCACTTCGCACAGGAGATGTACTGCGTGTTTCTGACTACGCTCACGTTGAAAATGAACTTGCTCTTTCTGATCAGCCGACCATGTCTAAAGAATGGACAATCGGGGTGATTCCCGGCCCTCATTGTACAGAAGAGTTTTTGCAGCCAGAGTACTTGCAGCAGCTAACAAATACAAAATGGGAAGTTCATTTTAACAGCTCTAGAACAGGTGTTAGGTTAATAGGTCCCGCTCCTTTTTGGACGCGTGAAGATGGAGGAGAAGCCGGTTTGCACCCATCAAATATTCATGATAATGCCTATGCCATCGGCACCTTAGACTTAACTGGAGATATGCCTATTTTACTTGGCCCAGACGGCCCGAGCCTTGGGGGCTTTGTTTGCCCTGTTACGACTGCTTCAGCAGAGTTTTGGAAAATAGGACAGCTTCACCCCGGAGATAAAATTTCGTTTAAATTAATTGATCTTGAACAAGCTGAAAAACTCAAATGTACGCAGGAAGACTTTTTACAGCGTATCGGAACATCTGCATCACTTCCTGTGCTTACAAATCCAGTAGCACAGCCGCTCAAAAGCGATTATCCGCTTCTGATCAACGAAACGGAAAATAGACGATTCCCTTTTTCCGTCCGCTGCTCAGGCGATGCGAATATACTTGTGGAGTACGGAGAAATGGAGCTTGATCTGCTGCTTCGCTTCCAAGTGCATGCTTTAATGGAAGCTATTCAAAAGCGTAAGGATTTACCAGTTCTAGATTTAACGCCTGGTATCCGTTCTCTTCAAATTCATATTGATGCAACAAAGATGTCTATTCTTGAACTTTGCCAGCACATTTCAGCTATAGATCGTGCGCTTCCTCCACTTGAAGAAATGGAAGTTCCCTCTCGTATTGTAAAACTTCCACTTTCATGGGATGATCCTGCGACTCAATTAGCTATTGAACGCTATCAGCAAAACGTTCGCCCAGATGCCCCCTGGTGTCCAAGCAATCTAGAGTTTATTCGCCGAGTAAACGGTCTGGATCACATTGAAGATGTTAAACGAGTTGTATTTGACGCTAATTATCTTGTAATGGGGCTTGGAGATGTATATTTAGGCGCACCTGTTGCTACGCCTCTAGACCCTCGTCACCGTTTAGTGACAACGAAATATAATCCCGCTCGTACATGGACGCCTGAAAATGCAGTTGGTATTGGCGGTGCGTATATGTGCGTATACGGAATGGAAGGTCCTGGGGGCTATCAATTTGTGGGACGCACGATTCAAATGTGGAACCGACTTCGTCAAACGGAAAGTTTTGAATCAGGAAAACCGTGGCTTCTTCGTTTCTTTGATCAAATTCAATTTTACCCAGTAGAAGCAGATGAGCTTTTAAAACTGCGCGAAGATTTTCTTCGCGGGAGATTTGAAGCAGATATTACGGAGACAACGTTTAAACTTGGAGAATATTTAGATTTTCTTTCATCTATTGAAGAAAGCACGGCTGCTTTTCGTCACACCCAGCAGGCTGCTTTTCAAACAGAGCGAGAAGATTGGAAAGCACTCGGCTTAGCTGAGTACGTCTCTGAACATGAAACGGCTGAAATTACGGAACAAGAACTGCCCGAAGGTACGGAAGCCGCGCGCTGTACAATGCCGGGAAGCGTATGGAAAGTTCTTGTTGAAGAAGGACAAAAAGTTGAAAAAGGCGATACGTTAATTATCGAAGAAAGTATGAAAATGGAGTTTCCACAGCTAGCACCTATGGATGGATATATCAGTTCTATTCATGTAAAACCCGGCGATGAAGTACAAGCTGGACAGCTGATTGCCGGTATAAAAGCCTTTGCTCCAATTACTCATTAAGGACGGTGGATACAATGAAAACAGTGAGCTTGCCTAAAACATTTTCGGTTCAATGGTTACGTGATATGTATATCAAAAAAGAATTAACTCCGGAAGATGTAGTACATCAAATTCTTACGCGTGTAGAAGCTGATAAAGACATGAATATTTGGATTACCCCTCCTACACTCGGTGAGTTAAAACCTTATCTCGATCGCTTAGCTACCCTAAGCCCTGAAGCGTTACCTTTATGGGGAATTCCATTCGCCGTTAAAGATAATATCGATGTAGCCCATGTACCGACGACAGCCGGATGTAAAGAATATACGTATATCCCTTCTGCACATGCTACGGTTGTTCAACGTCTTATTGATGCAGGTGCTATTCCTCTTGGAAAGACCAACTTGGACCAATTTGCTACAGGGCTGGTCGGTACACGAAGCCCTTACGGCGAAACGCACAATGCGTTAAAGTCTGAGCTCATTAGCGGCGGATCGAGCTCAGGGTCAGCTGTATCCGTAGCTCGCGGGCATGCTGCTTTTTCTTTAGGCACCGATACAGCAGGTTCAGGGCGCGTCCCAGCCGGTTTAAACCGTTTAATTGGCTATAAACCTTCTCTCGGAGCGTGGCCATCTGCAGGTGTAGTTCCGGCGTGTAAAAGCTTAGACTGCGTCACTGCTTTTGCTCATGAATGGAGTGACGTACTGCTTGTAGATTCTATTATTAGAGGAGTAGACGATCAAGATCCATGGTCACGCTCTGTTGTTCGGGCTTCTTCGGCTCTCCCTGAAAAAATTTGTATGGTAAAAGAACCGCGCTCATTTTACGGACCGTTTGCTGAGCAGTACGAGGAAGCTTGGAAGCAAGCCGTGAAAAAGATTGAAGGTTTATCTATTCCCATTGAATACATTGACGGCTCGTATTTAAGCGAAGCAGCTGCTTTATTGTATGACGGCCCTTACGTAGCGGAGCGCTGGGCTGACTTAGGAGAATTTATTACTTCTCATGAAGAAACAGCCTTTCCTGTAACCGAGCAAGTCCTTCGTTCAGGTGCTAAACCAGAATATGATGCTGCTGCTTTATTTCAAGCTTCACATAAGCTTCAATCCTTTAAACATAAAGCATATCATCAGCTTAAAAATGCTGTTCTTGTTATGCCGACAGCAGGCGGAACGTGGACGCGGGAACAAGTAAGAGAAAATCCAATTGAAACAAACAGTGACATGGGGCGTTTTACAAACCATTGTAACTTGCTCGACTTATGCGCTGTCTCTCTTCCATCTCAAGATGCAGATCTTGATTTACCGTTTGGCATTTCATTTTTCTCTACATTTGACGGCGAACAATTCATTTGCGGGCTTAGCGAAGTGTTTTTAAATGGTGAACGAACGGTTGATTCAAGAAAAGATACAACCTTAGTAGCTGTTTGCGGTTTGCATATGCGCGGGTTTCCACTTGAATTTCAAATGCTTGAACACGGAGCTTCATTCGTACGAAAAGACCAAACCGCTCCTTATTACCAGCTTTTTAAACTGCCTACTTCTCCAGCAAAACCGGGGCTGTTGCGAACACATCAACAAGGAGAAAAAATTGAAGTTGAGCTTTGGGAAATGCCTTTATCACTGTTCGGCTCTTTTACCGATTCTATCCCTTCTCCTCTTGGACTAGGCAAAATCACTCTCGAAGACGGCAGTGAAGTAGCGGGTTTTCTTTGTGAAGCTCATGCGACAGAAGATGCGGAGGATATTACGTCTTATAGAAGCTGGCGGGCTCTCTCAACTTACTAATAAATCGATTATTTACTAAGCTGTTGAGTACATTCTCAACAGCTCTTTTTCATCAAACTTTCAATGTATATAAAAATAAGAACTCAGCATTAACTATGACAAAATGAATGTATGTTGTCACACGTTTACATTTATTGTTGATTCTTAGGTTTACCGTTTCAACAGAGAATACCCCCACTTTAAGCTTGCTAAGTGGGGGTACTTCAATTAAATAGACACAAAAGGCAATCTGCATAATACTCTCCAGAGCACCTATCGTGTAGAATGGAAACGCAGCTGATCTTGATGAGAAACATACTTCTTGCGCGGATGCTTATCTAAGTATTGTTTAGCAGTTTGTAAACATTGGCGCGCAAACTCTTCATATCCTAATTCGTTGGCACGTTTTACATTTGGTAACTCTATAGAATAAGGAACCTGCGGGATACGATTAATCATACTTGCAACATCAATACCTTCTTCATTTAAATACAATCGTTCTTCTCTAAGAACTCGCGTCATCTCCTCCTTTGAACTTGGAATTTCCGCAGAAGCATTGCAAAGATGAAGATAGCGAAACCACTCACGAGGCACGTCGTCCAAATCTTCCACCTTATCTCCTGATCGATGAAAATGGTGAATATCAATCATAAGACCTGCATTTTCACGGTTAGCGGTATGGAGAACATCCATTGCGCCTTTAAGGTTGTATACGCTTGCAATAGGAACAAATTCTAATTCAATGGTTAACCCAAAAGGCTTAGCTAGATCGCAGAGTTCAGCAAAGCATTCGATACCAAAATTGCGATCGTCCGTCCAAATGCTGCTAAGGACGTGACGTCCTCCGAGTTCAGCAGCTGCTTCCATTGCAGGTAAGTAACGTTTTGGATCAACTCCTTCATAGATACGTGCTAACTCTATATCAAGGAGCTTCACTCCTGTCTCTGCCATGGCAGATTTTGTTTCTCGCATCAGCTGCTTATTTTCAGCTAACGCATAATTAGGCTCTCCTGGCAACCCCATGTAAATAGGCCTTAAACTAACAAAATCATACCCTGCCTTTGCAGCCATATACGTCATTTCAGGCGGTGAACATCCAAGAACAGTAAGATATGCAAGGGAAAATTGATTAGGCATTTTATAAATTCCTCCTTTATTCAAACAGATTAGATCGATCTAATTAAGATGACGGTATATATTTATAAGCGTCCTACATATTGATTTAGTTTTAATTCTCCGTAGGCAGTCTTAATACAATCATCTTCGTTTCAGTCATTTCTTCAACGGCGTAACGTGGGCCTTCTCTGCCAATACCGCTGTTTTTCACTCCACCATATGGCCAATGATCTAATCTAAAGTTAGATGTTCCATTAATAACTACACCGCCCATTTCAAGAGAATGAGCCACTTTATAAGCCAAATCCATTTTGTTCGTAAAAATCCCTGCCTGAAGACCAAAAGCAGAATCATTTGTCTCTTCAATAGCTTCTTCAATCGTACCGTACGGGACAATACTAATAATAGGACCAAATACTTCTTCACAAATAACTTTACTTTCTTTAGAAGGGTTTAGTAGAACGGTAGGTTCCACCGTAGCTCCCCGGCGCTTTCCTCCGCATATTACTTGTGCCCCCGATTGTACGGCCTCATCAATCCAGCTCGTCACTCGTGCAGCTGCATGGACATCTACTACACACCCTACATCCGTATCCGGCAATAAAGGATCCCCGATTTTAAGTTTCAACACCTCGTCTTTTAAAAGATTGGTAAACTCACAGACCACAGATTGATGTACATAAATTCTCTGAACAGAGATACAGCTCTGCCCAGAATTGCTAAATCCGGTTTTCGCACACATAGCGGCAGCACGATTTAAATCTGCGTCGTTATGAACGATCGTCGCAGCATTTCCTCCTAGCTCGAGCAATACTTTTTTCATTCCAGCTAGCTCACAGATGTTTTTACTAGCTACTGTCCCACCTGTAAATGAAATAATATTCACACGATCATCTTTTACAATTTGCTGTGCAATCTGTCTTCGACCAAGCACCATATTTACAGCATTTTTAGGGAATCCCGCCCGCAGCAGCAGCTTTAAGAGCTCTGTTGCAATTAAAGTTGTTTGCGAAGACGGCTTTAAAATCACGCTATTCCCAGCAGCAAAAGCCGGCCCAATTTTATGGCATACAAGATTTAAAGGGGCGTTAAACGGTGTGATAGCCGCTACAACACCAATGGGCACTCGGAAAGTAGATGCAATAGCTTGTGCACCTCGTTCTGAAACGTCGCCAGGCAATGTTTCACCAATCAATCTTTTTGCCTCTTCCCCTGATAATTCCAATGTTTCGATTGAACGGGCCACTTCATCCAGCGTGTTTTTCAAAGGCTTTCCTAATTCTAAAGAAATAAGTCGAGCAAATTTTTCTTTCTCTTGTTCTAGTAATAGAGCCGCTTTCTTTAAAATTTTAGAACGCTGGTAAGAAGAAAGGGCGGCGACATGTTTTTTTGCTTCATAGGCTGATGCTAATGCTTTTTCAACATCTTCTTCATTCGCTAATAGCTGCTCACCTATGACTTCTCCAGAATAGGGGTTTTTTATTAAAGCCACTTCTCGATCTTCAATAATCCATCCCCCGTTAATATAAGGCTGTGATTTCTTTTCAATAGTTTCTATCATATTTAGCACCAACTTTTCATTTTTATTAAACAAACTTTTATATAAAACAAGGCCTGAACGTTTTTACATGTGAAGTAAATAGATCGATCTAATTTATTTTAATATAAACGCTCCCATCACCTCCTAAAAGGCTATCATGCTCACAGCTTAGTTATACTAATTTCTCTTGAACCTTTGGCTTGGCATGAAGTTCTGAACAAGGACCTGCTTGCAGCATATAGCTTCCACCGTCATGACCAATTACGTGCTTCACCTCTTTTGCTGCTTCAATAAGCTTGTTAAGATCAATGCCCGTATGAATTCCCATTTCACTTAATCCATGAACCAGATCTTCTGTAGCTATATTTCCAGTGGCGCCTGGAGCATAGGGACACCCTCCTAAACCGATAATAGAACTATCAAAATGAATAACACCCTGCTGCAAAGCAGCCACTACATTAGAAAATGCCATTCCTCTCGTATTGTGCAAATGCATGGAGAAAATAATGCCGGGATAATTTTGTTTAAGAAACCCTAGCATACGATACACTTGCTGAGGATTTGCCATCCCCGTTGTATCCGCTAAAGAAATTTCTTCGACACCCATCATTCTGTATCGTTCTACAATAGAAGAAATGCGTTCTATAGCAACTTTTCCTTCATAAGGACATCCAAACGCTACCGAAATTGAACCTCCCACTTTAACGTTATGCTTTTCCGCCAATTCGATAATAGGATAAAAACCTTTTTGGGCTTCTTCTACAGAACAATTTGCGTTAGATAAGCTGTGAGAATCTGTAGCTGAAAGCATAAGCTTTAACTTTTTCACTCCGGCGTCAATGGCTCTCTGTGCACCTTTTACATTCGGCACTAACGCGCGAAATTTAATATTTGTTAAATCTTGAACACTTTCTACGACCTGCTCGGCATCCTTTAACTGAGGAATCGCTCTCGGATGTACAAAAGATGTAATTTCCATTGATTGAATGCCTGTCTTGGCTAGCTGACGGATAATAGATATTTTTTCTTCTGTAGGAATCCACTCATGTTCAGCTTGAAACCCATCCCTTGGGGCTACTTCACAGATTATGACTTTTTCCGGTAATTCTATTTTTTGAATAGCATTCATTAAATAACCCCCTTTTCTTTTAACACCGCTAAGTCTTCGCTTGATAACCCCAGTTTTCCGCCTAGAATTTCTTCATTATGTTCTCCCAATTCAGGGGCACGATGCCGAATTGCTCCCGGTGTATGTGAAAACTTTGGCACTACTCCTGGAACCTTAATTTTTCCTAGGCGGGGATGCTCTACTTCTACAATGTTTTCTCGTTCTCTATACTGAGGATCATTAAATATATCTTCAATGCTGTAGATAGGACTAACTGGCACACCAAATGAATCTAACTTTTCCTGCAGCTCCTCTTGAGTGAAGGACTTAATCCAATTTGACACAATTTCCTGAACTTCATGATCATGCTTTAGACGCTCTACATTTGTATAGTATCGCGGATCTTTTAACATATCTTTTCTTTCCATTGCCTCTGCAAGACGATCAAATGTAGAGTCTGTACTGCATACTAATACAACAAACTTTCCGTCTTTTGTTTCATATGTGCCTGCAGGGCTTGAGTGACCTGCAAGTCCAGGGCTTCTCTCTCTTACTTTTCCGTTTTGATCATACTCAGCGATTAAAAACTCCATCATTCGAAAAATAGATTCATATAATCCCATTTCTACTACTTGACCTTCCGGCTGTTCGTTTACATCTCTATGATAGATAGCGCTTACACAAGCGAACGCAGCATATATGCCCGTTACATAATCTAGTAAAGAGTAAGAAGGACTGACTGGCGGACGATCTGAATATCCTTGTAAATAAGTATGTCCGCTAAACGCTGTCCCCGGTGTACCGAATCCAGCTTTTTCTCGATAAGGACCTGTTTGCCCATAGCCTGATACGCGCACCATTACTAGCTTAGGGTTAACTTTTTTAAGCTCCTCATATCCCAAGTTCCATTTTTCCAGTGTACCGGGGCGAAAATTTTCAATTAAAATGTCTACTCCACTAATTAACTTTTTGAAAATTTCTGCTCCTTCTTCTGATCGAATGTCCAGCGTAACAGACTTTTTATTGCGAGCAAGTCCGGGCCACCTTAAAGGTTCAGTCCCTTTCCAAGGCCCTACAGTCCGAAGCGTATCTCCTTTTCCCGGAAGTTCAATTTTGGTTACTTCCGCCCCCAAGTCCGCTAATAAAGTAGCTCCAAAGGGAGCAGCAATCATAGTAGAAATATCTAGTATTTGAACTCCTGTTAAAGGTCCATAATTTTTGGTTAACACGTTGAATCCCCTCCGGTAATAACTGTTTGTATGCTTAGTTAAGATAATTAATTAGTAGATTTCTTTTGATATATTAAAAACGAATATCATTAGTCAAAATATTAAGATTATTTATTTTTCTAAAGTTAACTCTTTTTCTTCTAATAGAATAGACTCTTTGCTTTCAATCGGGTCTAAATCTGTTAATAAGAACGTATAGCTTAAAATTCCAATCACTAAAAAAGCAGCTGCTAAAAGGAACGCATACATAAATGAACCCGTGGCCTGAACAATAAACCCAGTCGTAATAGGTGCAACAATAGCCATCGAGTTATTTCCAAATGTTAAAAGTCCCGTTAATGTTCCTACCGTTCCTTTTGGTGCAATAAATGTAGGAATGCTGTAGGCAACAGCAGATGTGACAACAAGACCTCCAAGTGCTGTTGAAATCCAAAATACAGCTACGTTCGCACTGTGAGTAAACGCTGCCCCAATAATTGACAAACCAAATACCATACCTATTACTAGAAAAAATTTGCTGACACGCGTCCGGTTATACCCTTTGTTAATAAGACGATCAACAAGCCAGCCCCCAATTACTATTTCAGTAATGGTACCTACAATCCAAGGTATAGCCGAGTACCAGCCTGATTTTAAAATAGACATGTTCATTTCTGTTGCTAAATATCCGGGAAGCCAAGTCAAGAACAAAAACCATGAATAGCCGTACGCCGCAAACCCAATGAATACTGCCCAGACTTTTCTTTTAGTTAGCAAATAGCGAATGTTCTCCATTGCACTGCCTTTAACTTCTTCTGAACTTTGAGAACCGCCTTGAACAATGTAGTCATATTCTTCTTTCGTCAAACGCTCATCTTCATGAGGTTCACGATACCAGATCCAATAAACAATAGCATATATGAAACTAAGAATAGCAGTTGCTAAGAAACCACCTCGCCAGCCCCACTCTGTTACAATTAGTGCTAATATAGGCGCCCCGATGGCGTTGGAAAGTTTGGATTGAGAATCATAAGCTGCGATAGCTTTTCCGCGTTCCTGACGCGGAACCCAATGGCTAACTGCTTTGGCAGCAGACGGAAAGAATGGTGCTTCTCCAACTCCTAACAGCACCCGAGATAAAATAATTAACCCCCATCCATTTGCTACTGCAGTTAAAAGACAAGCTACTGTCCATATCACGGTCGCTACACGCGTTACCCATTTTACGCCTATTTTATCTAGCAAAGGCCCTATAGGAAGTTGAAGTAAAGCGTAAGACCATGCAAATGCTGATAGGAAAATCCCCATCTGACCTGCTGTCAAGTTAAATTCTTTTTGTAACAATGGCATAGCAATGGACATATTAATTCGATCAAAATAGTTTACAACTACACCAACCGCAATCAAGAATACAATCGACCAACGATGTTTTTTCATTATCTTCCCTCACTCATAAGATTTTAAGTATGCGCTTTCATTTTTACAAAATATCTCTTTGCTCAGATCCCATTTATAATTGCTTGCTTACATAAAGTCTGTCTGAACTAAAGTTGAAAGATGGCAATGCTGAAAACCTAATCCTCTAGCTATTTACTTGCTCTTTTATCTTTTCCGTACAACATTTTATTAGTGGAATTAAAAAGATTAATAGAAAATTCTAATTAGAACGATCTAATAATTTTTATTAGAACGATCTAATTCCAACGGGAATCTCTTCACATATTGCGGAATGGTGCCGTATATTTTATGATTCACTCAAATATCCGAACATGATGATCAACGTCTGCTTTTTTAATTTCTCATTGTAACACCTGCCTTTTTTTCGCTAAGCTTCGTCTTTTGACACAGCCTAATATAAAATCAATTCAAACCTGAGTTTTAGTATACTGAATTACATTTCTCTGCGCAATATATATTTTAAATTTTTAGAAAATTGAAATATATACTTTTTTACTATAACAAAACCTTTTAGATATTAATCTTCTAGAATCATTTTTTATTGTGCTAGGGGAAAAGAAGATATAGCCACTTCATTCATACAACTTTCTAGCAAAGTTAAAAAATACGCGTTTTTAATACTGTAAGCTCGGTTCAAACATTTGTTCCTTAATATACTCCACAGGCATCTCTTTTCCTGTCCACAATTCAAACGCCATGGCCCCTTGCCAGATCATCATTCCTATTCCATTAACGGTGTGACATCCGATTGATTCAGCTTGTTCTAACAGTTTTGATTTCATAGGCATATACACGACATCTGTTACAATTAAATCAGGGCGCAGCATTGATATATCTTCAATAATGCTGAATTCTTCTAACGGTTTCATTCCCACTCCTGTTCCATTTGTCAAAATATCGCTCGTTCTAATTTCTTCTCTTAACCTTTCTGTATCCTCAAGAGAATACAGCTTCGCTTTACATGAAACATGTTTCATCTCTTCATTAATAATTTTTACGTTTTCTACAGCTTTTGAATAAAATTCATCGTGACGAGCAAAAATTGTTAATTCTTCAAGTCCTTCTAAAGCCGCTTGAATAGCAATAGGCGTCGCTGCTCCACCCGAACCGACCAACGTCATTTTTTTCCCTATGATATCCACGCCGTGCTCTTTTAAATTTCGAATGTAGCCCATACCGTCTGTGCTATGCCCAACTAGTACGCCATTATCGTTTACGACGGTATTGACAGCTCCTGAAAACTTGGCGCTGTCTGCTAAGTCATCAAGGAACGGGAGAATTTTTGTTTTATTTGGCATGGATACATTAAAACCTTTAACATTTAACGCTCTCAGCCCTTTAATTGCATCTTCTAACGAGTCATTTCCTACCTCAAAAGCTAAATAAGCATAATTCAATCCCAGTTTTTTAAAGGCCATATTATGCATAGATGGTGACAGTGAATGTCCAATTGGAGTTGCCAAAAGGCCGATGAGCTGAGTTTTGCCATTAATACGCCCTACGCTTTTCATGATTTTACCTCCTGTTTTATTAAAATTTCAGAAATACTTGTGGTACCTAACCTGTACTTTTTCAACTTATTTTCATTTCCGATCAAACACATTTCACATTCATATAATACCGATAATTAGATCGATCTAATTTTAAACGATACTCATTATTCAACCAACCTTTAACACGCCGCATTCAAAAACAAAGCTGCTCTACTCACATGTAAAAAACAAGAAACCGCTTACAAACTTACGGTTTTAATAACATGCGTTTGACACGTACTGTACGTCTTACCTCCCTTCACAAGGCAGCATTTCTCAACATTACTAGAAACAAAGCTTTCACCTATACCTAGCTTCTTTTATTACATGACTGCAGTAAACACCCGGTTAACCAAGACAACTCTTAGCGACCTTATGTATCATAGTATCACATTTTTCAAAAAGGAAAAATGTTTTTTTGTCACTTTTCAGAAAAATGTTTTTATTTAAACAATTTCTTTATATTAAAATAAAGCTATAACCATAATTATAGCTTTATTCTTGAGCGTGGCTTTCTCTTCTCTTTTTCATCCACCAGCCTGCACCAACTATCACTCCGATTATAAGAATAACAAATATTAAACGGTCTACATCATGCAAATATTTTTGGATTTTTTCAATATCTCCAAGTCCTCCTACATAGAGCAAAAAAACAAACCACGGAAAAATACCTAATGTGCTGTATAAAACAAAGTCCTTAGATTTAATTTTACTAAGGCCTGCCAAATAGGTTATATAGTTTGCGATACTGATGGGCCGAGAAATCGTAATACTCCATTTTCCATATTTATGAAACCACTTTTGGGCACGCTTTATATTTTTTTCACCAAACCAGCGCTTGGTAATAGATTCAAACCTGTATCCCATCACGAACGGAATATAGTTGAATGCGATATAAATAACGGTATTGACAGCTGAAACCATAAGGATTTTCCATATTGAGAGCTGCAGAACCGAGCCAATGAGCAAAATCGATAACGTACACGGAAAAGGAATTGCCGCAGCTTCGATTGCTGTAGCAATAAAGATGCCCACTATGCCTAAGTTTTGTACAAAATCAATAAACCCTTGCACCTTTTTTCTCCTTTCAATCATACAAATTTCACGTTCTTTCATCATAACTCAAACTATTCAAAATTTCACGATTTCAAAGCAATTTTACTAGTAAAAAAAGCTTATATGCACCGGTTTGCTATATTTGATTATCTTCTATCATATGCAGTTCATAAGTGAAGTAGCGCAAAAAAAGAAAATAGCAGAAAAAAACTCTTTTATTAGTTGTAATAAAAGAGTCTTTTCTGTCCTGCTATTATTTAATTTTAGCAATGATTTTCCCTTTCACATGGCGTTTTGAAAGCTCTTCTAATGCACTTGGCACTTCTTTTAACGAGATGATGCGCTCAATCATCGGAGCTACTTTCTTCTCTGCTACTAATGCTAAAAGCTCATCGCCCATTTTTGCTAAATCCGCTTGCGCCATCATGTCATCAATGTGGTGTGCAGCATTTAAAGCTACTTCATGATAAGAAATCACCTTTGTAAAAGGCTTTACTTTTGTATAATCAGGTGCACCAGCAATATGTGCTAAATGTCCTCTATAGGCAATCATATCTAAAGAATCCGTTGCGTTCTTTGCGCTCACTGTATCAAGCACAGCATCTACGCCGCGGCCATTTGTCAGCTCCAATACTTTTTCTACGACGTTTTCCTCGCGATAATCAATTACATAATCAGCTCCTAACGACTTCACATACTCATGATTATGTGCTGAAGCTGTTGAGAAAACGGTTTTTCCAGCGTTTTTAGCAAGCTGCACGCCAAAGCCCCCTACGCCTCCAGCTCCTCCGTGAATTAAGATGGTTTGAATATGGTTCATTGGAAGTTTACGAAATAGTGCTTCATACGCCGTGTAACCTGCAGTAGGCAATGCAGCAGCTTCTTCAAATGGAACGGCATCAGGAATGCGCGAAATTGAATGAGCAGTTGTAACCGCATATTCAGCATATCCGCCCTTTTTCATAAAGTCCCCGTGATAGACGACGCGGTCTCCTTTTTTCCAGTCAACTACTCCTTCTCCAACTTCATCAATTGTCCCAGCTACATCTAAACCTAGAATGTGAGGATATGTCCAATGAGGGTTTCCATTAGTAGCCGTCTTATAATCCACTGGATTAAGTCCCACTGCGTGAACTTCAACTACTACTTCTCCTTTATTTGGAAGAGGTTTTTCCACTTCTTCTACTTTCATTTCTGTCCATTTATTTTTATCTTGCAATAATAATGCTTTCACAGTTTAACTCTCCTTTTACATCATTTGGCTAGCGGTACTTTTATTATTTTATCTAAAAATGCGTTGCTTACTATTTTTATTTTAAAGAGAGCTTGTCTATAATACAAATTAGAAAATAAATAGATATCCATAAATAAATTTATAAGAAAGGACAGGGTGAATGATTGATTTTGAATGGTACCGCAGCTTTATTAGCATTTACAAATATCGATCCGTTTCTGAAGCAGCCAGAGCGAGGATCTTAACGCAGCCGGCCATGAGTCAGCACTTAGCTGCTTTAGAGGCTGAAATAGGCGAAGGTTTATTTATCCGTGCACCAAGAAAGATGATTCCAACAGAAAAAGGCAAAGAACTGTACACGCGTATCGTCCCGTTAATTGAAAGTCTAGAAGCTGCTTCACTTCAATTAAAAATGAGCGCATCATCTCCCGACGCGCTGCCAGTCGTAAAAATTGGTTCTCCCGTAGAGTATTTTACCGAACGAGCTTTAGAAAGAGTAAAAGATGCAGGTATCCGCTGCTACAGCCAGTTTGGTATTGCTTCTGTTTTACTGGAAAAGATACAAAACGACGAAATTGATATTGCAATTACAACCCAAAGATTGCAAATACCAGGAGTCGAATATACGGTCATTGAAGAAGAAGAGTTTGTCTTAACCGTCCCTCCTTCTTTTGAAATGACACCCAATGAAGACATAGAGGATTTTTTATACAATCAGCGGTGGATTAGCTATGGCCTTGAACTTCCTATTATCAGGCGTTTTTGGCGGCAGCATTTTAAAAAACGGCCTGAAATTCAGCCTCATCATGTGATTCCAAATCTTCAAACAGTGTTAAAAGCCATTCAGCATCACATGGGAATCAGCCTGCTTCCCCGCTATTTGATTCAAGAAGCGCTCCAAGAAAAAAAGGTGAAAATCGAACTTGAACATTTAGCGGTAAAAAATCAGATCTTTCTTGCTTATAAACTTAAGCATCGAGATCATCCAGTCATTCAAAAAACGATACGCTCGTTAAAAAAAGAAACGAACCACTAATCAAACATCTTGATTAATGGTTCGTTTTTCACCTCGTCTAAAATCATTTTGTCCCAGTCTCTTCTTTTTTTGACAGCTGCTGTGCTGAATCTACTCCTACGAGATCTAAAAAGAAAATAAAAATAGGAATACCAAGAATCAGCCCCCATACGCCCAAGAAATGTTCACCAAATACTAAAATGATAAACGTAATGAATGTTGGCAAGTTTGTTTTAGATGACATAAGCTTTGGATTTAATACATAGCTTTCAAGTGCGTGAAGTACTACCACCATAATTAACACAGATAGTACTTTTACACCGCCTCCTAAACTGTAAGCGATTGTACAAAGCGGAATGAGTGAAACAAATACCCCAAGAACCGGCACTAGCCCTAGTAGAAAGACCATAACACCAAGCGCAAGCAAATTAGGAAACCCTAACACCCACAGTGCAATAACGGATAAAATGCTGTTCACAAAAGCGATAATAAACTGAACTTCTATTACCTTGCCGAAGGAATTAACAAATTTTCTCCCCAAATAGCCAGCTTCTTTGAAAAACCAGCCCAGCCTAGATTGTTCCAGTTGGACAAATAATCGGTGAATCCGCGACTTTTCAAGTAAAAAGAATAGGCTTAACAAGAGTGCTAAGAAAACTTGTGCACTTACTTTTCCAATATTAGATAAATAGCTGTATACTAAATCAATATTCTGCTGAATATTTTCTGGTGATTTAAATCTCTTTAGATTATCGATAATATAGGTGACGAATGTATTATCAGGGGGGTGCTTGTAAAAATACATCAGCTTCTGTACAAGCTCAGTAACTTGCGTCATAATAACCGGGATATATACATATCCTACAATACCAAGAGCACCAATCAGTGCGATATAGATGACGATGAGTATAAGCGTTGAATTAAGCGGAAGCTTTCTTCTTAACGTTTGTTGAAGACGACCAATTAAAAAGGTAAAAATAAACGTAAATAACAGCAGCTGAAGCATACTTCTAATGCTGACAAGTAAAACTGTAATAATAATAAGCGTAATGATGCGAACAGTAAGTTTGTTGTGAAGCCAACTTCTTGCAATATTCATGAAACCTTCAATTCTCCTATCTCTCTTTTTCCCAAGTCATTTGTATACATATAAATAAAACGGATACGCTAGACGCTCATATCCGCTTTCGCTATATATAGTGTATCATTTAATATTCAAATTTTACTATATTTCGGCGCTTTTTAGTATGTCTTTATTTTCTCTCCGCTATTCTTTTTCAGTTTCCCATACATTATGATAAATTAGCTTGTCTAAATCCCTTCTTTTTTCCCAGTTAGCTTGTTCTAAGATTGGTTTCTCAGGGTATTTATCTGTATAGCCAATTGACATGAGCGCTACAGGATCAATATGAGGAGGAATATGTAAAATGTCACGTACATCATTTTTTTTATAAAAACTTACCCATCCCATTGCCAGTCCTTCTGCATATGAAGCAAGCCACATATTTTGAATCGCACACGCAGTTGACATCATATCAGTTTCTGGAATTGAGTTTCTTCCGAGAACATGAGAGCCCCCTCTTGTTGGATCACACGTTACGCAAATAGTTAACGGCGCTTCTTTTAATCCTTGAATCTTTAGCTCTAAAAAATCTTCTTTCTTTTCACCTTCATAATGAATAGCCAGTGCTCTTCTCTCTTTATCTGCTGCCCAGGCAAGTTTATTTTTCACTTCTGTATCAGATACTAATATAAAATTCCAAGGCTGCATAAACCCGACGGAAGGTCCGCTGTGAGCAGCCTGTAGAATGTTATAAACCGTTTCATTCGGAATCTCATCAGACAAAAATGTGCGTACATCTCTTCTTCCGTAAATCGTTTTGTATACCGCTTGCTTTTCGTCGTTTGTAAACGAATTCATCTTTTTCAACCTCCATTAAACTCTTTTTTTAACTATTTTTCTAAAAAAATATTAAAAAAATGTGATCTAAACTTTATGTTTTCTCGTATTACTATATGAATCTATCATAAAGGAGGTTGCAAACATGTTCAACGACGTTTTAATGAACTTATTTAACGCGGTAAGCAGCATCATTAACACAATTGGATAATTTGATTGTACATATTGAGTAAGAGAGGAGGCATATTACATGCTAAACGAGGTACTTATGAACTTTTTTAACGCAGTAAGCAGCATCATCAACACAATCGGATAAAAAAAGCACAAAGAAAAGGGTAACTGCCATTACCACCGTCTTTATGCTTGACTAGTTCAAAATCATATATTTTACAATAAAAAGAACTCTTTGATTAGGAGTTCTTTTTATTTATCCTAACATGTTCCCTTTTATTTGTATATATACCTTGCCATTTCAACAGATTCACTTATATGTTGAAAGCATACACGTAGGTTTGCAGCTCGTAGTGCAGTTCTTTTAAGTCTTCGGCTGCTTGAGTCAATAACTTCTTTCGCTGAGCTGTATACACATCTAGAATCGCTCTTTCTACTTTTACCTTTTCTTCATATAAAATATCTAACTTATCTTCATTTCCTTCAAGGGAAATAGGCTTTAACATAGCAAATTGATAAATGGGTTGTCCATAATCCAATTTTGTTAAAATAGAACCTACTAATACATCCTGCGAGCATTCATATACGAAGTTTAACAGCGTACTTAATTCTTCTAGACGAGAAATATCCAGCTCTGCATTTTCATTGATCACAGTCCCTATATATTGAAAGCACTCTTCTTCTAACTCATTGTAAATAGTTGTGATGCGGTGCAGTACTTCATTCAACTTCATAAAGTTCCCCCTTCACACACGCTTCTTGATACAACCATATGACAAAACTTGGTGTTTTATACTAACGAAAAAGCGAGGAATATAAACCTCGCTTTTCCTTTTTATCGATACATACTGGCAATGTCTTCAATAAACATAAGCGGTTCTTCTTCTGTTAGTTGTTTAATTGGAGAATAATCCTCTCCACCAAAACTTTGATCTATGTCTTCAATAAACGAAGAAACTTCTTCTGACTCTTCACGATTGGCCGTCACTTCGTATTTCTGTAATTCTGTACGGTGCACGACGGATAAAATATGGCGAGGAAATTGCTGCTTCGTTTTTCCAAAACAGTATACCGGCTTGTGTTTCAAAAAGCGTTCTACTTCCTCTTGCCGGTTATAAATGCTTCCATGATCACCCCAAGCTACCACAACTAGTTCAGCATCTTCCACAGCCTTTTGAATATATTCACCTGTTCTTGTTCCAACAGCTTCTTCTTTTGAAAGCATGCGTAAAAACGAAACATGATCGGTTTGATAGCTGAATAAATAAACGATTTCTAAAACTCCAAATCCCCACTTTTGCGCCAGTTCTATGCATTTGGATACAGCTGTATCATCGCTGTATTCATACGTATTTTCTGGAAAGGACAAGATAAACGTAAGTTTACGTTCGTTTACTTCACTCCATTTGCATAATAGAGAATATTTGTATGTGCCTGTTTCATCAAAAATAACTTCTTTTTTCACTGCTTCCATCCCCCTGCCTTCTTACAATCTTGTTACTTATCTATTGCAAATGAGCTAAGCAGTAATCGTAACCTTGACTGTTAAAAGTTTTATTTTATATGTATTTCAAAATCATGCCTTCATGACAACTTTTCTGCCATTTTTTCAAAAAGCATTTTTTTCTTCTATACATGCTTTTTACAGCTAGTGAACATTCACATATATATCTTTCCTCTTTTCGAACCTCCAGTCAAAATAGATAAAATCAAAAGAATGGTCTATAATAAAGAAATAACCAATGAACTTTTCACTCATGTTTTTGACCGTTACGGATTTTTTCTCAGCAGGTATGTTCAAAACTGATCCTCTGAGAAAATAGAAGATAAATTTGTGTAAAGAAAGGATTTTGTAAATGGCTACTACACACACATTTACAAGAGGAGAAGAAATTGCAAATGCGATTACACACGGCGTTGGAGCCGTACTCAGCATTGTGGGATTAACGCTTTTAATCGTACTTTCTTCGTTAGAAGGAACGCCTTGGCATGTTATCAGTTTTACTATTTACGGAGTAACCATGCTGCTTCTCTATGTCTCCTCTACGCTTGTCCATAGCTTTCCGGAAGGTAAGGTAAAAGATCTTTTTGAGATATTTGACCACTCTTCTATTTATTTGTTTATTGCCGGTACGTACACTCCATTTTTATTTATCGCAGTAAAAGGAACCACCGGCTGGACACTTTTTGGAATTGTATGGGGCATCGCTCTTGCAGGAATTGTATTCAAAGCTTTTTTTGTGAAGAAATTCCTTTTTATTTCCACCATTCTTTACGTATTTATGGGATGGATGATTGTGTTTGCGTGGGATTCGTTAACTCAAAACATTGCCCATCAAGGAATTGTCCTTCTTGTAGTTGGAGGGGTGTTGTATACAATCGGAGCCGTTTTTTACGTATGGCGAGGATTTCGTTTTCACCATATGATTTGGCATATGTTTGTTCTTGGCGGAACCGTACTTCACTTTTTAGCAATCATTTTATATGTATTGCCTATAACCAATTAAAAAAGGGCCAGAAGGCCCTTTTTTAATTGGTTATAGAATTTCTTACCACAGTTTTGCCATTTGAGTCACAAGCGTATAGACTCCTAGCACAGCCATAATAACGACCACAAAACTGCCAAAAACGGTAAGCCAAGTCGGATGCTTGTAATCCCCTACTATCTTCTTTTTATACGCCGCTATAAGCATTGTACCGAGTGTAATAGGTAAGATTAACCCATTTAATGCTCCAGCTAAAATGAGCAGCGTGACCGGCTGACCAATAGTTAAGAAAACCAGGGTTGAAATCGTAATAAATGCAATGATAATCCAGTTTTCATATTTCTCAATCTTTTTGCTGAAGGATTTAATAAAGGAAACCGATGTATATGCCGAACCAATAACTGAAGTGATAGCCGCTGCTGCCATGACGACACCGAATAATTTATAGCCAATATCCCCTGCGGCTAACTGAAAAACAGAGGCTGGTGGATTATCGGGATTCAGTTTTAACCCTTGACTCAACACACCTAATGTCGCCAAAAATAGAAAAATTCGAATGATCGAAGCGATCGTAATGCCGGATACTGCTCCTCTTGTTACTTCCGGAATCGCGGCTTTTCCTTTGATTCCTGCATCTAATAAACGGTGACCTCCTGCAAATGTAATATATCCTCCTACCGTTCCTCCTACAAGAGTAACAATCGCCATTACGTCAATGTGATCCGGCCAAAATGTTTTAGATACCGCTTCTCCTACTGGCGGAGCGGAAGAAACCGCAACATACACCATTAAAATAATTAATATTCCGCCCATTAATTGAGCAAAACGATCCATTAATTTTCCGGCTTCTTTGACTAAAAAGATGGCAATAGAAACAATGGCTGTAATGACTGCACCAACTTTAGGAGAAATACCAAATAGCGCATTGAAGCCAAGACCCGCTCCTCCTACATTTCCAATATTAAATGCTAAGCCTCCGATTACAATTAAAATAGCAATAAATAAACCGAGACCTGGGAAAACACTGTTAGCAATATCCTGTGCTCTTTTTTCTGAGACGGCAATAATACGCCATACGTTTAGCTGAACGCCAATGTCTAATAAAATCGACAGTAAAATGACAAAACCAAAACTTGCGGCGAGAGCTTGTGTAAAGACAGTTGTTTGAGTTAAAAAACCTGGACCCACTGCTGAAGTAGCCATTAAAAATGCTGCTCCGAGGAGCACGCTCCAGTTGCGTTCTTTTTTCATGATGTCACCTCATTGTGGTTGAATAATGATTTGTTCTTCTTTTAGCTTGTCACAAATAGCTTTGGCAAATTCAACAGCATGTGCACCGTCTCCATGAATACAGACGGTATCTGCCTGAATCGGCATCTCTTCATTTTGCACAGTGAATACTTTCTTTTCTTTGACCATTTTAATTACTTGAGAAATAGCTGCTTCCTCATCTTGAATCACGGCGTTTTCAACGTTTCTCGGCGTCAGCATGCCGTTCTGTTGATAGGTTCGATCTGCAAATACTTCCTGAGACGTAAGCAAGCCGATTTCGTTTCCAGCTTTAATCGATTCACTTCCAGCAAGACCATATAGAATAGCTTCCTCACTAACATTATAAACAGCTTCAGCAATAGCTTTAGCTATATCTCGATCCCCTGCAGCCATATTATATAAAGCGCCATGAGGTTTCACATGATGAAGGGCCCCTCCTTCTGCACGTATAAAAGCTGAAAGAGCCCCCATTTGATACACCATCAAATCATAAGCTTCTCGAGGCGTAATTTTCATATATCTACGTCCAAATCCAGCTAAATCTTGCAATCCGGGGTGCGCGCCGATCGCCACATTTTCACTCAAAGCCAGCTTTACTGTTTCTCTCATAACAGAAGGATCTCCGGCATGAAAGCCACAGGCAATGTTTGCTGACGTTACATAGCGTAAAATTTCTTTATCATTTCCTAAGCTATAGTTCCCAAAGCTCTCCCCTAAGTCACAGTTCAAATCAACGGTAGCCATTTTCTTCCCCCTTATATTTTCATTCGAAGTGCTCTTTTAATATGATTGATTTTCTTTTCCTGCTCCATATATAAATGCTGCGCTTCATCCAGTGAAACGAATTGAAAAGAAACCTTTTGCCCTGGAGAAACTTGTGCCAGCGCCGAAAAATCGGCAGTTGCTACCTGCCCGATTCTAGGGTATCCTCCTGTCGTTTGATGATCTGCTAATAAAACAATGGGCTGTCCTTCTTTTGGTACTTGAATTGTACCAAACGTCACAGCGCTAGAAAGCAGTTCCTTTTCCTGCTGAAGGACTAGTTTCTTCCCTTTTAGCCTATAGCCCATTCGGTCAGATTGCGGCGTAACGTCAAATTCTTGATTAAAGAAATGTTGTTGACTTTCTTTCGTAAACCAATCAAATTCCGCACCTTTCATTGTGCGGATAATAGGCGTCTCGTATGAAGGAAGAAGTTTAGGATGAATGGTCCAAAAAGCCTGCTGAAAAGAGCGGTCCGTTTGCTTTTTCACCAGTTTCTTTATAATTGCTTCCCCTATTTCTGTAGGAGGATGGCTTAATACTTCGTCTCCTGACTGTAATGCTTTACCGTGTAGCCCTCCTATCCGAGCGCGAAGCGAAGTAGATGTACTTCCCATAACTGCAGGAACGTTAAAGGCACCGGAAACCGATAAATAAGAACGGCAACCTAAAGTCGGAACACCAAACTGCAGCACGCTCCCTTTTTTCACATATAAAGGCCGCCACATCTTTACGGCTTCATCATTAACAGTTGGCGATAAATTCCCTCCTGTCAGGGCAATTAAAGCATCTTGCTGAAATTCAATTTTTGGTCCCATTAACGTAATTTCAATAACCGGCTGATTTTCTTGATTTCCTACTAATAAGTTGGCAATCCTTAAAGCAACTTTGTCCATTGCCCCGCTGACAATCATGCCGTCCTTTTGATATCCATGTCTGCCGATATCTTGAATCGTTGTTAATAAACCAGGACGCATCACTTTAATACTCATCTTCATCCACCTCCTTTTGTGCTTCATATTCCGTTTCAGAAATGGAAACAAATCGGATACGATCACCTGCTTGAAGTAAGCTTGGCGAGCCTTTTTCTGGGTTAAATAGTGTAAGAGGAGTACGCCCGATTAACTGCCATCCTCCAGGTGTTTCAATTGGGTACACGCCGGTTTGCATTCCTGCGATGCCAACTGACCCTTTTGGGATGCTGTTTCTCGGTGATTCTTTCCTTGGAGTCGCAATTTTTTCACTCATCCCTCCTAAATAAGGAAAACCAGGAGCAAAGCCTATCATATACACCAAATATTCTCCGTTTGTATGAATGGAGATAACTTCATCAGGCGTTAATGAATGAAAAGCAGCTACTCTCTCTAAGTCCGGGCCGTACTTTCCTCCGTAACACACCGGAATGTCAATTTGTCTAGCGACCGCTTCAGATTTTTCTTCCTGGTGGAAAAGCAGTTCTTCAATATATGTAGATATTGCTGTGTAAGGATTTCTTCTTCCTTTTTCACTCATTATCCAAGGATCATAATAGATTGTAACCGTCGTAAAAGCCGGCACATATTCAATCATTCCCTTACATAATGATTGCTCTAGCACTTCAGTAAATTGCTGAATACGTTTATGTATACCGAAATTAATTTCGTCTCCAAATGAAACGACAATGCCGCTATCACCAAGAGGATAAAGTCGATAATCGTTACTCATTCCGTCTCCTCCTTTTTACTTAGTATTGTTTGAGCAGCTCCCTTTAATGCTGTAGTTAGACAGTTTTATTAGAATTACTAATGAAGTTATCATTTTCAAATAACATTTTCTTATATATCTAATAAAAAAAAGATCAATAAATCTGTATACCGTATGAATAACATTATACAAATATAAAATAATCTTATGTTCTACTAAAACAAACTCTAAATAAAAATTCAACCTTTTTAGAATTTTATCGTCAAAAGGATCACGTTTTTTCAGTTTTCCCCATAAGAAAACTGCTTTGTTTTTTATACCAAAGCAGTTTTTTGTAAACATCTACAAAAAGGAAAAACTCATGGGCAGTGAACCATTATATACCTCTGCGAGCAAAATCCACAAAACGAAACTTATCAAGACGATGACGTGATTCCGTATACTGAAAAAGGCTTGCATCTTCTAGATACACATAGTTTCTTACTACCACAATATGTTCATAATCTTTCAAATCTAAGTAACATTTATCTTCGTCCGTCAGCTCGTCAACGGAAATTTCTTTTTTAGCAAAGCTGATTTTCAGCCCAAGATCTTTTTCTAAGTATTCATAAATAGAGCCTTTGCATATGTCTTTTGTGAGGTGAGGAACATATTTTTTATGAAAAAAATCTTTATCTAAAATAATTTTTTCTCCATCGATTTCACGTGCTCGAACTACTTTCCATATGAGATCTTTTTTCGTTGCGCCAAGCTGTGTGCACAAATCTTGATCAGCCTTGATTAATTCAAACTCTTTTACAATAGTAGTCGACGTATGTCCTAGCTTTTCCGCGACTTCTTTGAAGCTAACAAGTCCTGATACTGGAAAATCAAAGCGTGATACGTCTAATACAAAAGAACCTTTTCCTTTCATTTTTTGAATGTACCCATTTTGCGAGAGTAAATTTAACGCTTTCCGTATCGTTTCACGAGACGTTTGATACTGTTCAACAAGCTCATTTTCAGAAGGAAGTTTTGTATTAGGACGCCAGTCACCGCGTTTAATTTTATCGACTAACTGTTCGTAAATGCTGATAAATTTATTTTCTTTCAATTGCCATCACCTATTTTATTTTCTATATATACCCAATTGTATAAAAAGAACGATAGATTGTCACCCATCGTTCTTTTCACTTTTTCTCTATTTTTTTAAATGATACACGATTGATTCATACGGCCGAAGTAAGACTCGCTTGAATTCCTTTGGTGAATCTTCGTAGTTAGACAGCAATATTTCACTATGATATCCTTCAAAAGTTAGATTTTCTGGCAGTTCAAAGGCTGTTTCGCTGCCGTAGAAATTGTTTATCACGAGCAGCTTTTCATCTGCTCCATTTCGGATATAAGCGAAAATCTGCTCGTCTTCTCCAAGAATCAATTCATAGTTTCCATAGGTGATAATCTCGTACTGCTTGCGCAGTGCAATAAGCTTTTGATAAAAATAAAAGATTGAATCTTTATCCTCTAACGCTTTTTCTACATTAATTTTACGGTAGTTATCGGCCGGATGAATCCATGGCTTTCCTTTTGTAAAACCTGCATTCGGCTTATCGTTCCATTGCACCGGTGTACGGGAATTATCTCTTGATTTATGTTTTAAAATTTCCAAAATTTCATTTTCGTCCATTCCTTGTGCACGTTTTATTTCATACACATTTAATGACTCCACATCTCTATATTCATCAATAGAGGAAAACTTCGGGTTTGTCATACCTATTTCTTCGCCTTGATAGATATAAGGCGTTCCCTGCATCAAATGAATCGTTGTAGCGAGCATTTTAGCAGATTTATTATGATAGAGTTCGTCGTCTCCATAGCGTGAAACAACGCGAGGCTGATCATGGTTGCACCAAAATAATGCATTCCATCCCCCACCTTTATTCATTTCCGTTTGCCAAGTTGATAGAATCTCTTTTAATTTAATAAAATCAAAATCTGCTAGGGCCCACTTTTCTCCATTCGGGTAATCGACTTTCAAATGATGAAAATTAAACGTCATACTAAGCTCGCGTCGGTCCGGATGAGAGTACTGAATACAGTGGTCAACGGTTGTGGACGACATTTCTCCAACGGTCATACTATCATATTTTGAAAAAACTTCTTGATTCATTTCCCGCATATATTCGTGCACGCGAGGACCGTCGGTGTAGAATTTCCGGCCATCTCCTGGTGCAACGGAACCGTCATCATCTAAAAAACGCTGATCTTTTGAAATTAAATTAATAACGTCCAGACGAAATCCATCTACTCCTTTTTCAAACCAAAACGTCATCATATCATACACGCTGCGGCGCACACGCTCGTTTTCCCAGTTCAAATCCGCTTGCGTAACATCAAACAAATGCAGATACGATTGTTCTGTGAGGTTATCATGCTCCCACGCGGATCCCCCAAATTTTGAAACCCAATTCGTCGGAGCACTTCCATCTTCTTTTTGATCTTTCCAAATATAAAAATCTCGGTACGGGTTATCTTTCGATTTTTTAGCTTCTTGAAACCATTCATGTTCAGTTGATGTATGATTAACGACAATATCCATGATAATTTTAAGATCCCGCTTATGCGCTTCTGTTATTAAACGATCAAAGTCCTCCATTGTTCCGTATTCTTCTTGAATAACAAAATAATCACTTATATCGTATCCATTATCCCGCTGTGGTGATTTATAAATTGGCGTTAGCCAAAGAACATCTACCCCGAGCTTTTTCAAATAATCTAGCTTTTCAATAATGCCAGCTATATCACCCACGCCGTTTCCAGTCGTATCATAAAAACTTTTTGGATAAATTTGATAAACAACCGATTTTTTCCACCAAGGTTCTTGCATTTTTAACACCACCATTTAATTCTTAGAATTATGTTGAAACGAGTCTGTACCCGCGACAGTTGATGTAACGGTTGATCTTTTCTGAAGCTTTCCAAGCGTTAACGTTAAAAGAAACGGCACAACAATTACGATTATCATTCCAATAATAAAAGGCGGCCAGCTCTGTGGAACAATTGATAATGGAGCAGGGATACCACCGATTCCCACCGACGCTGCTTTCACTCCGGCTACAGATATGACAACACCGGCAATAGCTGAACCAATCACTGCAGAAATAAAAGCAAATCTAAAACGCAAATTCACACCAAACATTGCAGGTTCCGTAATGCCAAGCCACGCTGAAACCCCTGACGTTAAAGATAATCCTTTTAATTTCTCATCATCTTTTGAAAGAACCATTATCGCGAAAGCCGCAGAGCCCTGTGCAATATTCGATAATGCTACCATTGGCCATAAGAACGTACTCCCTACGCTTCCAATCAGCTGTAAATCTACGGCCAAAAATGTATGGTGCATCCCTGTAATAACAAGAGGAGCGTATAAACCTCCATATACAAGCCCTCCAATAAATGGAGCCGTTTTAAACAGCCATACAACTGCATCTGTAATAACATTTCCTATTGCAAATGTAATTGGACCAATTACAATAAAAGCGAGAAACCCTGTTACTAAAAGAGCTACAGGTGCTACAATCAAAAGTTGAAATCCATCCGGTATGCGTTTTCGTAAGAATAATTCGATTTTTGCCAAGACGAATGAAGCGACTAATACGGGTAAAACCTGTCCTTGATAGCCTACTTTCTCAACATGCAGGCCAAATAAATTCCACGTATCGATACTTCCTTTTTTTAATGCTTCTCCGTAAGACCAAGCATTTAGCAAGTCAGGATGTACAAGCATGAGCCCAAGGACAATTCCAAATAAAGGACTTCCTCCAAAACGCGTAACAGCTGACCACCCAATAAGAGCTGGCAAAAAGGCAAAAGCCGTATTCGCAATTAAATTAATCATGCTTGCGAAGTCTTTCCACTGTGTATGAACATCTACGATTGATTTATCATCGTAAAAAATTCCGGCTCCTGTTAGTACATTATTGATTCCCATCAATAAACCCGCGGTTACGATGGCCGGTAAAATAGGAATAAAAATGTCAGCTAATGTTTTTATTGCGCGCTGCAGCGGATTTAAGTTTTTAGCCGCTTCGTTTTTCACTTCTTCTTTTGATAGCTCGCCTATACCTGTAAGCGCCACCATTTCTTTATATACTTTATCCACCGTGCCTTGACCAATGACAACTTGAAACTGGCCGTTTGTAGAAAAAGATCCTTTTACTAATTCGTGCTCATCTAGCATACGTTGATTGACTTTACCTTCATCTTTTAAAACAAGTCGAAGGCGCGTTACACAGTGCGTTGCAGCAGAGATATTTTCTTTTCCGCCAACGGCTTCTACAATGCGTTCAACAGATTCTCGATTCATGTCTTTTCCCCCTTGTTTCCGCTTTCATTTCACTCCTATATCTCCTATCCCCCATATAAATCTCACCACAAACCTGTATATACAAGTTTTATGTTTTTATTCTAACCTGTATATACAAGTTCGTCAACAAAAATAAAATTACTTCTTTTTCATTTCATGATATAGTCAAAAAGCAAGGTGTATGGAAGGAGACATTACAATGCTGCAAGTAAGATTAATGGGAACACAAGAAGAAATTAATGAAGCAATCAAACAATTTGAACAGAACTACCATATAGAACATCAGTCAAAAGAATATACGCGAAGCGCTAATCCAAAATATGAGCACAAAAAAGATACTCGCGTTTATCTTTCAATGCATTTAAAGGATAAATAAAAAGAACAAGAGCATAGCATGCTCTTGTTCTTTTTATTTTATATCGAACCAATTTGATGGAAATGGTTGCTCTCAGGATCCGTAACTTTTTTTGTTAACTGAATTATTTTTCGTAATTCATCAATTGGAACTTGCCCAGGAGCTGAGCTGCTTTTCCCTACAGCGAAAGTAACAGACGAGCCGTACATCCATCCGACAATTCGGCTAATAGCTCCTAACCCTCCCATCGACATGGTAATGAGAGGAATGCTAAGCTCTTTTTCAGCCTCTCTTGTAGCTTCCAATAAAGTTAAAACATCTTGATTGTTCTGAGGCATGACAGCTGCTTTTGCTGCATCTGCTCCGTAAAATTCAGCTAGAAATAAGCTTTTAAAAATTTCCGCTTTAGGAGGCGTAAAAGAAAAATTATGATAAGAAAGCACAAGTTTCTTGTTATTTTCCTTGGACACTTCACGCAAATAGCGGATGTGATCCGGTTGATTTGATACTTCAAAATCAATAATTGCTACATACGGGTGTTTACATACCTCTGCAAGTATGGCTACTACTTCCTTTTCTGATAAAGAAATAGGCTGCCCTCCTTCTTTTTGAGAACGTACAGTAAGCAAAATAGGAGTGCGCTCACTATTTTCATATATATCTTTAGCTGCAGAAAGGACGCTGTTCATATCTTGAATTTCTTCATAAAAATCTAGGCGCCATTCAATTATATCCGGCTTTTTTAATAGAATGTCCGCCAGCTCTGTTAAAAGCTCTTTGTGATTTTTGCCTACTAGAGGCGTACAAATAGATGGAGAATGAGTTCCTTCCACACTCTCTAACATAGAAACAGCTCCTTTTTATCAAAGTTAAATGTTTCCGTTTTCATTTCAGCATTTGCTCCATACTTGTTAAACAGATACATGGTGTACTTTCTTATCCGGTGAGTAAATATCCATGATGTTCCAATGTCCTGATGTTGGTACAGGATTGTTTAACATCGCTACATCAATTACAACTGGTTTATTAGAAGCAATAGCTCTTTGCAGTGCAGGTTTGAACTCTTCGGCTGATTGAATTTTTATACCTTCTACTCCATAAGCTTTAGCGATACTTGCAAAGTCAGGAGAATAAACCTCTCCATCTTTTTCAAATACCGTGCCTAGAGTGGTTCCAAAATGTGCTTTTTGCAGTCCAGCGATCGTACCAAACGCAAAGTTATTCATAACGATCCAAACCACAGGAATATTCTCTTCAGCTGCCGTAGCAAGCACAGCTGGATTTTGGCCGAATCCCCCGTCTCCTACTAGAGAAACAACTACTTTATCAGGCTGAGCTACCTTTGCTCCTAAAGCTGCCGGCGCTCCAAATCCCATTGTAGCAAAACCTCCTGGAGTTAATATACTTCCAGCTTCATAGATTGGAAACTGTTGTCCTACCCCGTTCTTATTCCAGCCTACATCAGTAGTAATATAGGCATCTTTCGGCAGGACTTCACGAACTTCATTTAAAATTCGCTGCGGCTGCATTGGAAATGAATTGTCGTGAATATACTCTTCATTGCTAGCTTTAAACTCTTCACGATAAGAAGCAATCTCTTTTATTAATGCTTCGTTTTTTACTCCTTCCGGAATAAGCTGTTTAGCCACGCGATTCAAGACTTTAAGGGCTTGTTTTAAATCCGCCACTACACCAATTTCGGCAGGATAATTACGCCCTATCTCACTAGGATCAATATCAATATGAATTAATTTTGTTTGTAAAAAATCAAACGTATATTCCGGCTCCCAGGAGCTAGAATCTGCTTCTGCAAATCGTGTTCCTAATGCTAAAATATAATCGGCAGTCCGACACTTTTCATTAATAAACTTCGTACCCCAAAAACCAGTCATCCCTAGAGTCAAGTCATGATCATCTGAAAGTGCTCCTTTGCCCATTAAGGAGTGGGCTACCGGAATGTTCAAGTGATCCACAAGCTCTTTTAATTCATTTGCTGCATCTGCTAATAGGATACCTCCGCCTACATATAACACTGGATTTTTGGCATTAACTAATTTTTGTACAATACTCTTTGCCGTTTCATCATCGATAGAAGGTTTTTGCAAAGATTTCGTTTGACGATGCAGTCGATCAAATAAAGAAACATCGATCTTTTTTGAAAAGATATCCATTGGTACAGATACTAATACGGGGCCAGGATTTCCACTTTCCGCTAGTAAAAATGCTTTCTCTAATATTTCCGGAAATAAATCTGGACGGTCAACTCTCCATGCACGCTTAACGAATGGACGATAAATTTCATATTGCGAAGCATCAGCATGTAAATTTACCTCTTGATGCGGATGCTTTCCATAATAATGAGTAGGAACATCACCAGCGATGACAACCATTGGAATTGAATCTAACGCTGCATTGGCTACACCTGTAGCAGCATTTGTTAATCCAGGACCTAAGTGACTTAATACTACTGCTGCTTTTTTCGTCACACGCGCATAGCCATCAGCTGCGTGCGCTGCAATTTGTTCATGTCGAACGTTGATAAATTTAATTTTGCTTTCTTCTAAGGCTGTTAATACCGCTATGTTTGTATGACCACACAAACCAAAAATATGCTCGATGCCTCGTTCCTCAAGATAATTTACTAATTGATGTGATATTAATTTTTCCATTGTATATCCTCCTTTAAATTCACTGTATATTTTGTCAGGTAATAAACTCAGCTACGATAGCTGCAGGACAATCATTTTTGTTTCTGTCATATCTTCAATCGCAAATCGAGGTCCTTCTCTACCAACGCCGCTGTCTTTTATTCCACCGTACGGCCAATGGTCGAGTCGAAAATTAGAGGTTCCATTAATCACAACTCCTCCTACTTCTAGAGATTCAGCCACACGGTAAGCTAAATCCATTTGATTTGTAAACAGCCCTGCTTGCAAACCGAATGATGAATCATTTGTTTCCCGAATAGCTTCTTCAATATTTTGATAAGGAATGATGCTCACCACAGGTCCAAACACTTCTTGACATACTACTTTGCTTTGTTTAGGAGGATTTAATAGAACAGTAGGTTCTATAGAAGCCCCTGTCTTTTTGCCGCCGCATATCAGTTTTGCACCTAAATCGACTGCTTCTTCAATCCAAGCCAAAACTCGGTTTGCTGCTTTTTCATCTACTAAACATCCAACATCCGTCTGCGGCAGCAGAGGATCACCAACTTTTAAAGACGTTACCTCATTCTTCAGAAGCTCTGTAAATTCAGAAACAACTGAGTCATGTACATAAATACGCTGAACCGAAATACAGCTTTGACCGGAGTTGCTAAACCCTGTTCTCCCACACATTTCAGCAGCTTTTTTAATATCAGCATCTTCATGAACAATTGTTGAAGCATTTCCTCCTAACTCTAGAAGGACTTTTTTCATTCCAGCCAGTTCACATATATTTCTGCTTGCCACTGTTCCACCAGTAAAAGAAATTATATTTACACGGTCATCTTTTACGATTTGCTGCCCTGTTTCTACTCCCCCTAAAACCATGTTAATAGCGCATTCAGGCATTCCAGCTTCTAATAATAGAGCTATAAACTCTGAAGCAACTAAAGTTGTTTGCGGAGCTGGTTTTAAAATAACACTGTTGCCAGCAGCAAAAGCTGGTCCAATTTTGTGGCATACTAAATTCAAAGGTGCATTAAAAGGAGTAATAGCGGCAACAACTCCGACTGGTACACGAAATGTGGAAGCTATCGCTTTTCCTCCTCGTTCGGAAGCATCTCCTGGTATCGTCTCACCGATAAGCCTTTTTGCTTCTTCCGCAGATTGCTCTAATGTTTCTACAGATCGAGATACTTCGTCCAACGTATTCTTCATCGGTTTTCCTAACTCATTTGAGATGAGAGAAGCAAATTTTTCTTTTTGCTTTTCCAAAAGCCGTGCTGCTTCTTTTAAAATTTTGGCCCTTTCATAAGAAGACAGACTCGCAATTGTTTTTTTGGCTTTATAGGCAGCTGATAGCGCTTGTTCCACATCTTCTGGCGTTGCTATAATTTGTTCACCAATTACTTGCTGCGAATACGGACTTTTAATACTTACTGCTGATCGATTACCTTCAAGCCATTCTGTATTTACATAAGGCCTTGCTCGTCTAAAGCTCATTGAGATCTCTCCTTTTAACAATTGACCTGACTGCCTTTTTAGATCGATCTAATTTTAATTTTAGATCGATCTAAAATTTGACGCAGTTTTCTATAAATTCTACTGATTTAAAGTAATAACTCGTTTTGTAAACGTTATCATAATCCTACAACAGAAATTTTAATCTAGCAATAGAAAATTAAAGAATTTTCTAAAAATATTTATTAATATTGATTATAGTCTCTTAAGCAGCGTCACATTCACTTCCCTTTTTTTCTAACATACACTCTAGAAATATCAAAGATAGCAGTGTTATCAATATAATAAAGGTTTATGATCATGATTGAGCTGAACTATTGCTTTTTTGTTTTACTCACAGCTAATCCCATCTGTTGACTAACAGAAATTTTATAAATGTAAGCTGATACTTGTTTCTTAGGACATAATATCCTTTCACTGTTTTTACAAACAGTAAAATTTGTATTATAATTCTAATAACTCAAATACAAAATAATAAGTTTTTTATTGTTAAAAACAGAAAGAGGCTTTGAAAAATGACTTACAGCGAGATGTCTCTTAGAGAAAAAAGCATTGTATTTATTGGCTTTATGGGCGTAGGTAAAACAACAATCGGCGAACTAGTCGCTAAGAAATTATACAGAGATTTTGTCGATATAGACCAAGAAATCGAAAAAATGTTTCAAATGCCTACCTCACAAATCTTTAAAGAGTTTGGTGAAGAGTTTTTCCGAAATAAAGAAAAAGAAGTAATTAGCCAGTTATCTCAGCAGCGTTTAAAAATTATATCCGTTGGCGGAGGCGCATTTCTTCAAGAAGAAATTCAAAAAATATGCTTATCAAATTGTATTGTATTCTTTTTAGACCTTTCATGGGATTCATGGAAAGAGCGCATCAGCCTCATTATTGACAGTCGCCCTGTTTTACAAGGAAGAAGTCTAGAGGATATTGAAAAATTATTTTATACGCGACAAGCAATTTATTCCAACCACCACTCCAAAGTAGAAACTGACAATTTGGATATTGAAGAAGTAGCAAATTATATCGTTGATTCCTTGAAAATGGCTTGGGATATTTACGAACCGTCTAAATAATTCACAAGGAAAAGAAGCAGTTCATTAACTGCTTCTTTTTTTTGATGACGATTCTCGAACAACTAACTGAGGTGTTAAAATAATGCGATGATGATGTTCTTTTTTATCAACAATTTGGTTATGAAGACACCGTGCAGCATCTTTTCCTATTTGTCTTGCAAAAGAAGAGACGGTTGTTAGAGTAGGGTGACATACAGATGATTCCATGACATTATCAAATCCTACTACCGCTATATCTTCTCCGGGAACAATCCCTTTCTCTTTTAAACCTTGCATAACACCAAATGCAACTAAGTCGCTAAAACAAAAAACTGCTGTTGGAGGCTCAGAAATGTTCAGTACTTGATGTGCAGCTTCTACACCGCCGCTTCTTGTCGGACCGCTCGGAATAACAAGCTCTTCATCAATAGAAATTCCTGCGTTCTTTAGTGCCGAACGGTAACCTTCCATTCTTTCTTTCCACGTTGTAGAACCGGTTGTTCCTCCTAAAAATGCAATTCTTTTGTGTCCCTGTTCAAGTAAGTGTTGAACCGCTTTTTGAACGCCTAAGCTATAATCTACCCCTACATAATCTGACTCCACCTCAGGCAATTCCCTTACTGCTAGTACTGAAGGAACATCTAGATGCTGAATTTTTCTTATCGTATCTTCCGATGTACCCGCAACAGGACATAAAATAATGCCTCCTACCCGGTGCTCCAGCATTGTAGAAAGCAGCTGATCCTGTCGATTATCCGAATCAAACGTCGTACCTAAAAACACCGTATATCCGTCTTTCTCGAGCTCCTCGTGTACTCCAATTAACAATTCTGTAAAAAACGTATTAGATATATCCGTAATAATAACTCCGATTGTTGATGAAGTTTGAGATCTTAAATTTGCCGCAATTCGGTCATACACGTATCCTAACTCTTTCATCGAAGCTAGAACTTTTTCCCTTGTTTTTTCAGAAACACTTGGACTATTTCGCACAATAAGCGAAGCAGTAGCTCGAGATACTCCCGCGTGTTCTGCCACTTGTTGTAAGGTTACACGTTTGCGTTTACTTTGTTTCAATTTATTCCACCAACCCTTTATAACGCACCTTTTATAATTATTTTACAATTATCTAAAATAAAAGAAAAGCTTCATTCTTTCACGATGTTCTCTGACAAGGACTCAGTAACAAAAAAAGACGTAGCTTAATGCTACGTCTTTTTTCATCCCTAATGGGAACTCATATAAAAATTGATAAAAAAGGCAATGGTGATTACATACATCATCCAATGAATTTCGCGATGGCGTCCTGTAAACAGTTTAATCGCTGTGTATGAAATGAAGCCGAATGCTAACCCTTCTGCAATGCTGTAGGTTAACGGCATCATGACAATTGTTAAGAAAGCGGGAACAACTTCAGTGAAATCGTCGAAGTTAACGTTTCGAATGTCACTTAGCATAAGCGAACCAATAATAATGAGTGCTGGAGCAGTAGCAACGCTTGGGATAAATTGAATAAGCGGTGCAAAAAACAAGGTAAATATAAATAAGATGGCAACCGTTAATGCCTTTAAGCCGGTACGCCCTCCTTCTGCAATACCTGTTGCATTTTCAATATACGTATTTAGCGCAGTGCTTCCAAAAATAGCACTCGCCATTGTACCAATTGAATCTGCTGCAAGCGCGCGATTTAAACCTGGAATTTTACCGTTTTTATCTACTAAGTTTGCTTTTTTAGATAGTCCAATCAATGTCGCTAGCGTATCAAATAATTCTACGATGGTGAAAGAAAATACAACTGAAAAAATGCCGTAGGCAACTGCACCCTTTAAATCCATTTGAAAGAATGTTTCTCCAACGCTTGGCGGCGTAGCTGAAAAGACGTCTTTCAGAGAATGAGGAACTGCTTGTACTCCTACAATCATTGCTAATATTGTCGTAGCAAAAATACTTATAATAAGAGCACCTTTTACATTTTTAGCCATCAGTACAGCTGCTAATATCAGCCCAAAAATAGCAAGTAACGGGCCTTTATCCATGACATTTCCAAGCCCTACAAAAGTAGACTCGTTTGCCACAACTAATCCAGCGTTTTTCAAACCGATAAACGCAACAAAAAGACCAATTCCAACTGCTATTGAAGACTTTAATACGTTCGGAATGGCATCAATAATTTTTCCGCGTATTCCTGTTACCGTTAAAACAAAAAATAAGACCCCGGATATAAAAACTGCTCCAAGTGCCGTTTGCCATGACAATCCTTGTCCTAATACTACTGAATACGTAAAAAACGCATTTAAACCCATCCCTGGACCGGTTACAATCGGGAAGTTTGCCCATAGAGCCATCAGTAACGTACTAAATACAATGGCATAAATGGTAGCTGCAAGAGCCGCTTCTCGAGGGATACCCGCGTCAGACATGATAATGGGATTGACGATTACCATATAACTGACCGTCATAAAAGTTGTAAGTCCTGCTAGTATTTCTTGTTTTGGTGTTGTGTTGCGCTCTGATAGTTTAAACAAGCGCTCTAATATTCCGTTACGCTCCAACACGCGCGCCTCCCTACTTCTAAAAAAAAATAAAAAATCCTACCTATTCAAATGTCCTAAAAAGGACACGATTTAGGAGGATTTTACGTTTCAAAGTAAAATCTTTTGTCCTATTATAGTCTTAATTTGTAGATATGCAAAGGTGGAAAACGCTATCATTATAAAAATTTTTATCTTCCGTTAGTTTGGAATTTTGAAAATTTATTTCTCTTATCTTTTTAGTCTGTTGCAAGAGTACTCTTTTTACTCATTTATACAAAAAAGAGATTGAGACATAACTAAATAAATCCATTCTAAAGACAAATAAATGGAATAATCGCAGGAGTCTACGCCATGTCCTTCAATCAACAGCTAGAAGCAACTAAACAGATGAAACCTACGTTCACCTTGACAACAAAAACCTCGAATTATTAATCAATAACTCCGATTAATAATTCGAGGTTTACTTTTGTTAAAATACTTTTATCCCGGCCTCTTCTTCGTTTTACATCTTACGAAATTAAAAGTGGAATTCTTTTTAAAAGACGATCTATCGAATGATTTGCCTCTTTCAGCACAATTCCCTGGTCAATGGTTTTTAGCACGCGATTCTCCATCACAATTTCACCGTCAACCATTGTTAGTTCTACATCTCCTCGCGTTGCTGAATACACAACTCTGGAAATAGGGTCTACGCCGTAAGATGGAAAAGTATGAAGCTGATTTAAATTTAAAATGGCAAGATCTGCTTTTTTCCCAACCTCTAAACTTCCAATTTCTTTTTCAAGCCCAACTGCTTTCGCTCCTCCGATTGTAGCCATTTCGAGCACGTGCTTTGCATTCATGGCTGTTGGTCCGTAAGAGGGTTTATGAATCGTAGCGGCCAGCCTCATTTCGTTGAACATATCCAAATTATTATTACAAGGAGCACCATCAGCGCCAAGGCTTAAAAATACACCTTGCTCTAATAAACTGGGCACATCTGCGATTCCCGATGCAAGTTTTAAGTTTGAGCCTGGGCAATGACTGACTTTTACTCCTTGATTCTTAATAATTTGCTTTTCTTGATCGTTTAGCCACACACAGTGCGCTAAAATAAGGCGCTCATTGGCTAATCCTAAATGGTCTAAGTACATGATATTTCTCATACCCGTTTCAGCTTCTACAATGCGAATTTCTTCTTGATTCTCAGAAGCATGAGTATGGACATGAACATTATAGGCAGCTGATAAATGGCTCACTTCACGCAGCAAATCTTCCGTACACGACAGCACAAATCTTGGGGAGAATGCGTATCGAATACGACCGTTATTTGAATTATGCCATTTTTCAAGCAGCTCTACGCTTTCTTTAATCGAGTCAGCCGTTGTCTCCTGCAGAGCTTTTGGCAGATCGTCGCCTTTTTTATCCATCATTACTTTTCCTGCAAGAGCTCGGATTCCACTCTTAGATATAGCTTGAAAAGCAGAGTCTGTATGATGAACAGTTTCCATATCGACAATTGTTGTAGTCCCGCTTTGAATGAGTTCACCGATCCCTAACAGTGCTGAATAATAGATAGATTCTTCATCATGCGAAGCTTCAAGCGGCCATATTTTCTTCTTTAGCCAGTCTAGCAGCTCTAAATCATCTGCTTGCCCTCTAAAAAGCGTTTGACATAAATGAATATGAGTATGTATAAAGCCCGGCACAATCGTTTTATTTGCTGCGTCAATGACTTTATCTACCTTTTCCGGATGCAGATTTTTCCCGATGGCTGCAATACGATTTCCAACAATATAAAGGTCACCGTAAATAATATCATTCTTCTCATTCATCGTAATAATCTCTGCATTTTTAATTAATGTGTGCGTCATACCTTCTTTCCCCTCTTTCGTAACATCTATCTATTTCTAGCTCAAACCGAACACTAACATCTTCAAGCAATCTTTCTTACACTGGTCTTAAATATATATGGTGCATGCTCTGAGTTGAATAAGTGCAGGTAACCTCATGGGCGATAGAGACTTTGGGTAAAAAAAATTCCTAGCTGATTATACAGCTAGGAGGTTGGATTTATGATAAAATCCCAAGTCCCTTTTTCAAGAGGTTATACGAAATCGCAGGAGAATAATGTGATCTTGTATTTATAATATGGTGTTTTCAGTCTATATACCAGCTTTTTGTCAGAAGTTCTAACATTGTTTTTTTATTCTTTTTCACTATGTGACTTTTCTTGACACCCTTAATTTTCATGTTATGCAATTTATTCTCGTTTCTTCTATGTAATATTTACTAAAAATAAAGAATCTATCTTCTGTTTCTATACAAAACAGAAAAGTTATTTTATGATTTGTATGATTAAAAAACTACAAATCTATATTTTAGGGGTGATTAACTTGGAAAAAATAAATGTTGGCTGTCGTTTTACGCTTTCCGTTATGAGCGATAACTTCATCGATATTATTTTAAGCGCACTAAACGAAGTGGATATGTCTAAAGTTCAGCGAAAAACGGACCGTGTTAGTACGTTTATTGAAGGAACTGCCAAAGACGTATTTGAAGTTGTACAGGCCATTTATAAAAGTGCTGGAAAATCAGAAAAGCATATTGTGCTGAATGCCACGTTTTCAACAGGGCGTCACGAAGAATATTTCGAAGAAAGAAAAATAAACTCAAAAGAAAACATGCCTTTAAACCAGCAGCTTTGTGCTTCGTTCCCTGTATCCACTCAATTTTCTTTGTATCCATTAGATACGCCGCATTATGTAGACATCATCAAAAGCGGAATTGGCGCAGTTAAACAACAGGGAGTATTTGCCGAAACCGTGCCTTTTGCAACAGCTTTAGAAGGAGATGTGGACAAAGTATTCGCTTCTCTATACGAATGCTTTATGAAATCTGTACAGCAAGCTCGTGTCGTGATGACAGTTAATATGTCAGCACACAGCCCTTCTTCAAAACGATAAATTACTTCTTATCTATTTATAAAGATAGAGTACTAGAAAGGATTTATATGAATATGGCTACAAAAAGAACGTTTTTTGCTTTTTCCCTGATAGGTGCATTATTATGTCTATTAGTCGTACCAAACTCTGTTCAGGCTAGTGAAAAACCTGCTCATTTAACGGTTGCTTCTTACACGCAGTTCTTGAAAGGGCAAGGTGATAAAAGTTCACTGTATGAATTTTCAAAACTGTCGCGTCAACAAAAACAAAAAGTTGTACAATCACTAAGGGATCCATCTCTGTTCAAAATGGATATTGAAGAGAGCAGCGGCACGGTCGAAGCTGCAAGTACAGCAGCATACGGAGCAAAAACGGCTTCACCTTTATTCAAAACAGCAGCTTATACGGCTTCTTATAAAGCGGCTGGATTTACAACAACAAAACTAACGGTGTATGTAGATTATTACACAAAAAGCTCCTCAGTAACTTCAGTCAAAAGTGTACGAGGTGTGGTCACAAAAAACGTAAACCCCCTTGTGTCTATTTCAAAAAAGAGCTCAAAATCTTGGGTACAAAATAATCGAGCCTACGGGCGAATTGACTGGCAGTGGAAAGTTGCAGCTAAAAATGCTGGAATCAAAAGACAAACCGCTTATGGTACGGCTTCCGGCGCTTCTGGCGGATCTACAGCTACAGTCAATTGATAATGAGGAATAAACGATGAAAAAAATGATGTGGTGGATTATTGGTATTACGGCCGGGATGCTTTTACTAGGAATTCTGGTAGGTTATTTATCATTTTACAGCATATAAAAACAGCAGGTAATTTCACCTGCTGTTTTTTATCTAAATGTTATATTCTTGTCATAAAATTAAAACCTCCACTTACAGTGTCTAAGTGCCTGTAAGAAGAGGTTGGGATCACAATTGTTAGTAAGCCTGGTCTCTTCTCATCTTTCAAGCACTGCTTGTGGGAGTTGGCACGGTTCTATAAAGTCCGTTGCCGAGGTTTCACAGGGCCTATCCCTCCGCCTCTCTTGATAAGAAGTTTGTCGAATTTTGTTGATAATTGTTGATAAGATAAATATTATGTTACATGCTGCACAAACAGATGTCAACTACTTTTCAGAAAATTGTTTTCCCTCTAAAACTATGATATCGCTACCATTACTATGACAACTAGGTTACAAATATATAAATTTTTTATATTTTTTTATTACGCTTTTACAGCTGACTTTTTCTCAAAAGAAGTAATAGCCTCATCTAGCATACGAATGCCGTCATCTATCTGTTCTTTTGTCACAGTAAGCGGAGGTACCATGCGAATAACTTCACTTGCATTTCCGCAAAAATAAAATAACACGCCTTTTTCTAAAGCTAAGTCCAAAATCTCGAATAAAGCGTCTCCATCTCCTTCTCCCGTATGCGGATTAACAATTTCAATTCCAATCATAAGTCCTAAACCACGGATATCTCCAATAACTGAATGTTTTTCCTTTAAAAGATGCAGCTTTTCTAATGCATAAGCGCCCATTTTTTTCGTGTTATCCAGCAGCTGTTCTTCTTTCATCACTTCAAGAGTTGCAAGAGCTGCTGAACATCCGATAGGATTCCCTCCAAATGTTGTACTATGTGTGCCAAGAGGCCACTGCTTCATTAATTCTTGAGAAGCGACCGTTGCGCTAAGCGGAATTCCAGAAGCAATTCCTTTTGCTATAGCCATAATATCTGGTACAACATCAAACGTTTGGCCAGCAAACCATTCACCGGTACGGCCAAACCCTGTTTGCACTTCATCGAAAATAAGTAATATTCCGTGACGATCACAAATCTCTCTTAACTTCTTCATCCAACTTTTCGGAGGAATAATATAGCCGCCTTCGCCTAATACTGGTTCCAAAATAACGGCAGCCACTTCTTCAGGCGTGACTTGGTGCTTAAAGAGTATTTCAAAATCTTTTTCAAGCTTTTCAGTAAAGTATACATCGCTGTCTAGCTCCGCAGAGCACTCTTTTGGATTGGCATATGGAAGTTGATACGTCAGTCCCGAAGGCTGCTGAAATTGTCTATATTTGCTTTTCGATGTTGTAACACTTAAAGCTCCCATCGAGCGTCCATGAAAACACCCTAAAAAAGAAATAACATACGGACGCTTTGTGACATGTCTCGCTAATTTTAAGGCTCCTTCAATTGCTTCTGTGCCGCTATTTCCAAAGAAAAAGCAGTCTAAATTGCCCGGCGTTACTTTTCCTAACTCATCGGCTAACTTTAATATCGATTCGTACATAATGACACCTGAAGGACCGTGCAATAATTGATCTGCTCCGTCTTTGATTGCTTTTACTACTTTCGGATGTCTGTGTCCTACATTTGTCGTAGCGATTCCGGAAGTAAAATCGAGATATTCTTTACCATCCAATCCATAATAATAGCATCCTTCTTCTTTCACAACGGGCAAATTCGGATGATCTTTAGCCATTGTCGGTGCTAGCAATTCAGGCATTCTTTCAAATAAGTGACTCCAATCTTTAGACATACTACATCCTCCTTGAAATTATACAAATCAATTAATCTTATTCCGAAATATAGTTACTTATTAAACAATATTAGGAAATCTAGTCATACTAAACGCTTTAATAGAATAGTAATAAAACTTATTTTACTATGCATTTTTATTAAAATCAATTGTATAAATATTTATATATATAATTAATATGCGGAGTCTCACCCCTTCCGCTTTTCCCATAGGAGTCTTCGCCTTTCCCTCCAATCAACAGCCAGAAGTACTTACATATATGAAACCTGCGTTCACCATAACCATAAAAAAATCCGAACGATTAATCGTTCGGATCCTCCCTCAACTAAAATACTACTGTCACAGCCTCTTTAAGTATATTTATTCAAGATGTTTGGCATCATTGATTGTTTCAAGACGCCATTTTCCACTTTCATAAGCAAAAGTTGTAATCGATGTATTTTGTAAAATAGTAGTCCCTGTTCCTTGTTCTCCGCTTGTTACATGATGAATGAATGTATTAATTGCCGCCCCGTGACTAACAACTGCTACTTTCTTTCCAATAGACTCCTTCATAATTTCCGTTAAACGCCGAACCATCCGTTCTTGAGCGGCTTCGAGTGTTTCAATATTATATAAAGGTTCTTCTCCCCAATTTGTCGCATAGTTTGGCACAAGATCATGCAGAACTTCTACGTTCTTTGATTCTAATTCTCCAAAAGAGCGCTCGCGCAGCTGCTCACAAACCTCGACTTTCTCTACTTTAGCGACTGCGGCAATTTTCCTAGCCGTCTCCTGAGCACGAAGCAAATCGCTTGTGTAGACTACATCAATATGGATATCTTTAAAACGTTCCGCTACGCGTTTGGCTTGTTGCTTTCCTGTTTCGTTGAGCGGAATATCAGCATGCCCTTGAATAAGTTTGTTTTTATTCCAATCTGTTTGGCCGTGTCTAATTAAGTAAAGCATCGTAATCCCCCTTTAATCTCGTTTTAAAAATTGATAAACAGCTTTATCAACCTCTGAGCTTTCATGTAAATCCGAATGTGCTTCATGAAACGTTTGGAGATGAATGTGTTCGGTAAACTCTTGCAGTCCGTATGCACTTTCTACTGTTACCACTCCATCTGTCTTATCTCCCACATCTCCTGCTCCTGAAAAAACGTCGATCTCTTTTGAGAAATCTTGACGACTTTCGTATAGCTTGTTTAACGCTATAGAGTGAAAAGCTAAATCACGAGCCCCCATAGATTCAATATGATTGCGTGCATGAGGATACATCTCCATTAATTCCTGATAATCTAATCCTTGAATCGGCGATCCTAACGTAACTAACTTTTGAATATATTGAGGGTTAGCCAAACTAACTGCTGCTGCTGTTACTCCTCCCATACTATGTCCAACTAAATCAACAGAAGATGCTTTATATGTATCACGTACATCTTGCATAATAGCTTCAATCCATTTTTGCTGCTGTGCAATACTGGCATCTGGCTTTTTAAAGACGATATGAATAAGCGGGAGTTTTCCCTCTTTTGCTTTCATAATGTGCTTCCACTGAATAGCTCCATCTTTTTGAACGACGCAGTAAGCTACTTTAGTTCCCCATCCGTTTTGTTCAAATCGTTTAATCATTTTTCCTAAGCTTTTTTGACTGCCTAAATAGCCATGAATAAATAAAACCGGCACATTTTTCGATTGGGCGCCTCGTTTTATTTGTGGGGCAAAAATATAAAAACAAAGCGAAATAAATAATATGATACTAATCAATAAAATTAACAGCCGCAAGTTCTCACCCTCCGATCGTCTCGTCTATTACACTCATTAATAAAAAAATTTGGAGTAAATTTTATTCTGATACGTCCTGTAAGCTGCAGAACTTGTCATCTTTTTCTTATCAACGAGCTGCTCAAAGCGCAAACGCTTTTCCGTAAGCATCTCTGTTAGCCTTTGTTCTTCATTAGCATCCGTGCATATAGAAATCAATTCTTCTATTGTAGCCATATCTCGTTTTAGCTCTTGTTCATCACTTATCATATTTGCATTTTTCAACATCCTATACGCTTGGCGCAGTTCTTCAGGTATATGTGATAAATCTTCTAACTTTAATGGTTTTCCTTCCCCAGGCAGCTTATCAAAGTCACCGTCTTTTATTGCTTGTCTAATTCTTTCTTCAGCAATTATATACGCAATATCCAAGGAAAGACCTCCTTTAAGAAAATATAAAATTCAATCTTACCTTCTATATAAAAGATGTATAAAAAACACAGCTTTTATAACCGTATTTTTTATTATACTATGATTATAAAAATTGAACTACCTTCACTTCTTGGAGAGACTATCCTCCCTTTGTGAAATCGTTTCTAGAGCTTCACTCCTTTCACTATCCAACTTTCTGCAGTTTGTTAACAAGCTGAAAGTCAATAAACGATTCTGCATGAGGTTTTGTTATCTTATCTTACTATATTTATACAAAAAAGCCTCCTTACGCATGTAAGGAGGTGGAAAAAGGTAATTCTAAGGTCATCATGTTATGCCTACTTTCTATAAAACCACATTTTGATAGCGTTTTCAATGTTTTTTTATTACTTTACTAATTTTCTTTTCGTTTAATGAGACTCCGTACATATAACGAAGCCTCACCAAATTTCTACTCTTCTTTATCTGATGGAATCATAATTTCTCCTTCATGCTCTTGTTTTTTCAAAAGCAGCTGGAGAATGGTTTTAGATAATTTACTAGGCTGATAGGGTTTAATCAGAAACTCACACACTCCAAGCTCTAATCCTTTGCTTCTTTCGTCTAAAGCAGATGAGATTAAGATAGGAATTTTTTCTGTCTCTGTATTTTCTTTGAGATGCCTTAAAACATCCCAGCCGTCTAACTTATTTTCTCCTAGCATGATATCTAGAACAACCACTTCAGGCTTTTGCTGATGAATAGAGTTTAATGCGTCTTCTCCGTTATTAAAATACCGAACGTGAAAGCCGCTTTCTTTTAATTCTACCTGTAAAAGCGTCGCTAAACTTTTATCATCTTCTACAATCACTACGCTTTTACGGTTATCATTCGCACTTATCATCATTTCTTCATCGTACTGAACTTCATGTAGAAGCGGGAGAACAACCGTGAATGTTGTTCCTTTTTTCCATTCTGATTGTACAGTAATGTCTCCACCATGAGCTTTTACAATTTCTTTTACAATTGCTAACCCTAGACCCGTTCCGCCAATTTTGCGCATATCGGAGTTATCTACTCTGTAGAATTTGGTAAACAAATGTCCTAGCGCTTCACTTGGTATACCAATTCCTTCATCTTGAATATCAATATAAACAGCGTGTTCCTTTTGATACACTTTAACTGTAACGTTCCCTCCATCAGGCGAATATTTTACTGCATTGCTAATTACATTATTAAACAATTGCAGAAGCTTATCTTTATCTCCCATTACTGTAAAATGCTCTTGATCGGAAATCATATCAAATTCATGCTTACTTGTTTGTATGTTCTGGACCTCAATCACCTGCTTAATAAGCGGCAGAATGTCTTGATACTTTTTATCGTAGGTTTGTTTCCCCGCTTCCATTCTTTGGACATCCAAAAAATCGTTGATTAAAGAAGTCAACCGCTGTGCTTCCTGATAAATAGTAGTTAAATACTTCTTCTGTCTTTCTTCTTTTAATGTTTTGTTTAGCATAAGCTCAGTGAACCCTAATACACTTGCTAAAGGTGTGCGCAGCTCGTGACTCACAGTGCTTACAAATTCCGACTTCATCTGATCAACTTCAAATTCTTTCGTAATATCACGATGAACGAACAATACGCCAAACATCTGACGGTTTCGATATACGTATTCGCTATAAACTTTTATAACTTTTCGCTTACCTTCCGTATGCAGATAATAAACAAAAGACTTTTCTACTTGCTCTCCCTTACAAATGGCTTTAACGTATTGTCTTAGCTCCTCTATATTTTCGACTTTTTGAGAGAGAGCATCTAGCCATTGATCACGAGAAAGCTGAAGAAGCCCGCTTTGATGCTCATATTGAAACAATTCGCTAGTCTTCGTATTTACTTGTAGAATCGTACCGCTTGTATCTACAAGCTGCATTCCTTCTTGAATCGAATTTAAAATATCTTGAGATAGCAGTCTGTCATGCTCAGACTCTTCGTAAATATAAATTTTTTCAAGAGCAATCGTAATTTGTTTGGCCAATATTTCAAATGTCTGTAATTCATGTTCTGTGTATTCATCCGCGTAGCGGCTGTAAAACATATAGGCTAGCATATCTCCCTGTGAAGACAGCACCGGTACGATAACATCATACAAATAAAACGTTTGCTGATGATATAGGCGCTCATGTTCTCTACACTCTCTTTTTACTACCATGCATTTTTTCGTCTTTTGCACATGATCAACATAATTATTATGAAGATTTGCCACCATCTGTTTAACACTTGATGAAGATAGACCAAATGAAGCATGTGTCTTTTTATCGGTTAGCATAATAAAACCGTGATCAGCTTTCATTACTCGGCTCATGTTTGTGACAGCACTCGTGAGAACTTCTTGCTTGTGAAGAGAATTTGTTAGTCCATGCACAAATAAATTGCGCAATTCTAACTCTCCTTCTCGTTCCTTTGTCAATTCTAATGCGTGCTGAAGTTCATCTTGCTGACTGTGCAACTCATCTTGCTGTGCAATCAGCTCTTCATTTTGAGCCGTTAACTCCTGTTCGTTATTTTGCAAAGTCGATACCATTTTGTAAAAGGCCTGAGATAGCATACCGATTTCATCTCTTCTATGTTCATCAAATGTCATAGGCATTTCTTTTCCCGCAGCAATTTCGCTTGCCGTATATGCTAGCTGACTCAGCGGCTTTACAAACTTATTTAGCAATACCCGTGTAAGCAATAATAAAATGACCACTGTAAACGCTAAAAATAAAATAAAGAACGTTTGACTTTTCTGCATGTCACTCGACGTGTCATCGTACTGTGTATTTAAGTCTTTAGTTAATTCATTTTGGTAGTCATCAAGTTCTTTTTGCATTTGTTCTATTGATTTAGAAGCAGCCTTCCGCTCAGTACTAGAGCGGACTCCTTCAATGCCTTTTTTGTCGTAAATATCTTTAAAATAAGGAAGCGTTTGATTAAAATACGTGTTTAGCATCACCGTCGCTTCATTTACAAACGTACGTTCACGTCTATCTGCCGCTAGACCTGCAAGTCGATCAAGATTTTCTTCGATACTTTTTTGCTGACTTGCAGCCTCGTTATACATATCCTCTGAATCAAATGCAATAAACCCACGAGCCTGCAAAAAAGCTCTGTTCATTGATTTATCAATTGTAGATAGCAGCTGTGCCTTTTCCCGTACTTGTGCCCTGTACTGGGCATAATCAGCTGTAATTTCTTTTTGCCGTACAACAAGTACAGTTGAACCCGCCGCAAAAGCAAGTAAAAGGATACTTGCTAAGAAGATGAACTGGGTTGAGATACTTTTTCGTTTTAGTTTATTGTTCATCTAAAATTTCCTCAACACGTTCGGCTAGCAATAGGGGACTAAACGGTTTAGACATAAAATACGCAGCCCCTGCTTCTAACACTCGGCTTTGATCAGCAGCTTGATTCTTAGCTGAAAGCATCAATACTTTTGTATGGCGCTTATCTTTCATTTCTTTTAGCTGCTGAATGACTTCAAGCCCGGTGAACACGGGCATCATATAATCCAAAATAATTAAGTCAAAATCACGTTCTTTAATAAACTCCAACGCTTCTTCGCCGTTTTCTGCTTCCGTCACTTCATGTCCTTCATCTTCAAGCGTATCTACCACTAACATACGAAGCACTTCTTCATCTTCCGCTAATAAAATTTTTGCCATTGTTATTCCTCCGCTTGTAGTCGTCCATACGTTTTTTGCAATATGAAGTAGGACGGCTTTATTCGTTCGTGAAAAGTTGGATACTCCCAATTTTTCCACTTGTATAAGTAAAAATCTTTTAATAAAAGTTCTCCTTTTTTCTGAGTCGGAAACGTATCTTCCACGTCATTGCTCTTCTTATTAACAGCTACGACTCCCACTTGAATTCCTTTCATTTTCTCGCTGGATTCTAATCCTTTTTTGGACCAAATATCTCCCATTATTTCTTTTTGACTCGGGTCTTTTACATTTAAAAGCGCCCAAGGAATGCGAAGTTCAGCAATTCCATTTGATTCATTCACTTTAAAATCTGCCAGCGAATCAAATGAAGAAGAGTTAGGATCGCTGTTTCCTTCTTGGAGCTTCCCAGTTTCATAGGCGTCAAAAGGAATGGTTCTCTTGTTTTTCCCCTCTCCAATCGCTAACTCTTTGTTAAGGGCGAGCCTGATTGGATTAAACATGCCGTTATCTTTTGTATCGGTTCCTTTTACAGATGGAATCATTTGAAGCTGATGGGCATACGAAAAATAATACGTATCGTAATAGCTGTCTATCCACAAGTGACTGTCTTCTTTCCCGTTTAATTCTGCTACAAAATCAATTCCTTTTGTTTTTAAAGAAGGAATTTGAGGAATCTTTGACTGTCCCTGATTGTTAATTGTGTTAAACAAGAAATAAAGCTTTTGATCTTCCAGCTCTTTTGCACTCACGTGTAGATATAGATAACCTTCATCACTTGTAATGTTCAATGCTTTTAACTTCTTAGACGGCTTATATACCGACTTGCTGTTCAGCTTTTTCCAATCATCTGATTTGCCGTCTACTTTGACTTTCAGCTTTGTTCCTGGATCAAAACTCAACAGGCCAAAATGCTGTTCTCCCGTTTGCAAATTCGTCCAAAATGGCCTGCGGTTCGGATTGTCGTACTCCATCGTATTCCACGTTCGCTTAAACCATTCATCTTGCCATGTAAAGACCATACCGCCAGCCATTTTTTCTTCAACAATATCTTCGTACAAGCGTGACAGAATCTTTCCTTGTTCTTGTTCCGTATGAAAGCCTTGATCCCATCCGTATACGTTTCTATGGGTGAGTCCTCGCGAAGCTGGAATGCCAAATTCAGCAACAAGCACGGGCATATGATGAACTTCTTTCATATTTTGCAAATAACCTGCGTAGTTATTTTTCTCTCCTCGATGATCGCGATAAGCGAGATAACGAGGTTCATAGTTTAAGAAATCAGGATAGTAAGGATAAATATGATAAGAAGCAAATAATCCCGGCTCAAATTTTTTAGTTGTGTGAATTAAATTAGGATTAACAGACACTTTATCTTCGTCTTCAGAAGGCTCATATGGATGAGTCAATAAATCCGTCGTCACCCAGTTCGTAAAGCTCATAGGCCGCTGCCAATCATATTTATCCTGCTCATAGGAAATTGTTTTTTCCATAAGCTGCGCAAGCCAAATTTCAAAGGGATTGCCTTTTTCAGTATAGATGTACTTCCCTTTAAAATCTTTCATTCCTTTATGTTTTTCATTTGTCGAAAGGGCTACCGTGGGATCCCATTCAACTCCTATAATCCAGCCTAAAACATAAGGAGACACGTCTGCTGTATACGTTCCGCTTGCATGTCCCGTCCGTTTTGGCAGTGTTGCATTTCCATGAATAACGTTTACAATCCTTTTCATTTCAGCTTCAAATTCTTTTGTATTTTCCTTTGCAAAAGCATCTTGTGAATCATAGAAAACTTCTTCATTCACCCATACTCCATGAAAAAGATAAATGGGTTCTTTGGCTTTTTGGTTATACTCAGCAAGCGCTTCATAAAAGCCGGGAGGGTGAATGGTGTATACGCGGATTGAGTTTGCATTCATCTTGCCAATTTCTTTAAACCAGCGCAAATATTCTTCTTTCGAAATAGCGGTCTCACCAGGGAAATGGCCTGGCTTACTAATGCCCATATTTACTCCTTTAATCAGCAAATCTTTCCACTTGCCGTTTTGATAAACTTGCAAATAATCTTTTCCTACTTTCCCTGCTACTTTACGGTCAGCATCTTCATAGATTTCCATATTTTCATTAAAAGTAACAGAAGCAGGCTGCGATGCATTTTGCTGTTGATCTATAATCTTATTCATAAGAGGCAGATAAACAGTCCAGTAAAAAGAAGACTCATCTTCTTTTCCGATTTTCTCTGTCCATTTCTTCCACACCGGGTAAAAAGAGGTTTGATAAATGGAAGGTACTTCTCCTTGATCTGCAAAATCTCCTGCAAAGTAATAAGTATCATATCGCTCTTTATTATGATGAACGACTGCTGGTATGGACAAAGGAATACCATTTTCCTTTAGCTTGTTTTTTCCTTCAGAATCCAAGTGAAAGACAAACTGAGCCTGCACATCACTTTTTTGCTGGGGTGTAATTACGTCAAACCAATATTGATAAGCAGATTCATCCTGTAAATTCAATGTTTTTTTTCCTTGTTTTGTATATTGGAACCATACTGGATTTTCTTTTAATTCTTTTTCCGTTATAATAACGAGCTTATTGGATTCATTAACAAATAATAAGCCTTTTCCTGTAAGGCTCCACTCTTTGTTGTACTGCTTTTTGTAAGCACTTTTCACCCAAGCAGGAACTTCTTCACTGCCGAATTCATCAAAATAGCGACCAATCCAGCCGGACCACGTAACATTGTACAATTCATACAGTTCTTTGCGAACGTCTAGAGAAGTAGGACTTCCAAATGTATTAAACTCTCCAATCAGCGTTTTTGTACGTCCATTCAGTGCTTTCTTAACGTAGCTCACGTCTTCAGAAGTCATGCCGCCATACACCAGCTGAGAACGATCTCCTCTTTTAGCTTTTACGCCTAAATCTTCTTTGTATACGCCATACGTGTCCGTGATATAAATCATATCTGCAGAGTTTGTTTTTGGCAGAGATTTAATGCTGTATGTTTTATCTCCATTCGGATAAAACCCTGCATAATCTTTTGAGATTTCATAAGGCTTCCCGTCTTTGCGTACTTTCGCTTGATTCAGCATCCACATTAAGCCCTGATGCTCTCGAAACGTTTGATCTGGCACTGTTTTATCAATGACAAGCATATTCAAATCAGTTGGTTTCTGTAGCTGCCAAATAAGAAATGGCGAAGCCGTTACTGCCATAACCAAAATAATGCCGCCGATTAATAACCATTTTTTCATTGTGAAACTCCTTTTCGCTGCATGTCTCCCCAGCCTTTTTTATTGCGAATAACGTCCAACAATCCATGACAGCGCCATATAACAGTTAGAGGGCGATACCAAAAGGATTCAGTCAGGGAAAAGACAAACAGCTTAGCGATATCAGATACTTTTGGATATTTGCGAAGGCTCCACTCTTCTAGCAAAACAGCCGCCATCGAATAAAGAGAACCATATACAACCATTAAGAGAAAAAGCAAATACGCAAATTCTACATAAATCCCGCCTACAACTAGAGAAATAACAATAAACAAATAGCCTAACATTTCCATGACCGGCCCGATTAGTTCAATAAACACAAAATAAGGCATAGAAATCATTCCGATACTTCCGTATTTCGGATTAAACAGCATCTCTTTATGCTTCCAAAGACTATCAAATAAACCGCGGTGCCAGCGGTTTCGCTGTCTTCGCAAATATTTGATTTCATCAGGTGCCTCTGTCCAGCATACGGGATCTGGAATATAAACAATTTGATTGTTGGCTTTTTTCTGTTTAATCAGTCGGTGGAGGCGAACAACAAGCTCCATGTCTTCGCCGACTGTATGAGAATAACCCCCAGCTTCAATCACCCAGCGTTTAGAAAATACGCCAAATGCTCCTGACACAATAAGTAATAAATTATGGCGACTGAGACCAATGCGCCCCATAAGAAAGGCACGTAAATATTCAATAATCTGCATCACAACAAGCGGCTGCGTATCAAGTCCAATCGATACGACCGCACCGTTTTCGATTTTACATCCGTTTGCAATTCGAATACTTCCTCCTGAAGCAATTACTTCTCCGTCTGAATCAATAATTGGCTTCATAACTTTTAAAAAAGCGTCTCTTTCCAACACTGAATCACCATCGATCGAACAAAAATAAGGATAGTTGGATAAATTAATTCCTGCATTTAATGCATCTGACTTTCCTCCATTTTGTTTATCGACTACATATAAATAATCGTATAATTTAGAACGATATACAGCTTTTACTTCTTTCGTCTCCACTTGCTTTCTCACAACTCGATTCATTTTCACAAGAGAAAACTCTTCGATGAGCTTTTCTAACGTATCATCTGAAGATCCATCATTTACTACAATTACTTCATATTCCGGATATTCAATTCCAAGCAGCGAACGCACGCTTCCAATAATCCCGACAGATTCGTTATAAGCGGGAACTAATATAGATAACGGCGTTGTATAGCTAACCGCAAGCAAATCTTCATAAGGTTCTTCATCATTTAATTGATATTGCTTTCGCAGTTGAAAAGCAGAGATGATAAACATCATAAAATAAAAACAAAGCACAAAAATCATATAAGCAAATACAGCCCATCCGCAAACGGACAAAAAAAGATGCCAAACACTATTCCACAACCGTAATTCCTCCCTTTTCAAGCCATTCTGCTGCCATATCTTTCGAAAACTTGTCATCAGTCGTTTCATATACATGAACTAAGTATTCCGTACCTGTTGGGATTTTCATCATTGACTGAGCAGCATTCGAACGCACAAGAAAATGAGAATCTTTCAGCGACTGCTCGAGAAGTGACAATCCCTTCTCATCTCTCGTTTTGCCTACTAGTTTGGTAGCCATCATTCTCTCTTGCCACATATCTGATTGAAGATGTTTCGTGAGCTCCTCTACTTTTAATGGAAAAGATAAAGCGTTAAGTGATTTCAACGAACGAATTCGCAGTTCTTCTGATGAACTTTTCATGTGCATTTTTAAGAAATCGATATACTCTAACTTATGATTGATACCGATCATATCGATAAGTGGCAGCTGAATTTCTTCTTGCAGGTCTTCAAATTTATTAATAAATTGCTGAAACTGCTCACTGTTCATAGTTCCAAACAAAGAGCGGTACATAAATTCAGACAGCGGTTTAGAGGCATTCGTCATATACACAACAAACTCAGGACGGTTTAGCTTAACTAAAATCTTTAAAATTTGATTTTTTTCAGCCGCTGTACTATTTTTTTTCTCATACATTTCTACTAATTGGTCTGTTAGCGTAGTAAGACCAAAATCTTCAATAGCATAAAGGGCATTCATTCTGACACTCCACCTAGAATGATGCAGCTCTTTTTTATATTTGGGTGTAAAAACCTTCTCCGCATAGAGCGTGATGTTATTTCGAATGTCATCACCTTGCACAGCTGCAGAAAAACCGCTCAATAGTTCCTCTACACCCGCCAGCTCTATTTTATTTTTAGGCTCTATCCGATGTTCTTCATCTTTTCTGTATAAATAAATAAAAAGAGATTCTTTTATACTATCTTTATAGGATTCTACTTTTGCCCGGAAAGCGTTTAAACGCGCTTTTTGAATAAGTAAATAACTTAGAAAACAAACCAACAGCAATAGCAATCCGCCAAATAAGGCATATACCACTTGAATTGACATCCCCATTTATTTCACCTTCTTCATTAAATGACGTACGCGCGCTTCAAGCTCCATTAACTTAAATGGCTTTGTCATGTAATCGTCTGCCCCAAGTTCTAATGCTCTTTGAATATCTTGTTCGCTGTTTCGTGATGTAAGCATAATAACCGTGTACTGATCGTGACGTTTCTGCTGCCTTAATTTTTGCAGCACTTCTAAGCCATCCATCTTAGGCATCATTCCATCTAAAATAACAAAGTAGTGATCGCTAGAGTGAATCCATTGGGACTCAAAAAACTCGATGCCGTCTTTAAACACTTCTATTTTCACTTCATAACGATCTCCTACATCAATCTTACTTAAAAGCTCTTTCAGCATCGTTCGAATGATAGAATCATCATCAATAATAGCCATACGAAGCGTTCGCTTTTTAACCAGCTTGCTTTGAGAAGAAGCTACAATTTTTTGACGTCCTGATTCCTTCGCTATATATAATGCTTCATCAGCTTGATGAAGCGCTTTTTCTAACGGCCATTCATTGTTATGAACTTCTACAACTCCGCCGGAAAAGCTGCAATAAAACGAATTGCTTTGATGTGTGAACACTTTTTTCACAAAGGAATCCAACAGTCTATTTAATACTGTTTCTGCCTCTTTTATATTGGTTTTTGGCAGTAAAAGAATAAATTCTTCGCCTCCATATCTAAAAATGTGATCTGTTGGACGAATTTCATGCTTCATATACTCTACAAATGCTTGCAGCACGCGGTCTCCCATAAGATGTCCATACTGATCATTTATTCTTTTAAAGAAATCTAAATCTAAAATCGCTAAACAAAAAGGATCTTTTAAGCGGTCGTAGCTGGATAGCTGCTGACTGTAGATTTCTTTTAAATACGTTCGGTTATAGGCTCCTGTTAATTCATCAAACATTAAATAGGAGTTAAACATTTGCTTTCGTTCAATATGGTGACCAATTCGAAGTAGACTTTCTTCCAGATCGAAAGGTTTAACAAGGAAGTCATCGGCCCCTAATTTAAAAGCCTTCAAACGCGTCTCTCTTTGATTATCAACGCTCATCATGACAATCGGGACGAACAGTTGCTTTGTTTTATCACGTAAAAATGAAAGAATGTCAAAGCCTGTACAGTCTTTCATATGTACATCAACAACAAAACAATCCGGCTTTAATTCGTAAAAAGCCGTAATGGCTTTTTCTTTAGATGCAGTTGCTAATACGTACCATCCCTGCTTTTCAAACTGTTCTTTTAAATACATCAGCATTGAAAGATCGTCGTCCACAAGTAAAATGCTAGCTGTTTGTTCACTGATTTCTATCGGTTTATTTATATCTTCTGCGGATTGAATTTCATCTTGATAACAAATTTTAATAATATCTAATAAAAAAGTATTCAACTCCGCGTAATCCCAGATTTTTTTCTGTTTTTTTTCAACAGCTTCCATTAACGCGCGGGAACGATCTCCTAAATAATGCAGTCCAATAGTCGCAGACGTTCCAGAAATTGAATGCAAAAAGCGGTACACCTCTTCATGAGGTATTTCTTTATTTTGATCAGTCCACTCTTGCAGCTGCTTACGCACATTAGCTAATAATGCAATTTGATATTTATCCATCTTATACACCCTTTGTTCGATATAGTTAACACTTACCCCATATTACTCCATCCATTTTTCTATAATATTTTGTAAGTAAATGAAATATTTTCTTACTTTTATTTTAAGTATGTTTTTTCCAAATGAAAAGCAATTCCTTTTTAACCATACTTTTCCTCCAATGATTTTACTTTAAAATGATTCTTTTTTCACTCATTATTTTTCTTTCCAGATAAGTAAAATGTCCTGTTATCTTCTTTACAAATAGACCTGCAACCTTATTGACAAAATTAATGAGTCTTTGTTACCCTTATACACGTTGTAAAAAATTTAAAAGTGAATGTTAAGGAAAGCAGCCGTTTTGATGAACGATCAATCAAATCAGGTTCTTTCCTTTTTATATTTTTACTAAGGCAGATACTTTGCTAAATAAAGTTTCGCTTTATACACCGTGTCCTCTTTGTCATAGGCGCACTTAGACCGAAAACAGACGGAAAGGAGTATAAAATGTTTACTCAGCTTACAGAAAAAAACCAGAATGCAGAAGAACTAAAAGAAACACTTGATGATTTAGAGTTTCAGCTATTTCGCATGCAGGATAATTTAAAAGAAATTGCTAAAAAGTACGAAGTTATCGGTGTCGATCAGCCTGAAGATAATCAGTTAGTTATTGTATCGGCACAAAATGACGGAAACGCATGTAAAATTATGCTAAATGAATGTACAAAAGCCTATAGAGGGGCTTGGGATTTTGCCATCGATGGCGTATATGAAGATACTCACACGATTTTTATTGGTGATATTAAAGGTCCCGCTAATAAGGGATATGGCTCTGTATGTATGAATTATTTAAAAGAAGTAGCGGTTGATCAAAATGTTCATGTCATTAAAGGAGATATCGCTGAGCGCGACTGGGATCATCTCGAAAGATTAATTCATTTTTATGAAAAACATAACTTTGAAGTAAATATTGATTATACGAATAAGTGCGGAGAAATTGAATGGACTCCAGCTTATCAATAAAAAACGAACAGACAGCGTCTGTTCGTTTTTTTTATTTGATATATGCTAAGCTTTTTTTAATACTGCTAAGAGGACTTTCTATGCACTGATCTTGTTCAACGATCCACCATTTTACGCCTGCTTTATTGCCTTCTTTCATGACAGCCTTTACATTTACCCCTCCGGTACCAAGAGGAGCAAAGAATTGCTCGCCGTCTGTTGTCATATCTTTTAAATGGATAAAAGGCGTACGATTTCGATAGTGCTTCATCCACTCAACTGGATCTTCGCCTGCTTTAGTGAGCCAATAAATGTCCAGCTCTACATTTACCCCAGTTTCTTCTAGAATCGTTTGGAGAGCTGACTTTCCAGTTGACAATTTTTTTAGCTCAAAATCATGATGGTGATAGCTAAACGACATGCCTTCTTTTTTACAATAAGCATCAATGTAATTTAAAGAATCAATAAGTTCGAAATATCCTTTTTCAGTTTGTCGTTCAGGCATTAAATAAGGACAAACAATATGTGAATTTCCAACTTGCTGCTCAAAGTGAATCACTTGCTCTAAATTTGCTTCTAATTGTTCAAGCGGCACGTGACTAGAAGCTGCCTTCAGCTGTAAATCCGTTAACCATGCTCTTACTTCTTGCGCTGTATATCCTTCGTACCCTGCAAACTCTACCCCTTGATATCCTAAAGCAGCTACTTTTTGAAGAGTTCCTTTAAAGTCTTTTTTCGTTTCTTCATGCAGCGTATAAAGCTGTACTCCTACAGGTATCTCTCCCATCTTCTCTCCCCCTGTTCATTAAGAAAGTGATTGAACTATGGCTAAATCAACCCAATCTAAAGACGAACAAATTGAACTAGTATGAATTACTTGTTACACAGCTGTTGATTTCCGTGCAAGACTTCGCTTTCCGCGGGCGGCCGGTGAGCCTCCTCGTCGCTTACGCTCCTGCAGGGTCTCACCTGTTCCGCTTTTCCCGCAGGAGTCTTCGCCTTGCCCTCCAATCAACACCTAGAAGCAATTAACTACAATTAAATCTACGTTCATCCTAGAAAGGAAAAAATCCGAAAGAATTTGATTCTCGATCAACAATCAGATTCTTTCGGATCCTTCTTTAACTAACATACTTTTTTCTCAACATCTGCTGCTTTTTATTTTACTGCACTTCCAAGCATTCCTGAAATAAAATGACGCTGAAGTGCTAGGAAGAAGACAATGATTGGAATGGTTGCAATCGTTACCCCCATCATTACTTGACCGTAATCAATAATCGATAATCCAATTAAGCTTGAAAGAGCAACTGGCAATGTAGCCATTTCGTTTGATGTAGTCGCAACTAAAGGCCACATAAAGTTATTCCACTGTGTCATAAATAAGAAAATAGCTGCTGCAGCCATCGCAGGCTTCATAGAAGGAAGCACAATGGTTAAAAAGATTCTCATCTCTCCAGCACCGTCCAAACGTGCTGCTTCAATCAGTTCCGTTGGAAAAGCTAAAAAGTTCTGACGTAATAAAAAGATAGCGAACGGAAAGCACAGCTGCGGAACAATAAGAGCAAAATACGTATCAAGCAAATTAAAATTCGACATCAGCTGAAAAAGCGGAATGAGCGTTGCTTGATATGGAATCATCATGGACAATAAAAGCGTCGTAAAAATTGCGTTTCGTCCTTTAAATTCAAATTTAGATAGCGCATATGCAGCTGTAGAACAAACCATTAAAGCTACAATCACATACACTACTGAAACAAATACTGAGTTAAAAAAGACCCGCCCTAAATCAATTGAAGCATTTAAATTTTGTAGATTTGTCATAAATTGATCGCCAGGCTTCAGCGTTGGAGGGTTTGTAAACATTTTTCCCGATTCATTCGTAGCGCCGATAATCATCCAGTAAAACGGAAAAATAGAGATAATCGTGAACAGCCCAAGCATGCTGTATAATCCTATTTTACGCATGATGTTGCTTTTCTTTTTAACCTTAGGCACGGTAGCTACTGCGGTTGCTTCTACTCTCTCTAATACACTCATGATTTATCACCCGTAAATTTAAATTGGAAGAACGTTAAAATACCGACTAATAATACAACAACGTACGCAATGGCTGAAGCATACCCAAAATCAAAATATTTAAAGCCATTTTGATAAATATATAAGCCTAGCGTCATCGTGGAATCAGCAGGGCCGCCTTTTGTTAAGTTAAAAGGTTCGTCAAACAATTGAAGCGTGCCAATTGTTGATAAAATAGTAGCAAACAAGATAACGGGTTTTAATTGTGGAACCGTTACGTGGAAAAACTTTTGAATACGATTTGCCCCGTCTAAATCAGCTGCTTCGTAAACTTCATGAGATAAACTTTGAAGAGCTGCTAGAAAAATAACCATATTATAACCTGTCCATCTCCAAGTCATCGCCACGATGATTGAGACTTTAGCCCAGAAAGGATCTCCCAGCCACTGAATGGCATCGATACCGAAAAACCCTAAAATAGTATTCATAATTCCTTCATCTTGAAGAATGATTGAAAACAAAATAGAATAGGCAACTAGCGACGTTACTGCGGGCAAGAAAAATGAAACTCGGAAAAAACCTTTTAGTCTTAAAAGCTGACTGTTTAACGCGTTAGCTAGTACAAGCGCTAATAAAATCATGACGGGTACTTGAACGATTAAAATAATCCCCGTATTTCCAAGCGCTTTCCAGAAAATATCATCTCCGAGCAAACGTGTATAGTTTGATAAACCGGTAAATACATACTTTCCGCCTTCCATACTCTGAAAGCTTAGAATAAACGATGAAAAAATAGGATAGATGGTAAACAGCGCGAACAGCAAAAGTGCTGGAGCAATAAATAAGTAAGGCAATGATTTATTTGTCTTCATGATGACCTCCTAGTACCGCAAGAAGAAGAGATAGAAGGCAATTTTCTAGAAATCACCTTCTATGCTTCTTGATTATTTTTGAATTCGGTTTTCTAAGCGTTTTTGAGCTGCTTCAAGCGAGTCTGTAACGCCCTTACCATTTGTTACCTCTGACACAGCTTTGACTGCTTCACTGTTTGCAACTGAGTAATTGCCTGTAAAATTAACCGGCTTAATATCTTTCATTTCATCTGCGAATGTTTTCCAAATCGTCTGATTGTTAAAGTACTCATCTTGTGCAGTGAATAATTTTGAAGAATATACGGTATTTAATGATGGGAATAATCCGCCCTTCATCGCTTCTTCTTGAACTTTATCTGTTGTTGAGAAATATTCCATAAATTTGTACGCTTCATCTGCTTTTTGGCTATTTGCTGAAATCACATAGTTGCTTCCGCCTAAGTTAGAAGCACGGTTGCCTCCTTCTTCAAACGAAGGTAATAAAAATACTCCCCATTTTCCTTTTAAATCCGGAGCCTGCTGCGTAATAGAACCAGATAGCCAAGCACCAGATGGTGAACTTGCTACTTTACCTTCTGCTAAAGCACTGATTGAAGCATCCCAGCCCACTGTATTTTTAACAATGCCTGCTTCTTTTAACTTCTTATTTAACTCCATCGCTTTTTTCGCTTCTTTAGAAGTTAAATTGAGCTTACCTTTGTTATTAAAATAGAACGTACCTTGCTGCGTTAGTGCCATTCGGAATAAGCCATCGTCATTATTAAAATCTAAACCTAGTAAATCAACGCCAACTTTTTCTTTAATTTTTTTACCAGCCGCAATATAATCATCCCATGTTTTGATACTGTTTGGATCTACGCCTGCTTTTTCAAAGTAATCTGTGCGGTAGAAAACGCCTGTCGGACCTGCATCAAACGGGAAGCCGTACATGTCCCCATCCTTTGATAAAAGAGCTTTCTTAAACTCTGGAAATTTATCTTCTTGCTTATCAAATCCTTTTTTAGATAGGTTTAAAAATGCTTTTGGAAATGCATCCAAATATCCTTGGAAACGATCGTCTTCTACTAATACAATATCAGGAAGACCTTTTCCGCCAGCCTGCAATCCTGTTGTTAGTTTTGAATAAACGTCTTCACGTCCCATATCCACTACTTTTAATTTAAATCCTGGATTCTCTTTTTGATATTCTGCTGCTGCTTTCTTTAATACCGGTACGTTAATATTCCAAGCCCATGCAACAACTTCTTTTCCACCGCTACCACTTGTTTCATTAGCGGACTTTCCTCCGCATCCTGCAAGTACTAGGGTTAAAATGAGTGCAAAACTGATTAAACTAAACCAACGTTTCAATGAATACCCCTCCTATGATCTCGTCTCCTAGTGTGGCAAGTTTTTTTGTAAACGCTCACGTCTCTTTCTAGATAGAATTATTGAAAAATAATTCTGTATATTGAAAGCGTATACAATTTACTTAATCTAAATTATATGAATGAATACCCTTTTCCTCAATGGTAAATATAAAAGGCAAAAACCTTACATTTTTGCCTTTTTGTAAATTGATTTTGTTATTATGGTTTCTATTAACTTTTTCGTTCATAAAAAAAAGCGAATGTACTGTTATTGTTGAAACAGAACACAATCGCTTATTTAAAAAAATCCAATGTATACTATTTTTTTGCTACATAAGTAACACTTTCTTGCTTATTTGGGACGTTCTAAGGAAAATAATTGCCCCAATTTACTATAGTTAGAACCCGCAAGCCGGCTGACTGGCTTCACACGTTCTGCAGAAACGCGATCGTTTTCTATTACTTTTTCACTAATATGAAACATCACAACTTCACCGATAAACAAATCTGAGCTGTATGCCTCATCCGTTCCTAATGGAACAATTTGGTGAAGCTTACATTCCATTCGAATGCTGGCTTCTTGAATTCCGGGAACCTGCACTTTTTTGCTCGGTGCTAGTGTTAACCCTGTTTCCTCGACTTCACTCACGGAAGAAGGGTAAGAAGATGCCGCTTGATTCACCTGTTCCACTAAGTTTTCGTCTACAAGATGAACTACAAATTCTTTAGATGCACTAATATTTTTGGCCGTATCTTTCGTCATTTGACCTTCACTTCTCGAAACCGAAACGGCAATCAGCGGAGGCTCTGCCGCAACTACATTAAAAAAACTAAACGGCGCGGCATTCACTACACCGTCATCATTTTGACTTGTAATAAACGCAATTGGCCGGGGAATGACGACACCTGTTAGCAAATGATAATTATCTTTTGCACTTTGTACCGCTGGATCAACTACCTTCATTTTACCCACTCCTTTTCTTCCATTTACTTTATTGTATGGTAACGAAAAGAGCATAGATTAGCTAGCAACTTGCTCACTAAACATGCAAAGAAGAGGCTGAGACATAGCTGCATCCATCTCATCTGAAAACCAACAAAATGAAAAAATCCGAACGATAAATCGTTCGGATCTTCTCTTTAGTTTAGCACCGTTACTTTCACTGTACGACGTCCAAATGCTTTTGCAGCTGACTCAGAAGGTACTAATACGTCAATTCGATATCCTTTAATCGCACCGCCCGTATCACCTGCTGTTGCCACTCCGTATCCTTCTACATATACTTTTGAACCTAATGGAATAACGGATGGATCTACCGCAATAATTTTATGAGTGCCTGAACTTACATTTTGTCCAGTGGCTGTTACGCCGCTGCAGCCTGCACAATTAGCTGTATAAGCTGTTGCTTCTACATACATTTCTTTTCCAGAATGCTTTTGTGTGCTTTCTTCTTTTTTCGTTTCTTTTTCTTCTGAAGAAACGGCTGCTTTCTTCTCTGTAGCCGCAGCTGTTTTTACTTCTTGTTTCGGCTCTGTTTTTACTTCTTTTTTAGCTGTTGCTAATTCAGCTTGACGCTTTGCTTCTGCATCAGCCTCAGCCTTTTCAGCCGCCTGCTGTTTTGCCACTTGCTCAGCTTGCTTTTGAGCTGCTTCTTTTTCTTTTGCAATCTTATCTTGAATGCCTGTTAGTTCAGACTGAAGATTTGCTTTTTCTGAAGAAGCTGCATCAATTTCATTTACGACCGTGCTGTATTTTTCTTGCATAGTTGTTAACGTTGCTGTTTGTTTCGCAACGTTTTTATCTAATTCAGCTTGTTTAGCCGCTAGGCTACTTTTTGCTGCTTCTAATACTTTTTCTTGCTTATCAATTTCTTTTTTATCTTTTTCAATTTGATCTAAGTCATTTTGATGCTGCTTTAAAATATCATTATCTGCTGACAATAAAGTTGTGACCGCACCCATACGTGCAACAAAATCTCCAAAGTTATCAGCATTCATTAATGTATCAATAACAACGCTTGTTTTATCGTCCTGCTGTAAAGCAACTAATCGATTTTCAATAATATCTTTACGACTTAACACTTTTTCCTGAAGCAAAACGATCTCTTTTTTCTTTTTCTCAATCATTTTGTTCGCTTCTGAAATCTGCTTTTCAGTCGATGCTAACTCTTTTTTATTGCTAGAGATTACTGTATGTAATGAATTTAATTGTGACTGTATGTTTTGAACATCTGAATTGATAGACTGTTTCTCTTTCTCTTTTTGTTGAACAGCCTTTTCTGTTTCTTTAATTTTATTTTCAGTAGTCTGGAGCGCTTCTTCATTCGATTGGGCGTGAGTCTCTGTAATGCCGGTCATGAAGAAAATTCCTGTGACTGCTGCAAGAGTCATACGCTTAAAAATTTTCATAAAGTAATAGTCCCCTTTCCTCATAGACATAGTTATACCATAAAAAACTAGCTGTTTATGTTACAATACAGTTAAAAGTTTCCCATAATCTGTATAACCAAGAATCTCTTTCTGGGAATTTACCACCAAAATCCCTTGATAGAGAGGTTTACTGTTTATTAAAAAAGATATATTTTTGTCACAAAGGGGGCAAAATTACTCTTTAAAAATCAAAATAAACGCTTATTATTACAGCTATATTACAAATTTTTCACAGAAAATTATGTGTTTTACCGCCTTTTTTCTGTGTTTTTTACTTTTTATTACATAAATTCCACCTACATAATTCCTACACTATTTATAAAGTTGTGACTTTTTCACTTCTTTTTTACACTTTATATATATATAAAGACGCCCATAAATCAAATGAGCGTCTTTTTTCTTCACACGTATAAAGCCATTATTTTTCAGAGGTTACTAGTTTTAAAGGCACTGGAATTTGCTTATCTACTTTTTTGCCTTGAAGAACATTTTTAGCAGACTTTACGGCAAGTTTACCAATTAAAACAGGCTGCTGGGCTACAGTTGCTCCTAGTTTTCCTTCTTTTACTGCTTTAATTGCATCGTCGTTTCCATCAAACCCTACTACTAATACATCTTTTCCTGAGCTGTTAATCGCTTGAATAGCTCCTAATGCCATTTCATCATTGTGAGCAAATACGGCTTTGATACCAGGGTTTCCTTGAAGAACGTTCTCCATAACGTTTAAGCCTTTTGTACGGTCAAAATCAGCTGACTGTTTAGCCGTAATATCTAGCTTTTGATCTGCAACGTTGTGGAACCCTTTTCCTCGTTCACGAGTTGCTGAAGCTCCGGGCACGCCTTCAAGTTCTGCTACCTGAGCTTTTTCACCTACTTTTTTTACAATGTAATCAGCAGCCATTTGACCACCTTTTACATTATCTGAAGCTACCAGTGTTTCCACTTTTCCTTTTTCTGCTGAACGATCTAGCGTAATAACTGGAATCCCTACATTATTAGCCGATTGTACAGCTGTTGAAATAGCGGCTGAATCCGTTGGGTTAATAAGCAGAATGTTAACACCTTGCTGCATTAAATCTTCTACATCGTTAATTTGTTTTGCTGAATCATTTTGAGCATCTACTACAACTACTTCCATGCCCAGTTTTTTTGCTTCTTTTTGTACTCCTTCTTTTAGGGAAACAAAGAACGGATTGTTTAATGTAGACACGGATAAACCAATTTTAATATCTTTTAAATTTTTACTTTCAGATGGTTTCGCCCACTCAGGAGGCTGAAGTGAACAAGCCCCTAACAGTAATAATGAAAATGATAATAGCACGAGCCAAATTTTCTTCATGTTTTTCCCTCCTAAGCTGACTTTTTGCGATCAATTAATACCGCAATTAAAATAACAATTCCTTTTACGACCATTTGGTAAAACGACGAAACGCCGAGTAAGTTCAAACCGTTGTTTAATGTTCCGATAATCAGCGCACCAATTAACGTTCCAACAATGCGTCCACGTCCTCCGGAAAGGCTTGTGCCACCCAGTACTACTGCGGCGATAGCATCTAACTCGTAAGACGTACCTGCCGTTGGCTGAGCAGAATTCAAGCGAGAAGTCAAAATCGCTCCTGATAGCGCTGCCAATAATCCTGCTAGTGAGTAAATCATAACCTTAACTTTCGGAACTTTGATTCCTGAAATAAATGCTGCTTTTTCATTTCCACCGATTGCATATGTTCTACGGCCAAACGGTGTTTTATGCAAAATCACCCATAGGACAGCAAACGCTAATACCATCGTAATCGCTGGAACAGGAATACCTAGGAAATAGCCTCGGCCAAATAATTGGAAGTAATAGTTTTCACCTAAGCCCGTAATCGGATTTCCATCTGTATAAACAAGCGTTAATCCTCTAAAAATTGTCATCGTCGCTAGCGTCGCAATAAACGGCGCCATTTTTCCTTTTGTAATAAGTAAGCCGTTAACCATACCCATTACAGCTCCTAACACACATCCTATTAAAATAGCTAAAATAGGATCTACACCTGACACAATCATACCTGCCATTAACGCACTTGATAGAGCAAGTATAGAGCCCACGGATAAATCAATTCCCCCTGTTAAAATAACAAATGTCATACCGAATGCAATTAAGGCATTAATGGCTACTTGACGCAGCAAGTTTAAAATATTTAAAGGTTCTAAAAAGCTTGGATTTAAAATCGATACAATGACAATAAGAATAAATAAACCTAGTAACGGACCTAGCTTTTGCATCACGTTATCAACGCGATTTTCTTTTATCGCTGTGTTTGCTTTCATTTTACTGACCTCCTGTTGCAAATGTCATAATTTTTTCTTGAGTTGCTTCTTCACTTGTCAGTTCACCTGTTATCTTTCCTTCATGCACAACCAAAATGCGATCACTCATGCCGAGTACTTCCGGAAGCTCTGAAGACACCATGATAATAGCCACGCCTCTGTCTGTCAGTTCATTCATAAGCTGATAAATTTCACGCTTCGCCCCGACGTCAACTCCTCGAGTTGGTTCATCTAAAATTAGCACTTTTGGTCCAATGCCAATCCACTTGGCAATAACTACTTTTTGCTGATTTCCTCCCGATAAATTAGCCGCACTCGTCTCAGACGACTCGGTTTTGATCGTTAAACGTTTAATAAGCAAATCTACAAATTGCTGCTCGCTTTTTTGTTCAATAAAGCCTTTTGGCGAAAAGCTGAATAGACTTGGAAGTGCAATATTTTCTCGAATAGAAAAATCCAGAACGAGCCCTTCTGTTTTACGATCTTCTGTAATGAACCCGAGACCTAATTTAATGGCTTGGTCTGGCTTTGTGATACTGACCCGTTTGCCATTTAAGATAATTTCGCCTTTTTCTAACGGATCAAGCCCGAAGATAGCGCGCATAATCTCGGTTCTTCCAGCTCCCATTAGCCCCGCAACGCCGACAATTTCTCCTGATCGCACTGAAAAATGAACGTCTTGAAACACACCTTTTCTCTCCAAGCCTTTTGCTTCAAAAACAACGTCTCCCTTAGGAGATGTCCTAGCAGGAAATCGATCCGTTAGCTCTCTTCCTACCATTTTGCGAACAACATCATCGAAGCTGGTTTCTGGAATCGGCTTTTTGTCTACCGTCTGTCCGTCACGCATGACCGTAATGGAATCACAAATAGCGAAAATCTCTTCCATACGATGTGAAATATAGACAATCGATACATCTTGTTTTCGCAGCGCATTAATTACGTCAAATAACTTTTGAATTTCTCTTTCAGTAAGCGCTGCGGTCGGCTCATCCATGATAATCACTTTTGCATTCGTCATCAGCGCTTTGGCTATCTCAATCATTTGCTGCTGTCCGACAGAACAAAGTCCTGCTTCTTGATCAAGAGGAATGGTGACAGCTAATTTTTCAAACTGCTTCTTTGCTAACGCTTTCATTTCTTTTGTTTTTAAAAAACCTAAAGGCGTTTTTAATTCTTTGCCGATAAATAAGTTCTCAAGCACCGTCATTTCAGGCCAAACGTTCAGCTCTTGATGAATAAAGGTAATTCCGTTTTGTTCTGCTTCTTTTGGATTTTGAAAATACGTCTCTTTGCCATCAATCAGAATCTGCCCTTCATCTTTTTTATGAAGGCCGGTTAAAATATTCATCAGCGTAGATTTCCCCGCTCCATTTTCCCCCATTAGTGCGTGAACTTCACCTTCATGTAATTCAAAATCCACGCCTCTTAGTACACGGTTTGCTCCAAAGGCTTTATGAATCCCTCTCATTGCAATATGCATGCTGTTCACCTCTTTTAAAAAATAACTCCCGCTTGTAAAATACAGTTTGCATAAGGAGTTGCTTCTCCTGTACGAATCACAACTTTCGCTTTGCTTGTCAGCATTTTTAATTGTTCATGCGATACTTCTTCTACTAAGATGTTTTGCTTTTCCATCAACTCGTAAGCCTTTTGATTTCTTTCTTTCATCTCAGAAGCAATCACTATTTTTTCTGTAGCCATATCTTCTAACACAGCTACTACTACATCTTCAAAGCTAGGCACTCCTAGCTTTAAAGATAAATCAATTTTAGGCACATCACGCGGAACAGGTAACCCTGCATCTGCAATGACAATAGTGTCTGTATGACCTAGATCTGTTAGTATTTTCGTAATATGACTGTTAATCATTCCGTGACGTTTCATTTACAGACTCTCCTCCACTTCTTTTCGAGTCGGCATGCCGCCTTGCGCACCAAATTTAGTGACGGATAGCGAAGCTGCGCGATTAGCAAACTGAATTCCTTTTTCAAAACCCATTCCTTCGGCAAGTGCCACAGCAAGCGCTGCGTTAAACGTATCTCCTGCTCCTGTTGTATCAATCGTTTCTACTTGATAAGAAGGAACCAATACTTCTTTCTCGCCGTTAAAATAGCGTACACCTTGTTTTCCTTCTGTAATAAACAATTTATTTGGATACTGTTTTAATACTTCTTCTTTTTCTTTTCCTTCAAATAAAAGCGCTGCTTCATGTTCATTTGGAGTGATGTAAGAAACTTGTTCAATCACTTCTGCTTTTAATGGTCTTGCAGGCGCTGGATTTAATAAAAGCGGTACTTTAAGTTCCTGACAAAGCTGAGCAACATATTCAACCGTTTCTTCTGGAATTTCTTGCTGAATAAGTACGATATCAGCTTCTTTAATTTTTTCTTTGGCTTTTTCTACGTAGTCTGGAGTAATATAATCGTTTGCTCCTTTAACAACTACAATGCTGTTGTCTCCTTCAGCGAGTATAATGTGAGCTGTTCCGCTATCTGAATCTGTAACCGGTTTCACATTTTCCACAGATACACCGTTTGATTTGAAATTCTCCAGGATTGCTTTTCCGTAATGATCTTCGCCCACACATCCAATCATACTCACATCCGCTCCAAGCCGGGCTGCTGCAACAGCTTGGTTCGCTCCTTTTCCTCCCGGAACGGTTTTAAATGATTCTCCTAACACTGTTTCTCCAGCTCCAGGACGAATATTTGATGTTACTACTAAATCCATTGATGAACTTCCAATCACAGTTACTTTAGCCATGTTCCTCAACCTTTCGTGTCGTATTTCGTTCAATAAACGTAACGGGTAGTTGTACTTGCTTTTGAATTAAAGGTTCTTTCTTAATGCATTTCATTAACAGACCTGCTGCTTGCTTGCCCATTTCATAAGCAGGCTGACGAATTGTAGACAGGGCTGGAAACGAAAAGCGGCTTTGCGGAATATCATCAAAACCAATCACTTGAAGATCATCCGGCACGCTTTTCTCTAATCGAAACGCCTCATGTAAAACAGCTGTGGCTACAATGTCATTACTTGCGATAATCCCGTCTGTTTCAGGGTACTTTTGAAAGATTTCCTTTGCCCATTTCTGCGCATCGTCAAATGCTAGAGAATTTGTATTTAATACGTAAAAGTCTGCATCAGACTGACTCAAGACAGAAAGAGAGCCTTGAAAACGTTCCTGAGCAGGCTTTACATTTACTGGACCTTTGATAAGAGTAATTCTTTTACTTCCTCTTTTGATTATTTCTTCTGCAGCGATTTTCCCGCCTTCAAAACCATCAGCATAAACGGATGGATACTGATCAGAACTTCTATCTAAAAACACGACGGGAAATGTAAGACCTTCATATAGTTTCTGAGCTAAACTTGTTGTTGCCGTAATCATTCCTACTACATGATTTTGCGTAAACGTTTGGAGATATGTCAATTCTTTCTCTAACTGCTCATCACTATTGCCAAGAATTAGACGAAATCCATGGCTATGTACTTCATCTTCTATTCCTCGTGCGAGCTGAGGGAAAAAAGGGTTTGTGATGTCTGGAAGCAATAGACCAATCAAACGTGATTCACGTGTATAAAGCGAACGGGCTACTTCGTTAGGGCTGTAGTTTAATCTTTGAATTGTATTCATTACTCGCACACGCGTGTCTTCTTTTACATACCCTGTACTGTTTAAAACACGCGAAACGGTCGCAACGGACACGCCTGCTTCTTTTGCTACATCACGAATTGTTACCACTTTATTTCCCTCCCTCCATATATGTAACCGTTTACACAAAAAATATCATGGAAAAGTGAAGTTGACAATCTTTTTATCAAAAAAAAATCACTCCATTAAGAAGTGATGTTTCTTTCATTAGATATTAGCGTCTAGTTTCTTAAATAATTTCAAAAATTGCTCTTGATCTTTCGGCTCATAGCAAGAAAAGAAATGAGCAATCATCTTTTGCACAATTTCATTTGCTTCTTCAATCACTTGTTCACCTTTAGCAGTTAACTCAATGTTTACCTTACGGCGATCCTCTTTAGAGTGATAGCGTGAAACTAACTCTAAGTCTATTAAACGAGTAATAACAGGAGTGATCGCACTAGGCTTTACACGCATCTCCTCTGCCAGCTTGGTTACTCCAATATGACTGCATTTACCGATAATTAATAAGATATGATATTGAAAAGGCGTAATCCCTTGTGAAAGTAACCTTTCTTTTATCTCTGTCATTACCTTTTTGTTAAGGGATATCGAAATTCTCTGGACCTCTTCAATAAATGTGAGCTGTTCCATGTTTTGACGTCCCCTTTCTTATAATCAGGGAGTCGATTCTAACATGTCAGCCCCCTGCTGCACTCCAAGCGAAACCTAACCTGGGGAGAGCGGCTGGTTTCGCGGAATGCTTATAACCTATTTTCTATCTGTTTTATTCCGTACTATTATAATAGAAGAAACTCATTCATTATCGTTTTTCTTAAACGATCTTAAAGCCTTACGAAAAGCGTCATCATTCATAACGTCACGTTCTTCTTTTGTAAAAACCGTGTCGTCTTTTTCGCCTTCTCTAAACTTTTGCAGCACTTGACGATACATATCATCGTTCATGACATCTTTTTCTTTCTTATGTCTAGATGTTCTTGTTTCCGTCTTCGCCTGCGGTTCTTTTGGCTCTTCTTTTAGTGTTTCTTTTGGTGCTGCAGGTTTTTTTTCTGCCACTTTTTTCTCTTCTACTTTTGGCTCTTTAGGAGCATTTGAAGCAGCCGCTTCTTTTTTAGGTGGAACTGTACGCTGGCGCTTAGAAGATGATGCTTTAGCATTCATTGTAATAATTAGGACAACCAGAATCACAGCTACAACGATCAGTAAAATACCTAACATACCGTCACCTACTGTCCTTGTGTCATTCGTTTAGTCACTTGAACAACACGTTCTCCTAACGCTTTACCTAGCGCTTGGTCGTTCTCTGTTAATAATTCGTCACCTTCGATTGGACAAGTAATTCCCACACCGTAATAAGTACCGTACAGCGCATTTTCTGGAATGTTACCTGGTAAGCCAGCGATAACCATTCCTTGATGAAGCATCGGTGTAATTAAATTTAAAAGCGTTGCTTCTAAGCCACCGTGCGTTGTAGCTGTTGTACAGAACACCGCACCTACTTTATCAATTAATTTACCTTCTGCCCATAAATAACCTAATTTATCGATCCACGTTTTTAACCCTGAACTGATTGTTCCAAAATGCCCTGGGCAGCCCCAAATAATAGCATCCATTTCAGGCAGTTCACGTACATCTGCTTCTTCTACATGCTTTACATATACAGTTGCTTCTCCAGACAGCTCAGCGCCAGAAGCAATCGCTTTGGCTAATGCCTCTGTATGTCCGCCTTCACTATCATATACGATACAAATTTTCATCCTTTATCCCTCCGTTGCTTATGAGTTCATATCTTTTGGTGCCGGTAACATACGAATATCGTCTGTTGTTTCTTTTTCTATTTCTTCCACTTCCACTACTGGATCTTTACGAACATCACGTAGGAAGAAACTTAAAATCAATCCAATAATGGCAATGATAACTGTCCAGTAAAACGCGTCGTTAATTCCTTGTACAGTTGCTTGAGCTTGAACTTTTCCAGCTAATGTTGTTAAAGCTTGTTTTTGCGCCTCTGTTTGAGAAAGGTGAAGCGTTTGAGCAATCTTTTGAACAAATACCTGGAAGTTATTCATAAAGAATGGATCAGATGTAGTCATTGAACTGCTCATTTCATTCACATGATATGTTGTGCGATTTGTAAAGATTGTAGTCATTAAACTAATACCGATTGAACCACTCACCTGACGAAGCGTGTTCGACATAGATGTACCATGGCTGCTTAATTTTGCCGGCAGCTGATTTAAACCAGCCGTCATAATTGGCATCATTAATAATGACATACCGAATGCACGAATCATATAAATAATAACAATATGACTAAACGGTGTTTCTAACGTTAATTTTGTAAATTCAAATGTTGTTACAACCGTAATCAACATCCCGACAATCCCTAGTGGACGCGGTCCTAATTTATCAAACAGCGTACCAGAAATCGGTGACATGACTAACATAACAAGTGCACCAGGCAAGATTAATAAGCCTGAGTCAAACGCTGAATAGCCACGGATGTTTTGCAAATAAATCGGTAATAAGAACATACCAGCATACATGCTGATCGTAATGGCAATACTGATGATATTAGATAATGAGAAAATATTGTATTTAAATACTCTCACATCAAGTAATGGACTTTTAAGTCGAAGCTGCTGTACCACAAAGATAATTAATAAGACAATACCACCAATCATCGTTGATAATACAACTGAGTCCGTCCATCCATCATTTCCAGCTTCACTGAAGCCGTATAAAAGCAATGCCATACCTGCCAGAGATGTAAACACAGAAATTAGATCTACTTTTACATTTTGAGGCGGTTTAATATCTTTTAATTTAAAAGCTGCAATAATAAGTACAAGCGCGCCTAATGGCACCATTCCCGTAAATAAAATATGCCAGTCATAGTTTTGAATAACCCATCCTGAAAGCGTCGGTCCAATTGCAGGAGCGAACATCATGGCTAAACCAAAGATACCCATTCCTTTTCCGCGCATATGAGGAGGGAAAATAAATACGATAATGGTCATAACTAGAGGTGCTAGTACGCCGCCGCCGACTGCTTGAACAAGACGTCCAATTAGCATAATTGAGAAAGTCGGCGCGATTCCGCAGACAAGTGCCCCTATTGTAAAGCAAGCCATCGCAAATAAGAATAAGCGACGAACGCCAAAACGTTCAATTAAATAGGCTGATAATGGAATAAGTGCACCATTTACAAGCATATATCCTGTAAGCAACCACTGTGCGGTATTAGCCGTAACGCCAAACTCTGTAATCAGATGCGGAATCGCAACATTTAGCAGCGTTTGGTTTAAAATTGCTAAGAACAATCCAAGCATAAGTACGACTAGCAGCGGAATATGCTTTTTAACTGAGTGTTCCTCTGGTTGTATCGTGTTTGCTGACATCAGTTCCTTCCTCCTTTCTTCTCTTCTTAATCATGTACGTTCTTAGTTTTTAGAGATTTTTACTTCTGCGTTCATACCTGGTAGTACGTTTTCAGAGTAGTTAGAAATAGAGATTTTAACAGGAACTGTTTGTGATACTTTAGTATAGTTTCCGTCTGAATTAGAACTTGGCATTAATGAGAAAATTGAGTTTGTTGCATAACCGATTTCTTCTACTTTTCCATCGATTGTTGTTTTAGTATCTCCGTCAACTGTTACATCAACGTCATCGCCAGCTTCAATATCTTTTAATTTGTCTTCTTTAATGTTTGCAATGATGAATAAGTTATTCATATCTACTTCGCTAGCAATTTGTTGACCAGCTTGAACCATTTGATTTTCTTTTACCTGTGTTTTGATGATTTTACCATCCTCTGGTACTGTAACTGTTTTTTCTCCATCTTCTGATTGGATTTTAGCTACCTCATCGTCTTTTGAAACATCTTTACCTTCTTCAATATTCCAGCTTGCTACTTTACCTGCCGCTGGCGCTACTACTGTATAAAGATCGCCCGACACTTTTGCATTGTCTGTGGATACATAATTAGATTTCTGAATATAATAGTATCCCCCACCAATAATTAAAGCTAATACTACAATAATTCCGATAAAGTTCATTAAAATTAAACGCCCTCTTGACATTTATTTTACCTCCTTAATATTTCATTCAGTTAAGTATTACGCTAGATAACTTTATCACAAAGATATTTAGTTGTAAATAACTTTGATTTTAATTTATTTTTAAAACTAAACATTTATGTTTCATAAAGTTTTCCCGACTGAATACTTTACTACATCTTTAACTGAAATACAACTTAAAAGTTTTGGTTTCTTTACAAGTACTTTACTTTACTTTAAAGTTAGATATATAAGCATAGGGTTATACACAAAAACAGCTCCTTTTTTTGGAACAAACTCCCTATATACATAAACCACAATAGGTAACTAGCAGCAATTGTTTAACACCTATAATGATAAAGAAAAGGTGATTATGATGGATCAGCAGTTAATAGATAAACTAGAAAAACTTGACCAAGTTAAAACCTCGTTATTTGAACTCAAGCGAAAGCTCTTGGAAGATAAAATCAGTGAGCAGCCCTATAATTTGACCATTACAAAATTTTTAATTCTAAAATTCATTGGAATCAGCTCTAAACGTATGGTAGCCGAAATTTCTTCAAATCTAAAGCTAACCTCCGGGGCTACTACCATTTTATTAAATCAATTAGAAGATGATGCACTCATTAAGCGCGTACGTGACCAAAAAGACCGCCGAATTGTATGGATATCCTTAACGGAGGCTGGCGAAACATTAGTGAACTATGTAATTGAGCAGCGAAATTTATTTTGGCAAGACATGCTTTTTGCTCTAACTCCAGAAGAACAGGATGAGTACCTCCGCATGCTTGAGAAAATGGAAAAACGAATTAGACAAACCGTGGATCGTTAATGCTAAAAAGCGTGTGTTCATTTATTTTATGGACACACGCTTTTTATGACCCGCTACCATTGAAGGCTTTAGAAACCTTTGTGTTTTCTGCCTTTAAAATTCAGGATTGTTCTTTAAAAATCCCCTCCAAGCCTGTGCTGTAGCTTTCTCAATTTCTTCTTTGGAAGCTTGAAGCCTTTTAGCGCTGTCTCCATAGCCAATTTCGATTTTGCCTTTTTTCAGTTCTTCAAATATTGAATCAGCAAAGTCATCAAGCGGTGCTCCAAATGTATGAAGTCCCGGTCCTCCTAAATCCGTGTTCACGGCTGGAGGAAGAATTTCTATCACTTCGGTATTTGTTTCTTCTACTTGATGTCTTAAACTAATCGTAAACGACCTTAACGCCGCTTTTGTTGCGCTGTAAACTGGCACCCATGCTCCAGGTGTTAAAGACAGCCCCGACGTTACGTTAATAACCGCAGCACGTTCTTGTTGAACGAAATGAGGAATCAATAGCGAAGTTAAATGAATAGGAGCACTTACATTACTCATTAGTTCTTTTTCGTAATACTGCCACTCTTCGTGCATGTGTAAAAGATTTACGCGCTGCTGAATGCCTGCATTATTCACAATAACATTTAATTTTGGGAACCTTTCAGTCGCCCATTTTACCAGCTCTACTCTGCTTTCTTCTATTGATACGTCGCACACTTTTGTATGTAACGAAGGGAATCTTTCTTTTGCTTCTTGCAGCTTTGATTCCCTTCTTCCACAAATAATAACTTCATTTCCTTCCTTTAAAAAACGTTCTGCAAGCGCCAATCCAATTCCAGACGCTCCGCCCGTAATTAAAATAGTGTTTCCTGACATTTTCATTACTTTTCCTCCTCGTTCAACCATCACATTTCCTAATTAATAAACAAAGCGCTACTGCATGAATGACAATAGCGCTTTGTTTATTATTTATCTTACAAGACGTTTTAGTCTTAATTTAACATTAAAAGTCAAAGTTATCTGGATCTGGACCTACGCGATGATTTTGATTTAATGCGTTAATTTTTTCAACTTCTTCTGCATTTAATTCAAAATCAAATACGTCTGCATTTTGGATAATACGATGTTCTTTTGTTGACTTAGGAATCGTTACTACTTCGTTTTGTAAGTCCCAACGTAAGATAACTTGAGCAGTTGATTTTCCGTGCTTTTCAGCAATTTGAGTTAACACTTCGTTATCAAGCAGCTCACCTTGTGCAAGCGGTGACCATGCTTCCACTTGGATTCCTTGTTTTTTGCAGTATTCACGCACTTCTGTTTGTGTTAAAAGTGGATGAAATTCGATTTGGTTTACCATCGGCTTAACTTCTGCATCTGCAATTAAGTCTTCTAGATGATGCACTTGGAAATTCGATACGCCGATTGCACGAATCTTCCCGTCTTTATAAAGCTTTTCAAGTGCTTTCCACGTATCTTTATACTTACCTTCAACCGGCCAGTGAATTAAGTATAAATCTAAATATTCAAGACCTAGCTTGTTTAAGCTTGTTTCAAACGCTTGAAGAGTTGTGTCATATCCTTGATCTGCATTCCACACTTTTGATGTAACAAATAGTTCTTCGCGAGAAACACCTGATTCTTTGATCGCTTGTCCCACGCCTTCTTCATTTTCATAAATTTTAGCCGTATCAATGCTTTTGTATCCAGCTTTGATTGCATATTTAACTGAATCTACAACTTCTTGACCATCTTCTACTTTATAAACACCTAAACCTAACCAAGGCATTTTCACGCCGTTTGCTAAGGTCGTCGTTGACTGTAAGTTTTCCATGTTGCTGTTCATCCCCTTTTTTACTGTTGAATTATTCGTAAAGAGTAATTGCTTGTGAAATTTGTTCTGCGCACTGTTTAACAAGTGCAGCATGTTCTTCGTCTTTCTCTTCTGAAATACGAACGGATGGACCTGATAAAGCAATAGCTGCCATTATTTTTCCTTTTCTGAAAATAGGGGCTGCAATACAGCGAACGCCAGGCTCCCGTTCTTCATCATCGACAGCATATCCTCTTTCCTTACTTAAAGCTAAGTCAGCTTCCAGCTCGTCCAGCTCGGTGATCGTTCGATCTGTATAAGCTTCAAGCGAAAGTTCGTGAAGAATAGATTTTTGCACGCTGTCCTCTTGATAAGCAAGAATACACTTTCCAATAGCATTTGCATGAAGCGGCTTTTTATTTCCTACTTCGGAATGCGTACGAGTGCTATATTGCCCGTTCACCACCTGAGTTGTAACCATCTGTTTATGATGGAGAATTCCCGCGTAAATGGTCTCATTGGTCTCTTCACTCAGCTTCTGCATAGCAGGAACAGAGAGCCAATTCATTTCATAGTTCGTATGCATCGTATTTTGTACGAGTGCCAGCACCAGTTGTGGTGAAACCGTATAGCGGTTAGACGGGTTTCTTACAATAAATCCGTTTTGTTCAAGCGTGCTCACAAGACGATACATCGTACTCTTATTAAAACCGAGCGCTTCCATCATTTCCGGAATAGTCATATTCGGACGGTTTAAAAGCAAAGAGAAGATATCTAATCCTTTTTTTAAAGTTCCAACCTCGGACATGCCCTTCTTCCTCCTTTTATCCGAACAACAATTTTATTATAAAACAAAGCTCTTTATCGTATCAAATAAGGAAACTAAACTAAGTTATTTTCCCTATATAAGAGAATACATAACGTAATTGTTCTTCTTAATCTATTCCACTGTTTTTTCTATTTAAACATAAAAAAAGCCGTAACAATAGAATTTTTTTACAGTTTTTTAAAATTAACTTTGCTTTTCATTCGTTAACTTCTTCAAATCGCTTCAGCTGCTCTAGCTGATTTTCCTTTTTCATAATTTCTTTCTGACGCTCGCCTAGTAAATCGAAATGAGGATAGCCGGATCGATTATCAATATACTTAGCGGGAATACCATACTTTTCTCCCCACTTAATCAGCTTATTTAAGTCACTGCAACCTACTTTTGTTACGGTAGTTGCGTGTGGAAAACGCTCATCGAGCCAGTAATGAGTTAAAAATGCGATCTCTCCTCGCTTAACAGCTGCTTTCCATGCGTTTAGTTCCGGGCGTTTGATTCCAAATGCCATTATTTCACCTTTTCTCTTTTATATAAGTAGTCACATTGTTTGTTTACTATAAAGAAAAAATATCATTCATATAGAAATCTTTCATAATATCTTGTCTATTTATAACCATCTCTAAATAATAGCGTACTTTCTTCACCTGTTTCCTATCTAACATTATTGTGTGCTTATGATTTTATCATCATCTTCTTTTATTTTTCAAAAGATCCAACAAAAAAATAACGTTTAAATAATAAAGAAAAGCCTTATATGTAAAAGAAACTAAGGGTTAATTTCAACATTTCTATTGTGGACGATTTCTCCTTTATATTGAATGTTGTTCGTTTTTTATTATGGCAGTATGCATTTAGTTTGAAGCTTTAGTATATTAAAAAACTTCCAAAGTTACCATTCTCACAAAAAGACAGAATTTACTTTTCATTCCGAAAATAATATAATTCAAGTGATATGGAGCTTTTTGCTTCATCTATTTATTATCAAAGGGGGAATTCCGCTTGGCGATGAATGAAAATTCTTTAAAGAAGGTAAACAATGCTTCTTCCTCTCCTGATTACACAGAAATTGTACAGTCTGCTTCATTTCAAAAGCTTTTGAAACAAAAACGCAATTTTATTTTACCGCTCTCTCTGTTTTTTCTTGCTTTTTATTTTACCTTGCCTATTTTAACTGCTTACACAACCGTCTTAAACAAACCAGCTTTTGCTTCTATGACTTGGGCGTGGGTATTTGCTTTTGCACAGTTTGTGATGACTTGGGCCCTATGCATTTTATACACAAAAAGAGCCTCGAAATTTGATGAACTTGTTGACACGATAAAAAAAGAAGCTGCAAATTGAATAGGGGGTTAAATGAATGAACGTACTAGCTTTCTCACTTTTTTTAGCTATTGTAGGTCTTACGCTAATCATTACGTATGCGGCATCCAAGCGGACAAAAACGACCAGTGACTTTTATACAGCAGATGGAAGTTTAACCGGCTGGCAAAACGGCATGGCGATTGCCGGAGATTATATGTCTGCTGCGTCATTTTTAGGCATAGCTGGAATGGTAGCGCTTTCTGGATTTGACGGTTTTTTTTACAGCATCGGCTTTTTAGTTGCCTATCTCGTCGTGTTATACATTGTAGCTGAACCACTTCGCAACTTAGGAAAGTACACGATGGCAGATATGATAGCAGCTCGTTTTAACGAAAAGAAAGTGCGGGGAGTTGCCGCATTAAACACGATCACCATTTCCATTTTTTATATGATTGCGCAGCTTGTTGGAGCAGGAGCATTAATTCATTTATTACTTGGTCTAGATTACGTGTATTCTGTCTTGATTGTCGGCGTGTTGATGACGGTTTACGTTGTATTTGGAGGCATGACGGCGACCAGCTGGGTGCAGATTGTCAAAGCCTTGCTTCTCATGATTGGTACGTTCATTATTTCCATTATTGTATTTTCAAAATTTGATTTTAGCTTTGCTAAAATGTTTTCTGAGATGAAAACCGCAACTCCTCTTGGCGACGGATTTTTAAATCCAGGAAATAAATTCAAAAATCCGCTGGACATGATTTCGTTGAATTTAGCTCTTGTTCTTGGTACAGCAGGCCTTCCTCATATCCTTATTCGTTTCTTTACAGTAAAAGATGCCATCACCGCACGAAAGTCTGTTATTTATGCAACGTGGATCATTGGCGTTTTTTACATTATGACAATCTTTTTAGGGTTCGGTGCTGCTGCATTCGTAGGGTACGATGATATTATCAAAGCAAATGCAGCAGGAAACATGGCAGCTCCCCTGCTCGCTCAAGTTCTTGGCGGAGACTTTCTCTTTGCGTTTGTCTCAGCTGTAGCTTTTGCTACGATTTTAGCTGTTGTAGCTGGGCTGGTGCTCTCAGCAGCTTCAGCATTCGCTCACGACTTTTATAGTCATATTCTCCGTAAAGGGGCTGCAACTGAAAAAGAACAGGTAGTGGCTGCACGATGGGCTTCTATTGGGGTATCCATTCTATCTATTATTCTTGCATTATTTGCTCAAAACATGAACGTAGCATTTTTAGTTGCACTTGCATTTGCCGTAGCAGCGAGCGCTAACTTGCCAATTATTCTTCTTACTATTTTTTGGAAACGTTTTAATACAGCAGGAGCAGTCACTGGCATGCTGGTTGGACTATTCAGCTCACTGTTTTTAGTTGCCATTAGTCCAAACGTGTGGGCACCTGAGCCTGGAGCTGCTATCTTTGTAGGTGAGCCGCTCATCACATTAACAAACCCTGGTATTATCTCCATTCCTCTAGGCTTCTTAGCTGCTTTTATAGGAACACTTCTTTCGTCTAAAAAAGCAGACGAAAAGAAATTTGATGAGATTTTAGTAAAAGCAAATACAGGTATGGGAATCGAAGAGCCTGTCAAACATTAATGCCAAAAAGCCTTGAAGCAGGTTGCTTCAAGGCTTTTTACTAGAATAAATCTTCTTGTAAGCCAATAGCGGCAATTTGTTCATTTCTAAACTTTACAGCTAACATATGCTCTTCTTCCCACGTACATTCAAAAAACAAACCAACTTCTCTTGTATCATGGGGTGCTTCAGGAACAAAGATTTGAATACACTCAACTAAAAAACCGATGTCTTTTCGCTTTTTTACATTCGGAACTAATAAGTCTACCACGTCTTTTTCAACTTGAGTTCTGTATTCATCTCGCACCTGTTGATAATAATCAAAAAGAGCTTTTTCCGTCCTCTTTAACAATAATTCGCTTTGAAGCCAAAATGCTTGAAAAGCCTCTTCTTGCCGTTTTTGAAATGGCTTCTCTTTATCTCCATCAATTGTCAGCAACACATGTTGTTGTTGTCCAAAGAAAGTGACCTGTTTTTCTCCAACCCAGGCCGAGTCATATAACAAAGATCCAAAAAGTGGATGATGTACTCGTAATGTTTGATTCATTGCATACCTGACCCTCTCAAAAAGTGGATTTCTGCTTGCATTGGCGTATAATAAATGGTGCTTGAAACAAACTTCTAAACTTATTCTATGTTACCATATTTTTTACAGAAAGGAGTGCCACAATGTGTGAATACAATTAAATCTTTATACCCTTACTTAAAACCTTACAAATGGCTCGCGCTGTTTGCCCCGCTATTGATGGTCATTGAAGTGTTAGCTGACCTTCTTCAGCCTACTATTATGCAGCATATCATTGATTATGGCATTGCAAACAACAATCAAACATATGTTATCACCCGAAGTATCCTTATGCTTATGTTAGCAATCATTGGCTTAGCTGATGGTATCGTCTGCGCCATCCTTAGCACAAAAGCAGCAGTAAATTTTTCTACCGATATTCGAAAATCGCTTTTTGAAAAGATTGAAAACCTCTCAAACAGCAACAGAGATAAACTAGGGACTGGTCACTTAATCACCGTCATGACAAATGATGTAACGAGTGTTCAAAACGCATTGAATATGACGCTAAAAGTATTAGTTAGAGGACCTTTACTTTTTGCAGGAAGTATTGTGATCGTGTTATTAACCGCTCGTTCTTTGTTTCCTATTATCGTCGTGGTCGTCCCTATTTTATTTTTATGCATTTGGTTTGTGATCACGAAAGCCGGAAAACTTTTCAAAAAAGTTCAGCGAAGCGTTGATCGTGTAAACACAAAAGTCCAAGAAAATTTATCAGGGATGCGCGTAGTAAAAGCGTATGTAAGAGAATCATATGAAATCAATCAGTTTAAAGAAGCAAACAGCTCCTTGACGCAAGCTAATATGAGTGCTGTTCAGCTTATTTCTCTTTTAATGCCCGTTATTTTATTTGTAGTAAATATCGGCATGGTAGCTACTCTATGGCTGGGTGGACTTCAAGTTGAAGCAGGAAAAATTGAAGCAGGTGTGATTTTAGCTTTTATTAATTACTTAACGATTATTTTAAACGGACTTATGTCAAGCAGCATGGTGCTGATGCAAATTACACGTGCATTCCCTTCAGCTGAACGAATCGATTCTGTTTTAAAAACAAAAATAGACATTCCTCCAGCAAACTCTGCTGCTCAAATCAACAGGCTTAAAGGTGATCTATCGTTTCAAAACGTTACATACAGCTACAGTAAAAATGGAGAAAACGTATTAAAAGATATTTCATTTACTGCTAAACACGGGGAAACTATTGGCATTATCGGCTCTACTGGAAGCGGAAAATCGACGCTTGCAAAACTTATTTCGCGCTTATATGATCCTGATGGCGGCGAAATTTTTGTAGATGGAAAAAATCTGACAAACTATGACGTAAAAGAGCTTCGCTCATCCATTGGGTTTATTCCTCAAAAAGCTACACTGTTTACCGGAACGATTGATATGAATATTCGAATGGGAAACGATCATGCTTCTTCCTCAGAAATTGAAGATGCTGCAGCTTTTGCATGCGCAACGGAGTTTATTGAAAAACTCCCAGAAAAATATGAGTATCCTTTAACGCGAGGAGCAACCAACTTATCAGGAGGGCAAAAGCAACGTCTTTCAATCGCGCGTGCATTTGTTAGAAAGCCTGCTATATTGGTCATTGATGATGCAACTTCCGCGTTGGATGCTGTCTCAGAAGCGCAGGTACTAACACATTTAAAAGAAGAGTTTTCCGATGCGACCGTCATTATTATTGCGTCTAAAATTTCGTCTCTTCTTCACGCTGATCATATTACCGTCATGGATGAAGGCAAAATTGCTGAACAAGGGACTCATGAAGAATTGCTTCGTCACCACTCTCTTTATTACGACATTTATCTAGCACAAGGCGGAAAAGAGGTGTTGCCTAGTGAATAATCAAGGTAAAAATCAAATGAGCTCTATTCGCGGCCCTAGAGGCATGATGAAGGGTCCTGTAGTGAAGCCAAAGAATGCGAAAAAAACACTATATAGAATCTGGTCATATATGGGAAAACGAAAGCCTCCGCTTGTGGCTGCGATCATCTTAGTTATTGTGACTTCCCTGCTTAATTTATTAGGCCCTTATTTAATTGGGGTTATTATTGACGAGCATATTATTCCCAAAGATATCAGCGGAACGATACGAATGTCACTCACTCTTGCAGGAATTTACATTACGACATCTTTGTTAACATGGCTGCAAACCTATTTAATGGTAAACGTTTCGTTTACGACCATCGGAATGCTCCGCCAAGATTTATTTGCAAAGCTTCAAACTCTCTCTCTTCGCTTTTTTGATAAGCGAGCTCACGGAGAGTTAATGAGCCGGGTTACGAATGATATTGATAACCTGAATAACGCTCTGAGTCAAAGCGTTATTCAGGCTCTGTCCTCTATTTTATCTCTAGTCGGTATTACCATTGCGATGTTCTCGCTCAACTGGATTCTTGCCATTATCACACTGATTGTTATTCCATTAATGGTCATAATCGTTCGACAAATATTAAAACGAAGCAGTGAAAATTTTGTCAAACGCCAAAAAGACTTAGGTGAGCTAAACGGCTTTGTAGAAGAAGCAATCTCTGGAGGAGAAGTTGTTACGCTTTTTAGTAAGGAAAAAGATTTTTTAACTGTTTTTAATGAACGAAATGAACAGCTGAGAAGTTCAGCAACAAAAGCAGAAACATTTTCAGGCTTTTTAGGTCCTGTCACAAACTTTATTAACAACTTAGGCTTAGCACTAGTGATTGGAGCAGGAGCATTTATGGCTGTTCAAGGTAGCGTTACAGTTGGGATGATCGCTTCATTTGTTAACTACTCACGTCAGTTCTCTCGCCCAATCAGTCAAATGGCAAACTTAGTAAACACTATTCTTTCGGCTATTGCCGGCGCAGAGCGCGTGTTTGCGATTATGGATGAGCAGCCGGACGTCACAAACAAGCCAAACGCTCTTTCTGTTACAAAATTTGCAGGAGACGTTGCTTTTGAGAACGTATCATTTGGCTATACTGACGAAAAAATGATTTTAAAAAATGTTACACTTACAGCAAAAAAAGGTGAAATGGTTGCTTTGGTCGGTCCTACAGGTTCTGGTAAAACAACAATCATTAACTTGCTCACACGATTTTATGACATCGCAAACGGAGACATTAAAATTGACGGCCGTTCCATCAGTGACTATAACATCCATGATTTACGAAACCGAATTGGCATTGTTCTTCAGGATACCTATTTATTTTCCGGTACGATTGCGGATAACATTCGATTCGGCCGATTAGATGCCAGCGATGAAGAAGTGAAAAGCGCAGCAAAAATGGCAAATGCTCATTCTTTTATCAAGCACCTGCCGCAGCAATACGATACCGTGATTTCAGCCGGTGGAGGAAATTTAAGTGAAGGTCAAAAGCAACTCTTATCGATTGCCCGAGCCATGCTCTCTGACTGTGATATTTTAATTTTAGACGAAGCTACTTCCAATATTGATACAAAAACAGAAATTGATATTCAAAAAGGAATGAGTAATCTATTAAAAGGAAAAACAAGCTTTGTAATTGCCCACCGCCTCAAAACGATTGAAAATGCAAATCAAATTCTTGTCTTAAAAGACGGACAGATTATTGAAAAAGGAAATCATCACGAGCTATTAGAGAAACAAGGTTTTTACCACAAGCTCTATACGCAGCAGTTTACGATTTAAAAGAGGCTGGAACATAACTTAACCCAATCCAATCTAAAGACGAGAAAACGAACTATTGATCAATAGTTCGTTTTTTACTTCAACTAAAATACTTTTGTCTCAAGCTCTTTTTCGTTCTATCATTTATCTATCACAGCTACAATTTTCCCTTTTACTCGACGAGTCGCCAGTTCATCTAAAGCTGACGGCACTTCGTCTAGTGAAATGACTTTTTCCACAAGAGCATTCAGCTTATTTTCTTGTAAAAGCAAAAGCATTTTATTTCCCATCTCCGCAAGTTTTTGCTGTTCTTTTACGTTGTTAGACTGATGTACGCTTCCTAATGCAACTTGATGAAACGATAGTGGATGCGCAAACGAAATCGCATCATTTACATTAGGAGGTCCTGCGATAAATGCAATTTGACCATTAAAAGCAAGAGCCTTTACCGACTCGTCTGCATTGTTACGCCCGACTGTATCCAAGACTAAACCTACACCGAGTCCATCGGTAAGCTCCAGCACTTTTTTCACAAAATCTTCTTTACGGTAGTCGATTGCATAGTCAGCTCCTAAACTTTTTACAAACTCATGATTGGCAGAAGATGTGGTTGTAAGCACTGTAAGACCTGCATTTTTAGCAAGCTGAATGGCAAACCCTCCAACCCCTCCAGCACCTGCGTGAATTAAAATCGTTTGTCCTTTTGAAGCGTTCATTTTGTGAAACAATGCTTGATATGCTGTATACCCCGCACATGGAATAGCTGCAGCGTCTTCAAATGAAACTCCTTGTGGAATAAGGGAAACCGTATGAGCTGTTGTCACTCCGTACTGTGCAAACCCGCCTTTTTTTGATAAATCGCTATGATATACAACGCGGTCTCCGATTTTGACAGTTGTGACTTCTTCTCCCACTTCCTCGACAACGCCAGCTGAATCAAGTCCTAATACGTGAGGGTATGTCCAACTGGGATTACCGCCGTTTCCTGTTTTATAATCTACAGGGTTCAAGGCAGTAGCTTTAATTTTAACTAAAATTTCACCTTTAGCTGGATGCGGCTTTTGGATATTTCCGACTTTCATCTCACTTACTTTCCCTTTGCCTTCTAGCAGTAAAGCTTTCATCAAGATCTCCCCTTTTACATTTCTTCCTTCAATTAAAAGTTCTTTTTCAGTATAATAAATACATGTTGTTTACAAAAGACGGCACTTTCATGTAACCAGGTACCTTCCCGGTAACCTAGGTCTATGGATATTAAATTATTATATCCATATTTCATATCTGTTTATGAATGGAGGATTAGCGGTGAAAGCACCCCACTATAATGTACCTGTTGAAGCAACACTTGAAGTAATCGGCGGGAAATGGAAAGTCGTTATTTTATGCCTCTTAAAAGAAGGCGAAAAACGTTTTAGCGAACTTCAGCGAGCTATGCCTGCTATTACTAAAAAAATGCTGTCTCAACAGCTAAAAGAATTAGAAAAAGACGGTGTAGTTAATAGAAAAGTATACAATGAAGTTCCTCCTAAAGTAGAGTACTCACTCAGTGAAGAAGGCGAAACCTTACGAGAAATTTTAAATATGATGTGCGCATGGGGAGATAGAAGAATGGGAAACACCCCAAATTGCAGCTAAGTTCTCCTAGCAGCTTTGTTAAAATAACCGAATAGCTGCTGGGAAGAGCTATTCGGTTGTTTTATCTATTTCCCTACTCTTTCTTATGAGTCGCCCTTGTGTAAGAACATCTGACAACACTATAGAATTCTTTCGCATTTTCATATATGATGATGTCGAACGATGCAGCCAGAATTGTCGAAATAAAACTCAAGAATGATAGGTGATTCAATGATGCAATTAGGTTTAGATTTATCTCAAAAACAACTATTAAAATTGGCCATGACACCTGAATTACGTCAGTCTATCAACATTTTAAATTATTCTACGGCCGATTTAGTTCATTATCTTCATGAGCAAGTCAATGAAAATCCTGTAATTAAACTGTCTGCTGGCGATTCTCAGCAAAAAAATTCATTTAACACTCGAGAACAGCGTTCATATTCAAAAGGTCACACCGATGACGAGTATAATCCGTTTAATTATATATCCGATCAAACTGTGACATTAGAGAGCCATTTATTAGAGCAGCTGTCTATGCTAAATCATTTACACTCACAGCAAAAACACATCGTTCAATTTCTAATTGGAAACTTAAATAAAAACGGCTTTTTAGCAATTGAACCAAAATTGGCAGCCGAACTGCTTAACGTTTCAATTGACGAAGTCAACGATATGATTCACGTTTTACAAAGCTTTGATCCAATCGGAGTGGGCGCTCAAAACTTTGTCGATTCACTGCTTATTCAAATTAAGGCCAAAAAGTCAAAGCCTCCTCTTTTATACGATGTGGTGAAACACGATATTGAAGATATTGCTAACAAAAAATATCGGAACATTTCAAAAAAATACTCTATTTCAATGCGCGAAGTACAAGAAATTGTTGACTGCTTGCGGACATTGAATCCTCGTCCAGCAGGAGATTTCTATGTTCCGCTTACGAAGTACATTTCGCCTGATGTAACGGTACAAAAAATAGACGGCCGCTATCATGTTATTCTTCATAGCGAGCTGCTTCCGCCCATCGAAATTAACAGCACCTACCAAAAACTGGTTCATCGCTCTGCATGCGTAACAACCGATCGATACGTACAGGAAAAAATCCATGAAGCTACTTGGCTAATTAATAGTATTGAGCAGCGTAATGCGACGATTTACAACGTGTCTAAAGCCATTGTGGAACATCAGCAAGATTTTTTTGAAATGGGTATTTCGGGGCTAAAGCCGCTTACCTTAAAAGATATTGCTCAAAAAGTAGACTGTCACGAATCAACGGTAAGCCGTGCAACTAACGGAAAGTATATTCAAACGCCGCGCGGACTGTTTGAACTAAAATACTTTTTCACTAATTCTTTAGAGAGAACCGATGGCGAACAAAGCAATTCTACTGCCTTTATAAAAGAAAAAATTAAAACATTAATTGCAGAAGAAAATAAATTAAAACCTCTTTCAGACCAAAAGCTTATGTCTCTTCTTTCCAGCGAAGGAATTCAAATTTCAAGGAGAACAGTAGCTAAATACCGTGAAGAAGCTGGAATTGAAAGTTCTTCTAAGCGGCGACGATTTTAATATTATTTATTCTAAATTACAGCTTTATCACTACTAAAAAGAACCCGTTGAATAAAAATCAACGGGTTCTTTTTATCGGTTTCCAATAAATAAAAGCCATATGATATTGATACGTATATTCATATGTGTCATTTATTTTCTTTACATGCTGTAAAATAATCTTCTCAGTTTCTAATTTGTCAACATCTTTCGAAAGTAGCTTTGTCGAGTTCTTCTTGATGAGATCTTCGTACGTCTCATACGTTACCGTTTTGGTTATAGGAACCAGCTTACAATCTGCATAAATGCCCAGTTCATATAAAATATTTAGTAAGTCAATATATTCCTTACGGCGCCATTTAATCTCGTACCCAAGTTTTCTATGTAACTCTACGTAATGAGGCTTTTCTGGACCCGCTGACATGCCAATAACCGCCAAACGATTAGCCGAATCATTCATATTTAAGAGACCATCGACAATGTTATGCATACGGTAAAAACAGTTTATTCCTACTACCACGTCATAGTTATCTGTTAGACGCTCATACTCCCATTTACCTTCTATGAACTTTAGATTAGAGCGGGCATTTGATTGTTTTTGTAAGTAGCGGATGATGCTTGGCGAACAATCCATACACGTAAGTTCTTTTACATAATCCGCAATTGAAAACGTATAATTTCCCCACCCAGGGCCAATTTCCATGACAGAGTCACTTGGATTCAAAAAAGCAAGAAGTTCTTGCTGAAGCTGTTTCACTACAGGATCGTTTTCTGAATCAAAAGACATTTTTTCTAGATATTGCTGCCAAAATTTATCTTCCGCTTTGTCATTTATCATCCGTTCCGATATTGAACCGTCCCATTCTTTCAGCCCTTCCTGCCACTTTTTCACACGATCACTTTCATACACCGCAAATTTTGTAAGCTGCATGCATTCACATTCCCCTCTTTTACACGTAAACCTATACTAACATAAAGAAAAAGAGAGTTCCTTTTTAAACTGGAACTCTCTTTTTCTATTAGTTAAATTAGGCTGCTGCCTCTTCCTCTGTGTGATGCTTCTCTTTTCTGGCATTGATATAAAACATTATCAATGAAAGAGTGATGAAGATTGCTGCAAAGATTCCAAGTACGCCAGCCTGATGCCATACATAGCCGAAATCATCACCAATTGAAATAATTTCACGGAAACCGCGAATTGCATAGGTCATAGGCAAGTATGGATTGATTGCCTGGAAGAATTCCGGCACAAGTGCTTTAGGGAATGTACCTGCACTGCCGCCAATTTGAAGCAGCAGAATAATAAAGGCTAAATACTGCCCTACTTTTCCTAACCCTGTTGTTAAGAACAAGATCAGTGTAAAGAACGTTACACCTGTAATCATGGTAAAGATATAGAAGTGCCAAATGCTTGTTACGTTTAAATGCAAGCCCCAAAGAAGAGCTGTAACAGCAATCGCTGCTTGCAGCATACCTACAATAGTGATGACACTAAACTTACTTAAGAACCACGAAATACCTGATGTCGGTCGAATTGATGGCTCTTTCATTGGGTACACCGCTGAAAACATTAATGTTCCCGCAAACAAGCCAATACATAAGATGTATGGAGCTAATCCGACACCGTACTTATCTACGTTATTTTGTTTATCTGATTTTAAATCCGTTGGATTTGAAAACATGCTGTATGTTTTATCATCTGCTTTAACATCTTTTGCATCTTTTGCACCATCCGCTAAAGATGAATGAAGCTCGCTTGTTCCATCTGATAATTTAGATGAACCGTCATATAGTTTGGATGAACCATTTGTTAACTCTTTAGAACCATTTGCTAATTTGGTTGCCCCGTTTTCTAGCTGCGTTAAACCATTTGCTAGCGCTGCGCTTCCTTGTTCAGACTTTTTAAGTCCATCCACAAGTTGCTGCTGTCCGTCAGCAAGCTTTCCAGCTCCTGTATGAGCGTCAGCTATACCGCTGTTTAGCTCTGCAAATTTGCTGTTGAACTGCTTTTCACCGTCTGCTAGTTTAACAGCCCCGTTATATAATTGAGTTTGAGCATTATATAATTTTGTTTGGCCATTGTACAGCTGACTTTGTCCGTCAGCAATTTTATTAATAGCGCTTTGAATATCTTCTCCGCCTTTAGACAGCTTTTGAAGCGCCGCTGATAACTCTTGCACTTTATCTACTTTTGCTTTTAGCTGCTCTGCTTTTTGCTGCTGTTCGTCCATAAACTGCTGAGACGTCAGCTTTTTAATTCCTGCAATCAGCGTTTGTTTTTGCTCATCGGGAATAGATTCGTTGCTGTTAATGCTGTCAATGAGAGCTTGCTGCTGCTGTTCAAACTCCGCTTTTTTTGAGTCTACCTGCTGTTTAATCTGCGTAATTTCCTGCTCTGCTTGATTAATTTGCTGCGTAACATTGCTCACTTCAGCATCTACTTGATTTAAGCCGCTTGTAAACTGAGGTAATTTCCCTTGAAGTGTCTTTGTTCCTTCATTTAGTTGCTGTGTCGCACCTTGAAGTTTTGCAGTTCCGTCTTGTAGTTGTCCTAATCCATTGCTAAGCTTTCCTGCACCTGTTTCAAGTTCTTTAGAAGCCGCGTACAGCTGCCCGCTTCCATTCTCTAGCTTCCCTAAACCGCTGTTTAGGCTGCCTAAGTTTTCATTAATTGTGTCCGCACCGTTTAGTAGCTTAGCTGCACCAGCATTTAAATCTGTTGCTCCTTTTCGTGCATCCGTTAACCCGCTTGCTAATTTAGCTGTACCGTCTTCAAACGTAACCGTGCTGTCTGCTAGTTTCTTCATGTTATCTCGCAGCGTTTTCGAGCCATCTTCTAGCTCTCCTGCACCGTCACTTGCTTTTTGAAGACCGTCCGCTACTTGCTTAAAGCTGTCAAATACCGTTTCAGCATACTGCTTTGTGACTGCTTCTTTAATCTGATCATTGATTTTAGCTACTGCATTTGAGCTAATTTGAGCGCCTGAATAGTTCTTTCCGGCATTTGTATGGTAGATAAATTTCATTTTTTTAGGATTCTCATCCATTAATGTTGTTGCATTTTTGGAGAAATTCTTTGGAATTTCCAAAACTAAGTAGTAGTCCTCATTTTTTAAGCCTTCTAACGCTTTTTCTTTGTTCGTAAATTTCCAGTCAAATTTATCGTTTTTCTTTAAATCATCAACAAAATCACGACCAACATTCAATTTCTTTCCATCTAATGTAGCACCTTTATCTTCATTTACCACTGCAACTGGAATTTGATCTGTTTTTCCATATGGATCCCAGTAAGCAGATAAAAAGATGACATTATAAAGTAATGGAACAAATAACAATCCGCAAATCACAACAATAGTCATTGGTTTGGAAAAGATTTTTTTCCATTCTCCTTTAATCATATTCATGTTTTTTAGCCTCCAATAATCCTTACTTCCGCCTGACTGTTTGACCGAAAAACATTTTCGGTCATGAAGTTCTGATTAATGTTACCATATTCACAAGAATAAGGTCAATCGTTATTCTGTAATTAAAAGCTGATTTTAGCAGAAAGTTTAAAATCAGCTTTTTAAGATAACGTTCACACTAAATATCAGGCTTAAATCATGAGTTTCATTCGTATCGTTCTTAATAAATGCCCGTCAAATTCATCATCAAATTCATCCACAAGCTGGAAACCTTTTGATTGATAAAATGCACGGCCTATTCCGTTTTCCCTTTCTACGTTAATGTAAACGATTTTTAATTCCTTCGAGCGCTTCATTCCTTTTTCTAACAATTGCGAACCGATTCCTTTTCCTTGATAAGCAGGCAGTATATAGATAGATCCTAGTTCTATTTCCCCTCTGTTTTGTAGTCGGAAAAAGTTAGCGTATCCTACGATTTTCTCATCAATAGTTGCTACATAAATGAACGAATTACGCAAGCGCCACAGCAGCCTTTTATTGGAGTATGCTTCTGAAAGAAACCGATTCTGAACGCTTCTAGGAATAATTCCTTCATATGTATCATACCAACTCATCTTTGCGACGTATTGAACAGACGTAATATCTTCTTTTCTCATTTTGCGAATGATTACCTCCACTCACATCCCTCCTGACAATTTACTGCTAAAATCGTACATAATTTCACCTGAAAAATATAGTTATAAATATATATTTTTAATTGTAACGCTCTAGAAGCATTGATTGATTTTAGAACCTTATGTATAATCGAGATAGATACAAATTGAAAATGATTATCATTAACAGGAGTGCTGAATGATGAATTTAACTACCGTGAGTATTGGCGACAAAGTAAAAGTTAAAAACATTGAATTTTTAGATAGATCATTAGAACGCCGCCTTCTTTCTTTTGGAGTAAAAAAAGGCTGCGAACTATGCATGAAGCAAAAAACCATCTTAGGAGGACCTTGTATTATTGAATGTCAAGGTCAAATGATTAGCATCCGAAAACGCGATGCGGCCAAAATTGAGGTTGAGACAGCATGAGTACAATTGCACTTTTAGGAAATCCAAACACAGGAAAAACTTCTTTATTCAATATATTAACAGATTCCTATGAATACGTAGGAAACTGGAGCGGTGTAACCGTTGAAAAGAAAGTTGGATCTATTAAAAAGCAAAACAGCCAGCTGGTTGATTTGCCGGGTGTGTATGACTTTACTCCTCTTTCTTCAGATGAAGCAGTGGTAACTAACTTTTTGTTAACCGGAGAATTTAACAGTATGCTGAATATTGTAGACGCTTCTCAGTTTGAAAGAAGCATGCATCTCACTATTCAAGCATTGGAATATGGAAAGCCATTAGTAATCGGCTTAAATATGATTGATGTAGCGGAAAAACGCGGATTGACTTTTAATTTGGAGAAGCTTAGCAAATCATTACATATTCCGGTTTCAGCGATTATTGCCCGTAATGGAAAAGGAATTAATGAGCTGCTCTCTACTTTGAAGCAAGATTTAAAAGCCCCTTCATTTCAATTAAATTATGGGGAAACCGCTGAACAAGCAATTCATATGATTCAAACAAAAGCGGACGTCAGCAGATGGATGGCCATTCAATTCTTAGCGGAAAATAGCGTAATCGAATCAACATTAAAAGAAAAAACGAGTTACTCAGAGCTGCTTGAGCTTCGAAAAGCCGCTGCACAAAAAATAAACAAGCCGCTTAGTGAGCATTTCTTCGACGTGCGTACAGCATTTATTGAACGCATTTCGAGCGAGTGTATCATAAAGGGCAGCGAAACACCTTTAACTTTCACGGATCGAATCGATCGAATTGTGACGCATAAGTGGCTTGGTCTCCCTATTTTTCTTGGCTTAATGTATTTGATTTTTAATATTACGTTTACGTGGATTGGCGTTCCGCTTTCTGATAAACTGGACGGCTTCTTTGGCGGAACGCTTAGTGAAGGCGCTGATTCTCTTTTAAATGCAGCTGGTGCTGCTCCATTTATTCACGATTTAATTGTGGATGGCATTATTGCAGGAGTAGGCGGCGTACTAGTATTTGTACCACAAATTTTTGTCCTGTTCTTTTTCATTTCACTGCTTGAAGATTCAGGATACATGGCTAGAATCGCTGTAGTAATGGATCGTATAATGGAATTTTTCGGTTTGAACGGAAAAGCATTTATTCCGATGATTATTAGCTTTGGATGTAACGTACCGGGGATTATGGCCGCGCGTACAATTGAACAGCGAAAAGAGCGCCTTATGACCATTTTAGTCAATCCATTTATGAGCTGCTCAGCACGTCTTCCTGTATACGCTTTGTTTGTAGGTGCTTTTTTTGTGCAAAACGGAGCAGCTGTGGTGTTTTCTATGTACTTGCTTGGCATTATTTTAGCACTTGTTGTAACGAAAATTTTATCAGTAACGCTTCTTAAAGACGAACAATCAACTTTTATTGTTGAACTTCCTCCTTACCGCGTACCTCAAGCCAAGACTCTTTGGAGAAGCACGTGGGAAAAAGGCCGAAATTTCGTCCGAAAAGCAGGTACGGTTATTTTAGCTGGCTCTGTATTTATCTGGCTATCATCTTACGCTGGCCCTGGCGGTTTTGGAGTAGATATGGAAAATAGCTTTATGGCTATTATTGGAGGTGCTATCGCTCCTCTATTTATCCCTTTAGGTTTTGCGACATGGCAAGCTGTAGCATCACTGATTACAGGCTTCCTAGCGAAAGAAGTGGTTGTTTCAACTATGAGCATCATTTATAAAGTACAAGAAGGACAGCTTGGCGACACAATGAAGACATTCTTTACACCGCTAACAGCCTATACGTTTATGGTGTTTGTTCTTCTTTATGTTCCGTGTCTAGCAACCGTCGCTGTTATTCGACGAGAAACCGGCTCATTAAAATGGACAGCATTTGCTGTGGCCTACCCTTTGGTTGTCGCTTATCTCGTAGCTTTGCTTGTACACACTATTGGAAAAGTACTTGGTTTTTCTTAAAAGGAGTGAATAACATTGATTATTAACATTTTAATTGGGGTTTTGATTTTTGGGTATGCCCTTTATCATATGACAAAATTCTTCCGCAAGAGTACTCAGGGAAAATGTGCAAGCTGCGCACAGCAATCTTCTTGTGCAACGGATGATTGCGGTATTGACTGGGATAAAACGATTCAAGAAGCTCAAAATCAATCATCTTAATACATTAAAAAAGCATCCTGATAGACGGGATGCTTTTTTAATGTTACGCAACTAGTTTTAAAATGAGATGAGAAAGGACTTCCTTTTCCTCTTCACTGCTGACTTTCCATAACTCATGAAGGACTTTTTCTTCTCGGTTTCGAGGCTCCTCATTTTTGGCTAAATAGCTAGCCACTTTTTTTGTAGCAGCTGCTAATTGTTCCTCATTTAACCCGAGCTTTTTACCGACATGAACTTTTTGAGTTAAATAATCAGTAAACGTATCAAAATTCTGCAAAATTGCTTCTTTTTTCTCCGTCCCTAAATTATCTACCGTTTCTTCAATTTTATTCATGTCTTTTGTAGTTCCTTCATTCATTTGACTCACAGTTAACATCTCCTTCTTAGTGAATAGACTGATATGTTCTTTCACGCTCAGATTCTGGTTTTTCGTCCGGCGTCATCTTTTCCTTACTTATTTCAGAAGTTGCATCTTTCACTTTTTCACCAATTTGCTGTAAATCACTTTTAGCATCTTCTACCGTTGATTTTGCATCATGCGTAACGCTTTTCACATCTTCTGCTTGCTTAAAGAAATCTTCATTTACACGCTCGTACAAATGTTTGGCATCATTAATTGCATCTTTTAAAAGATTCGATGCATTTTTCATTTGCTGCACCATTTTTTCTTTTGTTTCTTGAGGGTTCTCTTTTACTTGATTAATCATGTTTGCAGAAGAGTCCTTTAATGTAACGGCTCTTCTTTTAACAGATGAGCGAGTTTTATTATCAAGTAATGTTATACATCCACCTACAACTGCCCCGACAACAACACCTTTTACTAGCTTGCTGCTGTAGCTTTTCCCCGTGGTGCTAACAGCAGCAGTGCTATTAGCTGTCTGTGGATTGTTATTAATTCCTACATCGCTGTTGATGCCTGCGCTGTTGCTTAAAGCAGGGTTTTGTAATTCAGATCGGTTTCTTTCCATTTTTACTGCCTCCTTTAGCATCGTTATTGAGTGATTTCCCATCTTTTTTTATATTTAAACAATTGAATTCGTTAAAAATAAAAAACATGACTAAAGGCCACCTTTTATATCTCACTAGTCAAGAATAACTATATAGTAAAAAAAGCTAAATTTTTTAATGGAAAGATACAAGCCGGATTTTTGTAAAAGGATTGTCAGCACCGGTATAATAAGAAGTACTGTAAAAGAAATTTTATACTATTGGTCATAGGGGTGAAACAATTGAGCCAGCTTAATAAGGAATTTAACTGTGAAAAAGAATTAACGCTTGCTATTATCGGCGGAAAATGGAAGATGTTGATACTATGGCACTTAGGACGTGAAGGAACAAAACGGTTCGGGGAACTAAAATCGCTTATTCCTGATATTACGCCGCGCATGCTGGTTAACCAGCTGCGGGAACTGGAAGAAGATCTAATTGTTAACCGTAAAGTTTATCCTGTCGTACCACCTAAAGTCGAATACTCACTTACAAAAGAAGGAGAAAGTTTAATGCCTATTTTAACAGCCATGTACGATTGGGGTAAAAATTACCGTGATACAGTGCTGGTCAATCAAGAACAAAAGGTAGAAACGTTAATTAAATGATGGAAACGAATCCTTCTATTCCATAGTTTTTATTTTTTTATGCGGATGATATTACTCAATATCATCCGCATTTTTAATGAAAATTAAGCGGTTACAAGACTGATATGTCCATTAGTATACTTCTGTATACTATCATTCCCCACACTATTTGTGGGAAAAGTGCGTACTTTTAAGAACCTCAAACTGCGGGTACAATAACTACACCAGCTGCTTTTTATGTAAAAAGGCACAAAAGGTATCTATAGATTTCTGTAAGGAGTGGAGTAGAATGGAATTACAATTAGCATTAGATCTTGTTAATATTTCTCAAGCAAAAGAGGTAGTAAAAGAAGTTGAAGAACATATTGATATCGTGGAAATCGGTACACCTGTTGTAATCAATGAAGGGCTTCGCGCCGTTAAAGAAATTAAAGAAGCATTTCCTAATTTAAAAGTATTAGCTGACCTAAAAATCATGGATGCAGCTGGTTATGAAGTACAGCAAGCTTCTCAAGCTGGAGCAGACATCATTACCATCTTAGGTGTGGCTGAAGATATGTCAATTAAAGGTGCAGTTGAAGAAGCGAAAAAACAAGGTAAAAAAATTCTAGTCGATATGATTGGTGTAAAAGATATTAAAGGACGCGCAAAAGAGCTAGACGAATTTGGCGTTGACTATATCTGCGTACACACAGGATACGATCTTCAAGCAGTTGGTCAAAACTCTTTTGAAGATTTAGTAACAATCAAAAGCGTTGTAAAAAATGCAAAAACAGCCGTTGCTGGCGGCATTAAATTAGAATCTTTACCTGAAGTAGTAAAAGCACAGCCTGATCTTGTTATCGTTGGCGGAGGCATCACGAGCCAAGATGATAAAAAATCAGTTGCTTCTCAAATGAAAGAGCTTATTACAAATTAAGGAGCTTTCTATGCAGACGAGCGAACATTTAAAAACGGTTATGAATGAGCTTTTACAAACAACAGCTCTAATCGCTGACGATGAAGCTGAACAGCTTGTAAATGGCATCATCTCATCTAAAAAAGTGTTTGTCACAGGAGCAGGCCGTTCAGGTCTTATGGGCAAGTCGTTTGCTATGCGTATGATGCATATGGGCATTGATGCTTATGTCATTGGAGAAACCGTGACGTCCACTTTCACGCAGGATGATTTATTAATCATCGGATCAGGTTCTGGCGAAACGAAGAGCTTGATTCCTATTGCTCAAAAAGCAAAAGAACTTGGAGGAAAAGTTGGAGTAGTCACGATTTCCCCCGATTCCACGCTTGGCAAGCTGGCTGACTTCATCGTGAAGCTGCCCGGCGCTCCGAAGGATCAAGAACAAAGCAGTTATCAAACCGTACAGCCTATGGCGTCACTGTTTGAACAAACGCTTCTTCTTTTTTACGATGCGCTGATTCTTCGCTTCATGGAGAAGAAAGAACTTGATACTCATACGATGTACGGAAAGCATGCAAATTTAGAGTAGAAAAAGGTCTTGCCTAGGCAAGACCTTTTTTGTTTTGGAACTTTCTATATAACCAAATATTCACTTATCAGATAACTAAATGTACTTTATCATTATTTATTTTTTCAAAAGCCCTATTCGAATTTTGCTGCATCTCCATAAAACGGCTGCTCTGCAACTTTAATCGAGTCTGTTGGACACCCTTCGTACGCTTCCATCATCTCATCTTGCTGATGTTCAGGAACTTCTTTTGTTCCTTCGTTGTTATCTAATACGGCATAAGCAAGACCTTCTGAATCATAATCATAAAGATCTGGCGCACTCCCTCCACATGCTCCGCAAGCAATACATGTTTCCTTCTCTACTATCGTAAAAGCCATAAAAAAACCTCCTTGACCTTTTCACTTTCTCTTTCAGAAAGTTACGTTCAGTATAAGGAGGTTTTTTTAAATTCGTCTTAAATTATTTACTGAGATTCCCCAATATTCTCAAACATCTCATCTACATTTGGCTTTTTCTTAATTAACCCTGACTCTTTTAACCAGTTAACATTTGATTGCCATGATTCTTTCGTTTGACTGCCGAATCCTTGTTCAGACTTCATTTTTGGAAGTAAGATATTCAAACTTTTTGTTTCCACATCTTTTTCAAGCGGGAAGTTTGATTTATCTTGATTATCTAACAAAATTTGAAGTGATTCTTTTGGATGTTTCTCCGTGTATTCATACCCTTTTGTCGCGGCACGCCAAAACGCTTTAATCGTATCAGAATCTTTTGCCCACGTTTGATCCCCTGTAACGGCCACTAGCTCGTAATAAGATGGCACGCCGTAATCTGACGGATCAATGTCAACCGTTTTGTATCCTTTTTTGTGAAGCAATGGTACTTCGTGGTTAATATACGCACCTATTACAGCATCTACTTTTTTGCTAATCAGCGATGAATTTAACTCAAACCCTACGTCTACTAGTTTTACTTTATTCGGATCTCCTCCATCGCTTTTCACCATTTTCTTTAGAACAGATTCACTTAATGGTGTTCCGCTGTATCCTACTACTTTTCCTTCTAAATCTTTAGGACGCTTAATACCGCTATCTTTCAATGCCACAACCCGGTTTAGCGGAGATCTTACAATCGCTCCTACCGACTTTACCGGCACATCTTCATTTGCTCGTGCCATTGCTACATCAGGCTGATAGTAAAGGCCGAGCGTGACTTTCCCTGCAGCTGCTAAATTAAGCGAGTCTGTTGGATTAGCAGGAAATTGTACTTTTACATTCAGCCCTTCTTTTTTGAAATATCCTTTTTCTTGTGCAGCGTAAATGAAGCTGTGCACTGCATTTGGATACCAATCAAGCATAATTGTAACGTCTTTTAATTTTTTACTGTCACCAGCTTTATTTTCCTTGTCCTGACCGCAAGCAGCGAGCATCAAAACAAGCAGCAGGCTTAAGCTAATCGCAAACCATTTTTTCATTCTGTTTTCCTCCACTTTAATGAACGTTTTTCGAAACCTACTACAATAATAAAAAATAAAATACCAAGCGCGGATAAAATCACAATTGGTGCAAATACACCAGCTGCATCAAACTGTGTCATCATGCGACGACTGAAATATCCTAAGCCTGCTTGCGCACCCAACCATTCCCCAATGGCAGCACCTATTATACTAAAGGTAACCGCTACTTTGAGTCCCGAATAAAAATGAGGCAGTGCAGAAGGAATGTTCAACTTAAAGAAAATATCTTTTTTTGTTGCTCCCATCGTTAACATGAGTTCTTTTAACTCTTTGTTTGTAGAACGAAGCCCGTCAAATGTGCTAACGGTAATGGGAAAAAACGTAATTAATACGGTCACAATCACTTTGCTCCAAATGGAGTAGCCAAACCACAGCACAAATACAGGAGCAATGGCAATGGTCGGAATCATTTGTGACGCAATAATAAGCGGATAAAAAGCACGCTCAATAAGCGGACTCCAATTCATCCACACAGCCAGCAGAACCCCTAGCACAACGGATATTACAAGCCCAATTACGACAATAGATAACGTAGCTGGTAAATGCTTAAACAATAAATCCATTCGCAGCTCCCAAAGCTTCGTTAAAATACCGCTGGGCGTTGGTAAAATAAACGGATAGTTTACAATGCGTGCTCCAATTTCCCAAGCAGCCAGCAAAATGACTACTAAAATCACTGAAGCCCCGTACTTTTTCATGTGTTCACCTTCGATCTTAGCTGTTCAATTAAATAATCTTTCACATCAAGCACTCGCTGTTGATTCAGATCTTTTTGCGTTCGAGGTCTGCTAAGCGGCACTTGAATTTCTTCAAGACAACTTACTGGCTTGTCTGAAAAGATAAAAATGCGATCTGATAAAAAAAGCGCTTCATTGACGTCATGAGTGATAAATAAGATGCTATGCTTACGCTTTTGCCATTGGTCAAGCAGCCATTCCTGCATCGATAAACGTGTGATTGCATCAAGTGCACTAAAAGGCTCATCTAAAAGCAGCACGTTAGAACCGCTTAATACCGTCCGAAGAAAAGAAACGCGCTGCTTCATCCCTCCGGATAAATCACTTGGAAAACGGTTTTCATACCCTTTTAGGCCAAACTCTTCAAGCAGCTGAGACACTTGCTTATGAGCACTTGCTTTTGATACATTGTGAAGCTCAAGAGGCAGTGCTGCATTGTCTAGAATCGTACGCCACGGAAGCAGCAAATCTTGCTGCGGCATATAGCCTACTTTTCCTAGTCGCTTTTCATAAGACTTTCCGTTAATCACGATATCGCCTTCACTCTGCTGTTCAAGACCTGTAATGAGACGAAACAACGTACTTTTCCCAGAGCCGCTCGCTCCAACGATACTGACAAACTCGCCTTCTTTCACGTCTAAGTTTAATGATTTTAAAATCGCTTGATCACCGTTCTTGTACGTAAAACTGACGTTTTGAAAAGATAACACAGACCTATTCATGAATTGGCCACATCGCTTCGTTATAAGCCATATCCCAGAACATATACTCAAAACGCGTCGTATTCAAGAAAATTTCTTCAAGCTTTTCTAATTCCACTTCTGATTTATCTTCAGTAAGTGAGTCAAATAAATTGATACACCATGTCGCCAGTTCTCCAAATTCTTCTGAGCTGTACATTTCAATCCACTCACGGTAAAACTCATTGTTAGCTCCAGGCTTTTCACTAAGTTCTTTTCCTATTTCCCAGTAGCTCCACATACAAGGCAAAAGAGCGGCTACTAATTCAGCTAATGTTCCACTTTGACCAACGTGCAGCATATAGTGCGTGTATGCAAGCGTTGTAGGAGATGGCTGCGCTTTTTCTAATTCTTTTTGGCTGATTTCAAATTTCTTGGCATACTCACGGTGCAGACTCATTTCTTCGTTTAATGTAGAATCTAAAAGGGCTGCAAATTTCCCCATCGTTTGAAGATCGGTAGCTTTCATGGCTCCAATCGCAAATAATTTGGCATAATCAATTAGGTAAAGGTAATCTTGAATCATGTAGAAGCGAAACTTCTCCTTTTCAAGCGTTCCATCTCCCATCCCCTGTACGAAGGGATGATTATGATTTTGACGCCAAATAGGCTGCAGCTTTTCGTATAATCGTTCACTAAATTTCATGATGATCACTCCTTATGCGTATGCAGCCACGTATAAATGAACTGCACTATCACTTTTGTATATTGAACAAGCTGATTAATATCTAATTGTTCGTTCACAGCATGTGCATTTGCTAAATTTCCCGGACCGTAAATAGCGGCGGGAATTCCCGCATCAGCTAGCCATCCCCCGTCTGTTACGCTAGTTGACACATCAATTGGAGGCTTTTTCCCTTCCATTTGTTCATGAGTATTTGCAAGCAGCTGCACTCCTGCATGATTTTCATCAATTTCTAATGACGGAAAGATTTCTCCTCTGTCTTCAATCATTGATGTGCCTCCCCATTCAAAGGTTGGCAGATTATCTTTTAACCATGGATCTGCTTTTGCAATAGCTATAATATATTCTTCCACTTCTTTTGATACTTGGTCGTACGATTCATTAGGATAATAGTGAACGGTGATCCACAGCCTGCATTCATCTGCAATAAAAGCAGCATGTCTTCCGCCTTCGATTACTGCTGGATTAATCGTATTTGTCCCTGGCAAAAATCCTGGATAGCTCTTTGTAACAGCCCAGTGACGCTCCAATTCTTGTAGCCCTCCGATCACTTTTGCCATCTTTTCAATAGCGCTTGCGGCTAACAGCCCTCCTCCAGCATGAATCATACTTCGGCGTGTACCGTCATGATAGGTTTTACTGCTTTTTATCGTAATCCATCCCGTGATCACTCCGCCTTGACCTTGAATATGTAAATCACTTGTATCGACTACAAGCGCAAAATCAGCTGTATACCCTTTCTGACAGCATTGCAGCGTACCTGCCTCTCCTACTTCTTCTCCTACAACGGATTCAAAAATCAAGTCTCCTGGCAGCTCGATTCCTGCTTCTGTTAAAAGCTGCACAGCAAATAATGCTCCCGCCAAACCGCCTTTCATATCAGCAACTCCGCGTCCAATTATCATATTGTCTTTTACAACAGCTTCAAACGGATTGGTTTCCCAATTTTCATTTTCTTGTACCTCAGCAACATCCATATGGCCGTTAATAATCAAGCTTTGATAGTCAGCCGATTTTTGTCCTTTTAACGTTCCCACTACGATAGGGTCGTTAGAATATAAGTCCCACATATCAATGGAAAAACCGCAGTTTTTAAGAAAATCTGCTACGTACAGCTGCGCTTCATGAGAATTTCGTGCAGGAGGCGCTGGCGTTTTATACGAAACAAGCGTTGTTAATAACTGGATTAAATCTCCTTTGCGCTCCTCTACCTGTTTGACAAGCAAATCAATTGTTTCTTTCATGTATGACACCTTCCTTTACGCATAAAAAAACACTTCTTTCGCAGGAAAGAAGTGTTTTTGTTTATGTACACAAAATTATTATAACGAGTTCGTAAGGAAATCCTATACAAAACATCCATTACAATACCTCTTTCCTACGCTAGTATTACCTAGTTCAGGTTATAAGGGTTAAGACTTATCGTCTCTCTCAGCTTCGAAAGCACCCCTAGTGGTGTTGTATCTCTATGAAATTAATCTATTATCATATGTTTACCTGTAATAGTTTTATCATAGTAAAGCGTTTTATTCAATAGAAAGGTTCATGATATGGTAATGAAAATAGTTTCCTTTTTAGTAGTAAAAGAAAAAGCACACACCTTTTTCATGCAGTGTGTGCTCTTTGTTTTTGTGACATTACTAGTTAGCTATTGGCTTCTTTAAAAATACGCCGTTTTTTCCTTCAGACAGTAATAAGCTCAAGCTTTTGCCCCGGTCTCACTAATGAAAGCAGCTCATGATCTTCTTCTATTACATACCCAATCACATTCACATTAGCATTTGCAGACAAATTCCTTTTAGCTATTTGAACCTCTCCTCTGTAACGTCCGTAGCCATCATTGTCCATTGTAATTGCTCCGATTCTGCGTTCTACTGTATGAAATGGCAGCACTGGTTTTACAGATCGTGTATCAACCAAACGCAGAACGTCTCTTGATACATCCGGACGCACGCTGTACGTTCCCTGTATATGAGGTGAACGAATGCGTAGCGGAATAATGCGGTTTTCTTGATATTGAACTAAACGTTTTAATAAATTTGAACTGGCGTATGGATCTCCAATATAAACCTCCGTTACTCCGCATCCGTATAAATCTACTGCAGAGGTAAAAGGACATTTATTACGGTCTTTTTCTCTAGTAGGAAGTCCTTGATAAATAGGTCCTCTCTTTTCGCCTTCTCCAGGAATATAAGCACAAACTGGAATACGAAGTTCATTAAATAAATCTGTTTGCTGTTGAAAAAACGTTTCTTCAAGCCCTGTTTCAGGCCGCGGATAAAAATTATGCCAAGCAAGCAGCTGATGATGATGAAGGCCTGCAGATAATAGCGCTTCTATTTCTAGTTTTGACACTGTACTTGCATTAAGGGCAATATAAAACTCATCCGCAAGTAAAATCGTTTCTTCTACGCTAAAGCCATCGTCTAGTCTAATACCTGATACGCCAAGTGAAGATAGAGTCATAAGGCTTTCGATACCTAAATGAACCGGTGTATGCTTAGATACATCTGCATACACGCTTATTCCACAATCTCTAGCCACATGAAGCAATTCTTTTGCCCGTTCAGCTAAATCTCCTTTTTCCTCTGGAATGTGAAGTGAAGTGAATGCGCGTGTAACGCCGCATTCACTCGCTTCTACTAATCTTTGTTTGGCATCTCTATCGTTCAAATAAAACGAAATGCCAATCATTCAAACTCCCTCGCCATTTCATCGTTAAATCCAAAGAAATAGGTACAAATAAAGCCTGCTGCGTAAGCAATAACTAATCCAAGTAAATAAAGAAGAATTTGATGCGCATGAACTAAAAACGTAAGCGGCAAACCCGATACTCCCACTGCTACAGTTGCAATATGGAAGTGCGCCTGAAATGCTCCGCCGATTCCTGCTCCAAGACAAGCGGTTAAGAATGGACGCCCTAAAGGAAGTGTGACTCCAAAAATAAGCGGCTCTCCGATTCCGAGCAGCCCTGAAGGAAGTGCGCCTCCAATTGCTCGCTTTAAGCGTTTTTTCTTTGTTTTGATATAAATAGCAAAAGCTGCACCAACCTGACCGGCTCCGCCCATTGCTAGTATAGGAAGAAGCGGATCATCTCCAATCGAATTAATAAGCTCTAAATGGACCGGAGTAAGACCTTGATGCAGTCCTGTAATAACGAGCGGCAAAAACGTTGCCCCTAAAACAAAGCCTGCTACAACTCCTCCAACCTCTAAAACTCCTAAAAGACCTTTTGTGATTCCATCTGAAATGAAGCCGCCGATTGGCATGAATACCACATACGTAATAATTCCTGTAATTAACACCGTAACGGTTGGTGTAATAATAATATCCAGTGACTGTGGGACAAATTTACGTACTCGTTTTTCTAACACGGCCATAAAGATTGCTGCAAGCAGCACTCCTATTAAGCCCCCACGCCCCGGCAAAAGTGCTTCACCAAAAAGTTTAATATCAGCTACGGCAGGATTAATGACTAAAATGCCCGCTAAGCCTCCTAGAGCTGGCGAACCACCAAATTCTTTTGCTGCATTAATACCTACTAAAATACCCAGATAGGCAAATAAACCGCTTCCGATAACGGTTAAAAGAATAGCAATCTGTGAATCTGCCGGAAGCCACTTCGCCTGCACAGCTGCTTTTGTCACTCCGGTAATAAGTCCAGATGCTACAAGAGCAGGTATTAACGGAATAAAAATACTTGCAATTCGGCGAAGCAACAGCTTAAACGGAGTTGCATTTTTTTCTTTCAGCTCCGATTTCCGCTGTGCTGCACGATCTTCTAAGTTAATACCGCCGGATTCATCAATTAACTTTCCAAATTCTTCTGTTACTTTGTTCACTTTGCCCGGCCCAATAATGATTTGCAGCGTTTCTTCTTCCACTAATCCGAGCACGCCTTCAAGTTTTCGTATATCTGCCTTTTTAACAATTGAATCATCTTTTATAGTCACACGCAGCCGCGTCATACAATGCGTATACGCTTCAATATTGGATGCTCCCCCAAGCATCTCCAAAACAGCCTTTGCTAATTGATGATTATCTAAAGACATGTTAATCCCCCTTTGTATTTTCCTCTTAGATGGATACGCCACTGAGGAAACAGACCACAAAATCCCCTTTTTGTAATCGTTTTCTTTTTTTATTTCTTATCTTTCAAAAACTGAATGGCATCTCTTGTTTTGTCAATATACTCAATCGTCTGGTCGTACTGCTGCGCTGCAATACTTAAAAATAAAACATCAATCACATAAAGCTGGGCTAAACGAGACGATGTTGCTGCGCTTCGAAACGGCGCTTCTTGAGAATAAGACGTATACAAACAAATATCTGCTAAAGACGAAACGGTAGACTGTCCGTACTTAGTTAAGCTAATCGTCTTTACTCCGCGATTTTTAGCTAAAGATAAGACGTTGCTTACTTCAGGAGTCTCTCCTGAAAAAGAAATACCCACAACTACATCGTCTTTACTTGCATTTGCGATGAGTGTAGCTGCTAAATGGCTATCCGCAAAAGCCGTCGCATTTTTATTAATTCGAAGAAATTTTTGCTGCGCATCTATAGCAATAATATGTGAAGCACCAATTCCGAAAAAATGAATGTTTTTTGCTCCAATCAGCGCCAAAACAGCCCGCTCTACTTCTTTATAATTCACAAGCTCAGCCGTATCACTTAGACTTTGAATGCTGTTGCTTGCCGTTTTTTTGACAATAGATTGAATTGTTTCATTTGTTTCAATATCACGGTATCCTTGTTCTGTATCTTTAGCTAAATCACCGGCTACTCTAACCTTTAATTCTTGAAAGCCGCTAACCCCGATAGATTTACACAAACGAATAACAGCAGCACTGCTCGCATTCGCTAGTCTTCCTAGTTCCCCAGCCGTACTGTTTACCACAGTATGCGGGTTGTTTAAAATATATTCAGCAATTTTCCGCTCCGAATCTGGAAGCTTAGCCACCGTGTTTTTAATCATTGTTAATCCGCCTGTTGACATCGTTTCTCTCCTTTATACGTAATGTTCAATCGCTTTTCTCACATACCCCCCCGCATTATTCAGTAACATCTTTGCGGTGTCGTAATTTTCATTTGTTTTGATCATAACCACTGCTGTTTTTACCTCATTATTTGCTTCTTCAAGCGTTTGACTTGCTCGCTCGTAAGAAACACCTGTAATTTTACAAATAATACCTATCGCTCGTTCCTTAAGCTTTTCATTACTCACATGAACATCTATCATTAAATTTTCATATGCTTTTCCTACTTTAATCATGGCCGCGGTAGAAATCATGTTGAGAATCATTTTATGAGCGCTTGCTGCTTTTAACCTTGTGGAACCTGTTAGCACTTCTGGACCTACTACTACCTCGATGCTATGATCTGCTTCTTTTCCAATAAGTGAATTACCATTGCAAGACAGCGCCACTGTTTTAGCTTTTACAGATTTTGCATATTTCAATGCACCAATCACATAAGGCGTACGTCCGCTTGCAGCAATTCCAATGACTGTGTCTCGTTCATTTAAATGTATTTTTTGTAAATCTGCTGCTCCCAATTCTTCTTTATCTTCTGCACCTTCAACTGCTTTCACAAATGCTTTTTCTCCTCCAGCCATCAGTCCCTGTACCTGATTGGGATTGGTACTGAAAGTAGGCGGGCATTCAACAGCATCCAATACTCCCAGCCGTCCGCTTGTTCCTGCTCCGACATAAATAAGCCGCCCTTCCTTTTGAAACGATTCGCTTACAAACTCAACTGCTACCTCTACGTCTGGAAGTACCTCTTGCACAGCCAGCGCCACTTTTTGATCTTCTTTATTCATTACGTTTAAAATTTCTTTTGTACTAGCCGTATCTATCTTCATGGTCTGCTCGTTTTGAGACTCTGTTGTTAATAACGTAAGCTGTTCATTCATCTTTTCGGCCCCTTTTTCATCATGTAGTGAAGTTATGGTTATTATAATTCGTTTAAAATATAATTTCAATAATTTATTTTATTTTTTGAAATTATATTTTAAAACAACATAAAAAAAGATTTCAGGCATATAGCTGAAATCCTTTTTTATGTGTATTTATGATTGTTGAGCAAATGTTAACAGATACTCATCTTGCATTAAAACTTCGTAATCTTTTTCACCATTTCTTACGACGTGTACAGGGACTGTTTTTGCCGGAAGTAATTCAACTGGCTCACGATAGCGTTTTGCTACTCTGTCAATAAGTTCGTTTACTAACTGCTCGTTACTCAGCTCACCCGCCTGATATTTTTCTGCAAGTGGTGTCATGACTTCCGCTAATACACTTGCATCGTTAAATCCTTGAATTTCGACTTGTACGACGTACGCACCATCTTCAGCACTATACGCTGCATCTTTAATGGTATATTTTGTAGATGAAAGAGCTTTTAGAAAAGCGCTGCTTACTTCGTTTAACTGCTCATCGGTTATATTTGAGCTCAATGATGATAAAGCCCCTTTAAAATTCGTTTCAAAAAACTCTACAAACGAACTCTTTTGGAACTCCCCTTTTTCTTTTACCTGTTTCTTATCTTGCTGATTCGGATGTTTAGCAACAAATTGATCTGTATTTTGATAAACAGTGGCTTGAATTAAAGCATCCACGTATTGTCCCGCTTCCTTGGCATAGGCAGCCTGCTTTTCTTTACTTGGCGTTTCGGTGCTGCTACCATTAGAAGCAGCAGCGGCTTTTGCTTCCACTTTTGGTTTTGTTACATTGTCTAATTGGTTATATGTATACGTATACGTTTGCTTAGACTTTGAGTTTTCTGTTTTTCCGTCTACTTTAACTGAATACGACTGATTTTTTACTACTTTCTTTATTTGCTTCGTTTCTTTATCAATTGTCACAATAAGCGAAAAATCTTTTCCTTTAATTTGGTCAAGGTCTACAGCAGTATCGCTGCCTTGATTTGTTATTTTATAATAAGCTTTAGCATCACCTGCTACAATTTTTTGCTTTTTGTCTTTGTCTCCGTTAAATGTTAATACATACTCTTTGCCTTTTTCGGTGACGTCAAATTCATTTGGAAGATTTTCATCATATTTTTGGTAGTAGCGTATTGGATTTTGTTGAAGCTCCCTAGCGTTATTAATTAAAGCCTTAACGTACTTTTTTTCTTCTCCCTGTACTTTTGTGCTTTCTTCTCCAGCCACAGCTAACGTTTCATCACCGTCATGATACATCTTCAATTCTTCGCCGTTCATTTTTGTGTTAATGTAACCTGCTTTACTTTTAAAATCAAACTCTTGTACTCCGTTGACTTTGTAACCAGACGATCCTTCTTCTTTCCCATTGACTTTCACTTGAACATTTTTCACCTTTTCTTGTGCTTCTTTCACGTCACCCGTTAATTCCTCTGAAGACGGCATCCCACATGCCGAAAGCAATAGAGCGAATGATAGTGCTAAGCCGGTATTCATTATTTTTTTCATCTAAGAAACTCCTTTTTGAATATTTTTCTAAAAATAAGAATCTATGTACTTAGTAAATACACATTTTTACCATTTACGAAACTCAACTTTACTAAATTACCATATTTACATTTAAATGGTAACCAACAAAAGAAGGAAATTGCACAATAAAAAAAGTCACGAATCCGTGACTTTTCTAACAACCTTCATAACTTATTTTTTGTTAGCGCTTTAATTTCAATCTCTTATAATTCCATTACTTGTCCCTATCAGTACTTCTTTACCTTGTTGATTTCGATACACTGATTTGATTTTCACTTTTTGAAAACCATCTGCTTTTTCTACTTCAGTTAATATGCATTCACAGGTAACTGTATCTCCTGCAAAAACTGGACGAAGAAATTCACTCACCATTTCTCTTGCAATGTAGTTTAAGTCTCCCCCTATCTTTGTCCCAATACTAGCAGTCATAAGCCCATGTACCATTAGCCGCCCTTTTTCGTCACGTTCTATATGATGTTTGCCCCGGTCTCCAGTCATCTCCGCAAACTGCATGATTTCTTCCTCTTGAAACGTTCTTTGCCACGTAAATGTATCTCCTGCTTTACATTCCATCTTATCCCTCCCCTTAAGATTATGACTTTACTTTTTAACTATATCACAAAAATGAACAGTCATTCATTTTCACATCAAAAAAATAGCAGAATAAATATATCCTGCTATTTCTGACAAGTAGGACAGTAATAAAGCCTTCTAGAAGCAGCTTGGACTTTTAGAATAGGCGTGCCGTCAATTCGACAAGCTTCTCCTTCACGGTTAAAAACCCAGTGGCGGTATGCAGAGCGCTTTTGCCCTTTCTTTTTTAACGATTCAGCAAGCTTTACATCATTTGTAATGCCACCTGTTTTATAGGACTGTTTTACAAGAGAAATGGTTGCTTCAGCTGCCTTTTTAAGCTGTTCTTCCGTGCAGTCTATGGGACGAGCTGCAGGGTTAATTCCCGCTACAAATAGGATTTCACTGCGCAAGTAATTGCCAATCCCAGCTATAAAGCTTTGGTCTAGCAGCAGCGATGCCCACTTTCTACGATAAAATGGTTTAGAATAAAAACGGTCTAAAAGCTCACCTGCCGTTACTTCTTCACTTAAGATATCAGGACCAACCCTTGATACAAAAGGATGAGCTGGAACTTCTTCATCACGCAATACTTCAATATCAGAAGCGCTATAAAGCAGCGCTGATTTTTTTTCATTATGAATTGCAAGGCGCAGCTGTCTGTTTGTAGATGGATAATTGTAAGATGAACGAACATACCATTTTCCATAAAGCTGATTATGTGAGTAAATGGTATAGCCGTTGTCAAAACGAATAAGCATAGCTTTTCCTTTTGTATCTACTCTCTCAATACGAGCTCCTGTTAATACTTCTTCATAATGTTGCAAAGATGGAAAAGCAAACCATACCTCGCGAACGGGAAGACCGATAATCGCTTTTTCCACTTCGTCGGCTGCTCGTCTAATTTCTGGACCTTCTGGCATATAATGAAACTCCTTTCTTGCCTAACTTTCTTCATTTATTATTTCGGTTTTATTTCTGCTTTGCAAGAAAGAAGCGGTTGAGCTCTTCTTTTGCTAAAAGAACCTTTAAATTATGCATGACGTTTACTCTTATAGTAAAATGTTGATACCTTTTTTACTTTCTATAGTGTTTATCTTACTTCCTTTGACTTATACTAGTTGGTAACCTTTTAGAAACTTGTTAATTACTTAGCATGAGGAGTTTATTATGAATAATCAATCATTTTCTCCACTATCAGCCGCTGAGATGGCTGTTATTTGGAAGCAATATATGAACGATAAAGCGATTTCTTGTATGCTCAAACAATTTCTTTGTCATGTAGACGATTTAGAGATTCAAAAAGCGATTCAAGGTACACTGCATATCACAACAAAAAACAGTGATGCGCTCACTGCTATCTTTTTAAAAGAAAATATGCCAATCCCGCTTGGTTTCGGAGAAGAAGACCTTGACGCTGAAGCTCCAAAATTATTTTCGGATTCTTTTTATTTGCTTTATTTAAAGCATATTTCAAATGTCCTTCTGCTGTCAGCAACTACGGGCGTCGATGTTGCCGCAAGAAATGATGTACGATCTTTTTTTCGCAGCTTGCTGCTAAAAGCGGAAAAGCTCAATCAAACGATTACAGATTTGTTGTTAGAAAAACAAATTTTTATAGAACTGCCTCCCATTCCCATTGCAGATGCGTCTGATATGAACGATAAAGAACTCTTCTTAGGAAGCTATTTTGATGAAAAGCGGCCGTTAACCGTCATTGAAATTTCTCATATCGTGTCAAGCATACAGACGAACTTAATTGCAAAGGATTTAATTTTAGGGTTTGCTCAAACAGCTCCTTCTCAGGACATTCAGGCTTTTTTATTAAAGGGTAGAGAGCTTGTGCAGCAGCATATTGAATCCCTGTCACAACCGCTAATGGTAGAAAACATACCGGTCACAATGAAGTGGGATTACGGAGTAGAAAAGTCTTCTGTTCCTCCATTTTCAGAAAAACTCATGATGTTTCACCTAGCTGCGATGATTACTGAAAATGTACGTGGCTACGGGCTTGCGATGTCAACAAGCCCCCGTTTAGATCTCGCTTTAAACTATACAAACTTCACGACTGAAATTTTGGAATATGCCAAAGAAGTATCAAGAATAAGTATTGAACAAGGATGGCTAGAAGAGCCTCCGCATATCCCATTTCCCAAAATTCACTTGGAATAAAAATAAGCTCGCGCTAAAGCGCGAGCTTATTTTTTAGATTCTCTCCACAGTAAATAAAGAAAATACGGAGCGCCGATAATGCCAATGATTAATCCGGCCGGAATTTCAATCGGAGGAGCAATTCCTCTCCCAATCAAATCTGCTGCTAGTACAAACAAAGCTCCAAGTAAAGCGGCTGTAGGAATCAGTTGTTTATGTCTCGGTCCCACTAACCGTTTGGCCACATGAGGAATAATAAGCCCTACAAAGCCAATGGTGCCAACAACCGATACAACAGCAGCCGTCATTGCCACTGCGCTTGCTAGTAATACTAGACGAATTAACTCTACTCTAGCCCCTAGTCCTCGAGCCACTTCATCACCTAAATGAATTAAATCTAATCGGGCAGCTAACAGCCAAATCAGCGGTAGTAATATAACAATCCAAGGAAGTAAACCAATCAATTGATCCCATGTTCTTCCCCATAAGCTGCCGCTCAGCCAAATCAGTGCCGCATTCACGTTTGGGTTTGCTTTTGAAATTAACAAGTGAATACCGGATGAACAAAAAGCGCTGACCGCTACACCTATTAATGCAAATCGAATAGGCTCTACTCCTTTTTTATAAGCAAGCAAATAGACGATTACGAAGACAAAGGAGCCTCCTGCAAACGCAGCGACTGATAAAACAGACGGACTTGCTAAAGGCAGTAAAATAGTGACTGCAACAGCAGCTAACCCTGATCCGCTTGAAAGACCTAATGTATCTGGACTAGCGAGCGGATTTCTCATAATAGACTGTACGACGACTCCGGACACAGCTAGGCCGATCCCGGTTAAAATAGCCAGCAAAATACGAGGCAGGCGAAATTCTACCAAAATAGACGTCAAGTCAGGATCGCCAATGCCAATAAAAGACGTAATAATATCTAAAGGAGGTATGTTAATGTCTCCTAAGCTAAGGCTTATCACGCTCAGCGCTATAATTAAGACAGAAAGAATGATAAACAGGCCGACAGACTTGAATCGAGATGGCTGCTTTTTTGTTTTATTGACAGTCTGCATATATACTCATGCCTTCCTTTCTGTTTTTTTGCGTCTCGCTAAGTAAATAAAGTACGGTGTTCCAAGAAGTGCTGTCACTGCACCTACAGGGGTCTCATACGGGTATGTAATAAATCGCGACAATACGTCTGCTAATAGTAATAAAGATGCACCAAGCAGCGCGCTCATTGGCAAAACAACTCGGTAATCTACACCTATTAAATAACGCACCATATGGGGAACAACAAGCCCTACAAAGCCAATGGGACCCGCAATCGCCACTGAAACACCTGCTAATACAATCACAACAACTGCAGTGAACGCTCTAATGGCAAAGACTCGCTGCCCGAGTCCTCTAGCTACATCATCTCCTAAAGATAACAAAGAAGACGCTCTTCCCAGACCAAACGCAACAAGCAGACCTACAATGCTAAAAGGAAGCAACACGTGAACATGTCCCCAGTCCCGCCCAATAACTGAGCCGGTGAGCCAGAACATAACGCCTTCTGTTTTGCTTTCATTAAAAATTAGCAGCGTTTGTGTAAGAGACATAAGCATACCTTGTATAGCGACACCCGTTAAAGCAAGCTTTACATCGCTGTCTCCTCCTTTAATCAACGAACTCATGACGTAGACAATAACAGCAGCAAAGGCGCCTCCTAAAAATGCTCCAAACACCCCGCCAATCATGCTTACACCTGGCACTAAAACCGTTAAAAATACCATTGCCGCTGATGCCCCGGCATTAATACCAAAAATACCAGGAGAAGCTAATGGGTTTCTAGTTAATGCTTGCATCAACGCTCCGGCGACAGCCAAATTAGCACCAACAAATGCCGTGACCAATAAGCGAGGCATGCGGACAGTTTGAATAATTGATTGTTCTTTTGATCCGTCAAAATCTAGTAAAGCTTGCTTAATCGTCCCAAAAGAAATATGTATAGAACCGATGGAAATAGATAAAAACATAGAAATCAGTAAAAGAATGATAACAGCAAGAAAAATAGCTATTATGCGAAGTGGAGATTTGTTTCTTTTGGATAAACCGTGAACAGCTTTCATAGTAGACTGCGCCTCCTTCCATTTGAAAGTTCAATAAAAAGAAAAAAACAACCCCGCTGGATTGTTCTTTTCTTCGTTATTATTTGCCTTCAAATAATAACTTTTCTGCTTCATCTGCAATACCATTTGCACCTTGTACACTTCGGCGAAGAGACCATTTAAATACATCAACTTCATACACTTGATTATTTTTAACCGCTTTTAGCTCTTTCCATAATGGCTGTTTTGCTAAAGGCGTATGACCTTTTTCATTTCGCATAACAATGAGTTTGTCTGGATCTGCTTTTACGAGCTGTTCCATTGTCATTTTTACACTGTACTCTTTTGTAGGATCTGTTAATGCATTTTTGAAGCCTAATTGCTCAAGAACACCCGTTGTAAAGAAATTTGAAGTTCTAGCATTAATATTACCATTTGCATCAGCGATAACAAGTACATTGCCCGGATTTTTTGGCGCTTTTGCTTTTAAATCTTTCATTTTTTGCTTATGCTCTTCTACAACTTTTTCAACTTTTGCCTTCTGGCCAACCGCTTCTCCTACTTTTAACTCCGTATTTAGTAAATCATCGTAATTAGCATTTAAATTTTTTAATTCAATTGTTGGCGCAATTTTCGATAATTCTTTATATACATTTTTATGACGTTCTGAATCAGCGATAATCAAATCTGGCTTCAACAGTTTAATCGACTCCAAGCTAGGCTGTGCTCGCGTGCCAACTGATTTGTATCCTTTGATTTCTTTTAGTACATCTTTATCAATAAGCTGTTCTGCTTTATCATCATCAGCTACTCCTACAGGTTTAATACCAGCATCTAACAATGCATCAATAAAACCTAACTCTAATACAACTACTCGCTTTGGATTTTCTTTTACTTTTGTCTCTCCGAGCTCATGTTTAACCACTCTTGTTTTTTCATTTTTTTCATCGGCTGAATTTTCCTTGTTCGTACTGCTGCAGCCGATAAGCATTCCGATTGCCAGCATTGTAATAAAAGCCAGCAGTCCTATTTTTTTCTTATTCAAATGTCATTCCTCCTGCTTGTATCTTTATGTAGATAATTGACTCTTGAAACTGATAATCGTTATCATTATATCAGTTTTATCTATTTAAACAAGCTGATTCGTTATTTTTTAATTAAAAAAGTTATACCCATTCTATAAAAAAAGAAAGGACGCAGTAGGAGCGTCCTTTCTTTTTAATCTTCAATACAAAGATACTGAATCACTTCTTTTAAACTTTTCTCTTTCATCGATTCGATATGTAAGTGATATCTTTCGAATGACAGATGTTTAGTTAACGGATTTGGTACAATCACACAGCGCAAGCCTGCTGCCATGGCAGCTCTTGCTCCATTAGAAGAATCTTCAAATGCTAAAGCTTCAGAAGGCTCTACGCCTAGCTTTTCAATTGCATTTCGGTAAAGAGCCGGATCTGGCTTCACTTTTTCTACATCATCGCGCGTTTGAATGACTTCAAAATAGTGCAGCAAATCTAGCTCTTTTAAAAATGCTGTTACCCAGTCGCGATATGAGCTGCTTGCTAAACCAATTTTTAATCCAAGTTCTTTTGCTTCTGCCAAGTACTCTGCTACACCTTCTCGGGCTACTAATGATTTCATTTTTTCTTGATGACGTCTTAACGATTCTTGAGCCAGTTCCTCTTTCGTGAACTCATTGTTAAACTGCTGAAGCAAATAATCGTAAAGTGCCGTAGCATCCGTTCCCACATAAGAAGCAAACGTTGCAATCGGTAGATCTACTCCCCTGTCTTCTAACATTTCGCGGTACACCTCGTACCACACTGATTCTGTATCAATAATTAATCCATCAAAATCAAACACAACTGCTTTAATCATAATTTACCTACCTTTTTCTATCTTATCGTTCTTACATAGTAACACGTTCAAAATACGTAATCCATAAATGTGGCTTCCTTAATAAGATAGGCTTAAACAGGTAGTTTCTATCCTTACTTTTCTCCGACTTTCATCAAAGGTGACATTTCTTCTGTTTCCTTAAACTCAATGGAAGACAGCTGCCTTCTAAAACCTTTCGTTGCATACACCAAATAAACTAAACCAGCAATCGCCCAGCCAATCCCAAGTAAAAATGAATTGCGCTCCAAGTTAAGCCATAAAACGCCAATCGCTGCTGCTCCTAATAGTGGCATAACAATGTATGACAAAAATCCCTTAGCCGACCGGTGCTGCTTTTGATGAACAGCATAGTGCGCGATAACCGAAATATTAACAAAAGAAAACGCAATGAGTGCTCCAAAATTAATAAATGAAGTAGCCGTTGCCAGACTGAAGAAAATGGCAGTTGCTGATACAACTCCGACCAATACAATATTTCGCGAGGGAGTGCGCAGCTTAGGATGAACATAACCAAAAAATGACTGAGGTAAAATTCGATCCCGTCCCATTACGTATAATAAACGTGAAACGCTTGCATGCGATGACATGCCTGATGATAATGTTCCTGCAATTCCTCCAGCTAAAAAGACAATTTGAAACAGCGTGCCGCTCACATACATAGCAATTTCAGGAGCTGCAGCGTCTGGATGCTTGAATCCTTCTAACGTTGGAAAAACCGCTTGGATAAAATAAGATGTCACGGTAAACATGACTCCTCCAATTAACGCAACTAAAAAAATAGCTCGCGGAATCGTTTTTTTAGGATTGGGCGTTTCTTCTGATAACATGGCCACTGCATCAAACCCTAAATAGGAAAAACACATAAGTGTCGCTCCCGCTATTAGCCCTGATGACGTCATGTTCTGATTAAAAAAAGGCTTCATAGAAAAAAGGGTTCCTTCCCCCATTCCGCCTAGCAACGCTTTGATTGAAACAGCAACAAACAATACTAAAATCGTCATTTGAAATACAACAAGAAACGTATTGAAATTGGCGGTGAAATTAACGCTTCGTAAATTTAGCAGCGTAACGATAATGACGAAACTGACAACCCAAATCCACGATGGTACCGAAGGAAAAATAGATGATAAATAAATTTGAAAAATAAGTGCGTTAACCATCGGTAAAAAGAGATAATCCATTAGTGCAGACCAGCCAACTAGGAACCCTAAATGTGGATTGATTGTCTTTTGCGTATATGTATAGGCTGAGCCTGCATTTGGAAACACTTGAATCATCTTTTTGTAGCTTACTGCCGTGAGAAGCATCCCGACAAGGGCTATGATATAAGATGTGGGAACGTGTCCATTCGTCATATCAGACGCAATCCCAAACGTATCAAACACTACCATCGGAGTCATATATCCGATCCCCATTAATACAATCTGCCATAATTTCAACGACCTTTTTAATGTTACTGTTTCATGTTTCATTTATCTTCCCCCTTCACTTTATTAAGAACATTCTGACAATTTAACCCATAAATGCATATGATTTAATTTCTTTATATAAAAATGAATGACTTTCATTCATTTTTATATAAAGAGTTGTTACATTTACTATAAGCAAATATATGATTTATTTCTTTAAGTTGGTAAGGGTTGCTAACAAACTATCTTTTTCTTTTATCATATTATGAAAGCGCTTTATTTTAAATAGCTATATATTCCTAATCTCCTGCTATATCCACGCAGAAATACCCTCTGAATAAGAGGGAATTCTGCTTACAAACTGTTATTTAATCATCGTATCCAATGACTCTCTTTTCGTTTTCACTGCAACTAAACTAGCAAAATCATGAATGATTGTAGCTGCAAGCAAAGAGGTTATCTGCGTTGGATCATAAGCGGGCAGCACTTCTACCAAGTCGAATCCAACATAGTTAAATCCCGTCAGAGAACGGATCATTTGCAGCGTTTCTCTGCTGCTGAATCCGCCTACTTCAAGCGTTCCCGTTCCCGGTGCACACGAAGGGTCAACAAAATCAATATCAAATGTTAAAAAGCACGGGGTATCTCCAATCGCTGTCTTCATTTGCTCCAAAATCAATGAAAACCCTTGATGTTCAAGCTCTCTTGCCGTTACTACATGGTAACCGAGATCTTTGCTTTCTTGAACATCTCCCGGATGATTTAATGTTCCGCGAATACCAATTTGAAAAACTTTCTTCGGATCTACTAGCCCTTCTTCATATGCGCGTATAAAAGGAGATCCGTGCCAATATTTTTCATCATAATACGTATCCCACGTATCTGTATGAGAATCAAAATGAATCATAGCCACTGGGCCATATCTTTTAGCAGCAGCACGAAGGCTTGCTAAAGTAACAGAATGATCTCCTCCGATTCCAATTGGAACGATTCCTCTATCCATAAGAGCTCCTACCGCTTCTTCCATCAATTCATAGCTTCTGTGAATATTGTGCGGAATAACCGGCACATCACCAATATCAATGGCATTTGTATCATCAAATGGGTATACGTCGTGTACCGGGTGATAAGGAAACAGCGTCATGGAAGCTTGACGAATGGCTTGAGGTGCAAAGCGTGCACCTACTCTGAAAGATGCTGCCGTATCAAACGGCATTCCTACTAGCCCTACTTTTGCATTTTCTCTTTCCGCTGGCAGCCTCATAAATGAGCCCGTTGTACAAAACTCTGGTTTGACATCTGGGGACAATGGATATTTCATAATTTACTCCTCCGTTTCAATGATTTCAGTTAGTCGCTAGGCATTTCCACTACTAAAATCATTGAAAGCAATACAGGAATAAGAAACGTTTGACGACTCATATTCATTGCTCCTTGTTACATTTATTGGTGGTTCAGCTCATTTAATACTTTTTCAAATGTAGAAATGACTTGATCTACTTCTTCAGCTGCAATAGTCAACGGTGGCTCAATACGAATTGTTTTAGAGTTTACAAGCGTCCCAGCTACTAGAATTCCTTCATCAAACATTCCCTTAGAAAGCGCGTAGCCAATTTCATCTTGGTGGAACTCAATTCCAATCATTAAGCCTTGCCCTCTGATTTCAAGTACTTTATCTCCATGGTTTTCAGCAGCTTTCTTTAAACCAGCAAGGAAATATTCTCCTAGCTCTTTTGCACGGTTTGGCAGCTGTTCTTCAATCAACACGTTAATAGTTGCAATAGCCGCTGCGCAGGCAAGCGGGTTGCCTCCAAACGTTGTTGTGTGCATAAACGGATTATCAAAGAAGCTTGAAAACACTTTTTCTTTTGCTACAACCGCGCCAGCAGGCATAACTCCTCCTCCAAACGCTTTAGCAAGACATAAAATATCGGGTACAACATCGTATAATTCTGATGCAAACATTTCACCGGTACGTCCCATGCCTGTTTGAACTTCATCAAAAATTAAGATAGCGTCGTACTCATCACATAGTGCACGCACTTCTTTTAAATAATTTTCAGGAGGAAGAATAATGCCCCCTTCTCCTTGAATTGGTTCTAACAAAACAGCTGCCACATCTTCCCCTACAAGCGCGCACGTTTCAAATGTTTTGCGCATCATGTCAATATCACCAAACGGTACATGACGGAAACCTGGAATTAACGGCAGAAATGGTTTACGGAACATTCCTTTTGCCGTACCTGATAAAGAACCTAGACTTTTTCCATGAAAAGAACGTGTTGTGGAAATAAACGTTGTTCGATCACTATACATTTTCGCTAGTTTTAAAGCGGCTTCTACACTTTCTGTTCCGCTGTTTGTGAAAAAGGAATACTTCAAATCCCCCGGTGTAATATCTGCTAAAATTTTAGCAAGCATCGCACGAAGTGGATCTAATAAGTCTTGGCTATGAAGGGCTTGACGCTGAAGCTGATCTTGAACAGCTTTGACTACTTTAGGATGACGGTGTCCCACGTTATAAATTCCAAACCCGCCCAAACAATCAATGTATTTTTTACCGTTTACATCCGTAAAACAAGAACCTTCATCTGACCATTCAACAGCTGCAAACTGCGTATCCACCGTTACTGTTTTACGATATTCTAAAAAGCCTGGGTTGACATGCTCGCGAAATCCGTCTACTGTTTCTTTCGTAATCCACTGTGCTTCTTCAGCTGACACTTCGCTTTTTTCAATAAGTCCCAGCACTTTGTTGATGTATTCGTTTACTTCACCATATGCTTTGTTTACCTCTTGATTTTTCGTCACTGTATTCATTTTAATATCGCTCCTTCTCTACTTTTTAATTTTTAAACCAGCCGATTGGCTCTACTTGTAAATTAATATTAATTTGTTTTACTTCTTGAAATTCTTCCAATCCAAACGTGCCCAGTCCTCGGCCAATTCCGCTCTGCTTATATCCGCCCCAAGGTGCTTCGTTAAACGTAAAATGATACGTGTTTACCCAAGTGATGCCCGCACGCAGCTTTTTAATCACCCGAAGAGCTTTTGCACCGTCAGTTGTAAACACGCTGCCTGCCAAACCATATTCCGTATCATTTGCAAGCTTAATAGCTTCTTTTTCATCTTTAAACGTTTGAATAACAACCACGGGCCCAAAGATTTCATCTTGCACAATTTTCATATTTGACGTAACGCTACTAAAAACCGTAGGTTCTACAAAGAATCCTTTTTCCAATCCACTGCTGGTGATTCGATTGCCTCCACATACAAGGCGGGCGCCTTCTTGCTTTCCAATTTCGATGTACTTTAATACTTTTTTCATATGTTCTTCACTTACAAGAGGACCCATTTCAATCTCTTGGTCCATTCCATTTCCTACTTTAATTTTTTGAGCACGTTCTGCAAAACGTTCGATAAATCGCTCAGCAATGCTTTCTTCTACTAAAATACGAGAACCTGCAGCGCAAATTTGGCCGCTCCCTGCAAAAATTCCAAACAAGGCATAATCTACAGCTGTTTCAAAATCAGCGTCAGCAAATATAATGTTCGGTGACTTTCCTCCAAGTTCTAAAGATACCTTCGTTACATTTTCTGCTGCTTGACGCATAATGTGTTTTCCAGTTACCGTTCCGCCTGTAAAAGAAATCTTATCAACACGCTTATCTTGAATAAGCGTATTTCCCACAGTATCTCCGGCTCCCATAACAAGGTTTGCCACTCCTTTTGGCAATCCTACGCTTTCTAAGATCTCAAAAAGTTTTGTAGGAGTAACTGGTGTCACTTCAGAAGGTTTAAATACAATCGTATTTCCTGCAGCTAAAGCAGGTGCAATTTTCCACACGCTCATTAATAGCGGATAATTCCAAGGTACAATCAATCCGCACACGCCGATTGGTTCTTTTATAACCATTGCTTGCATAGGTGCAGGAACGCTGTACGTTTGACCGTCTGGCTTTGTAATTAACCCAGCGTAATACCTAAAACAAGCAGCTGCATCTTCCACATCAGCCTCAGCTTCACGATAGGGCTTTCCGTTATCCATTGTTTCTAATGCTGCTAGTTCTTCTTTCGCTTCCTCAAGCTTATCGGCAATCTTGAATAAGATGGCTGCTCTGTCAGATGCAGAAGTCTCAGACCAAATTCCGTTGTCAAAGGCTTCTCGTGCTGCTTCAATTGCTGCTTTCATATCTTCTGTGCTGCCTTCTGCAGCATATCCAATCACTTCACCTGTCGCTGGATTAACAGTAGAGCGCTGCTTCTCTGCTTTTCTCCACTCTCCGTTTATGTACATATTCAAGGTTAAAGTTTTAACGGCTGTACGATCCATAAAATACCTCCTTATCGAATAACGACTGATTGTCAGTCATTTTAAACCTTAAAAAACTTATAATTCTGATAATTAATTGTATATTTTGAATGAATGTCAGTCATTTTAGTAGATGTAATATCAGCAGTGCTAATATTACACGGATGGCACAAGAGAACGCTTTAAGAATTGAAAAAGTTCTTCCTTTGATTGCTCAAGTGTGACATCTTGCTCTCGCCCGATATAAAAAAGTTCAGCAGCATTTTCAATCAAATTAATCATCGTCTTAGCTGTCCATTTAACGTTAAGCTGCTTGATGACTTCTTCCTTTCTAACAGCCTGATTTAATACCTCTTCAAACCAGTTGTAATAAGGTAAATAAATAGCTTCCCATGTTTCTAATGAATAGTCAAAAGCGAGCCCTGAATAGCATAAAACAAGAACATCCCTATATTCATCTGTTGTTTTATACGTTTCGTCAATCATTACCTCTAATGTACTTAAAAAATCCGTTGCTGTTTTAGCTCGTTCTTTGATTTTTTCAAGTGACAAAGAAAGTAAGTTTTCTGCAATAGCCGGAACAAGAGCATTTTTAGATCTGAAATAAAGATAAAAAGTCCCTTGTGCTACGCCTGCACGCTTTACAATGTCTGAAATTGATGTTTTATCAAGTCCTTTTTCAGATATGACTTCAATCGCTGCCTGTAAAATCTTATCGTATTTTTCACTTGTGCTTGTAACCAACTTTTTCCCTCCACCTATAAAATGAATGACTTTCATTCATTTTACTATAAGAAGTTGAAATTATGCAAGATGAAATTTTCTGAATCTTTAAATTCAATCAAAAATTTATCCGTATGCTGGCTTCAAAAATATTTTTTTATTTTATCAATTTCCTCTCACGTTTCTTATATGTCTCACTGTTATCTTTCTTCCTTTTACAATTCAAGGTAAAAGCTGATGCAAAGCTCTTTAATCACCTATTCTTCCTAAAAAATAACTTTATTAAAAAGATATTTTTTCGTATCGGTTTATACGGCTCAATTGCCGAATTACTCTTGACTTGAAGTTGACGGAGTAAAAAAAAGAGTGATAACATGTAAGACTGATTCTACAGTCACTTATTTTATCCATTTATTTCCCATATTTTCTCTTAACTACGATGTACATTTTTAGCTAAAAATAACTTTATAACGCCGAAAAATCACCCACTCTATTTCACATTTTATATTTTTTATGTTTACCACCTAAAAAAACCGGGTATACACTTCGTTGTGTTTAGCATCCGTTCTACATATCAGTCATATTGATTTAAAACTTTATAAAGGAGTTACATTGCATGAAGAAACTATTTTTAATCAGCATGATTTGTTTTCTTCTAGTTATTACTTCAGCTTGCGGCAACGGTAATGGCGCCTTTAAAGATAAAAAAACCATTACCATCGGCATGAATAACTATACTGAAAACATTGCCTACACGTACGTATGGAAACAGATTTTAGAAGATCGAGGTTATAAGGTTAGAACTGTTTTCTTAGAGAAAGCCGGTGTTTGGGTAGGAACAGCTAATAACGACATTGATATTTCGTTTGCACCATGGCTTCCTACAACAGATGCGCCTTTTTACAAAAAGTATAAAGATCAAGTAAACATTGAAGACCCTTGGCTTAAAAATGCGCGCTTAGGATTTGCGGTTCCCGCCTATATGAAAGACGTGAACACAACAGAAGACCTTGCTAAGGTTGCTTCTGATGTCGATAACAAAGTTATTGGAATTGACCCAGGCTCCAGCATTAACGGATTAGCCGAACAAGCATTAAAAGATTATAACCTTAAAAGCTATACGCTTGTAAAATCGTCTGAGGCAGCTATGCTCAGTGAACTGCGCAAAGCCTATGATGCCAAAAAACCAATTGTTGTTACTATGTGGAATCCTCACTGGGCTTTTGCAGACTTTGACATCAAATATTTAGAAGATCCTAAAAACTCGTTTGGAGACCCTGACAACATTTACACAATGACAAGCAAGGAATTTAAAAAGACAAATCCTCAAGTCATAAAATGGATGAATAATGCACAGATGAACGATAAATTAATCAGTCCTCTTCTGTCACAAGTTGAAAAATCTCCAAACCCTGAAGAAGCAGCACAGAAATGGGTAAAAAAACATAAAAAGTTAATCGATAGTTGGACGAAAAAGTAATGAACGTAAAAGAAAACAACAATTGAGGTGGACATATGGAACACGTAAAATTAAAAGTACAAAATATAACCAAAGTGTTTGGTAAGAATCCGTCAAAAGCGATTGATTTACTTCAAAAAGGAAAAACAAAAAAAGAAATTCTAGAAGAAACAGGAATGACAATTGGAGTTAATCAAGCAAACTTCGAAATCAAATCCGGTGAAATCTTCGTCATTATGGGCCTGTCTGGAAGCGGTAAATCCACTTTAGTTCGCATGTTTAACCGCCTTGTTGAACCAACATCTGGATCTCTTATTTTAGACGGTGACGATGTAGTAAAAATGAACAAAGAGGAACTTCGCGACATGCGCCGAAAAAAAATGAGCATGGTTTTCCAAAACTTTGCTTTATTCCCTCACCGTACGGTTCTTGATAACACAGAATACGGATTAGAAGTTCAAGGTACACCAAAAGCCGAACGCGAAAAGAAAGCAAAAGAAGCGCTTGAATTAGTAGGTTTAAAAGGATACGAAAATCAATATCCCGGTGAACTGAGCGGCGGTATGCAGCAGCGCGTCGGACTAGCTCGAGCACTTGCCAATGACCCTGACATTTTATTAATGGATGAGGCATTCAGTGCACTAGATCCGCTTATTCGTAAAGACATGCAAGATTTTTTGCTGGAGCTTCAAGAAAAAATGGAGCGAACAATCATTTTTATTACCCATGATCTTGATGAAGCTCTTCGAATCGGAGATCGCATCGTTTTAATGAAAGACGGCAGTGTTGTTCAAGTAGGAACACCTGAAGAAATTATGACAAACCCTGCCAATGATTATGTAGAGCGCTTTGTCGAAGACGTTAATGTAGCTAAAGTATACACAGCTGAAAGCGTGATGAATCGTGCCGAATCCATTACCGTAGACCGTGGTCCGCGCGTGGCTCTTAAAATTATGCAAGAAGCTGGTTATTCAAGCATCTACGTCGTAGACAAGAAAAAAACTCTTCTAGGAGTTGTAACGGCAGATGATATCAGCCGCGCCATTAAACAAGATAAACTGACAGCAGACGTATTAGATACGGATATTCCGACTGTTACGACAGATACGCTACTAGAAAACTTGTACGACAAAATGGTTATCAGCCGTTTCCCGCTACCGGTTGTAGATGAAAACCATCGTCTGCGCGGCATCATTAAAAAAGAGCGAGTGATTGAAGCACTTGCCGGTACTGATAGTAATGAGGTGAACGTAAATGAATAGTATTCCTAAAATTCCCGTTGGCAATTGGATTGACCATTTTGTCACGTTTTTAAATGATAATATCAAAGGGTTTTTTGATGTTATTTCAGCTATTGTCGATGGTATTGTAAGTTTTATTGTACTAGTGCTAACCTTTCCACCAGCATTAATTTTAATCTTAATTGTCGGAATCATTGCTTGGTTTTCAAGTAAAAAATGGTCATTTACTATTTTATCGATGATTGGTCTATTATTTATTCTTAATCTTGGCTACTGGCAAGAAACAATGGACACACTAGCCCTCGTTTTAACAAGCGTATTAATTTCAATTATAGTAGGAATCCCGCTAGGCATTTGGGCATCTCAAAGCGAAAAGACAGCTCGGATTATTACGCCAATCTTAGACTTTATGCAAACGATGCCGGCATTTGTGTATTTGATTCCAGCACTTTTCTTCTTTGGAATTGGTGTGGTGCCAGGTGTTATCTCATCTGTTATCTTTGCAATGCCTCCAACGATTCGCTTAACGAACCTAGGTATTCGTGAAGTACCCGCTGACTTAGTAGAAGCAGCAAATGCCTACGGTTCAACAACAAAACAAAAATTATTTAAAGTACAGCTTCCATTAGCTACAAAAACAATTATGGCAGGAATTAACCAAAGCATCATGCTATCTCTTTCAATGGTCGTTATTGCCTCTCTTGTAGGTGCTCCGGGACTTGGTGCAGAAGTATATCGTGCAGTTTCTCGACTTGAAGTCGGCACGGGCTTTGAAGCTGGAATTTCAATCGTTATTTTAGCAATTATTTTAGACCGTATTACGCAATATTTTGGAAATCGTTCAAACCAACGAGCATAAGTAAAAAAAGAAGCCAACTCACCGGAGTTGGCTTCTTTTTATTTATGTTTGTAGCACGCTACAAAGATTGCTTCTCCTTGAAACGATTCAATTCCCTGTTGATTCGTTTTGATTTCGAAAAACTGTTTAAATCCGCTTGGTACATTCAGCATATATTGAGTAAGCTCACGCTTTGTCTCTTGGGGAACATTCATCATCGCACACCAGTCATCAAATAAAAAGCGCTTTGGAAAAGTTGTCAGCACTTCTGTACGGAATCCTTGCATTTCAAGCATAGAAAGCCACTCTGTTTTTTTATAAGCACGATAATGGCTTGGATCTCTTGTCTTTTCAACTCGATTATAAAACTCGTCATACGCATTCACTTCCGGTGCTACATTATCAATGAGCAAGAACTGTCCTCCTGGCTTTAACACTCGGTATACCTCTTTGATGAACTGTTTAATATTAGGAAAATGGTGCGGTGCAATTCTGCACGTTACCGTATCAAACTTGTCATCTTGAAATGGCATATCCTCAGCATCTCCTTGAACAAACGATACATTTTCATGACCATTTTCTTTAATGAAGCCTTCAGCACTTTGCAACATTTGAGGAGTTAAGTCAAAAGCCGTTACTTCTTGAAAGACAGGTGCTAGCTTATTTGCCACGTGTCCTCCTCCTGTCGCTACATCAAGCAGCTTTCCTCCTCTATTTTCTTCAGCAATTTCCGCTAAAACCGCTAAATCTTTGCCTTTTGCATGACCTTTACTTTTGACATACTTTCCGGCATTCCCCCCGAACTGACTGACCACCATTTCTTTATTACTCATCTATTCTCCCCCCATTTCCCTCTTTAAAACTCTCTCTTACTCTACCTAGTGCATTCACATATTTATTATGAAACGTGTGAATGTATTCTTTTTCTTTCTCCCCACTGATGAAACATGCGAAACAGCGGAGGCAGAAGCAGCCAAATTGTTAAAATACGAAGCACTTGGACCGCTACTACTAACGTCGAATCAGCCTGCAGTACAATGGATGTAGTCGCCATTTCTGCAATGCCTCCAGGAGCAAACGCTAAAATAGACGTGATAAGCTCAATTCCAGTTATTTTGGAAACGAATAGTGCACATACAAACATGGCGGCGATTAAACCAATTGTATTAATAAGCGCCACAACCATAATTTTTTTTACTCCAATGAACATTTCCTTATGAAAGCGAGAACCAATGCTTGAAGCAATAAAAATTTGCGATAAAATCATCACAGAATGAGGCCAGTATGCTTGAAGATTATACCCCACGTACGATGAAGCAGCTGTTTGAACAATTGCAACAGTAAGCATTCCTCCTACTAACCAAGGAGCAGGAAATTTTAGTTTTTTCCCTATATAATAGCCGACTACTGCTGTAACAATTAAAACGCCTGTCCACAACAGTGATCCCCACTCAAAAACACTCGGGGTAACGGACACTGCATGCCGTCCTGTATTACTTCCCCAATAGACTACAAATAAAGGAACAGCAAGCACAACTAAAAACACGCGCATCGTTTGAATGATGCTTACAACTGCCGTATTGGCTCCTACTTCTTCAGCCATGCCTGGCATGGCGCTCATTCCACCCGGAGTCGTACCGAAAAAGCTTGTTAATAAGTCTGTGGAACTGAACTTCCATAGCAAATAACCGGATAAAAGAGAAAAAACAACGGACAGCAAAAGCATAATCGTAATGGTGGACCAGTGAGATTGAAACGTAGTCACCACAGATAAGTTAATCTTTTGACCTAATTCAATCCCTAAAATGCACTGTCCAGCGTACAGCCAATATTTTGGAATGCCTTTTTTGCTTGTTTGAGATAAAAAACGCGGCTTTCGAAAAGCTAGAATAGCAGCTAAAATGAGAGTCCCAAGCATCCAGCCAATGGATAAGCCTGTTAACGATAAAAGAAATCCTCCCACGCTTGTTAATAGAATAAAAAATATAGATTGTAAAAAAACAACTCTTGCGTTCATACCTACTTCCTTCCTTCTACAAGGCTTTTCTTTCTTACACCGAACATTTCTCTTCTTAACTATAGTATAATTTTAGAAATAATTAAAATATCGAAATTTTATTATAAACCATTCATTTTTTTTATTCCTGGAGGGGTAGTATGGACGATCGAGATTGGCTTATTCTACAAGTATTGTACCGTGAGAAAAACATTACAAAAGCAGCCAAGGAGCTATTTATATCTCAGCCTGCGCTTACGCATAGACTGCAGCAGATGGAGAAGGAATTTCATGTTCAGATTGTAAATAGAGGGCGCCGCGGAGTTCAGTTTACACCGCAGGGAGAATATTTAGTGAAGTGCGCAGAAGAAATGCTGCTTACGGTTCAAAAAATAAAAGAAAATGTGTTAAACATGGATGATCAATTAACCGGGACTTTACGTCTAGGCGTGTCTAACTTTTTCACTGACTACAAGCTCCCTGGGCTATTGCGTTTATTTAAAGAGCGATTTCCTGATGTTGAATTCAAAGTCACAACCGGATGGAGCAGCGACATGGCTCATCTGCTTTATAAGCACGATGTTCATATTGCGTTTGTAAAAGGTGATTATAACTGGCAAGATCAAAAAGAGCTGCTTTTTAAAGAAACAATTTGCATTGCGTCTGCACAGCCTGTCGACATAAACAATCTTCCCAATCTACCTCGAATTGATTATCATCAAGATCGTTTTTTAAAAACATCCGTTGATAACTGGTGGGCTGAAAATTACTCTCAGCCTCCCCTTGTCAGCATTGAAGTAGATAAAGCAGAAACATGTAAAAAGATGGTTGTAAACGGACTGGGCTATGCGATTTTGCCGAGTATGCTGCTTGACGATGCTGCAGAGATTTACAGATACACGTTAAAAACTAAAGATCAAGTACCTTTAACGCGCAGCACATGGATGTTTTATCATGAGGACTCCTTAAAAATTAACATTGTAAAAGCTTTTATTGAGTTCATTCAAAACTTGGATTTAAAAGATGTACACTGACAGAAAAAGGTTGAGACATACCGAAATGAATCTAATTCTAAAGACGAACAAATGGGATATATGAGCGGAACTGCTTAAGACACCGCAGTTGATTTCCGTGCAAGACTTCGCTTTCCGCGGGCGGCCGGTGAGCCTCCTCGTCGCTCACGCTCCTGTGGGGTCTCGCCTGTTCCGCTTTTCCCGCAGGAGTCTTCGTCTTGCTCTCCAATCAACTGCTAGAAGGAACGAAACAGATGAAACTACACTTACCACAACAAAAAAACGAACCAAGAATTAAAAACTTTAATCAATGGTTCGTTTTTCACTCCATCTAAAATCCTTTTGTCCCAACCTTTTTCTATTGTATTTATTCATCATTTGCTCCGCCCATTAAGTCAGAATACAGCTTGCTTTGCTGCTCAAGAAAGACTTTAGCACCGCTGCTATTTTTATAAAAAGAGGTTAAATCATTATCTTTAAGAAGCTGTTCCCATTCTTTTGTATGAACCATTTCATACACAGCCTTATTCCAATATGCTACCTGTTCTTTGGTCATATTAGGCGGTCCCATTAGACCTCTCCAATGGCTAAACGTTACGTCAATTCCCGCTTCTTTCCACGTCGGTATCTCTTTTAGCTCTTCTAGCCTTTTAGGAGAAGAAACGGCGAGTATCCTTACCTGCCCTTGTTCATACTGCTTTTTTACTTCTGATAATGACATGGGTGCTACATCTAGCTGATGATGAACGAGCGCATCAATTACTTTATGACTGCTGTTATAAACGAAAAACTCAAGCTTGGAAGAGTCTACGCCTGCTTTTTTATTTAGCTGCATGAACGATAAATGATCGTCGTTTCCTAATCGAGGTGATATTCCCACTTTCATACTGGATTCACTTTGATTTAACGTGCGTATGAGCTGTTTTAAATTGTATATAGGAGAGTTAACAGGAACTACGATGACCTCCCATTCAGATGTTAAAATAGCGAGCGGAGTAAAGTCTTTATAGGTTAATTGACTTTGCCCTAGCAAATTATTTGTAATCAGCAAACTGGAATTCCCGGAAACAATATTTCCTTCTTTTCTCTGTTTAATATATTTCCATCCTTCTTCACCTTGCCCACCTATTTTATTACTAACAGAAACGGGTACCTTCACAATCTTCTTTTCCGTTAGCACTTGTTGAATGGCTCTTACTGTTGCATCTGCTCCTCCGCCTTTTGCACCGGCTGCCACAATTCCAATTTTTTCCATACTGATGCGGTCTTTTTTAGAGGGAGTAGAACAGCTAACAAGCAATGCACTTATAAACACTATCATGAGCTTTTTGATCATATATACCATCCTTCAAGGCTAATGCTACGCTAAATAGTACTTGCGCTCCGGTCTTCCAATAATCCCATAATCATATTCAACGTGACATTCACCGGTTGATACTAGATACTCTAAATATCGTCTAGCTGTCGTTCTAGATACTCCCATGTGTTGCCCCATCTCTTCGATCGTAATTCCTTTGATGCTTTTTAAAATGTCTTTTGACTTTTGTAATGTGATACCATCAATACCTGAAGGAAGAGATTTATCCGCTTTTGGCTTTGTTCTGACATGTCCAAAGTACGCATCAATAAATGATTGATCAACTTCTTCATGCGTACTAAACAGTTCCTTTTTCTCTTGATACTGTTTAATAGCATTAATGAAGGATTCCATCATAACCGGCTTAATCAAATAATTAACGACGCCGTTTCTCAAACAGATTTCTACAATGTTTTTTTCTGTTGCAGCCGTTACCACGATAACGTCAACTTGTGGAAACTGGGCTCTGATTTTTGGGAGTAAATCTGTTCCCATTTCATCTGGCATATAGATGTCTAAAAGAAGTAAATCAACTTTCTTCTCCTTTAGCATTTCAAGCGTCTCTTTTGCATTCAACGCTTTGCCTACGACTTCTACACCATCTACTTCTAATAAAAATCGCTCTTGAACTTGAGCAATTCGAAAATCGTCTTCTGCAATTGCGACTCGTAACATTTCGACTCTCCCCTTACTTCTCATGATTCAGTTTTTTGGAAGGTAAACTGAAAAAATGGCTCCTCCTTCTGGCTGATTATACACTTCAATAGATCCTCCAAGTTCATCTACCATTTTCTTTATATTTGCCAGTCCGTACCCTCTGTCTGTACCTTTGGTTGAAAACCCTTTTGTGAAAATTTGATTTAGTACTTCTTCTGATATACCGGGTCCGTTATCCATCACTTCAATAATTAAATCATGACCAATATCGGTAATAAAAAACGACACTTCTTTTTTAGACCGCTGACTCACGGCTTCAAATGCATTATCAATTAAGTTCCCAATAATGATAATGAGATGAGAAATTTCAATATGTTCTGGGAGCGTATCGAGTGTACTCTCCGAATCAACCGAAAAATGAATTTTCTTTTCAGATGCTTTTCCAATCTTCCCAAGCAATATTGCTTGAACTTTGGAATCTAATATCTGATCAAATAGAATACGATTTTGCGTTTGGTGTACGGCTGATTCTTTTTGAATAAACTCCAATGCATCTTTGTACTGCCCTAACTGCAGCAAACCCGACAAAACATACAACTTATTCGTAAACTCATGCGTTTGAGCTCGTAAATCCTCTGAATACTTTCGTACTTCTGAAATCGTATTGATTAAGCTTTTTAATTCTGTCTTATCACGAAAACTAGCGACCACTCCTACAATTCGCTGATGTTCAATAATGGGTGTTAAGTTTAAGATAAACGTTTTTTCATTCAAAAAAATTTCTTGGTCGCTTCGGGCTATTCCCGTATCTAGCACTTCAATCATATTCGTATAAGGAAATACTTCAATGATATGATGATGTAAATATTCCGTCTGTAACCCCAGCATATTTTTAGCTGATGTATTCATCATCGTAATAAAGCCTTGATGATCAATAGCAATAATTCCTTCTTTTATCGAAAGTAAAATCGCATTTCGTTCACGGTACAAAGAAGCGATTTCATGGGGTTCAAGACCAAGAGTATCTTTTTTAATACTTTTAGCTAAAAAAATACCCCCGATCATACCAAGCAATAAAACAGCTAGTGAAAATAGGATAATTTGCTGAATACGCGTAATGAGCTGAGCATGAACATGAGATTTTAAAAACTCAACCGTCACCACTCCCACGACTTCCGTATACTTTCCGTGACTGATGACAATAGGCGCTTTCCCCATAATAGCAGGACCTGTGGTTCCCTCTCCGTCCAGCGTATAATATCCGCCGAATAATAGTGCTCTATCGTTAACCGCCTCTTTGTTTTTCTTTCCTATCCATTTTTGATTAGAATGAGAATAGATGATTTGCTCACGGTTTTGAACCACAATACTTGCTGCTCCGATTTGTTCCCTCACTTGCTCGGCAAGCGGCTGAATATATCGACTCGGCTGTTTTTTTTGAAAAGCAGCTTTGACTTCCGGCATAAATGATATTGATTTGGCTGCTTGAAGAGCCAGCTGCTCGGCTTGCCTTTTAGATTCTACAAACTGCATGTAAGAGAAAATACTCGCTAAAAGAACAATAACAGTTATGATTAATGCTGCGGATAAACCTACGATTTTTGTTTGCAGCGATACTTGAAACCATTTTTTCATTTCATCGCACCTTTAGCCTTTACCTTATAGTTCTATCCTTCTTTTATTTTATCAAAATTTTTTGTATATCCGCTCCTTATTCCAAAAGCTTTTTAGACAAAAAAACTTATCAATCCCAAAAGCGGAATTGATAAGTTTTTAGTTTCCTGATCTTTACAGCGTAATAACTCCTGTAATAATAGCTACTAAAAGCATCACCATAGCTGTTCCAATCGTCCACTTTAAAGTAAAGCGCTGAAATTCACCAAGCTCGACTTTTGCCATACCGACCAATAAATACGTAGAAGCAACTAAAGGACTTAGTAAGTGAACAGGTTGACCAATCAATGAAGCACGGCCAATTTCTGCAGCATCAATACCGTATGCTGAAGCTGCTTGAGCAATAATTGGTAAAATCCCATAGTAGTAAGCATCATTTGACATAAAGAATGTAAATGGCATACTTGTGATGGCAGTAATCACAGACATGTAAGGCCCTAACGCATCTGGAATTAATCCTACTAAGCTATTACCCATTGCATCTACCATTTTGGTACCTGATAAAATACCCGTGAATACGCCTGCTGCGAATACAAGAGACACAACAGCAAGTACGTTACCAGCATGTGCAGTAATACGCTCTTTTTGAACTTCTAAATTTGGATAGTTAATCATGATAGCGATTGCAAATCCAATCATAAATAGAATTTGAAGCGGCATAACTGCTGTGATAAGTCCTACTAATAATAGAGCTGTTAAAGCAAAGTTTACCCATAAAAGCTTCGGACGCTTGTACTCGGTTCCTTCAGCGGCTGCTGCTTCTGCAAAAGCTACTTGAGCATTTGTAACGTCTTGAATATCAATAACACCTAAGCGCTGGCGCTCTTTTTTCCCGAAATAGTAAGCCGTGAATAACAACCAAACAGCTCCGCCAATCATGGCTGGAATCAGTGGTGTAAACACCTGTGAAGCATCTAACTTCAATGCACTCATCACACGAGCAGTAGGTCCACCCCAAGGTGTTAAGTTCATAACTCCACTACCCATAATGGCGATACAGGCTAAAATCATTGGCTTCATGTTTAGCTTTTTATAAAGCGGAAGCATCGCTGAAAGCGTAATCATATATGTTGTTGTTCCGTCTCCGTCTAATGAGATAATAAGAACTAAAATAGCTGTACCAATTGTGATTTTTAGTGGATCACCTTTTACGATTTTCAAAATTCTTCCTACAACTGGATCAAACAAACCAGCATCAATCATAATCCCAAAATATAAAATAGCAAACATTAACATAACGCCTGTAGGTGCTAATTCTTTTACACCATTTAAAGCCATTTCTCCAATACCGCTTGTGAATCCCCCTATGATTGCAAACAATACTGGAATAACCATTAAAGCAATAAGCGGCGTTAATCGTTTTGTCATAATCAGAAACATAAATGTACAAACCATCAAAAACCCAAGAATAGCTAACATTATTACCCCTCCTATTTTTGAATCCGCTTTCATAACAGTGGAAGCGATTCGTTTGTATGTATGACTCGCATATGTATGCCAGTTCGTCTATACGATTACAACATCGCTTGTTCACTATTAAGTTGTACCTTAAAACTTTAAAATTTTCTGTTTTTTCTTAAAATAATCATAATTTACAGGAGGGTATAGTGTAAATAATTCGTACTATAAAAACTTTTAAAACTTTATGGGTAATTAAATCCTTTTTGTTCATTGGGAGGATAAAAGACAGGAAGAGGAAAAAGGTAGGAAAATAAAAAACGGAGAGAGAGGAACTATTCTCGTGAATTATTCAATTTGAACTCTAAGAGAATATGCTCCAGGATGAGGAGTTTTATTCCACTGAGTAAGAGATTCCTCTAAAAATGGAATCTTTTTTAACTTCTTTGTTTGGAACTTTTCTATTTTTGAATATTTTTCTAAGGCATACGTATTAGCAAACATTTCTTGCGTTCTATTTCCTTCTTTTAAAAGCGTTCCATTTGTCATACGATCCACATGATGGCCTAATTCATGCAGAATGATAAAAGCAAATTGATGAGGCTTTTTGTTTTTTGTTGTATCGATAAAGACAATGGGACATTCCGTTACTGTATATTTAATATAGTCAATTTCAAACTGAAGTTTGCGCTTCTCCTTTGGAAGGTTATCATTAAATTGGCCATAGTACACACCTAACACATCTTTTCCTTGCACCTTTACACTGCCTAAGCAGTACACACCTTTTAGCCCATCCCAGTCTTTTTCGTCTGTTACATTAGCAATTTCGTGCAGGGCCGCTTTTTGCTTCGCACTCATGACTCCATGAAACGTTACGCCATGAATTTGGATTTTTTCACTACGCTTAAACATCTTCTTCCCTCCTTTACTAAATTCCTTCTACAACATATTATTTAGCATTAAGTATATTCATTCACAATACATGGTTAAAAACATGAAGTTAATGTCAAGATTCCCGTTTTGATGTTTTTTAACCCTGCTTATATGCTGCCTCGTTTATTTTCTATTTTTACTATATTACATATGTAGCCATTAATAAAATATCATTTTTTTATGATTTATCATTACTTTTTTTTATTTCTATTTTTGCTTATCGATAACCTGGAGCCTGCGTATCATTTTTAAATTTAAAGCCATTGCTATATAAAGAAAAGGATAGCAAAAAAACGAGTATAGCGTCTTCCATTCGTTATAATAAAACACTTCTGTTTGGGCAGAAATGTATTCAAACAGTGTTGTAAGAATTACCCACACTGTAATGTATAAAGCTTTTTTAGCCAAACTCTTGCTCCCAGGATAAAAATTTAAAAATACACTATTCGTCGCAGGATAAATAAAAATAAAGACTAAAAGATATTCAAAATCTACTCCTGTTTTAAAAAAGCCATAAAGATTATATTTAACATCAAGATATATATCTGCTACCGATCCTAAAAACATAACAAACAAAGAAGTTGTGTACATTTCTATCCAGCTGATGCGCTTTGGCATAACTAGTACACTCAGAATAGAAATCACCGTTGTAAGGATTAAGAGCACCATAATGAGGACCTCGTTTCCTATAGGAGATAAAAACAGCTTTCCCATTGGATATTAAATTCATTCTGAAGGCTAAAAAACTAAGACTTCGTAAAAAAAGAGATGGAGACATAACGAAGTCAAGCCAATCTAAATACGAACAAATGAGATAAATAAGGTGAACCGCCTGTTACACCTGTGTTGATTTCCGTGCAAGACTTCGCTTTCCGCGGGCGGCCGGTGAGCCTCCTCGTCGCTTCCGCTCCTGTGCGGGGTCTCACCTGTTCCGCTTTTCCCGCAGGAGTCTTCGTCTCGCCCTCCAATCAACCTCTAGAAACAACGCAATACGTGAATCCTACATTCACCATCACAATAAAAAATCCGAACGAGTTGGATTCTCTATCAAGAATCTCGATTCACCGTTCGGATCTTCCTTCAACTAAACTACCTTTGTTTCAAGCTCTTTTTGTTAATGAAGGGAAACGATGCAAGAACCAAGCTCTTGCTGCCCCCATTTAAGTGAAAGATGATCCTGATGTGAAAGCGGACCTACTCCTTCAGGTGTACCTGTAAAAATAAGATCTCCTTTATCAAGACCAAAATGTTTTCCTGTAAAATCAATAATCGTTTGTAAGTCAAAAATCAAATCTTTGATATTTCCCAGCTGAACGCGTTCATTGTTTTTCACTAACGAAAAGTCTTTCTGCTTAGATGCTTCTACTCCTTCAAACGGAATAAAGTTTCCCACGACCGCTGAATGTTTGAATCCTTTTGCAAGCAGCCAAGGGTGCTTTTTTTGTTTTAATTCGCTCTGCACATCCCGAAGCGTCAAATCTAATCCAATCGTCATCTCGTCAACAAGTTCATCCACTGTTATACCTTCTTTGTAAAGTTGTCCAATATGAAGAATCAGTTCGGTTTCAAAGTGCACCTCTCCTTGGTCGCGAGGAAGAGTGATTGATTGTCCAGCTGCTTCAACGAGAGCGTGAGTAGGTTTGGAAAATAAAAAAGGTGATGTTGGAATATCATTATGTAATTCTTTTGCATGCAGTGCGTAGTTTCGGCCTACACAATAAATATTTTTAATATCTTTCACTTTCATCATCCCTTCTTTCGTTAAAATAAACCCTTTTCAACTTTTCTTCTTTTATTTTACAAGAAGAAAAGAAGATTACAATGAATCTTCTTTTCTTTCAATCCGTTATTTTCTAGCCCATTTTGTAATGCCTTTGATATCATCTGGAGTTGTGCGACAGCACCCTCCGATTAACTGAGCACCTGCTTCATACCAGCTGTGAGCGCTGCAGCCATACGTTTCGCCTGCAGATGTCCCGTTCCATGTTTTAGATTCAGCATCATAATGCTCTCCTGAATTTGGATACACAATGACTGGCTTATCCGTTTGAGATTTAATTTCTTTAATAAGTGAAGAAATATATTGAGGCGGCGTACAGTTAACTCCAATAGCTGCTACTTGCTTATAGGAATCCAGATAGCGTGCACACTCCGAGATTAATGTTCCGCTGCTAATGTGCAGGTCATCTTTTGCGCTGAACGTAATCCATGCGTACGCTCCTTCAAATTCTTCTAGCAGCCTCGCAATGGCTCTTGCTTCCATTAGATTAGGAATGGTTTCACAAGCTAACACATCTGCTCCTGCTTCAATTAATGCTTTCATACGAGGACGATGAAATTCCATTAACTCTTCTTCTGTTACGTCATACTGTCCAGTATATTCCGACCCGTTTGCTAAAAATGCTCCGTAAGGACCTACCGAAGCGGCGACAATTGGTTTTGGGCGATTAAGACAATTCTCTTCTTTCTGCCAAAATTCATCTCTTGCTTCAGCCGCAATTTTTACAGATGCTTGAATTAACTCGCGCGCCTCTGCTTCACTTAAACCACGTTTTGCAAAACCTTCAAACGTGCTTTGATAGCTTGCAGTAATTGCACAGTCAGCTCCTGCTGCAAAGTAATCTTGATGCACTCTCTTAATCAATTCCGGCTGCTCCATAAGCACTTTTGCAGACCATAAGCTGTCGTTCAAATCACAGCCATATCTCTCCAGTTCAGTTGCCATTGCACCATCTAGTACAATCACAGGAAATGTATGTAAAATTTGTTGGATAGGATTCATTGTTTGATCTAGGGTTGTCCACTAGCAGTTAGCTTCGATTACCCTATCCTCCTTTCAGATAATTTAAAATATATGCAAAAAAGTCTAAAGGACTAGGCAGCTTTTGTCAAGAAATCGAAGAAATGAGGAGAGGCTTATAACCAAGCATTTTTCAACCTCCTTATTCCTTCTTCTATTTCTTCTCTCTCCAAACTTCCAAAACCTAATAATAGATGAGTCTTTTGTTGAGGTGATTCCGTAAGCCAATAACGAGAAGTGCCGTAGACAGAGACATCTTGCTTTTGAGCTGCGTTAATTAACTGCTGTTCGTTCATATCGTTGTGCACGCGGACAAGGATATGCAAACCTGCATATTCTCCTGACACCGTGATGTTTTTGTTAAACTCCTTCTGTAAAGCTGCTAAAAGAGTACCGTGTTTGAGTTGATAAGCAGTTCTCACTCTTCTTAAATGCTTACTCCACTCTCCGTTTTTCATCATCAGTCCGAGCGTCCACTGATGAAGGGCTGGAACAGCTTGCTCGTATAAAGAGAAACGTTCATGATATTCCTTTAGAAGCACTTCCGGTAATACAAGGTAGCTGATTCTTAAAGAAGGCATAAAAGATTTTGAAAATGTCCCTGTATAAATGACGCGCCCTTTAGTATCCAAGCTTTGCAATGAAGGAATGGGACTTCCTTTATAACGAAATTCTCCGTCATAATCATCTTCAATAACAAATCCACTGCAGTCATTCGCCCATGTAAGAAGCTCTATTCTTCTTGAAACAGGCATGATCATTCCGTATGGAAACTGATGAGATGGTGTGACATAAACAGCGCGTGCTTGGCTATCATAAAGCTCTTGGATGTTTATGCCTCTGTTATTAAGTGACACAGGTTTTAAGGAGAATCCATGCTGTTTAAATACAAAGCTAGCCCCGTCATAGCAAGGATTTTCAAAGGCAATATCTCTGATGCTTGGCTTTAACATCTGCGCTAGCAAACTGAGTGATTGCTGAGTACCTGTTCCGATAATAATTTGATGTTTCGAACAAACCACTCCTCTTGACTGATAAAGGTACGTCGCAATTTCTTCTCGCAGTGATTCTTCTCCTTGAGTTTCTTGGTACGTGAACAGCGCTTCTTTATAAGTTTGAAGACTTTCATTGTATCGTTTTTTCCACTCATTTAAGGGAAACAAACGGCTATCAACTTTTCCATACCGAAAATCATAGGTACACGACTTTGTTTCTGAGTGAGGTTGTAAAAATACAGTCGGCTTTCTATCTGTTTGCAGTAAATCAAACTGTGTATTCGTTACGTACAGTCCACTTTTGGGCTTGCTTTCTACATATCCTTCAGCTAAAAGCTGCTGATAGGCCATATCTACAGTATTTCGACTTACGTTTAAGTAATCAGCAAGAGACCGGATAGAAGGCAGTTTGTCATTTACTTTCACCCTGCCGGATACAATTTCTTTTTTTATATATTCATATAGCTGGTGATATAAAGGCATATCATTCCTTCGGTTTAATAAAGGTGTGAACTTCACGCTAGCTCCTTTCATCTGTCCCTATCTTATTCTTTAAATCTGGCTCTTTTAGAGGGGATACATTTCTTTTACTATAAGTGTAGATCATCTAATTAAAAAGGAGAAGATTTAATGACTACTACTATTACAATTCGTCAAGCTAATGCTGCTGACATGGAAGCACTTATTTCATTAATGAACGAATACATTGTTGATTTTTACAAGCGCCCTCAGCCTGCCAAAAAACAGCTGAGAAATTTAATTGATCACTTGTTTCAACGTCCCGATACTGGCGTCCAGTTTATCGCGACTCAAAATGACGAGGCAGTAGGTTTTTCAACGCTTTATTTTACATTTAGCACCACGCGTGTAAAGCCTGTAGCGATTTTAAATGACTTGTACGTTACTGAAAAAGCAAGAGGTCAAAAAATTGGGGAAAAGTTATTTTCGATTAGTCACCAGTATACAAAAGAACATCAGTATGCAGCCATGTCTTGGGAAACGGCTTATGATAATACAAGAGCTCAAACGCTTTACAGAAAAATCGGAGGAAATGTAACGAACGGTGAATGGATTCACTACGACATTTCAAACGACATCTTATAATATTTTTCCATCCATAAAGTTTTAACACGTTCTTAACACTCCTTTCATAAATGTGTTTTATGATGAATACGACAAATAAATCAGTTTCTGTATGTATTTGTCACATTCTCTGTTAAAGTTTTCACAAAGTGTTCAAACTTTTAGTGAAAACGCTTTCTATTTTTGTGTATAATAAAAATATGCAAATGAAAATGAATGTTACAGCTCGTTAATCATACACATTTTAAATATGGAAGGAGTTTTGAAAATGATTTTAAAAGCATTAAGAAAAAACGGGGCCGTTACAATTAACTATTATAAAAACGGTTTGCTTCAAACGTTTAAAGGAAAAGTACAGCGCCTAGATTTAACAGACCAAACGCTTTCATTAAAAGATGAACAGCAAAATACTTTCTCTATTCGCTTATCGGGAATTAAAGAAATTTATTGATGAATAGTTTACAGTAAAAAAGAACATGATGCTCATTCTGCTTTGCAGAAGTCATCATGTTCTTTTGATTTTAGCTTTATTTAGCTGATGTTTCTGTTTCTTCTTTCCCGTACATATATTTCGAAGGGTCGACTGTTTGGAAATCCTTCAGCTTGTGGAAACGAAGTAAGTCTCCATAAAGCACCTGATCAGATAACTCCAGTTCTTTCGCTACCTTCTGTTTATAAGCTTTCATTTGATTATTTTCTTTAAGCGCTTGGCCTGTCTTAGAATCATAATACGTTCCATCCACTAGTGTATATTTCGGAGATACGTAGTTGCCATTGCGGAACGCTACTACATCATCATGACCTTTAGAAAATAAATCTGTACCAAATTGGATAAACTCTTTGCTGTCAATCCCTACTAAATGAAGAAGAGTTGGCACAACATCAATTTCTCCACCGTACGTATGATTAACTCCGCCTTTTACTCCAGGAACGTGAATGAATAGAGGTACACGCTGCAGCTGAGCATTTTCATAAGGTGTAATTTCTTTTCCCATTACTTTTTCCATTGCCGCATTATGATTTTCAGAAATACCGTAGTGATCTCCATAAATCATAATCACAGAATTATCATAAAGCCCAGAAGCTTTCAGTTCTTGGAAGAAAGATTGCAATGATTCGTCTAAATAACGAGCCGTTTGGAAATAGCGGTCAACTGTCGCATCGCCCGTGTTAGCTGGCTGTATGCTTGCCTCATTGTTTCCAAGTAAAAATGGAAAATGGTTTGTTAACGTAATTAAATGCGCATAAAACGGCTGTGGTAAAGACTGCAGCATTGGAACAGATTCTTTAAAGAACGGTTTGTCTTTTAAGCCATAATTAATTTTATTTTCACCCGTCATATTGTAATAACTTGCATCAAAAAACTTATCCACACCGAACTGCTTGTAAATTTCGTTACGGTTCCAAAACGTCTTATAGTCTCCGTGCAGTACAGCGCTCGTATAGCCAGCTTTTTGATCTAAAATAGCTGGTGCTGCCTGATACGTATTGCTTCCTTTTAGTACAAAGGCAGAACCTTGAGGAAGGCCGTATAGAGAGTTGTCCATCATCAGCTCAGCATCTGATGTTTTTCCTTGTCCTGTTTGATGAAAGAAGTTATCAAAATACGTAAAGTCATTTCCATGGGCCAACGAATTTAAAAACGGTGTCACTTCCTGGCCATTTAATTTGTAATCAATTAAAAAAGACTGAAATGATTCCAAATGAATTTTAATAATATTTTTCCCTTTAGCTTTTCCGAAGTAAACGGAATTAGGCTCCGCATAGTGACTGTTTTTAAAATTAACGACGTTCGTTAAGTCATTGCTGCTTGCAAAAGCTCGCTGTTTAGAGTTTTGAGCAGTCTGAACACCGTCATACATCGTATAATTATAGGCGCCTAAATACTTTACTAGATAATTGCGGTCAAAAGTTCGAGATAGAAGCTGCGGGCGATCAATTTCTGCTAATGTTAAGTTGACAGAAAAAAACATGAATCCTAAAGAAAGAATGGTTACAGCATTCTTAACCGATACTTTTTCATTATGCCAGTCAATTTTTTTACTAAAAAAGAAGAAAAGATAAATAATAAAATCAACAAAATAAAAAACATCATGTGCTTTTAATAAATCCATAATGCTTCCACCCATACTTCCTGCATTACTTGTCTGCAACAGTGTGGGAAGAGTTACAAAATCGTTAAAAAAACGATAATAGAGAATGTTGCTGTACAACAGCAGCGTCATAATGAAACTGCCTGCAAGAATCCAAGCTCCTGCTTTCTTTCCTTTAAAAAATAAGCCGATTCCTAAAAAAATCAGCACTGAACTTACAGGGTTTATAAACAGCAGCATTTGCTGCATTACGCCGCTTACGCCTAAGTTAAATTCAGTTTTATAAGCCACATACGACTTTATCCACATTAAAACAGCGGCTAATATGAAATAGTGCAGCGGCTTAGAAACGATTCGCTTCATTTTGATTTTCCTTTCTCGATTAGTTTATGAGTAGATTCACAAAGAACATATAGAAAACCTTTATCATTATACTCATAGAAAATGAAAATTAAATGAAATCCTAGCCTTCACAACTATAGATAGATTCTTTAAATTCATCTACTAGTTTACCTAATACCCACAAATAAATAAACTAAAATCACCTTTTTTATCATAAAACCCCTCCTCTCCTCATATACTGTATTCTGTTGCAACACCCGCACTGCAAACTTGTGCATTTTTTCACAATTTATCTACAAACTATTCTCATCTTGCTGTATAATAATAATTCTGCCTTGAGCATTCTCCAAATTCTTATGCTTAAGCCACAGCTTTCTTTTCATAACAGATGCACACATGAAAGGAGATGAATAAATGATTTTAAAAGCGTTAAAGAAAAACAAACATGTAACCGTGAATTATTACGAAAATGGCCTGCTTCAAACCTTCAAAGGAAAAATCCAAAATTTAAACCTAACCGACCAAACCCTCTCCCTACGAGATGAAAAACAAAACATTTTTTCCATTCGTTTGTCTGGCATTAAAGAAATTTATTAACAAAAAAGATCCTGAAGAATTCTTCTAGGATCTTTTTTGTATTTTTTATCCATTATATATTGAAAAATCATCCAATTGATGTTAAATTAACTTTACATAATGTTAAATCAACTTAACAAATTTATTAAAAAGGCAGCGGGTGATCATATTGACTCTTATTAATCACGTAAAAGAGCTTAGAGCTAAACATGGATATACGCAAGGAGATTTAGCTGAAAAAGTTGGAGCCACTCGCCAAACCATTGCAGCTATTGAAAAGGGAAATTACGTTCCTTCCCTACTACTTGGTTTAACAATTTGTGATGTCTTTCAATTAAAAATGGAAGATGTTTTTACACTTCAAAAGGAGGAGAAAAATGTTGAGTAATGTTATTAAATCTTATTTGTTGAATGTAGTGTCTCTGTTATGTGCAGGTTGGGTTTTGTATGATGTGCTAAATTTAAATGCTCAATTAAGTGAAATTATGAAGCACCCTGAGCCGCCTTGGGAAGCTACTATGTCTATAAGTTCCTTCGCTTCTTTTATTGCTCTTTTAATCGTGATATTTTTTTATTACCGCGCACGTAAAAAGACAAAGAACGTTTCCCTTTTACTATTTCCGTTTGAGTTTGCAGAAGATGATGAGCGTGAAAAAATGATGACAGCAGAAGCTTGTAAAAAAGCCTTTGTTTTTCTTTTGTTTTCCTTTCCTATTGGTGGGGGTTTGATGACTCTCTATCCGCTCTTATCGAATTCTTTTCGCTTTTACCCCGTTGCCGTTATTTTGCTTCTTTTGCTTGTACAGTTAACGGTTTATTACGTATCAATTAGTAAGATTTATCGCTGAATAAAAAAGGGTTGTTCTAAAAAGAACAACCCTTTTTTAATCTAATAATTCATTGAATTCCCCACAAAAATAATCCAACCTACATCTATTTCACTATTTTTTCATTTTTTCTGTCTATATTGAACTATAACAATTGAACGATGTATGTTACCTTCCACTTCAGTTTTTCTTCAGTGTTCAGTTGCAAAATAGGAAAGATAAAAGGAGCATATCAATGGCAGCTAATAAATGGACAAAATGGATGGTTGGTTTATCGAGCGTTGCTGCATTTACAACATTTGTAGGGCTTTCTCAAAAATATGATCAAACAAATTCAACATCTACAGCACTAAATAACGATACATCCGCCAATAATTCATCGCAAACTCAAACGGAAGATGAGACGGATCTATTTCCAGATTCAGGATCTGACTCCAATACGGACAATGGAACTAACGGGCAAGATCAATGGTCAAATGACAGTTCTAGCAAACAAAGTGATCAATGGTCAGACGATAATTCAAGCAGTGAAGATGATCAGTGGTCAGACGATAATTCAAGCAGTGAAGATGATCAGTGGTCAAATGATGATTCCACAAATGGTCAGGATAATTGGGGCAACAATAATGATTCTTCTATGCAAACAAGACCTTCTTAAGGATGTGATGAAATGAGCTACTCATTTAAAGCGATGAATACCACATTTAATGTATATCAGCTTGAAACATCTGTCAGCCAAAAAGTAGAGAGCTGGTGTTATCTTGTAGAAGAAACCCTAAGCCGCTTTCTTCCAACAAGCGAGCTTTCACAGCTTAATTCGCTGAACGGAAGATTATTTCTACCGTCAAAAATGCTGTATGAAGCTGTAAAAGCAGCCTATTACTATTACAATGAGACAAACGGAATTTTCAACCCATTTCTGTATCATTCTATTCAAACTCTAGGATATGACCAAAGCTTTGAACAACTGCCTAACAATCAGCTACCTCAAGAAGTAGCAGCTTTTGATGCTGTTAACCCTATTATGATTCATAAAGGAATGAGAAGTATTCAGCTTGCTTCTAATATCGGTCTGGATTTAGGAGGAATCGCAAAAGGTTGGAGCATTCAGCAAATGGCGAATCAATTAAAGAAAAAAGGAACTTCACTTGGAGCAATCGATGGAGGCGGAGATATTGTAACGTGGGGGCCCGCTAGCAAGCACTGGTCCATTTCTCTCTCTCATCCATTTGATGCATCAAAAAAGCTCACGACCATTAAAGTAAAAAGCAACAGCGGTATTGCCACAAGCAGTGTAGGCAAGCGTTCGTGGAAAGTGAACGGACACACTCACCATCATATTATTGACGGCAGAAATAGCAAGCCTAGTTCATCAGAGCTTCTGCAAGTAACGGTCGTTTCAGAAGACTTGACCATTTCTGAAGTCTATGCAAAGTGCATACTTATTCTCGGCTGGGACGCTGGATTAAGGTTAGCTAAAATGCATCACCCTTCTTTAGAAGTAATTGCGGTTACAAAAGAAGGCAACGTACTAATCGAAAAACATGTGAAAGGTCAGGTATACCATTATGGCTACTCTCCTCGCGCAATTTAGTGCTCATTTTCCCGTATGGAACACCATTCGGGCAGCCGGCTTAAGTTCTTATTTACTAATGTTTGTATCGGTTGCCGCTGGCATTTCTCACAGCTTTTCGTTTTTTAAACCAAAACGAAAAAAACAGCTTTTGCTGGTCCATCAATCATCAGGGTGGTTTGGGTTATTGTTTGGCATGATTCACGGACTTGTTTTATCATTTGATCAATCTGTTCATTTTTCACTTTCTGACATTTTAATTCCGTTCACTTCCGATTACAAACCGATTAGTACAGGTCTTGGTACTATTTCACTCTACATTTTATTGGTACTAATTATTACATCCGACTTTATAAAACAGCTTGGGAGAAAAGCATGGAAAGCCATTCATTTTCTTGCTTTTCCAGGCTATTTGCTAGCACTGTATCACGGCATTACTTCCGGAACAGATACACAGCAGCCCCTTATTCTTGGGATGTACAGCATCACTGGCGTTATCGTTTTAATCTTGCTTTTCTTACGCATTCAACACCAGTCAGCTCCTAAGAACCAAAAAAAAGCTCAGGAAAACTAAAAAACGCACTCTATCATAGAGTGCGTTTTTTCTTATCCGCGTCCTGCTTGGAATGATGGGTACTGTGTCATACCGCCGTCAGCAAAGAGCGTAATTCCTGTTACATAACTCGCCTCTGAAGAAGCTAGCCATGCAGCAACTGCTGCAATTTCTTCCGGCTCTCCGATGTATCCCATTGGAATCATGCTTTCTACATCTGCACGCTGCTCAGGATCAGCAAATTTCTCAGCGTTAATCGGTGTATTAATCGCTCCTGGTCCAATGTTATTTACACGAATACCTTTTGGAGCGTATTCTAATGCCAGTGTTTCAGTCATAAGCTTCATACCGCCTTTACTTGCTGCATAATGAACAAATAATGGCCAAGGAATTTTCTCGTGAACACTCGACATGTTAATAACTGTTCCCTTAATATCATTTTCCACAAAATATTTAATCGCTTCACGGCTGCCTAAAAAAGCTCCCGTTAAGTTCGTATCAATGACTTTATTCCAATCGCTTAAAGACATTTCATGAGATGAAACCGGATTTTCTAACCCTGCGTTGTTAATCATAACGTCTAGCTTTCCAAACTCTTTAATAGCAGATTGAACTAAATTGATAACGTCAGACTCAACTGTTACATCACCTTTGACAGCAATTGCTTCTCCGCCAACTTTTTTAATTTCTTCTAAAACGCTGTTAGCTTCGTCTTCCTTAGAACGATAATTCACAACTACTTTGGCTTTTTCTGTCGCAAAACGAATCGCCATTGATTTTCCCAAACCTGTAGATGAACCTGTTATGACCACTACTTTTCCTTCTAAATCTTTATACATTGTTAATACCCTCCTAGTTAGCTTTTGGCGAGCCCTAACATGACTCCTGCTATGATGATCAGTATAATTCCAATAATAATCCCAACTAACTGACGCTTCGTTTTCTTCTCACCTAAAATAATGATCCCGCCTAGTGTTGAAATGACGATTCCCATTTGAGAAAGCGAAAAGCTTGTCGCTACGCCTACTTTAGGTTGCGAGATGAATAAAAACATATTACCAGCGGCCCAAATAAGACCTGGGATAATGTTGCGAATTGCATATTTATTAAATGGCTTATGCTTAAACGTCAGCAATACTCCTCCAATAACCATACCAATTGCTTGAGGTAATAAAGCCGACCATCCGTCTACATTAAATAGACGGGCTACTACAACATAAACTAAATAACCAACGGTTGAAATTAATAAAATAACAATTCCTTTTTTGAAGTTTCCTTTTCCTTCTTCAGCCTCTTTCTCTTCTTTGCTTTGAAGTGATGTTAAAACAATCCCTACAATAATAAAGATAAGAGCGAGCACACCAAGAATAATTGAAGTTTTTGTAGACCACTCGTGAAACACAATTACTCCAAATAATGAAGTGGAAACTAACTGAAGCCCAGTTGAAATAGGCATCGTTTTAGAAACTCCGATTAAATCAATACTTTTCAGCTGATTACTTTGTCCAACTGCCCAAAATAATCCCGATACAACTCCAACGCCAAAGATTAAAGGTGTAAGCGTAGGGTGTACAAAAATATAAATACCGATAGAGAAAATCAAAGCTCCCAACGTGGTTCCAAGCGTTTGGCTATAAGGTCCTCCGCCTAGTTTCACATTGAAAAGCACAATGCTTCCCCAAAATATGGCTGGTAAGACAGCTAAAAATATGTCCATGTTTCAAAACCTTCCTGTGCTAAAATTAAATGTCAAAATGCATATTCCCCAATTTTTCCGCCATTAATCCTTTTTCAGGGACATTTTATGAATTAATGACCGCACGAAGTATTCTTTGGATAGCGAAAACTGTATACCTTAATTTGTTCTAGGAGAGAAAAAGATATACTTTCTAACGCAAAAAAACAGCTTTTCCAAATAAAAGCTGTTCTGTATGATTTAATTTATTTTTAACATATAGCGATTAATAGGTCTCCCCACTCTGCCGTATTCAACTGATAATTTCAGCTCGTTTTCCTGTTCTAAAAACTCTAAATACCTTCTTGCCGTAACACGCGCAATTCCTACGCCGTCCGCCACTTCTTCAGCAGAAATCGGATGCTTCTGTTCGGAAAGATATTGTTGTATCCTCCTTAACGTAACCGCATTTAGCCCTTTTGGAAGAAAATCGGCCTTTTCTTCGAATTGCTGAAACAGCATAGAATCTAATTCAGACTGAGTAATATATTCTTTTTGACTTATTTTAACTTGAAACGAACGATACTGCTCAAGCGCTTGCTTCATTCGTTCAAACTTGAACGGTTTCATAATATAATCCACCGCGCCGTACTGAAGAACTTTTCGTACGGTTTCAATATCACTTGCAGCCGTAACTGCTATCACGTCTGTTTTATAGCCATTTGCTCGAATTTGCTGTAAGGTGGTTAGGCCATCTTGACTAGGCATATACATATCAATAATCGTTAAATCAGGCTGATGCTGTTTAATGAGCTGTATACCTTCTAAACCATTCGAAGCTGCCGCGATAACGATGAATCCTTCAACTTGTTCAATAAATTGGCGGTTCACTTCTTGTACCATAGGATCGTCTTCTATGAGAAGCACCGTCCATTCTTTTTTATTCATTTCCCACTCCCCCTATAAAAAGAATGTAATGATAAAAGTCGTGCCAACATCTAATTCTGACTCTACTTCGATCTGACCGTTTCCTTTTTCAACAATTTGTTTTACTAAATGCAAACCAATTCCTCTAGTTTCCTTTGCTTTGGTTGAAAAACCTTCATCAAAGATTCTCTCTGCTTGATCCTCATTCATGCCACATCCGTTATCTTCAACTAATATAGAAAGAATGCCGTCATTTTGTTCCATACTTATATAGACCTTCCGTTCACGACGCTCCATATGATGATACGAATCAAAAGCGTTCTCAATTAAGTTACCAATAATAATCACAAAATCATGATGATCTAAGTAAGGAGGAAATGAGTGAAGCTCGCTGTGGCGATCGATAGCTAACTCAATTCCAAGTTCTTTGGCACGGCTGACTTTGCTTAACAGCAATCCCGATATACTTTCATCTTTAATATGTTTATGAAGAAACTGGGTGAGCTCTTCTTGCTGTTCAGACACTTGAAAAACGTACTGAAGAGCCTTGTCTTTATTTCCAAGTTGGATAAGCCCTGCAATGGTATGAAGTTTATTCATGTATTCATGGTTTTGAACTCTAAGAGCGCTTACAAATGATTTAACCCCTGTTAACTCTTCAGCTAATTTTTTAACTTCTGTTCTGTCTTGAAAAATAGCGACCGCACCGACTGTGTGATTATTAACCTTAATCGGCACACGATTGCTTAAAATATTTAAATTGCGAACTTGAAGCTCTCGATTATAAACAGGCTGATTAAGCTGCAGAATTTCTGGCAGTCTTGTATCTGGAATCACATCATAGATCTTTTTCCCAATTACCTCATCGGGTACATCCATCATAATTTTCGCTTTATGATTAAAAATAGTGATGTTCTCCTCTTTATCAATGGCAATGACTCCTTCATGCATGGCATTAAAAGTCTCCGTTCGTTCTACAAACAAACGAGCAATTTCATGAGGCTCAAGCTCAAACATCTCTTTTTTAATACGAGATGCAAGCGCCCACGCTCCCCATCCTCCAAAAAAAAGAGCGAGACCTGAGATGAGAAAAATTTCTTTTTTCAAACTTAAAATAACCTCTGTAAATTTCGGAAGAAGGTAGCCTGAGACAACGACTCCTACTTGTTCATGCTGATCGTTTACAACGGGAACAAAAGAACGAATGACCATCCCGCCTTCTCCTTTTGCTTTATCAGTATAAGTATGTTCTGCAAACGCCTGGCCCTCGTCCTCTCCTTTAGAAATTTTCCCAATCATGCTTTGCAAAGGATGAGACAAACGTTCGTGATTCATATTCATCACCACTACATAATAAGCACCGTGAATAATGCGAATCGGCTCTACAATTTGATTAATGTTCTTGCTATCTTTTTCAATTTTTTCTCGAATTTCAGGCATTTCAGCAACTGTTCTCGAAGTGATCAAAGCCCTTTGCTCTAAATCATTTTCTTTTGACTGCACAAAATTATTAATCACGACAATACTTGCTAAAAACAACGAAAAGACCACGATAAAAAAGATTAGCCCCGTCATTTTCGTTTGCATCGATAAGCGCATCATAGCGGAACACCTACTGCTGATTGAAGTTTATTTTAATTTTACCACGTTGAGAAATTGCGTGTTAGAATATTTGTAGAGAAAAATTATTGAATCGCGGGGTTGGACATTTTGAAGATGTTTATAGGGGCAAGTATCATTGTTAGCGTTTTCTTGATGATCTATGTTTTTTTGCAGTATACGGTTATAAATCAGGATAATGTGTATCATGACGATGAGCAAAAAGGATTAAATAAGCAAATTGTGATTAATTTTAGCCACGTTGTAGCTGAGAACACTCCAAAAGGCTTAGCCGCTCAAAAATTCGCTGAAATCGTTAATCAAAAATCGGATGGTAAAGTTAAAATTGAAGTATATTCAAACGGTGTGTTGTATTCAGACGACGAAGAACTTGCCGCTCTGCGCCGAAACGATGTACAAATGATTGCGCCTTCTATTTCAAAGCTAACCGACCTTTCCCCTACGTGGCAACTTTTTGATCTCCCCTTCATTTTCGATGATTACAGCGAGGCAAAACAAGTGTTTACCGGGAAAATCGGACAGGATTTGTTGAGTACGCTGCAAGAGAAAAACATTAAAGGGCTTGCTTTATGGAGCAACGGCTTTAAACAAATGACCAGCAATACAAAACCTTTGCTCCATCCAGCAGATTTTCAAGGTCAAACATTTCGCATTATGCCAAGTGAAGTAATCAAAAAACAATTCGAACTTCTTGGCGCTAAGCCTCAGGCTGTCTCGTTTAATAAAGTATATCAATCCCTTGAACGACAGGAATTTGATGGACAGGAAAATACGATTTCTAATATTTATTCAAAACGTTTGTACGAGCTGCAAAAATATATGACCATCAGCAACCATGGATACTTGGGCTATGCTGTTTTAATGGATCAAAAATATTGGGACAGCCTCCCTGAAGATGTAAAACAACTATTAAGTGATGCCATGGTAGAAACAACGAACTGGATTTGGACTCAATCAAAAATGATGAACGATGAACAGCTGCAGCAAATAAAAAATAAATCTGGCATGCGCGTTTATTACTTAAATGATACACAGAAAGCCGAATGGAAAAAGCAGTTTAACTCTCTTTATCAATCGTTTGAAGCCAATGCAACAAAACAAACGCTTGATATCATTCAGCAAATAAAAAATATCGAAAGCAAAAAGTGATGACTATATGTTCATCACTTTTTTTGACCAAAATGACCAAAAAGAACATTATCACCAGAAATATAAATAGTTAAAATTATCAGTTAATATAAGGATAATAATAATGTAAGCGTTAACAAAAACATTCTCGAAAGGAGCATTACATATGAAATTAAGTTTTAAAAACCTAACCGTTCAAGTTGTCATTGGTATCCTTCTTGGTATTGCAATTGGCTTTATGTTTCCTGAATTTGGAGCTAAATTAAAAGTATTGGCTGATATCTTCATTAAATTAATTAAGATGGTGATTGCCCCAATTATTTTCTTAACAGTGGTCATCGGTATCGGAAGCATGGGAGATTTAAAGAAAGTGGGACGAATTGGAGGTAAAGCTCTTTTATACTTTGAGATTGTCACTACTTTTGCCTTAGCAATTGGAATTATCGTTGTAAACTTTATCAAGCCTGGGGCTGGCTTTAATATCAATGGCGCAAGCGGAGCTGATGTTACTCAATATACGCAGCAAGCAGCTGAAGCGGAGCATGGCTTTATGGAGTTTATCATGGGAATTATTCCAGACAGCGTATTTGGCGCAATGGCAAATGGTGAATTATTGCCAATCTTATTCTTTGCCGTACTATTTGGAATGGCTACAGCTACACTCGGCGAAAAAGCGGCTCCTGTCATTACATTCTTTGAACGCTGTACAGATATTTTCTTTGGCATTGTTAATATGATTATGAAACTTTCACCTATTGCGGCGTTCGGAGCGATGGCTTATACGATCGGTAACTTTGGAATAGGCTCTCTTCAAAAACTCGGTTTCTTAATGGGATCTGTTTACATTACTATGTTCTTATTTATTGTATTTGTACTTGGAACCATCGCTAAGATTTATGGATTTAATATTTTTAAATTCATTGCTTTTATTAAAGAAGAAATTCTACTTGTATTAGGTACGTCTTCTTCGGAATCTGCACTGCCAAAAATGATGGACAAAATGGAGAAGTACGGATGTTCAAAATCTGTAGTAGGACTTGTCATTCCAACTGGTTACTCATTTAACCTAGATGGAACAGCAATCTACTTATCCATGGCTGCTATCTTTATCGCTCAAGCGTATGGAGTCGACTTGTCGTTAATGCAAGAGATTACGCTACTTGGTATTTTAATGCTAACGTCTAAAGGAGCGGCCGGAGTTACTGGCTCTGGATTTATTACACTAGCAGCTACGCTTGCTGCATTCCCAATGATTCCAGTTGAAGGAATCGCGCTGTTAATCGGGGTAGACCGCTTCATGTCGGAAGCTCGTGCCATTACAAACTTAATTGGAAATGGTGTAGCAACTGTAGTTGTATCGAAAATGGAAAATGAATTTCATCCTCCTGTAGAGACGATACAAGACGTTAATTCCGCACCTCCATTAGCTAAATAATAAAAAAGAAGTTGAGACATAGCCAAATGAATCCAATCTAAAGACGAATAAATGGGATACATGAGCTGAACCGCTTATGACACCGCAGTTGATTTCCGTACAAGACTTCGCTTTCCGCGGGCGGCCGATGAGCTTCCTCGTCGCGTACGCTCCTGCGGGGTCTCATCTGTTCCGCTTTTCCCGCAGGAGTCTTCGCCTTGTCCTCCAATCAACTGCTAGAAGGATCTAAACAAATGAAGCCTACGTTCACCACAACAAAAAAACGAACCACCAATCAAAATTGATTAGTGGTTCGTTTTTCATTTCATCTTAAATACTTTTGTCCCAGCCTCTTTTTTAGGATTAATGAGTTTCTTTTTTAGAACGTCCGCTAAGTTTCCCAACAACAACAACTAAAATAGCTAACAAAATAGGAACAATTGTATGCAAATGCGGATTTAACCCTTCTAATACATGTCCTACCGCTTTGTCTTTAAAGATCATTTCACCAGCAGTATAGCCAAGAAGCGCTGCTCCGGCAATGATGATAATCGGGAATTTTTCCATGATTTTCATTAAAAGCTGACTTCCCCAAATGATTAACGGAATGCTGATAACAAGACCAAGGATAATGAGTAGAATACTGCCGTTGGCCGCACCCGCAACCGCTACTACGTTATCTAAACTCATAACAAGATCCGCTATGATAATTGTTTTAATAGCACCTGCTAGAGTTGAATTCGCTTTAATATCTCCGTCATCTTCCCCTTTTAAAAGACTAATCGCAATCCATAGAAGCAGCAGACCTCCGATGAAATTTAAAAATGGGATTGTTAATAAATATACAGCGACAAACGTTAGCCCTACACGTAATACAACCGCTCCTAATGTACCGAAAACAACCGCTTTGTTTCGATGCTCGTCCGGAAGATTCCGACAAGCTAAAGCAATCACGACTGCGTTATCGCCACTTAGTACAATGTTAATGAGTAAAATTTCTAAAAGATTTAAAATAAAACTCTGATCCATACAAAAACTCCTTGATTGATTTTTATTAGTCTATTTCTCTATCTCTTATTTCATTACTAGAAATAGAGAACTAAAACTCTATCAATATAACCCGTTCTTACCCTTTAATGAAAAGAAGTAGTTATTTCACTAACAGTATTTTATCACTAAAAAGAAATTTGAAATAGGTATTTGTAAAGGAAAAGTCAGTTCATTACAATAAATCAAACCTTATTCTTTATCTTTCATCTGTTTTTCACCATCATTCTCTACTATTAGTAGCAGGAGAGCATTTATAAAAAATAGAGTAATTTTTATAAATAATACAAGCCTCCAATGCTTCTTCATTATTTTGTAGTTTTTCGTCAACTGCGATATAAGAAGGGAGAAAACAGGTATGATTTTAAAAGCATTAAAAACGAATAAATTACTAACTATTAACTATCAAAACAACGGTTTTGTTCAAACGGTCAAAGGTTATATTCAAAACTTAAACTTGCTCGAACAAACTCTTCTATTAAAAGATGAAAATCAGCATGTGCGATCACTGCGACTATCAAGTATTAAAAACATTTATTGATTGAAAAAAGATCCGAACGATAAATCGTTCGGATCTTTTTTCAATTAAATAAAATATTTTTGTCTTAGTCTCTTTTTATTTAACTCACTGTATAGCGTGCGATTACTTCTTTAATTGATTCATATACAATTTCAACCATTGTTTTTAATTCTTCGTCCGTCATTGAAAGAATAGGCATCATCGTAATTACAGGACCTAGCTCTCTGATAATTAAACCTTTTTGGCGAGCCGCTAAAATAATATCTCCCATCACTTTTTTATCTTCAAAAATAGACTTTGTTTGGCGGTCTTTGACAACCTCGATTCCTGCCATTAATCCTCTTTGTCTAATGTCTCCCACGTTAGGCAGTTCATAAAGCTTTAATAGATAACGTTTAAAAACTTTCGACCTTTCTTTTACACTACGGATTAACTCTCTTTCTTCTATCAGTTCAATATTTCTAAGCGCTACTGTACAGGCCAATTGATTTCCCGTATACGTATGTCCATGAAAGAACGTTTTATTTTCATCTGGATGAGCTAAAAAAGCATTAAATATCTGTTCGCTTGTTAACGTAGCAGCAAGCGGCATATATCCTCCTGTGATCCCTTTTCCTACACACATAATGTCTGGTACTACGTCTTCTTGTTCACATGCAAACATCGTTCCTGTTCGCCCGAATCCGACAGCTACTTCATCACAAATGAGCAATACCCCGTACGCTTTGCACAGACGCTCTACTTGTTTTAAAAAACCGGGAGGATGAGTAATAATACCCGCTGCTCCTTGCACAAGCGGTTCAATAATCAAGCCGGCTACTTCTTCTCCGTTGTTCTGCAAGAGCTTCTCCAGCTGGTGAATACAGTAAGCTGAAGCTTGCTCTTCGGTTTCGAACCCGTCCATACGGTAGATGTAAGGAGAAGGTGTGGGAATGCGTTCAAACAGTAAAGGCTTAAAGATGCGATGAAATAAATCCATGCCTCCTACACTGACTGCCCCGATTGTATCTCCGTGATATGCCTCATTCAATGAGATAAATTTACTTTTGTTTTTGTACTTTGCAGAGTCGAGATTTTGCCAATATTGATAGGCAATTTTCAACGCAATTTCAACAGCGGCAGAGCCTGTATCAGAATAGAATACTTTCGATAAGCTGCCAGGAGTAATTTCCGCTAGCTTTTTAGCTAACAAAATGGATGGAACGTTTGCCGATCCAAGCAGTGTAGAATGCGCTAATTTCTCCACTTGTATATGTAAAGCTGTATTTAATTCCGGATCATTATGTCCATGCACGTTCACCCATAGAGAAGCGTATCCATCTAAATATTTGTTTCCCGCTACGTCATACAAATAGCTTCCCTCTCCTCTTTCAATGATAAGGGGATTCGATTCACGGTAAGCTTTCATTTGTGTAAAGGGATGCCATACATATTCTTTATCCCATTTTTCCAGCTCAGCTTTTTGATACGACACAGTCAAACACCTCCTCAATATGTTGAATCACACTTTTTTGCCTCACCAATTTCTCAATATATGCTTCTAACTCTTCATCGATATGAGTAAATACAGGTACAGTCATTAAAGAAGAGACTTGAAGCAGCTTTTCAATCGTTCGAACATTGTCTTTATGAATGATACTGCTGTGATTAAAACGATTAAAAATGAGTCCGTTGATTTTAAGATGATGCTCACTTGCATATGAAAAGGTAGAAAGCGCATCGTGAATAGCTCCTAATTCCGTTGTTCCAACAGCAATAACCGGCATTTGTGCATCTAGGATCAAATCTTTTGTCATATAAAACGTTGTTTCCTCTTCAATTAAAGGTACGGCAAGTCCTCCCGCTCCTTCCACGAGTACTACGTCAAATGCCTTTTTTAATTCATTAATGCGCTTTAAGACGATTGAAGGCTCTACTTGCCTATTGCTCAGTTTAATAGCCAAGTGAGGAGACGTCTCTGGCTTTAACTGATAAATACCTGTATTTGCTACTCCGAGCCTTGTTTCAAACCAGTGAATATCTGGATAACCTCCGATTTCATCTTGGTAGCCGGTTTGAAACGGTTTGCAAATTGTCGTTTTTATTCCTAGACGGCTAAGTACTTTATACAAAATGCTTGTCACCAGCGTTTTACCAATATCTGTTCCAGTTCCCGTAATAAAATACGCTTTGCCCACTTTCTTTCCTCCTCTTTTTTCTATGTCTTCATTACCCCGCTTTAGCCCGCTTTGATGATAAACGGCTAAATTGAGGCTTCATTCGGTGAATCAGCACTGAACATAAAATGCACAATAAAAGATCTCCAGGCATTGGCAAAACAGCTCCAAAAAGAAGTGTATCACTCAGTGAAAGTGGCTTTTCAATTATCCATTTCATTGCTCCGTAAAGCCAAACGCACCCGAATACGTACACAATAACCAATGTAGATAAGTTGGCTAAAAAGATAGAAAAAGGTTTCTTTAAGTCATATTTTTGAATAAGGTAGCCGTTCATAAATGACCCTGCAGCATAGCCAATTAAATAGCCAAACGTTGGTTTGAAGATATACCCTAAACCTCCTCCTTCTGCAAAAACCGGAACACCGATTAACCCGATACCTATGTAGCATAGCTGACTATACAAACCTAAACGCGGTCCTAACAGCGCCCCGGCTAAATAGACAGGAACAATTTGAAGAGTAAACGGTATGTAGGGAATAGGAATTTTTATAAATGCACCAATCGCCGTTAAAGCAGCAAATAAAGAAACATACGCCATTGTTCTCGTTTTCATGTTCACCCTCCTTTCTCTGTTCGCTGCTTTAAGTTTGCAATAATCTCTTTTTATTTGTCAACTTAATTTTAATTTAAGTTTACAAATAAGATATAAAAAAAGACGCAAAAACCTGGGCTTTTGCGTCTTTTTGATTTTTATAAAATTACCTTTTTGTCGTCTTTAAGCTGCACTTCTTGACGGCTGATAGATAAATCAACTTTCTTTTTTACACGTGCATGATAATAAGCATAAAACAGCAGCGCTAGTGGAATACCGACATACAGTGCCATTCGCTGCTCTGCATCAAATGCCATGCTTCCAAGTACAATCGTATTTAATACTAATGCGATTAAAGGTAATACCGGGTAAAGAGGGACTTTGAATTTTAAATCCTCGATTTGCCCTCCTTGATTTATATATCTTTTTCTAAATGCAAGCAGTGATGCAGCGATTGTAATCCAGCCAATTTGTGCACCTAAACCCGCTGCAGAAATAAGCCATACAAATACTGTTTCTTGAGCAAAGAATCCTGAAAGCAAAGATAAAAGTGCAATGCCTAATGTTAAAAGCAAGGCGTTCATCGGCACACCGCGTTTATTTACTTTCATGAAAGCTGAACTTGCCATGTTATCTTTTGACAATGAATACAGCATACGCGTTGCTGCATAAAGACCTGAGTTAGCTACAGATAACAGTGCCGTTAGGATAACAAAGTTCATAATGTCCGCTGCGTATGGGATACCAATTTGGTCAAATACAACAACAAATGGACTTTCAACTACGCCTGCTTTTTCAAGCGGAATCATCCCCGCTAAGACAGCTACAGCTAGTACAAAAAATACAAGCGTTCTCCATACCGTTTGTTTAATGGCTCTTGGTACAGTCTTGTCTGGGTTTTCACTTTCCCCAGCAGCTACACCGATAAGCTCCGTACCTTGAAATGAGAAGTTAACTGTAATCATCGTAATCAGCACGGCACTAATTCCGTGAGGGAACACGCCGTGAGCCGTATAGTTAGAGAAAAGCGGCGCGCTGTCTCCATTGCTTAATGGAAGAAAACCAAACATAGCAGCTCCACCAAGTACGATAAATAAAATAATAGCTAACACTTTAATGCTGGCGAACCAAAACTCCGCTTCACCAAACGCTTTAGCTGACAGTGCATTTAATGAAAATAATAAAAGCGCAAATATAGCACACCAGATCCATACAGGAGAATCAGGAAACCATCTTTGCATAAGCTGACCTGCTGACAAAAATTCTAATGCAACCGTTACAGCCCAGCCCAACCAATATAACCATCCAAAAGCAAAACCAACGCCAGGGCCAATAAATTTTGTTGTATATGTCTGAAACGAACCAGAAACTGGCATTGCTACTGCAAGTTCCCCTAAGCAAAGCATTGTTAAGTACATAATGAAGCCACCTACGATAAACGAAAGGATAGCTCCAATCGCCCCTGCTTGGCTAATCGTGTATCCTGTTCCTAAAAAGAAACCTGTACCGATAACCCCGCCGAGCGAAATCATAAACAAATGTCTGCTTTTCATCGTCTTTTTTAATTCATTTGTTTGCTGTTGTCCTTCTATCATATTAACGACATTTCCTTTCAACCTATTTATTACGAGATATTACCTAGAAAAAATTAATAAACCTTTGTTTTCTATGCATATTTACTTACATATTTATGCGGTGTTCTCAATTTAAATGAAACAACCTTTTGTAATCTTAACATAATGCTCACTAGATTTAAAATGTTTTTCTGCAAAAGTAAAATGAATTTTTCTTGAATAGTGTGATTTCCTTTTACTGTTGATATTCATAAGCGTTTTTCTTCAAATGAATAGATGATACAACAAGAAAAAAGCTGTGCTTTCGAAGACGAAAGCACAGCTTTTTCACTTTTTACCAAACAAACAATCCAACAATCATAGCACTTAATAAAGAAACAGCGATACCGCTCACAAGCAGTTTCCATACGTTTTTTCCAATAATCGTTGATTTACCTTCTGATAACGTAGAATTATACGTACCATAAATCATACCCACCGTACTGAAGTTAGCAAAAGATGTTAAGAATGTTGTAGCAACTGCAATCGTATGCGGTGGAAGTGTATCTAGATTTTTCTTCAAATCCATCATCGCCACGAATTCATTTGTTGCTAGCTTGATACCCATCAGCTGAGCTACGTACATGGCATCATGTCCCGTTAGCCCTAGTAAGAATGCAAATGGACTAAAGATGTAAGAGAAAATCTTTTGTACAGTCAAGCCGTCTACAATAACGCCTAAAATACCGTTAAGCGCAGATGTAAGAGCTACATATCCAATAACCATCGCTAAAATAACAATTACCATGTTCATTCCGACTAACATACTGTTTGAAATGGTAGAGAAAAAGTCTTTTTTCTCTGACTTTGGCGGTACGTAAATCATATCTTCTTCTTTTGTAACATGAACTGGATTCAATAAGCTCACTAAAATAAGCGCGTTTAAACAGTTCAGTGGAATTGCTGTAAACACGTACGTAGCGGGAACCATCGTTAAATAAGCACCGATAATAGATCCGCTAATACTGCTCATACTCATAATTCCAAACGTAAGCAAACGGTTGTCCTTTAACACAGAAAGCTGATTACGAATAACTGCTAATGCTTCCGTATTTCCTAAGAACATCATTTGGATAGCGAAAAAGCTTTCTAATTTAGGCAAGCGAGAAACTTTCGAAATGACCCAGCCTACTTTATCAATAATCCACGTTAAAATACCAAAGTAAGATAAAATATCAAAGAACGTCACGACAAAGATGATAGGCAGTAATGCACTGAAGAAAAAGTCAACCGTTTGATTTCCCATTACGGATGGAAACGCAAAGGCAATTCCATCGTTGGCACAGGAAATCAGCCAAGTAAAGAACGAAGCAATCTTATTAATGATCCATGTTCCGATTGAAGTTCCTAACATAAACCAAGTAATGAGGACTTCAACGACTAATAGTGAAGCAATCGGACGCCACTTTATTTCTTTCTTTTTAGGAGAACATAAGAAGACGACGCCCATTACTACAAAAACGCCTAATAAATTTAATAAAAAGTACATGCAAGCCACTCCCAGGTGTGTATTTGAAAAACAAAAAAAGCTCTTACTTTTCATAAATTCTGACAATAACAGAAAGTATGAAAAGTAAGAGCTTTGAAAGAAGGCTGTATCTATGATAATACGCCCTTCTTTTTGCTGCTTATATCCAAACTTTCTTGTAGTCTAGTTTTTTACGGTTACTAGGTAGAGACTATCAGACCATATTACTGATAATATACAAGATCGTAATCTTAGCTGTATTCAATTGATATGAACAAATTCTACCCTTTATTTTTTTAATAATCAACACTTTAAAAGTTTTTCGGAATAATAAAATTGGTATGAAAATTCTATTTATTTATTACTTCTTTTGAACTACTCATCGGAAAATCACACAAAAAAAGTGAATTTAATCATTCTTTTAACTCAATTATTTTCCTGTTTTTGAAATAAAGAAATTAATTCTTTGATGAGTATGTTTAAATCTCTACTTCGCTTTTCATTTAACTCCTCACAAAAAACATTTCATTTTTACGACTTGAGACGTAGAAAAAAATAATCCTGCTGTTCGTTGAAATTAACCGGTTTTCATTTTACACTTTATGGTAGAAGAAAACAAATTTAATTATAGATAGAAAGCGGGTTATAACGTGAAAAAAATATTGGCTTTTATTTTAGTGATAGGTGGTACGGCAGTCCTCTTTTCTACTGCGTTTGCGCCTTCCTCCTGGTCGTTAAGTTCATTCAAGACGTCCAAGTCTGAAGCGGCATTATCAAGTGATATTCAGCGTATTCAAATCGACTCTCCAAGCATTAGTACAACGGTCGTTCCGCAAGATCGTCAAGATATTAAAACAAAAGTAGAAGGTAAAGGAAAAATAGATGTAAAGCAAAATGGAGACACCCTAGTTGTCGCGTATCAAAAAAGTCCCTTTCAATGGCTTTCTATTTTTCCAAACACAAAAGTAACAATCTACATTCCTAAAGATTATCACCATAACCTTGCGCTTAACGTAGGTTCGGGGGACCTTCAAATTGCTACACATCCTGAACAAGCGCTTCAGCTGAAAGATGTTTCGATTAAAGTAGGTTCTGGAAATGCAAGCATTTCAAACTTGATGAGCACCTCTCTTCGTACGGATGTTAATTCTGGAGATTTACAGCTGAGTAATGTCGAGACCCAAACGGCTAAATTTGCTGTCGGCTCTGGGGAAATTAAAGGAACAAACTATCAAGGAAAACTTCAGGCGCGCATTGGATCTGGTGATCTCTATATGGATTTTAAAAAGCTAGAAGAGGCCGTTTCTGTAGATGTAGGATCCGGAGATGCCGTGCTGGTTCTTCCGAAAAGCGCTGGTTTTAAAATGAATGGAAAAGTAAGCAGCGGTGACATTAACAACAATTTTAAGTTAAACAATGCAACGATAACAGAGAATGTATTAAAAGGAAAATACGGAAATGGAAAATACCCTATCGATATAGCTGTTTCAAGCGGAGAATTAACCTTGGAATCAAAATAAAGAGGCTAGGACAAAAGTATTTTAACTCAATTGCAAAACGAACCATTAATCAACATATTTGATTAATGGTTCGTTTTTTGTTGTGGTGAACATCGTTTTACCTGTTTCGTTTTTTCTAGTAGTTGATTGGAGGGCAAGCGACGAGGAGGCTCAGCGTCCGCCCGCGGAAAGCGAAGCCTTGCCCGGAAATCAACTGCGGTGTAATAAGCAGTCCAACTCATGTATCTCATTTGTTCGTCTTTAGATTCGGTTCATTTAGTTATGTCTCAACCTCTTTATTTATGGTCTCACTGCAATATACCATGCTACTCCTACGATTGATCCTATGAATACAACTCCGTAAATAATAGATAAATTCACTATACTTTTCTTTTTAGATTTCCCGTAATCTTCATCTACTTTCTTTGCAGCACTGATAGTACCTGCAAGGGCAGCAACGCCGATAATAATGACAAGAAGCAATGCTAATTTCATTCTTCTCTCCTCCATATTTCGGTGATTGAATAAGACTAAATACCAAGATGTTATTTATTTCATTTTAAGCAGCACAATTTAATCAGAATATGAAAGCGCTATATCTTCTCTTTCTATCATAAAGCTAAATTATGTAAAATCAACCATCCAATCGTGCATTATTTTCCTCCGCCACTTTACATACATAAAAAATTCCCGAGCTTCACTGCTCAGGAATCTTTATCTAATAGACATGACATTTTAAGGTTTTAAAATGACTTTAATGCAGTTATCTTGATGATCATTAAAGATTTTGTAGGCATTAGCTGCGTCTTCTAAAGCGACTTTATGAGTAATAATTTCTTTTGGATCGAATTCTCCTTTTACAATTTGATCATATAATTTTGGCATAATCGGAATGACAGGAGCTTGCCCCATTTTGAGAGTTACATTTCGAGCAAAAAATGCTCCTAACGGAAAACTGTTATAGTTGCTTCCGTATACCCCGGTGATTTGGACGGTTCCACATTTACGAACGGCTTTTGTCGCAATTTGAATAGGTCCGAGCGTTCCGCCTTGAAGCTTTAATTTTTGTTCAATGTATTCAAGGGGCGACTTTTTGCCATCCATACCTACACAGTCAATCACCACATCAGCTCCGCCTTTTGTGATTTCTTTTAAATGCTCTCCCATATCTGGGTATTCTGTAAAATCAAAGGTTTCTACGGCATTCATTTTCTTTGCATGCTGCATTCGGTATGGAACATGATCTACTGCGATAACCCGTTTGGCACCTTTCATCCAAGCAAACTTTTGAGCCATTAACCCCACTGGCCCACAGCCGAGTACGATAACGGTATCTCCTTTTTTAACATCCGCATGCTCTACACTCCAATAAGCAGTTGGAAGCACATCTGATAAAAAAAGAAGCGATTCATCTTCTAATTCGCACGATTCTGGAATCACAAACGGTGTGAAATTCCCAAACGGCACTTTTAAATATTCAGCTTGACCTCCTGGATGATTTCCAAACTTTTCAGTATATCCAAAATAGCCCCCCAGAATCATAATGTGGATTAGAATTGTCACATTGGCTCGTTAAATCATCCTTACAGTAGGCACACTGTCCGCACGCTACGTTAAACGGAATAATAACGCGATCGCCTTTTTTTACTTTTGTAACATCCGGCCCTACTTCTTCCACAATTCCCATTGGTTCATGACCAATAATATAACCGTGAGGCAATAGCATGCTTCCTTGATATAAATGCAGATCAGAACCGCAAATAGCCGTTGACGTTATTTTAATGACAATGTCATCTTTCTTCTCTAATTTCGCATCTTCTACTTCTTCTACTTTTACCTGATTAGGCCCTTGATACGTTACCGCTTTCATTTTCACCCTCCAGTTTTGAAACCTTGATGCTACTTAAATTTATCTAAAGGCATGTATTCTATCCGGATAAATCAAGGAAAAATAAAAAAGCAGCGCTTACGCATCTGCTTTAATGATTATTAAAACTGAAAGACATGTTTTCCTACCAGTACATCTGCCATCTTTACGAAGCGCTTGATTTCTAATACGTCATGAACACGAACTATTTGAACGCCTTGTGCAATCCCAGCATATACAGTAGCTGCGGTTCCTTCCATTCTTTCCGTAGGAGGAGCATTCACTATTTGTCCAATAAATCCTTTACGAGAAGTAGCAAGCAGCACCGGATAACCCATATTCGTCAGCTGATCTAAATGCTGAATTGCTTCTACATTATGGGCAGCCGTTTTTCCAAAGCCAACGCCTGGATCTAAAATAATTTGATCGTCGCGAACTCCGGCAGCTTTTGCAATGGAGATGCTTTCTTTTAAATCACTTATCATATCTGTAATCAGATTTGTATAGTTGGGCTCATGACGGTTGTGCATTAAAATAATGGGCACATTATAATCAGCTGCAACTTGAGCCATTTTAGGATCGGCTTTTGCACCCCATATATCATTAATAATATGTGCTCCTGCTTCTAGCGCATGTTTGGCCACTTCCGATTTGTATGTATCTACGGAAATCGGCACCTCTACGCGCTTAGCCACTTCAGAAATAACGGGCACAATCCGTTTAATCTCTTCTTCATCGCTAATTCTTGTATAACCAGGACGAGTTGATTCTCCTCCGATATCAATGATATCTGCTCCTTGCTTTACCATTTCCTCAGCATGAGCAACTGCTTTATCTACATCGTAGTATTTTCCGCCGTCTGAAAATGAATCCGGGTTTACGTTTAAAATCCCCATAATAAGCGTACGATCCGCATAATTCAGCTCATACTTTCCGCATTTAATGACGGATTGAGACGTTAAAGTTGACACTATCCTCAGCCCCTTCGTAATTTGCAAATTAATATATATTTATAAATATCATGTATTTTGAGAATGTCATACCGTTCGTAATTATATCAAAAGTCACCAGTCCTATGTGATTTTTCTTGGAGTTTCTTTCTTATATAGTGTGAGATAAACATTAAAAGTGAATACACAGATAACATTAAAAATCTCTATCGGGCTTGTCTTCAGGGTCTTTTTTCCTCTTCTCACATCTTTTGTGAGTCTTTTTATTCAAAAAGAAAGGATTCACATTAAAAGCGTTTAATTTATAGCAATAGTTGGGAATTTATAATTAAGTAACTTCCATTTTTTATGGAATTCATTTTAAGGAGGATGACTATGACTCAACAACCGTTACAAGTCAAATTAATCCCTTATACAATTGAGTCGATTATCGACTCAACAAACGAAACGCCTAAAGGAGTAAGCTTAATTCAAGCACCTGCTATTTGGGAACAAAGCAATCAAGGAGAAGGCATTGTAATTGCAGTTATCGACACTGGTGTTGACACAAATCATCCTGACTTAAAAGATTGTATTATCGGAGGAAGAAACTTCACTTCGGATTATGACGGAGATTCTTCTGTATTTGAAGATAATAATGGGCACGGCACTCACGTGTCTGGTACCATTGCTGCTGCGCTCAATAATGAAGGGGTAGTAGGGGTGGCACCCAAAGCAAAAATCCTAAGCTTAAAAGTACTTACCGGTGAAGGATCGGGAAATTACGAATGGATTATTGACGCTATTAACTACGCCGTCGAATGGCGAGGTCCTAACAATGAGCGAGCACGAGTTATTTCCATGTCACTCGGGGGACCACAAGACGTTCCAGAACTGCACGAAGCTGTTCAAAATGCTGTGAATAAAGATGTTTCTGTCGTTGTTGCGGCTGGAAATGAAGGTGATGATCGCGAAGAAACTTTTGAATATTCATATCCAGGAAGTTACAACGAAGTCATTCAAGTAGGAGCAGTGGACAACAGCTTAAGCTTGGCTCCTTTTACCAACGTCAATGAAGAAGTGGATTTAGTGGCACCGGGAGTTAACATCATCTCTACTTTTTTAGAAGGTAAATATGCGACTCTTTCAGGAACTTCAATGGCAACTCCTCACGTGGCAGGAGCTTTAGCTTTATTAATTAACTTATGTGAGAAGGAATTTGGCCGCTCTCTAATCGAAGCCGAAATCTATGCTCAACTTGTAAGAAGGACGCTTCCTCTTGGATATCGAAAAAGCTCTGAAGGAAACGGATTTCTCATGCTCGATTTGGTAGAGAAAATACATGATATTATTAACGTAGCCCGTATCAACCCTAGTAAGTAATAAATAAGAAAAACGAGAAATCTTCTTGGTTCTCGTTAAATTGAAATAAAGACATGCGAACGCATGTCTTTATTCATATCTTAATGCTTCGATTGGATCTAGCTTCGCCGCTTTGTTTGCAGGAAGCATACCGAATACAATACCAATCGTCATGGAGAACAATACTCCTCCGAGCACCACTTGCCACGAAATTAATGATGGCCATCCAGCAAATAATGAAACAAGAGCTGCCCCGCCTGCGCCGAGGCCGATGCCAAGCAAACCACCAATAAGCGTGAGCGTAATAGATTCAATTAAAAACTGAGTTAAAATTTGTCTTTTAGAGGCTCCTAATGCTTTACGAATACCAATTTCTCTTGTACGTTCCGTTACAGAAACCAGCATAATGTTCATAACGCCAATCCCGCCAACAAGCAGGGAAATGCCTGCAATCGATCCAATAATCGTTGTCATAATTCGCGTTACATTTCCAATGCTATCTGCTATTTCTTCTAAGTTCTGCACTTGGTAAGCATCTTCAGCATCATGCAAATTATTTAACAAATCCGTTGCGTCATTGCCTACTTTTTTCAGTTGATCAGAGCTTTTTGCTTGAACGCTAAGGTTTGTGTAGTCAAGCTTACCGAAGCTTGATTTATACGTATTATCTGGAATATAAATAGTTGGCATTTCAAATGCTAAAAAGCCCGTTGGCTTTTTTGTCACACCAATAATTTTGATAGGCTGTCCTTGAACCCATACTACTTGTCCAAGGGCTTCCTTTTTATCAAACAGCTCTTTTTTCATATCGCTTGTGATCACACCTACTCGATTACCTGATAAAAAGTCAGAGCTGTCTAACATTCTTCCTTTTGAAACTTCAAGCTGATTAACCTCAATATACCCTTCATTAATTGCGTTAACAGTCGTATCTGATTCTTTGTCTCTATATCTTATTCCCATTCCCATTGAGCTAGAAGCCACCACATTCTTCACGCCGGGAATAGTCGAAAGAGCTTTAATATCATCCTCTGTAAAGATCGGCTCCCCCGTCATGGAAAGGTCATCAGCTTGCATCTCGTCTTCAGGAGGCTGATAGTAGACATCAACTGTATTGCTTGCTCCTGTTATTTCTGACTTAATCATCTGTTCTCCGCCTTGGCCGATAGCAACAACGATAATAACCGCCCCTACGCCAATGATAATACCAAGCATTGTCAAAATAGAGCGCATTTTATGAGCAAGAACCGAGGAAAAAGCCATACGAATATTTTCTATTAAACTCATAAGCTATCGTTCTCCTTGTCGCTATGACTTAATACCTTACCGTCACGAACGATAACTGTACGCGATGTGTACTCTGCCACTTCAGGTTCATGAGTAATAACTACAACTGTTGTCCCATCTGCATTTAGCTTAGAAAATTGCTCCATAATATCAGCACTCGTTTTTGTATCTAAGGCTCCTGTGGGTTCATCGGCTAAAATAAGCGTCGGATTGTTAACAATAGAGCGAGCAATAGCAACACGCTGCTTTTGCCCTCCTGATAACTCGCTCGGCAAGTGTTTCATTCGCTCACTCAGCCCTACTTTTGCAAGCGCAGCTTCTGCTCTGGCTCGTCTTTCCTTACGCGATACGCCGGCATATACCATTGGAAGCTCTACGTTTTCGACAGCTGATAAACGCGGCAGCAGCTGAAACTGCTGAAAAACAAAGCCGATATGGATATTCCTTACTTTTGCCAGCTGCTCATCGCTGTAAGTAGAGATTTCTTGTTCATTTAATAAATAGGAGCCTGAAGAAGCGCGGTCTAAGCATCCGATAATGTTCATGAGCGTTGATTTTCCGGAGCCTGAAGGACCCATAATCGCAACAAACTCACCGTCATAAATCTTCAAATTAATATCTTTTAAAATCGGTACTTCCTCTTTGCCAAGATGATAGCTTTTATGAATATTTACAAGCTCAATCATTGAACAGTCACTTCCGCACCGTCAGTTAAGTCCTTTGAAGGATTTGTAATAACTTTGTCTTTAGAAGATACGCCGCTTTTAATTTCAATAAATTTATTTGTTGTTTCTCCAATCTTTACTTCCTTACGAACCGCCTTTTTATCTTTCACGACGTATACAAATTTTTCTCCGTCTTCATTTACAACTGCTTTTATCGGCAGTGATGAAGCTTTTTTACTGCTTGTTTCAATCTCGAGCAGCAGCTTAAATCCCGGCTTAATCATCGTGATATCTTGGTCATCTACTTTTACTTCAACTGGATATTGATTAGCCGCATCATTGCCGGCTTCTGCTGATGCCTGCTGCTGAGGTAGATAGTCAATTTGTTTTACGCTACCTGCCCATTCTTTATCAGGCAAAACATCTGATGTAATTTTGACAGCTTGACCGGTTTTAATTTTTAACGCATCGTACTCAGACAGCACACCAGTAGCCAAGTATTCATCGGTATTACCAATATGTATAAGCGGTTTTTGAACGTCACTTGTGTTATTAACCGCTTCTTTATCTACTTCTAGCACCGTCCCATTAATATCACTCGCTACGTCTAAATTACGTTCTTTTTTAGCAATTGATTTGGCTTCTAGTTTGTTTCGTTCTAAATCAATTTTAGCGGTCTCTAAATCGAGATTGAGCTGCGTACGCTCTGTGTCAATTTGATCTCTCGCTTCTTGCTTACTCATTTCTTTTTCCAATTCTTTTTGTTTTTTATTTAAATTAGAAAGCTGTTTGCTTACGGAGTCAATTTGCAGTTGACTGGATTTTTTTTCTAATTTGTTTTGTTCTTGCTCTAAATCAAGCGCATCGCTTTCGTACGTTACAAGAGAAGTTCCCTGCTGTACACGGGAGCCTTCTGTTACGTGAAATCGTTCAACCTCGCCTTTTTCAGCATCAAAATAGACATATTGCTCATCAGCAAGCTTTAACGTACCCGGAACCATAACTGTATTTCTTAACTTTTTTTCCTTTAGATTGGCTACGTGAACATTGACTGCTTTTCCACTTACACTTTGTGCACGATATACGTTAATCCCAATAACCGCAACAATAACAACTGCTACAGCTGTAATAATTATTCCTTTTTTCATTTACAACCCTGCTCCTTTAAGCGCTTCTGAAGCAGCTCCTCCAACTCCTGAAATAGCCGCTCCTAAGATGAATAAAATAATCACTGTAATAATAGAAGCAGCTTTTGATACATTCGCCACTTTTTGTAGTCCTACTGCTGTCAGAATAAGTCCCCAGATAGAAAAGATTTCAATGGAGTTAAATACTCCTCCCATAGCACCTTTAGCATCAACCATTCCATTTAACGAAGTCACATTCGCTGAAGTATGTGCTAGTGCAGCGACTCCCGTATTAATTAGCTGACCGATTACTGTGATGAACGTAACAAACAAATTCAAACTAAACATTTGGCGGTACGTTGTTTTTCCAGTTCCTAACTTTGCAATTAAAAACAGAATCAAACTTGTGAATGCCAGTGTAGCAACTACTGCAATAACTCCGCCAATCGCTCCGCCAATCATACTAAATGTTGAATTCACTTCAATACCAGCTTCTTTTTGCTGTTGCAGCGCCTCTTGTGCCTGAGGGGTATAGACGGCTAGAATCGTTGTTGCAGCTGTTAAGATGAGGATAAGTAAAAGAGGTCCCCAGATGACCGGATTGCTTTTCATTTTCTCAAACTGTACAACCGGACTCGTAATAAAACCAAAAATAGAAGGCTTTCCTTTCTCTTGAACTTCCGAAGATACATTGACTTCTGTGCTCATAATCAAACTCCTTTTATTTTGTTTCGTTAGTAGCTCTTAAGACCCACCTTTTACTATTTTTTAAAGTCTTCTAGCAAAATTGGCTCTCTAAGAAACTCTCAAACACCTAATATTCTAACATAATTATACAAATTAATTTACATTTTTCTTACATTTAATATTTTTTATGGTATTTTTAACAATTAAAGAGATGTCTTAATGATAAATTACATTATTAATATTTTTTATATTTTCTAAATATTCTAATTATCATTTGACATCATTCAATAGAATTCGTATATTATGATTAAAGTTTATTATTCCTATGTTTTTTATAAGTTTTATATCCAAGGAGGAGTTTCAATGTCTGCTAAGAAACCATTTCGTCCTGAAACAAAAGCGATCCATTCTGGTCAACAGCTTGACCCAGCTACTTTTTCGCGTGCCGTACCTATTTATCAAACAAGCTCATTTGGATTTAAAGATACGGAGCATGCTGCGTCTTTATTTAATTTAAGTGAACAAGGCTATATCTACACTCGAATTGTAAACCCTACTACGGACGTTTTTGAACAGCGAATTGCTGAGTTAGAAGGCGGAGTTGGTGCTCTAGGAGTAGCTTCAGGTCAGTCGGCTACTACCTTTTCCATTTTGAATATCGCTTCCGCAGGAGATGAAATTGTATCAGCAAGCAGTTTATATGGGGGAACGTATAACCTCTTTTCGTCTACGCTTCCTAAACTGGGCATTACCGTCAAATTTGTAAACGCCGATAATCCAGAAAATTTTAGAAGTGCAATCACTTCCAAAACAAAGGCAATTTATGCTGAATCCGTTGGAAATCCACAGGGAAATGTGCTAGACATCGAGGCAGTTGCAGACATTGCCCACGAACATGGAATTCCTCTTATTATTGATAATACCGTTCCAAGCCCTTACCTTCTTCGCCCCATCGATTTTGGAGCAGATATTGTCGTTCATTCTGCTACTAAGTTTCTTGGAGGGCATGGAACAGCAATTGGCGGTGTTATCGTAGACAGTGGAAAATTTAATTGGGAAGCGAGCGGAAAATTTCCAGACTTAACAACTCCAGATCCAAGTTATCATGGCCTCGTATACACAGAAGCTGCCGGTGAAGCTGCTTATATTACAAAAGCGCGCGTTCAGCTTTTACGAGATATTGGAGCTGCTTTATCACCTTTTAATTCCTTTTTACTTCTTCAAGGAGTAGAAACACTCCATCTGCGATTAGAGCGTCACAGCGAAAACGCATTAAAGGTAGCGAAATTTTTAGAGCAGCATGAATTAGTAGAATGGGTAAATTATGCGGGGCTTCCTTCCCACCCTTCCTATTCTTTGGCACAAAAATATTTGCCTAAAGGACAAGGAGCCATTTTAACCTTTGGTGTCAGGGGAGGAAAAAACGCTGCGGCTAAGTTAATTGATTCGGTTCAGTTATTTTCTCATTTAGCCAATATTGGCTACTCTAAATCACTCATTATTCACCCGGCAAGCACCACTCATCAACAGCTATCTGAAGACGAACAAAAAGCTTCGGGTGTGACGCCAGAACTCATTCGTCTGTCGGTTGGAACAGAAGCAATCGACGACCTTCTTGAAGATTTAGATTATGCCTTAAAAGCCAGCCAAAAAGTGAATACAACTGTTTAAAAGCTGTGGTTTTTCACAGCTTTTTTTTATATCGTCCAATAACTTTTTATACTTTCGCTTATGCTACAATAAACAAAACGAATGAAAAAGGAGTTACTATGAACACGTTCAATTCAATACCTGCCATTACATTTACAGACGTTCATAAAACATTTAAAGATAAAGAACATAGTGTTTTAAAAGGCATATCGGGTACAGTGATGCAAGGCTCGCTCGTCATGATGGTAGGACCATCAGGATCCGGAAAAAGCACCCTTCTTTCCATGTGCAATTTACTTTCTGCACCTGATGAAGGAAGTATTGAAGTATATGGAAAAGACATTAGCAAATGGAATATTTCTGATTTGCGAAAAAAAGTGGGCATCGCTTTTCAATCAGCTCCTGTTATTGATGGAACAGTGCGAGATAATATGATGCTTGTTCAAAAGCTGCACGGCAAACAGGATATTATGCCTGAAGAACTCTGTGCCTTAACCGGTCTTTCCCCTGACTTGTTAGGGCAGGATGCAAGAGATTTATCCGGTGGTCAAAGACAAAGGTTATCATTAGCGCGCACGCTGTCGAACGGATCTGACCTTTTGCTTTTAGACGAAATCACTTCCGCTTTGGATGCCACTTCTGCTCATGAAATTGAACAGCTTATTTCTCATTTACATAAAGAGCAGAATAAAACGATTATTTGGGTTACCCATAATTTAGAACAAGCCAAACGTTTAGGAGAGGAAGTCTGGCTTTTAATGAACGGAGTGATTGTAGAAAAAGCGAAGACGGAGACCTTTTTTCATGCTCCTGTAAAAGCTGAAACAAAACAATTTATTGAAGGAGCCTTTCTATGAGTTCACTTTCACTGATTTTTACCATCGTTTTTGTTTTTATTGCTCTTTTTTTATCAAAATCTTTTCGTATAGGACTCGAGAAAGATATTATCATTGCCAGTATTCGAGCAGCCGTTCAGCTGTTAGTGATCGGATATGTTTTATCTTTTATTTTTGACGCGAATCACCCAGCTTTTATGATTCTCATTTTATTCGTGATGCTGACGGTCGCTTCCCAAAATGTTGTAAAGAAAAAAAAGCAGGGATTTAAAGCTTTCTTTCGTGTATTTGTCACTCTTTTTATTGTAGAAATCCTGACCCAAAGCGTTATGCTGGGCCTACATATTATCCCTGCTACTCCGCGATATGTCATTCCTGTCAGCGGTATGATTATTGGAAATTCGATGATTTTGGCCAATTTATTTTTAAATCGGTTAGACGCTGAAGTAAATAGAAGGCGAGACGAAATTCAATTGATTCTGGCGCTTGGCGGAACTCCTAAACAAGCTATTCATAGTATTTTAAATGCCGCAATCAAAGCTAGCATGATTCCTACTGTAGAAAGCCAAAAAACAATTGGACTCGTTCAGCTTCCCGGCATGATGACAGGCCAGATTATTGGAGGGGCAGATCCGATACAAGCAGTCAAATTCCAGCTGCTCATCGTTTTTACTATCCTAGCCTCTGCTACGCTTTCCTGCGTCATCTTAAGCCGCTTAACATATCCTACCCTTTTTAATAGCTATCATCAGCTTATCCGTGAACATACATAAAAAAGAAGAAAGGAGACTCCTTTCTTCTTTTTTATTGAGCAGCTTTTTTTAATCTTGTTCCTACGTCACTTCCAAAGGTCACTCCTAAATCACCGAGCCATCTTCTATAGGCAATACTCAGTCGATCCGGATTCAAATGAAGCTCTGCTTGTAAGTCAAGCGGCAGCTCTTCGGGTTTTTGACTTTCTACAATGCTCGTATCTTGTTCAATAATAAGCTGCTGAAAATCACGGAAATATTGATCAGGTGCATCAAACGAATAGTTTCTAGAAACCAATGCAAACACAGTCGACTTTCTTTCCTCTTCAGGTAAAACCGCAAACAGCATCGAAAAGATTTCACCCGTTTCATAGTTCACTTTTTTCAACCTTGCAACGGCAGGACGAAGAATTTCAAAAGTATAATAAATAGTCGCAAAGTTACCCGTACCATCTGCATCTGCGTACACAGCGATTTCGTCAGAAATGTATCGGTTATCTTTCCAATGTACCTTATAATCAGGAATTTCGGCGTAATCCGAGTGTCCAAGGCTTCCTTCGTGAACAAAAGCCAAATGGCTTACATCTAGAAAGTTTTCTACGACACGAGGAGCTGCTGCCTGCAGAGTATGAGGGTTGGCGCAAACCGTTTTAAATCCGGAGTTAAGGTATTCGTCATACTGAGGAAGAGGAATATCACTTGCCTCGCTGTTCATCTTCACCCATATAATCCCATGCTTTTCAACGCAATCATATACCTGTGCTTTTGCTTTTGAAGGAATCGCTCTTCCCGGCGGCTGTTGAGGAATTTTCACACAAGCCCCGGCACCATCGTATTTCCATCCGTGATAAGGGCACACAATGCAATCATCTACTACTTTCCCAAGAGATAACGCTGCACCGCGATGGATGCACAAATCTTTAAATGCTTTAATGGCATTAGTTGTGCGAAACAGCGCAACTCGCTCTTCTAAAATCGTTACTTGCAAGGGCTGATCTGTTAAATCATGTGAATAAGCTGCAGGCAGCCATTCCTTAGCCAATACTAAATCTTTAATCATCTGCATCGCCTCCGTACGATAAGTGAATTTATTTCTTGTTTATAAAAAAAACCGCAGAAATAGAAGGAGTTCTTCTAATTCCGCAGCTTTTTCGTTCCGTAAAACAGACTATAAGCGCGCGAAGATTCTACATAATTGCAGATAGAGCGACCTTAGCACTTCATCTACAATAACAATACGTATTCATCGCTATTTTTTTAATCTCACTACCTAACCCTTGCATATTGAATAAAAAGCGGCCAGCCGCTAAAAGCTTTTCTGTCCACTGATTTCTCTTATTTTTACTTTATCAATTTCCCACTGAAAAATCTCTTGCTTTGTAAGCATCTCTCACATAATTTTTTCGGTTAAACGAATAAAAGCTGCGGTTTTTAGGGACTGACCCCTGTTTTTGAGACAGGGATCAAAACACCTTTTAAACGACCAGTTGCCGATATTGTACCGGTGACTG